>NZ_JAPDNT010000027.1 GCF_025989185.1 Limobrevibacterium gyesilva
CAAATTCAACGTGATCACCGGCGAGCAGGCGAAGGCGCCGCCGGGCCCGCCGACCTACACGCGGGTGTTCGCCGACGCGCTGATCGCCCAGGCCGAGCGGGACCCGGCGATCGTGGCGGTGACGGCGGCGATGCCGTCGGGGACCGGGCTCGACCGGTTCGCCAAGCGGTTCCCCAGCCGCTGCTTCGACGTCGGCATCGCCGAGCAGCACGCGGTGACCTTCGCGGCCGGGCTGGCGACCGAGGGGATCAAGCCGTTCTGCGCCATCTACAGCACGTTCCTGCAGCGCGCCTACGACCAGGTGGTGCACGACGTGGCGATCCAGTCGCTGCCGGTGCGCTTCGCCATCGACCGGGCCGGGCTGGTGGGGGCGGACGGGGCGACGCATGCCGGCAGCTTCGACCTGGCGTATCTGGGCTGCCTGCCGGGGATGGTGATCATGGCGCCGGCGGACGAGGCGGAGCTGGTGCACATGGTGGCGACGGCGGCGGCGATCGACGGCGGGCCGAGCGCGGTGCGCTATCCGCGCGGCGAGGGCACCGGGATCGCGTTGCCGGAGCGGGCCGAAATACTGCCGATCGGGCGCGGGCGGGTGCTGCGCGAGGGCGGGACGGTGGCGATCCTGTCGCTGGGCACGCGGCTGGCGGAGGCGATGCGCGCGGCTGACGAGCTGGCGGCGCGCGGCCTGCCGGCGACGGTGGCGGACGCGCGCTTCGCCAAGCCGCTGGACACGGCGCTGATCGAGCAGCTGGCGCGCCACCACGAGGTGCTGGTGACGATCGAGGAAGGCAGCGTCGGCGGCTTCGCGGCGGCGGTGATGCAGCATCTGGCCTGGAAGGGGCTGCTCGACGGCGGCCTGAAGATCCGCCCGATGGTGCTGCCCGACCGCTTCATCGACCATGACAGCCCGGCGAAGCAGATCGTCGAGGTCGGCCTCACCGCCAAGGACATCGTCGCCACCGTGACCGGCTGCCTGGGCGAGGCGCGCGCCAGACTGGTGCCCGTGCGATGAGGCGCCGCGGATTCCTGGCGCTGGCCTTGCTGGCGCCGGCAGCGGCGCGTGCCGAGCTGCCGCCGTCGGTGACGCCGGTCGCCGCCCTGAACGACGCGCTGCTGGCGATCATGCGCGCGGGGCGGGGCACCCCTTTCACGGCCCGCCTGCAGATGCTGCAGCCGGTGGTCGAACGGGTGTTCGACCTGCCGCAGATCCTGCAGAGCTCGGTCGGGCCGCGCTGGGCGTCGTTCCGGCCGCCGCAGCAGGAACAGCTGCTGGACGTGTTCACCCAGTTCACCGTGGCCAGCTGGGCGGCCAATTTCGACTCCTATGACGGCCAAACCTTCGAGATCCTGCCGGAGCTGCGCAGGGTCGGGTCCGACGAGGTGGTGCAGACCCGAATGGTTCCGCGCAGCGGCGACCCGGCCCGGCTGGACTATGTGATGCGTCAGAACGGCGACGCCTGGAAGGTCATCGACATCCTGCTGGACGGATCGATCAGTCGGGTGGCGGTGCAGCGCTCGGATTTCCGCTCGCTGCTCACTGGCGGCGACCCTACGTTGCTGATCGCGTCGTTGCGCGACAAGGTGGCCACCCTGGCCATCGGCGCGAAGTCGTAGCGCCCGCGGGCATGAGCCTGCTCGCCATCCCCGCGGCCCTGCTCGCCGGCGTCGGCGCCGGTCAGGCGGTGGCCGGCTGGCTGGCCGCGCGCCGGTTCCGGCGCACCCCCGACCTGCCGCCAGGCGAGCGTCCAGCGGTAACCGTGCTCAAGCCGCTGCACGGCGACGAGCCGATGCTGGAGCAGGCGTTGGCGAGCCTGTGCGCCCAGGACTACCCGGACTACCAGATCGTGTTCGGCGTGCAGAACCCGGCGGACTCCGCACTCGCGGTCGTCGAGCGTCTGCGCGCCCGATTCCCCGGCCGCGACATCGCCGTGGTGGTGGACCCCGCGGCGCATGGGTCCAACCACAAGGTGAGCAATCTCATCAACATGCTGCCGGCGGCGCGACACGACGTGCTGGTGATCGCCGACAGCGACGTGCATTGCGCGCCCGATTACCTGGAGCAGATCGTGCGCAGCCTCGCCGTTCCCGGCACGGGGCTGGTCACCACCCTGTATGCCGGGGTGGCCGCGACGCCGACGGTGGCCGGCGCGCTGGGCGCGAGCTGGATCAACCACAGCTTCCTGCCCGGAGCGCTGCTGGCGCGCCGGCTCGGTCGCCAGGACTGCCTGGGCGCCACCATGGCGCTGCGGCGCGAGGTGCTGGCGTCGGTCGGCGGGCTCGAAGCGCTCGCCGACTATCTGGCCGACGACCACATGCTGGGCCGCCTGGTGCAGCAGCAGGGCCTGGCGGTGCGCCTGGCCGCGACCGTGGTGTCCACCACCGTGCCGGAGGCGTCGCTGCGTGCGCTGTTCCGCCACGAATTGCGCTGGGCCCGCACCATCCTGGCCCTGGTGCCCGCCGAATTCACCTTGTCGGCGTTGCAGTATCCGCTGTTCTGGGCGGTTCTGGCCATGGCGCTCGCCGGCGGCGACGCCCTTGCGGTGGCGCTGTTCCTGGGTGTCTGGGCGGTCCGGGCGGCCACGGCGCGGGCCATCGACCGGACCTTGGGCCTCACGAAATCCGTGCTTGCAACAACCGCGCCGATCTGGCTTTTCCCGTTGCGCGACCTCATGTCGATCACCGTCATCCTGGTCAGCTACGGCAGCGACCGGGTTGAATGGCGCGGTCAAGTCATGCACACCGGTCGCGGCAGCGCCGAAGCCGGAGTCCCGACCCAAGCCAACCCCCATGGCCGAGCGCCGGCCACCTAAGGGATCAAAGCGATGATGAAGACCCTGTTCCTGCAGCCTCCTTCGTTCGACGGGTTCGACGGCGGCGCCGGCTCGCGCTACCAGGCCAAGCGGGAGATCAAGAGCTTCTGGTTCCCGACCTGGCTGGCCCAGCCCGCCGCCCTGGTGCCCGGCAGCAAGCTGATCGACGCGCCGCCGGCGCGCATCGGCATGGACACGGTGGTGCAGGAAGCCCGCCGTCACGAGCTGTGCGTGATCCATACCTCCACGCCGTCGTTCGCCTCCGACGTGCGGGTGGCGCAGGCGCTGAAGGACGCGAATCCCGGGCTGAAGATCGGCATGGTCGGCGCCAAGGTGGCGGTGCAGCCGCAGGAGAGCCTGCTGAAGGGCGCGCCGATCGATTTCGTGGCGCGCAACGAGTTCGACTTCACCATCAAGGAGATCGCCGAGGGCCGGGACTTCGCCGCCGTCGACGGCATCAGCTACCGCAACAGCGAGGGCGTCGTGGTCCACAACAAGGACCGCGCCATCCTCGAGGACATGGACCAGCTTCCCTTCGTCACCGAGGTCTACAAGCGCGACCTGCGGATCGAGGACTACTTCATCGGCTACCTCATGCACCCCTACGTCTCGCTGTACACGGGCCGGGGCTGCAAGAGCCGCTGCACCTTCTGCCTGTGGCCGCAGACCGTGGGCGGCCACAACTACCGCGTCCGCAGCCCCGGCCACGTGGCCGAGGAGATCCGGCTGGCGCGCCAGTATTTCCCGCAGGTGCGGGAAGTCTTCTTCGACGACGACACCTTCACCGACAACCTGCCGCGCGCCGAGGCGATCGCGAAGGAGCTCGGCAAGATGGGCGTCACCTGGTCGTGCAACGCCAAGGCCAACGTGCCCCGCGAGACGCTGAAGGTGCTGCGCGACAACGGCCTGCGCCTGCTGCTGGTGGGCTACGAAAGCGGCAACCAGCAGATCCTTCACAACATCAAGAAGGGCATGCGCATCGAGGTCGCCAAGAAGTTCACCAAGGACTGCCACGAGCTCGGCATCAAGATCCACGGCACCTTCATCCTGGGCCTGCCCGGCGAGACCAAGGAGACGATCGAGGAAACCATCCGGTTCGCGACCGAGATCAACCCGCATACGATGCAGGTGTCGCTCGCCGCACCCTATCCCGGCACCTTCCTGCACAAGCAGGCGGTCGAGAACGGGTGGCTGGACGCGGACAACGCCGAGCTGATCGACGATCACGGCATTCAGATCGCGCCGCTGCACTACCCGCATCTGTCGCACACCGAGATCTTCGATTCGGTGGAGACGTTCTACAAGCGCTTCTACTTCCGGGCGCCCAAGATCGCCGCCATCGTCGGCGAAATGGTCCGCAGCCCGCAGATGATGAAGCGCCGCCTGCGCGAAGGCGTGGAATTCTTCCAGTTCCTGCGCGAACGGCACCGCGACGCCGCCTGACCGGGACGCAAGGCCGGGGGGCTTCCGCCCCTTGGCGGGGGCTGCGATGAAGCGCGCCATCGTCTCGGCCGATGACTTCGGCCTGTCCGAGGCCGTCAACGAGGGCATCGAGCGGGCGTATCGCGACGGCATCCTGACCTCTGCCTCGCTGATGGTGGGCGCACCCGCGGCGACGGACGCGGTCCGGCGGGCGAAGCGCCTGCCGGGGCTGCGGGTCGGCCTGCACCTTGTGGTGATCGAGGGGCCGGCGATTCTGCCGCCGGCGGAGATTCCTGATCTGGTGGATGCGCGCGGCCAGTTTCCGTCCGACCAGCTGCGGCTGGGGGTTTCGTATTTCTTCCACCCGCGGGTGCGGCGGCAGTTGGCGGCGGAGATCCGGGCGCAGTTCGCGGCCTATGCGGCGACGGGGTTGGTGCTGGATCACGCGGATGCCCACAAGCACATGCATTTGCACCCCACGGTGGGCAGCCTGCTGGTCTCTATCGGCCGGGCGTTCGGGTTGCGCGCAATACGGGTGCCGGCGGAGCCGGTGGAGGTGATGGCGCGCTGCGGCGTTCCCGCGTCGGTCGGTGCGCGGGCCATGCGGACATGGAGCGGCCTGTTGCGCCGGCAGGCACGGCGGGCGGGGATGGCGGTGAACGACGCGGTGTTCGGCCTGGCCTGGACCGGGCACATGACCACGGATCGCCTGCTGCATCTGATCCCGCAGCTTCCCGATGGCGTCAGCGAGATCTATTTCCACCCCGCCGCCGGCCGCGATCCGGTGATCGATGCGCTGATGCCGGACTACGATCACGAAGGCGAGCTGGCGGCGCTGCTCAGCCCTGATGTGCGGGCGGCGTTGCAGCGGGAGGGCGTGGCATTGTGCTGCTATGAGGATCTGGCGTGACGGCGTTCGCGGAGCTCTGGGACTGGCGCCGGCAGGTGTCGGACCTGTATGGCGACATCCGCGCGGCCGCCGATCCCGCGGCGGCGTGGCGGCAGTGGCGCGATGTGCGCGACCGGCTGTTCGCGACGCACCCGCAGACGCCGCTCGACGCCAAGCGGCGGGCGGCGTTCGGGGGTCTGGCGTATTTTCCGTATGACCCGTCGTTGCGGTTCCTGGTGGGGATGGCGCCGATTGGCGATGCGGCGATCGAGGAATTTCCGGCGGGCGCGGACGGGACGGTTCGCATGCGCCCGTTCGCCCGCACCGACGGGCTGCTGGCGCCGCTGGGCCGCGAGCTGACGCTGTACTGGATCACCGGATATGGCGGCGGCGTCTTCCTGCCATTCGCCGACGCCACCAGTGGCCGCGAGACATTCGGCGCCGGCCGCTATCTTCTGGACACGATCAAGGGGGCTGATCTCGGAGCCGCTGCGGACGGACGGATCGTGCTGGACTTCAATTTCTCGTATTGCCCGTCCTGCGCCTATTCGCCGCGCTGGGTGTGCCCATTGGCACCACCCGCGAACCGGCTGCCGGCGCCGGTGCGCGCGGGCGAGCGAAACTAACGCGGCACGACCGTCTCGATCGTTACCCGCCCTGTCGGCGCGTTGCGCAGCACGTCGCGGGGGCCATCGCCGCGCAGCAGTCCGTTCGGGGCGGGCGGCCCGCGCAGGACGTCTTCCGGCGGACCGGCCGGGCCTGGACAGACCGTGCCGTATATCGGCTGCTCACCCAGGTTCAGCTTCGCGGCCCCGCGCGCGCCCGGCGGCAAGCCTGGTCGGCCGTCGATGCCCACCCAGACTTCCAGCGGAACCCCGGGCCCGACCGGGACAGAAGCGCAGTCGGCGGGTTGGGCCGCCGCGGGTGCGCAACACAGGACGCTCAGCAGCAGCAGATGTTTCACCGGCCCCAGTCTGCGGCGTCGATCTTAACTGCCCCCTAAACCGGACGTGACGGCGTCAACGTCCGGTGAAGACCGGGGGGCGCTTTTCCAGGAACGCCGTCACGGCCTCGCGGTGATCGGCCGTGGTGTGCGCCAGCGCCTGCAGCGCCGCCGACATTTCCAGCACTGCCGGCAGGCTCATGTCGCGCCCCTGCACCATCAGCCGCTTCGTCATGCGCACGGCCTGCGGCGGGTTGGCGGCGATACGGGCGGCCATGGCGCGGGCGGTAGGCAGCAATTCGGCGTCCGGCACCACCTTCGAGACGAGCCCGCAGGCCAGCGCCTCCTGCGCGTTCAGGGCGTCGCCGGTGAAGGCCATCTCGCAGGCTTTCGAGAAGCCGACCACGCGCGGCAACAGCCAGGCGCCGCCGTCGCCGGGGATGATGCCCACCTTCACGAAGCTCTCGGCAAATCGCGCGTTCTCGCCGGCGATGCGGATGTCGCACATGCAGGCCAGATCGCAGCCGGCACCGATCGCCGGGCCGTTGATGGCGGCGATGATGGGAACATCCAGCTTCTGGAACGCCAGCGGAATACGCTGGATGCCCTGGGTGTAATAGCGCGGCGTCAACGTCGGCTGGTTCGCCCGCGTATCCAGCGCCGCATGCATCTTCCTGAGGTCGCCGCCGGAGGAAAACGCACTGCCGGCGCCGGTGAGGATGGCGCAGCGCACATCGGAGTCGGCGCCCAGCCGCTCAAGGAACGCCACCAACCCATCGATCATCCCAGCCTCGGAAATCGGATTGCGCATCTCCGGGCGGTTGAGCGTGATCGTGACGATCGGGCCATCCTGCTCGTAGAGAATGGGGTCGGGCATTTGCGTTTCCTTATGATCCGAAAGGCTTAAACATAAGGCCAGGGGCTTTGCCCCTGGACCCCAGTCAAGTCCGTCGCGCGCCTTCGCGCGATGCGCAGAAGCCTTGACAATCCTTGACTTTCTTGGCTGCGTCAGCAGCCCTCGAATGATATCGGATCTCAATTGAAGGCTGCTGACGCAGCCAAGAAAGTAACGGTTTCCAAAGGCCCCTGGCCTTTGGCGGGTCCAGGGCAGAGCCCTGGCCTTCACCGTAACCCAAGCCCGCGCGCGATGATCCCACGCAGGATCTCCCGCGTGCCGCCGCGCAGCGAGAACGAGGGCGCGTGCAGGGTGGTGTAGTTCAGCACGGCCAAAAACCGTTCGATCTCGGGCGTCGGCGGGTCGGTTGCGATCAGGCTGCGGGCGATGTCGGGGATTTCCTGCTCCACCAGCGCGCCGAGATCCTTCACCAGGGCCGCTTGCAGCGCCGGGTTTTCACCGGCCTGCAGCATCCCGGCGACGGAACGCGACAGGCGGCGCAGCGTGACCAGATGCGCGCCCAGGCGACCAAGCGCGATCGCCGCGCGCTCGGACGGGGCGGGGCCCAGGGCGTGCACCAGCTCGACGAGCAGGGTGAACGATGACAGGAAGCGTTCCGGGCCGCTGCGCTCATAGGCCAGCTCGCCGGTGACCTGCTGCCAGCCCTGGCCGAGGGTGCCCAGCAAGGCGGACTCGGGCAGCAGCACGTCCTGGAAGATCACCTCGTTGAAATGGTGCTCGCCGGTGAGGGCGTGGATGGGGCGGATGGTGATGCCGGGGAGCGTGAGGTCCACCAGGAACTGGCTGGTGCCGCCCTGGCGGTCGTCCGGGCTGCCGCCGGTGCGGCAGAACAGGATCATGTAGTGCGATTCATGCGCCTGGCTGGTCCACAGCTTGGTGCCGTTCACCACGTAGCCGCCGTCGGCCGGCACCGCGCGGGTGCGCACGGAGGCGAGGTCGGAGCCGGAATCCGGCTCGCTCATGCCAATGCAGAAGAAGCACTCGCCGCGGGCGATGCGCGGCAGGAAGAACGCCTTCTGCGCCTCGGTGCCGTAGCGCAGGATGGACGGGCCGCTTTGCCGGTCGGCGATCCAGTGGCCGACGACGGGGGCGCCGGCGGCGAGCATTTCCTCCAGCACCACGTAGCGTTCCAGGGCGCTGCGGCCGTGGCCGCCGTATTCGCGCGGGAAGGTCATGCCGATCCAGCCACGCTGGCCCACCTTGCGGCTGAAGGCGGCGTCGAAGCCGGACCAGCTTTCGGCGCGCTTGATGGCCGGGCGGTCGGCCAGTTCGGCGGCCAGGAAAGCGCGAACTTCGGCGCGCAAGGTCTCGGCTTCGGGCACGGCCGGGGGCGGGGCGAAGGTGAATGAGAACATGGTCTCCCCGGTCAGATCGCGGTGATTTCGGCCCACAGGCGGTCGGCCCCGGCGGCGGCGAGATGTTGGCCGAGCAGCAGGCTCCACGCGGCCTCGCCGCCGTATTCGTCGCGCCAGGCCCACAGGCGCTTGGTGAGGAAATGCAGGCTGTGCTCGTAGGAGAAGCCGAGCGCGCCGTGCACCTGGTGGGCGATGCCGGCGCCGACGCCGGCGGCCTCCCCGGCGCGGGCCTTGGCCGCGGCGATGGCGGGAAGGCGAATGCCGTCGGCCACGGCTTCGGCGGCGATGTCGCCGGCGGCGATGGCGGCGGCGGTCTGGCTGGCAAGAATGGCCAGGTTGTGCTGCACCGCCTGGAAGCGGCCGATCGGGCGGCCGAACTGCACGCGGTCCTGGGCGTATTGCACCGTCATGGCGGTGATGCGCTCCAGTGCGCCGGCGATCATGAGGCAGCGCATGGCCGCACCCGCCGCCCACAACTGGACCGGACCGATGCCCGACGCGGCGACGGCCCCGGCCGGCAGGAGCGTGTCGATGCCGATGGCGTCGCGCGGTTCACGGGCGATGTTCTGCCCCGGCGCGGCCGTCCAGGCGCCGGACGGCAGCAGGGCGACGAAGGCTTGCCCGTCCACGTCCGCGAGCACGGCGAGGGATGCCGCGTCACGGCCCCACGCCACCGCGGGTGCGGCGCCGTGCAGATTCCAGCGATCGCCCTGGCGCCGCAGCGTCAGCGTGGGCGAAGCGGCAACCGAGAGAGGACCATCCGGCACCGCCAGCCCGGCGCCGGACAGCAGCCATCCCGCCAGCATGGTCTCCGCCAGCGGCAACGGCAGCGCGTGCCGGCCGGCGACGCGGAGCAGGCCCAGCGCCTCGATCACCGGCACGCCGAACCCGCCCGCGCCTTCCGGCACCAGGGCGCGGTGCAGCCCGGCCTGCGCCAGCGCGGCCCAGGCGGCGTGCGGGAATTCGCCGCGTTCGGCCGCCGCCAGGACCGGCGGAGAGACAGTGTCCCGGAACAGCCGTTCGGCCGTTTCCAGAAGCAGCGTGTCCGATGCATCGTTCACGGGGTCCGCTCCCTCTCGCCGACCAGGATGCCCGCGTGCCCTATGCCAGCCGCTCGGCGTCCCAGGGCAGGGCCCACAGTTCGGCGTTGCACAGCTTGTCGGCGAGCGTCGCCGCTATCGCATCGAACAGGCGGTTGCCTTTCTCGGGGCTTGCCGCCTCGGGGTTTCCGACCACGCCCGAGGACGACATGGCGCCGATGGTGCGCCAGCGATACACGCCGCCGCCGACGATGTCGGACACATCGGGCGTGCTGTTGGCCTTGGCCATGGCGATGCGGTCCGTCGCCACCAGCTCGGGCCGCACCGCCATCATCATCGCGGTCTCGGCCTCGCAGGCGTGGCCGATGCTGGCCTGGGTTTCCAGGATCGCGGCGATCGGCTCGGCGGCGGCATTCCAGTAGGTGAGCTGGACGATGGGCAGGCGCAGCTTCGGCGTCAGCTCGTCGGTGATGCAGCGCAGGCCGTTCTCGTTGCCGCCATGGGCATTCAGCAGCGCGATGCGGCGAAAGCCGTGGCGGGCGAGGGACTTGCAGATGCCCTCGATCACGGCGGAGAAGGTGGGCAGGTCGAGCGAGACGGTGCCGCCGAAGCTCATGTGATGCTCGGAAATGCCGGTCCACAGCATCGGCAGCACGACGACGGGTTCGCCTTTCGCGGCCATTGCGCGCGCGGTGCGCAGGGCCACCTGCTCGCCGAGCATGGAGTCGACTTCCACCGGCAGATGCGGCCCGTGCTGTTCCAGCGCGCCGACGGGAACGATGACGACGGCGTCGCTCTGCGCCAGCTCGCGCAACTGGTCGGCGCGCAGCTTGCGCCACTCGATTTCGGGGGCGGCGGATGGCGCCATGTCAGTCGTCCTTCTGTTCGCGCAGCACGCTGGCGTCCAGCGGCAGAATGCCGCCGAGCCACAACGCATGGATCAGGTGGTCGTCGCGTTCGCGCTTCGTGTTGGGGTGCACGAGGATGGTGAGGCCCATGCGGTTCAGCGACAGGAACGCAACGAGATCGGCGAACACCGCGTTCGGGAAGGCGACCTGGTACATCGCCTGCGGGTGCGGGCCGACCTTCCCCTCGTGCCAGCGGCCCAGCGTCACCGGGAAGCGGGCGCCGATCCAGTCGCGCAGCTGGGCGGCGCGATCGCGGGTCGCCGGGGTGTAGTAGACATGGGCATGCCAGCCATCGATGGTGGCGGGATCGGCCGGTGCGTCCATGGTCTGGTCTCCCCTTGTTTCGCCGGGCCGTCTGATTGGAGTGAGCCTAGCCTCGGTTCGCCAACCGGGTCCATGCCAGCAGCACGTCGCGCGCGCGATCGCCAACCCGTGCGCCCAGCGTGGCGGCGGCGGCGTTGATGGCGGAGACGATGCCGTCCACGCGCAGCGCCATCGCGGGGTCGCCGCCGACCAGCCCGCCATGCGATCCCCTGACCAGCACGGCCCCCCGGCTGCCTGCCGGCAGCCTGGTGACTGTGGGCGCCGCGATCGCCGGCACCTGCGTCATCGTGTTCCCCCCTGCATGGACGTCGTTTCGGATGCCGTGCTAGCAACCAGGCACCCGCCCGAACAGAGACCGAGCCACGATCCGATCGAGGAGACGTGCATGCCGGCTGACGACAGCACCCGCAACGTCGATGTCGCGGCCCTGCGCGAACAGTATCGCCTGATGTGGCACATCCGCGCGCTGGAACAGACGGCGCTGCGCGGGCTGGCCGACGAGCGCGTGCTGGGCGCCGTCCATCCCTCGATCGGGCAGGAGGCGGTGGCGGCGGGCGTGGTCGGCAATCTCCGGCGCCGGCGCCTACCACGCCTCCGACCTCGCGGAGACGAACTACACCGGCGTCGCCACGGCACCGGGCTGCCGCGGCATCCGGGTCGAGCGGCCGGATGCGCTCGCCGCGGCGCTGGCCACCGGCCTCGGCAGCGAGGGGCCGACCGTCATCGACCTGGTGGTGACGCGCGACTCCGCGAGGATGCTGCCGGCCGTGGACAACCGCGCCGTGCAGGTCAGGAAGGGCGATCGCGTCGCCTGAACGGGAAACGGAGGAACGGCCATGTCCGACCGCAGCCGGCAGCCTGTGATGAGACTCTCCGGTCGCGTCGCACTGGTATTCGGCGCGGGGTCATCCGGCCCCGGCTGGGGCAACGGCAAGGCGGCCGCTGTGCAGTATGGCCGCGAAGGCGCCCGCGTGGTGGCCGTGGATATCAACATGGCGGCGGCACAGGACACCGCCGCTATCATCGCGGGCGAAGACTGCCAGGCCGTGGCGCTCGCCTGCGACGTCACCAGGGCCGGCGACGTCGTCGCCGCCGTCGAGGAGACGGTCGCCCGCTTCGGCGCGATCGACATCCTGCACAACAATGTCGGCATCACCGACATGGGCGACCTGGAGGCGATCACCGAGGAACGCTGGCACCGCGTGATGGACGTGAACCTGACCGGCGTGTTCCTCACCTGCCGGCAGGTGGTGCCGGTGATGCAACGGCAGTGACGCGGCGCCATCGTCAACATCTCGTCCCTGGCCGGTGCCGTGATCAACCGCTACCCGTATTTTTCCTACTACGCCTCGAAGGCCGGGCTGAACCATTTCACCCGGGCGCTGGCGGTGCGCTATGCGAAAGACGGCATCCGCGCCAACGTGATCATGCCGGGCGTGATGGACACGCCGCTGATGCACGCCCAGCTCTCCGGCCAGTATCGATCGACGGAGGAGATGCTGCGCGCCCGCAACGCCATGAGCCCGATGGGCCGCATGGGCGATGCGTGGGACGTGGCGCGCGCGGCGGTGTTTCTCGCCTCCGACGATGCAGCGTATATCACCGGCGTGTGCCTGCCGGTGGACGGCGGCCTGAGCTGCCTGGCGGAGTGAAGGGGAAGAAGGCGAATGCAACTCGGCATGATCGGCCTGGGGCGGATGGGCGCCAACATCGTGCGCCGGCTGATGCGCGCGGGACATTCCTGCGTGGTCTACGATTCCGATCCGCACGCGGCGGAGGCGCTGGCATCCGAAGGCGCCGTGGTGGCCGGATCGCTCGCCGACCTGGTGCACAGGCTCGACCAGCGGCCGCGCGCCGTCTGGGTGATGCTGCCGGCCGGCAAGATCACCGAGCAGACGGTCGCCGCACTGGGCGAGCTGATGCAGCCGGACGACATCCTGATCGATGGCGGCAACACCTACTACAAGGACGATATCCGCCGCGCGCGCATGCTCGCGGCCAAGGGCATCCGCTACATGGATGTCGGCACCTCCGGCGGCGTCTGGGGGCTGGAGCGCGGCTATTGCCTGATGGTCGGCGGCGACACCGCGGCGTTCGAGTTCCTGGACCCGATCTTCGCCGCCCTGGCCCCCGGCGCCGGCAACATCCCCCGCACGCAAGACCGCGACGGCCGCGACCCGCGCGTGGAGCAGGGGTATCTCCACGCCGGGCCCTCGGGCGCGGGACACTTCGTGAAGATGATCCATAACGGCATCGAATACGGCATGATGCAGGCGATGGCCGAGGGCTTCGACATCCTGCGCAACCGCGCCTCCGAGACGCTGCCGGAAACCGAGCGCTTCGATCTCGATCTGGCCGACATCGCCGAGGTCTGGCGACGCGGCAGCGTCGTCACCTCCTGGCTGCTCGACCTTTCCGCCGAGGCACTGGCCCGCGACGAGAGGCTGCAAGCCTTCTCCGGGCATGTCGAGGATTCCGGCGAGGGCCGCTGGACCATCGAGGCCGCGATCGAGGAAGCCGTGCCCGCCGACGTGCTGGCCGCCGCGCTGTTCACACGCTTCCGCTCGCGCCAGCAGCACACCTTTGCCGAGAAGATGCTGTCGGCGATGCGCCTGGGGTTCGGCGGCCATGTTGAAAGACCGAAAAGATGACGGAACCCGCCAAGCGCGCCGCCGGCCGGGCCGCCGCAACCCTGGTGCAGGACGGCATGCTGGTCGGCCTGGGCAGCGGCAGCACGATGCGGCACGCCATCACGGCACTTGCGCATCGCGTCCACAGCGAGGGCCTGCGCATCGTCGGCATCCCCACTTCGACGGAAACCGAAGCACTGGCGCTCACCCACGGCATCACGGTGGCCGAGCCGGACGCTACCCCGGTCGACCTGGTCATGGACGGCGCCGACGAGATCGAGACCGGCACGCTGCGGCTAGTGAAAGGCTTCGGCGGCGCCTTGCTGCGCGAGAAGATCGTCGCCCAATCCGGCCGCCGTTTCGTCGTGGTCGCCGACGCGTCGAAGCTGGTGGCGCGCCTGGGCCAGCGCGGACGCCTGCCGGTTGAGGTCGACCGCTTCGGCCAGGCCGCCAGCGCGCGTCGCATCGCCGAGCTCGGCGGCGCGCCGGCCTTGCGCTGCGACGCCGACGGCACGCCGTTCGAGACCGATGGCGGGCATTTCATCCTGGATTGCATGGGCTTCGGCCTCATCCGCGACCCGTTCACGCTCGACCGCCAGCTGCGCGCCATCGCCGGCGTGATCGAGACCGGGCTGTTCCTGCTGCCGGTGGAGCAGGTGCTGATCGGCACCGATGACGGCACGGTGCGGGTCCTCGCCCGGTGACAGTGGTCGTGGTGATGGGCGTCGCGGGCGTCGGCAAGACCACCATCGGCGCGCTGCTCGCGGCCCGTCTGGGCTGGCGCTACCAGGAAGGCGACGCGCTGCACCCGCCCGCGAATGTCGCCAAAATGGCCGGCGGCACGCCGCTCACCGATGCCGACCGCTGGCCCTGGCTGCGCGCCATCGCGGCGGTGATCGACGGCTGGCGCGGCGCCGGCCTATCCGGAGTCGTCACGACCTCGGCCCTGAAGCGCGCCTATCGCGACATCATCATCGACGGCCGGGCCGATGTGCGCCTGGTGTATCTGCGCGGCGACAAGGCCCTGATCGCTAGCCGCTTGGCCGCCCGGCGCGACCACTTCATGCCGCCCGCGCTGCTGGACAGCCAGTTCGCGACGCTGGAGGAGCCGGGGGAGAGCGAACACCCGATCGTGATGGACGTGGCGGCGGCGCCGGAGGCAATCGTCGCCGAAGCGTTACGGCGGTTGGGGGCGTAGCGGACAGGAAGGCCAGGGGCTTTGCCCCTGGACCCCAGTCAAGGCAGAAGCCTTGACAATCCTTCACTATCTTGGCCGCGTCAGCGGCCTTCAATTGACAGCAGATATCATCTGAGGGCTGCTGACGCAGCCAAGAAGGTATCGGATTGCAAAGGCTTTGCCTTTGCTGGGGTCCAGGGGTGAAACCCCTGGCCTTCCTTCAAATCCTCCCCGGAAAATGACAAGCCACCATCTGCCCGCCAGCCATCGCCATCAGCGGCGGCTCCTCCGCGGCGCAGTGCGCCTCTGCAACGGGGCAGCGCGTGCGGAAACGGCAGCCGCTGGGTGGTGAGATCGCGCTGGGGGGCTCGCCTTTCATGGGCACCCGGCGGCGTGTGCGTTCCACGCGCGGGTCGGGCACCGGGGCGGCGGAGATCAGGGTGCGCGTATAGGGATGCAGCGGCCGGGCGAACAGGTCGGCGGCGCGGGCCACTTCCATGACCTTGCCGAGGTACAGCACGACGATGCGGTCGCAGATATGCCGCACCACCGCGAGGTCATGGGCGATGAACAGGTAGGTCAGGCCCAGGCGTTCCTGCAGATCGACCATCAGGTTGATGATCTGCGCCTGGATGTTGACGTCCAGCGCTGAGATCGGCTCGTCCGCCACCACGAAGTCCGGGCCGACGGCCAGCGCGCGGGCGATGGAGATGCGCTGGCGCTGGCCGCCGGAGAACTCGTGCGGAAAGCGTTCGGCGTTGCGCGCCGGCAGGCCGACAAGGTCGAGCAGCTCGCGCACGCGGGTTCGCGCGGCCGCGTCGCCGGCGACGATGCCGTGCAGCTTCAGCGGCCCGGCGAGGATTTCGCCTACGGACATGCGGGGATTGAGCGAGGCGTACGGGTCCTGGAAGATCATCTGCATGCGCCGGCGCAACGGGCGGATATCGGCCTGACTGGCATGCGTGATGTCGTGGCCGTCGAAGACGATGCGCCCGCCCGTGGGCTCGTAGAGGCGGGTCACCAGCCGGGCCAGCGTTGACTTGCCGCAGCCGGATTCGCCCACCAGCCCGACCGTTTCGCCGCGCATCACCTGCAGGCTGACGCCGTCCACCGCGCGCAGCAGGCGATGCGGCGCGAACAGTCCGTCGGACGGTAGCGCGAAGTGCTTCTGCACGTCCTCGACTTGCAGCAACGGCGCGGGGTGCGCAGTCGTGGCCGGCGCCGCCTGGGCCGAGACGCGCCCGGGCGGATGCAGCGGGCCGCCGTCCTGCGTGACCCAGCAGCGCGTGGCGCGGCCCGGGCCCACCGGCAGCAGCGCCGGATGCTCGGCGCATTTGCCGACCGCGAAAGGGCAGCGCGCGCGGAAGCGGCAGCCTTCGGGCCAGGCGCGCGGATCTGGCGGCTGGCCTTCGATGGTGACCAGCCGGCGATCCTCGGTTTCGGCATCGAGACGGGGGGCGGCGTGCAGCAGTGCCCAGGTGTAGGGGTGGCGCGGATCGGTCAGCAGGTCCTCGGGCGCGCCTTCCTCCACCACCTCGCCCGCATACATCACCAGCACGCGCGCGCAGACATTGGCGATCACGCCGAGATCGTGGCTGATCAGGATGACGGCGGTGCCGTAGTCGGCATTCAGCTCCCGCAGCAGGTCCAGGATCTGCGCCTGGATGGTGACGTCCAGCGCCGTGGTCGGCTCGTCAGCGATCAGCAGCGAGGGTTCGTTGGAGAAGCCCATCGCCAGCATCACGCGCTGGCGCATGCCGCCGGAGAACTGGTGCGGATAGGATTGCACCGCGCGCTCGGGCGCGGAGACGCCCATGCGCCGCAGCAGGTCGATCGCCCGGGTGCGCGCCGCCGCCACGGTGAAGCGGCCATGCGCGGTCATCGCTTCCACCAATTGCCGGGCGATGCGCAGGACCGGGTTCAGCGACGTCATGGGGTCCTGGAACACCATGGCGATCTCGCGCCCGCGCACGGCCCGGATGCCCTCCTCGTCGAGATGCGCGAGGTCGCGGCCACGGAACAGGATCGTGCCCTCGACGATGCGGGCCGGCTCGTCCAGCAGGCGCATGATGGATTTGGCGCAGACGCTCTTGCCGGAGCCGGATTCGCCGACGATGCCCAGCGTCTCGCCGCGATGCAGGTCGAAGCTGACGCCGTCGACGGCGCGGACGGGCCCGGCGTCGGTCAGGAACCAGGTGCGCAGGTCGCGGACCTGCAGCAATGGGGCGTCGGCCGGCGCGTCAACGGTTGCGGGCATGCGGGTCCAGCCAGTCGCGCAGGCCGTCGCCCACGAAGTTGAAGCCCATCACCACTGACAGGATGGCGATGCCTGGGAAGGTCGCGACCCACCATTGCTGCACGAGCTCGCGCCCTTCGGCCACCATTGCCCCCCATTCCGCCGTGGGCGGCACCACGCCCAGGCCCAGGAAGGACAGGCCGGCGAACACCAGGATGGCGTTTCCCAGGTCCAGCGTGACCAGCACGATCAGCGGCCCCACGGCGTTCGGCAGGATCTGGCGCAGCAGGATATGCGCGGGGCCGAAGCCGATGGTCTGCGCCGCCTCCACGTATTCCAGCGAGCGCTGGGTGATCACCAGGCTGCGGGCGAGGCGGGAGAATTTCGGCCACCACACCACCAGCATGGCGATCATGGTGTTGCCGGTGCCGATGCCCAAAGCGGCGGCGATCGCCATCGCCAGGATGATGGGCGGGAAGCAGAACACCAGGTCGGTCAGGCGCATCAGCGCTTCTTCCGCCCAGCCGCGCATATAGGCGGCGGCCCCACCCAGCAGCGTGCCGAACAGGCCGCCGATCAGTACCACGGTGAAGCCGACCAGCAGCGAGATGCGGGCGCCGTAGATGATGCGGGAGGCGACGTCGCGCCCCAGCGCATCGGTGCCGAGCCAGTGCACGGACGAAGGCGGCTTCAGCCGGCCGGCGACATCGACGAAGTTCGGGTCATAAGGCGCGGCCCAGGGCGCGAATATCGCCAGCAGCAGCCAGGCGACGATGATCGCCGCGCCCGCGGCCGCAAGCCCATAGCGCCGCAGCCAGCGCCGCGACGGCGAGGCGACGACGGGAACAACGATCCTTTGTGCGATCCCGCTCATTTCTTCACCACCCGCGGATCGAGCAATGCGTAGGACAGATCGACGAGGAAATTCACCAATACGAAGATCGCGGCGACGATGGCGGTGATCGCCATGATCGCGGGAAAATCGACCGACACCGCGCTCTGGAACGTGTAGCGGCCCAGGCCGGGCCAGGAGAAAACCGTCTCGGTCATCACCGCGCCGGCCAGCAGGTTGGCATAGGCGAGCCCGCCCAGCGTCACCACCGGCAGCATCGCGTTCGGCAGCGCGTGGCCCATCACCACGATGCGGGCACGCAACCCCTTGGCCTTCGCCACGCGCACATAGTCCTGCGACAGCGCCTCCAGCATCGCCGCGCGGGTGGTGCGGGTGATCAATCCCAGCGTGGCGCCGGCGAGCACGATGGAGGGCAGCACGAGATGGGCGAGCGCATCGTGGAACGTGTCCCAGTCGCCCTGCAGCGCGGTGTCGATCAGCAGCAGGCCGGTGATGCGCGCCGGCGGGAACGAGACGGGATCGAGCCGCCCCGGCCCCGGTGCGACGTCGAGCGCGCCGTAGAACACCGCCAGCATGACGAAGGCCAGCCAGAAGGTCGGCGCGGACACGCCCACCAGCGACAGTGCGCGCGCGACATGGTCGATCCAGCTGTCGCGTTTCACCGCCGCCATCACGCCCAGCGGCAGGCCGACCACCAGCGACAGGAGGAAGGCCACCGACGCCAGCTCGACCGTCGCCGGCGCGTAGTCGGCGATGTCCTCCAGCACCGGCCGGCGCGAGACGATGGAGACGCCGAAATCGCCATGCGCCAGCCCGCTCAGGAAGATCCAGTAGCGGTCCCACAACGGCAGGTCGAGCCCCCATTTGTGCCGGAACTCGGCGACCGTCGCGGGGTTGGAGGCCGCGAGGTCGCCGAGCTGCGTGAGCACGGGGTCGCCCGGCACCGTGTTGGAGATCAGGAAGATCACCAGCGTGGCGAGCACGACCATCACGGCCGCCATCGCCAGGCGCGAGGAGACGTAGCGGATCATGCGATCAGCCGCGGCTGCTCATGGCCTCACACGGGCTTGGCGCCGCTCAGCTCCGCCATCCAGCCGGCCGCGGTGAGCTGGACCCCGGTGATGGTCTTGCGCATCGCCACCTGGTAGATCGGCTGGATCAGCACGAAGTGGTTCGCCTGGTCCACCATCACCTCCTGGTACTTCCTGTACAGGGCGCCGGATTTCGTGATGTCGCGCTCCGCCGCGGCATCGGCCACCAGCTTGCGCACGTCGGGCGCCACGTCCCAGTGCACGCGCTTGGCCACGCGGTCGATGGTGGCCGAGGCCCAGAGCAGGTTCTCCGGCGCCGGCGGGTTCCAGAAGGTCAGCACGCCTTGCGCCTTGCCGCCCAGATACATGGTGCGCAGGTTCAACTGGTCCATCGGCGCCAGCTCGGCCTTGATGCCGACGCGCGCGAGGTCCGCCTGGATCTTCTGCGCCAGGTTCTGGTACTGCACGCCGGCGATGGCGGCGTTGCCGTAGGCGAGCTGGAAGCTGAACCCGTCGGGCAGGCCGGCATCGGCCAGCAGCTTCTTCGCCCGCGGCAGGTCCTCGCGGAAGCCGATCTCCTTGGTCAGCGCCTCGGTCGATCCGTTCACGCCCACCGGCAGGAAGCTGACGGGGCGCACCGCGTTGCCGCCGATCAGGTTCCTGATGATGCCGTCATAGTCGATGGCGTAGCCGATGGCCTGGCGCGCGGCCTTGTTCTGCAGGGCGGGGTTGGCCGGGCTGGCGGCCACGGCCATGTAGATGAAGTCGAGGCTGGTCGCGCCCTTCACCTCGATCGCCGGATCGTCCTTCAGCGTTGCGACCTGCTCGGGGATCAGGTTGAAGGCGACGTCGATGTCGCCGCGCTTCAGCGCCAGCAGCTGCGCCGCGCTTTCGCTCATGTGGCGGATCAGCACGCGCTCGAAGCCGGGCTTGCCGCGCCAGTAGTTCGGGTTCTGCACCATCTGGATCTGCTGGTTGCGCTGCCAGCCGGTCAGGCGATAGGCGCCGGTGCCCGCGGAATTGTCGTTCAGCCAGTTGGTGGCAGTGTCCTTCTCTTTCGCGTCGGGCGCGTCGGTGGCGCCGTGCTCCATCACCGCCGCCTTTTCCATCACCACGAATTCGGGTGCGGCGATGATGGTCAGGATCGGCTGGGTGGGGTCGCTCAGCACCATGTCCACGGTGTGGTCGTCCACGACCTTCACGCTTTCGACATGGGCGATGTATTGCTGCGGCTGGTCCTTGAGGTTCATCACCCGCTGCAACGAGAAGCGCACGTCCTCGGCCGTCATCGGCTTGCCGGAGACGAACTTCACGTCGTTGCGCAGCTTGAAGCGGATGGTCTTGCCGTCCGGCTGGTACGCCCACTCGGTCGCGAGCAAGGGCTTCACGTTGACGTAGTCGCCGGGGGTGAACGTCACCAGGCTGTCCCAGGCGGTGTGGGCCGGCAGCGGGTTGGAATATTGCGCGACGCGGGCGGGGTCGAGCGATGTGGCGTCGCTGATGTCGAGCCCGATGACCAAGGTGCCACGCCGCGCCGCGCTCTGGGCGCCGGCCGGCCGCGCGCCCGCCAGAACGGCGCCGAGAAGCCCTGCGCCGCCGGCAATGAATGGCCGCCGGCCCAGGCCGGTGCGGTTCTCGTCCGTCATGTGTCCCCCTGATCTTTTTATTATGGTAGCGCTAACTATTGCATGCAGACGGGCCAGAGGCCAGCCGGCCGTGCCAGCGTCCCGCTTTGACGGCGCCGTGGCAACTCCCGAAATGACTGTTGCTCGCGCAGTACCGGTCCTGCGCAAGCCTAGTGTCCTGAATCTGAAGTTCGCATCGGTGGCGAACTTCAGATTCAGGACACTAGCCCTTTGTTTTCAGTGGCCTGCTGGCCCCTGCGTCCGCCGCAAGATGCGGCGAACTTCGGGGGCAGGACACTAGGGGATAGCCGGGTTCAGGCGGCGCGGTTGCTGAGGATGCGCCAGGCCTTGCCGAAGGCCTCGGCCATGGTGTCGGCCGGCACGGCGCCGGAGAACAACACATGGCCGGACATGGTGAAGGTGGGCACGCCGTTCAGGCCCGCGCCACGGGCCATCTGGTCCTCGCCCAGCACCTCGCGCCTGCCCTCGTCGCCGGCCAGCATGGCGGTCACGGCATCGGGGTCCAGGCCGGCGCCGGCCGCGATCTCGACCAGGGCCGCGGGATCGCCGATGTCGCGGCCTTCGGTGAAATAGGCGCGGAACAGGGCTTCCACCACGGCGTTCTGCACGCCGTGCCGGTCGGCCAGCCAGATCACGCGATGCGCCGCCACCGTGTTCGGCGTGCGGCGCATCAGGTCGTGGCGGATCTCCAGCCCGACCTTGGCCGCCGCCTCCGCCACCTGGGCATCGAGCTGGCGCGAACGCTCCGCGCTGCCGAACTTGGCGCGGCGATACTCGCTGCGCTCCACGCCTTGCGCGGGCATGTCCGGGTTGAGCTGGAAGGGATGCCAGTGCACCTCGAAATCCAGGCCGTCCTTGGCGAGGATGGGCAAGGCGCGTTCCAACTGGCGCTTGCCGATATAGCACCATGGGCAGATCGCGTCGGAGATGATGTCCAGGCGCCCCTTCTGGGCGGTCGGCTGGGAGGTCTGAGGATCCATGCTGGCGTCCTTTCTGCCCGGTTGCCCGGCAGGTAGGGTCCGGGACGGCCCATTGCCAGGGGCGCGAAGCGCAACATCTACACCGACATCGTACCGAAAGGGAGCCCGGGCATGGACACGCCGACCTATCGCACCGCCTTGATCGTCGGCACCGGGCCGGGGCTCAGCGCCTCGCTGGCCCGCCTGTTCGCCCGCGAGGGCCTGGCCGTCGCGGTCGCGGCCCGCCGCACCGATAAGCTGGTGGCGCTGTGCACCGAAACCGGCGCCAGCGCCCATGCCTGCGACGCCGCCGACCCGGCTTCGGTCGCGAGCCTGTTCGCCGCGGTGGAAGCGCGGCACGGCGCGCCGGACGTGGTGGTCTACAACGCCAGCGCCCGGGTGCGTGGGGCGGTGGTGGATCTTGACCCGGCCGACGTGCAGCGGTCGCTCGCGATCAGCGCGTTCGGCGGCTTCCTGGTGGCGCAGCAGGCCGCCCGGCGCATGCTGCCGCAGGGGCGCGGCGCCATCCTGCTGACCGGCGCCACCGCCGGGGTGAAGGGCTTTGCGCTGTCGTCGGCCTTCGCCATGGGCAAGTTCGCCTTGCGCGGGCTGGCGCAGTCCATGGCGCGCGAGCTGTCGCCGCAAGGCATCCATGTCGCCCATTTCGTCATCGACGGCGGCATCCGCACCGAGGCACGAGCGGCGGCGGCGGACAAGCCCGACAGCCTGCTGGAGCCCGACGCCATCGCCCAGACCTATTGGCACGTGCTGCACCAGCACCGCAGCGCCTGGAGCTGGGAAGTGGAGCTGCGGCCCTGGGTGGAGAAGTTCTAGCCGTTCTTCACGATCAGCGCGTCCACCGCCAGGATTCGCGAGCCCGCACAGATCAGCGGGTTTACGTCGATCTCCGCCACGCTGGCGCGATGGTCGGCGACGAGTTCGCAGACGCGGCCGACGAGATCCGCCAGTCGGTCCAGGTCCACCGGCGCGCTGCCGCGAAAGCCGCGCAGGGCGGCCGCGCCCTTCAGCTTCTCCAGCAGCGCCAGCGCCTCGGCGTGGGTCAGCGGCGCCAGCCCGACGGCGGTGTCCTGCAGCAACTCCACGAGAACGCCGCCCAGGCCCACGACCACCAGCGGGCCGAACAACGGATCGACGCGGGCGCCGACCATCACCTCCACACCCTCGGGCACCATCGGCTGCACCAGCACGCCGTTGATCCGCGGCGGCGGGGACACGCGCGCGGCATTGGCCATGACGGCGTCATAGGCGGCGCGCACCGCGTCGGCGTTGCGCAGATTCAGCCGGATCACGCCCGCCTCGGTCTTGTGCGGCAGGTCCGGGCTCTCGACCTTCAGCACCGCCGGCAGCCCCAGTGCTTCGGCAGCGCTGGCGGCGTCGTCGGCGCTGTGCGCCAGGCGCTCCTGCACCACGGGAATGCCATAGAGTGCCAGCACCGCCTTCGCCTCCCGCTCGGTCAGCGCGCGGCCTTGCGCCTGCGCCAGCAGCGCCGCCGCCGGCGCGGCCGCAGCGGCGGGGGCGCGGCGCACCACCTCGCGCGGCGGTGCCGCCAGTCGTTCGCCGCGCCGGTGCCAGGCGGCGATGGCGGCGTAGGCGCGGTCCATGGAGCGGAACAGCACCACGTCCGGGCTCTGCTCGAACGCAGCCGACCCCGGGCCTTCCAGCCAGTCGGTGACCCAGACCACGATCACCGGCTTGCCGCTGCGCCGGGCGATGTCGGCATAGACCGGCAGCCGCGTGGCGGTCTGCGCGGTGGCATAGACCATGGGGATCACCAGCGCGCCGAAGGCGGGGTCGTCCATCAGGGCGTTGGCGCAGGCGGGAAGGCACTCGGGGTCGTTGAGCACCTGCGCCGTCAGGTCCACGGGATTGCGGGTCGAGCCGAATTCCGGAATCCGTGCCTCCAGCACCGCACGCGCGGCCGGTCCGGGCTGGGGCATCGGCACGCCGTGCGCCTCGGCCTTGTCGGCGGCCATGATGGCGGCGCCGCCGGAGGTTGCGAGCACCGCGACCCCCCGCGATGTCGGCGGCGGCGCCTTGGCCAGGAAGCAGGCCGCCTCCATCAGCGCCTCGACATTGTCCACCAGCACCACGCCGGCGCGCTCGAACGCGGCGCGATAGGCGGCTTGCGACCCCGCCAGCGAGCCGGTGTACGACATCGCCGCCTGCGCGCCGAATTCGCCCACCGCCAGCTTGCAGGCCACCACGGGCTTGCCGGCGGCCCAGGCGAGCCCAGCCGCCTCGATCAGCCGCATCGGCTCGGCCATGCCCTCGAACAACAAGGCGATGGCGCTGCAGGCCGGGTCGTCGGCCAGGTAGGCAACGAAGTCGGCCATGTCCACGTCGCAGGAATTGCCCGAGGTCAGCAGGTGGCTGACGGACACGCCACGGAACGCCGCCTGCTCGAAGCCGAAGCCCAGCGCGCCGGACTGGCTGACCACCCCGATCGCGCCGGGGCGCGGCGACGGAATGTCCGCCGGCGGCATGAAGGTGATGCGGGCGCGCAGGGCGTAGTTGTTCACGCCGATGCAGTTCGGGCCGATCAGCGGCATGCGCGCGCGTCGCGCCATGTCCGCGAGCCGTTCCTGCTGCTCGGCCCGGCCGGGCTTGCCGGTCTCGGCGTAGCCGGAGGCGAACACGATGACGCCGCCCACGCCGAGTGCGATGCACTCCTCCACCACCGGCTCCACCGCCTCGCGCGCCACCGCGATCATCACGCAATCCGGCACCTCGGGCAGCGCGGACAGGCTGGGATGGCAGCGCCGGTCGCCGACCTGCTCGTAGCGCGCGTTCACCAGGTGGATGCGCCCGCCATAGAAGGGGGCCAGGTTGGCCAGCACCCGCTCGCCGAATGCGCCCGGCCGTGGGGTGGCGCCGACGATGGCCACGCTTGCGGGATGCAGCAGCCGCGCCAGGTCGGCATGGCGGTACAGGCCACGATGCAGGCTCATGCGGTCGTCTCCTCCGGGGCGTTCGTTTTGTTCTGTTCACGGCGCATGGCGCCCGACGCTTGCCGCCTGTATCTTCGGCCGGAACCAGGATGCGCGAAAGGGGAACGGAATGGACGAGACCATCCTCGTGGACCGGCGGGCTGGATACCGCGTGGTCACGCTGAACCGGCCCGACAGGATGAACGCGCTCGACAAGCCGACCCTGCATGCGCTCCTCGCCACGCTCGCGGACGCCGAGGCCGACGAGGCCTGCCGCGCCCTGCTGCTGACCGGCACCGGCCGCGGCTTCTGCGCCGGCGCCGATCTCAGCACCGTCGGCAACAGCGACGGGATCGGCCGCGACGTCGGCGCCGCCATCGAGGAGACCTGGAACCCGCTCGCCCGCCGCCTGCACAATCTGCGCATGCCCACGGTGTGCGCCGTGAACGGTGTCGCCGCCGGCGCCGGCGCCAACATCGCGATGGGGTGCGACATCGTCCTGGCCGCGCGCTCGGCGCGCTTCGTGCAGGCGTTCTCGAAAATCGGCCTGATCCCGGATTGCGGCGGCACGTTCCACCTGCCGCGGCTGGTGGGCGAGGGCCGTGCCCGTGCCCTGGCCCTGCTGGCCGAGCCGGTGTCGGCCGAACGCGCCGAGGCCATCGGCATGATCTGGCGCGTCGTCGACGACGCGGCGCTGATGCAGGAGGCCGAGGCGGTGGCGGCGCAACTGGCCACGTTGCCCACGCAGGCGCTGGTGCTGACGCGCAAGGCGCTGCGGGCCTCGGCGCAGAACAGCTTCGACCAACAGCTCGACCTGGAGCGCGACACCCAGCGCGAGGCCGGCTACACGCCCGACTTCGCCGAGGGCGTGCGCGCCTTCATGGAAAAGCGGCCGCCGGTGTTCACGGGACGCAAGGCGTGAACCCAGCCGGCGATCCGCAGGCGCTGGCGCAGGCCTGCGCGGATGCGATGTGGGCGGACGATCACGCCAGCAAGGCGCTCGGCATGGCGATCGAGCACATCGCGCCCGGGCAGGCGCGCCTGGCCATGACGGTCACGGCCCAGATGGTGAATGGCCATGGGCTGTGCCATGGCGGCTATATCTTCACGCTCGCTGATTCCGCCTTCGCCTTTGCCTGCAACACCTACAACGAACGGGTGGTGGCGCAGCACTGCGCCATCTCCTATCTGCGTCCGGCGAAGCTGGGCATGCGCCTGGCGGCGACGGCACAGGAACGCAGCCGCGCTGGTCGTTCCGGCATCTACGACATCACCGTCACGGTGGAGAACGGCCCTGTCATTGCCGAGTTCCGCGGCAATTCCCGCAGCCTCGGCGCCAAATTCTTCGAGGAGTGACGCACATGGATGCCTTGCCCGACCTGTCACCGCGCCATGGGGATCTCGAGCCGATCGAGCTTGCCTCCCGTGACGAGATCGCGGCACTGCAGACGCAACGCCTCGCCTGGTCGCTGCGCCACGCCTACGACAACGTGCCGCATTACCGCCGCGCCTTCCAGGCGGCCGGCGCGCATCCGGACGATTTCCGCACGCTGGAGGATCTGGCGAAGTTCCCGTTCACCACCAAGCAGGATCTGCGCGAAAACTATCCGTTCGGCATGTTCGCGGTGCCCCGCGAACGGGTGGCGCGCATCCACGCTTCGTCGGGCACCACCGGCAAGCCGACGGTGGTGGGTTACACGCTGAAGGACATCGACACCTGGGCCACGGTGGTGGCGCGCTCCATCCGCGCGTCGGGCGGCCGGCCGGGCATGGCCGTGCATGTCGCCTATGGCTACGGCCTGTTCACCGGCGGCCTGGGTGCGCATTACGGCGCCGAAAAGCTGGGCTGCACCGTGATCCCGATGTCCGGCGGCCAGACCGAGCGGCAGGTGCAGCTGATCCAGGACTTCCGGCCCGACGTCATCATGGTCACGCCCAGCTACATGCTGGCGCTCCTCGACGGCTTCCGCGCCGCCGGCCTCGATCCGCGCGGCACCAGCCTGAAGGTGGGCATCTTCGGCGCCGAGCCCTGGACCAACGCGATGCGCCAGGAGATCGAGCGCGCGTTCAACATGCACGCCGTGGACATCTACGGCCTTTCCGAGGTCATGGGCCCCGGGGTTGCCAACGAGTGCGTGGAGACGAAGGACGGCCTGCATGTCTGGGAGGATCATTTCTACCCGGAGATCATCGACCCCGAGACCGGCCGCGTGCTGCCGGACGGCGAGGAGGGCGAGTTGGTGTTCACCTCGCTCACCAAGGAAGCGATGCCGGTGATCCGCTACCGCACGCGCGACCTGACGCGCCTGCTGCCGGGCACCGCGCGCAGCATGCGGCGGATGGCGAAGATCACCGGCCGCAACGACGACATGATGGTGGTGCGGGGCGTGAACGTGTTCCCGACCCAGGTCGAGGAACAGATCCTGCGCCTGGACATGCTCACCGGCCACTACCAGGTGATCCTGACGCGCGAAGGCCGCATGGACGACATGACCGTGCATGTCGAGGCGCGCCCCGAGGCCTGGGCCGCCGGGATCGAGGATCAGGGCCGTGAGCTCGCCCACCACATCAAGCAAATGATCGGCGTGACGGCGAAGGTGGTGGTGGTGGCGCCCGGCGAAATCGAGCGCTCCACCGGCAAGGCGAAGCGTGTCGTGGACAAGCGCCCGCGCGAGTGAGACGAAACGGCGCCGTCCCGCGCTGTCATACAAGGAAGCCGATCATGAAACTCGCAACCTACGAAGCCGCGGGCCACCGCTCGTTCGGCATCCTCACGCCGGGTGGCGTGATCGATCTTGCCAGGCGCCTCGGCGTCGCCGACATGGAAGCGATGCTGGCGCAGGGCCTGCTCGGGCACGCTGGGTCGTTCGCCAACGATGCCCCGGACCACACGCGCTTTCGCCTGCTGAAGCCGCTGCATCACCCCGGCAAGTGCTTCTGCGTCGGCGTCAACTACCCCGACCGCAATGCCGAGTACAAGGACGGCAGCACCCTGCCGAAATACGCGAGCCTGTTCCAGCGCGTGCCCGAAAGCTTCAGCGGCCCCGACGAGGCGATCCTGCGTCCGCCGGAATCAACGCAGTTCGACTACGAAGGCGAGATCGTGCTGGTCATCGGCACGCCCGGGCGGCGCATCCCGGCGGCCGACGCCATGCACCATGTCGCCGGCTACACGCTGGCCAACGAAGGCACGCTGCGCGACTGGATTCGCCACGGCAAGTTCAACGTCACCCAGGGCAAGAACTTCTATCGTTCCGGTGCGCTCGGCCCCTATATCACCACCCGCGACGAGGCCGGCGACGGGCCGTTCCACCTGACCACGCATGTCAACGGCGAGCTGCGGCAGGAGGACACGACCGACCGGATGATGTTCTCGATGGGCAAGATCATCGAGTACGTCTCCATCTTCACCCCGCTGGCCGCCGGCGACATCATCCTCACCGGCACGCCCACGGGCGCCGGCGCGCGCTTCGATCCGCCGAAATGGCTGGTGCCCGGCGACGAGGTGGTGGTGACCGCCACCGGGCTCGGCACGCTGCGCAACCGCGTCGCCGACGAGACGCCCTGACGCAGGCTCAGCGGGCGGCGAAGTGGCGCACCACATGCGCCACCGCTTCCTCGAACGACCCCAGCACGGCGTCCGCGCCTTTCACCATCATCAGGTTGTCGATCAACCCGAAGTCGCGGCACAGCATGCCCGCTTCGTCGCGCAGCCACGCGCCGTCTGGCACCAGCGTCGCCGCCGCCGCCACCTTCTCGCCGTAGCGGCGCCAATCGGTGGTCCAGCCGACCACCAGCTTGCCCAGCCCTTTCGCCAGGCCCATTTCGAAGATGGTGCCGGCATCCATCGACGGGCCGCGAAACGGCGTCATGTTCGCCACCACCGCGTCGCAGCTGCGCACCAGCGCCTCGTCGGCGCGGCTGATATTGGCGGCCATCACGTCCGGATCGGGGTCGGCCACGCCATCCTGGTTGTCGAGCGGGAACCAGCCGACCGCGCCCAGCCGCGCGCAGATCGCCTTCAGCTCCGTGGCCCTGGCCAGCGGGTCGGGCAGGAACACCTCGGGCCCGGCCAGGTAGATTTCCGGCTTGCCGTTCAGCATCGTGTTTCCCGTGCCAGGAACGCCGCCGCGGCCGCGGTCACGGCGCCACGATCGGCTGTGCTTCCAGCAGCGGTGCGCGCACGGCCTGTCCGGCGAACACGCTGCCTTCCTCGAACCAGGTTTTCGGTGCCGGCGCGCCCCACAGCGTCTGCCGGCGCGGGTCCTTGAGGTCCCAGCGGATCGGCTTGAAATCTGGGTCCACCGTCAGGTAGTCGCTGTTGAACAGCTCGATCCGATGCCCGTCGGGATCGCGCAGATACAGGAAGAACGCGTTGGAGATGCCGTGCCGGCCGGGCCCGCGCTCCAGGCTCGGCAGCCAGCCGGTGGTGCTCAGCACGTCGCAGACATGGATGATGTTGGTGATCGACGCCACCCAGATGCCGATATGGTGCAGCCGCGGCCCACGCCCGTTGGTGAAGGCGAGGTCGTGCGTGCTGCCCTTGCGGTGCATCCACACCGCCCAGAGCTGCTCCGTGCCTTCGGTCGCCGTGTATTCGGATGTGCGAAAGCCCAGCGACGCATAGAAATCGTGGCTCGCCTGCACGTCGGGGGTGAAGCAGTTGATGTGGTCGATGCGCTGCGGATGCGTGCCGCAATAGGCGCCGTAGTGCTGCAGCAGCCGCTCGGTCTGGTCCATGGCGTGGTAGAACTCCAGCGGCATGCCAAGCGGATCGGTCGCCTGCAGCGTGCGGCCCTGGTGCGGCACCTCTGCCCATGCGGCCGGAAGGCCCTGTTGCGCGAACCAGTGCGCGGCGCGGTCCAGGTCGTCCTCGTCGAACACCTTGAAGCCCAGCCGGTTCACCACCGGCACGTCGCCCTGGCGTAGCACCACGCTGTGGTGGTTGCACTCCTCCAGCCCGCGCAGGTACAGCGCATCTCCGGTCTGCTCGGTGGCGATGAAGCCCAGCGCATCCACCCAATAGGCGCGGCTGCGGGCGAGGTCGGTCACGGCGTATTCGACGTGGCTGGCACGCACCACGTTGAAGGGCGGGTATTTCACCACGGGCTGGATCGGCATGACGCTACACTCCCATGCGCGGGATCTTGTGGGTATCCAGCGCCACGCAGATGTTCTTCGTCTCCATGTAGAAGTCGAACGAATAGTCGCCGCCGTCGCGGCCGATGCCCGACGCCTTCATGCCGCCAAAGGGCGTGGGCAGATGGCGGACATTCTCGCTGTTCACCCAGATCATGCCGGCGTCCAGGCTTTGCGCGAAATGGTGCGCGCGGCCGACATTGCGCGTCCAGATATAGGCGGTGAGCCCGTAGTCCACGTCGTTGGCGAGCCGTAACGCATCCGCCTCGTCGTCGAACGGCAGCACCGTCAGCACCGGCCCGAAGATCTCCTCCCGGGCGATGCGCATCGTCTGGGCGGCGCCGGTGTACAGCGTGGGCTGCACGAAGTTCCCGCCCAGCCCCTCCGGCCGGCCGCCGCCGCAGGCGACCGTGGCGCCCTCGGCGCGGGCGGAATCGGGGAAGGACAGCACCTTGTCCACGTGGCGCGGATGGATCAGCGGGCCCACTTCCGTGCGCGGGTCCAGCGGATGCCCGACCACGATCTTTTGCACCCGCTCGGCGAGCCGTGCCGCGAATGCGTCGTGGATCGACCGCTGCACCAGGCAGCGCGACGAGCTCGTGCAGCGCTCGCCGTTCAGCGAGTAGATCATGAACACCGTGGCATCCAGCGCGCGATCCAGGTCGGCATCGTCGAACACCACCACGGGGTTCTTGCCGCCCAGCTCGAAATGCACGCGCTTCAGCGTCTCCGCACCCTGGCGCATGATGTGCCGCCCGGTGGCGCTGTCACCGACGAAGCCGATCGCCTTGATCAGCGGATGCTCGGTCAGCGCGCGCCCGGCGGTCTCGCCGATGCCGTGTACCAGGTTCACTACCCCCGGCGGCAGGCCGGCCTCGGTCAGCACCTCGTGCATGATCTCGGTCAGCAGCACCGCCGACAGCGGGCTCCATTCCGCGGGCTTGTGCACCACGGTGCAGCCGGCCGCCAGCGCCGGCGCGATCTTCCAGGTGGACAGCATGAACGGCGTGTTCCACGGCGTGATCACGCCCACAGGCCCGATCGGCTCGCGCGTGGTGTAGTTCATGTGCGCGTCGCTGGGCAGCGATAGCCCGTCGCGCGCCGACGGCGCACGGTCGCCGTAGAAGCGGAAATTCTCCGCCCCGCGGATGGCGGCCTTGGCCATGTAGCGGATGGGCTGGCCGGTATCCATGCTCTCGACCAGCGCGATCTCCTCGGCACGCGATTCGATGCGGTCGGCGATGGCGTGCAGGATGTCCTGCCTGATGTCGCCGGGCACGCGCCGCCACGCGGCGAACGCCGCCTGCGCCGCCCTGGCCGCGCGGTCGATGTCGTCGGCCGTGCCTGCCGCCACGCGGCACAGATGCGAATTGTCGACAGGCAGCAGGTTGTCGAACGTCTCGCCGCTGCCGGTCGTGTGCGCGCCGGCAATGACATGCGGCACCACGCTGCCGCGGAACCGCGCGAGATAGCGCTCGGCCTTCGCGAGATTCGTGGTCAGTCCGTCCGCCGGCTTGTCCATCACGCAGCCCCCGCGCGCTGCTTCAGCCGCGCATGCAGATTGTTCTGTTTCAGCGACCCCACGGGATCGATCTGCTGCACCTCCAGCGAGATCGCCAGCGGCGACGTGCGGTAGATCGGGTCCAGATAGGCGGCCACGTCCTTGAAGATCGCCTCGGCCATGCGCACCCGCGTCGCCTCGTCGCGGCCGGCGCCGATGCGCACATGCACGGCCACGAAGGCATTGGCGGGATCGCCGTCGGCGACCACGTACTGGTCCCGCCGTTCGGCGCGGACGCGGATGCCGCCGACCTCGAACACGCCGGTGCCGAGGGCCGAGGCGTGCACGGCCCGCAGCAGCCCCATCACGTCCAACCGCGGCTCCAGATTGGCGGAATACTCCACGGTCAGGTGGGGCATTGCGGTTTCCTCCCGATTGTTTCATCTAAAACTTTAGCCGGGCTACACTGGCTCGACAATCGTAACAGGGGATCGCCATGCCGGCACTGGGACGTGCGCTGATCGACGCCTTGAAGGCCCATGGCGCGCAGGAAATCTTCGGCATCCCCGGCGACTTCGTCCTGCCGTTCTTCAAGGTGATCGAGGAAAGCGGGGCGCTGCCCTTCTACACCCTCAGCCACGAGCCCGCCGTGGGGTTCGCCGCCGACGCGGCCGCCCGGTTCCGCGCCTCCATCTCGGTCGCTGTCGCCACCTGGGGCGCGGGCGCCTTCAACCTCGTGAACCCCGTGGCCGGCGCCTATGCCGAGCGCTCCCCGGTGGTGGTGATCTCCGGCGCGCCCGGCGTGCACGAGCGCGCCTCCGGCTGGCAGCTTCACCACATGGCCAAGGCGCTGGACACCCAGGTGAAGATCTTCCGCGAGATCACCTGCGACCAGGCGGTACTGGACGATCCCGGCCGCGCGCCCGCGGATATCGCCCGGGTGCTGCGCAGCGCGGTGGAATATTCCCTCCCGGTCTATATCGAGCTTCCGCGCGACCTTGTCGGCAGCGACGTGCCGGCGGTGGAGCGGCTCGACCGTCTGCCCGCCGATCCCGCGGCGCTGGCGGAATGCGCCGACGAGATCCTCGCGCACCTCAAGGCCGCGATCCGCCCGGTGCTGATGGTCGACGTTGAGATCCGCCGCTACGGCATCGAGGCCAAGGTCGCCCGGCTGGCCCGCGCCCTCGGCATCCCGGCCGTCACCACCTTCATGGGGCGCGGCCTGCTGAGCGACGCCCCCGACGTCACCCACGGCACCTACATGGGCGCCGCCGGCGACCACGACATCACCCGCATGGTCGAGACGTCCGACGGCCTGCTGCTGATCGGCGTGATCCTGTCGGACACGAACTTCGCCGTGTCCGAGCGCAAGATCGACATGCGCCGCGCCATGCTCGCGTCCGGGCGGCAGGTGCGGATCGGCCACCATGTCTATCCCGACATCCCGCTCGACGCCCTGATCGACGCCCTGCTGGCGCGGCTGGCAGGCCACACGCGCCAGCCCGGCAACGCGGCGGAGGCGCACCCGCCCAGCACGCTCACTTTGGATGACGCGCCCATCCAGCCCTCCGACATCGCCGCCGCCATCAACGACCTGTTCGCCCGCCATGGGCCGATGCCGATGGCCGCCGACATGGGCGACTGCCTGTTCACGGCCATGGAGATCGAAGGCGCGCCCCTGGTCGCCCCCGGCTACTACGCCGGCATGGGCTTCGGCGTGCCCGCCGGCCTCGGCGCCTGCGTGGCCGCCGGCGGCCGCCCGATGATCCTGGTGGGCGACGGCGCCTTCCAGATGACCGGATTCGAGCTGGGCAACTGCCGCCGCTATGGTTGGGACCCGATCTGTGTCGTGTTCAACAATTCCAGTTGGGAAATGCTGCGCGTGTTCCAGCCCGAAAGCGGCTTCAACGACCTCGACGACTGGCGGTTTGCCGAGCTCGCCGGGCCGCTGGGCGGCGACGGCGTGCGCGTCACCACCCGCCGCCAGCTTGCCGACGCGCTTGAGCGCGCGCACGCCACGCGCGGCCGGTTCCAGCTGATCGAGGTGATGCTGCCGCGCGGCGAGACCTCCGAGACGCTCGCCCGATTCGTTGCCGGCTACAAGGCCGCCCGCGAGCGCAAGGCCTGATGCTGCCGGCCATCCTCGCCCGCCTGCGGGAGCAGCCATCCCGCACCGGCTCGCTGATCATCACCCTGTATGGCGACGCCATCGCCCCGCGCGGCGGCTCGCTGTGGCTGGGCACGCTGCTGGAGATCTTCCGCGCCATCGGCGTCGGCGGCGGGGTGGTCCGCACCGCCGTCTCCCGCCTCGCCGCCGATGGCTGGCTGGCGCGCAACCGGGTGGGCCGCAACAGCTTCTACCATCTGGCGGAGCGCGGCCGCGACGCCACCGAGGCCGCCACCCCGCGCATCTACGGCAGACTGTCGCCGGGCTGGGGCGGCCGGTTCCGGCTCGCTCTGGTCGATCCCGGCCCGGCCCGGCAGGCGCTGGCCGAATCCGGTTACGGCACCGTCCTTCCCGGGCTGCTGGTGGCGCCCGACACCGCTCCCGCCCCGCAAAACGGTTTGGTGCTGTCCGCCGATGCCGAGCCCGAGGCCGCCCGGGCGCTGGCCGCGCGTGCCTGGCCGCTGGACGATGTGGCCGGGCGCTATCGGCAGTTCATCGCCGCCTTTCCCGACGCGCCCGGCCCGATGACAGACCGCGATGCGTTGCTGGCGCGCATGCTGCTGATCCATGAATACCGCCGCGTCGTGCTGCGCGACCCGCATCTGCCCGCCGTCATCCTGCCGCCGGATTGGCCGGGCCATGCCGCCCGCGCCCTGTGCGCCCGGCTCTACGCCGCGCTGCTGCCCGGCAGCGAACGCTGGCTCGACGCCAACGCGGTGGCCGAGGACGGCAAGCTGCCGCCGCCCGACCCTGCCTTGCTGCGCCGTTTCGCCTGACGTGTTACAGAGTTTTCTTGCTTTACGACAATTCTGTGACATATACTCGTGCAACTGGGTCGAACAGCAAGGCATCGCGTATGTACACGCAAGGCCTCAACAGCATCGACAAGATCGCGGCGCCGGACGGCGAACAGGCCGAGCGCTTCCAGGCGCGCATCGACGCCGATGACCGCATCGAGCCCAACGACTGGATGCCCGAGCAGTATCGCCGCACCCTGGTCCGCCAGATCAGCCAGCACGCCCATTCCGAGATCGTCGGCATGCTGCCCGAAGGCAACTGGATCACCCGCGCGCCCAGCCTGCGCCGCAAGGCCGCGCTGCTGGCCAAGGTGCAGGACGAAGGCGGCCATGGCCTCTATCTCTATGCCGCCGCCGAGACGCTGGGCGTCTCGCGCGAGGAGCTGATCGATCAGCTGTTGTCCGGCCGCGCTAAATACTCCTCGATCTTCAACTATCCCACGCTCACCTGGGCGGATATCGGCGCCATCGGCTGGCTGGTGGACGGGGCCGCGATCATGAACCAGATCCCGCTCTGCCGCTGCTCCTACGGCCCCTATGCGCGCGCCATGATCCGCGTCTGCAAGGAGGAGAGCTTCCACCAGCGCCAGGGCTACGAGATCATGCTCACCCTTTCGCGCGGCACGCCCGAGCAGAAGGAGATGGCGCAGGACGCGCTGAACCGCTGGTGGTGGCCCTGCCTGATGATGTTCGGCCCGCCGGACGGCGAATCGCAGCACTCCGACACCTCCATGCGCTGGAAGATCAAGCGCTTTTCCAATGACGGCCTGCGCCAGAAATTCGTCGACGCCACCGTGCCCCAGGCGCATTTCCTGGGCCTGACCATCCCCGACCCGACGTTGCATTTCGACGAGGCCGGCGGCCACTGGGTCTACGGCGAGATCGACTGGGACGAGTTCAGGCGCGTGCTCGCCGGCGACGGCCCGTGCAACCGCGAACGCCTCGCCGTCCGCCGCAAGGCGCACGAGGACGGCGCCTGGGTGCGTGAGGCGGCCCTGGCCTATGCCGCCAAGCGCAGCGCCGCCACCCGGCAGAAGGCCGCCTGACCATGACCGAGAAAGCCATCCCGCTCTGGGAAGTGTTCATCCGCAGCCGCAACGGCCTGGCGCACCGCCATGTCGGCTCGGTGCATGCCGCGGACGCCACCATGGCGCTGCAGGCCGCGCGCGACGTCTACACCCGCCGCGGCGAGGGCCTGTCGGTGTGGGTGGTGCCCTCCAGCGCCATCACCGCTTCCGACCCGGCGGAGAAGGGCATGATGTTCGAGCCGACGGGCACCAAGATCTACCGCCACCCGACCTTTTACGACGTGCCCGAGGAAGTAGGGCACATGTAATGGCCACCACCTCCATCCAGGTGGCGGAAACCCCGCTGGTGCGTCTTGCGCTGCAACGCGCCGACGACGCGCTGGTGCTGGGCCACCGCCTGTCCGAGTGGTGTGGCCACGCCCCGGTGCTGGAGGAGGACATCGCGCTCGCGAACCTCGCACTCGACCTGATCGGGCAGGCGCGGGAACTCTACGCCCTCGCCGGTGAGGCCGAGGGCGCCGGCCATGACGAGGACCAACTCGCCTATCTGCGCAACGAGCGCGCCTATCGCAACCTGCTGTTGCTGGAACAGCCGAACGGCGACTTCGCGCTCACCATCGCCCGCCAGTTCCTCTACGCCGCCTTCATCGACCCCTGGTGGCGCGCCACCCTGCACGCGACCCATCCCGGCCTCGCCGCCATCGCGGCCAAGGCGGAGAAAGAGACGGCCTACCATCTGCGCCACTCGGCGGAATGGCTGATCCGCCTGGGCGACGGCACCCCCGAAAGCCATCGCCGCGCCCAGGAGGCGCTGGACCGGCTGTGGCCCTACACCGGCGAGATGTTCGAGCCCGCGGAGGCGACCCTGGTTGCCGACGGGGTCTGCGCCGATCCCCCTGGCCTGCGCGAGACCTGGAACGCGACCGTCGATGCGGTCCTGGCCCAGGCGACGTTGCAGCGGCCGAAGGACGGCTGGATGCAGACCGGCGGCCGCGCCGGGCGCCATACCGAACATCTCGGCCCGCTGCTGGCGGAGCTGCAATACATGCAGCGGGTCCTTCCCGGTGCAGTATGGTGATGACGAATAACAATCTGCGGCAGCGCGCCTGGGATGCGGCGGCCGCGGTCGTCGATCCCGAGATCCCGGTGCTGACCATCGCCGACCTGGGCGTGCTGCGCGACGTGGCGGTGACGCCGGACGGCGTGGAGGTGGCGATCACGCCCACCTACACCGGCTGCCCGGCCATGAACATGATCACGCTGGAGATCGAGCTGGCGCTGGACCGCGCCGGCATCCGGCCCGCCCGGGTGAAGACCATCCTGTCGCCGGCCTGGACCACCGACTGGATGACCGAGGACGGGCGCCGCAAGCTGCGCGAATACGGCATCGCCCCGCCGCCCGCCGCCGCTTCCCGCCGGGCGCTGTTCGGCGCCGACAGCGCCGCCTGCCCGCATTGCGGCTCGGCGGATACCGAGAAGCTGTCGGAGTTCGGCTCCACCGCCTGCAAGGCGCTGTGGCGCTGCCGTGCCTGTCGCGAGCCCTTCGATCAGTTCAAGTGCCATTGACCATGCCCGAAACCGTCGCCGCCACGCATTTCCACCCGCTGCGCGTCGCCGACGTGCGCCGCGAGACGCCGGACACGGTGTCGATCGCCTTCGACGTGCCCTCGGCGCTGCGCGACGCGTTCAGCTACGCCCCCGGCCAGTACCTGACCCTGCGCACGCGGCTCGGCGGCGAGGAGGTGCGGCGGTCCTATTCCATCTGCGCCGGGCTCGACGACAACGAATTGCGTGTGGCCATCAAGCGCGTGCCGCAGGGCGCGTTCTCGCAGCACGCCAACACCGCGCTGCGGGCCGGCGACACCATCGACGTGATGCCGCCCGCCGGCCGGTTCGGAACGGCGATCGCGCCGGGCCTGGCGCGGGTGCATGTCGCCGTCGCCGCCGGGTCCGGCATCACGCCGATCCTGTCCATCATGAAGACGGTGCTGACCCGCGAGCCCGCCAGCCGCTTCATCCTGTTCTATGGCAGCCGCTCCACCGCGCAGATCATCTTCCGTGAGGCGCTGGAGGACCTGAAGGACCGCTTCCTCGACCGGCTCTCGGTGTTCCATGTGCTATCGCGCGAGGAGCAGGACATCGCCGTGCTCAGCGGCCGGCTGGATGGCGAGAAGCTGCGCGCCCTGCTGCCCACGGTTGTGGCGCCGCCCGCCATCGATCACGCTTTCGTCTGCGGCCCCGCCGGCATGATCGACGACGTGTCGGCCACGCTGCAGGCGCTCGGCGTGCAGCCGGCGCGCATCCATGTCGAGCGTTTCACCCCGGCGGGCGGCGCCATCCCCGCGCCCCGCCCGGTGCCGGTCGCCGCCGACGCCCCGGCCTTCGCCACCGCCACCGTCATCCATGACGGCAAGGCCACCGACATTCCGCTGGCCGAGGGCGAGGCGATCCTGGATGCGGCCATGCGCGCCGGCCTCGACCTTCCCTGGTCCTGCCGCGGCGGCATGTGCAGCACCTGCCGCGCCAAGCTGCAGGAAGGCGAAGTGGCCATGGACCAGAACTTCGCCCTGGAGCCGTGGGAAACCGATGCCGGCTACATCCTGACCTGCCAGTCGCACCCCACCACGAAGCACGTCACCGTCGACTACGACCACGTGTGACACACGGCTTTCGGCGCCGCTGACATTTTCGTTTTCGGCTGCCCGCGTCGCGCCGCGCCCGCTACAATCGGGTCCGTCACGATCCGGGGGCTGTCATGTCGCGCGCAGCGAGGCTTCACTACACGGTCATCGCGCTGGGCCTGCTGGCGGCTCCGGCCGCGCGGGCCGAGGTCACCGCCGACCAGGCCCAATCCCTGGAGCAACAGATCCGGGTCTGGTTCGCCGGCCTCGCCGGCCCCGCGATCGACGCGAATGCGCTGCCGCTGCGCCTGACCCCGGACGGCGACAGCTTCCGGGTTGAATTCGGGCCGCTTCCTATCCCCGGCGTCGCCATCACCGGCGGCCCGGTGACGGCCTCTGCCAAGCCATTGGATGGGGGGCGCTGGTCGATCTACGACATGCGCCTTCCCTCGCCGATGAAGACGACCATGAGCGGCATCAAGCTGGACTCCGTCGCCGCGATCCCCACCGCTTTCACCATGACGATCGCCGAGCAGGAGATGCACGCGATTCTTGACCCGGGGCTGGCGACGACCTCCAGCTACGACGGCAAGCTGAGCGGGTTCTCGCAGGTCGTCGAAGGCCCGCTGGGAACCCAGACGACGAAGATCGATCGCGTCACGTTCCACAACACTTGGCACCCCACGGACGGCGCGCGCCAGACCGTGCTGAGCGAAACGACGCTCGAGGGCTATTCGAGCGTGCAGCCGATGAAGGAGGTCGGGACCCTCACCATCACCGCCGACCGCATCCGCTCCAGCGCCGGGATCGAACAGGCGGATTTCGGCCAGCTCGGCCGGTTGATCCGCACCGCCGCCTCGTTGGCCGCCGACGTGCAGGCGGGCGCCAACCCATCGGGCAAGCAGCCGGATGCCGCCAACCCGACCCCGGCCCAGCGCGAAGCGATGCGCGCGATGGTGGTGGCGATGGCCAGCCTGGCCGCGAGCATGGACGGCGAGCAGGTCCTGGAGGGCCTGCGCGTGCAGGCAGGCGACCACGGTGGGCGCATCGCCGAACTGGTCATCGGCGGCGGCTTCGCGGCGCCGGACGGCAAGGCGGACCTGCACATGAAGATCGCGATGACCGGCCTTGAGTCGCCCGACATCCCGCCCGGCGCCTTCCGCGCGTTCCTGCCCCGCCATATCGCCCTCGCGCCGCGGGTCTCCGGCATCTCAAAGGAAGACCTCGTGCGCTTCCTGCTGAAGGCCATCGACGACGCCGGCCAGGGCACCATGGATGCCGAGGCCGAGGCGCTGGCGCTGCTGGCCGACGGCCCGCTGACGCTCGGGCTCGACGGCCTCGCCATCGATCTCGGCACCACGAAGGTGACCGGAGCGGGCGAGCTGGAAGTGACCTCGCCCGCCGAGATCACCGGCGCCGCGGAATTGCGCGCCAGCGGGCTGGACACGCTGATCGAGCGCGCGAGCAAGATGCAGGAGACGAAGACGGCGGTGCCCGTCCTGCTGCTCCTGAAAGGGATCGGCCGCCAGGACGGCAAGGAAGTGGTCTGGAAGATCGCCTACGAGGACAACAAGGTGACGGTGAACGGCACCGACATGTCCGCCCTGGTGCCTGGCCGGTAGCGCCCGGGCGCGCTTATCCGACCAGACGCCGGATCTCTGCCAGGGAGGCCTCGCTGGCCCAGTCCACGGCGCCCTCCAGCCGGCCGCGTTCGCGCCCCTGGCGGTCGATGATCAGCGTGGTCGGCAGGCCGCGGGCGTTCCAGGCGCGGCCCGCTTCGCCCTTCGGGTCCAGCCAGACCGGCAGCGCGTCGATGCCGTGCGCGGCGTAGAATTTGCGCACCACCGGCGCGCCGCCGCGATCGGAGGACAGCGGCAGCACCACGATGTTCTCGCCGGCCAGCTTGCGCGCCATGTCCTGCAAGGCGGGCATCTCGGCCACGCACGGCACGCACCAGGTGGCCCAGAGGTTGATCACCAGGCCCTTGCCCGCGAAGTCGGCAATGCCGTGCGGGTTGCCGTCGGCGTCCAGGAAGGCGGCCTCGGCCGGCGGGCGCGGCGGGTCGGTCGGGATCAGGGCCGACATGGCCTGCAGGCGCACGAGCGGCTCGCCGGCGGCGGGCACGATCGGGGTCGCGATGGGCGGTGCCGCCGGTTTGCGCCAGAGCGTGACCGCGGCTACGGTCCCGGCCGCCAGCGTCCCGGCTGCCGCCAGGACGGCGCGGCGTGTGATGATCTTCATGATGGAACGCCTCTCGTGAGCGAAACCCCGAAGCTGCGCAATACCGATGCCAACATGCAGTGGGGCGGCCGCTTCGCCGCCGGCCCCTCGGTGGTGATGCAGGAGATAAATGCCTCGATCGGGTTCGACCGCAAGATGTGGCGCCAGGACATCCGCGGTTCGCTCGCGCATGCCGCCATGCTCGCGAAGCTGGGCATCATCACGGCCCAGGACGAAACCGGCATCCGCAGCGGGCTGGAGGCGATCGCCGCCGAGATCGATGCCGGGCGCTTCCCGTTCGAGGAGACGCTCGAAGACATCCACATGAACATCGAGGCGCGGCTGACCGAGCGCATCGGCGAGGCCGGCAAGCGCCTGCACACGGGGCGCTCGCGCAACGACCAGGTGGCGACCGATTTCCGGCTGTGGGTGCGCGACGCGATCGACGGGCTCGATGCCCAAATCGCCGACGTGATGCGCGCCCTGGCGGACCGTGCCGCCGACCATGCCGCCGACCCGATGCCAGGCTTCACCCATTTGCAGACGGCCCAGCCCGTGACCTTCGGCCACCATCTGCTGGCCTATGTGGAAATGCTGGCGCGCGATCGCGGCCGGCTGGCCGATTGCCGGCGGCGGCTGAACGAATCCCCGCTCGGTTCGGCGGCGCTGGCCGGGACTTCGTTCCCGCTCGACCGCGACATGACCGCCCGGCTGATGGGCTTCGACCGGCCCACCGCCAATTCGCTGGATGCCGTGTCGGATCGCGACTTCGCGCTGGAATTCCTCGCCGCCGCCGCGATCTCGGCCATGCACCTGTCGCGCTTCGCCGAGGAGATCGTGATCTGGTGCAGCGCGCCGTTCCGCTTCATTCGGCTCAGCGACGCCTTCACCACCGGCAGCTCGATCATGCCGCAGAAGCGCAACCCCGACGCCGCCGAGCTGGTGCGCGCCAAGACCGGCCGCGTCAACGGCGCGCTGGTCGCCCTGCTGACGGTGATGAAGGGCCTGCCGCTGGCCTATGCGAAGGACATGCAGGAAGACAAGGAGCCGGTGTTCGACGCCGCCGACGCCTGGGCACTGTCCCTGGCCGCCATCGCCGGGATGGTGCGCGACATGACGCCGGACACCGCGCGCATGCGCGAATTCGCCGGCTCCGGCTTCGCCACCGCCACCGATCTCGCGGACTGGCTGGTGCGGGTGCTGCGGCTGCCGTTCCGCACCGCGCATCACGTCACCGGCCGGCTGGTGGCCAAGGCCGAGGCGCGCGGCGTCGATCTCGCCGGGCTGACGCTGGCGGAGATGCAGGCCGAGGAGCCGGGGATCACCGCAGACATCTTCGGGGTGCTGACGGTGGAGGCCTCGGTGGCCTCGCGCACCAGCTATGGCGGCACCGCGCCCGCCAACGTGGCGCAGCAGGCCGCGCGCTGGCAGGCGGCCCTGGGATGAGGGCACTGCTGCTCGCGTTCATGCTCGCCACGCTGGCGCTGTCCGCCTGCGGCAAGCGGGGGCCGCCGTCGCCGCCGGGGCCGCCGGACCAGGTGATCTATCCGAAAACATATCCGCAGCGCTGAAATACTGGCGAAGGGGGCGGGCCGGCCCTACTTTACGCCAATGTCCGTCACCGCCCTCGCACCAAGCGACGCCGAACCCGATGTCGCCGAGCTGATCGCAGCCCGGCCGCATCTGTCCATGAACGCCCTGGATGGGTTGACCCTCGAAGGCGTTCCGCTCAACCGCATCGCCGACGTGCTGGGCACGCCGGCCTGGGTGTATTCGGCCGGCACCATGCGGGCGCGGCTGGCGGAGTTCACCGCCGCGCTGGCGGGGCTCGACGCCCAGGTCCATTACGCCGTGAAAGCGAACGACCATCTCGCGGTGCTGCGCATCTTCGCTGGCGCCGGCGCCGGGGCCGACGTGGTCAGCGAGGGCGAGCTGCGCCGCGCCCGTGTGGCCGGCATCGCCCCCGCGCACATCGTGTTCTCCGGCGTGGGCAAGACCGAGCGCGAGATCCGCCTCGCGCTGGCCGAGGGCATCGCCCAGCTCAACGTCGAGAGCCCGGCGGAGCTGGAGATGATCTCCGCCATCGCCTCCGGCATGGACCGCGTTGCCCGCGTGGCCCTGCGCATCAACCCCGATGTCGATGCCGGCACGCACGCCAAGATCACCACCGGCAAGGCCGAGAACAAGTTCGGCATCCCCTATGCCGATGCCGCGGCGCTGTACGCGCATGCCGCCGGCCTGCCGGGGGTCGAGCCGGTGGGGCTCGCGCTGCATATCGGCAGCCAGATCCTCTCGATCGCCCCCTACCGCGCCGCCTATGGCCGCGCCGCCGAGCTGGTGCGGGCGCTGCGGGCCCAGGGCAACACGGTCACGCATATGGATTGCGGCGGCGGCCTTGGCATCGGCTATCGCGACGACCCCGGCGCGTCGCCCGCCGCTTTCGCCGGCGCCTTGCGCGCGGCCTTCGGCGGCATGGACCTGAAGCTGATGACCGAGCCGGGGCGCTGGCTGGTGGGGCCGGCCGGCGTGCTGCTTGCCTCCGTCATCCTGGTCAAGGGCAGCGAGCGGTTCGTGGTGCTGGATGCGGCGATGAACGACCTGGTGCGGCCGGCGATGTACGACGCCTGGCACGGCATCGTGCCGCTGGCGGCCGGCAACGCCGTCGGCCCCGCCGGGCCGGTCGACATCGTCGGCCCGGTCTGCGAGACCGGCGACACCTTCGCCCGCAACCGCATGCTGCCGGCCTTGTCCGCCGGCGCCCGCGTCGCCATTCTCGATGCCGGCGCCTATGGGGCGGTGATGAGCTCCACCTACAACGCCCGGCCGCAGGCGCCGATCGCGCTGATCGACGGCGACCGCTGGGCGGTGATCCGTGACCGGCAGTTGCAGACCGAATTGTGGGCCGGAGAACGGATTCCCGAATTCCTGGAATGAGCGGGGTGCGATGAGCGACGAGCCGCAGACACCGGACCGGACCGACGTCCTGTTCTACGTGCTGCGGCGGCGGCGCGCGCAAGCCCGCCTCGTGCTGCTGTTCGAACGTTTGTGGCCGGCGCTGTGGCCGCCGATCGGCCTTGCCGGCGCGTTCCTGTGCGCGGCGCTGCTCGATCTTCCGGCGTTGCTGCCGCCCGGGCTGCACGCTGCCCTGCTGGTGGTGACCGTGGCCGCCATGCTCGCGCTGCTGGCACGCGGGCTGTACCGGATCGCCATGCCCGATGCCGGCGAGGCGGACCGGCGGCTGGAACGCGCCTCGGGGCTGCGGCACCGGCCGCTGGCCGTGCTGGCCGACCACCCGGCGGCACGGGGCGCGGAGGCGCTGTGGAAGGCCCATGTGGCGCGGGCGCAGGCGCAGATCGGGCGCCTGCGTGTCGGCATTCCGCGGCCGGGGCTGGCGGCGCGGGACCGGCGGGCGTTGCGTGGCGGCCTGATCGTCGCCCTGGTGGCCTGCCTCGTCATCGCCGGCGAACAGACCCCGGCGCGGCTCGCGCGCGCCGTCAACCCAGTGTTCGCGCCCCCGGCCACGCCGTCCACCACCCAGTTGCAGGCCTGGATCACGCCGCCCGCCTTCACCGGCCTGGCGCCGCTGTTCCTCAACGCCGAGGGCGGGGCCGTCTCGGTGCCGTCCGGCTCGCACCTGACCATCAGCCTGACCGGCGGCAGCGGCGTGCCCAGCCTGACGCTGGATGGCCGGACCGCGCCGTTCCAGACGCTGGACAACGCCAGCTTCCAGGCCGACCAGGACCTGACCAGCGGCGGCCGGCTGCGCGTGGTGCGGCATGGCCGCCAGCTCGGCGCCTGGGACCTGACCGTGGTGGCCGACCGCGCGCCCGAGGTGAGCTTCCCCGAGCCGCCCGGCGCCACCCGCAGCACGCGCCAGCCGCAGACCCGGCTGCCGTGGCAGGTTTCGCACGAATACGGCGTGGTCTCGCTGCAGGCCGAGCTGAAGCTGCGCGACCGGCCCGACGCGCCGCCGCTGGTGGTGGTGATCCCGCTGCCCGGCGGCTCGCCCAAATCCGCCAAGGGCGTGCGCCTGCAGGACCTGACGGCGCATCCGTGGGCCGGCCTGCCGGTGATCGCCCGGCTGGTGGCCCGCGACGCCCCTGGCCTGACCGGGACCAGCGCCGAGGCCGGCTTCAACCTGCCGGAGCGCCGGTTCCAGCATCCGGTGGCGCGCGCGCTGATGGCGGTGCGCAAGGGCCTGACGCTGAAGCCCGATGACCGCGTGCCGGCAATCGACCAGCTGGACCGGCTGGCCGGGCTCGACGAGGTCTGGAAGGACGATCTCGGCGCCTTCCTGAACCTGCGCGCCATCGCCGGGCTGCTGTATCGCGACCGCTCGCAGTCCGCCGTCGATGAGGCCCAGTCCCGCATGTGGCAACTGGCCCTGCATCTTGAGGAAGGCGCCCCGGAGCGCACCGCCCGCGCCCTGGAGCAGGCGCGTCAGGCGCTGCGCGAGGCGCTGGATGCGGACAAGCGCGGCGAGAAGGTCGATCCCGCGGAGATCGACCGCCGCATGAAGGACGTGCAGGAGGCGCTGCAGCGGCACCTGGACGCCTTGGCCGAGCAGGCGCGGCGCGACCCCGGCAGCCAGCAATTCGACCCGGACAGCCAGCGCCTGGATGCGCGCGACCTGCAGCGCCTGGCCGAGGAGGCCCGCGAAGCCGCCCGCGAAGGGCGCATGGACGACGCACGGCAGAAGCTGGCCGAACTCGACCAGATGCTGCAGGACCTGCAGAACGCCCGGCCGGAGCACGGCCAGATGACCGAGCGCCAGCGCCAGCGCGCCGAGAAGCGCCAGCGCGGCCAGCAGCAGATGTCGGCGCTGCAGGACATGGTGCGCCGCCAGGGCGGGCTGCTGGACCACGCGCAGCAGCGCGCCGACGCCGACCGCGGCGGCGCGGCGGACCCGCGCCGGCCCTTCCCGTTCCCGCGGCAGCCCTGGGACCCGCAACAGGGCGCCGGCCAGGAACGGCCGCAGACGAACGAGCGCCCAACGAACGAGCGCCAGACCGCCGAACGCCAGGGCGAGCAGCGCGTCCAGCAGGCGCTGCGGCGCGCGCTGGGTGAGCTGATGCAGCAATACGGCGACCTGACCGGCCAGATCCCGCCCAATCTGGGCGAGGCCGACACCGCCATGCGCGAGGCCATGCAGGCGCTGGGCCAGGGCCAGGACCCCGCCGCTGCCGGCGCCCAGCAGCGCGCCATCGAGGCGCTGCAGAAAGGCGGCCGCGGCATGAGCCAGCAGATGGCCCGCCAGTTCGGCCGCCCCGGCGACAACCAGGGCGACGATGAGGGTGACGACGGGGACCAGGACGGCCAGATGGCCGGGAACGGACAAGATGGCAACCAGCCCGGCGGCCAGTTCGGCAACCAGTACGGCGGCGACCGCTACGGCGCCGGCCGCGCCGACCGCCCCTGGGGCCGCGGCCGCTCGATGGACCGCCGCGCCGACGACCGCCGCGACCCGCTGGGCCGCAACCTCAAGGAAGGCACGTCGGGCCTCGACGAAAGCGGCGACGTGCAGGTGCCCGACCAGATGGAGGAAGCCCGCACCCGCGCCATCCAGGAGGAACTCCGCCGCCGCGGCGCCGAACGCACCCGGCCGCAGCCGGAGCTGGACTATATCGACCGGTTGTTGCGGCAGTTCTGAGGTTCAGCCCCGCAACGCCAGCCGGATGGCGTAAGCCACCGCCGCGGTGGCCAGGAGGCCGGCGGCGTACAGGGCGGCGAACCACAGCAGGCGGCGGATCATCAGTGGTAGTGCATGCCGGGGCGCACCTTGCCGCGGAACACCCAGTAGGCATAGCCGGTATAGGCCAGGATCATCGGCACCAGCACGATGGCGCCGACCAGCAGGAAGCCCTGGCTCTCCGGTGGTGCGGCAGCGTCCCGGATGGTGATGGAAGGCGGCACGATGGCGGGGTACAGGCTGATGCCGAGGCCGGCGTAGCACAGGACGAACCAGCCGAGCGCGCACAGGAACGGGGTCACGTCGTGCTTCAGCGACAGGCCGCGCCAGAACTGCCAGGCCAGCAATGCCACCAGGATCGGCACCGGGCTGGTCAGCACGATGCCCGGCCAGCCGAACCAGCGCTGGCTGAAGGCGGGGTTCAGCATCGGCGTCCACAGGCTGACGACCACGATCAGCGCCAGGGTTCCCACCCCGAGCGAGCGGGCGTGGCGGCGGCAGCGGCTTTGCAGCTCGCCTTCGGTGCGCCAGATCAGCCAGCAGGCGCCCAGCAGCGCGTAGCCGATGACCACGGCCAGCCCGCACAGGATGGTGAAGCCGGTCAGCCAGTCCCACCATCCCCCGGCATAGGCGCGGTTCTCGACCTTGATTCCTTGCAGCAGGCCGCCGAGGGCGAGGCCCTGGCAGAAGCCGGCGAGCGTGGACCCGCCGAAAAAGGCGATGTCCCACCCCAGTCGCCCGGCGCGGCTGGCGGCGCGGAAGCGGAACTCGAAGGCAACGCCGCGGAAGATCAACGCCAGCAGCATGGCGATGATGGCCGGGTACAGCGCCGGCAAGATGACCGCATAGGCCAGCGGGAACACCGCCATCAGCCCGCCGCCGCCCAGGATCAGCCAGGTCTCGTTGCCGTCCCACACCGGGGCCACGGAGTTCACCATCACGTCGCGGTCGGTCGCGTCGTGTTCCACCGCGAACAGGATGCCGACGCCGAGGTCGAACCCGTCCAGCACGACATAGGCCAGCACCGCGAAGGCGATCAGCGCGGCCCAGATCAGCGGCAGATCGAGCGATGCCAGCATGGCGCCTACTCCCCGGCCAGCGGTTGCACCACAGCCCCCGGGGCGATGCCAGCGGTGCGGGTCAGCAGATCGGGCGGTGGGCCGGGTTCGCCGGCGGCCGGCGGCCGCGCCATCTGACGCAGCAGGAAGACGAAGCCGGCGCCGAACACGATCAGGTAGACCACCACGAAGGCGGCGAGCGACGTGGCCACGCCCACGGCGGCGATGGGCGAGGCGCTGTGCTCGGTGCGCAGCAGGCCATAGACGGTGTAGGGCTGGCGCCCGACCTCGGTCACCATCCATCCGGCCAGCAGGGCGACGAAGCCGGCCGGCGCCATCGCCACCATCGTGCGCAGCAGCCAGGGGGTGGTGAACAGCCTGGCGCGCCGGCGCAGCACGAAGCCGGACACGCCCAGGGCCGCCATCAGGAAGCCGAGGCCCACCATGATCCGGAAGGCCCAGAACACCACGGGGGAATAGGCCCGGTCCTCGGGCTTCCAGTCCTTCAGGCCCTTGACCTCGCCGTTCAGCTCATGGGTCAGGACCAGGCTGCCGAGATAAGGGATTTCGAGCGCGTAGTCGGTGGTTTCCGTCGCCATGTTCGGCATGCCGACCAGGATCAGCGGCACCCCGCGCCCAGTCTCCCAATGGCCTTCAAGGGCGGCGATCTTGGCGGGCTGGTGGTGCAGGGTGTTCAGCCCGTGCAGGTCGCCCACGACGATCTGCACCGGGGCGGCCAGCAGCGCCATCCACATCGCCATCGAGAACATGGTGCGCGACGCGGCGTTGGCGGGGTCGCGCAGCAGGTGCCACGCGCCCACCGCGCCGACGAAGAAGGCGACGCAGAGATAGCTCGCCAGCACCATATGCGGCAGGCGGTAGAAGAAGCTGGGGTTGAAGATGGCCGCGGCCCAATCTGCCGGCAGGAAGTGGCCATCGGGCGTGAGCGTGTAGCCGGCGGGCGTCTGCATCCAGGAATTCGCCGACAGGATCCAGAACGCGCTGATCAGCGTGCCCAGGGCGACGATGCAGGTCGCCATGAAGTGCAGGACCGGGCCCACCTTCTGCATGCCGAACAGCATGATGCCGAGGAAGCCGGCCTCCAGGAAGAAGGCGGTCAGCACCTCGTAGCCCATCATCGGGCCGACGATCGGGCCGGTGCGGTCCGAGAAGGCGCTCCAGTTCGTTCCGAACTGGTAGGACATCACCAGGCCGGAGACGACGCCCATGGCGAAACTCAGGCTGAACGCCTTGACCCAGTAGCGGAACAGATCGAGGTAGACCTGGTTGCGCGTGCGCAGCCACAGCCCCTCCAGCACCATCAGGTAACTGGCGAGCCCGATGGTGAAGGCCGGCAGGACGATGTGGAAGCCAAGGGTGAAGGCGAACTGCACGCGCGCGAGGAAGACCGCCTGGAGGTCCGGCATGGTCGCTTCGCGGCCCGGGCGGCCCCGGGGCGCCCCTTCTCGTCGCGGACGGGATTGCCCGCCGACCGGCTATGCCACGCATTATAAGGGGGTACGGGCGCGGGGCGTGGCCGAACTTGGCGTGATCGCGGTCAACCCGGCACGGGCTGGGCCTGGAACATGGTGGCGACCACGTCCACCAGGCCGTTGATCATGATCTGGGTGCCGATGCACAGCAGCAGGAAGGCGGTGAGCCGGGCGATGGTGCGGCGGGCGGAGGCGCCGATGAGGGCGGCAACGCGGTCCGCCGAGCGATAGGCGACCCAGATGCACAGCGCGATCGCCAGCGCGGCTCCGGTCATGCCGATGAAGAACGCCAGCAGCCGGTCGCCGCTGGTCGGGCGGTTGGCGCCCAGCGCCACTGCCACCGAGATGGTGCCGGGACCGGTGGTGAACGGCAGCGTCAGCGGGAAGAAGGCGATGTCCTCGATGGCGCGGCCGCTGGAGCCGGCCTGCTCCTGCTTGCGGGCCTCCTGGCGCTCGGGGGCGGAGAGCAGGTCCCAGGCGCGCAAGGCCACCACGGCGCCGCCGGCGATGCGCAGCGCGCCGAGCGAGATGCCGAAGAAGTTCATGATGTAGGCGCCGCCCCACAGCGACGCCAGCATCACCAGCAGCGAAAAGAACGCGACCTTGCCGGCGAGCCGGATGCGCTCGGCCCGGGTCAGGTCGGACGTCACCTCGTTGAAGATGAAGGCGCCGCCCGCGGGGTTCACGATGGAGAACAGCGCCGGGAAGGCCAGCAGGAAGGCCGCGACGGCGCTGCTCATCCGGGCGCGGTCAGAGCAATATCGGCACAGATGGAATCGCCCGGCGATTCCATGCCGATGAAATTGATCGCGAAATATGAGCTAGAGCATGCTCGTCCAAAACGAACATGCTCTAGCCGCGCGCGAGTTCCTGCTCGACCAGCATCGCCCAATAGGACGCGCCGATCGGCAGGATGTCGTCGTTGAAGTCGTATTTCGGGTTGTGCACGGGCACGCTGCCATGGGCGCCGTTGGCCTGGCCGATGCGCACGAAGCAGCCGGGCACCGCCAGGGCCATATAGCTGAAATCCTCGCCGCCCATGCTCGGCGGGCGCTTGCGGATCACGCCTTCCGACCCCAGCAGCTTCTCGGCCGCGCGCGCGGCCCGCGCGGTGGGCTCGGGCGCGTTCACCACCGGGGGATAGCCGCGCATGTACTCCACGGTCGCGCTGGCGCCGTGGGCGGCGGCGGTGGCCTCGACGATCTGCGGCATCAGCTTCTCGACCTCGTCCTGCACATGCGGCAGCAAGGTGCGGACGGTGCCGTTCAGCACCGCCTCCTCGGGGATCACGTTGCCGGCGCTGCCGGCGTGGAACTGGGTGATCGACAGCACCGCGCTGTCCAGCGGGTCGGTGCGGCGCGCCACGATGGATTGCAGCGCCAGCACGATATGGCTGCCCACCACCACCGGGTCGATGCTGCGATGCGGCCGGGCGGCGTGGCCGCCGCGGCCGGTAATGCGAATCCAGAAACGGTCCGACGCGGCCGAAACCGAGCCTTCCACCGCCGTCATCACGCCGACCGGCAGCGAGGTGTCGTTATGGGCGCCGAACACCATGTCGCAGGGGAAGCGCTCGAACAGGCCTTCCTCGACCATCACCCGGCCGCCACCGCCGCCCTCTTCGGCGGGCTGGAAGATGAAATGCACGGTGCCGTCGAAATTGCCCGATTCCGCCAGGTATTTCGCGGCCCCCAGCAGCATGGTGGTGTGCCCGTCATGGCCGCAGGCATGCATCATGCCGGGATTGCGGCTGCGATGAGCGAAATCGTTGGCCTCGTCCATGGCCAGCGCATCCATGTCCGCGCGGATGCCGATGGCGCGGTCCGAGCTGCCGCGGCGCAGGGTTCCGACCACGCCCGTGGTGGCGATCCCGCGCGCGACCTCGATGCCCCAGGCGGTGAGCTTCTGCGCCACCAGCTCGCTGGTGCGCTGCTCCTGGAAGCCGATTTCGGGGTTGGCGTGGATGTCGCGGCGCCACTCGGTCAGCTCGTCGGCATTGGCGGCGATGCGGTTGATCACGGGCATGTGGCGGAATTCCTGCAAGAGGCGGCCCGGCGGACGGCAGCTTGCCATCCGCCGGGGCGTTCGGGGTCAGTAAGCGCCGAGGAAGTCGCGCTTGCCGACGTCCACGCCGTTGTGGCGCAGGATGTCGTAGGCGGTGGCGCAGTGGAAGATCACGTTCGGGATCACGAACCCGATCAGGTAGCGCTGGCCGGTGAAGGTGGTGTCGCCGGCCCGCATCTTCAGCACGATCTCCTTGCCCTCGGTCCCGTCGATCTGGCCGGCGGACAGGGTGTCGAGGAAGGCGACGGTCTTGGCGATGCGCGCCTTGAGCTCGTCGATCGTGGCCTCGTCGTCGGCGTAGACGGGGATCTCCACGCCGGCCAGGCGGGCGGCGCCGCCCTTGACCATGTCGGTGGCGATCTGCACCTGCTTGCTCAGCGGGAACATGTCCGGCGCCAGGCGGGCGTTGACCAGCACCGACGAGTCGAACTTCTTCGCCTCGGCGAAGGCCGCACCCTTGTCCAGCACGGCGGACAGGGCGCCCAGCAGCGTCTTGAACATCGGCACCGAGGCCGAATACATCGAAATAGCCATCGTCAGAGACTTCCCCCTTTGCGGCCCGCCATCGCCCCAAGGCGCAGGCGCAGCGCGTTCAGCTTGATGAACCCCTGCGCGTCGAACTGGTCGTACGCGCCCTGGTCCTCCTCGAACGTCACCACCTTCATGGAATAAAGGCTGTTCGGGCTCTCGCGCCCGATCACGGAGACGTTGCCCTTGTACAGCTTCAGCCGTACGCGGCCGGTGACCGATTTCTGGCTCTCGTCGATCAGCGCCTGCAGCATCCGCCGCTCCGGGCTGAACCAGAAACCGTTGTAGATGAGCTCGGCATAGCGCGGCATCAGGCTGTCCTTCAGATGCGCCGCCTCGCGATCCAGCGTGATGCTCTCGATGCCGCGATGCGCCGCGATCAGGATGGTGCCGCCGGGGGTTTCGTAGACGCCGCGCGACTTCATGCCGATGAAGCGGTTCTCCACCAGGTCCAGGCGGCCGATGCCGTTGGCCTTGCCCAGCTCGTTCAGCCGGGTCAGCAGCGCCGCCGGCGACAGCCGCACGCCGTCGATCGCCACCGCGTCGCCATGCTCGAAATCGACGGAGATGACGGTGGCCTTGTCCGGCGCGTCCTCGGGGCGGATGGTGCGCTGGTAGACGATCTCGTCGGCCTCGATGGCGGGATCTTCGAGGATCTTCCCCTCCGACGACGAGTGCAGCAGGTTCGCGTCCACGCTGAACGGGGCTTCGCCGCGCTTGTCCTTGGCGATGGGGATCTGGTTCTCCTCGGCGAACTGCAGCAGCCGGGTGCGGCTGGTCAGGTCCCATTCGCGCCAGGGAGCGATCACCTTCACGTCCGGCTTCAGCGCGTAATAGGACAGCTCGAAGCGCACCTGGTCGTTGCCCTTGCCGGTGGCGCCATGGGCCACCGCGTCGGCGCCGACCATCTCCGCGATCTCGATCTGGCGCTGGGCGATCAGCGGGCGGGCGATGGAGGTGCCCAGCAGATACTGGCCTTCGTACAGCGCGTTGGCGCGGAACATCGGGAAGACGAAGTCCTTCACGAAGGTCTCGCGCAGGTCGTCGACGAAGATCTCCTTCACCCCGAACATCTCGGCCTTCTTGCGGGCCGGCTCCAGCTCCTCGCCCTGGCCGAGATCGGCGGTGAAGGTCACCACCTCGCATTTGTAGGTGCTCTGCAGCCACTTCAGGATCACGCTGGTATCCAGCCCGCCCGAATAGGCAAGCACGACCTTCTTCACATCCTTCACGCGCATGGGCAGCCTGTTCCTTCAGCGGTCGTGGTCAAGGGGGCGAGGTAACGCTGCTATGGCCCGTTGCGCAAGGTGGGGCGGTCATTCGCTCCTGCGCCGCATCAGGCCGCGCAGCAGGAATCCGAGGGCCAGGATGCACGCGGCATCGATGAAGAAGGCGCCGCGATAGCCGAACCGGGCGATCAGCGCCCCCATCGCCAGCGCCCCGGCGCTCTGGCCCATGAACAGCATGAAGGCGAAGCTGGACACCGCGGTGGCCCGGGCGTTCGGCAGCATCTCGGTGGCGCGGGCCTGCATCACCCCGTGCAGCAGGAAGAAGCCCAGGCCCATCAGCATCTGCACGGGAATGAACACCTGCCACCACGGGCTGAGCATGCCGGCGACAATGGCCCCGGACGTCACCACGCCCCCGGCCACCACCAGCCCGGGCTCGCCCAGCAGCGGCACCAAGCGCTTGACCAGGCGGGTATAGGCCAGCGCCCCGATCCCGAAGCAGGACAGCACCAGGCCGACCACCGCATAGGGCAGGTCGAACGCCTCGTGCATGTATGGCGCCAAGAACGGGAAGCAGCCGACCAGCACCATTCCGTCCAACAGGGCGCACAGCAGCAGCCGGCGGGCGAAGCGGTGCCGGGTCAGCGCCAGGTAGTTGCCGAGGTGGAACCCGGCGGCGCCGCTGCGCCGGTCCGGCAGCCTGCCGATACGCAGCGCCAGCGCCGCGGCCACCAGCAACGCGCCTGCCGCCAGCAGCACGAACACGCCGCGCCAGCCCAGATACTGGCCGAACACCCCGCCCAGCGGCCCGGCCATCACCTGTGCCAGCACCACCCCGTTGAGGAATCGGCCCAGCATCACCTGCCGGTCCCGATACGGCACGGCATCGCCGATATAGGCCATGCCGACCGGAATGAGCCCGGCACTGGCCGCCCCGGCCGCCACCCGCAATGCCGTCAGCGCCGGCAGGCTGCCTGCCAGCGCACACGCGCCGGTGGCCAGCGCATAGGCCAGCAGGGCCGCCAGGATCACCCGCAACTTGCCGGCCCGGTCGCCCAGGGGGCCGAGGAAGATCTGGCACAGCCCGTACGGCAGCGTATAGGCGGCCACGACGATCGACACCGCCGGCACCGTGGTGGCGAAATCGGTGGCGATCACATGCAGCAACGGATCGATCACCCGCGCCCCGGCCGACGACAGGAAGGCCGCCGCCGCCAGAAGGCCCAACGGCAACGCCACGCGCGAGAGGGTGTCGGTCATTGCGGGCATTGCACGACAGGGGGCTGCAGGAAGCAAGGGCAGGGGTGCTACCCTAAAACCCCCTAAGCCCCTTGCGTGACGACGCCCGCGCCCTGTCCCTGCCGTTCCCGCCGGCTTTCCGTGCGCAACTGTCCGCAGGCGGCCAGGATGTCGCGGCCACGGGGGGTGCGCACGGGCGAGGAGAAGCCGGCGTCCATCACGATGTTGGCGAAACGGTCGATCGCCTTGCCGGTGCTGGTCTCGTAGGGGCTGCCGGGCCAGGGGTTGAACGGGATCAGGTTCACCTTGGCGGGAATGCCGGCGATCAGGCGCACCAGCTCGCGGGCGTCGGCCTCGGTGTCGTTGATGCCTTTCAGCATGACGTATTCGAAGGTGATGCGGCGCGCGTTGCTGGCCGCGGGGTAGCGGCGGCAGGCGGCGATCAGCTCCGCGATCGGGTATTTGCGGTTCAGCGGCACGATCTCGTCGCGCAATTCGTCACGCACGGCGTGCAGCGACACCGCCAGGTTCACGCCCAGCTCGGCGCCGGCGCGGTCCATCATCGGCACCACGCCGGAGGTCGACAGGGTGATGCGCCGGCGTGACAGCGCGATGCCTTCGTTGTCCATGACGATGGTCATCGCCTTGGCGACGTTCTCGTAGTTGTACAGCGGCTCGCCCATGCCCATGAGCACGATGGTGGACAGCAGCCGCGGGGTCTCGCCCTTGGGGCTGGGCCATTCGCCGTAGCTGTCGCGCGCGGCCATGAACTGGCCGACGATCTCGGCGGCGCCGAGGTTGCGCACCAGCGCCTGGGTGCCGGTGTGGCAGAACCGGCAGGACAGGGTGCAGCCGACCTGGGAGGAGATGCAGACGGCGCCGCGATCCTCCTGGCGGTCGGGGATGTAGACGGTCTCCGCCTCCTGCCCGTCGCGGAAGCGGAACAGGAATTTCCGGGTCTCGTCGCTGCTGGTCTGCACCGTGGCGGCCTCGGGGCGGCCGACGATGAAGCGCTCGGCCAGCTTCTGCTGGGTCGGCTTGGCGATCGAGGACATGCGCGCGAAGTCGGTGGCGCCCTGGTGATAGATCCAGTGCCAGAGCTGCTTGGCGCGGAACGGCGCCTCGCCGATCGCGGCCAGCTCGGCCGCAAGCTCCGCGCGCGACAGGCCGACCAAGTCGCGCCGCCCGTCGGCGAGCTGCGCCGGCGGCGGGGCGAAGCGCGCGGTCTTGGCCAGGATACGGGCGCGCTCGGTCTCGGTGAGGTCCAGGATGGCGTTCATTTTGGCGGGCACGCCTTGTTGATGGCGCTGTAGGCGGCGGTGAAGCCACGCAGGCTGAAGGTGTCGGCGACCTGGGCGTTGCGCGGGCCGGGCGAGCGGGCCACCACCTTGGCGGCCTTCTGCATGCCGACCACCACGCTGCGCCCGTCGCGGGCGAAGGCCGAGCGCTGGGCGGTGTAGAATTCCAGGTTGGTCTGGTCGATCTGCACATCCACGGCCGCGTTCGCGGCGTAGGTGAAGCCGGCGCTGATCGCCACCGCGTCGCGCAGGGTCGGGCGCTGGGTCACCGTCAGCACCACGTCGCCGCGGCCGGACAGGTCGGGCGCGGAACTCTGCGCCCGGGTGAAGGCGTAGCAGACGGTCTGCCCGCCCTCGACATGGGTGGCGGCCTGCCAGTCGTCGTATTTGCCGATGGCCTTCGGCGGGCTGGCCTGGGTGTGGGCCGGATGCGCCGCGGGTTTCGCCGGCTTCTGGGCCAGGGCCGGCGGGCCGGCGAGGGCCAGGGCGCCAAGGACGGGGACGGCCAACCAGGCGACGGGGATTGCGCGCATGGCGCCACACATACGGATGCCGATAGCCGGTAACAAGCGCGTGCTGCTCATGTCTCTTTGTCTTTCAGGGGGCGGTCGGATACCGGCCGGTCGGGTAGTGGCACGTCATGGCCCAACCAGTCGGGAATGGTGCGGCGGAACACCGGGGCGCCGTGTCCGGCCGGATCGGGCAGGGGGTCGGCGCCGCCGCTCATGACCGGACGCTCGGCGAAGCGGCCGTGCTGCAGCAGCCGGTCGTACAGCACCAGGGCGCCGGCCACGGCCAGGTTCAGCGCGAAGCGGGTGGGGATGCGCACCACGTGGCGGCAGCGCGCCAGCACCGCGGGCGACAGGCCGGAACGCTCCGGGCCGAGGATATAGGCCGCGTTCAGCGGGTGGCGGAAGCTCGGCAGGTCGGCCGCGTCCTCCAGCAGCTCGATGCCCACCAGCACGCAGCCCTGCGGCAGGGCGATGGCCTCGGCGGACGGAAAACGCCACATCGGCACATGCGCCGGCGCGTCCGAGGTGTCGGCCGCGCGGCCGGCGCGGGCATCGAAGCCGGCGCCGACGGTGAAGCAGAAGGCCGCGCCGAAGGCATGCGCGGTGCGCAGCAGGGCGCCGACATTGGCGGATTTGGACACCCCCTCCGCCCCGACTCCGAAATACCCGCGCGTTCTGGCCAGCCGCATCGCGCTGGTCTATGCCGCAGGACATGCCTGATGCAACCGATGCCAGCCTCGCGGAACAATACGAGGCGTATCCGTACCCTCCGCGCGACCCGCGTGACGAGGCCAAACGCCTGGTGGTCGGCAGCCCGAGCCATCTGCGCGAGGTCGATTTCTGGGTGTTCGGGGCGCGCCGTCCGCGCAGCCGGCCGCTGCGCGCCTTGGTCGCCGGCGGCGGCACCGGCGACGGGGCGATCATGCTGGCCACCCAGATGGCGCGGCTGGGGCAGCCCGGCAGAGTCACCTACCTGGACCGCTCGGCCGCCGCGATGGCGGTGGCGCAGGCGCGGGCCGCGGCGCGGGGGCTCGCCAACATCGTCTGGCAGCGCGGGTCGCTGCTGGACCTGCCGGAGAGCGGGCTCGGCCCGTTCGACTACATCGACTGCTGCGGCGTGCTGCACCATCTGCCCGACCCCGCGGCTGGACTCGCCGCCCTGCTGGCGGTGCTGGCGCCGGGCGGCGGCATGGGGCTGATGGTGTATGCGCCGCATGGCCGCACCGGCGTCTACATGCTGCAGGACGCGCTGCGCCTGCTGGCGCCGCCCGACCGGCCGCCGGCGGCGCGGCTCGACGTGGCGAAGCGGCTGATGCGTAACCTGCCGGAAACCGCCTGGCTGCGGATGAACCGCTATTTCTCCGACCATCTGAGCGGCGGCGATGCGGGGCTCTACGACCTGCTGCTCAATCCCCGCGACCGCGCCTTCGCCATCCCGGCCCTGCACGAACTGCTGGCGGGGGCCAGCCTCGCCATCACCTGCCTGGTGGAACCGCTGCGCTACGACCCCGCCTGCTACCTGCCCGAACCGCGGCTGCGCACCCGGGCGGCGGAGCTGGACCCGCTCGCGCGGGCCGCCCTGGCCGAGGCGGTGGCGGGCAACATGAGCACGCATGTGGTCTATTGCACGCGCGCCGGCGAGGTGGCCGAGCCCGCGGACGCGATGGCGCCCCGGTCGGTGCCGGTGGCTCGCGAGACAGCGGGCGAGGACCTGGCACGCTCGATCGGTGCCGACGGCACCCTGACCATGCTGTTCAACGAAATCCGAGTGCCGCTGGCCCTGCCGCCGTTGGCGGCACCCATCCTGCGGCTGATCGACGGGCGGCGCAGCGTGGCCGACATCGCCGCCGCCATGGCCGAGCGCGGCACCGACCCTGCCGCCTTCGCCCGCGCCTGGAGCGAAACCTGGGCGAAGCTGTCGGCGGCGAATCGTATCCTGCTGGCGCCTCCGGCCTGAGCGGGCCGCGATGCAGGAGGTCGAGACAGTCATCGTCATTTTCGGGGCCGCCGTGCGCGCCGACGGCACCCCCAGCACGGCGCTGCGCCGGCGCGTGCTGGCGGCACAGGCGTTCGGGCGCTACCAGCGCACGCCGCTTTATGTCGCCACCGGGGGCGTCGGCCGCCACGGCCCGTCGGAAGCCCTGGTCATGGCCCGCCTGCTGCGTGAACTCGGCGTGCCGGACGAGCAGATCGTGCTCGATGAGACCGCCACCGACACCGTGTCGTCTGTCCGCGCGGTCACGCGGCTGCTGCGCGAGCGCGGCTATCGCGGCCCGGTCTATGCGGCCACCAGCGCCTACCACATGCCGCGCTGCGTGGTGCTGCTGCTGCTGGCGCGGCTGGACGCCTGGGCCGGTCCCGCCGCCAGCGGGCCGGCCGCGCGCGGCCTTGTCAAGCGCTGGTACTGGCGCCTGCGCGAGGCGGCGGCGTTGCCGGCCGATGCGCTGCTGATGCTGTGGCTGCGGCTGCGCGGGCAGGTCTGACGGCAGGGCTGTCCGGATCGGCGCCGGGACGCGATCAGGCCCGGCGCAGCTGGAACAGCGCCTGCTCGCCGAACAGGTTGGCCAGCCCCGAGAAGCGCCGCCACGGCGAGCGCTGCCCGGCATCGTCCACCGCCAGCCATTTCTCGACCACGTAGCCTTCGTCCGCGCACAGATGGAAGAAGTCGCGGATGGTGCAGGGGTGGATGTTCGGCGTCTCGTGCCAGGGACGGTTCCACACCGAGGTCATCGGCATGCGCCCGGAGCGCAGCAACTGCCAGCGCACCTGCCAGTGGCCGAAATTGGGGAAGCTGACGATGGCGCTGGTGCCGATGCGCAGCATCTGGCGCAGCACCTCGCGCGGGCGCTCCACCGCCTGCAGGGTGCGCGACAGCACCACGTAGTCGAATGCGCCGTCCGGATACTGGGCCAGGTCGCTGTCGGCGTCGCCATGCATCACCGGCAGGCCGTGCGCCACCGAGCGGGTGACCTCGGCCATGTCGATCTCGATGCCGCGGGCGTCGCAGCCGCGGGTGCGGTAGAGATACCCGATCAGCGAGCCGTCGCCGGAGCCGATATCGAGCACCCGGCTGCCCGGCGCGATCATCTCGGCGATCAGCCGCAGGTCGAGGCGCATGTTCTTGGCCACGTATTTCACGCCCTCGGTGCGCACCGGCTCGGCCGAGTCGTTCGGCGGCGGCGCGTTCATTCCGGCAGCCCCGCGTGCTCGGCGCAGCCGGCCAGGAAGCCGGCCAGGGTGCGGTGGAAATCCGGCTCGTCGAGCAGGAAGGCGTCGTGGCCCTTGTCGCTGGCGATCTCGACGAAGCTCACATTGGCCGCCGCCCGGTTCAAGGCGCGCGCGACGGCACGGCTTTCCGCGGTCGGGTACAGCCAGTCCGACGAGAAGCTGATGATGCAGAACCGCGTGCGCGTGCCGGCGAAGGCCGCCGACAGGTTGCCGTCATGCTCGGCGGCGAGGTCGAAATAGTCGGTGGCGCGGGTGATGGTCAGGTAGGAGTTGGCGTCGAAGCGGCGCACGAAGGTGCTGCCCTGATGGCGCAGATAGCTCTCCACCTCGAACATGTCGCCGAACAGCGCCAGGTCGCCGGCCGCGGCGCCGCCGCGCACCCGCCGGCCGAACTTGCGGGTCAGCGCCTGCTCGCTGAGATAGGTGATGTGCGCGACCATGCGCGCGACCGCGAGGCCGCGGGCCGGCACGCTCCCGCTCTCCCAATAGCGGCCGCCGCGCCAGTCGGGGTCGGCGAAGAGCGACTGGCGGCCGACCTCGTTGAAGGCGATGTTCTGCGCCGAGTGATAGGCGGCGGTGGCCACCGGCACGGCCGCGAACACGCTCTCGGGGTAGCTCGCGGCCCATTCCAGCACCTGCATGCCGCCCATCGAGCCGCCGATCACCGCGAACAGGCGGGCGATGCCGAGATGGTCGATCAGGCGCTTCTGCGCGCGGACCATGTCGCGGATGGTGACCGGCGGGAAGTCGGTGCCCCACAGCACGCCCGGCGCGGCGCCGTCGCGCGGGCTGCGCGGGCCGGTGGAGCCCATGCAGCCGCCCAGCACGTTGGCGCAGATCACGAAATAACGATCGGTGTCCACCGGCAGGCCGGGGCCCACCACCATGTCCCACCAGCCGCCCTTGCCGGTGACCGGGTGCGTCTCGGCGACATACTGGTCGCCGGTCAGCGCGTGGCAGACCAGGACAGCGTTGCTACGGCTCGCGTTCAGCGTGCCATAGGTCCGGTAGGCTACCACCAGCCGCCCGAGCGCCATGCCGCAATCCAGCGCCATGCCGTCGTCGAAGGCGACGTGCTGGTGGGTGACGGCGGCGAGGTCGGGCTGGTCCATGGGCGGCTTCATCCTGGATCGGACGCCATATGCGGCCCGGACCCGCCGGTTGCAACCGGCGGTTTCGCAGCACAGCCTCCAGTCCGCGCGCCGCACGGGCGCGGGGCCCGCGATTGCGCCCGCCGCCTTTGCATCGCCGGGCGCATCCGCTATTCCAGACTGCCACAGCCGAACGCGCAGATGTCCAGCACCCATTCCGCCGCCGAGACAGACCAGACCCCGCAGGCGCCGAACGACGCAACGGCGCAGCTCGCCGCGCTGCGGCTGGAGCTCGACCGCCTTGACGATGCCATCCACGACCTGCTGATGCAGCGCGCCGACGTGGTCGTCCGCGTCGCCGCCCTGGGGGCCAAGGGCCGCGTTGCGTTCCGCCCGGGCCGCGAGGCCGAGATCATCCGCCGCCTGCTGCGCCGCCACGCCGGCCCGCTGCCGCGCCGCCTGCTGTCACGGTTGTGGCGGGAACTGTTCGCGGCCACCACGTCGATGCAGGGCCCGTATGTCATCACCGTGTGCGAGACCGGCGCCGGCAACGAGTTCGTGCAGTGCGCGCGCGAGCATTTCGGCGCGCTGACGCCGCTGCGCGTGCATCACAGCCCGGCGCAGGCGATCGCCGAGGTCAGCGCCGGCAGCGCCACCGCCGCCGTGCTGCCGATGCCCGCGGACGAGGAGGTGCCGGCCACCGCCTGGTGGATCGCGCTGCTGCACCGTGACGAGCCGCGCATCCACGTGGTGGCCCGCCTGCCGTTCTGGGCGCCGCGGTCCGAGGGTGCGCCGCAGGTGCAGGCCCTGGTCGTCGCCGCGGTGGCGCCCGATCCCAGCGCGCAGGACCGCTCGCTGGTTGGCCTGGAATTGCCGCTGGACATGAGCCGCGCCCGCCTGTCCGCCGGCCTCGCGGCCGCGGGCTTCACCCAGAGTGCCGCGATCCTGCGCCGCGATGCCGGCGCCCAGATGGCGCACGCCCTCGTCGAGGTCGACGGCTACGTCGCCGACGGCGACGGGCGGCTGGCCGCGATTCCCGATGTGCTGCGCCCACCGGTGGTGCTGGGCGCCTATGCCGTACCCCTGGACGGAGACAACGCATGACCCAGACCGGCCCCCGCCCCCGTCCGGAGGTGATGAAGATCGCCGCCTATGTCGCCGGGGAATCGAAGGTTCCCGGCGTCAACCGGATCATCAAGCTGTCTTCCAACGAAGGCGCGTTCGGCCCGCCGCCGGGCGCCCAGGCCGCCTATGCGACCGCCGCCGCCGAGCTGCACCGCTACCCCGACGGCGGTTCGGTCGAGCTGCGCCGGGCCATCGGCGCGCGCTTCGGCCTCGATGCGGAGCGGATCGTCTGCGGCACCGGCTCGGACGAGCTGATCGGCCATCTGTGCCACATCTATGGCGGGCCCGGCACCGACATCATCATGTCCATGCACGGCTTCACCATGTACCAGATCGCCGGCACCTATGCCGGCAGCCGGGTGCTGAAGGCGCCGGAGCGGAACCTGACGACGGACGTGGACGCCATCCTGGCGGCGGTGACGCCGGCGACGCGGCTGGTGTTCGTCGCCAACCCCAACAACCCGACCGGCAGCCTGCTGCCGCAGGCGGAGATGGAGCGCCTGCGCCGTCTGCTGCCGCCGGACGTGCTGCTGGCGATCGACGCCGCCTATGCCGAATATGTCGAGAGCCCGGACTACGACGCCGGCGCGAAGCTGGTCGATGCCGGCGACAACACGGTGATGTTGCGCACCTTCAGCAAGGTGTTCGGCCTGGGCGGGCTGCGCGTGGGCTGGGCCTATGCGCCGCCCGGCGTGGTCGATGCGCTGAACCGGGTGCGCGGCGTGTTCAACGTGAACCTGGCCGCGCAGGCGGCCGCGGTGGCGGCGCTGGCCGAGCCGGGCTGGGTGGAGAAGAACCGCGCCCACAACACCGAGTGGCGGGCCAAGCTGTCGGCGGCGCTGGAAGCCGCCGGCATCAAGGCGTGGCCGACCGAGGGGAACTTCATCCTCGCCGATTTCGCCACCGCCGCCCGCGCCGAGGCCGCCAACGCGTTCCTCAGGAACCGCGGCATCATCGTGCGCGGCATGGCCGCCTACGATCTGGCGCATTGCCTGCGCATCACCGTCGGCACCGCCGAGGAATGCGGCCTGGTGGCCGAGACGCTGGCCGCCTTCATGGCGGAGCAGAAACTGCATGCCTGAACCTCTGTTCAAGCGGCTGGCGCTGCTGGGCATCGGCCTGATCGGCAGCTCGGTCGCGCGCATCGCCCGCGAGCGCGGCGACCTGGCCGCCGAGGTGGTGGCCAATGCCCGCACCCAGGCGACGCTCGACCGGGTGATGGAGCTGGGCATCGCCGACCGGGTGGAACTGGACCCGGCGAAGGCGGTGGAGGGCGCGGACTGCGTGATGCTGTGCGCCCCGGTGGGTGCCTATGCCGCGCTGGCCGAGACGATCGCGCCGCATCTCGCACCCGGCTGCATCCTGACCGATGTCGGCTCCACCAAGCAGTCGGTGATCCGCGACGTGGGCCCGCTGGTGCCGGACGCAGTGCATTTCGTGCCGGCGCATCCGCTGGCGGGCACCGAGTACTCGGGCCCGGACGCCGGCTTCACCACGCTGTTCCAGGGCCGCTGGTGCCTGCTGACGCCGCCGCCGGGCACGGATGCCGACTCGGTGGAGAAGATCGCGGAGCTGTGGCGCCGCTGCGGCTCGATGACCGAGACCATGGAGCCCGGCCACCACGACCGGGTGCTGGCCATCGTCAGCCACCTGCCGCATCTGCTGGCCTTCACCATCTGCGGCACCGCCGATGACCTGGAGGGCGAGAGCCGCCAGCAGGTGCTGCAGTTCGCCGCCTCGGGCTTCCGCGACTTCACCCGCATCGCCGCCTCCGACCCGGTGATGTGGCGCGACGTGTTCCTGAACAACCGCGAGGCGCTGCTGGAAATGCTGGCGCGCTTCATGGAGGACGCGCAGGCGATGGCGCGCGCGGTGCGCTGGGGCGACCCGGACTATATCGAGGACCGCATCCGCCGGGGCCGGGTCATCCGCCGCAGCCTGATCGAGCTGAAGCAGGCCTGACCCGAGGGACATTCAACGCAGGCCCAGCCACGCGAACAGGCGCTTGCTGGGCTCCCATGCGGCCATCACCTCCTCTCGCCAGACGAACACCACCGCCGCCAGCCCCACCAGGATGGCGAGGCTGATGACCAGGGCGGCGACGGCCTCGACGCCAATGCGCCCGGGCGCGCGGCGGCGGCGTTCCGGCTTCGGCTCGGCTTCCAGCCGCGCCTCGCCGGGACGGACCTCGCCGAGGCGCGAACCGGTTCGTCGCGGCTCGGCCGGATGCGGGTCGGGAATGCGCAGTTCCTGCGGCGGGGCATCGGCTGGCGCGGCCGCGGCGGGAGGCGCTTCGGGCGCCGGCGCTGCAGCCGGCGTCCATTCGGCGGTGCAGCGCGCGCAGCGCACCCGCCGCGCCCCCGTCCCGAGCAGCGCGGGCGGCACCTCATAGGTCGCGTGGCAGGCGGGGCAGACAATGCGCATGCGAAGGATCTCGGACGGGAAGCCGATCCTGCGCGACGGCACGGGTCGTGGCAACCGCGGAAGGATGACCCCATCGTTCTTCCGGCGCGGGCGGCATTGATGGCAAAAGGAAGCGGGGCGGGGGCCTGATTCGCGACATGAGCATCGCACGATGATTCGTCTGGACGGAGTGGGGCTGCACTATTCCCAGGGGTGGCGCCCGGGATCGCAATCCGGATCGTCTCCCGGGCCCGAAGTGCTGCGCGACCTGACCTGCATTGTCCCGGAAGGCGGCTTCCGCTGGCTGCTGGGCCCGTCTGGCGCCGGCAAGTCGTCGCTGCTGCGCCTGCTGCACCTGGCGGTGCGGCCGACCAGCGGCCGGCTGACGCTGCTGGGCGCCGATATCGGCCGCACCCATCGCCGCGAGCTGCCGTCGCTGCGGCGGCGGATCGGCATGGTGTTCCAGGATTTCAGCCTGCTGCCGCATCTGTCGGCCTACGACAACGTCGCCCTGCCGTTGCGCATTGCCGGCCGTGCCGAAGGCCAGATCCGCAGCGACGTCATCGAGATGCTGCGCTGGGTCGGGCTGGGCCGGAAGGCCGCCTCGCGCCCCGCCGAGCTGTCGGGCGGCGAGCAGCAGCGCGTGGCCATTGCCCGTGCCGTGGTCGGCCGGCCCAGCCTGTTGCTGGCCGACGAGCCCACCGGCAACCTGGACGAGGTGCAGGCGGAGCGGCTGATGATCCTGCTGAAGGAGATGAACCGGCTGGGGGCGACGGTGATCGTGGCTACCCACAACGATGCCCTGGTCGCTCGCCATCCCGGACGCGCGCTGCGGCTGGACCACGGCCGGCTGGTGGACAATGGCTAGGATGGCGAGCCAGACCAGCCACCGATCGTCGCGCTTCGACGACCTCGGGCTGCGCCGCGGACTGGGCGACCGGATGCTGCCGCTGCTGGTGGCGGCCATGGCCTTCCTGGCCGCCCTGGCGCTGGCCGGGTCGGTGGGCGCGGCGTCGCTGGCGCGGCACTGGCAGGAGGGCGCGGGCTCGGCGCTGACCGTGCAGGTGCCGCATCCCGGCGCGCAGGCGGCGAACGGGTCGGCCACGCGGCTCGACCGGGTGGTGGCGGCCCTGCGGGGGGCGCCGGGCATCGCCAGCGCCCGCCCGCTCGGCGACGCCGAACTGGCCGACCTGCTGCGCCCCTGGCTGGGCGCCGGCGCGGGCAAGCTGTCGCTGCCGCTGCCGGCGGTGATCGAGGTGCATCTGTCCGGCGAGGGGCCGGACCTGCCGGCGCTGGCGGCACGGCTGGAGGCCGCCGCCCCGGGGACGCTGGCAGAAAGCCACGGGGTCTGGGTGGGGCGGCTGTCGACGCTGGCGCGCAGCCTGCAGGCCTGCGCCTGGGCGGCGCTGCTGGTGGTGGCGCTGGTCGCCGCGGCGGTGATCGCCGTCGCCACCCGGGCGGGCCTCGTGGCGCGGCGCGAGGCGATCGAGATCGTGCACGGCCTGGGCGCCACCGACAGCTACATCGCCGCCCGCTTCGCCGCGCGCGCCACCCGGCTGGCGGCGCTGGGCGGCGCGGTCGGCGCGCT
>NZ_JAPDNT010000028.1 GCF_025989185.1 Limobrevibacterium gyesilva
TCGGCCTTGGCGCGGGCGGTGCGCTCCTTCGCGTCGGCGTCCGCGCGGGCGGTGCGCTCGCGTGTCTCGGCCTCGCTGCGGGCGGTGCGCTCCGCGTCCTCGGCGGCGATGCGGGCGGCCCGGGCCGCGTCCGCCTCGGCCTGGGCCGCGGCCAGTTCCGTGCGCAGCCCGCCCAGCCGGTTGCGCTGCTGCAGCCGGACCGCGGCGGCGGTGGGGGTGCCTGACTTGATGGTGTAGCCGTCCCAGCGCCACACCGCGCCGGCGCGGGAGACCAGCACCTGGCCGGGGGCAAGCTGCCCTTGCACGGCCGCGCCGTCTTCCACCAGGCCGATCTGCGACAGCGCCCGGGCCAGCGCAGGCGGCGCCTGCACCAGGGCGGACAGCGCCTCCGCCCCCGCGGGCAGCGCCGGCGGCGGGTCGAGCGGCGGCAGCTCCCGCCAATGGCGCGCGGCGGCCGTGTCGGCGGCGGAATCCAGTTCTTCGCCGAGGGCCGCGCCGAGTGCCGCTTCCAGCCCGGCGGGGACCTGCAGCTGGTCCACCATGCGCGGCCACTGCTCGTTGTCCTTGACGCCGAGCACCTCTGCCAGCGCCTGCACCTCGGCGGCGAGCCGGGCGCGCAGGCTCTCGGCGGCGGTGGCGCGCTCGCGGGCGGCGGCCAGGGCGGCCTGGGCGGCGGCGCGGGCGCGCTGGGCGTCTTCCTGGGCAGAGATGCGGATCCGCTGCGCCTCTTCCTGGGCGGCGGCGCGGCTGCGCTGGGCTGCCTCCTGGGCCGCGGCGCGGGCTTTCTGCGCCTCCTGCAAGGCGGCGGCGCGGGCCTGCTGGGCTTGCTGCAAGGCCGTGGCGCGGGTGCGCTCGGCCTCGTCCAACGCAATGCGGGCGGCCGCGGCGGCGGCGGCGGCGGCCTCGGCCTCGGCGTTGGCTTCCGCCAGCCGGGCCGGATCGACCCGCTGGGCGGCGGTGCGGGCGCGCTCCTCGTTCAGCTTGGCCGCCTGTTCGGCCAGCCGGCGGGCGCGCTGCTCCGCCTGGGCCAGCGCCTCGGTCAGCGCCCGGTGCCGGGCGGCGAGCTCGGCGGCGTGTTCGGTGGCGCGGTTGGCCTCGGCTTCGGCCACGCGCACCGCCTCGGCGGCGCCGATCGCCTCTTCCTCGGCGCGCTGCATGCGCGGCGGATGCGCCTCGTCCTCGGCGGCGATGCGGGCATCCTCGTCGGCCAGCCTGGCGGCGGCGGCGGCGGCGTCGCGCTGCAACTGCTCGGCATGGGCGAGGTCGCTGCCGATCTGCTGCAGCCGCTGGCCGGCGGCGGCCAGGGCGGCGCGGGCGCGGGCCTCCTCGGCGGCGATCTGCTCGCCGGCGACCTTGTGCCGCTCCAGCGCCGTGCGCGCCTCGCCCTCGGTGTTGCGCAGGGCGGGCAGGGCGGCGGCGGCCTCGGTGGCGCGGGTGGCCGCCGCGGTTGCCTCGGCCGTCGCCTCCGCCACCGCCGACTCGGCGTCGTGCAGAGCGGCGCGGGCGGCGGCGCGGGCGGCCTCCACCCGGGCGCGCTGGATCGCCAGCAGCTCGGCCTCCGCGGTGCGGATGGTGCCGGAGATGGTGCGGTAGCGGTTGGCCTGCCGCGCCTGGCGCTTCAGGCTCTCGAGCTGGCTCTCGAGCTGCCCGCGCAGGTCCTCGGCGCGGGCGAGATTGGCCTCGGCGGCGCGCAGCTTCAGCTCCGCCTCGTGCCGGCGCGCGTGCAGGCCGGTGATGCCCGCCGCTTCCTCCAGCAGGATGCGGCGGTCGTCCGGCCGCGCGTTGACGATGGTGCCAACGCGGCCCTGGCTGATCATGCCGGAGGAATGGGCGCCGGTCGCGAGGTCGGCGAACAGCGTCTGCACGTCGCGCGCCCGCGCCTCGCGCCCATTCACGCGATAGGCGCTGCCCTGGCCGCGCTCGATCCGGCGGCTGACCTCCAGCTCCGGCGCCTCGTGGAACGGCGGCGGGGCGGCGCCCTTGGTCTCGTCCAGCACCAGCGTCACCTCGGCGATGTTGCGCGAGGCGCGCGCCGCGGTGCCGGCGAAGATCACGTCGTCCATCTCGCCGCCGCGCATGCTGCGCGCGGAGCTCTCGCCCATCGCCCAGCGCAGCGCTTCCACCACGTTGGACTTGCCGCAGCCGTTCGGCCCCACGATCCCGGTCAGCCCCGGCAGGATGTCCACGACCGCCGGTTCGGCGAAGCTCTTGAATCCGGCGATGCGCAGGCGGCTGAAGCTGACGGGCAAGACGGGGGGTATCCTGTGCTGTTCTAGCCGGCGGCGTCGGCCACCAGCTTCGCGAAGTCCTCGAAGCTGCGGGCGCCGGCTTCGCGGCGGTCCTTGGCCTTGGGCCCGTTGAAGATGAAGGTCGGAGTCGAGTCGACGTGATAAACTTTGCTGGCTTCGTCCTGCGCCATCAGGATTGCCATGCGCAGCCCCTGGTCGGCGATGGCGGCGTTGAACGCCTCGCGCGACATGCCGGCCAGTGCCGCCATCTTGGCCAGCTCCTCGGTCGAGTTGACGCCGCGGGCGAAGGCCCAGCGGTCCTGCGTGGCCAGCAGCGCGGCCACGAACGGCTCGTAGCGCTCGGGCGGCAGGCTGTGCGCCACCATGGCCGCGGTCAGCGCCACCTGATCCAGCGGGAAGTCGCGGAACACGAGTCGTACCTTGCCGGTGTCCACCAGCTCGGTGCGGATCTTCGGCAGCGATTCGCGATGGAAGGCGGCGCAATGCGGGCAGGTCAGCGAGAACCACTCGGTCACCGTCACCGGCGCGTCGGCGCGGCCGATGCTGCGCTCGGCCATGCGCGGGTCGTCGCCGGCGAGCGGCGGGCTGGCGGCGTTGGCGGGCAGGGCCGCCGACGGCAGTTCCACCCTGGAGCCACCGGTGGCGCGCCAGATGCCCACGGCGCCACCGGCGACCACGAGACCCCCAACACTTAGTAGTGTGCGACGTGAAACAGGCATTTCGACCTCAACATGTGGTGTTGTAGCCCGGCGCTCCCCGGAGAGTCGAGAGCATCCGAGGGGGCTTCATTGCGCTCGCCGCGTCAAGATCGCGCGACCCAGCGCTTCCAGCGCGTTGCGCAATTCGCCGGGCGGCAGGTCGGCCACCGCCGCGCGGGCGGCGGCGACCGCGACGGGGCGCGGCTTCGGCGCCGGCGGGCGCGGCGGCGGAACGTCCTGGATGAACCGCAGCCGGGTCACCGCGATCTTGCCGAGATGGGCGTTGATGCGGCCGATCAGCTGCTCCGACAGGTGCTGCAGCTCCATCGCCATCGGGCCCGAGCAGGCGATGGAGAGCGCCCCCGAGAACAGCTTGCGCGGCGTGGTGACGGCGGCGATGGCGGGGCCGACGATCACCTCCCAGTCCGCCACCACCTGATAGGTGGCAGGGCCGCGGCGGCGGAAGGCCGGGCGGGTCAGCGCGGGCACCAGCGCGCCGACCGGGCGCGGGCCGTAGACATGGCGCGCGCCGCCAGCGGGCTCGCCCGGCTTGCCGGCAGCAGCGGTCTTGTCGTCATCGCTGGGCGTCGCCATACCCGTTCCGTGCCCTCCGCCCTCGCCCTTCTGACCTGGTACGACCGTCACCGCCGCCGCATGCCCTGGCGGGCCCTGCCGGGCGAGCGGCCGGACCCGTATCGCGTCTGGCTCAGCGAAATCATGCTGCAACAGACCACCGTGGCGGCGGTGGTACCCTATTATGAAAAATTCCTCACGCGCTTTCCCGATGTGCAGGCGCTGGCCGCAGCACCCGAGGAGGCGGTGATGCAGGCCTGGGCGGGGCTGGGCTACTACGCCCGCGCCCGCAACCTGCATGCCTGCGCCAGGGCCGTCGCGGCGCAAGGCGGCTTCCCCGCCGACCTCGACGGCCTGCGCGCCCTGCCGGGCATCGGCCCCTATACGGCGGCGGCGGTCGGCGCCATCGCCTTCGGCCTGCCGGTGGTGCCGGTGGACGGCAATGTCGAACGCGTGGTCGCCCGGCTGTTCGCCGTCGAGGACGCGCTGCCCGCCGCCAAGCCCGCCATCCATGCCGGTGCGGCGCGGCTCGGCGCCGACCCTGCCGCCCGGGCGCGTCCGTCCGATTTCGCCCAGGCGCTGTTCGACCTCGGCGCCACCATCTGCACCCCGACCGGCCCAGCCTGCGCGCTGTGCCCCTGGACCGCCGCCTGCGCCGGACGCCGCCGGGGCATCGCCGCCACGCTGCCGCGCAAGGCGGCGAAGGCCGCGCGTCCGCTGCGCCACGGGGCGCATTTCTGGCTCACCGACGCGCAGGGCCAGGTGCTGCTGCGCCGCCGCCCGCCGCGCGGCCTGCTGGGCGGCATGACCGAGCTGCCCGGCACGCCCTGGCGCGCCGCAAGCTGGACGCAGCCGGCCGCCTTCGTGCACGCGCCGATGCCGGCCGACTGGCGCCCGGCCGGCGAGGTGCGGCACGGCTTCACCCATTTCGAGCTGCATATCGCGCTGTATGCCGCGACCGTGGCGGACATCGACGCCGAGGGGTTCCTGCGCCACGCCGCGTCGCTGGACGACGAGGCGCTGCCGTCGGTGATGCGCAAATGTGTGCAACTCGTGCGCGCCCGCGATTGATCGGGCCGCGCTCGGGACGCACGATATCCCGGAGAAGACAGGAGGAAGCCTGCCATGAAAACCCGCGCTGCCGTCGCCCGCAAGGCCGGCGCCCCGCTGAGCCTGGAGACCGTCGAACTGGAAGGCCCGCGCGAGGGAGAGGTGCTGGTGGAAGTGAAGGCCACCGGCATCTGCCACACCGATGAGTTCACCCTGTCCGGCGCCGACCCCGAAGGCATCTTCCCGGCGATCCTCGGGCACGAGGGCGCGGGCGTGGTCGTCGATGTCGGCAGGAACGTGACGACGCTGAAGAAGGGCGACCACGTCATTCCGCTGTACACGCCGGAATGCCGGCAATGCGAATACTGCCTCAGCCGCAAGACCAATCTGTGCGTGGCCATCCGCGCCACCCAGGGCAAGGGTGTGATGCCCGACGGCACCAGCCGCTTCAGCAGCGATGGCGCGCCCGTCTACCACTACATGGGCACGTCCACCTTCTCGAACTTCACGGTGCTGCCGGAGATCGCGCTGGCCAAGATCCGCGCGGACGCCCCGTTCGAGAAGGTCTGCTACATCGGCTGCGGCGTCACCACCGGCATCGGCGCGGTGATCAACACGGCCAAGGTCGAGGCCGGCGCGCGTGCCGTGGTGTTCGGCCTGGGCGGCATCGGGCTGAACGTGGTGCAGGGGCTGCGCATGGTCGGCGCCGAGCAGATCGTGGGCGTGGACCTCAACCCGAACCGCCGGGCGCTCGCCGAGAAGTTCGGCATGACCCATTTCGTCAACCCCGCCGAGGTGCAGGGCGACCTGGTGCCCTATCTCGTCGAGCTGACCAAGGGCGGGGCGGATTACACGTTCGAGTGCATCGGCAACGTGAAGGTGATGCGCCAGGCGCTGGAATGCGCGCATCGCGGCTGGGGCAAGTCGATCGTCATCGGCGTCGCCGGCGCCGGGCAGGAGATCGCCACCCGGCCGTTCCAGCTCGTTACCGGGCGGGTGTGGATGGGCACGGCGTTCGGCGGCGCCCGCGGGCGCACCGACGTGCCGCGCATCGTCGATTGGTACATGGAAGGAAAACTGAATATTGACGATCTAATAACGCACGTGTTGCCGTTCGAAAAAATCAATGAAGGCTTCGACCTGATGCGGCGTGGCGAAAGCATTCGCAGCGTCGTCGTTTACTGAAATATTGTTCACAAGCGGTTGAGCGGCGGATACGGATCACGAGTCTGTTCCATATAATGAATCGCTTAGCACAGCGATTTATCGATGGAACGAGTCGTCGCCTCACGCAGCTCTTATGATCTGACCGCCGACCCCCGGCTGGCCCGCCTTCCTCCGGCGACGGAGGAGCAGGCCGCCGGGCGCGCTCCCGCGCGGCTGCCATGGACGGTTGCCGTGCGCGTCATCGCGCTGATCGCGATCGCCCTGTGGGTCGGGCTGTGGAGGCTGGCGGTGTATCTGCTGGGCTGACGCGCCGGCAGGAAGCCCTATTCCTGCCGCAGCACGTCGATCGGCACCCAGGCCCCGTCGCGCTCGAAATGCCAGAAGGTCCAGCCGTTGCAGGACGGGGCGTTCTGCACCTCCGCGCCCACCTTGTGGATCGAGCCCTGCACCGTGCCGGCGCGGATGGTGCCGTCGGCCACCACCATCGCGCGGACCCGCCTGGTGCGGTCGGTCAGCAGCGTGCCCGCCGGTAGCAGCCCGCGCTCGACCACGCTGCCGAACGGCACCCGCACCGCGTCGCGCTTGCTCGGCGTGGTCGCCAGCCCCTCATGCGGGGCCGGCCGCACCCGCCGCACCCGGCCCAGCGCCGCCTCGACATAGGCAGGGTGGCGCTCGATGCCGATGTAGTGGCGCGACAGCCGCCGCGCGACCACCGCGGTGGTGCCGGTGCCCAGGAACGGGTCCAGCACGATGTCGCCGGGCGAGGTGGACGACACCAGCACCCGGTGCAGCAGCGCCTCCGGCTTCTGCGTGGGGTGCAGCTTCAGCCCGTGCTCGTTGCGCAGCCGCTCCGCCCCGGTGCACAGCGGGATGAACCAGTCGCTGCGCATCTGCACGTCGTCGTTCAGCGCCTTCATGGCCTGGTAGTTGAAGCGGTAGCGCGCATCGCGCCCGCGCGCCGCCCAGATCATCGTCTCGTGCGCGTTGGTGAAGCGCCGGCCGCGGAAGTTCGGCATCGGGTTGGCCTTGCGCCAGACCACGTCGTTGAGGATCCAGAACCCCAGCTCCTGCATGATCGCGCCGATGCGGAAGATGTTGTGGTAGCTGCCGATCACCCAGATCGTACCGTCCTTGCGCAGCAGCCGGCGGCATTCCGACAGCCATTCATGGGTGAAGGCGTCGTAGGCGGCAAAATCGGTGAACCGGTCCCAGTCCTCGTCCACCCCGTCCACCAGGCTGTCGTCCGGGCGGCGCAGCTCGCCGCGCAGCTGCAGGTTGTACGGCGGATCGGCGAAGATGCAGTGGACAGAGGCCGGCGGCAGCATGCGCATCATGCGCACGGCGTCGCCCAACATGACCTGGTCCAGCGGCAATTCGCGGACGATCTCCACGGTCTGGGGTGGCTCCGGCAAAGTAGGGCCTCGGGTACAAAAGATGGTGGCGGTGCCCCGAGACGCGCGTCAACTGGGGAAGCCAAGGTTGGCCATGTCGGGCGTGGCCGCGTCAATCCGCAATGGCGGGCTGCGCGCCCCCCGACGCCAGATCGAGCGCGATCCGCCGCACCGTGCCGAATCCGGCCCGGTGATGGGGCGTGGCGCCCAGCCGGCGCAGTGCCGCGCGGTGCAGTTCGGTGCCGTATCCGGCATTCGCTTCCCATCCATAGCCGGGATGGCGGCCGGCGAGGCGGGCCATGGCGCGGTCGCGTAGCACCTTGGCCACGATCGAGGCGGCCGAGATGGCGGCCTCCGTCGCGTCCCCGCCGACGATGCAGCGCGCCGGGCAGGCGAGCCCGGGCGACTGGTTGCCGTCCACCAGGGCGAGGTCGGGCAGGGCGGGCAGCCGGCCGACCGCGCGCCGCATCGCCAGCAGCGACGCCTGCAGGATGTTGATGCGCGCGATCTCGGCGACCGACGCGGCGCCGACGCCGATCTCCACCAGCCCGGCGACACGCGCCGTCTGCAACGCCGCGAACGCCGCCTCGCGCCGCGCCGGGCTCAGCTTCTTGGAATCGTCCAGCAGCCCGGCCAGCGCCGGCGGCAGCGCCAGCGGCAGCACCACCGCCGCGGCCACCACCGGCCCGGCCAGCGGCCCGCGCCCGGCCTCGTCGATGCCGGCCACGCGGGCGGCGGAAGATGCGGAATTCGCCATGCCGCACACCTACCACCCGCTTGCCCGCGCCGCGAGGCTCTGCCGTGCAGGCTTTGCGCCCCTGGCGGCTTCACCCGGGCGGTGATGCGGGCTATGCGAGTATCAGACATGACGACGCAAGGGAGGCCGGAATGACCATCTACGCAGCCGACACGGTTCCGGAGCTGCTGAAACGCGGCGCGGACGACGCCCCCGCCATCGCGGCACCCGGCCGCGCCCCGTTGACCCACGCCGGGTTGCGGGCCCTGGTCGCGCGCACCGTGGCGGCGCTGAACGCCATGGGCATCGGCCGCAACGACCGCGTCGCCATGGTGCTGCCGAACGGCCCGGAAATGGCCGCCGCCTTCGTCTCCGTCGCCAGCGGCGCCACCACGGCGCCGCTGAACCCCGGCTACCGCGCCGAGGAGTTCGAGTTCTACCTCTCCGACCTCGATGCCAAATGCCTGGTGATCCTGCAGGGCATGGACAGCCCGGCCCGCGCCGTGGCCGCCGCGCGCGGCATTCCGGTGGTGGAGCTGGTGCCCGCCGGCGCCGCCGGCGCCTTCACCCTGGTCCCGGCGAGCCCGTTGTCCGGCACCCCCGCCTATCCCGGCCTGGCGCAGGCGCAGGACGTGGCCCTGGTGCTGCACACCTCCGGCACCACCTCGCGGCCAAAGATCGTGCCGTTGCGCCAGATCAACGTCACCGCGTCGGCCTATCACATCGGCGACTGCCTGGCGCTGACGCCGGCCGACACCTGCCTCAACATCATGCCGCTGTTCCACATCCACGGCCTGATCGCCGCGGTGCTGTCCTCGCTGGCCGCCGGCGCCAGCGTGTCCTGCACGCCCGGCTTCAACGCCTTCAAGTTCTTCGCCTGGTTCGACGAGGTGCGGCCGAGCTGGTTCACCGCGGTGCCGACCATGCACCAGGCGCTGCTGAGCCTGGCCGGCCGCAACAAGGAGATCATCGCCAAGGGGCGGCTGCGCTTCATTCGTTCCTCGTCGGCCTCGCTGCCGCCGCAGGTGATGACGGCGCTGGAGGAGACCTTCGGCGTGCCGGTGATCGAGGCCTACGGCATGACCGAGGCGTCGCACCAGATGGCGTCCAACCCGCTGCCGCCGCGGCCGCATCACGCGGGCTCGGTCGGCCTCGCCGCCGGGCCGGAGATCGCGATCATGGACGATGACGGCACGATCCTGCCCCCGGGCGGGCTGGGCGAGGTGGTCATCCGCGGCCGCAACGTCACCGCCGGCTACGAGAACAACCCGGACGCCAACGCCAAGGCGTTCACCAATGGCTGGTTCCGCACCGGCGACCAGGGCACGCTCGACGAAGCCGGCTACCTGCGCCTGACCGGGCGGCTGAAGGAGATCATCAACCGCGGCGGCGAGAAGGTTTCGCCGCTGGAGGTCGACGCGGTGATGATGGACCATCCCGCCGTGGCCCAGGTCGTGACCTTCGGCATGCCGCATTCCAAGCTGGGCGAGGAAGTCGCCGCCGCCGTGGTGCTGCGCGACGGCGCCGCGCTGGACGAGCACGGCCTGCGCGATTTCTGCGCGGAACGGCTGGCGCAGTTCAAGGTGCCCCGCAAGATCGTGTTCCTCGCCGAGATCCCGAAGGGCGCGACCGGCAAGCTGCAGCGCATCGGCCTGGCCGCGAAACTGGGGCTGTCAGCGTAAGGGCGCCGCCGTGAAAGTCGCCATCTTCGGCGCCGGCGCCATCGGCGGCATGATGGGCGTGAAGCTCGCCGCCGCCGGCGCCGACGTCACCTTCATCGCCCGCGGCGCGCATCTGGCGGCGATGCAGGCCAATGGCGTGACCCTGCACAGCGGCGGGGAGACCGTCACGGTCCGTCCGCGCTGCATCGGCAATGCCGCCGAGGCCGGCGTGCAGGACTACGTCGTGATCACGCTGAAGGCGCATTCGCTGCCGGCTGCCGCGCCGGATATCGCGAGGATGATGGGGCCCGACACGGCGCTGGTGACCGGCATCAACGGCGTGCCCTACTGGTATTTCTACGGCCTCGAAGGTCCGTGGAAGGACCGGCGGGTGGAGAGCGTCGATCCCGGCGGGCGGCTGTGGGACCTCCTGCCGCCGCGCCAGGCCATCGGCTGCGTTGTCTACCCCGCCGCCGAGGTGGTGGCCCCCGGCGTGATCGAGCACACCTATGGCGACCGCTTCAGCCTGGGCGAGCCCGACGGCAGCCGCAGCGCGCGCATCGAGGCGCTGAGCCGGCTGCTGATCTCGGCCGGGCTGAAGGCGCCGGTGCGCCCGCGCATCCGCGACGAGATCTGGGTGAAGCTGTGGGGCAATCTCTGCTTCAACCCGATCTCGGCGCTCACCGGCTCCACGCTCGATCGCATCACCGGCCGGCCGGACCTGCGGGCGCTGTGCCGGGCCATGATGGGCGAGGCGCAGGTGGTGGCGGAGGCGCTGGGCGTGAAGTTCGCGGTCAGCCTGGAGAAGCGCATCGACGGCGCCGCCGAGGTGGGCGTGCACAAGACCAGCATGCTGCAGGACCTGGAGCGCGGCCGCCCGATGGAGATCGACGCGCTGCTGGGCGCGGTGGTCGAACTGGGCGGCGTGACCGGCCACGCCATGCCGACCTGCGAGTCGGTGCTGGCGCTGCTGCGCGAGCGCGCTCGCCTGGCCGGGTGCTACGACGGCTGAACCAGGGCGGATGGTCAGCACCAACCCTCCGACGTGCCGTGTGGAACCCGGATCAGGGTCTTGGTCCTGCCGAACAGCGGGATCCCCAGATAGATGCGCGCGGTGAGCACATCGGCGGAGGTGAGTTGCGCCGCGACATTGTATGTCCTGCCGTCGTCCGGGTTATAGAACCAGCCGCCACTCCAGCGATCGTGGCCAGTGGCGTGCAGGCCCCAGAGGATGGTCAGGCCGCAGAGCCGGCGCTGCCGCAGCGCGGAGTCCGGATTGTTCTTGTCACGGTCCAGCTCACCCCGAGGATCTCGCGGGATCAGCAGCCAGAGAATCCGGCCGCACAGCAGGCCGTCGCAGTCGAAGACCTGCACAGCCACGCGTGCGTCCATGAGCCACACGCCCTGCGGAACGGCGGCCCAGGCCATCGCGCGCGGAAGCGCGAGAAACGTGATCGCCGTGACCAACCGGGCAGCGCGACCCAGCCGATGCAGCGAGCGCGGCCAGACGAAATCCCTTCTCCTGTCCGGCCCGGAACATGTGCGATCGGCCGTCCGCCTCACGAATGTCTCCTCACATGGGCGGTCCCGGGACGAAGTGGTGCATCCTTGGCCCGCCAGGGGGAGGATACGGCTGGGCGCCCGGGTTCCGCCCCCACTATCCACAGCTATCCACAGGCCAAGAAGGCTGCCCCTCGGGCGCCCGCCGGGCTATGGTGCCGCCACGCATGAACACCATCGACGCAACCGCGCCGCTGCTCGGCCTGTCGCAGCGCCTGCCGCCCACCAACCTGCAGGCGGAACAGGCGCTGCTGGGCGCGCTGCTGGCCAACAACAAGGCCTATGAGCGGGTCAGCGAGTTCCTCGTCGCCGAGCATTTCGCCGATCCGATCCATGGCCGCATCTTCGCCTCCGTCGCCCGGCGGATCGAGGCGGGGCAACTCGCCGACGCCGTCACCCTGAAGGCGGAGTTCGAGCATTCCGGCGTGCTGCACGAGGTCGGCGGTACCGCCTATCTCGCGCAGCTGCTGACCGCCATGGTCGGCATCATCAATGCCGGCGAATACGGCCGCGCCATCTACGACGCCTGGATCCGCCGCCAGCTCATCGACATCGGCGAGACCGTGGTCAACAACGCCTTCGGCGCCACCGCCGAGCTGGACGGCAGGTCCCAGGTGGAGGCGGCCGAGCAGGCGTTGTTCGACCTCGCCGCCAAGGGCAGCAACGACGGCGGCTTCGTCACCTTCCAGCAGGCGCTGATCGAGTCGATCCACACCGCGGAGAATGCCTTCCACCGCTCCGGCGGCGTCTCCGGCCTGTCCACCGGGCTGCGCGACCTGGACAGCAAGCTGGGCGGCCTGCACCCGTCGGACCTGCTGATCCTCGCGGCGAGGCCGGGCATGGGCAAGACGGCGCTGGCCACCCGCATCGCCTTCGGCGCGGCGAAGACGATCATGGAGGATGCGCGCCAGGCCGATCCCAACGCCGTGCCGAAAGGCGGCGTCGCCGTCTTCTCGCTGGAAATGAGCGCCGAGCAGCTCGCCACCCGTCTGCTGGCCGAGCAGTCCCGCATCTCCGGCGACCGCATCCGCCGCGGCGATATCGGCCAGAAGGATTTCGACAAGTTCGTGCAGGTCAGCCGCGAGATCGGCTCCCTGCCGCTGTTCATCGACGACACCCCGGCGCTCACGCTCTCGGCCATGCGCACCCGCTGCCGGCGGCTCAAGCGCACCAAGGGGCTCGATCTGATCGTGGTCGACTACCTGCAGCTCATGCGCCCGGCGGCCGGCACCCGCCAGGAGAACCGGGTGCAGGAGATCAGCCAGATCACCCAGGGCCTGAAGGCGCTGGCCAAGGAGCTGTCGGTGCCGGTGATGGCGCTGTCGCAGCTGTCGCGCGCCGTCGAAAGCCGCGAGGACAAGCGGCCGCTGCTGTCGGATCTGCGCGAATCCGGCAGCATCGAGCAGGACGCCGACGTGGTGATGTTCATCTACCGCGACGAATACTACCTGCAGCAACGCGCGCCGAAGCAGCTCGCGTTCGACAACGACGAGAAGTTCCATACCGCCGTCGAGAAATGGCAGCGCGACATGGAGCACGTGCACAACCGCGCCGAACTGCTGATCGAAAAGCAGCGCCACGGCCCCACCGGCAAGATCGACCTGTTCTTCGAGGGCGAGTTCACCCGCTTCGCCGACCTCGACCTGCACCATGGCGGGCAGGACGGAGACTGAATGACGAGCTCGGCGATTCGCGACGTGAGTGGGGCAGTCCTCGAGATCGACCTCGCCGCCATCGGCGCCAACTGGTGCACCCTGCGTGCCCTGCATTCCGCCGGCCCCGTGGCCGGAGTGGTCAAGGCGGATGCCTATGGCCTGGGCGCGGCACAAGTGGCGCCGGTGCTGCATGCAGCGGGCTGCCGGCATTTCTTCGTGGCGCATCTGGCGGAAGCCGAGGCCATTCGCGGCCTGTTGCCGCAGCACGGGCCGGACGCCACCCTGCTCGCGGTGCTGAGCGGACTCATCCCCGGCACCGAGGCGCTGTATGCCGAAAGCGGCATCGTCCCCGTGTTGGGATCGCTGGCCGAGATCGATCACTGGGCCGCGCATGCGCGCCGGCTCGGCCGCATCCTGCCGGCGCTGCTGCATGTCGACACCGGCATGCACCGGCTGGGGCTCGATGCGCGCGAGCTGGCGCTGCTGGCGCAGGACCCGGCGCGGCTGGACGGCATCGGACTGCGCTACGTCATGACCCACCTGGTCTCCGCCGAACTGTCCGACGATCCGCTGAACGAGACGCAACGCCGGCGGTTCGCCCAGGCCTGCGCCGTGCTGCCGGCGACGCCGCGCAGCCTCGCCAACTCGTCGGGCATCTTCCTGGGTGATGCTTTCGCCTCTGACCTCGCGCGGCCCGGCGCGGCCCTCTATGGCATCAACCCCACGCCGGACCGGCCCAATCCCATGCGGCCAGCGGTGCGGCTGCGCGCCCGCGTGCTGCAGGTGCGCGAGATCCCCGCGGGCGAGAGCGTCGGCTACAACGCCATCTGGCGCGCCGGGCGGCCCAGCCGGATCGCCACCGCCTGCGTCGGCTACGCCGATGGCTGGCTGCGCTCGCAGTCCGGCCGCGGCCACGCGCTCTTTGACGGCGCCCCCGTGCCGCTGGTAGGGCGTGTGTCCATGGACCTGACCACCTACGACGTCACCGACCACCCGGCGATCGGCCCCGGCGCATGGCTGGAGCTGATCGGCCCGGATCTGCCGGCCGACGCGGTGGCGCAGGCGGCGGGGACGAACGGGTACGAGATCCTCACCTCGCTCGGCAGGCGCTACGCGCGGGTCTATACGGCGTGAACGCCGCCCTCGACTTCGTGGCCGCCATCGGGCGCGGGGTGCTGGGCGCCTGCCTTGTCACCGGGCGGCTGGCGCTGTTCGGGCTGAACGGCCTGTCGCATTGGGTGCGCCCGCCCTTCTACGGCCGCATGTTCCTGCGCGCCCTCATCGAGATCGGCTATTTCAGCCTGCCGGTGGTGGCGCTGACCGCGGTGTTCACCGGCATGGTGCTGGCGCTGCAATCCTCCACCGGCCTGTCCCGCTTCGCCGCCGACAGCGCGGTCGCGAGCCTGGTGGTGCTGTCGGTGACGCGCGAGCTAGGGCCGGTGCTGGCCGGGCTGATGGTGGCCGGGCGCGTCGGGGCGGCGATGGCGGCCGAGATCGGCACCATGCGCGTCACCGACCAGATCGACGCGCTCACCACCCTGTCCACCAACCCGATGAAATACCTGGTGGCGCCGCGCTTGCTGGCCGGGCTGATCGCCTTGCCACTGCTGGTGGTGATCGCGGACATCCTGGGCGTGCTGGGCGGCTTCATCATCGCCATCCTCAAGCTGGGCTTCAACAGCGGCATCTACCTCAACAACACCCTCAACTTCCTGGAGACCCAGGACGTGGTCTCCGGCCTCGCCAAGGCCGCGGTGTTCGGCTTCCTGATCTCGCTGATGGGCTGCTACCACGGCTACAACAGCCGCGGCGGCGCGCAGGGCGTGGGGGCGGCGACCACGTCGGCGGTGGTGGCGGCGAGCGTGCTGATCCTCGCCTTCGACTACGTGCTGACGGAGCTGTTCTTTGCGCGATGAAGCGCGCCCGGCGAACGGCTCCCCGGCGATCGCCGCCGTGCCGAAGATCCGCCTGCGCGGCCTGACCAAGCGCTTCGGCGACAAGCTGGTGCTGGACGGCATCGACCTCGACGTGATGGCGCGCACCTCCATGGTGGTGATCGGCGGCTCCGGCTCCGGCAAGTCGGTGCTGCTGAAATGCATCCTCGGCCTGATCGAGCCCGATGCCGGCAGCATCGAGATCGATGGCCAGGACGTGCTGAAGCTGGACCGCGAGGCGCGCGAGGCGGTGCGCAACCGCATCGGCATGCTGTTCCAGAACGGCGCCCTGTTCGACAGCCTGCCGGTCTGGGAGAACGTCGCCTTCGGCCTGCTGGCGCGGCACAAGGCCAGCCGCGCCGAGGCCAGGGCCCGCGCCATCGAGGTGCTGGCCCAGGTAGGGCTCGCCGCCAGCGTGGGCGATCTGTGGCCTGCCGAGCTGTCCGGCGGCATGCAGAAGCGCGTGGCCCTGGCCCGCGCCATCGCCGCCCAGCCGGACATCCTGTTCTTCGACGAGCCCACCACCGGCCTCGACCCGATCATGGGGGCGGTGATCGACGGCCTGATCGTCGACTGCGTGAAACGCCTGGGCAGCACCGCCGTCGCCATCACCCACGACATGGCCAGCGCCCGGCGCATCGGCGACCGCGCGGCGATGATCCACAAAGGCAGGATCATCTGGGAGGGCCCGGCGACCGCCCTGATGGACAGCGGCAATCCCGTGGTGGACCAGTTCACCCACGGGCGCCGCGAAGGGCCGATCCAGATGGAACTGCGGCGTTAGCGCAATGGGTGCATATCCGTCGGGTGGCTTCCCCTCCCTCAACCTTGGTCCGCTTCGCGGCCCAAGCCCGCAAGGGGAGGGGACGGGCTAACCCATGGCCAAACCCACGACCCGCTTCGTCTGCCAGTCCTGCGGCGCCGCCGCGCCGAAATGGGCCGGCCGCTGCGAGAGCTGCGGCGAATGGAACACCATGGCCGAGGAGACCGCCGAGGCTGGCCCCGGCCGCGCCAACGCCAAGCCCGGCAACGCCCGCAAGATCGAATTCGTCGATCTCGCCGGGAGCGCCACGCCGCCACCACGGGCAGCGTCCGGGATTGCCGAGCTCGATCGCGTGCTGGGCGGCGGGCTGGTGGCCGGATCGGCGCTGCTGCTGGCCGGCGACCCCGGGATCGGCAAGTCCACCCTGCTGCTGCAGGCCGCCGCCTCCCTGGCCAAGGCCGGGCGCCGGGTGCTGTACATCTCCGGCGAGGAAGCCATCGAACAGGTGCGCCTGCGCGCCCGCCGCCTCGGCCTGCAAGGGGCGAAGCTGGAGCTGGCGGCCTCCATCAACCTGCGCGACATCGCCGCCAGCCTCGAACAGGCAACCGATGCCGCAATGGTGGTGATCGACTCCATCCAGACCATGTGGATGGACAGCATCGACAGCGCCCCCGGCACCGTCTCCCAGGTGCGCGCCTGCAGCTTCGAGCTGATCCGGCTGGCCAAGACGCGGAACTTCGCGGTCGTGCTGGTCGGCCACGTCACCAAGGAAGGTGCCATCGCCGGCCCGCGCGTGCTGGAGCACATGGTCGATGCGGTGCTGTATTTCGAAGGCGACCGCGGCCACCAGTTCCGCATCCTGCGCGGGGTGAAGAACCGCTTCGGCGCCACCGACGAGATCGGCGTGTTCGAAATGACCGACCGCGGGCTCGCCGAAGTCGCCAACCCCTCGGCCCTGTTCCTGGCCGAGCGGCGCGGCAACATCTCGGGCTCGGCCGTGTTCGCGGGGCTGGAGGGCACCCGCCCGGTGCTGGTGGAGATCCAGTGCCTGCTCGCCCCCAACCCCGGCGGATCGCCGCGCCGCTCGGTCATCGGCTGGGATTCCGGCCGGCTGTCGATGCTGCTGGCGGTGCTGGAAACCCGCTGCGGCCTGCGGCTGAACGCCTCCGACGTCTATCTCAATGTCGCCGGCGGCCTGCGCGTGGGCGAGCCGGCGGCGGATCTCGCCGTGGCCGCCGCCCTGGTTTCGGCCGCCACCGATCAGCCGGCCGACCCGGGCTGCGTGTTCTTCGGCGAGGTCGGCCTGTCCGGCGAGGTGCGCCAGGTCGCCCAGGCCGAGTCGCGGCTGAAAGAGGCGCAGAAGCTGGGCTTCGATGCCGCCTGCCTGCCCCGCCGCGTCGCCCGCGGCAACCGCAAGCTGGCCACGCCGGACGGGCTGGCGTTGCAGGAGATCGGCCACCTTTCCGACCTCGTGGCACGATTTGCCGGCAAACCAGCCCAGACTCCCGCATGACAGGGTGGCGTGCGCCGCCGCGGGAACGATATACGACCTGCGGCATGACAGGTACGCGTCAGTGAACTGGGTGGACAGCGCCGTCCTCGGCATCGTGGCGATCTCCGCCGCGCTGGCGTTCACCCGCGGATTCGTGCGCGAGACATTGGGCCTCGGCGCCTGGGTGGGCGCCTTCTTCTTCGCCTCCGTCACCGTGGACCTGGTACGCCCCACCGTGCGCGGCTGGATCGGCAACACCGACATCGCCGACCCCGTTGCCTATACCGCCATGTTCCTGATCGGCCTGATCGTTCTGTCGGTGATCACCGGGATCGTCGGCAGCTTTGTGCGCTCGTCAATGCTGAACGGCGTGGACCGCACGCTCGGCGTGGTATTCGGCATCGTCCGGGCTTTGGTTCTGATCGCGGCTGCCTATATCGGCAGCGGGTTCGTCGTCGCGAGCGACCGTTGGCCGGATGCGGTGAAAGAGGCGCGCAGCCTTCCATACGTCTACAACCTGGCGAACTGGGTGGTCCGCTTCCTGCCGCCGGACTACCGGCCGAACGTCGTCCCTCCGCCTATGGGGCGCCAAACCAACGCCGCCGACCTGCTGCATGCCACCCCGCAAGGCCGGGCCACCGCCCGCCCATGACGGGGTCAGGAGAATTTCCGATGGACCTTACCGCCTCCCTGGACGACGCCGGGCCCTACGACGACGACAAGCTGCACGAGGAGTGCGGCGTCGTCGGCATCTGGAACCACCCGGATGCGGCGGCCGTCACCGCCCTTGGCCTGCACGCGCTGCAGCACCGCGGGCAGGAGGCGACGGGCATCGTCACCTTCGACGGCCGGCACTTCCATTCCCATCGCGGCATCGGCCTGGTGGGCGATAATTTCGGCGACGCGCGGGTGATCGCCGCACTCGCCGGCAACCGCGCCGTCGGTCACAACCGCTACGCCACCACCGGCGGCACCATCCTGCGCAACGTCCAGCCGCTCTATGCGGATTTCGAGTTCGGCGGCCTCGCCGTCGCCCATAACGGCAACCTCACCAACGCCACCACGCTGCGCCGCGCCCTGGTGCGCCGCGGCTGCCTGTTCCAGTCCACCACCGACAGCGAGGTGTTCATCCACCTCATCGCCATCAGCCTGTACTCCACCGTGGTGGACCGGCTGATCGACGCGCTGAAGCAGGTGGTCGGCGCCTATTCCCTGATCGCCATGACCAACGACGCACTGATGGGCGTGCGCGACCCGATGGGCGTGCGGCCGCTGATCCTCGGCCGCGTCGGCCAGGCCGACGGCACCGTCAGCTGGGTGCTGGCCAGCGAGACCTGCGCGCTGGACATCATCGGCGCCGAGTTCGTGCGCGACATCGAGCCCGGCGAGATCGTGGTGATCAACGACCAGGGCGTGCGCAGCATCAAGCCGTTCGGCCGCAACCCCGCCCGGTTCTGCGTGTTCGAATACATCTATTTCGCCCGCCCCGATTCGGTGGTGGAGGGCATGCCGGTCTACGAGGCCCGCAAACGCATCGGCGCTGAACTGGCGCGCGAAAGCCATGTGCCCGCCGACGTGATCGTGCCCGTGCCCGATTCCGGCGTGCCCGCCGCCATGGGCTACGCCCAGGAAAGCGGCATCCCGTTCGAGCTCGGCATCATCCGCAACCACTATGTCGGCCGCACCTTCATCGAGCCCACGGATTCGATCCGCCACCTGGGCGTGAAGCTGAAGCACTCCGCCAACAAGCCGATGCTGGAAGGCAAGCGCGTGGTGCTGGTGGACGATTCCATCGTGCGCGGCACCACCTCGCGCAAGATCGTGGAAATGGTGCGCGCCGCCGGTGCCGCCGAGGTGCACATGCGCATCTCCTCGCCGCCGACCACGCATTCCTGCTTCTACGGCATCGACACGCCCGAGCGCAGCAAGCTGCTGGCCGCCCGCCACAACGTCGACGAAATGGCCGCCCTGATCGGCGCCGACAGCCTGGCCTTCATCACCATCGACGGACTCTACCGCGCCCTCAACCACCAGGGCCGCGACAGCGAACGCCCGCAATACTGCGACGCCTGCTTCACCGGCGAATACCCGGTGCCGCTGCCCGACATGGCCGAGAACGACAACCGGCAGCTCAGCCTGCTGTCCGAAAGCCGCTGACCATGGATCTGTCCGGACGGGTGGCGCTGGTCACCGGCGCCAGCCGCGGCATCGGCGCGGCCACCGCACTCGAACTCGCCCGCCGCGGCGCGCATGTCGTCATCACCGCGCGCACCCAGGGCGGCCTGGAAGAAACCGACGACCGCATCCGCGCCGCCGGCGGCGCGGCCACGCTGCTGCCGCTCGACCTCGCCGACGTCGACGCGATCGACGCCATCGGCCCCAGCGTGCTCGACCGCTTCGGCCGGCTGGACATCATGGTCTCCAACGCCGGCGCGCTGGGTGTGCTCACCCCGGTGCCGCACATCCTGCCGAAGGACTGGACCGAGGTGATCGCCGTAAACGTCACCGCCGCCTGGCGCCTGATCCGCAGCTGCGGCCCGCTGCTGCTCGCCGCCGAAGCCGGCCGCGCCGTGTTCGTCACCAGCCGCATCGTGCAGAAACCGACCGCCTACTGGGGCGCCTACGGCGCCACCAAGGCCGCCCTGGAACACCTCGCTTTGACCTGGGCCGCGGAAACCCGGACCACGCCCCTGCGCGTGAACCTCGCCGACCCCGGCCCCGTCGCCAGCCGCCTGCGCCGCGTCGGCTTCCCCGGCGAAGACCAGGCAACCCTGCCGCAACCCAGTGACGTCGCCCCCGGCATCGCCGACCTCTGCAGCCCCACCGAAACCCGCCACGCCGAAGTCATCCGTGTCAGCCCACGCCCCTGAGGGCGGGACGGCACGGACGGGAAGAAAGGCAAGGCCAGGGCTCTGCCCTGGACCTGCAAAGGGGCAGAAGCCCCTTTGATCCCATTACTTTAAGTGGTTTGGGGATGGGGGCCTGAGGTGTGGTCGGAAACCGCTCCTCAGGCCCCCATCCCCAAACCACTTATGTCCGGGGTTCCAAGGGCTCCGCCCTTGGCGGGGTCGAGGGGCGGAGCCCCCGCCTTGCTTTCTCCCGTCCGCGCCGTCCCGCCCTCAGGCGGTGGCGGGTTTCTTTGCCTCGGGGGCCATTTCCAGGGCGTGGTCGTGGTGGAGGAGCAGGACCGTGATCATGCCGAGTACAGCGAAGCCGCCGATCAGCAGGAGTCCGCCGTCGAAGCTGCCGGTGGCGTCCTTGATCCATCCCATGGCCTGTGGGCCGAGATAGCCGGACAGGTTGCCGATCGAGTTGATGACGGCGATGCCGGCGGCGGCGGCCGTGCCCGAGAGGAAGGCGGTGGGCAATGTCCAGAACACCGGCAGCACGCCGAACACGCCCACGGCGCCGATGGTGAAGGCGATCATCTTCAGCGTGGGGTCGGTGAACAGCGTCGAGCCGGCGATGCCGATTGCGGCCAGCGCCAGCGCGGAGGCGGCATGGAGCTTGCGCTCATGCTTGCGGTCGGAGTGGCGGCCGTACCAGACCATGGCGACGGTGCCGATGACGTAGGGAATGGCGGTCACCCAGCCGGTGGCGAAGTTGGACAGGCCAAATGCCTTGACGATTTGCGGCAACCAGAAGCCCACGCCGTAGTTGCAGGCGACGGCGCCGAAATACACCAGCGCCAGCGCCAGCACTTTCGGGTTCAGCAGCGCCTGCACCACGGAAATGCTGTGCACCGCCTCGCGCTGCCGCTGTTCGGCCTCCAGCCGGCCCGACAGCCAGGCGCGCTCCTCCAGCGACAGCCAGCTTGCCAGGTTCGGCCGGTCGGTCAGGTAGAAGAACACGACGACGGACAGGATGAGCGCCGGCACCGCCTCGATCACGAACAGCCACTGCCAGCCGGCCAGGCCCGCCGCGCCGTCCAGATACAGCAGGGCGCTTGAAACGGGTGCGCCGATCACCGACGACAGCGGGATCGCGGCCATGAAGTAGCCGACGATGCGGGCGCGGTAGATCGCCGGGAACCACAGCGTCAGGTAGAAGATGATACCCGGGAAGAACCCGGCCTCGGCCATGCCCAGCAGCACGCGCACGGCGTAGAAGCTGTGTTCGTTGGACAGCCCGGTGCTGCGGGAGATGGCCGGGATGGCCGCCATCAGGCCGGACAGCAGGCCCCAGCTGAACATGATGCGGGCGATCCACTTGCGCGCGCCGAAGCGGTCCAGCATCAGGTTGGAGGGCACCTCGAACAGGAAATAGGCCAGGAAGAAGATGCCGGCGCCGGCGCCGTAGGCCGAGGCGCTGAGGCCCAGGTCCTTGTTCATGGTCAGCGCCGCGAAGCTGACATTCACCCGGTCGAGATAGGCGACGAAGTAGCACAGGATCAGGAACGGGATCAGCCGCACCGACACCTTCCTGATGACGCGATCTTCCAGTTCCTGCATCGGGCCGTTTCCCGGTTCTGCCGCCGTGTCGCCGGCTGGCGTTATTCACCCTGTGTCAATTAGTTGCATTTCGTCTCTGATGGCAACCCCGGCCGTGGCCTGGGTTGCGCATCGGCGGGCTTGTCAACCCATCCAGGCGCGCAGATCGCCCACCAGCGCGCCCAGCGAGGGTTCGTGCAGGTACATCATGTGCCCGGCGTCATAGTAGGTCATGGCGATGCGCCCGGCGTCGATGCCGTTGCCGGCGATGGTGTTCTCCGCCGCATGGAACGGTGTGGCGAGATCGTACAGCCCGTTGGCCATCAGCACCCGCAGGCCCGGGTTCTCGCGCAGCAGCTTGCCCAGCACCGGCGCCACGTTCACGTAGCCCGGCCAGCGCGGCGTGTCGTCCTTGCGCGGACCCAGCCAGTCCCATTTCAGCAGCGCCTCGCGGTTGAACACCATATAGGGCCGGTTCCAGCCGATCCCGAGGCCGCGCGTCAGGTGGTCGTTGATCGCGGTCACATAGGCGCTGTCGACGGCGTAGGAGGAGGCATCGGTGTCCGGCAGCTCGCCGGCGTCGTCGTAGTCGCGCCCGGTGTAGCGGGTGTCGAACCGGCCCACGGTCAGGCCGGTGTCGCGCAGCAGCTCCTTGCGGAAGCGCGTCGGCTCGATGCGCAGGCGGGTGCGCTCCAGCCAGGTCTCGGACAGGCCGGTCAGGCGCGACAGCTTGCGCAGCACGCGCTGCTGCCGGGCAGGGGCGAGGCGGCTGCCGGCCACCAGGGCGGGCAGGTATTCCTCCATGGCGAAGCGGCGCGCCTCGTCCAGGAAGGCGTCGCGCCCGTCCGGGGCCGTCGCCAGCCCGTAATGCAGCGCCGTGGCGGCGTAGGTGGGCATGAACGACACGTCGGCCAGCGGGTTGCCGCGCTCGAACCGGGCGGTGTGGAAGTCCAGGATCGCCGAGATCAGCGCGATGCCGTTGAACGCCACGCCCGCGAGCCCGCCGGCCAGCTTGCCGGCCACCGCCACGGCGCGGGTGGTGCCGTAGCTCTCGCCGCACAGATAGCGCGGCGAGGCCCAGCGGCGATGCACCGTCAGCCAGGTCTTGATGAACTCGGCCACCAGCTCGGCATCGGCGTCCAGCCCCCAGGCGTCCTCCGGCTTGGCGGCGCCGAGCATGCGGCTGTAGCCGGTGCCCGGCGGATCGACGAACACCAGGTCGGTCTTGTCGAGGTTGCACAGCTCGTTGTCGACGATGCCGTAGGGGCCGCTGCCGGCCGGCGTGCCGTCGCTGGGCACCACGATCCGGCGCGGGCCCAGCGCGCCCATATGCAGCCACAGCGAGGCGGAGCCGGGCCCGCCGTTGAACACGAACGTCACCGGCCGGGTTTCCGGCGCCGCGTCGTCCACGAGGTAGCTGAACGAGAACACGCTGGCGCGCGGCTCTCCCTTGGCGTCCGGCAGGTGCGTCTCCGCGGCAAGGCAGCGATAGGCGAGGCCGGTGCCGTGGAAGGTGCCGTCGTGGCGGGTCTCGAAGCTGGCCGGTGCGGCGGGCGGGGGTGCGGTCGGCGCGGCGGGCGCGCTGGTGGGCTCGGTGGTCATCTTGCCTCGGGTCGGAGGTGGAGAACGTGCGGCGGCGGCGGCCGGGTTCGCTTATGGTCCGGACCGTTGCGGCGCCGGTGGACAGTATCGGGCAGCCGGAGGACGATGGCGAGTGGGCACCCCCCACCCGGCTGTGCAAGGGAGACCAGCATGCAGATCGACCAGACGACGCTTCCAGGCGGCCTGACGGTGGTGACCGCGCGGCTGCCGGCGTTCGAGACCGTGGCCGTCATGGTCGTGGTGCGCGCGGGCTCGCGCGACGAGCACGCGGGCAACAGCGGCGTCGCGCATTTCCTGGAGCACATGGCCTTCAAGGGCACCGCCACCCGCTCGGCCTTCGACATCGCCATCGACATCGAGTGCATGGGCGCGTCGATCAACGCCTTCACCTCGCAGGAGATCACCGCCTACCACATCGTCGGCCTGAAGGACGCGGTGGCCGAGGCGGTGGCAATCCTCGGCGACGTGCTCACCCAGTCGCGCTACGCCGCCGAGGACGTCGATCTCGAACGCGGCGTGATCGCGCAGGAGATCGCGCGCAACGGCGACGATCCGAACGCGCTGTGCATCAAGGGCTTCGTCGCCACCGCCTACCCCGACCAGCCGCTCGGCCGCCCGGTGCTGGGCGATCCCGCGTTCGTCGCCGGCGCGACGCGCGACGACCTGCTGGCCTTCATCGGCCGCAACTACGTGACCGGGAACATGGTCGTGACCGCGACCGGCGATGTCGACCACGCCTGGCTGCTCGATCTCGTCGGCCGCCACTTCGCTGCGATCCCCGCGGGTCCCGCACCGGATGGCCGCGCCGCGCCGCGCTATGCCGGCGGCTTTCATCGCGATCAGCGCAGCGACTTCAAGCAGGTGAACCTCGTGCTCGGCTTCCCCTCGGTGCCGGTGGATGCGCCGGGGTTCTTCGCCCACAAGATGCTGTCGGCCGCCTTGGGCGGCGGCATGTCCTCGCCGCTGTTCCAGGAGGTGCGGCAGAAGCGTGGGCTGGTCTACGGCGTGGGCGCCGGCTCCAACCACGGCAGCGATTTCGGCCTGGTGCTGATCCAGGCCGGCACCACGCCGGACAAGCTCGCCACCTGCCTGGAAGTGGCCTGCACGGAAGCGCTGCGGGTGAGCGATGCGGTGCAGGAGAGGGATTTCATGCGCGCCCGCAACCACCTGCTGGCGGAGCTGGCGACGGTGAAGGAGCGTCCGTTCCAGCTCGCGATCTACCTGGCCGGTCAGTTCTTCCGCCACGGCCGCGCCACCGGCCCGGAAGTGGACCTTGCCGCCGTGCGGGCGGTGCCGGTGGAGGACCTGAAGCGGGCGGCCGAGACGCTGTTCGCGTGCGCACCGACGCTGTCGATGGTGGGACCGGTGGGGGAGGCCGATTATTTCGGCATTGTCACTGGGGTGCTTGGCGGAGAATGACATAACGGAATCGTGATGAGCGCCGGCAGCCGTTGGCGATCGCGCAGGCGCGCCGCGTGGCCGCTGCCCGTCCGGCGCCCGTGCCGTTCCGACACGGCAATACCTGCATCCGACGCTTTGCAGGCCCTGCCGCGTAAGCCAGTATAGCCGACATGTCAGTCGGCGGCGCAGGGCCGAGGTGCCCGGGTCATGCGTGCCGCCCGGGGGGAGTGGACCAATGGCGCAGGCCGAATACGAACTTGCCATCGAGCGCTACATCGATGCGCCACCCGACATTGTGTTCAAGGTCTGGACCGAACGCCTTGAAGAATGGTGGGCGCCGAAGCCCTGGACCACCAGGCTCATCGAGCAGGATCTGCGGGCTGGTGGGCGCTCGGCGATGATCATGAGCGGCCCGGACGGTTCGACCTCGCCCATGGAGGGCGTCATACTCGAAGTCGTGCCCAACGAGAGGATCGTGTTGACCGATGCCTTCACGGCCGGTTGGATCCCGCAGACGCCCTTCATGGTCGCCGTCATGACCTTCACGCCTCACGGAAGTGGGACACTTTATCGCGCCGCTTCGCGTCACTGGAACGAAGCTGCGCACAAGCAGCATGAATCGATGGGCTTCAAGGAAGGCTGGGGGATTGTCGCGGGGCAGCTCGCGGAACTCGCCGAAGCGGAGGCAAAGCAGGGCGCGCGAATCCCGGGCCGTTAGCTCCGCGCCGCCTGCATGCTGACGGATGGCGGGAGCGAGCAGCGGGTCGCGATGCCAATGCTGCGATCGACCATCCACTAGGCGTCCCTCCGCTTGCGCGACAGCCCCAGCCCCTGCCGATCTTCCTCCAATGCCACAACCTGATCCTGGTCATCGAAGGCGGAGCGCCCGACGCTCAGATTCAAATGGTCGATATACCGCCGCACCGCCTCGCGACGCGCCTCGGTGGCAACGGCTTCGCTGAGTCCGACAAGCACCGAGCGCAGCCGTCGCATCACCTGCACCGATGTCGCCCCGAATTGCCGGATCTCGTCGAACGACAGCGCCAGATAGTCCTGCCATGTCGGCGTGGGGAAGATCAGCCGAAGCGCGCCGCCCGCATCTCGCGCGCGCCCGGTGTCCAGCCGCCGGCGCCCGAGCCGCCGCAGCAGATCCTCGATCTGATCCAGCGCCTGCACCGCCGTCGTCGGGTCGTTGACGGCCGGCGACAGCGCGCGGATCGCGATATCCACCAGAAGGCGAATGGCATATTTCGGATCCTGCTCGAAGGTGCGCGACGTCGAGAGGTGAACGGCGCGCATCAGCGCCCGCTCCGGCAGGCTCTGTGCCGCGCCGTGCACGCGCAGCAGCATCGTGTCCTCCACCAGCGTCTCGCCGACACCGCACTCGATCACGACCACCGCGCCCGCGCCCTGCGCCAGCCGAACCAGCGCATCGATATCGAACCTGGCGATCACGCGCGGCTCGCCGGAATAGCTCAGTGTCTGCGTCTGCGCGCCGAGCGCGACGGCCGTCTCCGTCTCGTCCTGCCCGCCGGCACTGGCGTTGTCCGCGATGCGGGGGAACATCGCGCGGATCACGGCGCGGCCTTGCGCTCCGATGACCCGCAGCACGTTGTGGATCTGCAGAATGTCGAGGCTGCGGATCAACAGCGAGAAAGCCAGCATGCTGACGACGAGCAGGACGACGACCAGCATGGTCGAGAACAGCGGCACGATTCCGGACCCCCCGCGATCGGTCCAGGCCAGTGCCACGAGCGAATAGGTGAACGTCGCGAAGAAGATGCCGAGTGTGTGATACAGCGCCGGATTATTGACGAACATGATGACGAGCCGCGGCGAGTAGGCAACCGCGCTGAACTGCACCGTCACGAAGGCGATCGCGAACACGATGCCGGTGAGCGCGATCATGCCGGAGCTCACCGCCGAGAAGAATGCGAGTGCGGCGCCGACCGACATGTGATGCGTATAGGCGCCGAGATAGGCCTGCTCCAGCCGCGGCAGGATCGTGCCGGCGGCCACGCTCGTGGCCATGTACACCATCGGAGTCAGCCAGAGGGGCATGGATCTCATGTCCGTCGCTCCGGGCGGCCGTGGTTGGTCAGAGGCGCCGGCGAATTTCCCAGCCAGCCCATCCGATATCACATCCGGCGGCGCGCCGGGGTGTTATCCGGATGATCGGGCGCCGCCATGCGCAAAGGCTGCCAGGACCGACCGCCAGGGCCGCAATGCGCCTCAGCACGCCGCCTTTCCGCCACGGGCGTACTGCCGGCTGCACCAGTCGGTCGGCGTTTCGGGGTGTTGCGGCGGCGCGGCGCGCGCGGGCGGCGGGGGGCGATTCTGCGGCACGGTCGTATAGGCCGGAGCGGTCGATTGCAGCCGGCGCGCTGCGTCCTCGTTTTCCGCAACGCAACGCTGCAACCCCGCCGGATCGCTGCCGCAGCCACCGGCAGCCAGATTGGCGCGGCAGAGGCAAGCGGCGGCGCGGTAGCAACTCGCCTGGCCGCCGGCGCGGCACGCGGCGCTCTCGGGGGCGCAGCGTGACGCCACCGACGCGCACATGCCGCCCGACGCCGTCGCGGGCATCGGGATGGCGAGCGGCGCGCTCCCGCCCGGCCGCACGCCCCTCGGCGCGGCGCTGAGCATGGACCCGATCTGCGCCGCCTGGTCCATCTCCGCCGGCGCGGCGTCATCGTCATCGTCATCGTCATCGTCATCGTCTTCCGCCTCGCGGTAGCGCTGTTCGGCGTCCGCCCTTGCCTGCCGTACGCGTTCGTTCAGTTCCTCGCTCTGCCGGGCCGCCTGCATGCGCTGCGTCGCGGCAGCGATATCGACCGACACGCCAAGCCGTTGCGCCTGCTCGCAGGGCTATGGACTCGCGCCGATCTCGCACGATTTCGCGTAAAGGGATGCGGCCTGCCTGCCGTCGCCACGTCTTTCGTAATATTCGGCCGTCGTGTTGCACGCCTGGAGTCTGCTGTTGGACGCGTCAAGGCGCCTTTCCGCCCAGGACATCAGGCAATAATCGACCGCCTTTCCCAATATCACGCCGTGATACGGCTCCGGAATGATGAGGGTCCGGTTGTTCCTCCCGAATACGTAAATGGTCGGGCTGCTTCCCGACCCGCTGGCATCGACAGGATCAGGATTTTCGGCGCGATAGTAATGAAAATTATATGGCGAGCTGTAATGTTACGTCGCAAATTTGACCAGCGGCGCGGTTATCTTGCAATAACGCCGCCCCGGCGGGTCATCGCGGTGTTGCGGCCGGACAGGCCGGCAATTGTTGTGGCAGCGCGTCAGACGGGCTAGGCTTACCTCAAGGCAAGCCGCTTCCGACGCGCGACCCGATTTGCGCCGCGAGGCCCGGCCACCGGGTATCATCCATGCGCAAGGCGGGGCGAATGGCTCAGGCAGGAGGGCACGACCATGCCGACCTGGACGCCGGACCCGACATTCTACCCCTCACCGCGCATGGCCATGAAGGCGCCCGCGGAGCGGCTCGCCTATGTCGCGAGCTTCGATCCCACGCGCCAGCTCCCGGACGCGATCGCCGTGGTCGATGTCGCGCCCGACTCGGCCACCTACGCGCACGTGGTCGGAACCGTGGCCATGCCGAATACCGGCGACGAACTGCACCATTTCGGCTGGAACGCCTGCAGTTCCTGCCTGTGCCCGAACGCGCCGCACCCGCACGCCGAGCGCCGCTACCTCGTCGTGCCCGGCCTGCGCTCGTCGCGGATCCACATCCTCGACACCAAGGCAAACCCGCGCGAGCCGAGCATCGTCCGGGTGCTGGAGCCCGGGGAGGTTGCGGAGCGGTCCGGCTACACGCGCCCGCACACGATCCATTGCGGGCCGGAGGGCATCTATGTCGCGGCCCTCGCCAACACGCGCGGCGAGGCGCCCGGCGGCGTCTTCCTGATGGATCACGAAACCTTCGACATCCGCGGCCGCTGGGAGATCGACCGCGGGCCGCAGCAGCTTGCCTACGACGTGTGGTGGCACCTCGGCCACGACACCCTGGTGACGAGCGAATGGGGCCTGCCGGCAACGTTCGAGAACGGGCTGGTCCCCGAGGTCCTGCTGGGCGGCCAGTACGGCCACAGGCTGCATTTCTGGGATCTGCACGCGCGCAAGCACACGCAGGAGATCGACCTCGGCGCCGAGAACCAGCTCGTCTTCGAGCTCCGCCCGGCGCACGACCCGACCAGGGCCTATGGCTTCGTCAACTCGGTGGTCAGCCTCAAGGACCTCTCCGCCTCGATCTGGACCTGGTATCGCGAGAACGGCGCCTGGGCGGCGAGAAAGGTCATCGAGATCCCGGCCGAGCCCGCCGACCCCGCCTTGCTGCCGCCCATACTCAAGGGCTTCAAGGCGGTGCCGCCGTTCGTCACCGACATCGACCTCTCCATGGACGACCGCTTCCTCTACGTCGCGTGCTGGGGCACCGGCGATTTGCGCCAGTACGACGTGTCCGATCCGTTCGCGCCGAAGCTCGCCGGCACGGTCAGGATCGGCGGCGTCGTCTCCCGCGCGACCCATCCGAAGGCCGCCGGCGCCCCGCTCAATGGCGGGCCGCAGATGGTGGAGATCAGCCGTGACGGGCGGCGCGTCTATTTCACCAACTCGCTCTACGGCGCGATCGACGCGCAGTTGTATCCCGACGGGCTCGACGGCTGGATGGTGAAGCTCGACGCCGGGAGAAACGGCGGCATCGCCTTCGACCCGGACTTCTTCGTCCAGTGGCCGAAGACGCACCGGCCGCATCAGGTGCGCCTCGAAGGCGGCGACTGCTCCTCGGATTCCTACTGCTACCCATGAGATCCGGACTGGCGCGGCCGCAACCCCGCGCGCAACCGCGATGGCCATAGGCGGCGCCTGGCCCTGGCTCGCCCTTGCCGGCCTCGGCATGTTCCATGGCCTCAATCCGGCGATGGGCTGGCTGTTTGCCGTGGCCCTCGGCCTGCACCGGGGCAGCCGCAAGGCGGTCCTGCTGGCGCTGCCGCCCATGGCGCTCGGGCACGCAGTTTCGATCTGGCTCGTGGCCACGTCGGTGATGGCATTGGGCGCGGTGATCGACGCGAAACCCCTGCACGCGGCCACCGGCGCGATCCTCGTGCTCTGGGCCGCGTATCACTGGCTCTACGGCCACCGCCATCGCGTGCGCGTCGGCCTGACGACAGGCCTCGCGGGCCTCGTGCTGTGGTCGTTCCTGATGGCGACCGCGCACGGCGCCGGGCTGATGCTGGTGCCGGCGCTGATGCCGCTCTGCGCGGGCAGCCCGGTCATCGGCGCGGGATCGCTGCCGGTCGCTCTCGCGGCGGTGGGCGTGCACACGCTCGCGACGCTGGCCGTGACCGGGCTGATCGCCTTCGTCGTCTATGACTGGCTCGGCCTGGCGGTCCTGAAGCGGGGCTGGGTCAACTTCGATCTGCTATGGACCGGCGCGCTGGCCGCAACCGGCCTGGCGCTGACCCTCACGGCCTGATGCCAACGGCCCTTGACGATGACCCTTCCATCGTCAAGGGCCGTTGGCATCATTCGTCCGCGTACGGATTCCTTGTGCCGCGGAACTGTAGCCGGATCGGCGTGCCCGGCAGGCCGAACGTGTCGCGCAGGGAGTTCACGAGGTAGCGCTGGTAGTCCTCGGGCGTCTGCTCGGCGCGGGTGCCGAACACGATGAAGGTGGGCGGCCGCGCCTTCGGCTGGGTGATGTAGCGCAGCTTCAGCCGCCGCCCGTCCACCAGCGGCAGCTGGTGGCGTTCCAGCGCGTCCTCGAACCAGCGGTTCAGCGCGCCGGTGGCGATGCGGGTGTTCCACACCGCATGCGCCTTGCGGATCGCCGGCAGCAGCTTGTCCACGCCCTGGCCGGTCAGCGCCGACAGCGTCACCACCGGGATGCCCGGCATCTGCGCGAGACTCGTCTGCAGCCGGTCGGAGACGGCGCGCCGCGCGGCGTTGCGGTCGGGCACCGCGTCCCATTTGTTCAGCGCGATCACGCAGGCGCGGCCCTCGCGCTCCACCAGCCGGGCGAGCTGCAGGTCCTGGTCGTGGATGCCGTCCAGCGCGTCGACCGCCAGCACCACCACTTCGGCCATCTTCAGCGCCTCGATCGAGGCGCTGACCGACATCTTCTCCAACGGCTGCTCGATGCGCGCACGCCGGCGCAGGCCGGCAGTGTCCACCAGCTCGATTTCGGTGCCGTCGGCATCGGTGAAGCGCACGGCCACGGCGTCGCGGGTCAGGCCCGGCTCCGGCCCGGTGATCATCCGCTCCTCGCCCAGCAGGCGGTTGAGCAGGGTGGACTTGCCGGCGTTGGGGCGGCCGATGATGGCGAGCTTCAGCGGTCGCTCGCCGGCCGGTTCCGCATCCGAATTATCCGGCACCCGGTCGGCGATCTCGCCCATCAGGTCGGCGAGCCCGTCGCCGTGCTCGGCCGAGACGCCGATCGGCGTGCCCAGGCCCAGCGAGAACGCCTCCAGCGCCGCATTGGCGCCGGCGCGGCCCTCGGCCTTGTTCACCACCAGCAGCACCGGCCGGTTCTGGCGACGCAGCCAGGCGGCGAAATGCTCGTCGGCCGGGGTGATGCCGGCGCGGCCATCGACCACGAACAGCACCAGATCGGCCTCTGACACCGCCGCCTCGGAGGAGGCGCGCATGCGCCCGAACAGCGTCTCGGGGGCCGCTTCCTCCAGCCCCGCGGTGTCCACCAGCCGCACCGTCTTGCCGCGCAACTGGGCGGTGGCGTCCTTGCGGTCGCGGGTCACGCCGGGCGTGTCGGACACCAGCGCATGGCGCCGGCCCGCCAGCTTGTTGAACAGCGTCGATTTCCCAACGTTGGGGCGGCCAGCGATCACAACGGTGGGGATCATGGGCGGGCTCAGCGAAACGCCGTGAGCGTGGCGTTGTCCGTCAGGATATACAGCGTGCCGTCGGCCACGATCGGGGTCAGCGCGGCGGCGCCGGGCAGCTCCTGCTTGCCGATGATCTCGCCGGTATAGGGGCTGAGCGCCAATGCGAACTTGTTGGTGCCGGCCACCACCAGCCGGTCGCCGGCCAGCACCGGGCCGACCCAGCGGATCGGGTCGGTCTGCTTCTTCATGTTCTCGAACCGGTCGAGCTGGGTCACCCAGGCCACGCTGCCGTCGTCGCGCGCCACCGCGGCCAACTGGCCGGAGTCGCTGAGCACGAACAGCCAGTTGCCGGCGGCCCAGGGGGTTTCCGTGGAGGCGACCTCACGCTCCCACAGACGGCGGCCGCTGCGCAGGTCGAGCGCGACCAGCTGCCGGCCGAGGCCGATGGCATAGACGCGCCCCTCCTTGATGATCGGCCGGCCGCGGATGGCGGACAGGTCGGCCATGCTGGTGCGGCCGCGCGAGGCGGCCAGGCTGTCGGCCCAGGCCGCCACGCCGGAGGAGGCACGCAGTCCCACCAGGTCGCCGGAGCCGAACCCGGCCACCACCAGCCCGTCGGTATAGGCGGGCGCCGGCAGGCCCAGCATCGGCGTCTCGGCATTGCCGGCCTCGTACGCCCACAGCCTGCGGCCGTCGTCGGCGGCGCGCGCCTGCAACTGGTTGCTGATGGTGGGAATGAACAGCTTGCCCTCGGCGATGGTGGGCGCCGAGCGCGCCGGCGCACCCAGCTTCACGCGCCATTGCACCTTGCCGGTGGCGGCCTCGATGGCCAGCAGGTCGGCCCGTCCGGTCGCCGCGTACAGCGTGCCGCCATCGGCGGAGATGCCACCGCCCACGTTGGTGCTGCGGTCTTCGTCGTCCTGGGTGTCGAGGCTCCAGACCCGCCGTCCGCTGGCGGCGTCGAAGGCCGAGACCACGGCGTCGCTGTCCATCGCGAACACCCGCCCGCCGGCCACCACCGGCTGCGCGGTGATCTTGCGGCGATAGCTGCTGCCGGTGCCGATATCCGCACTCCAGGCGCGCGCCAGGGTGTCGCGCAGGGCAGGGTGCTCCATGTCGTGCGACGGCAGGCCGCCGGCCTGCGGCCACTCGGCGTTCGGCGCCGGCGGCGGCAGCACCACCTTGCGCACGGCGCTGCTGACCAGGTCAAGGCCGGGCTGCGGCGGCATCACGGCGATGCGGGTGCCCGGCAGCGGCGGCTTGTCGCTGCCGAACCACGAATCCCACAGCCCGCAGCCGGACAGCAGGCCCAGCGGCAGCAGCAGCGCGGTGCGGCGGGTGGCCGCCAGCGCCTTACGTCGGTTATGCGTCATCATCATTCCGCTTTGTCTCAGCGTTCCAGCCGCCCGGCGTCCGGCGCATCAGCCGCCGAGCCGGGCCAGCAGGCCATTGGCCCGGCCGCGCACGCCGTCCGGCGCGGTCACGTCCTGCGCCAGCCGCTTCAGGGTGTCGCGGGCGGCGTCGTTGTTGCCCTGGCGCAGCGCCAGCAGCGCCTGCGCTTCCTCGGCCAAAGCGTGCCAGGGGTTGCCCGGTGTGGTCAGCGGCGCGAGATGCTGCTCCACCGCCGCGGGGTCGCCGGCGTCAATCTGGTGCAGTGCCCATTGCAGGCGGGCGAGATCGCGCAGCAGCTTGTCGGCGGAGTTGTCGCCGGCCACCTGGTCCCACAGCGCCAGCGCGCCGTCGCGGTCGCCGGCGTCGGCCTTCACGGCGGCGGCACGCAGCCGCGCCAGCGTGCGGTAGCCGGGGCTGCCCTCGCGCGCCACCTGGGCGAAGCCGGCCAGCGCCGCCTGCCGGTCGGCGCCCGCCGGGCCGTCGGCGATGCGCATGGCGGCAAGGAAGCTCTGGCCGACATGGGCGGCCTCACGCGCCTCGTAGTATTTCCACGCCTGCCACCCGCCGGCGCCGGCGACGACGAGCACGCCGGCGGCGATCAGCGGCCCGGCATAGCGCCGCAGCAGCTTGCGGGTGCGTTCGGCGCGCAGGTCTTCACTGACCTCGTCGAAGATATCGGACACGTCGGTTCCTCTGGCTGACCCGAACCCCGGGTCCTGGCGGCGCCGGACCATAGCGGCGGCGACCCACGGGAGCAAACGCCCACATAGTATATGGCAACGCGGTGTTCATCATCCGCGTGTTCCAATCCGGCATGCGCGTCCGATTCGCCCTGCTGCTGTCCCTGGTTCTGCCGGCCTGCACGCCGCAGGACCGGCTTGCGGCGGCGGCCTTGAACGTGGGCAGCGTGCCGGTGTTCGGGCGGTCGATCCCGGACGTCGCCGTCTCCCTCGTCTCCGGCAAGGACTGCTCGGTGGTGCGCCTGGAGCAGGGCAAGTCCTATTGCCGGGAGGCCGAGCCGCCGCCGCCGCGCCCGCCGTTCTGCACCCGCAGCCTGGGCACCGTCGATTGCTGGTCGAACCCCGAGATGCTGTCCGGCGGGCCGCCGCGCGAGGTGGCCGACGGGCCGCGGGCGCTGACCCCGGCGCAGGAGGCGTACCGCACCCGGCACTGGCCCAATTTCTGACCCGTGCGCATTGCGGCTGGTCGGCTCCGGCACAGCCTTCATAATGCGCCGAGCCGGAGGACGCGCCATGCAGAAAGCTGTAGCCGAGATCGATACGCCCGCCGACGCCATCGCCACGCATGCGCGCGTGCTGCCCGCGGCCACCGGCACGGTGTTCCCGGTGCTCATCGCGTTGAGTTTCTGCCACATGCTCAACGACATGATGCAGTCGATGATCTCGGCGCTGTACCCGCTGCTGAAGGCCGAGTTCATGCTCGACTTCACCCAGGTCGGCCTGATCACGCTGACGTTCCAGCTCACCGCCTCGCTGCTGCAGCCGGCGGTGGGGCTGATGACCGATCGCAAGCCGATGCCGTTCTCGCTGGCGGTGGGCATGGGCTTCACCCTGGTCGGGCTGCTGCTGCTGGCGGTCGCCGCCACCTATCCGGCGCTGCTGTTCGCGGCGGGCATGGTGGGCATCGGCTCCTCGGTATTCCATCCCGAATCCTCCCGCGTGGCGCGGGCCGCGTCGGGCGGGCGCTACGGGCTGGCCCAGTCGCTGTTCCAGGTCGGCGGCAATGCCGGTGCCGCGATCGGCCCGCTGCTGGCCGCCGTGGTGGTGCTGACGCGCGGGCAGACTGCGGTCGCCTGGTTCTCCCTGGCCGCCTTGCTGGGCATGCTGATCCTGGTGCGGGTGGGGACGTGGTATCGCGCCCACATGGTCCGTCCGGCCACGAAGGCGCGGGCGGTCGCGGCCGGCGGGGCGGTGCTGACGCGCGGGCGGGTGGCGTTCGCCATCTTCATCCTGGCCGCCCTGACCTTCTCGAAGAACGTCTACACCGCCAGCCTCAGCTCCTATTTCACCTTCTACCTGATCGACCGCTTCCAGGTGTCGGTGCACGACGCCCAGGTGCACCTGTTCGTGTTCATGTCCGCGGTCGCCGCCGGCACGCTGCTGGGCGGGCCGGTCACCGACCGGATCGGGCGCAAGGCCACCATCTGGATATCGATCCTCGGCGTGCTGCCGTTCACGCTGGCGCTGCCATACGCCAACCTGTTCTTCACCGACGTGCTGACGATCATCATCGGCCTGCTGATGGCCTCCGCCTTTCCGGCGATCCTGGTCTATGCGCAGGAGCTGGTGCCCGGCCGCGTGGGCATGATCGCCGGCATCTTCTTCGGCTTCGCCTTCGGCCTGGGCGGGCTGGGGGCGGCGGTGATGGGGCGGATCGCGGACTCCACCAGCATCGAGTTCGTCTACCGGATCGCCGCGTTCCTGCCGATGATCGGGCTGCTCACCGCGCTGCTGCCGAACCTGGCACCGGTCCGGGTGGGCAGGAAGCCGGCCTGAGGCTTCGCGCGCCCCCTCCCCCTGCACCCTCGCCCCTTGTGGGAGAGGGTTGGGGTGAGGGGGCGCTACCCGAACCGCACCAGCCGGCCGCGCGGGGTGCCGAGCACCGTGTCCTCGCGCATCACCGCCGCACCCCGGACGATCGTCGCCACCGGCCAGCCGGTGACCTGCATCCCCGCGAACGGCGTCCAGCCGCAGGGCGAGGCGATCCAGCTTTCCTCGATCCGGCGCCGGTGCTTCATGTCCACCAGCGTGAAGTCGGCGTCGTAGCCGGCGGCCAGGCGGCCCTTGCCGACCACGCCATAGACCCGCGCCGGGCCGGCGCTGAGCAGGTCCACCAGCCGCATCAGGCTCAGCCGGCCGGCGTTCACGTGGTCCAGCATCACCGGCACCAGCGTCTGCACGCCGGTCAGGCCCGCCGGGCAGTCCGGCCAGGGCTTCAGCTTGGCCGCGCGCGGGTGCGGCGCGTGGTCGCTGCCCACCGTGTCCACCGTGCCGTCGCGCACCGCCGCCCAGGCGGCCTCGTAGTGGCGGCGGTCGCGGATCGGCGGGTTCATCACGCCGAAGCCCTGCAGCGTCTCGTACACCTCCGGCGCCATCTGCGTCAGGTGGTTCACCAGCACTTCCACCGTCGAGACGTCACGGAAATCCTTGAGGTACTCCAGCTCCTCGGCGGTCGAGACATGCAGGATATGCGCCGGCCGGCCGGTCCGCCGTGCCAGCGCCATCAACCGCCTCGTGCCCAGGAAGGCGCATTCCACGTCGCGCCACTCGGCGTGGCAGGCATACGGGTCGCCGGACTTGAACAGCGGCTTGCGCGCCTGCAGGCGATACTCGTCCTCGCTGTGATAGGCGATGCGGCGGCGGCCGGCGCGCATCACCCGCTCCAGGTTCTCGTCGTCCTCCACCATCAGGTCGCCGGTGGAGCTGCCGGCGAAGACCTTGATGCCGCACACGCCGCGCCCGGCTTCCAATCCCGCAAGTGCCGCGATGTTGGTCTTGGTGCCGCCGACATACAGGCCCATGTCGCACCAGGCCACCTGCTCGGCATAGCCCTGCTTCCAGGCCAGGCGTTCGGCATCGGTGATGGACGGGCTGGTGTTGGGCATGTCGAACACCGCCGTCAGCCCGCCCAGCACCGCGGCCCTGGTGCCGGTGGGAATGCTCTCCACCGCCGCGTCGCCGGGGTCGCGCAGATGCACGTGCGGATCGATCAGGCCCGGCAGCACATGCAGGCCGGCAGCATCGATCGTCTCCTCGGCGGTCGCGTCCTCGCCCACGCCGAGAGCGGCAATGCGCCCGTCGCGCACGCCCACGCTGGTCTGCTCCATGCCCCACGGCAGCACACAGGTGCCGCCGCGGATCACGAGATCATAATGTGCAGGCATTGAAGTCCTCCGGATGGGGAGGCCAGGGGCTTAGCCCCTGGACCCCAGCAAAGGCGGAGCCTTTGCAAACCCAGACACTCCTGGCTGAGGCGTCGGTCTTCAGTTGATATCAACCGAAGGCTGCCGATCCAGCCGAGAGGGTAATGGGTTTGCAAAGGCCGTCGGCCTTTGCCGGGTCCAGGGCAGAGCCCTGGCCTTTTTCAGCACTGAGCCAGCGTTTCAAACACATCCCCCGCCGGCGCAAGTCCCTGCACATGGGTGCGGTGCCACAGTGCGTAGAACAGCAGCACCCAGGCGGCGAAGCCGTGGCGGCGGCCGTTGGCGGCACGGAACAGCGCCGCCACCTTGGCGGGGTCGGCGATTTCCGCCACCCCCGGCTGTGCCGCCACCAGCGGGCCGAGCCGGCCGCCGACCTTGCCGATCCACTGGCCGATCGGCACGGTGAAGCCCTGCTTCGGCGCGAACGGGCGCGCCGCCGGGCAGTGCTTCTCCAGCCAGCGGCGCAGCAGCCACTTGCCCATGCCCTTGTGCACCTTCAGCGCGTCCGGCAGCCGGAACGCGGCGGCGGCCACGCCGGGGTCGAGGAACGGGGTGCGCCCTTCCACCGCGTGCGCCATCAGGCAGCGGTCCATCTTCAGCAGCAGGTCGTTGGGCAGCCAGTCGGTCATGTCGACGGCCTGGGCGGCCATCAGCCGCGAGCGGCCGGGTTGGCTGGCCTGCGCCTCGGCGGCTTCCATGCCGTCGCGCCAGGCGGCGGGGTAGTTGCGCAGCACCGGCACGCGGTCGAAATTGCCGCGCGCGCGCATCACCCGCCCGCCCAGCCACCACGGCCGCATGGCGCTGCGGTAGCGGCCATAGCCGCCGAAGATCTCGTCGCCGCCTTCGCCGGACAGCACCACCTTCACGTCCTTGCGGGCACGCTGGGCCAGGAACCAGGTGGGGATGATGGCGTAGTCGGCGGCCGGGTCGTCGATGCAGGCGACGATCTCCGGCAGATGCTGCCAGACCATCGCCTCGGTCACTTCGATGGTCTCGTGATGGGCGCCCAGCGACTTGGCCACGGTGGCGGCCTGTTCGCGCTCGTCGGCCGCGCCGGGATGGGCGAAGCCGGCGGTGAAGGCCAGCACCGGCTGGCTGTTCAGCCGCGCCATCATGGTCAGGATGGTGGCGCTGTCGATGCCGCCGGAGAGGAACATGCCGTACGGCACGTCGCTGCGCTGGTGCAGGTCGACGCTTTCCTCCAGCGCACGGTCGAGGCGGGCGAGGGCGGCCTCCTCGGTGATCGTCTCCGGCCCGCCCTCCGGCAGGGCGGCGATGTGGCGGCGCTCCAGCACCCGGCCGTCGGCGCAGACCAGGGTCTCGCCCGGCAGCACCCGGCGGATGCCCGGGAAGATCGTCTCGGCGCCGGTGGTGAACTGCAGCTGCAACAACTCGTCGCGCGCCGCCGGGCGCACGCCGCGCGGCACGATGCCGGCATTCAGCAGCGCCTGCGCTTCCGAGGCGAAGGCCAGGCAGGTGTCGGTCTGGGCGACGTAGAGCGGCTTGATGCCGAACGGGTCGCGCGTCAGCGTCACCGTGCGGGCGGCGCGCTCGTGGATGGCGATGGCGTACATGCCGCGCAGGTGCTTGGCGTAGTCGGCGCCGTCGCGCAGCCACAGATGCAGCGGCGGCTCGCAGTCGCTGTTGCTGGCGAAGCGGTCGTTCGGCAGCCCCTGGCGCAGCTCGCGGTAGTTGTAGACCTCGCCGTTGGCGACCAGGGCGGCGGAGCCGGCGAACAGCGGCTGGTCGCCGGTGACGAGGTCGATGATCGACAGCCGGTTGTGCACCAGCGCCACCCGGCCGACCAGGGTATGGCCGGAGCCGTCGGGGCCGCGATGGGCGATGGCGCGGGTGAGCGCTTCCAGCAGGGCGGGGTCGGGCGGCGGCGCGTCGGGGGCGACGATCAGGCCGGCGATGCCGCACATCAGGCGCGGCCCTGGGGAGGAAGGAACGGATGCATGCCGCGGCGTCCATAGCATCCATCGCCGCGTCCTGTCTTGCGCTGTGCGGGAAGTGAGACCACTTCGCCTGTCATGACCCAGATCGCACACTTGCCGTCCCGCGGCGTCATCGAGGTCGCGGGGGATGACCGCGTGGCCTTCCTGCAAGGGCTGGTCTCCAACGACATGGCCCTGGCCGCGCCCGGCCAGGCGGTGTGGGCGGCGCTGCTGACGCCGCAGGGCAAGTGGCTCGCCGACTTCTTCGTGCTGGCGGATGGGGACCGGCTGCTGCTGGATGTGGAGCGCGCCCAGGCAACGATGCTGGCCCAGCGCCTCACGCGGTTCCGCCTGCGCGCGAAGGTGACGGTCGCGGACCGGTCGGACGCGCTTCTCGTGCATGCCGCCTGGGGCGGGGTGCCGGACCTGCCAGCGGGCGCGGTGGCTGCGCCCGACCCGCGTCTGCCGCAGGCGGGCTGGCGCATCCTGGCGCCGGTGCCGCTGCCGGCCACCGCGACGGCGGAGGACTGGGACGCGCATCGCCTGGCGCTGGGCCTGCCGGACGGGTCGGCGGACCTGGAAGCCGAGAAGACGGTGCTGCTGGAGGCCGGGTTCGACGAGCTCGGCGGCGTGTCCTGGAGCAAGGGCTGCTACATGGGCCAGGAGCTGACGGCGCGCACCAAGTATCGCGGCCTGATCAAGCGCCGGCTGGTGCCGGTGGCGATCGACGGGCCGGTGCCGCCGCCGGGCACGCCGGTGCTGCGCGACGGGGCGGAAGTGGGCAGCATGCGCTCGGCCCGCGGAGCGGCCGGGATCGCGCAATTGCGGCTGGAAGCGATCGGCGCCGGGTCGCTGGCCTGCGGCGAGGCTGTCCTGCACCCGCGCCCGCCGGCCTGGATGCGCCTGCCGGAGAAAGCGGCATGAGCCCGTTGCCCGTGGACTGGGAGGCCAAGTACCGGCAGGGCACGACGTTCTGGCAGCGGCCGGACTCCAATCCGGCGCTGGCCGGCTGGCTGGCGGACGGCACCCTGCGGCCCGGCCGGATCCTGCTGCCGGGCGCGGGGCAGGGCGCCGAGCCGCTGGATCTCGCCAAGGCCGGGTTCGACGTGACCGTGGTGGACATCGCCCCCAGCGCGGTGGCGTTCCAGCAGGGGCGCATCGGTCCGTTCGGCGGCCATGTGCTGCTGGCCGACCTGTTCGCCTGGGAGCCGGACGCGCCGTTCGACGCCGTGTACGACCAGACCTGCCTGTGCGCGCTGTCGCCCGCGCTGTGGGACGCCTATGCCGCGCGCCTGGCGCGCTGGGTGCGGCCGGGCGGGGTGCTGGCGGTGCTGTTCATGCAGACGAATGGCGAGGGCGGGCCGCCCTTCCATTGCGACCTCGGCCGCATGCGCGAATTGTTCCCGGCGGATTCCTGGACATGGCCCGCGCCGCTGCCGGCTCCGGTGGCGCATCCCAGCGGCCTGTCCGAACAGCCCGCCGCCCTGATGCGTCTTTCAGCCTAGAGCCTGATCGGAACAAATAGGCGTTCCGATCAGGCTCTAGGTCTTTGTTTTGTCGCGTGATTCACGCCTCCGTGTGATTCCACCTGTGGCGATCACGCTCTAGTCCGCGGCCGCCGCGGCGTCCGGGTCCGGCGCGGACAGCGTGCCATCCGCGACGAGCGCCGCAATCTCCTGCTCGGGAAGACCGGCTTCCCGCGCGATCTCGATGCCGTGCTCGCCGGGCCGTGGCGGCTGCCGGCGCAGCGTCAGGCGGCCGCCGGGCAGGGAGACCGGGAGGCCGGGCAGGCCGGCAACGGCCTGGACCGGTTTGCCGTCCGGCGCACCCTCGGCGCCGGCCAGTTCGACCGGCAGCAGCCCGCCGGAGGCGAGGAGGTGCGGGTCGTCGAACAGCTCCGCCGGGCGGGCGATGGGGGCGAACGGCAGGCCGAGGGCCTCGCAGCGCGCCATCAGCTCGGTCTTGGTGAACGTGCGGAACACCTCGGCCACGCGCGGGATCACCCAGGGGCGCGCGGCGACGCGGTGGGCCTGGGTGGCGAGGTCGGGATGGGCCAGCAGGTCGGCGAGGCCGAAGGCGTCGCAGAACCCGCGCCATTGCGTGTCGGTGACCACGCCCACGAACACCTGCGCGCCGGGCTCCGCAGTGTCGAACACGTCGTAGATCGGCCACGGCTTGCCCATGTTGGGGTCGCCGAACGGCGGCGGGTCGCGGCCCTCGATCGCGGCGCGGGCCATATGCTGCGCCACCAGGACCATGTTGGTCTCGAACAGCCCGGACTGCACCAGGCCGCCGCGCCCGGTGGCCTCGCGCTCGCGCAGGGCCGCCAGGATCGCGACCACGGCGAACACGCCGCCCATGATGTCGTTCACCGACGCCCCGGTGCGCAGCGGCTTGCCGGGCAGGCCGGTCATGTAGGCGAGGCCGCCCATCATCTGCACCACTTCATCGAGTGCCGCGCGGTGCTCGTAGGGGCCGGGCAGGAAGCCCTTGCAGGAGCAGTAGACGAGGCGCGGATTCAGCGCCGACAGCGCGGCATGGCCGAGGCCCAGCTTGTCCATCGCGCCGGGCCGGAAATTCTCCACGATCACGTCGGCCTGTGCGGCCAGCTTGCGCGCCAGCGCCAGCCCGGCGGGGCGCTTGAGGTCGATGCAGACGCTGCGCTTGTTGCGGTTGTAGGTGGGGAAGAAGCCGATCGCGGCGCCGGTCAGCCGGCGGGTGTTGTCGCCCTCCGGCGCCGGCTCGACCTTCACCACGTCGGCGCCGAGATCGGCCAGCACCATGCCGCAACTCGGCCCCATGATCATGTGGCTGAATTCGAGCACGCGGATGCCGCGCAGCGGTCCCGGTGCGGCGGGATCGGAGAGGACGGGTTCGGACATGGGGCTCGCTCCATTCATGCTGCGCCGGCGGCGATGAGTGCGGCGAACACGCGGCCGGTGTCAAAGCCCGCGCTGGCCGCGCCCGGTGGACGGATTCGGCCGGCATGATATAGGGCGGCCAACCGGGGCGGCCCGGCGGTTCGGGGGGAGACGGAACAGATGAGGCGTCGCAACTTTCTGGCGGCCGGAATGATGACGCTGGCGGCGCCGAGCCTGGCGCTCGGCCAGGCGAGTCGCGTGCTGCGGGTGATTCCGCAAGGGGACCTCGCGCTGCTGGACCCGACCATCACCACCGCGACCGTCACCCGCAACCACGCCTTCATGGTGTTCGACACGCTGTACGGCTTGACCGCCGAGGGCGAGCCGGTGCCGGAGATGGTGGCGGGCCACCGCACCGAGGACGACGGCAAGACCTGGATCCTGACGCTGCGCGACGGGTTGCGCTTCCATGACGGCGAGCCGGTCCGCGCCGCGGATTGCGTCGCCAGCCTGCGCCGCTGGGGCCGGACGGACCCGTTCGGCAAGACGCTGATGGCGGCGACCGACGAGCTGTCAGCGCCGGACGACCGCACCATCCGCTTCCGTCTGCGCAAGCCGTTCCCGCTGCTGCCGCTGGCGCTCGCCAAGACGGTGCCGCGGGCGCCGTTCATCATGCCGGAGCGGCTGATCCCGGCCGAGCCCGGCGTGGCGATCAAGGAGATGGTCGGCAGCGGGCCGTTCCGCTTCGTGGCCGGCGAGCGGGTGCCGGGCGCGCGCGTGGTCTATGAGCGCTTCGACGGCTACGTGCCGCGGCCAAGCGGCACGCCGGGCCTGTCCTGCGGGCCGAAGGTCGTGCATTTCGACCGGGTGGAGTGGCAGGTGATCCCGGATGCCGCCACCGCGCTGGGCGCGATCCAGCGCGGCGAGGTGGATTGGTGGGAACGCCCGCTGCCCGACCTGATCCCCGCCGCCCACCGCGACCGCAACCTGAAGGTGGAGGTCACCAACCGCGCCGGCACCATCGCCTTCCTGCAGTTCAACCACCTGTATCCGCCGTTCGACAACGTGGCGATCCGCCGCCTGGTGCTGTCCGCGATCAACCAGGCGGACTTCACCCAGGCGAGCGGCGGCTCCGACCCGTCGCTGTGGGGCGGCAAGCTCGGCATCTTCCTGCCGGGCGCGCCGATGGCGAGCGAGGCGGGAATGGAGGCGTTCACCGGCCGCACCGACTTCGACGCGCTGAAGCGCGAGCTTGCTGCGGCCGGCTACAAGGGCGAGCGCGTGGTGATGCTGGTGGGCACCGACAGCCCGGTGACCAACGCCGCCAGCGAAGTCGCCGCCGACCTGCTGCGCAAGATGGGCTTCAACGTGGACTACCAGGCGCAGGACTGGGGCAGCGTGGTGCAGCGCCGCACCAGCCAGCAGCCGCCGGAGCGCGGCGGCTGGAACCTGTTCGCGGTGAGTGCCGACGGCGACTTCTTCCTCGACCCGACCGTGGCGCCGGCCATCCGGGCCAACGGCAAGGACGCCTGGATCGGCTGGCCGAACAGCCCGCGCATCGAGGAGCTGTACCAGGCCTGGTTCAACGCCCCCGACCAGGCGACGCGGCAGGCGGTGGCGCGGGACCTGCAGCTGCAGACCTGGAAGGACGTTCCCTACATCCCGGTGGCGCAGGTGTTCCTGCCGACGGTGGTGCGCCGGGACGTGACCGGGGTGCTGCCGGGCTTCGTGAAGTTCTGGAACGTGAAGAAGGGGTGAGGCGGGGGGCGCTTCGCCCCGCCGCCTATGCCGCGGGCTTGCGTCCTTCGACGATGGCCGAGGCCACGTAGTCCTCGACGCCCCGGCCCGGCGCCCAGGTCTTTATCAGCTCGCGGCTTTCCGGCTTCACGGTGACGCGGATATCGGCAAAGCCCGCGTCGGCGAGCCACGCCTCGATCCGGCGTGCCGGCGCGGCGCCAACGACGCAGCCGCAGATCAGTGCATGGTCGCCAGCCAGATCGGGCGGCAGCGGCGCCGTGTTGACGACGTCGGAGATGGCCAGGCGCCCGCCTGGCTTCAGCACGCGGAACGCCTCGCGGAACACCTGCGCCTTGTCCGGGACCAGGTTGATGACGCAGTTCGAGAGGACCACGTCAGCGGTGTTGTCGGCGATCGGCAGATGCTCGATTTCGCCGAGCCGGAATTCCACGTTGGTGGCCCCGACCTTGGCCGCGTTCTCGCGCGCCTTTTTCAGCATTTCATGCGTCATGTCGACGCCGATCACGCGGCCGCCGGGGCCGACCTGCCTGGCCGCCAGCAGGCAATCGAAGCCGGCGCCGCTGCCGAGATCGACGACGGCCTCGCCCGGCTTCAGCGCCGCGATCGCTTGCGGGTTGCCGCAGCCCAGGCCGAGATTGGCACCTTCGGGCACGGCGGCCAGTTCCGCCGCCGAGTAGCCCATCTGCAGGGACTTGCTGTCCGCGACGGGTGCCGCCGAAGCGTCGCAGCAGGACGAGGCCGCCGGCGCGCAGCAATCGGACATGGTTCCGGCCGCGATGCCGCCGTAGCGGCTGCGAACCATATCCTTGAGTTCGTTCGTTTCCATGGCGTTGTCCTTTCTGTCTTCGCTGTCTCGGTCAACGGCAGTGCGCGGTGCCGCCGGCGGGCCGGCGCAGCAGCGGCAGCGCGAGCCCCAGGCCGACGAACTGCGCCAGGATGAACGCAGGCGCATCGGCCGGGCGGATTCCGGCGAAGCTGTCCGTCAGGCTGCGGGCGAGCGTCACCGCCGGATTGGCGAACGAGGTGGACGCGGTGAACCAGTAGGCGCCGGTGATATAGGCCGCCACGGCAAAGGCCGTGACCGGCGCCGGATGGGCCCGGCAACCCCAGATGGTCGCAAGCAGGCCGAAGGTGGCGATCGCCTCGGCAACCCACTGGCCGGTCCCGTGGCGCACCTGCGCGGAAAGCTGGAGCACCGGCAGGTCGAACATGACATGCGCGAGCCAGACGCCGGCGATGCCCCCGGCAACCTGTGCCGCAACATAGGGGGGCACCGTGCGCCAGCGCAGCCCGCCGGTGAGGGCGGCGGCGAGGGTGACGGCGGGGTTCATATGCGCCCCCGAACTCGGAGCGAACGCCAGGATCAGGGCAACCAGCGCGCCGCCCGTGGCGATGGCATTGGCGAGCAGCGCCACGGCGGCGTTCCCGCCGGCGAGACGCTGCGCCATGATGCCGGAACCGACGATCGCCATCAGCAGGAAGGCGGTGGCCACGAACTCGGCGGCAACGGCTTGCGCGGGCGCGTGGCAGGTTGTGGCAGGCGTGGTCACGAGGCTTCGCGCTCGGCCGTGTCCCCATGCGGCCGGCCGATTTCCTGGACTTTGCGGGTCAGCGCCGCGTGGTCAAGCGCGGGCAGCGGCAGGCTCACGAACAACCGGATCCGATGTTCGAGCATGCGCAAGGCCTCGCAGAAAGCGAGCATGCGCTCCACCTCCGAGCCGTCGACCGCCGCGGGATCCGGGATTCCCCAATGTGCCGTGACCGGATGGCCGGGCCAGACCGGGCACAGCTCGCCCGCTGCCTGGTCACACACGGTGAACACGAAATCCATCTGCGGCGCGCCCGATGCGGCGAATTCGTCCCAGCCCTTGCTGCGCAAATGCGCCGTCGGCAACCCGATCCGGTCGAGCAGCTTGAGAGCGAGCGGGTTGACCGCGCCCTTGGGGAAACTGCCGGCGCTGTAGCCTTTGAACCGCCCCTTGCCCCAATGATCCAGCAGGGCCTCGGCGAGAATGCTGCGTGCGGTGTTTCCGGTGCAGAGAAACAGCACGTTGTGAACGCCGGCCGGCATGGCTTCACGCGCTCCGCTGCCCGGGGCGCGCCGCCACGCCGGCTGCTTCGGGGCGGCAGGCCGGGGCGCAGATGGCCGAATCCTGGCCGCAACAGTTCTCGGTGAGATAGCCCACCAGGCCGTTCATCGCGGTGAAGTCGGCGGCGTAGATCAGTTGGCGACCGAGCCGCCGCTGCGTGATCAGCCCGGCCCGGTGCAGGTGCTGCACATGGAAGGTGAGCGACGAGGGCGGCATGCCCAGGCGCTCGGCGATGACCCCGGCGGCGAGTCCGTCGGGTCCGCGTTCGACCAGCATCCGGAACAGCGCCAGGCGCGTGTCGTGCGCGAGGGCGCTGAGGGCTTGCACGGCCTGGGAACTGTCCATCGGTCACCCTGACGTTTCGAATAAACTCGAAACTAGGACGTCCGGACGGAGGCTGTCAACGATATTTCGAGGAGAGTCGAAATGCCGACTCTAATGCAGCTGGATCAGGTGCTGGGTGTGGCGCCATTCCGCCGGGCCGATGATGCCCACGCTGGCCACGCGCACGGAATGCAGCCGCCCGTCGATCTCGCGGGTCCAGAAATCCAGGAACCTGTGCAGCACGGGATAGCGCGGGGCCATGTCCAGTTCCTGCCAGATATAGCTTTGCAGCACCGCCGGATGGTCGGGGAGGTGGTACAGGATCTCCGCCGTGGTCAGGCGGTAGCCCTGAAGCTGACGTTGCAGCTGGGTGTGAGCCTGCATTTGGACCCTCCGTTCTGTCAGACCTTTCTCCGCACCGTTGTGGTAAGCGCTTCCGTGTCCCGGGGTTCCGCGACTGCCGCGCGGATGGCGTGAGCATGCCATGGGAGTCCCTGGAAAGTGCAAGAAAAAACGTAATTAAATCAGATAATTGGCACTCGCATTCTGCGACTGCTGCCGGGCTCTTGACACATTTCGCACAAGTCCTTAGACCGCTGGCACTCCCCATGCGGGAGTGCTAACAATCCCAGGGGCAGCGGTGGATGTGCGCTGTCTCGCAAGCACCAATCAGGAGCGATCCGTATGAAGTTCCGTCCCCTGCATGACCGGGTCGTGGTCCGTCGGCTGAACGCCGAAGAGAAGACCGCGGGCGGCATCATCATTCCCGACACGGCCAAGGAAAAGCCGATGGAAGGCGAAGTGGTGGCCGTTGGCGCCGGCGCGCGCAATGAACAGGGTCAGGTTGTCGCCCTCGATGTGAAGGCGGGCGATCGCGTCCTGTTCGGCAAATGGTCGGGCACCGAGGTCAAGATCGACGGCGAGGAGCTGCTGATCATGAAGGAGTCCGACATCATGGGCATCATCGAGGGCACGGCCAGCAAGAAGAAGGCCGCCTGAGTTCCGCTTCGCCCGTGACTGATCTGAACTAGACAAGGAAGACACACACATGGCTGCCAAGGACGTTCGTTTTGGTGGAGATGCCCGCCAGCGCATGCTGCGCGGCGTCGACATCCTCGCCGACGCGGTGAAGGTGACCCTCGGTCCGAAGGGCCGCAACGTCGTCATCGACAAGAGCTTCGGCGCGCCGCGGATCACCAAGGACGGCGTGACCGTCGCCAAGGAGATCGAGCTGGCCGACAAGTTCGAGAACATGGGCGCGCAGATGGTGCGCGAAGTGGCCTCGAAGACCAACGACCTCGCCGGCGACGGCACCACGACGGCCACCGTTCTCGCCCAGTCGATCGTCCGTGAGGGTTCGAAGGCGGTTGCCGCCGGCATGAACCCGATGGACGTGAAGCGCGGCGTGGACAAGGCGGTGAACGCCCTGGTCGACGAGCTGAAGAAGCGCACGAAGAAGATCACCACCCAGGCCGAGACGGCCCAGGTCGGCACGATCTCGGCGAACGGCGAGGCCGACATCGGCCGGATGATCTCCGAAGCGATGCAGAAGGTCGGCAACGAGGGCGTGATCACGGTCGAGGAAGCCAAGGGCATCCAGACCGAGCTCGACGTCGTCGAGGGCATGCAGTTCGACCGCGGCTACGTGTCTCCGTACTTCATCACCAACGCGGAGAAGATGGTCGCCGATCTGGACCAGCCGTACATCCTGATCTTCGAGAAGAAGCTGTCCGGCCTGCAGCCGATGCTGCCGCTGCTGGAGACGGTGGTGCAGTCCGGCCGTCCGCTGCTGATCATCGCCGAGGACGTCGAGGGCGAGGCCCTGGCCACCCTGGTGGTGAACAAGCTGCGCGGCGGCCTGAAGGTCGCGGCCGTGAAGGCGCCTGGCTTCGGTGATCGCCGCAAGGCGATGCTGGAAGACATCGCCATCCTGACCGGCGGCCAGGTGATCAGCGAAGACCTCGGCATCAAGCTCGAGACGGTGACGCTCAACATGCTCGGCAAGGCCAAGAAGGTCCTGATCGAGAAGGAGAACACCACGATCGTCGAGGGTGCCGGCAAGAAGGCCGACATCCTGGGCCGCTGCAACCAGATCCGCGCCCAGGTCGAAGAGACCACCAGCGACTACGACCGCGAGAAGCTGCAGGAGCGTCTGGCGAAGCTGGCCGGCGGCGTGGCGGTGATCCGCGTCGGCGGCGCCACCGAGGTCGAGGTGAAGGAGCGCAAGGACCGCGTCGACGACGCGCTGCATGCGACCCGGGCCGCGGTCGAGGAAGGCATCGTGCCGGGCGGCGGCGTCGCCCTGGCCCGCGCCAGCCTGGTCCTGGCCAAGCTGAAGGCCGACAACGAGGACCAGAAGCACGGCATCGAGATCGTGCGCAAGGCGGCGTTGACGCCGATGCGCCAGATCGCCGAGAACGCCGGCGAGGACGGTGCGGTCATCTCCGGCAAGGTGCTGGACAAGGACGAGTACAACTGGGGCTTCGACGCGCAGAGCGGCGAGTTCAAGGACATGGTGAAGGCCGGCATCATCGACCCGACCAAGGTCGTGCGCACGGCGCTGCAGGATGCGGCCTCGATCGCCGGCCTGCTGATCACCACAGAGGCGATGATCGCCGAGAAGCCCGAGAAGAAGGCCCCCGCGGGCGGTCCTCCGGGCGGCGGCATGGGCGACATGGATTTCTGATCCATCTCGTTCCGGCGGATGGGGAAGGGCGGGCCGCAAGGCCCGCCCTTTTTCCGTGCCTGGCCGGGGCGCCCGGGCGGTTTGCCCCTTCCGGGTTTGAAACGGTGGCTGTCGGTGTTGTTATCATATCTGCTCTTACTGTTCCGATTGACTTCGTTAGTGGTTTCTGCGTCAACTCTGTAGTGCAATCGCATTTTGGCTAGGCTTGCTGCGCCTCCGGCTGTCTCGGGTGCCTTCAAGACACGTCCAAAGGCCCGGTTGTCTGAAGTGTCGCGCGCTGTTGCGCGGCGCCTGAGGCGGAGAAAGAGACGCAGCTATGGCTATCGGCACTGTCAAGTGGTTCAACACCACCAAGGGCTACGGCTTCATCATGCCCCAGGACGGCGGAAAGGACGTTTTCGTTCACATCACCGCAGTCCAGGCAGCCGGTCTTCGCGGCCTGAACGAAGGTCAGAAGGTCAGCTACGATGTGGCGATGGAGCGCGGCAAGGCCGCTGCCACCAACCTCAAGCTCGCCTGACGCGGATTCGTTCCGTAGCAGACGTTCCGGGATTGGCCGACTCTCGTTGATCGCAGCGTGTGGTTCCGTAATCACGCGCCGCGCTTGGCGGGAGCTATCTGCTTTTCGGACCCACCACCTGCAATGGGTCGCACTTGCCGAGACCGTGTCGGCCCCTTGCAGTCCCCCCACCCCCCCGGGCCGGATCCATCCGTTCCCGGGGATATCCACCCACCACCCCAGACAAGCGTGAGAGTTCTCACGTGAGATCACCAAGGAGACTTCGATTATGGCCATCGGTACCGTGAAGTGGTTCAACGCCACCAAGGGCTTCGGCTTCATCATGCCGCAGGACGGCGGCAAGGACGTGTTCGTCCACATCACCGCAGTCCAGGCGGCGGGCCTGAAGGGCCTGAATGACGGCCAGAAGGTCAGCTATGAAGTGGCGATGGAGCGTGGCAAGGCCGCCGCCACCAACCTGAAGCTGGCCTGACTTGCACATGGCCTGACGCGACCGGCCTTTCGGGGCCGCTTCACGAATGGCAAGGGGGCCGCCGCCGGGAAACCGGGGGCGGCCCTTCTCTTTTGCGCGTTTCCGGGCGAACCTGCCGCCATGTTCACGCTCGCCGAGCTCGAAGCCGCAGCCCATCTGGTGCACGCGGCCTTTCCCGCCACCCCGTCCTACGCCTGGCCGCTGCTGGCGGCGCGCGCCGGCGCCGAGGTCTGGGTGAAGCACGAGAACCACACCCCCACCGGCGCCTTCAAGGTGAGGGGCGGCGTGACCTACATGGACCGGCTGCGCCGCGACCGCCCGCAGGTGCGCGGCATCGTCTCGGCCACCCGCGGCAATCACGGCCAGTCCCTGGCCTACGCCGGCGGCCGCGCCGGCGTCGCCGTCACCATCGTGGTGCCGCACGGCAACAGCGTCGAGAAGAACGCGGCGATGCGTGCCCAGGGCGCCCGCCTGATCGAGCACGGCGAGGATTTCGACGCCGCCCGCGTCAATGCCCGGGCGCTGGCGGAGGCCGAGGGTCTGGAATTCGCCCCGTCCTTCCATCCCGATCTCGTCGTGGGCGTGGCCACCTGGGCGCTGGAGCTGTTCCGCACCGCGCCGGCGCTGGACCTGCTGTACGTGCCGATCGGCCTGGGCTCGGGCATCTGCGGCGCCATCATGGCGCGCGACCTGCTGGGCCTGAAGACCGAGATCGTCGGCGTGCAAAGCACCGGCGCGCCCGCCTACGCCCTGTCGTTCGCCGCCGGCCACGTGGTGGAGATCCCGCGCGCCGACACGAAAGCCGACGGCGTGGCCACCCGCCAGCCCGATGCCGGCGCCCTGGCCATCATCCGCCAGGGCGCCAGCCGCATCGTGACCGTGACCGACGACGAGGTGGCCGCCGCCATCCGCGCCTACTGGACCGATACCCACAACCTCGCCGAAGGCGCGGGCGCCGCGCCGCTCGCGGCCCTGCTGCAGGAACGCGCCGTCGTTGCCGGCCGGCGCTGCGGCGTGGTGCTGTGCGGGGGGAATATCGATCTGGCGTTGTTCAGGGAGTGGGTGCTGGAAGGGAAGTAGGCAGGGCTCTGCCCTGCACCCGCAAAAGGCCGGGGGCCTTTTGAAACCGTCACTCTCTTGGCTGCATCAGCAGCCAAGAGAGTCGCGGATTGTCAAGGCTCTGCGCATCGCGCGAAGGCGCGCGACGGACTTGACTGGGGTCGAGGGGCAAAGCCCCTCGCCTTGCCCTCTATATCTTCTGATGCCGCGCCCGCGCCCCGCGCTCGATCGCCGCGGCCACCAGCCCGTCCAGTTCCAGTTCGTCGCGCACGAAGGCCAGCATGCGCAGCGACTCCTGGTCGGCGAACCGGTCGGCGGCGATCACGTCGCAGGCGAGCGCGTAGGCGGTTTCCCGCAGTCGCGGTTCCAGCGCGGTGCGGATCATCTCGGCGGCGTGGACCAGGCCCTCGTCTTCGCGCAGCAGGTCCACCGCGGCGGTGGTGGCGACGTCGAGTCGCACGCGCGAGAAGTCGCGGAAGGCGGGCAGGGTCTGCACCAGGCCGGACATCACGCCGATCTCGCGGTCGCTGATCCCGCCCCCGCCTGCGGCAGCCACCAGCACCATGGTGCACACCAGGGCTTCCTGCGGGTCCAGTCCGGTTCGGGCGAGCATGTCGGTCTCCTTGGTTCCGGCGTGAGCGTGCGGGAGGCGCCGCGCCCGATCAAGCCACCAGCGCATTATGTTTCCGTCACGCGCAGGACGCGGTTCAGAACTGCGTGTCCGCGCCGCGCGGGGCGGCGGCTCGTGTCCTGAATCCGAAGTTCGCGTAGGCGGCGAACCTCGGATTCAGGACACGAGCCCTTTGTTTTCAGCGGCCTGCTTGTCCCCTACGTCCGCCGCAAGAGGCGGCGAACTTCGGGGGCAGGACACGAGCCCTTTGTTTTCAGTGGCCTGCTTGTCCCCTACGTCCGCCGCAACAGGCGGCGAACTTCGGGGGCAGGACACTAGACCGCGCTGGCGTGGCGCGCGGCCTGGGGGCGGAGATAGAGGTCGAACGTGGCCGCCACCGTGCGCAGGAAGGGCCGCGCCGCTTCGGGCACGCTCACCACGCGCCCGTCCCAGGCCACCAGGCCGTCTTGCGCCAGCCCCTCCAAGGCCGGCGCCGCCCGATGCAGCGGGGCCGGGTCGGCGCCGTGGCGGGCCGCGGTGGCGTCCAGGTCGACGCGGCCGTGGCACATGATCTGCTCGATCACGTCGCGGCGCAGCCGGTCCTCGTCGGTCAGCGCGATGCCCCGCCGCGTCGGCAGCGTGCCGGCGCGCACCAGGGCGCGGTAGTCCGGAACCGCCGCCGCGTTCTGCACATAGCCCTGTGGCAGCGCGCCGATGGACGAGGCGCCGAGCCCCAGCAGCGCCGGCGCGGCGTCGGTGGTGTAGCCCTGGAAGTTGCGCCGCATGGTCTTTCCGGCCGCGGCGGTGGCGAGGCCGTCGCCGGGCCGCGCGTAGTGGTCGAGCCCGATGGCGTGCCAGCCGCGCGCGGTGATGACCTGCTCGATCGCCTGGCGCTGCCGCCAGCGCTGCGCGGCGTCGGGCAGGTGTTCCGCCGGCAGCAGGGTCTGGTGCCGCTTCATCCAGGGCACGTGCGCGTAGCCGAACACGGCGATGCGGTCCGGGTCGATGTCCATCGCCTGCATCGCCGTCGCGATCACGCTCGCCTCGGTCTGGAACGGCAGGCCGTAGATGAGGTCGAGGTTGAGCGCCGCGATGCCGCGCGCGCGCAGGCCGCGGGCGCAGGCGCGCGTGGTCTCGAAGGACTGGCGGCGGTTCACCGCGGCCTGCACCTTTTCGTTGAAATCCTGCACGCCCAGGCTGGCGCGGGTGCAGCCCATCGCTTCCAGCGCATCCAGCGCGGCGGCGTCGGCGGTGCGCGGATCGATCTCCACGGCGATCTCGGCGTCGGGCCGCACCGCGAAGCGCGCCCGCAGGCGCTGCATGATCTCGATCAGGCGCGCCGGCGGCAGCGCCGTGGGCGTGCCGCCGCCCCAGTGCACATGCGACACCGCGATCCGCCGCCCGATCGCGGCGGCGACCAGGTCGATCTCCTGCAGCAGCAGGTCGGCATAGGCGTCCAGCGCCGCGATGCTGCGCGTGGCCGTGGTATGGCAGCCGCAGAACCAGCAGAGCTGCGCGCAGAACGGCACGTGCAGGTACAGCGACACGGCGGCATCGGGCAGCGTCCGCAGCCAGGCGCCGTATGTGGCGACGCCGACATCGCCGGAGAAATGCGGCGCGGTGGGATAGCTGGTGTAGCGCGGCACGGGCGCGTCGTATTTCGCGATCAGCTCGGCGATGTCCATGGCGGCGAGCATGGCAGGGCCGGCCCCGCCCCGGCTTTGACATGAATCAAGGCGGCGCGGCCACGGATGCCGTTTGTTGCCGAACGAGATCGCCGGAATACCGGCCCCCCTTGCGGGCCGGGCTGGACCGGGGATCCTGTTCCCCCCTGCGCCCCCGGTCCCGACTGGCCGGCCGCGGTCTATGCCTCGGCCGGCCTCTCTTCTATAAGGCGTCCGCATTCCCTCGACCGCCGGACCGACCCGATTGACCCCTGCACGAGCGCATACTGGTGCCATGACCGCGACCGGGGCCGAGCACGCCCTTGCCCACCATCTGCCGTTGTTCCCAGGCCGGACCGTTCTGGTGATGGGCGACGTCATGCTGGACCGCTACGTGCTGGGCGAGGTGCGGCGGATCTCGCCCGAGGCGCCGATCCCGGTGCTGCGCGCCCAGGGCGCGCGGCGCGTGCTGGGCGGGGCCGGCAACGTGGCCCAGAACGCGGCGGCGCTGGGCGCGCGGGCGGTGCTGGTGGGCGTGATCGGCGACGACGCGGCGGGTGCCGAGATCGGCGCGGTGCTGGGCGAGACCCCGGCCGTCACCGACCGCCTGGTGCGCGCGCCCGGCCGGCCGACCACGGTCAAGACCCGCTTCATGTCCGGCGCGCACCAGCTGCTGCGGCTGGACGAGGAGGTCACCACCCCGATCGAGCCGGCGCTGGAGGCGGACATCCTGGCCGCCTACGCGGCCGCGTTGCCGGGCTGCGACATCGTTGTGCTGTCCGACTACGCCAAGGGCGCGCTGACCGACGCGGTGCTGGCCCGCGCCATCGCGCTGGCGCATGCGGCGGGCCGGATGGTGGTGATCGACCCCAAGCGCCGGCATTTCGGCGCCTATGCCGCCGGCTGCGTGCTGACGCCGAACGCCGCCGAGGCGGCCCGCGCCACCGGCCTGTCCGCCGGCGACGATGCCGGCGCGGCCGCGGCGGGCATGGCGGCGCTGGAGCAGGCGCGGGCCGACGCGGTGCTGGTGAAACGCTCCGAGAAAGGGCTGACCCTGGTGCGGCGCGGCGTGCCGCCGCTGCACATTCCCACCCGCGCGCAGGAGGTGGCCGACGTCTCCGGCGCCGGCGACACCCTGGTGACGGCGTTCGCCATCGCGCTGGCCACGGGGGCCCCGATGCACGAGGCGGCGGGGCTGGGCAACGCCGCGGCCGGCATCGTGGTGGGCAAGCCGGGCACCGCCAGCGTGACGCACACCGAATTGTACGAGGCGCTGCATCGCGGCGAACTGCTGGCCATCGACGAAAAGGTCGCCGACCTGGACACTGCGCTGGCGCGAATCGCCGCGTGGCGCCAGGCTGGGCTGCGGATCGGCTTCACCAACGGATGCTTCGACCTGATCCACCCCGGCCATGTCCGCCTGCTCGCCCGTGCCCGCGCCGCCTGCGACCGTCTGGTCGTGGGCCTCAACAGCGACGACAGCGTGCGCCGGCTGAAGGGCCCGGAGCGGCCGGTGCAGAACGAGACGGCGCGCGCCACCGTGATGGCCTCGATGGCGTCGGCCGACCTCGTGGTGCTGTTCGAGGAGGACACGCCCGGGCGCCTGATCGAGGCGATCAAGCCCGATCTGCTGTTCAAGGGTGCCGACTACCGGCTCGACCAGGTGGTGGGCGCGGACATCGTGCAGGCGCATGGCGGGCGCGTCGAGCTCATTCCCCTGGAGGAAGGGTTCAGCACCACCAACACCATCCGCCGCATCAACGCAGGAAGCTGAGCGCCGTTCATGACTGTCGATTCCCCGCATCTGCGCCGGCTCGAAGCCGAGAGCATCCACATCATCCGCGAGGTGGCGGCGGAATGCCGCGCGCCGGTCATGCTGTATTCGATCGGCAAGGACTCGACGGTGATGCTGCACCTGGCCATGAAGGCCTTCTATCCGGCCAAGCCGCCGTTCCCGCTGCTGCATGTCGACACGCTGTGGAAGTTCCGCGAAATGATCGAGTTTCGCGACGCCACCGTGGCCCGGCTCGGCCTGAACCTCGTCGTGCACACCAACGAGGAAGGCCGCCGGCAGAACGTCAATCCGTTCGACCACGGCAGCGCCTACTACACGCTGATGATGAAGACCGAGGCGCTGAAGCAGGCGCTGGCCGCCGGCGGCTATGACGCGGCCTTCGGCGGCGCGCGCCGCGACGAGGAGAAGTCCCGCGCCAAGGAACGCATCTTCTCGTTCCGCACCGCGACGCATGAGTGGGACCCGAAGAACCAGCGGCCGGAGTTCTGGAACCTCTACAACGGGCGCGTGAACAAGGGCGAGTCGGTGCGCGTGTTCCCGTTGTCGAACTGGACCGAGCTGGATATCTGGCACTACATCATGCTGGAGAAGTTGCCAGTCGTGCCCTTGTATTTCGCCAAGGAGCGGCCGACGGTCACGCGCGACGGCACGATCCTGGTGGTGGATGACGCGCGCATGCGTTTCGCCCCCGGCGAGACGCCGGTGCTGCGGCGGGTGCGGTTCCGCTCGCTGGGATGCTGGCCGCTGACCGGCGCCATCGAATCGGGCGCGACGACGCTGCAGGATATCGTTGCCGAGATGCTGGCGACCCGCGTCAGCGAACGCGGCGGCCGCCTGATCGACCGCGACGCGGCCGATTCCATGGAGAAGAAGAAGCGCGAGGGCTATTTCTGATGGACGCGGGACTGCTGACCAATGCCGGACTGGACGCGTTTCTCGCCCAGCAGGCGCGCATCGGCCTGCTGCGCTTCCTCACCTGCGGCAGCGTCGACGACGGCAAGTCCACGCTGATCGGGCGGCTGCTGCACGAGGCCGGCCAGATCCTCGACGACCAGCTCACCGCCCTGGAGCGCGATTCGGCGCGGCACGGCACCACCGGCACGGACGTCGACTTCGCCCTGCTGGTGGACGGGCTGGAGGCGGAGCGCACGCAGGGCATCACCATCGACGTCGCCTATCGCTTCTTCGCCACCGACCGCCGCCGCTTCATGGTCGCCGACACGCCCGGCCATGTGCAGTACACCCGCAACATGGCCACGGGCGCGGCCAATGCCGAGCTGGCGGTGCTGCTGGTGGACGCGCGCAACGGCCTGCTGACGCAGACGCGCCGGCACGCCTTCCTGGTGTCGATGATGGGCATCCGCCACGTGGTGCTGGCGGTCAACAAGATCGACCTGGTGGATTTCAGCGAGGCCCGCTTCAACGAGATCCGCGCGGCGTTCGAGCACGCGGTGCGCGACCTCGGCTTCGCCGCCGTCACCGCGATCCCGATCTCGGCGCGGTTCGGCCACAACATCACCGTGCCCAGCGCGCAGACGCCGTGGTACGACGGGCCGGCCTTGCTCGACCATCTGGAAAGCGTGGATGTGGCCGATCCGAGGCCGCGGCCGTTCCGCATGCCGGTGCAATGGGTGAACCGCGCCGATGCCGAATTCCGCGGCTATGCCGGCACCGTCGCGTGCGGCAGCGTGCGCCCCGGCGACCAGGTGACTGTCGCGCGCTCAGGCGTTGCCGCGACGGTGGCGCGCGTGGTGACGATGGACGGCGACCTGGAGCAGGCCGGCGCCGGCGACGCGGTGACGCTGACCTTGCAGGAACAGGTGGACATCTCCCGCGGCGACGTGCTGGCGGGCGGTGTGCCGGTGCCGGTGACCGACCGGTTCGACGCCAACATGGTGTGGCTGAGCGAGGCGCCGCTGTTCCAGGGCCGCGGCTATCTGCTCAAGCTCGGTACCGCCACGGTGGCCGCCAACATCACGCGCATCCGCCACCGCATCGACATCGACAGCTACGAGCATGTTCCGGCGGACACGCTGAACATGAACGACGTGGCCCATGTGACCGTGGCCCTCGGCGCCCCGCTCGCGCTGGAGCGGTATGCCGACGACAAGGATCTCGGCGGCTTCGTGCTGATCGACCGGCTGACCAACGCCACCGTCGCGGTCGGCATGATCGACAGCGTGTCGGCCGCGGCCGGCGGCGTGATCTGGCAGAAGCAGGAAGTGGACAAGGCCTCGCGCGCGGCGCTGAAGGGGCAGCGTCCGGCGACGATCTGGTTCACCGGCCTGTCCGGCGCCGGCAAGTCCACCATCGCCAACATCGTTGAGCAGAAGCTGCACGCGCTGGACCGGCACACCGCCATGCTCGACGGCGACAATGTCCGCCACGGGCTGAACCGCGACCTCGGCTTCACCGAGGCCGACCGCATCGAGAACATCCGCCGCGCGGCGGAGGCGGCGAAGCTGATGGTGGAGGCGGGGCTGATCGTGCTGGTCAGCTTCATCTCGCCCTATCGCTCGGACCGCGACGCGGCGCGCGAGCGCTTCGAGGACGGGGAGTTCATCGAGGTGTTCGTGGACACGCCGGTGGCAGAATGCCGGCGCCGCGACCCGAAGGGGCTGTACAAGCGCGCCGATGCCGGGCAGATCCGCAACTTCACCGGGGTGGATGCGCCCTACGAGGCGCCGGAAACGCCGGAATTGCGGCTGGTGACGACCGACGCCAGCGCCGAGCGGTTGGCCGACCAGGTGATCGACGCCCTGCGCGGGCGCGGGATCATTCCACGGTAGCGGCGAAGGCGGGCCGGCGTGCTGGCGCCGGCCCGTTGCCCCTTGCGCGCGGACTTTGCCGCTGAGGCACAACGATAACATGGATTTTACACCCGCGATTTCCCGCGCCTTGCCGGGTAACCCGCTGGATTCGTGACATTTCCCTAACAATGCCGCGGCTGGCCGCTTCGTCGGAAACCGGCCGGTTGTCGGAAAATTTAACAACCAGAATGGCTTTCCGTATCGAGTTCTCGACAAGATATTGAAATCGCGCCCGTTTCGTCTTTGGCACGCATCTTGCTTATTACGATCCTGTTATCGGCGGGCTTGCTGTTTGCGGCGACGCGAAGACGGCGGCGGGTCGGTTGCGGGTGCGGTGCGCGTCGCCACGGTCGAACAGTTTGGCGGTTGGCGGGCGCGTTCAGGACGACGGGAGACGGAAGCGGATGTCGAAGACGATGGGGCCTCTGGCCGGAGCGATCGTGCTCGCAGCAGGTGTCTTGGCGATGACGGGCGTGGCCCAGGCGCAGACCAACTCGAATGTCACCGCCCCCCCGGGCGTGTATTTCGGCACCGGCAACGTCAATGGCGGATTCAACGTCACGACGTTCGAACTTGACGGTGGAACGCTCGAGCTCGGCCAACGCGCGAAAATCCGCGGCGGCACGGTCATTACGCCGGATGGCGGCGACACCAGCATCTACAGCGCGCCCATCGGCGCCGATGGGGGCGGGCGGGCGCTGTGGAACTACGAGTTCTCGCTGCTCGCGACCGGCGAACTGACGCTGGGCGGGCTCAACGCGGCCTACGTGGTCGCGCTGACGGTGACCGATACCAACACATTGACCTCGTTCACCTTCAACCCGCTCGCCATTCCCGACAACGCGACCTACGCCGGCGACGGCCTCGATGGCGCCCAGAACTCCGAGAACCTGGCGTTCACGACGGCGTCGTTGCCGTTCAATCCGAATGCGTACGACTCCTATATATTCGATCTGACCGTGAGCACGATCGGCGAACAACCGGTCGTGGTCGCTTCGAACAGCATCACGGTGAACGCGGTGCCGGAACCCGCGACCATGAGCGTCCTCGGCGCCGGCCTGCTTGGCCTGGCCCTGGCGCGGCGCAAGCGCCGGGGCTGACCGGCGGCGCCATTCGCGTTCAAGCGTAACCAACACTAGGCCGGGCCTTCCAGCCCGGCCTGTTCCCGCCTTCAGGCGGTTTCCGGGTCGTCCTCGGTTTCGTTGTCCAGCGTCAGCAGCTCGGGCGCGTCGATCGCTTCCACGCCGCGCAGTACCCGCCCGACCGCGCGCGTGCGCACGCGGGCCTTCTCGATGGTGGTGCTGAACGTCCCCGCCTGCTTGCCCAGCCGCTCCAGCACGTCGTCGATCTTCATCATCTCGTTGCGCGTGGCGCCCAGCAGCTTGCCGATCTCGTCGGCCTTTTGCTCCAGCGCCAGGGTCACGTGGCCGAGATGGATGGTGCGCAGCAGGGCCGGGAACAGGCTCGGCCCCAGCACCAGCACGCGGTGGCTGCGGCCGAGGTCGTCGATCAGGCCGGGCATGCGGGCGATTTCGGCGTAGAGCCCGTCCGTGGGCAGGTACATCACCGCGAATTCCACCGTGGCCGGCGGGTTGATGTATTTGGCCGCGAGCTTCTTCGCCTCGTCGCGCACCCGCTTCTCCAGGGCGCGGCGGGCGACGCGCTCGGCCTCGGCGTCGCCGGCGTCGGCCGCTTCCAGGATGCGCTCGTAGTCCTCCACCGGGAACTTGGCGTCCACCGGCAGCCGCACCTTGGTGGGGCCGCGCATCGGCATGATCACCGCGAACTCCACCGTGTCGTCCGAATCCGGCCGCGGCTTCCAGTTGGTCTCGTAGGCGCCGGCCGGCAGCACGTCGTCCAGCATGGCGCGCACCTGGGTCTCGCCCCAGCCGCCGCGGGTCTTCACGTTGCCGAACAGGCGCTTGATGTCGCCGATCTGCGCGGTCACGGCCTGCACGTCGCCCATCGCCTTCTGCACCGCCGCGAACTGCTCGGTGACGCGGGCGAAGCTGGTGGTCATCTGCTTCTCCACCGCTTCGTGCAGTTGTTCGTTCACGGTCTTCTGGATTTCCGCCAGCTTGGCCTCGTTGCCCTCGCGCATTTCGCGCAGGCGCAGATCGAGCGCGGTGCGCATGTCCGCGATCGCCGTGGTCAACTCCACGCGCAACTGGCCGCCGGCGGTCGCCTGCCGCTCCATGGCCGCCTGCAGCTGCTCGGCCACGGTGTTCTGGATGGCGGCGAGCCGGGCCTCGTTGCCGTCGCGCAGCTCGCGCAGGCGGGTGTCCAGCGCCGTGCGCATTTCGCCCAGCGCGCCCAGCACCTCCAGCCGCAACTGGCCGCCGGCGCTCGATGTCGCGGCGGTCAGCGCGCGCTCGGTTTCGGCCAGGGTGGCGCGCAGGGTTTCCGCCTCGCTGCGCTGGCTGGCCAGTGCCTGCTCGGCCAGCAGCCGCAGGCGTTGCAGCGCGTCGCTTTGGGCGCTGCCCTGGCGCAGCACGACGACAAGCGTCGCCAGCGCCAGCAGGGCGGCGCCCGCGGCGAGAAGGCTCACACTGTCGAAAGGCATCTCTATCTCCGTCGGATCACCAGCCACGCGGCTACCGAGGGCACCGCGAACGCCGCCATGGTGGCGCACATCCCGCCCGGACCAAAGGCGGCAAACATCAGACCGACGATCAGGCCCGACAGCGCGCCGCTGAACATCTGCAGGCTGCCGGTGAGGGCCGAGGCGGCGCCGGCCATGTCCGGCACGCGTTCCAGCGCGAGATGGGTGATGTTCGGGCTGACCAGCCCGCGGCAGAAGGTGGACGCCACCAGCAGCGGCACCAGCACGAGCAGGTCGAGATGGCCGAGGGCCGCCAGGACCGTGCCGGCGATCGCCGCCACCGCCGACAGCACGAGCCCGCCGCCCAGCGGCAGGCCCGGCGACACGCCGCGCTTCACCAGCCAGCCATTGACCCAGGCGCCGGCGATGATGCCCGCGGTGATCACCCCGAACACCAGGCCGAACTGCGCGGTGGACAGGTGCATGGTGTCCAGCAGCACCAGCGGCGAGGCGGCCACGAAGGCGAAGATGCTGCCGAGGTTGAGCGCGCCGACCACGCCGTAGCCGACCGTGCGGCGCTGCCGCAGCACCGCGGTGTAGGGCGCGCACGGCGCCGCGCTGCGGGACTCGGGCAGGCCCATCGCCACCGCCAGGGTCAGGATCAGCCCGGTCATGGTGAGGGTGGCGTAGATCGCCCGCCAGCCGCCCAGGGCCAGCATCCAGCCGCCCAGCGTGGGCGCGATGACCGGGGCCAGGCTGAACACCATGCTGATGGTGGACAGGCGGATGCGCGCGGCATTGCCCTCGAACAGGTCGCGGACGATGGCGAAGGCCAGCACCACGCCGCCGGCAGCCCCGGCGCCCTGAGCGAATCGGCACGCCAGCAACATCTCGATCGACGCTGCGGCGGCGCAGGCCGCGCCGGCCAGCGTGTACAGCGCCATCGCCCACAGCAGCACCGGCCGCCGCCCGATACGGTCCGACAACGGCCCCAGCACGATCTGGGCGAGGGCAAACCCCGCCATGAAGAAGCTGAGCGTCAGCGCCGCCTGGGTCGGCGTGGCGCCCAGGGCCGGCTGCAGTTGCGACAGCGCCGGCAATCCCATGTCGATCGACAGCGGCGGCAATCCGACCAGAGCGCCGATCAGCACGGTGAAGGCGAACGAATCGGGACGGATGCGCATCGAGCGAGGACCGTCCGGCGATCGGGCCGCCAAGGCAAGCCCCGTAGACGAAGACTGCATTCAGGCCAGCCCGCTCACTTCGGGATTGTTGTGCATCGTCCCCGCCGTGTCGGCCGCAATGCAAGCCGCGCCACAGGCTGTCAATGTCAACATGAAAACGTGATCGGGACCCGACGGCACCTGCACGAACCGGCGCTCCATCGCTTCGTTTCCAGAAGGTTCAGTCCCCGTTGGCATCACCGCCCCTGTTGCATTTTGTACAGAAGCTCGCATGCACCATCTTCGCTTGTCGATGCCGATACAAAAACGTGACAAACGAAAAAGTTACGCCAGAAAGGCGCGCGTCTGCTCCACCGCCTGCGCCAGGCCGAGGCGGCGCACCTGAACCCCGGCCGGAAACGCCGACAAAAGCCGCGACGGGGTCTGCCGGTCAAGCAGCACGAACACGCCGCGGTCGGTGGCGCTGCGGATCAGCCGGCCGAACGCCTGGCGCAGGCGGAAGCGCACCACCCGGTCGTCGAACCCGGCGGGGTCGCCGCCCGACAGGTGCACCCGGCGCTCGCGGTGCAGGATGTCCGGGCGCGGCCAGGGCACGCGCTCGAACACCACCAGGCGCAGGGCGCGGCCGGGCACGTCCACGCCGTCGCGCATGGCGTCGGTGCCCAGCAGGCAGCTTTCCTCCTCGGTGCGGAACACGTCCACCAGGGTGGCGTTGTCCATCGCGTCCACATGCTGGGCCAGCAGCGGGATGCCGGCGGCTTCCAGCTCCGGGGCGATGCGGGCGTGCACGGCGCGCAGCCGGGTGATGGCGGTGAACAGGCCGAGCGCGCCGCCGCCGGCGGCCAGGAACAGCGCCCGGTAGGCGGCGGCCAGCGGGGCGATGTCGCGCGCGTTCACGTCGGTGATGACGAAGGCCCGGGTCTGTGCCGCGTAGTCGAACGGGCTCGCCACGGCCACGCGGATGGCGGGCGAGGGCAGGTGGGTGGCGCCGACGCGGCCCTCCGCGATCGCCCAGGCGGTGTCGGGATCGTCCGCCCCGGTGTCGCGCAGGGTGGCCGACGTCACCAGCAGCCCCTGCGCCGGCTGCGCCAGCGTGGCGGCGAAGGGGATGGTCGGGTCCAGCCAGTGCCGGTGCAGGCCCACGTCCCGGTCGCCGGCGTCGCGGCGATCCAGACGCAGGAACAGCACGTGCTCCGGCCGCATGCCCGGTTCGGGCGGTGCGCCGGCGGTGGCGCGCAGCATCGCCTGCCACGCCGACAGCGCATCCAGCGCGCGGCGCTTCAGCGACCGGCAGGCGGCCTCGATGCGGTTGCGGGTGGCCTCGTCCAGCGCCTCCGCCTCGTCTTCCAGCCGGGCGGCGAGGCGCTCGGCCAGCGTCTTCAGCGGCGCCTCGATGCGCGCCAGCGCTCGGCCGAGATGCTCGGCGACGGCGGGCAGGTCGGGCTGCACCGGATACAGGTCGCATTCGAACGCGCCGCTGCGGGCCAGCTCGCCGTCGCCCTGGCTGCGCGCCAGCACCTGGCGGCGAATCGCGCCCAGGAACGCCTCGGCCGGGTTGGCCCGGCCCGGCTCGGTGCCCGCCAGCTCCGGCTGGTCCGCGCCCAGACGGGTGGCCCAGCCGGGGGCGGGCAGGGCGCGGGCGGCCTGCAAGGCTGCGTCCAGCGGCGCCTGCAGCTCCGGCCGCTCGGCCACCAGCTCCTCGATGCGCCGGCGCAGGCCGCGGGCGCGCGACCGGCCGCCCTCGGCGCCCAGCAACCAGCGGCGCAGCTCCGCCGTCTCGACGCCCGACAATTCGGCGGAGAAGGCGCTGTCGGCGGCGTCGAAGACGTGGTGGCCCTCGTCGAACACGTAGCGGACCGGCACGGTGTTGTCGTCGATGCCGCCCCAGGCCGCCTGCGCCATCACAAGCGCATGGTTCGCCACCACCAGCTCGGCGGTGCGGGCGCGGCGGATGGTGTGCTCCACGAAGCATTTGCGCCAATGCGGGCAGCCGGCGTGGATGCACTCGCCGCGCCGGTCGGCGAGGCCCAGGGTCATGCCGGCGCCGAACAGCTCGGCGAACCAGCCCGGCAGGTCGCCGCCCTGGATGTCGCCGTCCGCCGTGGCCGCGGCCCAGCGCGCCACCAGCCCCAGCGGGATCACCGACGGGGCGGCATTGCCGGCGGCGACGACGGCGTCCTCCAGGTTCAGCAGGCACAGGTAGTTCTCCCGCCCCTTGCGCACCACCACGCGGTGGCGGCGCGTCTCCGGGTCGGGGATCAGCCGGGCCAGCTCGCTTTCCACTTGGCGCTGCAGGTGGCGGGTGAAGGTGGAGATCCACACCGGGCCCTTGTTGCGCTCGGCCCACAGGCTGGCGGGGGCGATGTAGCCGAGCGTCTTGCCGGTGCCGGTGCCGGCTTCGGCCAGCACCACATGCGGGTCGCCGCGGGTCTCGCGCGGGGCGAACGCGGCGGCGGCGGCGGCGGCGTAGTCGGCCTGTCCCGGCCGCTGCTCGGCGCCGGGGCCCAGCATCTCCGCCAGCCGCGCCCGCGCCTCGGCGGGCTGCACCGGCAGCGAGG
>NZ_JAPDNT010000029.1 GCF_025989185.1 Limobrevibacterium gyesilva
CCCACGATCTCGATCCGTTGCATTGGAGCAGCCACTGTGGCCGCCTCACTTCTGTCCCCAGCCATGGCACTACGCTGAACCAGCCGCACCGCGCAGCACAAGGCGGACTCGCCGGACGCTTACCCCGCAAAGGCCATCTACCGGCTTTCTCCTCGCGGTCTAAGTGAGCCCTGGACCAGAGACACAGGCCCATAGCCTTCATCTGCTTGAACGAGGTAATCCGCATCGAACGATCCTCCGAAATGGAGGACACCGCTGCGATGCCCCACAGGTTGGCGTTAGTGCCCTGGGCTAGGAGACCTTAGCTGCGAGGTAGGGCGTAATCCATCGTTCATATGCCGCCACGGCTTTCCGCATCTCGTCCAGATAAAGGAAGCGGTTGTAGGTAGCGGCCACCCCGCTGATGACGCCAGTTTTGTGGTTGAGCAGCGCCTCGATGATATGCGGCGGCACCTTCAAGGCAGCGAGGTTGGTGGAGTAAGTGCGGCGCAGATCGTGAAGCGTCCAATTTGCCACTTTGGACGCCTTATAGAGCGCAGCCTTAGACTTTCCCCAGCCGACCCACTTAGGGGCCGGAGAGAGCAGTTTTGAAGCAGACACGGGCACTGGAAAGGCATGGGCGCGCTTGTTCTTGGTGTGGGCACCAGGGATGTTCGCTACATCGCCTTCTAGGGTGATGTGCTGCACCTCCCCTCGCCGCTGGCCGGTGAGCATCAGCACCTTCACCGTGTGGCCGAAGCCGTCATCGGTGGCAGCATTCCAGATGGCATTGAGTTCGTCAGTGGTGAGCACGCGCTCGCGGCGGTCGCTCTTCTGCGGCGCACTGAGCTTATCCATGGGCGAGCTATCGAGGTGATGCTCTGCCACGCACCAGTTGAAGAAGGACCGCAGCACGACGAAAGCGTAGCGCTTCTCCATCGGCACCTCGTCGAACGCCTTGAGCTTCGAGAGCACGTCGCGAGGCGTGATGTCGGCGAGGTTGCTGCGCCCCCAGTCGATCCGGCTGAGGCGGGACTTGTAGCCGGCGTAGGTGCTGGCGCGGTTCTTCCCCTCGACGTGCTTGAGGTAGCCGTCGCGGGCCTCTGCGTAGGCCAGGAACTTCGGCTTCACCTTCCCCAGCGTCTTCTCAGCCAGGGCGCGTTTTGCCTCCGTGCGGGCGTCAGCCAGCGACATGGTCGGGTAACGGCCGAGGGCGTGTCACCGGCCGCTCTCCACCAGCACCACAAAGGTCTTGGAGTTTTTCCGCAACGCAGGCCGAAGCCTGGCAGCGAGCTATCCCAGAGAGTGGCGTGGGGCGCCGCGTTCTTCACAGCCTTGTCGGTGAGATTTGGCACTTGGCACCTTTTTGGCACCGGGAACGGGTGCGCTATGGTGAGGAAGCATGGTCACAATGTAAACCTAACTAATTGAGATTCCTACGACGAAGTTCGGCATGAGGAACCATGAGGAAGGTCGATTGGTAACTGAAAATCGCAGTGTCGGTGGTTCGATTCCGCCCCTGGGCACCATCCTTTCCAAGCGAAGAGACGGCGCTGCTTCACCCAGGCGAGCCATGCGCCCGGAAATCCCGCGGGCCGCCGCCCTGCCGCCGGGTGTCCCACATCCGCAGGTAGAGCGCCTCGATCGACCGGGCGAAGCAAGCGGCGTCGGTCGCCGGCGACTGCGCGAGCTGGCGCGCGAGCCTGGTGCGGCAGGCCGCGTGGCGCTGCGGATCGGTCGCCAGCGCCACCGCGAGCGCTTCGTAGTCTTCGAGCGAGAAGGTGATCAGCTCGGGCAGGCCGAGGGCGCGCAACAGGCTGCCCGCGTGGCGGCCGGCGAAGATGTCGCCGGCGCAGGTCAGCACCGGCAAGCCCATCGACAAGGCGTCGCTGCCGATGGTGCAGGCGCTGCAGGGCAGCGTGTCGAGGAACAGGTCGGCCAGGCGGAAGCGGGCGAGATAGGCCGGGATCGGGACCAGCGGCGCGAACACGAGCCGGGTCGGATCGACGCCGCGCGACGCCGCCTGCCCGCGCAGATTGGCGGTGGCAAGGTCACTTGCCGCCACCAGCCACAACACGCTGCCCGGCACGGCACGCAGCACGCGCATCCACACGTCGAAGACGGCCGGCGTGATCTTGTAGCTGCTGCTGAAGCAGGCGAAGACGAAACCATCCTCGGGCAGGCCCAGGGCGGCGCGCGACGGCGTCTGCCCTGCTTCGGGCCGGCGGGTGACAGGCAGGTAGCTGCCGGGGAGATGGACGATCCGCTCGCGGTACTGCGCCTGGTGCGCCGTCGGCACGGCGAATGGGTCGGCAATCACGTAGTCGATGAAGCCGGCCGCCATCGTGCCGATATAGCCGAGATAGTTCACCTGCACCGGCGCCGGACGGCGCGCCAGGATCGCCAGCCTTGCGTCCCTGGTGAAGCCGTTGAGGTCGACGAGGATGTCCACCGCATCCTCGTGGATCCGCTGCGCCGCCTGCGCGTCGGACAGGGCGCGGATGTCGGCAAAGCGGTCGAAGGCGGCGGTCAGCCGCCGGCGCAGGGCGCTGCCGTCGTCCGGGCCGTACGAATAGCCGATGACCTCGAACTGCGTGCGATCGTGGCGCTCGATCAATTCGACGATGAGGCGCCCCACCGGATGCATGCGGAAATCCGAGGACAGGTAGCCGACGCGGATACGGTCCTGCGCCGGGCGTGACCGGTCGATGGAAAAGACGCGGGCCGGGGCTTCGAACCTGGCGATCTCGAGGGACGCGCTGGCCATCAGGTCGGGCAGGGTCGGGCTCGCGCCACGCAGCACGAAGGGCTGCACACGAACGCCGTCGCGCACGCGTTGCAGCAGATGCGCGCAGTCGGCGTCGAACGCGCGCCAGTCGCACGCCAGCTGGCGTTGGTGCATCAGTTCGGCGCGCGCGTCGGCGAACTCGGGATCGAGCCCCACCACCTTCTCGAAGCAGCCGATCACGTCTGCGATCCTGCCACGATCCTTCAGGGCGTGGCCGAGATTGCTCCAGGCCTCGGCATGGTCCGGTCGCAGCGCCACTGCCTTCTCGAAGCAGGCGATGGCTTCCTGCGCCATGCCTTGCGCGTGCAGCACGGTGCCGAGATTGCGGCAGGCGGGCGCATAGTCCGGCTGCAGCGCCAGCGCGGCGCGATAGCAGGCGGCCGCCTCGTCCAGTTCGCCCTGGTCCTGCAGGGCGCGGCCGAGATTGTTGTGCGCGGCGGTGAAATCCGGGCGGGCGGCGATGGCGCGCCGGATGCGGGCGATGCCCGCATCGGCATGGCCCTGCACGATGTCGATCAGGCCCAGGAAATGCAGCGCATCGGCGTGCCCGGCATCGCTGCGCAGGATCGTTTCGCAACACGCACGGGCCTCGTCCATGCGCCCGGCCTGCCGGTGCGCCATGGCGGCCCGCAGCAATGCGGCAATGTCCTGGCCCGGAGCGGCGCCCGCCATCATTCCGAACACCGACCGTCCGAACCCGCTCATATCTGCATTCCGTCCTGCCTTCATCCGCCGGCATCATGTCGGACAATGCCGCCCGCCTCCATCCGCCCGGCGCCCGATTGAGTCCCAGGCAACGCCACCGCATGATGCGCGCAACGGAGGGCCCCGATGCACCGCGAACCGCTGATCATGGTCTGCACCTGCGAAATCGCCGGACGGGTGCGCGGCAAGGGCTTCCCGGCCAGAGATCTGCCCGCGCGGCTGGCCAAGGGCGTCGGCTGGGTGCCGACCAACACCATGATCTCCGCGTTCGGGCCGATCTACGCAACGCCGTTCGGCACCACCGGCGACCTGATCCTGGTGCCCGACAGCGACACCGAGGTGAACGTCGATTTCGGCGACGGCGGCGCAGCGGAACATTTCTTCCTTGGCGACATCCGCCAGACCGACGGCACGCCGTGGGAATGCTGCCCGCGCCACTTCCTGCGCCGCGCCCTGGCCGCGTTGCACGAGATCTCCGGCCTCACCCTGCTCGCAGCCTTCGAGCACGAGTTCGTCTATACCGGCGTCGAGGCCGCGCCAGGGGCGCCGTATTCGCTCGATGCCTATCGCCGCCAGGGCATTTTCGGCGAGGCCTTCACCGCCGCCCTGCGCGCCGCCGGCGTCGCCCCGGATTCGTTCCTGCCGGAATACGGCACCGGCCAGTTCGAAGTGACCTGCGACCCCACCGCCGGCCTGCGCGCGGCCGACGACGCGGTGATCACCCGCGAGATCGCGCGCGCCACCGCCCTGCGCCTGGGCCATCGCGCCATCTTCGCGCCGATCCTCGACCCTGCCGGCGTGGGCAACGGCGTGCACGTGCATTTCAGCTTCCGCGATGCCGATGGCAGGCCAGTGATGCACGATCCGGCGGGACGGCTGGGCCTGTCGCCGGTGGCGCAGCATTTCGTCGCCGGCCTGCTGCACCACATGCCGGCTCTGTGTGCGGTCACCGCCCCCAGCAGCGTGTCGTATATCCGCATGCGCCCGAACCGCTGGGCACCGACCCACGCAACCCTGGCCGACCGCGACCGCGGCGCCAGCCTGCGGGTCTGCCCGGTGCTGACGACCCCCGGCGCCGACGCGGCAAGGCAGTTCAATGTGGAATACCGCCCGGCCGACGCCGCCGCGAGCCCGTATCTCGCGCTCGGCGCGCTCGTGTGGGCCGGCGTGGACGGCATCCGCCGCGCCCTCGCACTGCCGGACAGCGACGGCGACAAGCTGCCGGTCACGCTGGGCGCCGCGCTGGATGCGCTGGAAGCCACGCCGCAAGCCGCGGACTGGTTCGGCGCCACCTACCTGTCGGCCTATCTGATGCACAAGCGTGCCGAACTGGCGAGCCTCGACGGGCTGAGCGAGACCGAGCAATGCGCCCGCTACGCGCTCACCTATTGAGCGCCGCCGGATTGAGCGCCGCCAGAAACGCCGCCGTCGTCATCGCCCGGCAATAGCCGGCGAAGCACCCCAGCGCCTCGGCGTGGCGGGCGTGGGTGTTGGCCATGCAGGCGTCGGTCAGGCAGGTGACGTAGTAGCCGCGGTCGGCGGCGTCCTTCACCGTGTGGTCGATGCACTGGTCGGTCAGGAAGCCCGTGACCACCAGGTCCTCGATGCCGATATTGCGCAGCAGGTAGTCGATATTGGTCGAGTTGAAGACGCTGGAGGAGGTCTTCGGCAGCACGATTTCATCGTCGCCCGGCGCCAGCGCATCGATCACCTTCGCCTCCCACGAGCCCCGGGCGATGAAGAAGCTGGACAGCTTGTAGTCCAGGCTGCGGTCGCGGCCGTCTTTCGTCAGGTTCTCGATGACGGTGTAGATCACCTCGATCCCGGCGGCGCGGCAGGCGGACAGCAGCGCCGCGAGATTCGGGATCACCGTATCGCGCGCGGCATGAAAGAATTCCGGGCGGATGGCGCGCTGGGCGTCGTTGAACGTGCCGTTCTGCACGTCCACCACCAACAACGCCGTGCGTGCGGGCAGGACGGGCCGGTCGCGGGTCAGGGCGTGTTGGCGAGAAACTGGGGGCATGTCGTCCTTCTCAAGGTGGCGCATTGACTGGCGGCGGGGCGACTGTAATCAACGGAGGGCGATGGCTCCAGCAGCGGGGAGTGGGCAAGGCAGATGACGACGCAACCGGAGACGATACTGGCAGCGGATGAACCCGATCCCGTCATGATCGGGCGGCCCCAGGGCGCCTCGCCGTTCTTCCTGGCCTGCGACCACGCGGCCCGGCGCATCCCCCGCAGCCTGGGCACCCTCGGCCTTCCCGACAGCGAACGCGAACGCCACATCGCCTGGGACATCGGCATCTGGGGGGTGTCGGAGCGGGTTGCCGCGGCGCTCGACACGGTCCTGATCGGGCAGGCCTATTCGCGCCTGGTGATCGACTGCAACCGCCCGACCAGCAGCCCCACCTCGATCCCGGAAATCAGCGAGTCGACGGTGATTCCCGGCAATGCCGGCCTCACCGAGGCGCACCGGCAGGCGCGCATCCGCGAGATCTTCGCGCCCTACCACCGCCGTTTCGCGGCCGAGCTCGATGCCCGCGCCGGGCGGCCCACCGTGCTGGTGGCGATGCACAGCTTCACGCCGGTCTACAAGGGCGTGGCCCGGCCGTGGCATGCCGGCGTGCTGTTCAACCAGGACCTGGGCCTGTCGCGCATCATGCTGGACCTGCTGCGCGCCGAGGGCGATCTGGTGGTGGGCGAGAACCAGCCTTATTCCGTGTCCGGCACGTCCGACTACAGCGCGCCGGTGCATGCCGAGGCGCGCGGCCTCCCGTACCTGGAGTTGGAGATCCGCCAGGACCTGATCGCCGATGCGGCAGGCCAGCAGCTCTGGGCCGAACGGCTGATCCGCCTGCTGCCGGAAGCCTGGCGCCGCTTCGCCGCGGCGCGGAAGGCGGCCGCGCAATGACCCACCCCACCACCCGCGACCTGCCGGTCGAGCCCGCGCACACCACGCTGCTGTTCATCGACGTGCAGAACTACTGCGCCGTGCGCAACGGCGGCGAGTTCAAGGACATGACTCCGGAGCAGTTCCGGCACAAGCTCGGCTGGTTCTTCGCCGAAATGGAAGGCCGCGTGGTGCCCAACATGCAGCGCCTGCAGGCCGGCTGCCGGGCGGCGGGGATCGAGGTGATGTACACCCTGATCCGCAACCTCACGAAGGACGGCCGCGACCGCAGCCTGGACTACAAGATCACCGGCTTCAGCGTGCCGCCGGACAGCTGGGACGGGCAGGTGATCGACGCCATCGCACCGGGCGACGACGAGATGGTGATTCCCAAGACTTCGTCGAACGTGTTCGTGTCCACCAACATCGACTACGTGCTGCGCAATCTCGGCACGAAATACCTGGTGATTTCCGGCATCGTCACCGACCAGTGCGTGGAGGGCGCGGTGCGCGACGCCTGCGACCTCGGCTATCTCGTGACGCTTGTCACCGATGCCTGCGCCACCTACAGCGCCGAGCGGCACGCCAACTCGCTGCAGGCGATCAAGGGCTATTGCCGTCAGCGCACGACCGACGCATTCCTTGCCGAGATCAGCGCGGGACGCTGACCACGCTGACCGTACGGGCGGCGGCGAACAACGCATCGAGCGCCTGCGCCTGGCGCAACGACCAATCGAGCCCGTAGGCCATCCCGGCCCGCCCGGCGACGGCGGCGGCGAAATGCTCGACCATCCGGACATATGGATCGGTCGCGGCGAAGTGCTCGCTGCGGCCGTTCACGTCCAGCCGCGTGTCGCGTCCTTTCGTGGAAATCGGCCAGTCCAGGAACAGCGTGCCCTTGGTGCCGATCATCTGCAGATGCTGAGTGCGGACGGAGACGAACGAGCAGGCGAACTGGCCGACCAGGCCGTCGCCGAAATCGAGCTGCCCGGTCATCGTCGCATCCACATCGCCCTGCATGGCCGGCACGGCGGCGGCCCGCACCGGCTCGCACCCGGTCAGCACGCGCATGGCGCTGACGCAGTAGCAGCCGAGATCGTACAGCGCGCCGCCGCCATGCGCCGCGATCCAGCGGAAATCGTCAGGCGGCAGCAGGAGGTTGCCGAAGATGGCCTGGATGGCCACCGTCCGGCCGATCTCGCCGTTGCCCAGGATGTCCTGCACCCGCGCCATCTGCGGATGGTGCAGATGGCAGAACGCCTCCATGACGTGGCGGCCGGTGCGGCGTTCGGCGTCCTGCAGGTGCCGCACCTCCTCGGCCGACAGCGCCAGCGGCTTCTCGCACAGCACGTGCTTGCCGGCGTCCAGCGCGCGAATGGTCCAGCCGGCATGGGCATCGTTCGGAAGCGCCACGTAGACGAGGTCGATGCCGGGATCGGCCAGCAGCTCGGCATAGCTGCCATAGGCCCTGGGTGCGCCGAACGCGTCGGCGAAGGCGCGGGCGCGGGCCGGATCCCGCGCCGCCACGGCGTGCAGCCGGTGCCCCGCCGCCTGCACGGCGGGCGCCAGCGCGCGGTGGCCGATACGCGACGCCCCCAGGAAGCCCCAGCGGAATTGCGGCCCGACCACCGGCGCAGCAGTCACGGCGCGATGCCGGCCACCGCCAGGATGGTGGTCAGCCCCGCGGTCATGCCCTGCACGCTGTTGGTCTTCTCCACGTCGATCCATTCCTCCAGCGAATGCGCCCGCCCACCGGTGCCACCCGAGCCGATCTTGATCGCGGGAATGCCCAGGCTCATCGGGATATTCGCGTCGGTGGAGGAGAATTCGTGGCGCGGCGCGAAGCCGTGCGCGGTGATCGCCGCGGTGGCCAGGCGCACCAGGTCGCTGTCCATGTCGGTCGCGCCGGCGGGGCGGTCGCCCACCAGCTTCAGCTCGGCGCTGACGCGGCCGGCGCGGGTGTCGCGGGCGTTGTTCTCGGTCTCCACCGCCTGCTGCACGATCGCCTGGAAGCGCGTCTCCAGTCGGGCCAGCTCGTCGGCGGATTGCGAGCGCAGATCCACATCCATCCACACCTCGTTGGGGATGGCGTTGATCGACGTGCCGCCGCCGGTGACGGTGGCAGCATAGGTGGTCTTCGGCTTGGCCGGCACCTGCGTCTTCGCCAGCTCCACCATCGCCTGCGCCATCGCATACATCGGGTTGACGATGCCGAACGCGCCGAAGCTATGGCCGCCCGGGCCGCGGAAGGTCACCCGGTAGCGCTTGGAGCCGATGCCGCCGACGGCGATGGTATCGAGGTCGGGGCTGTCCACGGTGATGAACGCCTTGATGCGGTCGCGGTACTTGCCCTCGGTGAACAAATGGCGCACGCCGCGCAGGTCGCCCAGGCCTTCCTCGCCCACGTCGCCCACGAACAGGATGTCGCTCTGCGTGCGGATGCCGGCGGCGTCCATGGCGCGCATATAGGCCAGCAGCACGGCGAGGCTGCGGGTGTCGTCGCCGACGCCGGGGGCGAACAGCTTCGTGCCCTCGCGCCGCACGGTGACATCGGTGCCGGCGGGGAACACGGTGTCGAGATGTGCTGCCACCACCAGCATCGGCCCGTTGCCGGTGCCGCGGCGGATGCCCATGACGTTGCCGATGCCGTCCATCTCCACGTCGTCGAGGCCGTGGGCGCGCAGCATCTCCAGATAGGCCTGGGCGCGCTGTTCTTCGCCGAACGGCGGCGAGGGGATCTGCGTCAGCGTGACGATGTCCTCCACCGTGCGGTCGTGCTCGGCCGCCAGCGTGTCGGCGGCGCGGCGATAGGCCGGGCTCGCCATCAGGGCGGCGATGGCGGGGGACGGAGCGGTCGGGGCGTCGTTCATCGTGCGGGCTTTCAGGCGGTGATCGGGCGCCCATTACGGCCAGCCGTGGGCGGCGATGTCCAGACAGTTGAAGGGGGCGGATGCGGCGGCAAATCATTCGTGTGCAAATGATCGGGTAGGCCGCATGGGCAGCTACCTCCGACCCGCGAGCCTCGACGGCGCGCTGGCCGCCCTGCCGTCACCCGGCGCCCGGCCGCTCCCATCGACCCGGACAGCGGCCTGGGCACGCGCCTTGTCACCTGGGATGTCGGCCCCCTGACGGTGCCCGAGAGTGACACCGCTCTGGACGGCGGGCGGCGCGTGGCCGATGCTCTGCTGGCGGCGGGCCTGATCGAGGGCGCCGTGGTGAGTTTGCGCGGGCGCCTCGTCGTTCGCGGCGGGGAATGGCCACAGATGGAAGCCTCATGATCCGCAAGATCCTGACCGTCATCGAGGAAACCCACCGCGAGGCCGGCGAGGAAATCCGCCCGCCCACGCGCAAGGCCGCCGCCATCGCCGTGATCGGCAATCCCTATGCGGGCCGCTTCGCCGAGAACCTCGACGAACTGATCGAAGTCGGCGAGATGCTCGGTGGATTGTTGGGCGAGCGCGCGGTGCGGGCGCTCGGCATCGCGCCGCATCAGGCCGAGAGCTGCGGCAAGGCCGCCATCGTCGGCGAGGACGGCGAGCTGGAGCATGCCGCGGCCATCCTGCACCCGAAGCTCGGCGCGCCGTTGCGCAAGGCGGTGGAACAGGGCGCGGCCCTGGTGCCCAGCGCCAAGAAGCGCGGCGGCATGGGGGCGGCGATCGACGTGCCGCTGGGCCACAAGGACGCGGCCTTCGTGCGCAGCCATTTCGACGCCATGGAAATCCGCGTGCCGGATGCGCCGCGGCGCGACGAGATCGTGGTGGCCGTGGTGGTGACCGATTCCGGCCGGCCGCTGGCGCGCATCGGCGGGTTGGCGAAGCACGAAATCGAAGGCAAAGATGGGCTGCGCTGACACAACGAGGGTTCGAGACATGAGGATTTCACGCCGCACGCTGATCGCCGGCACCGCAGGCATGCTTGCGGCACCCGCCATCGTGCGGGCGCAGGGCAGCACGCCCATCCGCATCGGCGAGATCAACTCCTACACCGCCATCCCCGCCTTCACCGTGCCCTACCGCATGGGCTGGCAGCTCGCGGTCGAGCAGGTCAACGCCGCCGGCGGCGTGCTGGGCCGCAAGATCGAGGTCATCAGCCGCGACGACGCCGGCCGCCCGCCTGACGCCATTCGCCTCGCCGGCGAGCTGCTGAACGACCAGAAGGTGGACCTGCTGTCCGGCACCTTCCTCTCGAACGTTGGCCTCGCCATCAGCGATTTCGCCAAGCAGAACCGGAAGCTGTTCGTCGCCGGCGAGCCGCTGAGCGATGCGCTGGTGTGGGAGAACGGCCATCGCTATGCCTTCCGCCTGCGCCCGTCGACCTACATGCAGGCGGCGATGCTGGTGGACGACGCCGCGAAGCTCAACGCCAAGCGCTGGGTGACGGTCTCGCCGAACTACGAATACGGCCAGTCCGTGGTGAAATGGTTCAAGCAGCTGCTGGCGGCGAAGCAGCCGGGCGTGGAGTTCGTGGGCGAGCAATGGCCCGCCCTCGGCAAGATCGACGCCGGCGCCACGGTGGCCGCCCTGGCGCAGGCCAAGCCCGACGCCATCCTGAACGCGACGTTCGGGCCGGACCTCACCAATTTCGTGCGCCAGGGCAACACCCGCGGCCTGTTCGAGGGCCGCGGCGTGGTCTCCGTGCTGACCGGCGAGCCCGAGTATCTGGAACCGCTGGGCGACGAGACGCCGGAGGGCTGGATCGTCACCGGCTATCCCGTGGACAGCGTGACCGATCCTACCAACAAGGCGTTCATCGAAGCCTACAAGGCGAAGTTCAACGAGCTGCCGAAGATGGGCTCGGTGGTCGGGCATGCGCTGATCACCTCGATCGTCGCCGGCATCGCCAAGAGCGGTTCGGTCGATACCGAGAAGATGGCCGACGGCTTCCCCGGCGCCACGTTCGACACGCCGTTCGGCAAGGCGAACTGGCGCGCGCTGGACCACCAGGGCACGCTCGGCACCTATGTCGGCAAGACCGCGCTGAAGGGCGGCAAGGGCACGATGGTCGACTGGCGCTATGTCGATGGCACCGACGCGCTGCCGCCCGACGACGTCGTGCGGAAGATGCGCCCCGCCTGAGCCTCGCACCGCACACGAAGTGGATTTTGTCCTCGTCCAGCTGCTGACCGGGCTCGCTGCCGCGTCGTCGCTGTTCCTGGTGGCCTCCGGGCTCACCGTGATCTTCGGCGTCACCCGCGTGGTGAACTTCTCCCACGGCAGCCTGTACATGCTCGGCGCCTATATCGGCTGGAGCCTGCTCACGCGCCTGCCGCGCGAGCCGGAATGGTTCGCGCTGGGCGTGGTGGCGACAGCGTTGGCGACCGGCGGCATCGGCGTGCTGCTGGAGACCACGCTGCTGCGGCGCATCTACCGCGCGCCCGAGCTGCTGCAGCTTCTCGCCACGTTCGGCGTGGTGCTGATGGTGCAGGACATCGTGCTGAAGCTGTGGGGGCCCGCCGACCTGTCGCTGCCGCGGCCGCGCTGGCTGCGCAGCTTCGTGGTCATCGCCGGCGAGCGCGTGCCGTTCTTCGACCTCGTGCTGATCGGCATCGGGCCGCTGGTGCTGCTGGCCTTGTGGCTGCTGTTCACGCGCACGCGCTGGGGCACGCTGGTGCGCGCGGCCACGCAGGACCGCGACATGGTCGCAGCCCTCGGCGTCGATCAGCGGCTGCTGTTCACCTCGGTGTTCGCGCTCGGTGCGGCACTCGCGGGCATGGGCGGCGCGCTGGCGCTGCCGGACGGGTCGGCCAACCTGCAGATGGACCTGACCGTCATCACCGACGCCTTCGTGGTGGTGGTGGTGGGCGGGCTGGGCAGCGTTGCCGGCGCCTATCTCGCCAGCCTGCTGATCGCGCTGCTGCAGGCTTTCGGCATCGTGCTGCTGCCGAAGATCACGCTGGTGCTGGTGTTCGCGGTGATGGCCGTGGTGCTGGTGCTGCGGCCGAACGGGCTGCTCGGCCGCCCGCCCGCGGAGGCGCGCGGCGAGGCGCATGTGCTGGCGCTGATCCGCCCGGCCTCGCGCGCGCTGAGGCTGCTCGGTGCTGCCGCCCTCGTGGCGGCGCTGCTGGCGCCGCTGCTGGCTGGGCCGTTCCTGCTCTCCGTGCTGACGGAAATGCTGGTCGCCGTGCTGTTCGCGGCCTCGCTGCATTTCATGATGGGCCCCGGCGGGATGGCCAGTTTCGGCCACGCCGCCTGGTTCGGCCTGGGCGCCTATGGGGCCGCCTTCGCCGCGAAGTTCCTGCTGCTGCCGATGCCGGCGGGCCTGGTCGCCGCCCCGCTGGCCGCGGGCGCGGCGGCGGCGCTGTTCGGCTGGTTCGTGGTGCGGCTGTCCGGCGTGTACCTGGCCATGCTGACTTTGGCCTTCGCGCAGATCGTCTGGGCCGCGATGTTCCAGTCGGTGGAGATCACCGGCGGCGACAACGGCATCCTCGGTGTCTGGCCCGCGGCCTGGGCCGCCGATCCGCGCGTGTTCTACTGGCTGACGCTGGCGCTGTGCGTGGCCGGCACGCTGCTGCTGCGCCGGATGCTGTATGCACCGTTCGGCTACGCGTTGCGCGCCGCCCGCGATTCGGCCTTGCGGGCGGAGGCGGTCGGGCTCGACACCACGCGCATCCGCCTGGCCGCCTTCACCCTGGCCGGCACCGCGGCGGGGCTCGCCGGCGGGCTCAGCGCGTATTCGAATGGCAGCGTGTTCCCGACCTACATCTCCATCGGCCGGTCGGTGGATGCGCTGGTGATGGTGCTGCTGGGCGGCGTGCAGACCATCGCCGGGCCGGTGGTCGGGGCGCTGGCCTATACCGGGCTGTTCGACGCGCTGCTGCTGGTGACCGATCTGTGGCGGCTGGTGCTGGGGGCGGCAATCGTCGTCCTGGTGCTGGCCTTCCCGCAGGGCATTGCCGGCACCGTGCAACGCCTGTGGCTGCGCGGGCGCGAGGCATGAGCGTGCTGGCGGTCGCGGACCTGCACAAGAGCTTCGGCGGCGTGCGCGCCGTCTCCGGCGTGTCGTTCGCGGTGGCGCCGGGCGAGATGCTGGCCCTGATCGGGCCCAACGGCGCCGGCAAGTCCACCTGCTTCAACATGCTGAACGGCCAGTTGCGGCCGGATGGCGGGCGCATCGCGCTGGATGGGCAGGACATCACCGGGCTTGCGCCGCGCCGTGTCTGGCGCCGCGGCGTCGGCCGCACCTTCCAGATCACCGCCACCTTCGCCAGCATGACCGTGCGCGAGAACGTGCAGGTGGCGCTGCTGTCGCATCATCGCCGCATCTGGCGATTCTGGCAGCCGACATCCGCACTTTTCGCCGCCGAGGCGGACGCGCTGTTGGACCAGGTGGGCATGGAGGCACAGGCGGACCGCGCCGCCGGCGTGCTGGCCTATGGCGACCTCAAGCGGCTAGAGCTGGCGGTGGCACTGGCCAACGCGCCGCGCCTTCTGCTGATGGACGAACCCACCGCCGGCATGGCGCCGGCCGAGCGCGTGGCGCTGATGCAGCTCACCCGCGACCTCACGCGCCGCCAGCACATCGCCGTGCTGTTCACCGAGCACGACATGGACGTGGTGTTCGGCGTCGCCGACCGCATCCTTGTGCTGAACCGGGGCGAGCTGATCGCCGAGGGCGACGCCGCCGCCATCCGCGCCGATGCCCGGGTGCGCGCGGTCTATCTCGGCTCCGGCGCCACCAGCGGCGGGCATTGATGCTGACGGTCGAGGACCTGCACAGCTTCTACGGCCGCGCGCATATCCTGCATGGCGTGTCCTTCGCGCTCGCCGCCGGCGAGGTGCTGGTGCTGCTGGGCCGCAACGGCGCGGGCAAGAGCACGACGATGAAGTCGCTGATCGGCCTGGTGCGCCCCGCCAGCGGCCGCATCGCCTTCGACGGCCAGGACATCGCGGGCTGGGAGCCGCACCGCGTCGCCCGCGCCGGCCTGGGCTATGTGCCGGAGGAGCGGCGCATCTTCTCCGAGTTGACCGTGCTCGAGAACCTGGAAGTCGGGCGCAGGAAGCCGCGCGACGGCCGGCCCGCCTGGACGCCGGAGCGGCTGTTCGCGCTGTTTCCCAACCTCGCGGCCCTGCGCGGCCGGCAAGGCGGGCGGATGAGCGGGGGCGAGCAGCAGATGCTCACCATCGCCCGCACGCTGATGGGCAATCCCGGCCTGATCCTGCTGGACGAACCCAGCGAGGGCCTCGCCCCGGTCATCGTCGAGCAGATGGCCGACGCCATCCTGGCGCTGAAGCAGCAGGGCGTGACCGTGCTGCTGGCCGAGCAGAACCTGCACTTCGCCGCCCGTGTCGCCGACCGAGCTGCCGTGATCGAGACCGGGCGCATCGTCTGGACCGGCACGATGGCCGACCTGCATGGCGACGAGGCCCTTCGCGCGGCGCATCTGGCGGTGTGAGGCCGGCGGCCTCTGCTGGATGACGGCGTTCGCCCCGCAACGGTCATGGGGCGGAAGATGCGACACCAGCCTCCTCAGCCTTCAACATGCAGCGGAGCGCTCGCTTTCCCTCGTGCTGGATCATTGCCCCCTCTGTCAGGCCGAGCTTCTCTGCCACTCTCAGCGAGCCGGCGTTATCGGGGTCGATTTCCGCAACGACCTCCGGCAGCTTCAAGGTGGCAAAAGCGTATTGAAGAACAGGGCGCGCCGCCTCCGTCGCGAAGCCTTGCCCCCAGGCGCTCCGTTGCAACCGCCAGCCAATCTCGATCTCCGGTCCCACCCCGTCTGCCGGGATCAGCAATACCCAGCCGACGAATGACGCTGCCTGGTCCCGGCGACAAACGGTCCAATAGCCCAGGCCCTTGGGATACGGCCCGCGCGTCCGTTCCTCGACGAAAGCGCGATGCGCTGTCGCATCCGACCATGGACCGCGGACAAAGCGCGTCACCTCCGGATCGCGATCCATGGCGAGGCAGTCATCGGTGTCCGCGAGCGTTCGCGGGCGGATCAGCAGACGGCTGGTCTCGAAGGTCGGCTGCATCACCCCCTCCCCCACGATGGGACTCACATGGTGACGCGAGCGGGCACAATCCGCTCACCGCCCGAAGCCATCGGTGATCGGGCAGGGCGGCCGAGGTGAGACCCGTGGCTTCCGTCAGCCAAGCCCGGCCCTGATCTCCGCCAGCCCCCGCAGCGCCGTCCCGTCGGGCGCGAAATTGGCGGGATCGAGCCATGCCAGGATCGCGTCGCGGCAGCGCGGCCATTCGCTGTCGGTGATGCTGTACCAGTCGGTCTCGCGCAGCCGGCCCTTCACCACCATGTGCGCGCGGTGGCGGCCTTCATAGGTGAAACCCAGCCGCTCCGCCGCCCGCTTGCTCGGGGCGTTCAGCGCATGGCACTTCCACACCAGGCGGCGATAGCCGAGGTCGTCGGCGGCCAGCTTCAGCAGCAGGAACATCGCCTCCGTGGCCGCGCGGGTGCGCTGCATCACCGGCGCGAGCCAGATATTGCCCAGCTCGATCGCGGCGTTCTTCGGCTGGATGTCCATCAGCGTCAGCCAGCCGGAGACAACGCCGGTAGCCACAGGGCGCACCGCCCAGGCCATCGGGTCGTGGCTGACGGCGAAATCGGCGACGAATTTCGCCATGGCATCGGCGGACGGGAATGGACCGTAGCCCAGATACGTCCAACTTGCGTCGGCCCTGGAATCGCCGGTCTGGGCGGCGCGCCACAGTTCGTCCGCGTGACGGCGGTGCAGCGGTTCCAACTCGACATACGTGCCGCGCAGCTTCACGCGGGCGGGCAGCGGGCGGGGCGTGGTATCGACCTCGGGGCCGATCGGGGGCGTGCTCATGGTCGGATCATGGCGCGCCGTCCGGACGAGGACAAAGTCCAATCCGCCGCCGCCACGCTAGACCCCGTTGCGCCCGCCCCGCGCGGACCCAAATCGAGCCTGTGCCGACCCGTCCTGAACCAGCCCGTCCAGAACACCGAAAGGAGCCTGACATGCTGTTTCGCCACGGACTCGCCGCCGCCGTGCTGGCCACCGCCGCCCTGTCCGCCCCCGCCCGGGCCGACATGGTCCAGTTCCACGCCACGCTGAGCGGGGCGGCCGAGGTGCCGCCCAAGACCACTGCGGGCACCGGGGACGCCAAGGCCACGCTCGACACCAACACCAAGGCGCTGACCTACATCATCACCTATTCCGGCCTGTCCGGACCCGCGACCATGGCCCATTTCCACGGTCCCGCCGCCACCACCGCCAATGCCAACGTCGTCGTGCCGTTCAAGAACCCCGTGACCAGCCCGATCACCGGCAGCGCCACGCTCACTGACGCGCAGATCGCCGACCTGATGGCCGGCAAGTGGTACGCGAACGTGCACACCGCGGCCAATCCGGCCGGCGAGATCCGTGGCCAGATGATGCACTGATCGCAGCGCTGCCCCGGCCATGGGGCGGCGGTTCAGTTGACGATCTCGGGCACCCGCTCCGCCGGCGGGGTGTTGCGGCTGCGCCCGCAGCGGACGATGCCGTCGATCACCACCATGCCGATGCCCGGCAGGTCGCCCTTGCGCACGCTGTCCAGCAAGTCGGTGCCGGATGAGTGCTGGGCGCGGTCCATCAGCACGAAATCGGCGGCGCGGCCGGCCTCGACGAGGCCGCTGTCCAGCTTGCGCTGGCGCGCGGTGTTTCCGGTGGCGCAGCAGAACACCGTCTCGGCGGGCACGTCGCCCAGCGCGGACAGGGCGGCGAGCTCGTTGCCGTTGCGGCGAGGGCCATGTCGGTCTCCTTGAGCGGGGCGGGATCAGGGTGCGCTGGCGTGCGGCGTGGCAGGGTACCGCGGTTCAGCGTCGCCGCGACAGGGGCCGCGTGCGCCGATCAGCCGCCGGCGCCCAGCGGATCGGGACCATAGCGGTTGGCGCCCACATTGCCTGGCAGAAACAGCATCACGAACGGAAAGATCCAGCCCACGAAAGGCACGACCGTGATGAGGATGGCCCACCCGGTCCACCCGAAATCGCGGCAGCGTTGGGCGCCGACGACCCAGCTGGACACGATGATGCCCAGGGTGGCGATGCTGGCCACCACGACGAGCGGCGTCGATGCGGCCATTGCCGCAACGATCCAGATGGCGATGGCGATCACCAGCATCAGCAGCGTGTACAGGAAATACGACTTCCTGTTGCGGCGACCCGACAATGTGAACAGGTCCTCGAACACGGGCTTCGACACGACTGCCTCCCTCACTGGCCCACCTGGGCGCAGCAGCTTGAGAGGCAGTTCATATCGCCGTCAATCCGGTTCGGCCGTCACTCCGCCGCCACGGCCGGCCGCGCATGCAGCACGTGCAGCGCCCGGTCGACCCATTGCGCGGTCAGCTTCTCCTGCAGGCTGTTCTGGCGCAGCCGCTCGTTCAGCGCCGGGAAGTCCACGCGATCCAGCGCCTGGTCCTGGTTGAAGCAGCTGAACACCACCGTGCGCTCCCCGGTCGCGGGATCGACCTGCGCCTGCAGGCACTGGGCGCAGACTTCCTTCATCATGCACTGCATCGGGCTGTTGATCGAGCCGATGGCGCTGTGGCCGGGCTTCAGATAGGGCGCCAGCACGCCATGACGCGCCGCCCCCACCGCCGCCATCATGCGGTCGGAGCCGATGACGATCATGTGCTCGGCGTCCGCCAGCTTCACCCTCTGCTCGCCCAGCCGTCCCGCGCCATAGGCCGCCATGGCCTGGACGATGTTGCCGACGAAGCTGCGATCCTGCGGGCGGTTGGGGGTGAAGCCCGGCGCCTCGTCGCAGCACCAGACGATGGCGTCGGCGGCGCGCTCGATCTCCTCCACCTTGTAGCGGTCGCGCAACGCCTTGTAGCCGGCGAAATAGATCACCTTCGACCCGGCGGCGCGCATTGCCGCGCCGATACTGAACAGCACGGCGTTGCCCAGCCCGCCGCCCACCAGCGCCACCGTGGTGTTGGCGTGGATCTCGGTCGGCGTGCCGGTGGGGCCCATCAGCACCACGGGCTCGCCCGGCTTCAGCGTGGCGCACAGGTCGGAACTGCCGCCCATCTCGAGCGCGATGACGGAAACCAGCCCCTGCTCCGGATCGGTCCAGGCGCCGGTCATCGCCAGCCCCTCCATCGCCAGCAGCGTGGCGCCGATGCCGGCCTCGGTCACGCGCGCGGCGTGCATCTCGTAGTTCTGCAGGCGGTAGAACTGGCCCGGGCGGAAGGCACGGGCGGCGGCGGGGGCACGCAGCACCACCTCCACGATGGTCGGCGTCAGGCGGTTGACCGCGTGCACGGTGGCGGCGAGGTCGCGGCGGCAGCGTTCGATCAGGTCGGCGCCGGAAACCGCGGTCGCCGGCCGGCGCGCCAGGATCTCGCTGACCACGGGATAGCCGCGCCTGGCCCCGCCCATGGCCTTCACCACGTTGCCGAAGAAGCTGGGGTGCAGGTCGCCGAAGAAGCTGATGAAGCGGCCGTCGGGCGCCTTGTGCATCAGCACTTCGGCGTGCTCGGGCTTGCTCATGCCGCGCTCCGGGCTCACCGGGTCGCCCGCTTCGTCCACCGCCTGGAAATACTTGCCGTCGAGCCTGATGCGCCCGTCCTCGCGCGCCAGCACGGTGTTGGGCTGCGTGCCAGCCGCCACCAGCACGGCGCGCGCGGGCAGGACCGCCTCGCTGCCGTCGGCCTTCTTCACCCGCAGGCCGGCGGCGTGGCCGAAGCCGTCCACTTCCACGGCCAGCGGCGTCAGCCCCTCGGCGAAGCGCACGCCCTCCTCCATCGCCTTGGCCACTTCCTCGTGGTTCAGCGTGTAGCTGGGCGCATCCAGCAGGCGCCGGCGATAAGCGAGCGTGGCGCCGCCCCAGCTGTCGAGAAGCTGCACCAGCTGCGGCGCGCGGCCGGCCTTGGCGGCGGCGGCGCGCTCGGCGCGGATGGCGTCGGCATGGACCAGGAACTCGGCGGCGATCTGCGCCTCCTCCTCGTTCCAGGACGCACGCACCGCCTGCTCGCCGCGCTCCGCCACCAGCGTGCGATAGCGCAGCGCGAACTTCTCCACCTGGCGGACGTAATAGGCGAGGCTCTCGGTCGCGGTGTCGATGGCGGTCAGGCCGCCGCCGATCACCACCACCGGCAGGCGCAGCTGCAGGTTGGCGATCGAGGACAGCTTCGCCGCCCCGGTGAGCTGCAGGCCCATCAGGAAGTCGCTGGCCTGGCGCACGCCGCGCGCCAGCCCGTTCGGCATGTCGATCACGGTCGGCTTGCCGGCGCCCATGCACAGCGCCACGTGGTCGAAGCCCATCGCCCAGGCATCATCCATCGACAGCGTGCCGCCGCCGCCGAAGCGCACGCCGCCGAACATGGCGAACTGGGCGCGCCGCTCCAGCAGCAGGCGCACCAGCTTCAGGTAGTTCTTGTTCCAGCGTACGGTGATGCCGTACTCGGCCACGCCGCCGAACCCTGCCATCACACGATTGTCCAGGTTCTCGAACAGATCCTGGGTGTCGCGCACCGGCGCGGTAGGGTCGAAGCCCAGCGGCTCGATCTTCAGCCCGTCCACGGCGACCACGGTGTGGCCGTCATTCATCAAATGGTGCGCCAGGGTGAACCCGGCCGGGCCCAGGCCCACCACCAGCACCTTGCGGTTGCTGTCCGGCCGCGGCAGGGGGCGGCGGATGTCCAGCGGGTTCCAGCGCGTGACCAGCGTATAGATCTCGAAGCCCCAGGGCAGCGTCAGCACGTCCTTCAGCACCGAGGTCTCGGCCTGCGGAATGTCCACCGGATCCTGCTTCTGATAGATGCAGGCCTTCATGCAGTCGTTGCAGATGCGGTGGCCGGTGGCCGCCATCATCGGGTTGTCCACCGCGATGGTGGCGAAGGCGCCGAGCAGATGGCCCTGCGCGCGCAGGGCATGCATCTCGCTGATCTTCTCCTCCAGCGGGCAACCGACGAGGGTGACGCCGAAGGACGACTTCTGGAACGCGCCGGTCTTGCGGTCCTTCAACCCCTTGCTGCAGGAATCCTTGCCCTGCGAATGGCACCAGATGCAGTAGTTCATCTGGTCCAGCACCTGTTGCGGGCCCATGCCCGGGTCGGTCAGCGCGAAGCCGTCGCGCTGGCGCCACTCGTGCTCGGGCAGGCGCAGCATGGTCACGCCGTCGCGCTCGATGGTCTGTACCGGCACCAGATGCTGGGGATCGACCTTGTGCGGCACGCGGAACAGCGTGCCGGCGCGGTGCAGGGCGCGCCCCGCCTCGGTCAGCGTCGCCCAGGCGGCGTAGCGCAGCGCGAGGTCCAGCGCCTCGGCGTCCTGCGCCGCCTCCCACGCGGCCACGTGCGTCGCGAACGCGGTCTCGGTCAGGGGCTCGCCCATGCGGGCTGCCAGTTGCACGCCCAGGCCGGCGCCGTCGAAGCCCGACGGGTCGGGGTATTTCTTCACCGCCTGGCGCTGCACGAACAGCCGCTTGCAGGCGTGGACGGGATCGAACCCGCGGGTCTGCGCCGCGATCGCGTGCAACTCGGCCTGGATGCCGAACAACTCGGCCACGAACGCCTCCAGATGCGGGCCGGTGGCCACGATCAGGTCGCTCTCGGCCTTCGCCTCCAGCGCATCCGGCGCGGCGCGGGCGGCCAACAGCCGCGTATACAACTCGGCGTCTTCCGCCTGCAGCCGGTCCAGGAACAGCTTGTCCAGGCGCACCAGCCCGTCGCGCGTGGCGAGCCCGGAGAAGGTGGCGCCGAAGCCAAGGGTCATCGAGTCCATCGAACGGTCCTTCGTCAGCCCGCTTCCGGCGATCGGCAGCCGGCGTTCCGGGGCGGGCGGTCAGCCCATCTTGCGCAGCAGAAACAAGAAGTGGCGGCGCTCCTCGGTGTCGAGGGGCGCGAGCGTCGCTTCGGTGATGCGGTGGGCGCATGCCACGGCACGGGCCGCCAGGTCCAGCCCTTCCGGCGTCGGCGCCAGCACGGCGGTGCGGCGGTCCAGCGGGTCGGGTCCGCGGCGCACCAGGCCGCGGGCGATCAGGCGCCGCACCACGCCCTGGATGGTCGCCGGGTCCATGGCCGCCAGACGGCCGAGATGGTTCTGCGTCACCCGGCCACGCCCGACGATCTTGATCAGGGCGGTGAACTGGGTGGGCGTCAGCTCGAACGCAGCCATGCCGTCCTGGAAGATCGCGGTATGCCGCTGCTGGGCCCGGCGCAGCAGAAAGCCCACCTGCTGCTCGACCATGTAGCCGTCCAGGCGCTCGCCGGCGCCCGGCTCTGCCACGCCATCCCGCAAGGCCGCTTCGGCCTGGGCCAGTTCCGTCCGCGCCACGTGGGTCTCCGGATCTCCCGTCCGGTGGCGTGTATAACGGACCGATCATTCGTGTGCAAATGAACGCAGGGAAGGTCCGGCATGTGCCGGCACGAAAAATCCCCCTCCCGCGACGGGAGGGGGACGGCAGGAGGAGGGACGCGGACGCTTCAGCCGCGCCTGATCAATTGGTCGCCTTGGGTGCGGCGGCCGCTGGGGCCGTGCCCGTCGCTGGGGTCGTGGCCGAGCTTGTCGCCGCGGGGGCCTTGATCGTGCTACGCGTCTGGCTGTCGGCGGGCTTCACGCCGTGGCTGGTGTCGGCCGGCTTCGCATCCGTCGGAGCGGCCGTGGTTGTCGCAACCCGATGCAGGGGCTTGCGCACCACCGGGTGTTGACTGGCCGGCTGTGCGGGCGCAGCGGCGGCGCCTGCCTGTGTCCCACCGGTCTGGGTGCCGCTCTGGGCCAGGGCCGGCAGCGAGACGGCGCCCATCAGGACGGTGGCCAGGGCGAGGCGGGAAAGGGTGTTCATCTCGATCATCTCCGCGGGTTCGGCAGGATTGCCGGACGCGGGAATGAAGCCCTGCGGGGATGGCGGCCGCCGGGCACAAACGTGGCGACTCCGCGGCCGTGAATTAAGCTCTTGTCATCCGCGCCCGGCATCCATCTGCGTACTCACGCCCCGCCCTGCCCCCGTCGCAACCCGGAACATTGCCAAATTCTTGCAAATCGTTCACGATCGTTTCGCCCGATGTCAGGAAACCTCGATTTCCGACATCCGGTCCATACGGGAGGACAACAAAACAAATGGCAGCGCAGTCACGCATTCCGCGTTCCGACGTCGCAGTGGCGCCCATGACCGCCGAGGAACGAAAGGTCATCCTCGCCTCGTCAGTCGGAACCGTCTTCGAGTGGTACGACTTCTATCTCTACGGCTCGCTGGCGGTGATCATCGGCGCCAAGTTCTTCAGCCAGTTCGACGAGTCCACCCGCAACATCTTCGCCCTGCTGGCCTTCGCGGCCGGTTTCCTGGTGCGCCCCTTCGGCGCCCTGGTGTTCGGGCGCCTGGGCGATCTGGTCGGCCGGAAATACACCTTCCTGATCACCATTCTCATCATGGGCGCCTCCACCTTCATCGTCGGCCTCATGCCCACCTCCGACCAGATCGGCCTGCTGGCGCCGGTGGTGCTGATCGCCTTGCGCATGGCGCAGGGCCTGGCCCTGGGCGGCGAATACGGCGGTGCCGCCACCTACGTGGCCGAGCACGCCCCGCATGGCCGCCGCGGCTTCTACACCAGCTGGATCCAGACCACCGCGACCGGCGGCCTGTTCCTGTCGCTGCTGGTCATCCTGCTCACCCAGGCCTGGACCGGCTCCGACTTCGCCGTGTGGGGCTGGCGGGTACCGTTCCTCGTCTCGATCCTGCTGCTGGGCGTGTCGGTCTGGATCCGGCTGCAGCTCAGCGAGAGCCCGGCCTTCCTGAAGATGAAGGCGGAAGGCACCCACTCCAAGGCGCCGCTGAGCGAGGCCTTCGGCCAGTGGAAGAATGCCAAGGTCGCCCTGCTGGCGCTGCTCGGCCTCGTCGCCGGGCAGGCCGTCGTCTGGTACACGGGCCAATTCTATGCCCTGTTCTTCCTGATCTCGGTGCTCAAGGTCGACGGCTTCAGCGCCAACCTGATGGTCGCCTGGTCGCTGCTGCTGGGCACCGGCGGCTTCGTGCTGTTCGGCGCGCTGTCCGACCGCATCGGCCGCAAGCCAATCATCCTCGGCGGCTGCCTGCTGGCCGCGATCCTCTACTTCCCGCTGTTCACGCTGATGACGGACTACGCCAACCCGGCCCTGGCGAAGGCGCACGAGACGGTGAAGGCGGTGGTCATCGCTGACCCGAACGACTGCTCGTTCCAGTTCAACCCCACGGGCACCAGCACCTTCACCAACAGCTGCGACATCGCCAAGGGCGCCCTGGCGCGCGCCTCGGTGACCTACTCGTTCCAGCCGGCGCCGGCTGGCACGATCGCGTCGATCAAGATCGACGGCACCACCGTGCCGGCCTATGACGTCAGAAAGGCTGGCGCCCAGCTGAAGGACGTTGCCGCCGCCTTCAACAAGGGCCTGGCGGACGCGTTGACCGCGGTCGGCTACCCTGCGGCCTCCAACCCGTCGGTGGTGAAGCTGGCGCATCCGTTCGACGTCTTCCGCGTGCAGCCCGCCGTGATCGTGCTGATACTCACGGTGCTGGTGATCCTGGTCACCATGGTCTACGGCCCGATCGCGGCGGCGCTGGTGGAGTTGTTCCCCACTCGCATCCGCTATACCTCGATGTCGCTGCCCTATCATATCGGCAACGGCTGGTTCGGCGGCCTGCTGCCGGCCACGGCCTTCGCCATGATCGCGCAGACCGGCGACATCTATTACGGCCTCTGGTACCCGATCGTGATCGCGCTGATCACTGTCGTCGTCGGGTTCTTCTTCGTGCCGGAAACCAAGGACCGCGACATCTTCGCCGCGGACGCTGTCGAGGCCCCGCACGCGCGGCCAGCCAGCGCCCAGATCTGACGGGCACCCGGCCCGCCGACCATCGAAGCGCCGGGTACCACCCCGGCGCTTCGTCGTTTGCGACGCATCTCGCGCTGACACCGCGCACGTGGCAGGCTTCACGGCAGGAAACGCGACGAGGAACAGGAGGCGCCAATGGACACGGCCCCAGGCAGCAGCCGCTACGCGGACGTGATGGCCGCGTGGCGGCGCGACCCCGCGGCGTTCTGGGCGAAGGCCGCCGAAGGCATCACCTGGGACAAGCCATGCGACCGCGTGTTCGACCCGGCGCTGGGCCTGTTCGGCGGGTGGTTTGCCGGCGGCCGGCTCAACACCTGTTTCAACGCCGTCGACCGCCACGTTCTGGCCGGGCGTGGCGACCAGCCCGCCCTGATCTGGGACAGCCCGATGGCCGGGCGCATCGAAACCGTCACCTATAGCCAGTTGCGCGACCGCACCGCCCGCGTGGCCGGCGCCCTCGCCGCCCTGGGCGTGCAGCGCGGCGACCGGGTGGTGATCTACATGCCCATGGCCCCCGAAGCCGCCATCGCCATGCTGGCCTGCGCGCGCCTCGGCGCGATCCATTCCGTCGTGTTCGGCGGCTTCGCGGCGGCCGAGCTGGCCAAGCGGATCGAGGACGCCGAACCGCGCGTCGTCGTCTCCGCGTCCTGCGGCCTCGAGCCGGGCCGGGTGGTCCAGTACAAGCCGCTGCTCGACGCCGCCATCGCCTTCTCCGCGCACAAGCCGGACGCCTGCCTGATCCTGCAGCGCCCGCAGGCGACGGCCAGCATGGTCGCCGGCCGCGACCACGACTTCGCCGCGGCCGAAGCCGCCGCGGCCCCCGCCGATCCGGTCTCGGTCGCCGCGACCGACCCGCTCTACATCCTCTATACGTCGGGAACGACCGGGAAGCCGAAAGGCGTGGTGCGCGACGCCGGCGGCCACGCCGTGGCGCTGCACAACTCCATGCGTATGGTCTACGGCGTGCAGGCTGGCGACGTCTATTGGGCCGCCTCCGACGTCGGCTGGGTGGTCGGCCACAGCTACATCGTCTACGCCCCGCTGCTCGCCGGCTGCACCACGATCATGTACGAGGGCAAGCCGGTCGGCACCCCCGATGCCGGCGCGTTCTGGCGGGTCTGTGCCCAGCACGGCGTGCGCGTGCTGTTCACCGCCCCCACCGCCCTGCGCGCCATCAAGCAGCAGGACCCCGACGGCGCCCAGCTCGCGAAATACGACCTGTCGAAGCTCGACGCGCTGTTCCTCGCCGGCGAGCGGTGCGATCCGCCTACCGCCATCTGGGCCGCCGAGAAGCTGAACCGCCCGGTGGTGGACCATTGGTGGCAGACCGAAACCGGCTGGCCCATTACCGCCGGCTTTCGGGACCTCGGCCTGTTCCCGCCCAAGCCCGGCGCCGGCGGCCGCCCCGCGCCCGGCTACGACGTGCAGGCGCTCGACGATTCCGGCCACGAACTGCCGCGCGGGCAGAGCGGCAACCTCGCCATCCGCCTGCCGCTGCCGCCCGGCTGCGCCCCCACCCTGTGGCACAACGAAGAAGGCTACCGCAGCGCCTATCTGGCGGACTTCCCCGGCTGGTACCGCACGGGCGACGCCGGCACCATCGACGAAGACGGGGACGTCTGGGTGATGGGCCGCACCGACGACATCATCAACGTCGCCGGCCACCGCCTGTCCACCGGCGCCATGGAAGAAGTCCTGGCCAGCCACCCCGCGGTGGCCGAGTGCGCCGTGGTCGGCGCCAAAGACGAGCTGAAAGGCCAGACCCCGCTCGGCCTCGTGGTGCTGAAATCCGGCGTCACCACCGACCCCGGCACCATCAGCAAGGAACTGGTCGCCCTGGTGCGCGAGCGCATCGGCCCTGTGGCCGCCTTCCGCGAGGCCCATATCGTCCCGCGCCTGCCAAAGACCCGCTCCGGCAAGATCCTCCGCGCCAGCCTGCGCCGCATCGCCGACGGCGAACCCGCCGCCCCGCCGCCCACCATCGACGACCCCGCGATCCTGGACGAGATCGGGGCGGTTCTGGGGTCGCGGATTTTGTAGGAAGGAAGGCAAGGCCAGGGCTCTGCCCCTGGCCTTGCCTTCCCTTCTTACAGAAACCGCAGCACCAGAAACCCGCCCACGATCCCGGCCGCGATGGCGGTGGTCACGAGGGTCAGGCGGCGTTCGATGAAGGTTCGGACGCGGTCGCCGTAGAAGTGCAGCAGGGTGGCGAGCAGGAAGAAGCGGGCGCCGCGGGTGACGATGCTGGCGGCGACGAAGACCGGGAAGCTGAAGCTGGCAGCGCCGGAGGCGATGGTGACGATCTTGTAGGGGATCGGCGTCAGGCCTTTGACCAGGATCACCCACAGGCCGTATTCGGCGTAGGTCTGCTTGAAGCGCTCGAACGCGGCCTCGTAGTGGTAGGCGTGCAGCAGCGGGGTGGCGATCACGTCGAACAATGCGTAGCCGATCAGGTAGCCCAGCACGCCGCCGACCACGCTGGCGACGGTGCAGATCGTGGCGAACCGCCAGGCCCGGTCCGGGCGCGCCAGGGCCATCGGCACCAGCAATGCGTCGGGCGGGATCGGGAAGAAGCTGCTCTCGGCGAAGCTGATGATCGCCAGCCACACCGGCGCGTGCCGGCTGGCCGAGAGCGCGAGCACGCGCTGATACAGGCGCTGGAGCATGCGGGGGTTCCTTGCTGGCCGGTGATGCTGTGCCAGTTTCAGGCGCAGGGTTCAATCGGCTGGACTATGCTGTCTCAGGTTGGAATGCAGTCAAGAAAGCCGGATGCCCATGCGCATAGCCCTGATCCATGCCCTGAAACACTCGGTCGCGCCGATCGAGGCGGCGTTCGCGCGGCTCTGGCCCGACGCAATGCTGGCCAATCTGCTCGATGACAGCCTGTCGGCCGACCTGGCGCGCGCGGGCGCATTGACCCCGGCCATGACCGAACGCTTCCTCGCGCTGTCGCGCTATGCGGTGGGATGTGGGGCGGACGGCATCCTGTTCACCTGCTCGGCGTTCGGCCCGTGCATCGAGGCCTGCGCCGAGGCGCTGGCGCCGCTGCCGGTGCTGAAGCCGAACGAGGCGATGATCGAGGAGGCGCTGGAGGCCGGCGGCGCCCGGGCGCGGATCGGGTTGATGGCGACATTCGCGCCCACCCTCGCCTCCATGCCGCCCGAATTCGCGGCGGTGGCGCCGCAGGCCACCCTGGTGCCATGCCTGGTGGAGGGTGCTCTTGCGGCGCTGGACCGTGGTGATGCAACCAGGCACGACCAGGCCGCGGCGGCGGCCGCGACGTCCGTGCAGGACTGCGACGTGATCGCGCTGACGCAGTTCAGCCTCGCCCGCGCCGCCCCGCTGGTGGCACAGGCGACAGGCCGGCCGGTGTTGACCACGCCCGACAGCGCGGTGCGCAAGCTGCGCCGGCTGCTGGCGGCATGAGCGCCATGGACATCGCCGCGTTCCGCCACTCGCTGGTGCAGGCGGCGCCGCCCGAAGGTCTGAGTCTGGCGCTGCAGGGGCTGTGGTGGGATGCGCGCGGCGACTGGAACCGTGCCCATGCCTGCGCGCAGGACCAGGACGACGCCGAGGGGGCGGCGGTGCATGCCTATCTGCACCGCAAGGAGGGCGACCTGCCCAATGCCCGCTACTGGTACGCCCGCGCCGGCCGACCGGTCGCCGCCGGCACGCTGGAGCAGGAATGGGCAAGCCTGGTGGACGCGCTCCTGCGCTGATGTCCTGAATCTGAGGTTCGCATAGGTGGCGAACTTCGGGGGCAGGACACGAGCCCTTTGTTTTCAGTGGCCTGCTGGCCCCTGCGTCCGCCGCAAGATGCGGCGAACTTCGGGGGCAGGACACTAGACCGGAAGGGTCACGCTCGCGCGGGCGCCGCCTTGGGGGTGGCTCGTGAGCGTCACGTCGCCGCCATGCGCGCGCAGGATGTTGCGCGCGATCGACAATCCCAGGCCGATGCCGCCGGTCTCGCGGTTGCGGCTCGCCTCCAGCCGGTGGAACGGCTGGAACACGCGTTCCAGCGCGTCGTCGGGAATGCCCGGCCCGTCGTCGTCGATATGCAGAACGACCGCCGGCCCGCCCGGCCGGTCGGCAGGGGGATGCAGCGTGGCCCGGGCGCTGCCGCCGTAGTTGATGGCGTTGGCGACGAGGTTGGTCAGGGCCCGTTTCAGCACCACGGGGCGCACCCGTACCGGCAGGTGGTCGGGGCCCTGGTAGCTTATCAGCAGCGGATCGAGGGCGGGATTGGCGTCGGCGGCCTCGTCGAGGATCGTGCGCACAAGCTCGGCCAGATCCACGGCCGATACCGGCTCCTCGACCGCCGCGTCCCGGCCGAACGCCAGCGTTGCCGACACCATCGCCTCCAGCTCGGCCAGGTCGGCCAGCATCTTGCGGCGCTGTTCCTCGTCCTCGACGAACTCGGCGCGCAACCGCATGCGGGTGATCGGCGTGCGCAGGTCGTGGCCGATGGCCGTCAGCATGAACGTGCGATCCTGCACGAAGCGGCGGATACGCTCGGCCATGGTGTTGAACGCGGCGGCGGCGGTGGCGACCTCGGCCGGGCCGGTTTCCGGCAGCGGCGGCGCGTTGACGTCCCGGCCCAAGGCCTCGGCCGCGGCGGCCAGGGTCGTCACCGGCAGCGTCAGGCGCCGCACCGCCCACAGGATCAGCACCGCCGCCGTCACCGACATCAGCGTGAATGCGCTGAGGAAGCTCGTCGAATCCCAGGGGCGCGGCGGCGGCATGGGAACCACCAGCCTGAGCCATTGCGAACTCGGGAAGCGGAACCCCACCACCAGCTGCCCCACCTCGGGCCCGCCCAGGACCACCACGTCGAGCGGCCGCTCCCGCAGGGGGATCGGTACCAGCTGCATGTCCGCAAGCAGCTGGCGCCGCAGCGACATGGGGGCGGGCGCCAGCTCGTCGCCGGGCGGGTTGACGGCCAGCGAGACGAACGGGCCGTCCGGCAGATCCAGTTCCTGCACGACGGAGTCACGCCGGTCCTCGGGCACCAACGCGATGCTGCGATAAAGGCTCATGCTGCGCACGGCGATGTCGCGCGCCTGCGCCATTCGCTGCAGGTCCTCGCGATCAAGCGCGTGGATGGTCAGGCCGGCGATCTGCACCACGACCAGCGCGGTCACCAGCACCAGTGCGGTCCTGGCCGCGAGACTTCGCGGCCAGAGCCGGAGGATCACAGACGCTTGACCTCCGCCGCCAGCACGTAACCCCCGCCGCGCACGGTCTTGATCAACTGGGCATTGCGGCCGTTGTCCTCAAGCTTGCGGCGCAGGCGGCTGATGGCGACGTCGATGGCGCGGTCGAAGGGCCCGGCCTGGCGGCCGCGCAGCAGGTCCAGCAGCATGTCGCGGGTCAGCACGCGGTTGGCCCGGTCGATCAGTGCGGCCAGCAGGTCGTATTCGCCGCCGGTCAGCGGCACCTCCACCCCCTCCGGGTTCAGCAGGCGGCGGCGGGTGGGCTCCAGGGTCCAGTCGCTGAACTGGATGGCCCGCGGCGCCTGCTCCGTGCGCCGGTCGACCGGCTCGCTGACCCGGCGCAACACGGCGCGGATGCGGGCCAGCAGCTCACGCGGGTTGAACGGCTTGGGCAGGTAGTCGTCCGCACCCAGCTCCAGGCCGATGATGCGGTCGGTCTCCTCGCCCATGGCCGTGAGCATGACGATCGGCACGTTGGACTGGCTACGCAGCCAGCGCGCGAAATCCAGGCCGCTCTCACCGGGCAGCATCAGGTCGAGCACCACCATCTGGAAGTTCCCATTGGGCCAGATGCGCCGCGCCTCCCGGGCATCGCGGACCGCGCTGACGCGAAACCGCTGGCGCTCCAGGAACATGGCGATGAGATCGCGGATCTCACGGTCATCATCGATCACGAGGATGTGCGGAAGCTGAGTGTTGGACGTTGTCTCCATGATCCCGACCATAGCCGACTCCGCAGGCTTGCGGAGCGGCGGTTGCAATCCGTTGCATTTCACCCAGCCATCATAGCCCGCGCAGCGATGGCCGGGAAACGCCGCGCTGATTCCACCGCGCCGGAAGATGCTCTAAGTGACGGTGTGACCTTTCCTCATCCCCCTCCGGCCGCACGGGCCGGCCTTGCTGTCCTGACCGCCGACGACCCCGATCTCGCGGGAATCGAGGCCGTGGCGGGCCCCCTCCCCTGGCGCCGCCGCCCGGATGGCTTCCCCGGCCTGCTGCAGGCGATCATGGGCCAGCAGATCAGCAACCAGGCGGCGGCCGCCATCTGGAAGCGGCTGGCCGCCCTGCCCGGCGCGCTCGATCCTGCCGGCCTGCTGGCGCTGGACGATGATGCGTTGCGCGCCGCTGGGCTGTCCCGGCCCAAGATGGCGCATGCGCGCGCGCTGGCAGAGGCCTTCGCCGACGGCCGGCTGGATGCGGGCCGGTTGGCCGGGATGGACGACACGGCGGCGATCGCCGCCATCGCCGCGGTGCGCGGCATGGGGCCCTGGACCGCCGAGGTCTACCTGCTGTTCGCGCTGCAGCGGCCCGACGTATTCCCGGCGGGCGATGTGGCGCTGGCGGCGTCGGCCGCGCATCTGAAGGGGTTGCCCGCCCGCCCCGCCCCGGCGGCGCTGCGGGCGCTGGCCGAGCGGTGGCGGCCGCACCGGGCGCTGGCCGCACGGCTGCTCTGGCACCACTGGCGTCATGTCACCGGCCGCCCCGCCATGGACGACCTGCCGGCCGTCTGATGGCCGTCTTCTAGGCAATTTGGAGGTTCTGCACCGCGGACTCCAGCTCCTGGAAGCTCGGCATGTGCCGGTTCGGGGCCATCTTGCGGCCGGTTTCCACGCTCACCTGCGGGGCGTTGCCGTGCAGATGCGCGACCAGCACGGCGCGGATCACCTCGAAGAACTTGCTCTCCTCCTCCACCACCCCCTTCAGGCGGCTGGCGAAAGGACCGGCAACGCCATAGGCCAGCAGGATGCCCAGGAACGTGCCCACCAGCGCGCCACCGATCATTGCCCCCAGCACCGCCGGCGGCTCGTTGATGTGCGACATCGTCTTGATCACGCCCAGCACCGCCGCCACGATCCCCAGCGCCGGCAGGCCGTCGGCCATGGTCTGCAGCGCGTGCGCGGGGTGCAGTTCCTCGTGCAACGTCTTCTTCAGCTCCCGCGCCATCACGTCCTCGATCTGGTTCGGGTCGTCGGCGTTCATGCCGACCATGCGCAGGTAGTCGCAGATCATCGCGCAGGCGTGATGGTTGCCGAGGATCTTCGGGAACTTCTGGAAGGCCGCGCTTTCCTCGGGCTTCTCGATATGCGGCTCCAGCGCCATCGAGCCCTTGGTGCTGGCCAGCCGGACGAAGAAATACAGCAGGCTCAGCAGTTCCACATAATCCGCCTGGTTGTACGACGCGCCCTTCAATGCCTTCGCCACGCCGCCCAGTGTGTGCTTCACGTCGTGCATGCTGTTGGACATCACGAAGGTGCCGATCGCAGCCCCGCCGATGGTGAGCATCTCGTGCGGAATGGCATGCAGCAACGGCCCCATGCTGCCGCCCGACACCATGTAGCTGCCGAACACGCAGGCCAGCACGAACACCAGGCCGCCGAGAGTGATCATGCGGGGCCGCCGATCGTCGCCGGCACGTTCATCCGCCCACCCGCACGCTGCGCAGCACCACGATGGCGATCCGGCGGTTGGCCGCGGCGAGCGGGTCGGCCGGCAGCAGCGGATCGCGGTCGGCGTTGCCGGTGACGCTGCGCAGGCGGCCTTCCTGCAACCCGGCCTCCACCAGCAGGCGGCGGGTGGCGTTGGCGCGCTCGCTGGACAGTTCCCAGTTGGTCTTGCCTTCGCCCTTGTAGGGCGCGGCGTCGGTGTGGCCGGCGATGGAGACCGGCTCGGACAGCTTCGCCAGCACCGGCCCGATCTTGTGCAGCAGCATCCTTGCGCGCTCGTTCAGCACCGCCGATCCGGTGGCGAACATCGGCTGGCGGTCCTCGTCCAGAAGCTGGATGCGCAGGCCCTCGGGAGTCTGGTCGATGGCGAGCTGGCGAGCGAGGTCCGCCAGCTGCGGATCGTCGCGCACGGCGTCGCGGATCTGCTGTGCCGCCTGCTCGAACGCCGCCCGCTCGCGCCGGTCGAGCTCGGCGCGCAGGGCCGCGTCGTCGAGCGCATGCGGATCGGCCTGCTTCGCCTGCCCGGCATTGGCGAGGAAGGCGGCCTGCGACGGGCTCTGCGCCTGGATCGTTCCCTGGCCGCCGCCCGGCGCCTTTGCCCCTTCCTGATGCACCTCCGCGTCGGCATTGCCGACGGCGGTGGCCTCCCGGTCGGCCTCGCCGGCCGTCGGAGGCGGAGTCGCGGGGTGCAGCGCATCCGGGGGCTGATCGCTGTCGGGATCGTCGCTGTCGGGCACCGACGGCGCCAGGCCCGGCCGCACCGTCTGGGTGCCACGCTCCGACACCAGTTCGCCGTGGTCATAACGCGTGTGGCCGCCGAACGGCTTGCCGGAGCCCGAGGAGGCATGGCTGATCGCGTTCGATGGGGTGAAATAATCGGCGAGGCCGCGGCGCTGGTCCTCCGTCGTGGCATTCAGCAGCCACATCAGCAGGAAGAACGCCATCATGGCGGTCACGAAATCGGCGTAGGCGACCTTCCAGGCGCCACCGTGATGGTCGCCCTCGACGATCTCCTCCTTGCGGATGACCACGCCGCCGCGTTCGCCCTGCTTGCCTTTCCTGCTCATCCGGCCCCCGCATCCGCCTGCCATCGCGCAGGACGCGGGAAGGATGCGGCGCGTTGTTTAATCCGCGCCTAACCGGGCCGGGCCGATCCGCGGGTCAGGGGCGCCAGAGGTCGCGCAGGGCGTCCATGATGCGGTCCACGTCGCCGGCGGCATTGTAGCCGTGGAAGCTGAAGCGCACGCGGCCGTGCCCGTTCCAGGCGTAAATGCCGCGCTCGTACAGCGCGTCGGTGATATCCTGGGCCCGGCTGCTGTCCAGGCAGACATTGGCGCCGTGCCGATCGGGGTCCATGGGCGTGGTGGACGGGATTCCGACGGCGGCCAGCCGCGCCAGCAGATCGGCGGTCAGCGCCGACACGTGGCGCCGCAACGCTTCGCGGTCGTACTGCGCCAGGTAATCGAGCGCTTCCGCCAGCACATAGACCGGCCCGTGCGCCGGGTTGCCGCGGGTGAAGCGCAGCGCATCGGGCAGCACGCCCAAGGGCGCCGTATAGTCCGGCCGTGCGGCGGGCAGGATCGAGTGCCAGCCCGCGGTGGTCGGCGACCAGTCCGGCTGGCGCTGCCGGTTCCAGTAGGCGGCGGCAACCCCGGTCATGCCCAGCAACCATTTGTAGCAGGCGGAGAAGCCGAAATCGGCCACCGATGCCTGGAACGGCAGCCAGCCGGCCACCTGGGTGAAATCGACCACCAGCAGCGCGCCCACCGAGTCGGCCAGGCGGCGCAGCGCGTCGAGGTCGAACCGCTCGCCGGTGAGGTAGGAAACGTGGCTGACCCCGATCACCCGGGTGCGCGCGTCGACAAGAGACACAAGCCGATCCGGCGCATTGCCGCGCGCCACCCGCACGCCAATCGGCGGGCGGCGCTGCAGCGCGAACGGGGCCACGACCGAGGGGTATTCGTGTGTATCGACCACGACATTGTCGCCCGGCCGCCAGGCGATGCTCTCGGCCACCATCGAGATGCCGTCGGCGACGCTGCTGACGAAGCCGATCTCGCCGGCATCGGCGCCCCACATCCGCGCGATGCCGGCGCGCGCCCGCTCGACCTGCGCCTCCATGGCGGTGCGGCCGGGCATGCCGCTGCTCTTGTCGATGGCGTATTGCCGCAGCGCCGCGTCGTGCCGCAGCAGGAAGGGCGGCTCGCCGCCGGCGCACACATGCGCGACGCCGGCGGGAATGCGGAAGTCGGCGGGGTCGAACAACGGCCGGAGGGTCACGGGCGCGTCCATCGCCTCAACTCCGCCAGCTCGGGTCGCGCCGGTCCAGCAGGCGCAGCATGGCAGGCCACTCCAGCAGGCCGAAGGGGCGGCGCGTCCTCGGGTCGTACAGATGGATGGAGCGTTCCACCACGTCGGCGCCCGGCATGGTCAGCTCGGTGCGCGCGGCCATGGCGTCCACCTGGGCGCGGCAGGCCATCTCCAGCCAGTACATGGAGTTGAACGCCTCGGCGGTGCTGGGGCCGCAGGTCAGCAGGCCGTGGTTGCGCAGGATCATGAAATTCGCCGCCCCAAGATCGCCGACCAGCCGCGCCCGCTCGTCCAGTTCGACTGCCGGACCCTCGTATGCATGGCAGGCGACGGGCATGCAGCGCATCGCCGTCTGGGTCAGCGGCAGCAGACCGCATTGCATGGCCGAGACCGCCATGCCCGCACGCGTATGGGTGTGGATCACGCAGCCCACGTCCGGCCGCGCCCCGTGCACGGCGCTGTGGATGACATAGCCCGCGTAGTTGATGCCGATGCCCTGGTGCGGGTTGAAGACGGTGTTGCCCGCGAGGTCGATGGTGATCAGCGAGGACGCGGTGATCTCCTCGTACATCCAGCCGAACGGGTTGATCAGGAAGCGCTCGCCGTCGCCGGGGATGCGGGTGGTGACGTGGTTGTAGACGAGGTCGCTCATGCCGAAGATAGGCAGCAGCCGGTAGCAGGCGGCGCAATCCAGCCGCGCCTGCCACTCGGCCTCGGACACGCGGGCACGGACGTTGTCGGTGACATGTGTGTCCGGCATCGCAGTTCCCTCCCGTTTGTTGTCGTCTCAGGCGGCCAGGGCGCGTCCGAACACCGCGGGATCGACATTGCCGCCACTGACCACGGCGCCCACCACCTTGCCCTTGGCGTCGAACTTGCCGGCCAACAGCGCGGCCAGACACACGGCCCCGCCGGGCTCCACCACCAGCTTGAGGTGGCTGAACGCGAACGCGATGGCCGCCAGCACCTCGGCGTCCGTCACCACCAGCCCGCCGGCCAGGCGCTCGCGGTTGAGCGCGAAAGTGATCTCGCCGGGCTGCCTGGACAGCAGCGCGTCGCACAGAGTGGAGCCGCCGGGGGCATTGGCCAGGCGCTCGCCGGTGGCGAGCGACCGGGCGGTGTCGTCCCAGCCGTCGGGCTCCACCGCATAGACCCGTGTTGCCGGCGACACGCCCTCGATCCCGAGCGCGCAGCCGGCGATCAGGCCGCCGCCGCCGGTGCAGACCAGCAGGGCATCCATGGCCAGGCCCGCGGCCTTCACGTCCTCGGCGAGTTCCAGCGCCAGCGTGCCCTGGCCGGCGATGACGTCGGCATGGTCGAAGGGCGGCACCAGCACCGCGCCGGTGCGTTCGGCATGCGCGCGGGTCAGCGCCTCGCGGTCATCGATGGCGCGGTCGTAATGGATGATCTCGGCGCCCCAGCGGCGCGTGCTCTCGACCTTGATGCGCGGCGCGTCGGCCGGCATGAAGATCGTCGCCTGCGCGCCGACGGAAGCGGCCGCGCAGGCCGTGGCCTGGCCGTGGTTGCCGGAGGAATGGGTAACGACCCCGGCGCGGCGCTGCGCCTCGTTCAACTGCAGGATGGCGTTGGTAGCGCCGCGCAGCTTGAAGCTGCCGGTGCGCTGCAGCGGCTCCGCCTTGATCAGGATGGTGCCGCCGGTGAGCTGGTCGAGCAGCGGATGGCGCAGCAGCGGCGTGCGCACGATATGCGCGGAAATGCGGGCGCGGGCCGCTTGCACGTCGTCGTGGGTCGGCAGGCGCATGGAACGTCTCCTCGATCAATCCAGTTCAGCGGGCAATCCCGGTCAGCGGCCGGGGCGCGGCATTACGGCGATCGGTTCTTCGCCGTCCCGACCAAGCACACGATAGACCCGGAAACCCTCGGCGGCCATCCCGCCACGCGCGCGCTCGACCACCCCGAGACGGGCGATCTCGGCCCAGTCGGACGGATCCGGCGCGTCGTCGCGCCGCGCGCTGCGCAGCAGCAGGCCGACGCGCCCGGCGATCAGCGGCCGTGCGTCCGGCAGGTTGAACAGGTCCCAGCGGGGCTCCACGCCGTAGACCGGCACATCGGGCGGCAGCAGGCGGGCCAGCAGGGCGGCGTGGCCGTAATTGTCGGATGCGACATAGGCCGCACCCTCGCGCCGGCCGATCGCGGCGACCTCGGCGGCGAGGCTATCCCAGCCGCCGAGGCGCAGCAGCGTCGGGTCGAGCCGCATCGGCAGCGCCAGCGGGGCCAGCGCCCCCTGCACCCAGACCAGCAGGGTCAAGGCCAAGCCAAGCGCAATGCCCGGCCCCACCAGCCGCACCCAGCGGCCGGACAGCCCGGCGGCGGCGATGGCGGCGGCGGGATAGAGCACCGACGGCCAGTTCGCCTGCACCCGGTCGCCCAGCGCGTGCTGGGCGAATACGGCCGTGGGCAGCAGCGTCAGCGCCGCCAGCAGCGTCCAGGCGGGATCGCGCGACAGGGCCCGGCGCGCCGCCAGGACGATGCCGGCGCCGCACAACAGCGCGATCACCGGCGTCGCCAGCCCGACCTGCCCGGCCAGCAGTTCGCCCAGGAACTGCGCGGCGCGCGACGGGTTCCAGTCGCCGGCGCGGCCGCCCTGCTTGGCGAAGCTGGCCCAGCCATGCGCCGCGTTCCAGGCCAGCACCGGCAGGAACAGCAGGAAGACGAGGACCCCGGCCGCCCAGGGATGCGGCCGGCGCAGCCAGGGGCGCATCGCCGGCGCCGCGAGCAGCCAGACGAGCACCGCCGGCACCAGCAGGACGGCGGTGTATTTGCTGGCGAGCGCCAGGCCCGCCGCCACGCCGGCCACCAGCCACCAGCCGCCGCGACCGGTGGCGACCAGCCGTGCCAGCGCCCACAGCGCCGCGGTCCAGAAGAACAGCAGCGGCGTGTCCGGCGTCATGGTCACGGCGCCGACGCCGAACAGCAGCGTGGCGTTCATCAGCGCGGCCGCCGTGATCCCGGCCCGCCGCCCCGGCAGCAGGTCCTCCCCGGCGCGGACCAGCAGCAGCGACCCGAGGGCGGCCGAGAGCGGGCCCAGCAGCCGTACCCCCAGCGCCGTGTCCCCGGCGATCCATGTGCCGGCACGGATCCACAGCGCCACCATCGGCGGATGATCGAGGTAGCCGGCCGCCAGCGCGCGCGACCAGACCCAGTAATAGGCCTCGTCCGGCGCCAGCGGCGTGGCCGCCGCCACCGCCAGCCGCGCCAGGGTCAGCGCGGCCAGCCCCAGCCAGGCCCAGATCAGAGCGGGACGCCCGCCAGGCTGCGGCTGGTGCGGATCGTCTGCAGCGTCTGCACGCGTGAGACGTTGGGGGCGCCGGTGAGTTTCTGGGTCAGCTGGTTCTCATGCGCGGTGTCGCGCGCCACCAGTTTCAGCAGGAAGTCGCCGCCGCCGCGGATCATGTGGCACTCCCTCACCTCCGGCCAGTCGGCCACCTGGCTCTCGAAGGCGGACAGCACCGTCTCCTTCTGGCTCTCCAGGCCGACGATCGCGAAGAAGGTGATCTCCCAGCCCAGCCGCTGGGGGTCGCTGTCGGCATGGTAGCCGCGGATGATCCCGGCCTCCTCCAACCGGCGCACGCGGCGCAGGCAAGGCGGCGCCGAGATGCCGGCCCGGCGCGCCAGCTCGACGTTGGTCATGCGGCCGTCGGCCTGCAGTTCGGCCAGGATGCGCCGGTCGATGGCGTCGAGAAGCTGGGAGTCGGTGGGTTGGGGCTTCATGCAGTCGTCAATCATCGTGAGGCCACCTGGGAGCGCGCCCGTGGCGGCGTGTTGCTGTCATACGCGGTTGCACGAAATATTATTGCACGGATGCGGGCCCGCAAGGGCGTTACGCGGATGGTTCCTTGTCCTCGCACACGCACAACCGATATGTTCGGCCACCACGAACGCCGGATCCCTTCTGCATGCCCGCCACCCACCATACAAGCGTCCTGATCATCGGCGCCGGACCCGCCGGCTACACCGCCGCGATCTATGCCGCCCGCGCGAGCCTGGACCCCGTGCTGGTGGCCGGTTTGCAGCCGGGCGGACAGCTGACGATCACCACCGATGTCGAGAATTACCCCGGTTTCGCCGAGACCATCCAGGGCCCCTGGCTGATGGAGCAGATGGCGAAGCAGGCCGAGCATGTCGGCACGCGGATTGTCTACGACCTGATCACCGAGGTCGATTTCTCCCGCCGGCCGTTCCGCTGCACGGCCGACTCGGGCGACGTGTACATGGCCGACTCCGTCATCATCGCCACCGGCGCCCAGGCGCGCTGGCTCGGCATCGAGTCGGAGCAGCGGCTCCAGGGCGCCGGCGTCTCCGCCTGCGCGACCTGCGACGGGTTCTTCTTCCGCGGCAAGCGCGTGGCCGTCATCGGCGGCGGCAACACCGCCGTGGAGGACGCGCTCTACCTCACCCACCACGCGTCGCACGTCACCCTGATCCATCGCCGCGACAGCCTGCGGGCGGAGAAGATCCTGCAGCAGCGCCTGTTCGCCAACCCGAAGATCTCGGTGATCTGGGACAGCGTGGTCGAGGAGATCACCGGCGGCGGGCAGCCGGCAACAGTGAACGGCGTGCGCCTGCGCCATCTGCGCAGCGGGGCCGAGACCCGCCTGGACGTGGACGGCGTGTTCGTCGCCATCGGCCACACGCCCACCACCGCGGTGTTCAAGGGCCACGTGGCGCTGGACGACGAGGGCTACATCGTCACCGCCCCCGGCAGCACCCGGACCTCGGTGCCCGGGGTGTTCGCGGCTGGCGACGTGCAGGACAAGGTTTGGCGGCAGGCGGTCACCGCCGCGGGAACTGGTTGCATGGCAGCGCTGGAAGTCGAAAAGTGGCTGGCGGCGCAGGCCGGCGAGCCGGCGCTGGCAGCGGAATAGGGCGGATCGCGCTTGTATGGAATCGCTGTAGATGATCCATGAGCGTGTGCGGTTGCTCTGCGCGCGATTCGGGGGGCGCCCTTCCGGCAGGAGAGCGCCCTAGTTTGGAAGTCCGACCCGGACAGCGAGATCCGGGCGGTTCAATCGGGAAGTTTCACGCAAGGTCGGCCCGGCCTGGACCGGGGCGGCAAGGGATGGCGAAAAGATGGATTGGGACAAGCTGCGCGTGTTCCACGCGGTGGCCGAGGCTGGCAGCTTCACGCATGCCGGCGACACGCTGAATCTGAGCCAATCCGCGGTCTCACGCCAGATCTCGGCGCTGGAAGAGGCGCTGCAGGTGCCGCTGTTCCACCGCCACGCCCGCGGGCTGATCCTGACCGAGCAGGGCGAGAGCCTGAACCGCACGGTGCGCGAGGTCTTCGCCAAGCTGGCGATGACCGAGGCGCTACTGACGGAGAGCAAGGAAAAGCCTGCCGGACGCCTGAAGGTGACGACCACGGTGGGATTCGGGGCGTCCTGGCTGGCCCCGCGGCTGCACGCGTTCCTGGAGCAGTATCCGGACGTGACCATGCAGTTGCTGCTCGATGACACCGACCTCGATCTCGCGATGCGCGAGGCCGACGTCGCCATCCGCATGCATCCGCCCAAGCAGCCCGACCTGGTGCAGCGCCATCTGATGTCGATCGAGTGGCATGTCTGCGCCTCGCCCGAGTACCTCAAGCGCCACGGCACGCCGACCAAGGTCGAGGATCTCGACAGCCATCAGCTGATCCTGTTCGGCGACTACCGTCCGCCCGTGCACGACGTGAACTGGCTCGCGGATGTCGGGCGCCGCCCCGGCAACCCGCGCCGCGGCCTGCTGGAGGTGAACAGCCTGCAGGCGATGGTGCTGGCGGTGAACTCGGGCCTGGGGATCGCGGCCATACCGGACTACATGCACGCCGAGAGCGACGGGCTCGTGCAGATCCTGCAAGACCTCAAGGCGCCGAAGGTGGATGTCTATTTCGTCTACCCGGAGGAGCTGCGCAACTCCAAGCGCGTCGCGGTGTTCCGGGATTTCCTGCTGGCGAAGCTGGCCCAGAGGAACTGACTCCGGCGGGCCGATTTCGGCACGGGTTTCTTAACGTACTACGGCTGTAAATCGTGCGAAATCAAGGCGATGGCGTGACATGCGCAAACGGCATGGCGGAATTGGCCAATTGACTATGGTTGACCGCCGCATCGCACCATAGATCTGGGTCACCGAATACGGCGGCGCTGCTTCGAAGGAAGTTGCGCCGCCAGCCTTCCCGTCCTCGTGGCGGGAAAAGGGGTCATTGATCCCTTCGTCTCCCAGACGTGAAGCCTCCCTGTACCCTTGCCCCGCGGTGAAAGCCGCGGGGCTTTCTTTTTTCCAGATGTTGGCAAGCTGGGGCTTGCGTCCGGACCAACCGGCTACTGGCCTTCCTACGCCGGTCTAGCACCCGCCCAGCGGCGCAGCTTCCTTGATTGGCTCGCCGAAGGAAGACGCGGTCCGGGCATCGACATCGGCTACGTGCTCATTTTCTTCAACGGACTTGAGCGAAGGCTGTTCGTCGATCGCGCCGCATCCGAGGCACCAGCCCTCATCGCCGAGGTCGAGCGGCTCCTCGGGCTGTGCAGCGCACATGCATCATTCCGCAGCTACGCGACGACATTCCTGGCCGCCGCACGTCTCGTGGGCGGCATGCCCGGTGTGCCCGAACCGGAGCCCAGGCTGACGCCGTCCTGCCGCCGCCAGCGGCACGCGTCCCCCAATTTCCGTCGTAGCGTGCGGCTGTTGTCGTCGGTGCATCTCCCGGGAAATTGCGTCCGACGCAGCAATTCCAGTGTCCTGGATCGGAAGTTCGCCACCTATGCGAACTTCCGATCCAGGACACTGGTCGCTTGCCCGATCATCCAATCTGCGTTGCGGGATCTTGCCCGTCCCTTCGAAAGCTGGCGGCGGAAGTCGCTTCAATGCTGGTGCTCGACGAGGTGACGGCGACGCATTGGAGGAGTTGCAGAATAGCGCCGCCAGACTCAACCGCCCGGCTGATCCGGTACGTGAAAAACGATCGAGATGTATTTCGCCGGCAGGCTGCGCAACACCTCGGGTCCATGCGGTGCGTCGGAATCGAACATCAGGCTGTCGCCGGGCCGGAGCGAATACAGCCGTTTGCCGTGACGGTAGTCCACCTCCCCCTCCAGCATGTAAAGGAATTCGATGCCGGGATGCTGGAAGATCGGAAAGTTCTCGGATTTTTCGGTGAGCGTAATCAGATACGGTTCGACGTGCAGCGATTTGCGCCGGAGATGCCCGAGCAGTCGATACTCATGCCCCGCCCGGCTGCCGCGCCGCTCGATCGTCTCGCCGCTGCCCGCCGGCACGAACGACGCCTCCCGCGTTTCCTCGTATTTGCGGAAGAACGAGGTCATCGGCACGTTCAGCGCTTTCGACAGCGACTGCAAGGTCGCCAACGATGCCGATGTGGCGCCGTTCTCGATCTTCGACAGCATGCCGGGCGAGATTCCTGCCAGCTTACCGAGCTCGGTCACCGTCAGGTCGAGCTGACGGCGGATCTCGCGAACGGACTGGCCGATCGCGATTTCGAGACCGTTCTCCTGCACGCCGACGAGCTCATCGTGCCACGTCGGCGGGCGGGGCGCCGCAGCCTCCTTCGCTATGGTCCTTATCTTCCTTTGCTTGGCAGCAGATGCCATGGACTCGATGCTCCAGAAGCTTCCCATTGTGCCGGTCAATCACACTGGCGACAATCATCGTCGCACAGCCAACCCCGACGATGCCGGTGCCATTTCGTACCGCCTCTGAATGTGCGGAGCGAGCGGGCTGCTGTCCACCAGATTATTCATCTCTGGAAAATTTTATTCTTCCCAATCATAATTGCTCCTGATAGCTTTGGCTGCGCGAAGACCGGACGGTAACCGGCAGCGAAAAGGGAGGCACTTCATGATCGGAAGGCGGACGTTCCTGGGGGCGGGAGCCGCGGCGCTGGCCGCCCCGCATATCGTCGCAGCCGAAGCCACGCGGGTGCTCAAGATGATCCCGCAGATCGATCTGACGGTGTTCGATCCTGTCTGGACCTCGTCCTATGCCACCCGCAATCACGGGATGATGGTCTTTGACACGCTGTACGGCATGGATGAGCACTACAGGATCTGGCCGCAGATGGTTGCCGGCCACACCGTCGAAGACGCCGGCAAGACCTGGCGCCTGACGCTGCGGCCGGGCCTGAATTTCCACGACGGGACGCCGGTGCTGGCGCGCGACTGCGTCGCCAGCATCAATCGCTGGGGCAAGCGCGACAGCCTGGGCCAGACGTTGATGGCGCTGACCGACGAACTGTCCGCGGCCGATGATCGCACCATTGTGTTCCGCCTGAAGAAGCCTTTCGCGTTGCTGCCGGGTGCGCTCGGCAAACCCAGCAGCAACATCTGCGCCATCATGCCGGAGCGTCTGGCGAAAACCGACCCGTTCACCGCGGTGACGGAAATGGTCGGCAGCGGCCCATTCCGCTTCAAGGCGAGTGAACTCCTTTCGGGATCGCGGATCGTCTACGAACGCAACACCGACTATGTGCCGCGCGATCAGGGTGTGCCGAGTTTCACCTCCGGGCCGAAGATAGTGCATTTCGACCGCGTCGAATGGCACGTCATCAACGACGCGGCGACGGCGGCCAATGCGCTGCTGAAAGGCGAGGTCGACTGGTGGGAACAGACCAGCCCGGACCTGCTGCCGTTGTTGCGGAGCAACAAGGGCCTGAAGGTGGAGATCCAGGACCGCACGGGCAATATCGGCCTGATGCGACCGAATTTCCTGCATCCACCCTTCGACAACCCGGCCATCCGGCGCGCCCTGTGGAGCGTCATCGATCAGAAGGACTTCAGCGTCGCTGGCGGCGGCGCGGATCCGTTGCTGACCCGGGTGCCCGTCGGTGTGTTCTGTCCCGGCACGCCGATGGACAGCGACGTTGGCATGGACCTGCTGACCGGTCCGCGCGACTACGACCGCGCCCGGCGCGATCTGCAGGCCGCCGGCTATAAGGGCGAGAAAGTGGTGATGCTGCAGGCAACCGATGCCACGCTCAACAATGCGTTCGCCAATGTCGCCGCCGACATGCTGAAAAAAATCGGTATGAACGTCGAACTGCAGGCATCCGACTGGGGTACGCTGGTGACGCGTCGCGCCAAGAAGGACCGGCCGGATCAGGGCGGCTGGAACATCTTCTTCACCAGCTTCGCCGGCATGGATCTGTTCAACCCAGCAACCGACCCGTTGGTGCGCGGCAATGGTACGGCCGGCTGGTTCGGCTGGCCGACCATGCCGGCGCTGGAGCGGTTGCGCGATGCCTGGCTGGATGCACCCGACCTTGCCGGCCAGCAGAAGATCGCGCGCGAGATCCAGGCGGAGGTGTTTCGGGAGGTGCCATATTATCCGCTCGGTCAGATCCTGATCCCAACAGCCTACAAGACCGATCTCACCGGAATGCTCAACGGCGGCTATGTGATTTCCTGGAATGTGAAGCGGGCCTGATTGCGCGTGCGTGTTGTGCAGCCGGGCTGCAACGGGGGTACTGATGGCCGAACCGCGAGATTGTGACCTGATCATTCGGAACGGGCTGGTGGTCACGATGGACCCCGAGCGTACCGTCTGGCAGCAAGGCGCCGTCGCCGTCGCCGGCACAGCGATCGTCGCTGTTGGCCCGACAACCGAGATCCTGTCGCACTGGCGCGCACCCAGCGTTCTCGATGCGGGCGGCGCACCTGTGCATCCCGGCTTCATCGACGCTCATTACCACGTCCCCAACCATCTCACCCGCGGTGTCTTCCCCGAGGCGGCGGTGAGCTCGAACTACTTCGCTTCCTACGCGCTGTGGTACGATCGGATGGATGAGGAGGACGAGCACGCCGCAGGCTTGTGCGCCGGCCTGGAAATGCTGCGCAGCGGCGTCACCTGCTTCATGGAGCCCGGCACTGTGTTCGCCACCGCCGCGGTGGCCGCGTCCGCTGAGGCTGTGGGCATCCGTGCCTCGCTATGCGAGCCGTTCCTGTCGGATGCCGGCTATAACGACACGCTGTCACGCATGCGCCGCGTGCTGCCGGACACCGCACGCTGCCTGCGCACGCTTGGCCAGGAGCTGTGGCGCAACCGCGACGACACGGCACTGGTGCGCGGCCATGTCGGCCTGTTCGGCAGCGGCTCGGCTTCTGATGAACTCACCCGGTCCGCCTCCGCGCTGGCAAAGGAGGAGGGAGCCGTCTTCACCCAGCACCAGAATACCAGGGTCTCCGAGGTGCAGGCGCAGGAGGCCATGGTCGGCGGCACGCATCCCTTGCTGCACCTCGCCGAATTGGGTGCGCTCGGGCCGCACTGTTCGTTCACCCACATGAACCTGATCCGTGACGACGAAGCGCCGGTGGTGCTCGACAGCGGAATGTCTGTGATCTGGTGTGCGGCGGCGTCCATGAACTGGGGGTTCGGCGGCACCGGAAGGCGCCGGCCGCACGCGGATTTCCATCGCGCCGGCGTCCCCGTGGCGCTGGGCGTGGACGTGCCGAAATTCGGCCATGATACCGGGCCCCTGGCGGCGTATCTGCTCAGCCGCGATCATGGCGACAGCGCGCCGCTGGGCATCGAGGACATCTTCGAGATGGCGACGCTGCGCGGCGCGCGGGCGGTCGGGATGGCAGACCGGATCGGCTCACTGGAGCCAGGCAAGCGCGCCGATATCGTCATCCGCACGATGGCGGACGCGTCGGCGCAACCGGGCTGGTCACCGCTGCAGAACATCCTGCTGGCCAGCCGCAGCCGAAGCATAGACACGGTCCTCGTGGACGGACGCATCGTATTGCGGCACGGCTGTTCGACGGTGCTCGATGAAGCGGCCGTCTACGATCGGGCGCGCCAGCGCGTGACTCGCCTGGCCGCCGCGGTCGGGTTGGCGCCCGCCAGCACCTGGCCGGTGCGGTCGCAGCGCGCGTGTTGAGACCCGCGCAAATGTATCCGGATAGATCCGGATCGGGCAGTTGCCCGGGCTGCTGCGAACGGTTCACGGCGGCGGTGCTCACGCTGCCGCTCACCGCACCACGTGCCGGCGGAAGGATGGATCTGGGCAGCGCGCCGCGCTGGAACGACGCCGGTGTCCGCGCCGAATACGCCACGTTCCCGATCTGCTTCGCTGATCCGCAATCATCATGACCCAGAGGTGCAAGATGCGCAAAACCATGCTCCCGCTCGCCGCCGCATTGCTTGCCTGCGCCGCACTTGCAACCCCGGGCCTCGCCCAGCCCACCGTCACCGTCGTGGACTATGGCGGGACCTGGCAGGCTGCTGAATCGAAAGCCCTGTTCCAGCCGATTGCCAAGAAGCTCGGCGTCACGCTGCGCGAGGACTCGCTGCAGACCATCGCCGACATCCGCTTGCAGGTGCAGAGCGGCAAGCCGACCTGGGATGTGGTGGCACTCGGCATCGGCGAATGCCTCGCGGCGGCGAAGGAAGGCCTGTTCGAGCCGGTGGACTACAGCGTGGTCACCAACGCCGCCGATTTTCCACCCGAGTTGCGCGGCCCGAACTATGTCCCCGGAACGGTGTGGGCGAGCTTCGTACTCACCTGGAGCAAGGAGAAGTTCAAGAACGGCGGTCCGCAGAGCTGGGCCGATTATTTCGACACGAAGAAATTCCCCGGCGCCCGCGCCGCTTACAACGCGCCACGCTTCATGCTCGAAGCTGCCCTGCTCGCTGACGGCGTCGCCAAGGACAAGGTCTACCCGATCGACATCGACCGCGCCTTCGCCAAGATCCGCGCCTTCCGCAAGGATGTGGCGGTCTGGTACACCTCATTCGGCCAGGCGGTGGATCTGATCAATGCCGGCGAGGTGGATGTTGTTCCGGTGCTCGACGGGCGCATCATCGATGCCATCGCCAAGGGCGCAAAATGGGACTTCACTTTCAACCAGGGCATCATCAACGCCGCCTGCAGCGCCATCGTGAAGGGCGCTCCGAACAAGGCGACGGCGATGAAGTTCCTCAATGAGATGCTCGACCCGGAACTGCAGGCCAATCTGACGAATTATTTCGTCTACGGTCCTATGAGCCCCAAGGTCTACGCGACCGGCCTGATCAAGCCGGAGGTTGCGGTCAAGCTCAATTCCTATCCCGCCAACTTCAAGATGCAAGTCGTGCTCGATCCGCATTGGTGGGCCGACAACCGCGTGCCGGTGCAGTCGCGCTGGGATGCGATGATGAAGGAATGACCGGGTGTCCGTGGCCGAAATGAGCACGCGCGGCGTTGCCGTCGAGATCGCGCATGTCTCGAAATCCTACGGCCGCGTCGTGGCCCTGGATGACATGAGCCTGTCCATCCGGCCCGGGGAGTTCGTCACCCTCCTCGGGCCATCAGGCTCGGGCAAGACGACGCTGTTGATGATCCTCGGCGGCTTCGTGCGGCCGACGACGGGGGACATCACCTTCGACGGTCGCGCGGTGGTGCGCCTGCCGCCGCACAAGCGCAACATCGGCGTCGTCTTCCAGAGCTACGCCCTGTTTCCGAACATGGACGTGGCGGCAAACGTGGCCTTCCCGCTGCGCCTGCGCCGTCTGCCGGCGCCCGAGATCGCGCGTCGCGTGGCTGCCGCACTCGATCTCGTGCGGCTCGGTGGCTACGGCGCCAGGCAGGTGCATGAACTTTCCGGCGGCCAGTCGCAGCGCGTGGCGCTCGCCCGCGCCATCGTCTTCGAGCCGGATATCCTGCTGATGGACGAGCCGCTCTCGGCGCTTGACAAGAAGCTGCGCGAGCAGATGCAGGTCGAGATCCGCCGCCTGCACGACGCGCTTGGCCTTACGACGATCTACGTCACGCACGACCAGCGTGAGGCACTGACGATGTCCGACCGGGTGGCGGTGATCGCCGGCGGCCGGCTGCGCCAATTCGCCGCGCCGCGCGAACTGTATGAGCGCCCGGCCGACGCCTTCGTTGCCGATTTCGTCGGCGAGTCGACCCTGCTCCCCGTCGCGCGCATGGGGGCTGGCGTCGCGCTGCAGGGCCAGGCGCTACGCCATGATGGCCCGGTGCCCGATGCGGCCGCCTTGGTGCTGGTGCTGCGGCCTGAAAAGCTCACCTTTGCCGCACCAGGCGCCAATGCGGACGACATCAACCATCTCCCGGGCACGCTGCGCGGCATCGTCTTTCAGGGCGAGACGGTGCTCTACCAGGTCGCGCTCGGCGACGGCGGAGAGGTGACGGTGCGCGACCTTTCGCGCAACGAACCGCAGCATGCCGGGTTATTCCCCGGTGCAGCCGTGACGGTCGCGCTGCACCGCCGCGACACGCTGGTGTTGCCGGCATGACCGACGATCGTAACGCTGCCGTCCATGCCCGCGAGGCGCGCCATGAGCGCGCGCGCATGCTGGGCCTCGCATTGCCCGCGCTCGCCGTCATCGGCGCGGCCGTCGTGGTGCCGATCCTCTGGGTGCTCTATCTCTCGGTTCTCGATGTCCAGGGCCACTTCACCTTGGGCAATTATTTGGTGCTCGCCACCGAGGGCGCCAACCTCTCCGTCATCGTCACCACGCTGAAAGTCAGCCTGCTCGTCACGGTCGTTTCCGTCGTCATCGGCTATCCGCTCACCTACCTGCTCGCCCAATTGCCGCCTTCGCTTGCCACCATCTGCATGCTCGGCATCCTGCTGCCCTACATGACTTCGGTGCTGGTGCGAACCTATGCCTGGATGGTCCTGCTGGGCCGACGCGGCATCGTCAACACGATGCTGGTCTGGCTCGGTATCACCGACGCGCCACTGCAACTGATGTTCAACACCACCGCCACCGTCATCGGCATGGTCCACGTCATGGTGCCGTTGCTCGCCTTGCCGCTCTACGCCACCATGCGGGCAATCGATCACGGCTTCCTGCGTGCCGCCGCCAGCCTTGGCGCCGGGCCAGTGGCAACGTTCTGGCGCGTGTATTTCCCGCTGTCCTTGCCTGGGCTGAGTGCCGGCACCTTCCTGATCTTCGTAACCAGCCTGGGCTTCTTCATCACGCCGACCGTGCTTGGTGGCGGGCGCGTCACCATGATCGGCCAGCAGATCGCCACTGCCATTGCGACCTATGACGGCTTCGGCGTCGCCACCGCGCTCGGCGTCGGACTGCTCGCGGCCACCGCCATCCTGCTCGGTTTCGCCATGCGCGTCCTGCGGCTCGACCTGATGCGCGCGCCATGACCGCCCGCTTCCTGCTTGCGCCGGCCACCGACACACAGATCACCCATCTCGGCCGCCTCTGGCTCTACGCCTTCGCCGCCCTCGCACTGGTGTTCCTTGTCGCGCCGACGCTGCTGATCATTCCGATGTCGTTCACTGGTGCCGGCTTCCTCGAATTTCCGCCGCGCAGCTGGTCGTTGCGCTGGTACATCGCCTATCTCGACTCGCCCGAATGGCGTGATGCCACCCTGGTCTCGCTGCGCGCGGCGACGCTCACCATGCTCCTCGCCACCCCTCTCGGCGTGGCCGCCGCCTATGGCGTGCTCGTCGTCGAGCGTCGCACCGCGCGTGCCATCGGCGCGGCAATCAGCGTGCCGATGATGATGCCGGCGGTGCTGATCGGCATCGGGCTCTATCTGCTCTATGTGCCGCTCGGCCTGAACAACACGCTGGCCGGCCTGGTGCTCGGTCACGTCGCTCTCACCCTGCCCTACGTGACGCTGCTCGTGCTCGCGCGCATGAAGTCGCACGATCCTCGCCAGGAACTCGCCGCTCAAAGCCTCGGCTGCACGCGCCTGCGCGCTTTCCTGCTGGTGACGCTGCCGCAGATCCGTTACGCCGTCATCGCGGCAGCGCTGCTCGCCTTCATCTTCTCCTTCGACGAAGGCGTCGTCTCCTACTTCATCGCCACCGGCACCGGCGCCACTTTGCCGCGGCGGATGTTCCTCTCGCTGCAGTTCGGCGTCGACCCCACCATTGCCGCCATCTCCAGCCTGCTGATGGTGCTGACCATCCTTCTGGTGGCGGCCATCCAGATCATCCAGTCCCGCGGCGGGCCAAGACGGAAGGCATGACGTGACCATCATCGCAGTCGATATCGGCGGCACCTTCACGGACATCTGCGCGATCTTCGAGCAGGCCGGCGCGCGCCGCCTCTCCTGGACGAAGGAACCGTCCACCCGCACCGACCCGGTGCTTGGCGTGGTGCGCGGCGTGACACGCATTCTCGAAGAGATCGGCCAGCCTCCCTCGTCTGTCACCCGCCTGCTGCACGGCACCACGGTTGGCACGAACGCGGTGCTGGAACGACGCGGCGCGCGCATCGGCCTGCTGATGACCGACGGCTTCGAGGATACGCTGGAACTCGGCCGCGGATTCCGCAGCAATATGTACCGGCTCGATCCCGAACCGGAAACGCCCGGCTTCCTCGCCCCCGGTCGTCGCCGCCGTGCCGTGCCCGAGCGCCTTGACGCTGACGGCGAGGTGCTGATCCCGCTCGACGAGGACGCTCTGCGCCGCGCCGTGACCGAACTGGTGGTGCAGGAGGGCGTGGAGGCGATCGGCGTCTGCTACCTGTTCTCCTACGTCAATTCCGCGCATGAGCGCCGCACGCGCGAGATCATCCACGCCCTCTACCCCGGCTTGCCCGTTTCGCTGTCGCATGAGGTTGATCCGGTATTCCGCGAATATGAGCGCACCTGCATGACCGCGCTCGATGCCTATCTCCGCCCGGTGATGACCGGATACCTCGAGCGCCTGTCTGGCGCGTTGCGAACGGCCGGCATTGCCTGCGACGTGCTGACCATGCAATCCCGCGGCAGCCTGGCCTCCACGCGCGCGGCAGGAGCGCGCCCGTTCACCACCCTGCTCTCGGGCCCGGCTGCGGGGGTCGTCGGCGCCCAGCGACTCGCCACCGAGGCGGGCTTTCCTGACTGCATCACGCTCGACATGGGCGGCACCAGCGCCGACATCGCGCTGATTACCGAGGGCAAGCCGATCACCACCGCGAACGGCAGCATCGAGCATTATCCGCTGCGCACTCTGATGGTCGACGTCAACACCATTGGCGCCGGAGGCGGCAGCGTCGCCTGGCTCGACGAGGCCGGCGGACTGCGCGTCGGCCCGCGCAGCGCTGGCGCCGAGCCCGGCCCAGCCTGTTACGGCCGCGGCGGCAGCGAGCCGACGGTCACCGACGCAAGCCTCGTGCTCGGGTACCTCTCGCCCGAACAATTTGCCGGCAGTATTGATGTGGACCCCGACGCTGCCCATCGCGCAATCGAACGCCTCGCGCAACGTCTCGGCCTGCCACTGCTGGAGACTGCTGAAGGCATCCACCGCATCGTCAATGCCCGCATGGCCGACGAGATCCGCCTCGTCTCGCTGCGCCGCGGCTTCGATCCGCGCGAATTCGCGCTCGTGCTGTTCGGCGGCGGCGGACCGGTCTGCGGCTGGGCGGTGGCACGCGAACTCGAAATCGCCACCGCACTGGTGCCCTTCGCCCCCGGCGCCCTGTGCGCCTACGGGCTGAGCACGGCGGCGCTGGAGTACGACGAAGCCGTCACCGTGAAGTCGCGCGCCGACACCGTCGATCCGGCCGCGCTGGAGGCGGCCTTCGCCCGCCTGGATGTCGCCGGCGCGCGACGCATGGCCGAGGACGGCGTCGCCGCCGCCGACGTGACCGCCGCCCGCTCCGCCGACATGCGCCACATAGGCCAGTCCTGGGAATTGAAGGTGCCGGTCGCCGCCCCGGTGACCGCCGCCGCCGTGGCCGCCACGGTTGCGTCCTTCAACCAACTGCACGAACGCATCTACGGTCATGTCAGCGACCACGGCGCGGCCGAATTCGTCAACCTGCGCATGACCCACACCCACGCCATCGACCGCGACCTGCGCCGCTCGGTGCCGGCCGCCCCGCACATGACCGCACCCGCCCCGATGCGGCGATGCTACTTCCGCGACCTCGGCGGCATGGTCGACACCGCCATCCTCACGCGCGCGGCCATCGCCCCCGGCACAACCGTGCGCGGCCCCGCCGTCATCCACCAGTTCGACACGACCACCGTTGTCGGTCCTGGCTGGTCGTGCCAAGCCGATGCGCATGGCAATCTCGTACTGAAGGCGGACTGAGCCATGAAGATCGATCCCGTCACGCTCGAGGTCTTCCGCAACCGGCTCGACGCCATCGCCCAGGAAATGCAGAATACTCTGCTGAAGAGCGCCTACTCCATCATGTTGAAGGAGGGCGGCGACTGTTCCTGCGCGCTGTTCTCCGCGGCCGGCGAAACGATCGCCCAGGCTGTCTCCAACCCCATCCATCTGGCCGCCTTCCTGCCCGCCGCCCAGCACGTGCTGGCACGCTTTCCCGCCGCGACGATGCGCGAGGGCGATGTGTTCGTGCTCAACGACCCGTACAATGGCGGCACCCACGTGCCCGACGTCATCGTGATGGTGCCGGTGTTTGCCGAAGGAGTCCTGATCGCCATCGGCTGCTCGCTCGGCCACCACCAGGACATGGGCGGCATGGCGCCGGGCAGCATGCCCGCCAACGCGACCGAACTGCTGCAGGAGGGCTTCGTCATTCCGCCCACGCGCCTCTATGCGCAGGGCGTGCTGAACGAGACGCTGGTGGAGATCCTCCGCCGCAACGTGCGCGTTCCTGACATGGTCTATGGCGATCTGATGGCTCAGGTCGCCGCCGGCAAGACCGCCGCCCTCCGCCTCGGTCATCTGATCGACCGCCACGGACTCGAACTGTTCGCAGCCGTAGTGCCCGCCCTGCTCGACCACGCCGAACGCCTCACCCGGGCGGAGCTCGCACGGATTCCGCCGGGGACCTACACATTCGAGGACATCATCGACAGCGACGGCATCGACCTCGACCGCCAGTTGCGCATCGCCGTCACCGTCACGGTGAGCGCGGCGGGCATGCATGTCGACTTCGCCGGCACCAGCCCGCAGGCCAAGGGTCCGGCCAACTGCCCGCCCGGCGCCGTGCTCGCGCCCGTCTACTACGCGGTGCACGCGCTGCTCGGCGCCGCCATTCCCGGCAATTCGGGCGCCTTCCGGCCGATCACCGTCAGCGTCCCTGAGCGCTCGATCCTTTCACCGGTTGCACCCGCCCCGGTGGGAATCCGCTATCACACGCTGAAACGGGTGGTGGACGCGCTGATGGGCGCGCTATCGCCGGTGCTGCCGCGGCGTGTGCCTGCGGCGCCGCATGGTTCCGATCTGTGCATGAGCTGGGGTGGGCTCGATGCCGATACCGGGCGCGCCTTCGTCTACATGGAATGCACGACCGGCGGCACCGGTGCGACCTGGCATTCCGATGGCGTCGACCACATGGCTTGTGATATCGGCAACAGCCGTAACATCCCTGCCGAGGCAGCGGAAATCGACTTCCCGGTCCGCATCTGGGCCAACCGGCTGCGCATCGATTCTGGCGGCGCCGGTGAATTCCGCGGCGGACTTGGCGTCGAGCGTGTCGTCGAACTGCGTCGCGGTGAAGTGACCGTCAGCCACCGCAGCGACCGGCATTTCACACCGCCCTGGGGCCTCGGCGGCGGCTGGCCGGGCGCGCGCTGGACCACGCTGGTCGAACGCGCCGACGGCAGCCGCGACACCGTCCCGGGGCGACTCATCTTCCGCCTGAGCGCTGGCGAGCGCGTCGTCGGGCTGACGGGCGGCGGCGGCGGCCACGGCGATCCGCTCGACCGCCCGCCATCGGCCGTGTTCGATGATGTCAGCGACGGCAAGGTGTCGGTGCAAGCGGCGCGCAAGCTCTACGGCGTCGTCATCGGCGCGGATGCCCGCCTGGACGCGGCTGCGACAGCATCCTTGCGTGCAACGATGGCGCGGCGCGGCCCCGCCATCGATCGCGGCATGCGCGGCTGGGCGCTCGAAATCACCAACGGCGAAAGCGACGACCGGGGCGCGATTGCCTCTGGCGTCACCCTCTCTGCTCCCACTTCATCCAGGAAGGCTGCACCATGACTTTCCTCAAACATGTGCCAAGCACGATCTCGCCGAGCTTCAGCGAGGCGCTCAGCATCGTCACCCCCGCCGGCACCTGGATCTTCATCTCCGGCCAGGTCGGCGTGCCACTGCCGCCGGCGCAGGGCGACGTCACCTTCGAGGTTGAGGTCCGGACCACATTCGAGCGGATCCGCGAATCACTTGGCAAGGCCGGCGCCGGCATGGAACATGTCGTCAACATCAAGACCTATCTGACCGACCTTGCGCCCTACGGCGTGTTCTCCCGTATTCGCGGCGAGATCTTTCCAAACAATCCGCCGACCAGCACAGCGGTGCAGGTTGCCGGCCTGCTGCTGAACGCGACAATCGAAATCGACGCCGTCGCCTTCCTGCCCACAGGAGCGGCCGCATGAACGCGATCCTGGCCGAGTACCAGCGCCGCACGTCGCGCTCCGCGACGCTGATGGAACGCTCGTTCGACGTGGTTGCCGGCGGCGTGAGCCGCAATTTCGGCTACCACATTCCCTATCCCGTCATGAACCAGCGGGGCGCTGGTGCGTTCCTGTACGATATCGACGGCAACGACTACATCGACTTCGCCTATAACGGCATGTCGTTGATCCACGGCCATGCCTACCCGCCAGTCACCGAAGAAATTGCGCGGGTGACGCAGCAGGGCTGGGCATGGCCGGGATCGTCGCTCGCCCAGATCGAGTTCGCGGAAATGCTGCGCCGGCGCATCCCCGGCGTGGACCAGGTCCGTTTCACCAATTCCGGCTCGGAAGCCAACATGCTCGCCGTAAAGATCGCCCGCCGGCATCGCGGCCGCGACCTGATCCTGAAAGCTGGCAGCGCCTATCACGGCACCTATCCCGATCTCGAGGCCGGCCTGCACGGCCAGGGCGAAATCCGAGGAAAAGTCTTGATCCGCGAATTCGGCGACACCGAGGGATTCCTCGATGCCATGCGCCGGCATCGCGACATGCTTGCCGCGGTGATCATCGAGCCGACCCTGATCACCGGCGCGGTCGTCCCGCCGCCACAGGGGTTCCTGCAGGCCGTCTGTGACTTCGCCCGCGACAGCGGCATCGTCTCCATTGTCGACGACTGCCTGATGTTCCGTCTGGCGCCCGCCGGTTCCAGCGAATTCTTTGCCATCAAGCCCGACCTCGTCGCACTCGGCAAGTTCATCGGCGGCGGCATCCCCACAGGCGCGGTGTGCGGCCCGCGCGAGATCATGCGGGTGTTCGGCCCAGGGAACACCGAACCGCTCTATCACGGCGGCTCGTTCAACGGGAATGTGTTGTCGTCCCGCGCCGGCATGGTCACCCTCGAGCACCTGACGCGCGACGCGATCCTGCAGATGAACCACCAGGCCACGACGATCCGCGCCCATCTTGACGCGGCGATCGCGCGGCGTGGCCTGCCGGCCGAGACCACCGGCATCGGATCGGTCGTCGGCATATCCTTCACCGCTGAGGGGTTGCAGAAGCGCGACTATTACGCCGACTACACCATCGATCTTGACTTTCACCTCGCTTGCCTGATCTGCGGTCTTCAGCCCGGCGCCGGCGGATACTTCTCTCTGGCCACAGTATTCGACGACGCGACGATTGTCGAAACCTGCCGGCGGCTCGATTGCGCCCTTGACCTGCTGGACACTGCCCGACCGCGGCACTGAGCGGAGCAATCGCACATGTCCATCCGGACCGAGGTGAATGGCCACGTGCTGGTCGTCACGATCGACCGCCCCGAAGCGATGAACGCCATCGACGCGCCGATGAACGCGGCACTGGCCGCGGCGTGGGAGTTGTTCGAGGCCGAAGCCCAATTGCGTGTCGCCGTGCTGACCGGCGCCGGAACTTCCGCCTTCTCCGCCGGTGCCGATCTCAAGACGCTGATCCCCGGCATGCGACGTGCGGCCGAGGCGGACGCCAGTTCCGCCGTGTGGAATTTCGGCGGCGGCCTGGCGCGCGGCCGCAGCTTCGACAAACCCCTCGTCGCCGCCGTCAATGGTCACTGCCTCGCCGGCGGGTTGGAGATGGCGCTGGCCTGCGACATCCGGTTGTGCGCGCCGAATGCCATGTTCGGCCTTGCCGAGGTCCGCTGGGCGATCATGCCCGGCGCCGGCGGAACGCAGCGCCTGCCGCGGGCGATTCCCGCCAGCATGGCCATGGAGATGTTGCTGACCGGCACACCGATCGACGCTGAGACGGCGTTGCGGCTCGGGCTGGTCAGCCGGATCGTGCCGCAAGGAGAACTTCTCGGAGCGGCGCTGACGCTGGCCGGCACCATCGCAGCCCAGGGCCCGCTCGCCACACAGGCGATCAAGCGCGCCGTGCGGCACGGCATCGACCACGGCTTCGCCGCCGGCATGGCGGCAGAGCACGCGGAATTCCTGCAACTGATCCGCACCGAGGACGCGCGCGAAGGCCCTCTGGCCTTCGCGGAGAAGCGCGCGCCCATCTTCAGGGGACGATGATGCCAGAACCCGCCTACAACGTTGCCTGCTTCAACTCACGCCGCTCGCCGGTACTGGCACGCCGCGGCATCGTCGCCACGGCGCAGCCACTGGCGAGTCAGGCTGGGATGCGGATGCTGCTGCAAGGCGGCAATGCCATCGACGCCGCCGTTGCCGCCGCCGCCGTGCTTGGCGTTACGGAGCCGTTCCAGACCGGCCTCGGCGGCGATGCTTTCGCCTTGATCCATGAGGCCGCGACCGGCGCCGTGCTGGCGCTGAACGCCAGCGGCCCCGCTCCGCGCGCCGCGCAACTCGAGGATTACCGCGCCCGCGGCTTCCTCGCCATGCCCGAACACGGCCCGCTGTCCTGGACTGTGCCGGGATGCGTCGACGGCTGGTGCCAGATGCTGGCGCGCTGCGGCACCATGAAGCTGGCCGACGTACTGGCGCCCGCGATCGAATACGCGCGCGACGGCTTTCCCGTCGCCCCCGGCGACGCGGCACAGTGGCAGCAGAGTGAAACATTGCTCCGCGCGCATCCGGGGTCGCGCCGGCACCTGCTGATCGACGGAAACGCGCCGCGTGCCGGGGAGATCATGGTCCAGCCGGTGTTGGCCGACACGCTGCGCCTGTTGGCCGAGGGCGGCCGCGACGCCTTCTACGCTGGCCCCATCGCCGAGCGGCTCGTGCGATTTTCCGACGCCTCCGGCGGCCTGCTGACGCGCGACGATCTTGCTGGCTACCGGGCGGAATGGCAGCAACCGATCGGGGTCGTCTATCGCGGACACCACGTCCTGGAATGCCCGCCGAACGGCCAGGGCATCGCCGCACTGCTCGCGCTGAAAGCGATCGAGCACACCGACTTCGCGCGCCTCGACCGAGACGGGCCGGCGTGCTGGCACCTGCTGATCGAGGCGATGAAGTATGGCATGACCGAGGCCGCGTCCCAGGTCGCCGATCCGCGTTTCGCCCCCTTCGACATCGACGCGCTGCTGGCTCGCGTCCCGCCAGCTGCTTCGGTGCCGCCGGTCGGTCCACCGCCACCGTCGGATACGGTGTTCCTCGCCGTGGTCGATGCCGCCGGCAACGCCGTCTCCTTCATCAACAGCGTCTACGGCGATTTCGGCAGCGGCTGGGCGGCCGACGATCTTGGCTTCGTCCTGCAGAACCGCGGCACCGGCTTCTCGCTCGACCCTGCCCACCCGAACCGCCTGGCCCCCGGAAAGCGGCCCTACCACACGATCATCCCCGCCATGGCACTCAAGGATGGAAAGCCCACCCATGTCTTCGGCGTCACCGGCGGGTTCATGCAACCGCAAGGCCACCTGCAACTGCTGGTCAACTTGCTCGACTACGGAATGGACGTGCAGACCGCGATCGACACACCGCGCTTCTGGTGGGAAGGCAATCGCCGCGTGGTGCTGGAGGACGGCCTGCCGGAGCCGACATACGCCACCCTCGCCAGTTGGGGTCACGAGATCATCCGCCGTCCTGGCCACCGCGGTTTTGGCGGCGCCCAGATAATCGCCCTCCGTCCGAACGGCGTCCGCATCGCCGGGTCAGAACCCCGCCAGGACGGCTGCGCCATCGGGTATTGACGGGGCCGGCATCCATCTTTGCGCGGCCACCGCAGGGATTGTTATAGTCCGTGAAACGAACTGCTGCCATCGAAACGTCATGAGTTGTCGGCGGTGCTCATACCATCGGCCCTACGGAGTGACCGGTTCGGCTGCGGCAAGTCGACAGCGCTGCGCATCGTCGGCGGCCTGATCCCGGCCAGCGCCGGGCGCATCATGGTGGCCGGCCGCGATGTCAGCGCCATGCCGTCCTATGCGCGCAACATGGGCCTTGTCTTCCAGAACTATGCGCTGTTCCCGTATATCTCGGTCGCCGGCAATGTCGCCTTCGGCCTGGAAATGCGCGGCGTGAAGCGGCGTGAGGCGCTGCGCCGGGCTCAGCGCTGCGCTGTATCTGCGGCGCGACGGACACCAGGTTACGGTGCTGGACCCGCTGCCGCTGGCGGGAGGCGCCTCCTTCGGCAATACCGGGATGATCAGCCCGGATGCGTATATGCCGCAGGCGCAGCCGGGTATGCTGCGCCAGGTGCCGCGCTGGCTGACCGATCCGCTTGGTCCGCTGGCGATCCGGCCGAAGCAGGTGGTGCCGGCGCTGCCCTGGCTGATGCGTTGGATCATGGCCGGGCGCGCGCCGCGTGTGCGGGAGGTTGATGGCGGCCTGCGCGCATTGCACCAGGACAGCGTCATCTGCTGGACCGAGTTGCTGGGCGCCTCGCGCGTGGAGACGCTGTTTCGCCGCGGCGGCCAGATGCATACCTGGGAAGGTCCGGCGCCGGGCAAGGACGCGCTGTCGGCGGCGCTGCGCGAGGGCTTCGGCATCCGCACCCGTGTGCTGGACTGCGTTGAGATGCGCGAGCTCTTCCCCGATCTGGCACCCAGTGTCACGCGCGGGGTGATGATGCCGGACAACGGCCATGTCGTCAGCCCGGTGAAGGCGGTGACGGCGCTGGCCGACACGCTGCGCGCCGAAGGGGGCCGGGTGCTGGCCGAACGTGCTGAAGCTGATCCCCACCGCAGGCCCCGGGTGGATGGCCATGACCAATGTGGCGAACCACGCCGGGGATGCGATCGTCGTCGCCGCCAGCGCCTGGTCGGTGCCGCTGCTCAAGCCATTGGGCGTCGCGCTACCGATCCAGGCGGAGCGGGGCTATCACGCCTCGCTGCCGGATCCCTCGGTGACGCTGCCGATGCCGATCTCGATGAAGAGCCGCGGCTTCGCCATGACGCCGATGGAGGAAGGATTGCGCGCCGCCGGGACGGTGGAGATCGCGGCGCAGGACGATCCGCCCGACGATCGCCGCGCCGAACGCCTGCTGACCCATGCGCAGGCGCTGTTCCCCGGCCTCAGGCACGGTACGCCCCGGCTATGGATGGGCACAAGGCCCAGCACACCGGACTCGCTCCCGCTCATCGGGCCGGTGGCATCATGGCCGGGGCTGTTCCTCTGCACTGGCCACGGCCATTTCGGCATGACGGCGGGGCCGCCCAGCGGCAGGCTGCTGGCCTCGTTGATACGCAGCAATGATCGGCGGCCAGCTGGCGTGAAGAGCTACGGACTGGACCGGTTCGGGTAAGGCGGCGACACGCCGGGACGCATCAATGCTATGCAGGCGGGCAACGGCCGGGACCGTCGCGCCAGGCTGCGCGATCTCCTCGACCATCCTTCAACAACACAGATGATCGTAGAAACGCTGCAGCGTCAGGAATGCCGACGCCGGGCGTTCTTCATGCGGGTCTTCGCGCGCGGTACTCACGCCGCAGGATGTCCATCAATTCCTCAACCGACGTTGCCGCCGAATCCCGCTCATAGGTCACCGAGCCATGCTGCATGAGCATGATGCGGTCAGCGATATCGAGCGTTT
>NZ_JAPDNT010000003.1 GCF_025989185.1 Limobrevibacterium gyesilva
GGCGCCATCGCCGCCGCCGACGAGGCCGCGGCGGGGCGGCACGCCTATGCGCTGGCCCGGCCGCCCGGACACCACGCCTATGCGCGGCGCGCCGGCGGCCATTGCTATCTCAACAACGCCGCCATCGCCGCCGAGCGGCTGCGCACGCGCGGGGCGGCGCGCGTGGCGGTGCTGGACATCGACAGCCATCACGGCAACGGCACCCAGGGCATCTTCTGGGAGCGCGACGACGTGGTGTTCGTGTCCGTGCATGGCGATCCCAACGGCTACTATCCCTGGTATGTCGGCCATCCTGGCGAGCGTGGCGCGGGCGCCGGGGCCGGCTTCAACGTGAACCTGCCGCTGGCCCGCGGCACCGGCGACGCGGGCTGGCTGGCCGCGGTTTCGGCCGGGCTGAAGCATATCGAGCGTTGCGGCGTGGACGCGCTGGTGATCAGCCTGGGCTTCGACGCCAGCAAGGACGAGCCGCTGGGCTATCTGGCCGTCAGCGATGACGGGTTCGCCCGCGCCGGGGCGGCGATCGGCGCAGTGCAGCGGCCGGCCGCGATCGTGCAGGAGGGCGGCTACAACGTCGATGTCATCGGCCGGCTGCTGACGCGCTTCCTGCAGGGGCTGGCGGGCTGAGCGCCGCCGCCAGCGCGAACCACGGGGCCGGGTCCCAGTTGGCGCGCGCGGCGCCGGAGGTGGAGGGCAGCACGAACACCGGCGGAAAGTCCGGCAGCACCGGGCCGGGACCGTAGGCCAGGCGCGGGCCCGGAATATTCAGGAATGTCGCTGCCGCCTTCTTGCCGTTGAACGCCAGCATCGCCGGCCGGGCCGCGCGGATGCGGGCAGAGAGGCCGGCGGCATCGAAGGCCCGCGCCGGCAGGGCAGTATCGGCACCCGATACCGACTTGGCGAGATCGGTCAGCCCGATCCCGATCGCCAGCAGGCAGCGGAACTCGGCGGGCCGGAACAGGCGCGGAGTGAGTCCCGTGGCCGCCAGGATGGGCCAGAAGCGGTTGCCGGGGCCCGCGTAATAGGCGCCGCGAGCAGCCGAGACGGTCCCTGCGACGGTTCCGCAGAACACCACCCGCAACCCGGGACCGAGCAGGTCGGGCAGAACGTCGCCGCTGCCGGCACCTCGTGCCGAAGCCGTCACGTTCGGAATCGTCACGCTTTCGCCTCATCTTGCCTGGCGCATATCAACCGGATGCCCCGCCATCCTCAAGGCCGGGGTCGGGGCTCAATAGCCCGATGCAATCGGAAAGCCTTGCGGAGGCGCGAGCGGCGGCTGGAACGATCGCTCGTTTCCGTGCCAACATGACTGCCGCATGACGATCGCCCGCATCCGTTCCTTCGCGTTCTCCGGCATCGAGGCCGTGCCGGTCGAGGTACAAGTCCAGATCTCCAGCGGCCTTCCCGCTTTCCTGGTGGTGGGGCTGCCCGACAAGGCGGTCGGCGAGGCGCGCGAGCGTGTGCGCGCGGCGCTGACGGCCATGGGACTCGCCTTGCCGCCCAAGCGCGTGCTGATCAACCTCGCGCCGGCGGACCTGCTGAAGGAAGGCAGCCATTTCGACCTGCCGATCGCGCTTGCCGTGCTCGCCGCCATGGACGTGGTGCCGCGCGAGGATCTGGCGGAGTTCTCCGCCCTCGGCGAATTGTCGCTGGACGGCACGCTGAATCCTGTGGCCGGCGTGTTGCCGGCGGCAATCGGCGCCGCGACGTTGGAACTCGGCCTGATCTGCCCACAGGGACAGGGCGGCGAAGCGGCCTGGGCCGGGCAGATTCAGGTGCTGGCCGCGCCGGACCTGCTGAGCCTGGTGAACCATTTCCGCGGCGCGCAGGTGCTGACGCCTCCCGAACCGGGCGGCGTCGCTGACGGCATGGGCGCGCCCGACCTCGCCGATGTGCGCGGCATGGAAAGCGCCAAGCGGGCGCTGGAGATCGCCGCGGCCGGCGGCCACAATCTGCTGCTCGTCGGACCGCCCGGCTCCGGCAAGTCGATGCTGGCGGCCCGCCTGCCCGGGCTGCTGCCCGACCTGCAGCCGAAAGAGGCACTGGAGGTCAGCATGATCCACAGCGTGGCCGGCATGCTGGACGGCGGCAGGCTGGTGATGCGCCCACCGTTCAGGGAGCCGCATCACAGCGCCTCCCAGGCGGCGCTGACCGGCGGCGGCCAGCGCGCGAAACCGGGCGAGGTGTCGCTGGCGCATCGCGGCGTGCTGTTCCTCGACGAGCTGCCGGAATTCCCGCGACAGGCGCTTGAAGCATTGCGCCAGCCGATGGAAAGCGGCCGCACCACGGTGTCGCGGGCCAGCGCCCACATCACCTATCCCGCGCGCTTCCAGCTGGTGGCTGCGATGAACCCGTGCCGCTGCGGTCATCTCGGCGACGCCGCGCGCGAATGCGGCCGCGCGCCGCGCTGCGGCGAGGACTACCAGAACCGCATCAGCGGGCCGTTGCTGGACCGTGTGGACCTGACCGTCGATGTGCAGCCGGTGCCGCCGGCGGAGCTGTCGCGCGCCCCGGCCGGCGAGGCCAGCGCCGCCGTGGCCCAGCGTATCGCCCGGGCCCGTGCGGCCCAGAGCGCCCGTTACGGCGAGGCCGGACCGACGACCAACGCCGAGGCCGACGTGAAGGACCTGCCGATGCAAGCCGATGCACGGACGCTGGCCGAGCAGGCGGCGGAGAAACTACGGCTGTCCGCCCGCGGATTCACCCGCACGCTGCGGGTGGCGCGCAGCATCGCCGACCTGGCGGGAGCGACGACAATCCGCCGCCAGGACGTGGCCGAGGCGCTGGCTTTCCGCCACCGCATGCCCGGGCGGAAGGTCTGATACCTACGGCCCTTGACGATGACCCTTCCATCGTCAAGGGCCGTAGGTATCGCGCGCCGATCCGCTTGCGGCACGCAAGCGCGTGCCTGTCGCTGGCTTGGTGGGCGGCGGCGCGAAAAATAACGACTCATGCCAGCGGTCATTCTTCATGGCCGCTGCTATGACGCCGACCCCGGCGTGCACGGTTTAATGAATTTACACCGTCCGCCGCGGCGCGGCACGATACCCAGGCGTAACGGCCAATCGCCGAGGGGAAACGCCGGATGTCGAAAATTTCGCTCGCGTGCCTGGCCCTCGCCATGCTCGCCGCGGTGCCGCTGGCGGCATGCGGGGGCAGCGGCTCCACGTCCACCACGGCGGTGCAGAACACCACCGTCAGCAAGGGGCAGCAACTGATCGACCTGAAGAAAGCGCTGGATACCGGCGCGATCTCGCAGAGCGAATACGACGCCCAGCGCCAGAAGATCCTCGCGGCGCCATGACCGCCGACTCCAAGCGCGGCGGCTGGGCTGCCCTGGCCGCGTTGCTCATTCTCGCGGGCTGCGCGCAGCACACCGTGGTGACGAACCGGCTGGTGCCCAGAGAGGTGGAGGCAGCCGACCTCAAGCGTGCGCTCGATGCCGGCCTCCTCACCCCGGCCGAATACCAGGGGCAGCGCCAGCTTCTCGGTTTGGGACCGTAGCGCCGGCTCAGCGGGCCGCGGCGTCCGCGCCGGCCTTCAGGGCCTGGTCGATCAGCGTGAGCGTCTGCGCCTTGTCGCCGGCGCCGAGTGCGCTGCGTGCCTGGCCGATCAGGACCACGTCGGGCTGCTCGCTCGGCTGCCCGGCGAGCGAGGGGCGGACGTCGCGGGTCAGTGCGCGGCTCTCGGCGCGCTCCAGCGCCTCCTGCGCCTCGCCGGTGCGCCCGGCGGCCAGGGCCTGACGGGCCGCCATCAGGAAGTCGCGCGTGGGGGCGTCCGCGGAGACCGGCGGCATGGGCAGCGGTGGCGCGATCACGCTGGCGGTATCGCCGGGCGTGATGTTGGCCGGGGTGTTGGAGAGCGGCAGCATCCGCTCGGGCGCCGTGGCTTGCGCCATGTCTGGTGCGGCGCCGGCCGGAGCCGTGGTTGGCACCGTTCCAAGCGAACCCGGCGGCGGCGAGAGTGTCTGGGCCCCGGCCGGGATGGCCGCGAGCGACAGCAACGTTGCCGTGATGGCGGGGATGGAACGCATCGGTTGTCTCCTTGCGAACGGTCGTCGTTCTTCAGTACAAACGCGGCACGTCACGCGAAGTCCATGCCTGCGCACATGAAAATCCGGACAGGAACGTCACGCATAGCGGCGGAATGCGTCGGCAATGCGCCGGACCGCGCCGGCGGCGTCCACCAGCAGCACGTCGAAACGCACCCCTGCCCGGCCCCAGCCGGGATTCTCCGCCAGCAGGATTTCGGCCGCGGCCAGCAGGCGTTCACGTTGGCGTGCGGACAAGGCATAGGCGGCATCCGACAGCGTCGGGCGGTGCTTCACCTCCAGGAACGCGACCAGGCCATCCCGCTCGGCGACCGCATCCACCTCGCCGGCCGCCGTGCGCAGACGGCGGCCCAGCACAGCCCAGCCCTCGCGCTCCAGGGCCGCGCAGGCCAGTGCCTCGGCGTCGACGCCGCTGGCATAGGCGCGGCTGCCGCGCACCGCCCGGCGCTGCCGCCCGTCGGTCATGCCGCGGCGCGCAGGGCGCGGTCGCGGCCGATCAGCGCCAGGCCCTCGGCCACCGACACGAACTCGCCGCCCGCGGTCACCTTGTCCCGCCCGAAGCGGTCGTCGAACAGGCGCCGCACTGCCGGCACGAACGAGGTGCCGCCGGTGAGGAACACGTGGTCCACCGCCTGCGCGTCGACGCGGGATTCGCCGAGCGCGCGGTCCACGGTGGCGGCCAGGCGCGACAGATCCTCGGCGATCCAGTCCTCGAACTCCGCCCGGGTCACGGTCCGTTCGATGTCGAGGTTCTTGTGCCGGAAGCGCAGCACCGCCGCGTCCTGCGTCGACAGCGCCGCCTTCGCCGCGGAGACGGTCTGGTAGAGCCGGTAGCCGAGCTCGTCCTCGATCAGCGTGATCAGGGCGCGCAGGCGCTCGGGATGGGCGCTGGCCCGCGCCACTTCGCCGATCTCGCGCAGGGTGCGCGGGGTGCGCATCAGGCTCATGCGGTGCCAGCGAGCGAAGGTGGAGAAATACTCCGGCGGCACCGGCAGTTCCTTGCCCATGACGGTGTAGACATCGCCTTTGCCCAGGCGCGGCGAGATCACCCGGTCGATGATGCGGTAGTCGAACGTGTCGCCGGCGATGCCGATGCCTGCATGGCCCAGCGCCGTCACGCCGCCGTCGTCGCCGGGTTCGAAGCGCAGCAGCGAGAAGTCGCTGGTGCCGCCGCCGAAATCGCCGATCAGCACGGTCGCGGCGCGGGTCAGCGTGCGGGCAAAGCGATAGCCCGCCGCCTCCGGCTCCAGCGCCACGTCGATGCCGGGAAGCGCCGCTTCGGCATAGGCGGCGCGCAGGCGCGCTTCCCCGAGCGCATCGTCGGCGAACTCGCCGGCGAAACGGACGGGGCGGCCGGCGACGATGCGCGCGCCGTGCGGGGTGGCACCCGCCTTCGCCAGCAGCTCGCGCAGGAACAGCGCGACCAGCCGCTCCAGCGTGAACGGGCGGCCGAAGATGCGGGTTTCCGTGAAGCTGCGCTGCGCCAGATAGGTCTTCATGGACATGATCAGCCGGCTGTCCAGCGGGTCGTCCAGATAGGCCTCGATGGCATCCGGCCCGGCGGCGTGGCGCAGCTTGCCGCCGGCGCGCACCTCGTCGGTCCAGAAGCACAGCACCGAGCGGAACACGTCGAGCATCTCGCCGCCCGCCGGGATGCGCGCGGTGGCGATGGCGCCGCCTGGCCCAAGGACGGAGACGACGCTGTTGGTCGTGCCGAAATCGATCCCGATCACCGCCGTCATGCCCGCCCCCGCTGCGCCAAAGGGCGTGGGTTCAAGCCGATCCCGCTGCCAAGGGCAAGCCCCCTCAGGCCGTCCGCCCCTCCTCGACCGCGTGGCACGCCACCAGCACGTTGCCGTGCTTCGTATGGGCGGGCTTTTCGCGGCGGCAGCGGTCGTTGGCCAGGGGGCAGCGCGGGTGGAAGGTGCAGCCCGAGGGCGGGTCGATCGGGCTGGGCACCTCGCCGCCCACGGGCGTGCGGGACTTGCCGACCATGTCGAGATCGGGAATCGCATCCAGCAAAAGCCGCGTGTAGGGGTGGCGCGGGGTGCGGAACACATCCTCGCCCGGGCCCAGCTCGACGATGCGGCCCAGATACATGACGCCCAGCCGGTCCGACATGTGGCGGACTACGGCGAGGTTGTGGCTGATGAACAGATAGGTCAGCCCCAGGCGCTGCTGCAGGTCGCGCATCAGGTTCAGGATCTGCGCCTGCACAGACACGTCGAGCGCGCTGGTCGGCTCGTCGCAGACCAGGAATTCCGGCTCGCTCGACAAGGCGCGCGCGATCGAGATGCGCTGGCGCTGGCCGCCGCTGAACTCGTGCGGGTATTTCTCGCCGTCGGCCGGCGCCAAGCCGACCTGGGTGAGCAGCTCGCCCACGCGGGCCGTGATCGCGTCGCGCGCGGTCAGCAGCCCGAAGGCGCGGATCGGTTCGGCAACGATGTCGCGCACGCGCCAGCGCGGGTTCAGCGACGCGTACGGATCCTGGAAGATCATGTTCATCCGCCGGCGCAACGCCGCCTGGGCGCGGGCGGCGGACAGCGGCTGGCCCTCGAAGCGGATCTCGCCGCCGCTGGGCGCGTAGAGGCCGACGGCCAGGCGGGCCACGGTGGACTTGCCGCAGCCGCTCTCGCCCACCAGCGACAGCGTGGTGCCGCGGGAGATGGCGAACGAGACGTTGTCCACCGCGCGCAACGTGCGCTTCGGCTCGCGCGAGACCACGCGCTGCAGCCACGGCTTCGAGACGTCGAAATCGCGGGAGACTTCGACGGCATCGAGCACGATCTCAGACATGCGCGGCCCCCCGCGCATACAGCCAGCAGGCGGCGCGGGTGACGCCGGCCTCCATCAGCTCCGGGCGGTCGTTGCGGCAGCGGTCGAACACTTTCGGGCAGCGCGGGTTGAAGGCGCAGCCGCGGGGAATGGCGGTCAGGCGCGGCATGGCGCCGTCGATCTGGCGCAGCCGCTCGACACGGTGCTCAAGGCTGGGGATGCTGCCCATCAGGCCTTCCGTGTAGGGGTGCGCGGGGTGCTTCACCACGTCGCGCACCGGGCCGATCTCGGCGATCCGCCCGGCATACATCACCGCCACGCGGTCGGCGGTTTCGGCGATCACGCCCATGTCGTGGGTCACCAGCATCACCGAGGTGCCGTGGTCGCGCGTCAGCCCCCGCAGCAACGCGATGATCTGCGCCTGGATGGAGACGTCGAGCGCAGTGGTGGGCTCGTCGGCGATCACCAGCCGCGGCTCGGCGCACAAGGCGAGCGCGATCACTACGCGCTGGCGCATGCCGCCGGAGAACTCGTGCGGATAGGCATCGATGCGCTGGCGCGCCGCGGGAATCCCCACCTCCTCCAGCCACTGCACCGCCCGTTCGCGCGCGTCGCGGTCGGACAGCTTCAGGTGGGTTTGAATGGTCTCGACCAGCTGGCGGCCGACTGAATAGAGCGGGTTCAGCGTGGTCAGCGGGTCCTGAAAGATGGCGCCGATCTGCTTGCCGCGGATGGGGCGCAGCTTGTCGCGCGAGAGGTTGTCGATGCGGCTGCCGTTCAGCAGGATCTGCCCGCCGGCGACGCGGCCGGGCGGCTCCAGCAGGCCGATGATGGCGGCCCCGGTCAGCGACTTGCCGGCGCCGCTTTCGCCGACCACGCCCAGCACCTCGCCCGCGTTGATGTCGAAGGAAATGCCGTCCAGGGCGCGCAACACGCCGCGGCGCGTGGGAAACTCGACCGTGAGGTTCTGGACTTCCAGCAAAGGCATCAGGGCATCGCCTATCGCAGCCGGGGATTGAGGGCGTCGCGCAGCCAGTCGCCCAGGAGGTTGATCGACAGCACCATCAGCGCCAGCGCGATGCCGGGGAAGATCGTCACCCACCATTCGCCGGAGAACAGGAAGTCGTTGCCGATCCGGATCAGCGTGCCGAGCGAAGGCTGTGTCGGCGGCAGGCCCACGCCGAGGAACGACAAGGTCGCCTCGTCGAGAATGGCCAGGCCCAGGTTCAGGGTCGCGATCACCAGCACCGGGCCGAGCACGTTCGGCAGGATGTGGCTGATCATGATGCGGGCCCGGGACAGGCCGATCACCTGCGCGGCCATGACGTATTCGCGGCCGCGCTCGACCAGCGTGGAGCCGCGCACGGTGCGGGCGAATTGCGGCCAGCGGGCGATGCCGATGGCGAAGACGAGGACGTAGATCTCGATCTTCTCGTGGAACTCGCGCGGCAGCACGGCGCGGACCACGCCATCCACCAGCAGCGCGATCAGGATGGCCGGGAACGTCAGCTGGACGTCGGCGATGCGCATCAGCACGGCGTCGACCGTGCCGCCCATGTAGCCGGCGACCAGCCCCACCGTGATGCCCACGGCAAGCGCGAAGCCGATGGCCAGCACGCCCACGAACAGGCTGATGCGGGTGCCGTACATGATGCCCGAGAGCAGGTCGCGGCCCTGGTCGTCGGTGCCGAGCAGATAGGCGTTCTCGCCGTCGGCCATGAAGGCGGGCGGCTTGAAGCTGTCCATCAGGCTCAGGCTGGCGAGGTCGAACGGGTCGTGCGGGGCGATCCAGGGCGACAGGATCGCGCCGAACACGCAGACCAGCGCCACCAGGGCCGAGATAATGGCCACCGGCGAGCGGCGGAAGCTGTAGAGGAAGTCGCTGTCGATGAAGCGGGCGACGGCGTTCATGATTGCATCTCCCGCCGGTTCATTTGCCACCCGTCATCGAGCGCCGGTCCAGCCGCAGCCGCGGATCGACGGCGTAGTAGAGCAGGTCCACGATCAGGTTGATGGCCACGAACAGCACGGCCACCAGCAGCAGGTAGGCGGACATCACGGGGATGTCGGCAACCCCGATGGACTGCACCAGCAGCAGCCCCATGCCCGGCCACTGGAACACCGTCTCGGTGACGATGGAGAACGCGACCAGCCCGCCCAGCTGCAGGCCGACGATGGTGATGACCGGCACCAGCGTGTTCTTCAGCGCATGGCCGAAATTGATGGAGCGCTCCGACAGGCCGCGGGCGCGGGCGAACTTGATGTAGTCGCTGCGCAGGACTTCCAGCATCTCCGAACGCACCAGGCGCATGATCAGCGTCATCTGGAACATGCCAAGAGTGATGGCCGGCAGGATCAGCGCCTTGAGGCCCGACACGGTCAGCAACCCGGTGGTCCAGTGGCTCAGATGCACCACGTCGCCGCGGCCGAAACTGGGCAGCCAGCCCAGCAGCACGGCGAAGAAGAGGATCAGCAGGATGCCGATCAGAAAGGTGGGCAGCGACACCCCGATCAGCGAGAAGACCATGAACAGCCGCGACGTCGGCGAATTGCGGCGGATGCCGGTGTAGACGCCCATCGGCACCCCCACCAGCAGCGCCAGCGCGGCGGCGGTCACGGCAAGCTCGATGGTCGCCGGCAGGCGCTCGAGGATCAGCTGCGACACCGGGCGCGCCAGCCGGTAGCTGAGGCCGAAATTCCCGTGCACCGCGGCCCAGACGAACTTCGCGTATTGCACGATGAACGGCTGGTCCAGCCCCAGCGCGCGCACCAGCTCCTCGCGCTGGGCGGCGGTGTAGTCCTGGCCGAGCATGATGGTCACGGGGTCGCCGACATAGGCAAACAGGGCGAAGGCGATGAACCCGACCACCAGCAGCACCGGGATCGCCTGGAGGATGCGCGAGGTGATGAATGCGAACATGCCGGGTCAGCCGCGCCCGGCCGGAGACGCACCCCGGGCGGACGATGACATCGGTGGGGCGTGGCGCCGCGTTCGGTTTTCCATGCTGAGTCTCAAATCGTACCCCCCTGGCCCACCGCTTTTATTGCACGGCGATGACCGTGCAAAGCCCATGCCGAAATCGTATCGAAACCGCGACAATATCGGGGTTGCGATCACTCCCGCGGTCCCCCCAGCACCGACGAATCGCTCCGGCTGGCCCATTCGTTGACCAGCGCGAACCCGACGCCGAGCAGCGCCGGGCCAAGGAAGATGCCGAGCAGTCCGAAACCGATGGCGCCGCCCAGCACGCCCAGCATGGTCAGCAGGAACGGCAGCTGTGCCCCACGGGCGATGAAGTAGGGGCGGATCAGCGTGTCCGCGCCGCTGACGATGACCGCGCCGTAGACGAACAGCGCGATCCCCCAGAACATGTGGCCCGACGCCGCCAGCCACAACGACGCCGGGATCCATACCACCGGAGCGCCGATCGGCAGCACCGACAGCCCGCCGGCCACCACGCCCAGCAGCGCCGGCCGCGGCACGCCGCTGACCCACAGCCCCAGCGCGGTCAGAATCCCCTGCACCACCGCCGTGCCGAGGATGCCGTAGACCACGCCGCGCACGGTGGCCCCGGTGACCTCGATCAGCCGGTCGGCGCGCGGGCCGGCGATGCGGTGCAGGATGATATGGATCTTGTCGGCCAGCACGTCGCCAGACGCATAGAAGAAGAAGGCCACGAACAGCGCCAGCACGAACAGCAGCACGCCGTTGGCCAGGCCCAGCAGCAGCCCCAGGCCGAACTGCGCGAGGATGCCGAAATACGGCCGGAAGAACGACACCATCACGGTCAGGTCGGCGGCCCAGCTGTTCCACAGGTTGCTGACCGTGGAGCCGATCGCCGGCACCGTGGCCAGCCACGGCGGGGCGTCCGGCAGCCCGGCCTGCAGCCAGTCCTGCACGACCTTCTCCAGCTGGTTCACGTCGCTGGCGCCGCCGGGGGCGGCCAAAGCGAGCGGCAGCACCACGACCACCGCCGTCACCGCCACCATCGCGCCGGCCGCGGGCACGCGGCCCAGCCGCAGCTGCCCGCGCATCCACTCATAGACCGGCCAGGTCGTGTAGGTGAGGATCGCCGCCCACAGCAGCGCCGACAGGAACGGGTAGAGCACGACCGTGCACCCCACCGCCACACCGCCCAGCAGCAGCGCCATCAGTATGCGTTCCGCGATCATCGCGCCTCATCGGTCCCGCAAATTGCGGCGCGAGGTATCCATGATGCGGCGGCCAAGTTCAATGTCGGCGACTTGGGATCGCTACCATCTGTTCAAGCCGGCCCCTGGCGGCTAGCTTCCCCGTCCTTCCGGGGAGGACTCAAGCCATGCCGCGTCTGGCCGCCAATCTGTCCATGATGTTCAACGAGTTGCCGTTCCTCGACCGTTTCGAGGCCGCGGCGAAGGCCGGCTTCAAGGCGGTCGAGTTCCTGTTCCCCTATGAGTTTCCGGCAGCCGAGCTGAAGCGGCGGCTGGATGGCGCCGGACTGCAGCAGGTGCTGTTCAACATGCCCCCCGGCGACTGGGCCGGCGGCGAGCGCGGCATCGCCTCCCTGCCCGGCCGCCAAGCGGCGTTCCGTGACGGCGTGAAGCAGGCGCTGGACTACGCCGCCGCGCTGGATTGCAGGCTGGTGCACTGCATGGCCGGCATCCCGCCCGCCGGCACGCCGTTCGCGACCGCCGCCGCCGTATATGCCGCCAACCTCGCCTGGGCCGCCGAGCAGGCCAGCTCGGCGGGGGTGAAGATCGCGATCGAGCCGATCAACCACCGCGACATGCCGGGCTTCCACCTCAACACCATGGCCCAGGGCGCCGCGGTGATCGCAGCGATCGGCGCCGAGCGGATCGGGCTGCAGTTCGACATCTATCACTGCCAGATCACCGAGGGCGACGTCACCAAACGCATGGAGGCGCATATGCCGATCATCGTGCATATGCAGCTTGCCGACGTGCCCGCCCGCAACGAGCCGGGCACCGGCGAACTCGGCTGGGAGTTCATTTTCCGCCGCATCGACGCGCTGGGCTACCAGGGCTGGGTCGGCTGCGAATACCGCCCGGCCGGCGAAACCGTCGCCGGCCTCGCTTGGCGCGCGCGTTTCGGCGTCTGACACAGCAATCTCGGGGAGAGAGACATGAAGATCGGATTCATCGGCCTGGGCATCATGGGCCGCCCGATGGCGCTGAACCTGAAGGCCGCGGGGCATGAGCTGTTCGTGCCCGACCGCCGCAGCCTGACCGACGAGCTGCGTGCCGCCGCGACCGTGCTGTCGGATGCGGCGGCGGTGGCCGAGCAGGCCGAGGCGATCATCCTGATGGTGCCGGACACTCCCGATGTGGAAGCGGTGCTGTTCGGCCCGAACGGCGTCACCGAGGGGCTGACCAAGGGCAAGCTCGTGATCGACATGTCCTCGATCAGCCCGATCGCCACCAAGGACTTCGCCGCCCGCGTCGCCAAGCTGGGCTGCGACTACGTCGACGCACCGGTCTCCGGCGGCGAGGTCGGCGCCAGGCAGGCGACGCTGACGATCATGGCCGGCGGCTCCGAGGCGGCGTTCGCCCGCGCCTTGCCGCTGTTCGAACTCATGGGCAAGAACATCACCCATGTCGGCACCGAGGCTGGCGCCGGCCAGGTCTGCAAGGTGTGCAACCAGATCATCGTGGCGCTGAACATCCAGGCGGTGAGCGAGGCGCTGACCTTCGCGCGCAAGGCCGGCGCCGATCCCGCCAAGGTGCGCCAAGCGCTGATGGGCGGCTTCGCCTCGTCGCGCATCCTGGAGGTGCATGCCGAGCGGATGATCAACCGCACCTTCAACCCGGGTTTCCGCATCAAGCTGCACCAGAAGGACCTCAACCTCGCGCTGTCCGCGGCCAGGGAGATGGGCATGGCGCTGCCGAACACGGCGATCGCCCAGCAGATGTTCTCGGTGGTGACGGCGCTTGGCGGCGCCGACCAGGACCATTCCGCGCTGGTGCGGGCGATCGAAACGATGGCGGGCCTGGAGTCGTCATAAGTCCGTCAAATCAACGTCTTTTGTTCGAGACCCTGATTGAATTAAACGGAGCGTAGCCCATAAACTGGGCGGTTCCTCGATTCTGAGACAGCGTGCCGATTTTCCGGGGCGCTGTCTCAGGCATTGCAAAGGCTCCGGTCCCATGCGCTTCACGGAAATCGGCCAGCAGCTCCGGGCCTATCGCCTGGAGTCCGGTCTTCGGGCGGAGGAGATCGCCGCCCGACTCGGTGTTTCCCGCGCGGCCCTGTATCGCTACGAGAAGGGCGAAGTGATCAAGCTGGACACCATCAAGCGTCTGGCGGAACTGCTGAAGATCTCGCCGCTTTCCCTGCTGGGGATCGGTGTCGAATACTACAACCGCCCGGTCGGCTATTTCGAGCGCGTCCGCCAGATCGAAGAGACGGCCGACCAGATGCTGCAGGTCGATGGCCCGATCTGCTATCTGACCACGACGGATGCCTACGATTCCGGCCTCGCCGCCGCGTTCGAGGAGGCCGCCGACCAGGCCGGCGCCGACCGCGCGGGCCTGCGCGCCAATGCCGAGCAGGTGCTGGGCATCATGGCCGCCCGCAAGCGGATGTACGGCATGCGCAAGCTGGGCATCATCGCCATGATCCCGGCAGCCCGGGTGCGCGACTTCCTCGAAAGCGGGATCGCGCCGTCGCTGGCGCTGTCGGACCGGACCCGGCGGATCTGCCGGCAGATTGCCGCGACCGAGCTGCTGCATATCGCCGACGTGATGGAAGCCGAGCCGATGGGGCTGCAGTTCGGGCTGCTGCCGGTGACCGAGCCCAGCGGCAGCTTCAAGATCCTGCGCGCCCGCGATCGCGCCACCCTGGCGGTGAACCCGTTCCGCCCGGACACGCCGCCGCAGGCCGCCACCGGGGTCGCCATGATCACCGGGGCGGACGAGGCGATCACGGCCCATCAGCGCGTGGCCGAAACCCAGTGGCGCGAGGCGATCAAGGGCGCGGCCGCCGCGACCCGTTTGCGCGAGCTGGTGCAGGCGCATCGGGTGAACTGACGCAGCGGCGCCTGTGCCGCGCTGGCCATGCGCCGGCGCGCATTGCGCCCGCCACGGGCGGGGTGGGCATCGCCTGCGCGCCGCTCTATCGTGCCGGCATGGCCGTCCCCAAGAATGCCCCGTTGCCGGCTTTTCCCGGCCTGGAAATCGAGTCCGACGAAACCGTGTGGCAAGGCCGTTTCCCGCTCCAGGTGATCCGTTTCCGCCATGCCCGCTTCGACGGGCGGCGCTCCGGCCTGCGCACCTGGGAGCTGTGGCGGCGGGGCCGCGCGGCGGCGCTGCTGCCTTATGACCCCATTGCCGACCAAGTGGTGCTGATCGAGCAGTTTCGCCTGCCCGCCCTGGCCGCGGGCGTTGATCCGCTGATGGTCGAGATCCCCGCGGGTCTCTGCGATCCCGGGGAAGACCCCGCCGCGACCCTGATTCGCGAGGCGGAGGAGGAGATCGGGCTGACGCCGCGCCGCATCCTGCCGATCGGCGATTTCGTGCTGACCCCCGGCGGCTGCGACGAGCGCGTGGCGATCCATGTGGGCGAGGTGACCGCCCCGCCCGGCGGCGCCGATGGGCTGGTCGGTCGTGCCGGGCTGCAAGCCGAGGACGAGGACATCCAGGTTCGCGTCTGGCCCGCCGTGACGGCCATCGACGCCGCCCTTGAGGGCAGGTTCCCCAACTCGGTCACTGCGCTGGCATTGCTGTGGCTGGCCGCACGGCGCGACCGGATTCGTGAGCTTTGGAAGAAAACGACATGACCGAACGATTGTTTCTGCAGGATTCCGCCCTCGCCCGCGCCACCGCCAAGGTGCTGGCGGCCGGGCCGGAGGGGATCGTGCTGGACCGCACCGTGTTCTACGCCCGCTCCGGCGGCCAGCCCGGCGATGTCGGTGTGTTCGCCTGGGATGGGGGCGAGGCCGCCATCGCCGACACGGTGAAGGGCGAAGGCGAGACCATCCTGCACGTGCCCGCCGCCGGCGCCGCGCTGCCGCCGGTGGGGGCCACCGTCGAGGCCCGGCTCGACTGGGCGCGGCGGCACGCACTGATGCGCATGCACACCACTTTGCATCTGCTGTGCGCGGTATTGCCGGGCGCTGCGGTCACCGGCGGGCAGATCGGGGCGGATCGCTCGCGGCTGGATTTCGACCTGCCCGACCCGCCGGCGAAGGAGGTGCTGGTGGAGCGGCTGAACGCATTGATCGAGGCCGACCATCCCGTCAGCACCGAATGGGTGGACGAGGCGGTGCTGGACGAGAATCCGGCGCTGGTTCGCACCCTGTCGGTGAAGCCGCCGCGCGGCGCCGGGCGGCTGCGGCTGGTGCGCATCGGCGCAGGCGACACCCCGGTGGACCTGCAGCCCTGCGGCGGCACGCATGTGGCGCGCACCGGCGACATCGGCCGGATGGCGATCGTGAAGATCGAGAACAAGGGCAAGCAGAACCGGCGCATCGTCGTGGCGCCGGCCTAGGGGACGTATCATGGAGCATCAACCGCTGGTCTCGACCGCGTGGCTGGCCGAGAACCTGGTCAAGGCGGGCGTGGTGGTCTTCGACACCACGAAATACCTGCCGAACGAGCCGGAGGACGGGCTGACCGAGTTCCGCCGCGCGCATATCCCCGGCGCGCGCTTCTTCGACATCGACGCCATCGCCGACCCCGACACCGACCTGCCGCATATGGCGCCCTCGCCCGGCCGGTTCGCGAAGCTGATCGGCGAGCTCGGCGTGTCCAATGACAGCTTCGTCGTGTTCTACGACCAGAAGGGGCTGGCCTCGGCCGCGCGCGGTTGGTGGATGATGGGCCTGTTCGGGCATGACCGCGCCGCCGTGCTCGATGGCGGGCTGCCGAAATGGATCGCCGAAGGCCGCAAGGTCGAAGAGGGCGACCCCACCCCTGCCCGCCCGGTCTCGTTCCGCCCGAATTACCGCCCCACCCGCCTGCGTGGCGTCGGCGACATCCTGGCCAATGTGAAAAGCGGCAAGGAGCTGTTGCTGGACGCCCGCGCCGCCCCGCGCTTCCGCGCCGAGGTGCCGGAGCCGCGCGCCGGCATGCGCTCCGGCCACATTCCCGGCAGCGCCAACCTGCCCTACACCGAGCTGCTCGCGCCCGACCAGACGCTGCTGCCCTCCGGCGCGTTGCGCGCCCGCCTGGCCGCCGCCGGTGTCGATGGCAGCAGGCCGGTGGTCACCAGCTGCGGCAGCGGGGTCACCGCCTGCATCCTGACGCTCGCGATGACGCTCGCGGGCCTGCCTGAGGGGGCCGTCTATGACGGGTCCTGGACCGAATGGGGCGGCCGCCCCGACACGCCAGTGGAGACATGAGAAACATGCCTGACGACTCCTCGCCCGCGCGCGCCAAGCAGGGCTTCTACACCCGCCTATCGCATGCCGGCCGCGCCGGCACGCATGTGCACGGCTTCGTCAACCCGCCGGTGCATCGCGGCTCCACGGTGCTGTATCCGAACATGGCCGAGCGCAAGGCCGGCGGGTCGCACCGGCTGGAGCAGCACCTGATCTACGGCGTGCTCGGCGGGCCGACGCACTGGCCGCTGGAGGACGTGATCGCGGAGATCGAGGGCGGCACGCGCTGCCAGATCGTCTCGTCCGGCCTGTCCGCCGTGACCACGCCGCTGCTCGCGTATCTGAAGGCGGGCGAACATTGCCTGATGCCGGACTCGGTCTACGGGCCGGCGCGCGGCTTCTGCGACAATTTCCTGACCCGCATGGGCATCGCCACCACCTATTACGATCCCTGCATCTACGCGGCGGGCATCGAGAAGCTGTTCCGGCCGAACACCACGGTGCTGTACACCGAAAGCCCCGGCAGCCACACCTTCGAGGTGCAGGACATCCCCGCCCTGGCCGCCGTCGCCCGCGCCAAGGGCGCGAAGGTGCTGATGGACAACACCTGGGGCATCCATTTCTTCCAGCCCTTCCGCCACGGCGTCGACGTGTCGATCCAGGCGCTGACGAAATACGTGGTCGGCCATTCCGACGTGCTGCTGGGCAGCGTCACCACCAACACGCAGGAGGACTGGGACCGGGTGCGCACCACCACGATGCAGCTCGGCCAGTACGCCAGCCCCGACGATTGCTGGCTGGCGCTGCGTGGCGTGCGCACCATGGCGGTGCGGCTGGAGCGGCAGATGCAGTCGGGCATCGAGGTGGCGCAATGGCTGGCGACCCGGCCGGAGGTGAAGCAGATTCTGCACCCCGCATTGCCCGGCGCCCCCGGCCACGACATCTGGAAGCGCGACTTCACCGGCGCATGCAGCCTGTTCGGCGTGGTGTTCCATCCGCATTTCAGCCAGGACGCCGTGCATGCCATGGCCGAGTCGCTGCAGCTGTTCGGCATGGGTGCATCCTGGGGCGGCTATGAGAGCCTGGCGCTGCCGACCACGGGCTTCGTCACCCGCACCGCCGGTTCGGGCGATTTCGGGGGGCAGATGCTGCGCCTGCATATCGGCCTGGAAGACACCGCCGATCTGTGCGCGGATCTCGACCAGGGGCTTACGGTGCTGCGCTCGTTCGGGGGCTAGCAGCCCCGGCGCACGCGGCACAGAGGCCCTCGGCCTCGATGGTCGCACCGGTGACGGCGAAGCCCACGCGCTTCGCCGCCGCCGCCAGCGCGTGGGCGAGGTCGTGGTCCTCGATCTCGGTCACGTGGCCGCAGGTGCGGCAGATCAGGAACTGCGCGGGGTGCTCATGCACATGGCCATGCGCCTCGACGCAGCCGACGAAGGCGGCAAGACGTTCGACACGATGCACAAGCCCCTGTTCCTGCAGGAAATCGAGGGCTCGATAGACCGTGGGCGGGGCGGCCGCGCCCCGCCGCTCGCGCAGCCGGTCCAGCAGCTCGTAGGCGCCGGTGGGGCCCTTGGCGTCCAGGATCAGGCCGAGCACCTGACGGCGCAGCCCGGTCAGCCTGGCGCCGCGCCGGTCGCACATGGCTTCGGCGTGGTCGAGCAACGCGGCGGTACGGGGCGAGAATCCGTCGGTCAACGGTTTTCCTTTGCGCGGAACATCCACAGCACAAGATAAGAGCGCATGACGCACGATGCCATCCTCGACACCATCGCCTTCGACGCGCGCGGCCTGGTGCCCGCCATCGCCCAGCAGCACGACACCGGCGAGGTGCTGATGCTGGCCTGGATGAACCGGGAGGCGGTGGCGGAAACGCTGGCCACCGGCCGGGTCTGCTATTTCAGCCGCAGCCGCAACCGGCTGTGGCGCAAGGGCGAAAGCTCCGGCCAGCAGCAGCGCCTGATCGAGCTGCGGCTGGATTGCGACGGCGACACGGTGCTGGTGCTGGTGGACCAGCAAGGCGTGGCCTGCCACACCGGCCGGCGCGACTGCTTCTTCCGCGCCGCCCGCGATGGCGCGCTGGAGGAGATCGCCGCGCCGCTGGTCTCGCCCGACGCGCTGTACGGCCATAGCCATGGCTGAGGCGGTTCCGATCACCGTGTTGACCGGCTTCCTCGGCGCCGGCAAGACCACGCTGCTGAACCGCCTGCTGCGCCGGCCGGAGCTGGCGGGGACGGCGGTGCTGGTGAACGAGTTCGGCGAGATCGGCCTGGACCATATCCTGGTCGAGAAGCTCGACGACGACACCGCCCTGCTGCCTTCGGGCTGCCTGTGCTGTGCGGTGCGCGGCGACCTCGCCCGTGCCCTGCGCGACCTGCTGGCGCGGGTGCAGGCCGGCGAGGTGACGCGGGTGGTGGTGGAGACCACGGGGCTCGCCGACCCGGCGCCGATCGTGCAGACGCTGATGAGCGACGTCTCCGTGGCGCTGCGCTACCGGCTGGACGGCATCGTCACCGTGGTCGATGCGGTGCACGCCATGGGCCAGCTCGACGCGCATGCCGAGGCGGTGCGGCAGGTGGCGATGGCCGACCGGCTGGTGCTGGCGAAGACCGACCTCGCCGGCGACCTGGGCCCGCTGCGCGCGCGGCTGAAGCAGCTCAATCCCGGGGCGCCGCTGCATGTGGCGGTGATGGGTGCGCTCGATCCCGCCGCCATCCTCGATGCCGGGCTGTTTGACGCCGCCGGCAAGATCGCCGATGTGCAGACCTGGCTGGATGCCGAGGCCTATCGCGACGCGCCGCGCGGCCGCCCCGACCCCAACCGGCACGACGCGCATATCCAGGCCTTCTGCCTGACCTTCGACGAGCCGCTGCACTGGCAGGGCATCGGCACCTGCCTGGAAATGCTGATCGGCACCCGCGGCGAAAGCCTGCTGCGGGTGAAGGGCATCCTGAACCTGATCGGCCAGGAGCGGCCGGTGGCGATCCACGGGGTGCAGCATTTGTTCCATGAGCCCGTGCTGCTGCCGGCCTGGCCGGAGGGCGATCCGCGCACCAGCCGCATCGTGTTCATCACCCGCGACCTCGACCGCGAGACCATCGAGTCCGGCTTGCGGGCGTTCGAGGCGGCGGCGCGCGCGTGAGCGCCGGGCCGCGCTAGGCGGTGGGGTCGCTCCGTTCCCGGCTGTTCGTGCTCTGGGCCCTGTCGCTGGCCGCGCTGGTCGCCGTGGGCATGTTGCTGGTGGGGCTGTACCGGCAGTCCAGCTCCGCCCAGATCGACCGCGCCACCGAAGCGGTGGCCGAGGCCTGCGACCAGATCGTGGACCGCTACGCCTACTATGCCGCCGGCTGGGCCGGCCCCGCCCCCGCCAAGGGCCGGGCGGATGCCGCCTTCCGCGCCGATCTCGGAGCCGTGCTGACGCTGGCGCTGGCGGGGCGGCCGGGGCTGGCAGGCGGAATCTGGTGGCAGGGCGAAGGCATGCTGGCCGCCACCGTCACGCCGGACGACGATGTCAGCCGCACCATCGCCGCCCTGGCAGCCGACGCGCTCGCCGACGACCGGCCGGCGAGCACCCGCATCGTGGCCGGCCCCAGCACGGTGATGCTGCAGGCCTGCGCCCTGCCGGGCCCGGTGCAGGGCCTGGCTGGCTGGGTGCTGGCGCAGGTGCAGGACGCGCCCGGGCAGGAGCGGCTGCGGCTCGGCCTGGGCGTGCTGTTCGCGCTGGCGCTGGGCATGGCGGGCTTGCTGGGCTGGGTCGTGATCGCCTGGACCCGGCGCATCGGCGCCATCGAGACGGCGTTGGCGCAACATGAGGCCGGCACGCTGCCGCGCCTCGCCCCGACCGGGGAGCGCGAGCTCGACCGCATTGTCGCCGCGCTGAACACGGCCGGCGAACGGCTGGACGCAGCGCGGCGCCGATCCGACGAGCTGGCGGCGCGGGTGGCGCTGTCGGAGCGGCTGGCGGCGCTGGGCCGGGTGGCCGCGGGGGTGGCGCACGAAATCCGCAATCCGATCGCGGCCATGCGGCTGAAGGCCGAGAACGCGCTGGCGGGCGACGAGGCCCGCCGGCGCGGGGCGCTGGAAGCGATCCTGGCGCAGATCGCGCGGCTGGACCGGCTGATCGCCGAGCTGCTGGCCATGACCCAGCGGCGAATGCCGTCGCCGGCGCCGACCGATCTCAGGGGCCTGCTGGACAGCGTGGCCGCCGATCACCAGGGCGGCGGCGTGGCGCTCCGGGTGGACGCAGAGCCGGCGACGGTCGCGGTCGATGCCGGGCTGCTGCGGCGGGCGCTGGACAATCTGGTGGAGAACGCGTGCCAGCATACGCCGCCCGGCGGGATGGTGAGGCTGCAAGGTGCCGTCGCGGACGGGATGCTGCGCATCAGCGTGGCCGATACCGGGCCCGGCGTGTCCGCGGAGCTGCGGGCCAGCCTGTTCGAGCCGTTCGTGACCGGGCGCGCCGACGGCACCGGGCTGGGGCTCGCCATTGCGCGCGAGCTGGTGGAGGCGCATGGCGGGCGGATCATCCTCGCCGATGCCGGTCCCGGCGCCGTGTTCACCCTGGAGATCCCGCTGGACGCGCCATGCCGGTGATCCTGATCGTCGATGACGACGCTGCCCTGCGCGAGGGGCTGGCCGAGGCCATTAGCGATCTGGGCCACACGCCGCTCGAAGCCCCCGACGGCGCCGCCGCGCTGGCGGCGGTCGCGGGACGGCATGTGGACGCGGTGCTGCTCGACCTGCGCATGCCCGGCATGGACGGGCTGGAGGTGCTGCGGCGCCTGCACGACCGCCCGGAGGCGCCGCCCGTGGCGGTGCTGACCGCCGTGCCGACCGCCTCCAACACCATCGAGGCGATGCGCCTGGGGGCGGTGGACCACATCGCCAAGCCGATCGGGCGCGACGACCTGGCGGCGCTGATCGCGCGGATGCTGCCGGCCGCCCCTGCCGCGGCCGCCGTGGCGCCCGCCGGCGAGGCCGACGACCTGATCGGCAATTCGGCCGCGATGCGGCAGGTGCAGAAGCAGATCGGCATGCTGGCCGATGCCGGCACCACCGTGCTGATCACCGGCGAGACCGGCACCGGCAAGGAGGTGGTGGCCCGCGCCCTGCACCGGCACGGCCGCCGCGCCGGGCGGCCCTTCGTCGCTGTGAACTGCGCCGCCATCCCCGCCGACCTGCTGGAGAGCCAGTTGTTCGGCCACGCCCGGGGCGCCTTTACCGGCGCCGTCGCCGACCGCACCGGCAGCTTCCGCGAGGCCGATGGCGGCACGCTGTTCCTCGACGAGATCGGCGACATGGCCCCGCCGCTGCAGGCCAAGCTGCTGCGGGTGCTGCAGGACCGGGTGGTGACGCCGGTGGGCGGCAAGCCGGTGCCGGTGGATGTGCGCATCCTGGCGGCCACGCATCAGGACCTGGAAGCACGCGTGCGCGAGGGCCGGTTCCGCGAGGACCTGTTCTGGCGGCTGGGCGTGGTGCCCATCCATCTGCCGCCGCTGCGCGAAAGACTGGCCGATATCCTGCCGCTGGCGGAGCATTTCCTGGCTCTCGCGGCGGGGTCCGCGGCGCCGAAGCAGCTTTCCGCCGATGCGGCGGCGCGGCTGCTGTCGCATCCCTGGCCGGGCAATGTGCGGGAGTTGCGCAACGCCATGGAGCGCGCCGCCGCGCTGGCCCGCCGGCCGGTGATCACCGGCACCGACCTCGCCTTCCTGCGCATGCCGGGTGGCGGGGCGGAGGTGGACTGGCTGGAGGGCGACCTGCCGACCGCGCTGGCGCGGCTGGAAGCCGCGATGATCCGCCGCGCGCTGGACGCTGCGGGCGGCAACCGGGCCGAGGCGGCGCGGCGGCTGAACATCCACCGGCAGCTGCTGTACGAGAAGATGCGCCGCCATGGGCTGGATATGTCCGCCAACCGGACAGGTTCTGTCGGGAACGCGGACGATCCGGCGCCTCTCGATGGCTCGTGAATAACGCAAAATCAATAGCATAGACTGTGGCATGCGGCTTGCGATGACGGTCATCGCGGGCCAGCCCGGCTCGCACGAGACGGAGAGAACAATGTCACGAGTGAAATCCGCCCTGCTCGCCGCGACGCTGCTGGTCGGCACCGCCGGCCTGGCGCTGGCGCAGCAGGGGCCGACCTATGATCCCGCGCAACTGCCGGAATTGAAGGGCAAGGTCGCCCAGTACACCCTGACGCCGCGCGGCGACGTGGACGGGCTGATCCTGGCCGACGGCACCGAGGTGCACATCAACCCCGCCCTGTCGGCCGAGCTGGTGTTCGCCGTTCGCCCCGGCGACTCCGTGACGATCCATGGCCTGAAGGCCCGCGCCGTGCCGATGGTGGCGGCCGCCTCGGTCACCAACGACGCCACCGGCGCCACCGTCGCCGGGCGCGGCGGGCGGTTCATGCGTGCCCGCACGCCGATGGAGGCGCAGGGCACGATCAAGGCCGTTCTGCACGAGCCGCGCGGCGAGGCGAACGGCGTGCTGCTGGATGACGGCACCGTGGTGCGGCTGCCGCCCGCGGAAGCGACGCGGCTGGCGGCCCAGCTTGCCGTGGGCCAGAAACTGTTCGTTCGCGGCGACGGCCTGACCTCGCTGCTCGGCCGCCTGGTCCTGGCCCGGCAGATCGGTCCCGACAGCACCAAGCTCACCGATGTGGCGCGCCCGCGCATGCATGACGGCCACGGGCATCGCGGCATGATGGAGCGAATGGGTCGCGGGCCGATGATGGAGCGCGGCCCGATGGGGGCACCCGGGGGCAGTGACGCGGCCCCGCGTCCGCCCGGCTGACGTTGCTACGGCCCCCTTCCCGGTGGGAGGGGGGCCGCTTCCCGAAACGCCGCCACCATGCAACGGTCCATCCGCAGAATGGCGGAGGGCGGTCCATGGCGCGGATGACGGGCGGGGAAGCGATCGTCGAGGGGTTGATACGCCACGGCATCGACACCGTGTTCGGGTTGCCGGGCGCCCAGGTCTATGGCCTGTTCGACGCGTTCGCCCGCGCCTCCAACCGCTTGCGGCTGATTACCACCCGGCACGAGCAGAGCTGCGCCTATATGGCGCTGGGATACGCCAAATCGACCGGCCGGCCGGGCGCCTACGCGGTGGTGCCGGGCCCGGGGATGCTCAACACCACCGCCGCCCTGGCCACCGCGGCCGGCGTGAACGCGCCGGTGCTGTGCCTGACCGGGCAGGTGCCCAGTGCCTTCCTGGGGCGCGGCCGCGGCCATCTGCACGAATTGCCGGACCAGCTCGCGACCATGCGCGGGCTGGTGAAATGGGCCGACCGCATCGAGCATCCGTCCCAGGCGCCGCTGCTGGTGGCGCGGGCCTTCCAGGAGATGCGGTCCGGCCGCCCCGGCCCGGTGGCGCTGGAAATGCCGTGGGACCAGTTCCCGGCCATGGGCGAGGCAACGCCTGTCGATCCCCTGCCCTTGTTCCAGCCGGCGACGCCTGACGGCGAGGTGGTCGCCCGGCTGGCGGCTCTGCTGAAGGACGCGAAAGCGCCGATGATCATCGCCGGCGGCGGTGCGGCGCATGCCGGCGCCGAGGTGCTGGCGCTGGCGGAGCTGGCGGGGGCGCCGGTGGTGGCGTTCCGCAACGGGCGCGGCGTGGTGGGTGATCGCCATCCGCTGGGCCTGACGGTCGCTGCCGGGCATGTGCTGTGGCCGCAGACGGATCTGGTGATCGGAATCGGCAGCCGCATGGAATACCCGGCCACCCGCTGGGCGCCGGGCCCGCCTGGCCTGAAGACCGCGCGCATCGACATCGATCCCGCGGAGATGCGGCGCTACCCGGTCGATGTCGGCATTGTCGCCGACGCCGCCGCCGGCGCCGCGGCACTCACCGCGGCGCTGCGCCGCCTGCTCAACGGCGCCGCGCGCGACAACGCCGCGCGGCTCGCGGCGGTCGCCGCGGCCAAGGCGGGGGCGCTGGAAGCAATCCGGAAGGTGCAGCCGCAGATGTCCTATCTGAACGTCCTGCGCGCGGTGCTTCCCGACGACGCCTTCATCGTCGACGAAGTGTGCCAGGCGGGCTTCACCGCCACGTTCGGCTTTCCCATCCACCATCCCCGCCACTTCGTCAGCTCCGGCTTCCAGGGCACGCTGGGGGCGGGCTTCCCGATGGCCTTGGGCGTGAAGGTGGCGCATCCCGACACGCCGGTGGTGTCGTTGACCGGGGATGGCGGGTTCCTGTTCGCGGGGACCGAGCTGGCGACCGCGGTGCAGCACGGCATCAACCTGATCACCGTGGTGTTCAACAACAACGCCTATGGCAACGTGATGCGCGACCAGAAGCGGCTGTATGCCGGGCGCATTCCGGGATCGGTGCTGCGCAACCCGGATTTCCAGGCCTTCGCCGCGAGCTTCGGCGTGCCGTCCTGGCGGGTGACGGCGCCGGAGGGGTTCGAGGCGGCACTGACGGCGGCATTGGCTGCGGCCGCGCCGTGCCTGATCGAGGTGCAGACGGACATCGACCAGGAAGCCAGCCCCTGGGAATTCCTGGTTCCCGGACGGGCGTGACTCGCGCGACCGCCCCGGGGGCCAGCAGGCTATCGCTGGAGCGTGCACCGCGCGCGCGGTAGCATGGCAGTCCCGTGCGTGGGAGACACGCCATGCTGACGATTGCCGAAGCCGCCTCCGGGCAGACGGTGGATCTGCCTGTCGGTCAGGTCATCGAACTGCGGTTGCAGGAGAACCCCACCACCGGCTTCCGCTGGCACTTCGAGAAACGCGGCGAGCCGGTCTGCAAGCTGGCGGACGACTTCCTGGAGCGGCCCGAAGGCGCCACGGTGCCTGGACAGGGTGGCACCCATGTCTGGCGGATCGAAGGCGTGCAGCCCGGAACCTGCGACATGGCCCTGGCATATACCCGCGCGTGGGACCCCGGCTCGAAGCCGGCGGCGACGTTCTCGGTGCGCATCCGGGTCACCGGGTGATGCCCGGGATGGGCGTGCCAAGTGCCTGGCACGCCCGCTTCAGTGGCCCTATGCCTCGATCATCCGCACGGTCCAGAAGTCGTCGGCCAGGTTGTTGTCGGTCAGGTATGCATACGGCATCGTGAAATAGCCCTGCATGCCCCAGCCGGTGCCCCAGGAATTGCGGACGATGAAGCGCTGCTGCGTGTCGTCGTAACCGACCGCGAGCACCGCGTGACCACCGATCTGCTGCTCGCTCGGCTGCGGCATCGGCACCACCCCGGTCTGCGCCACTTGCTGGCTTTCGAAGCTGGCATAGACGCTGAAGCCGAACACGAACGGGTATCCGGCGGCCAGGCAGCCTCTCATCTGCTGCACCGTGTTGAGCAGGCGGCTGTAGCTGACGACCTGATGCCGCTTGGCGTCGGTGTACGCGCTGGCCGGCGGCTTCTTCGCGAATTTGGTGATGTCGTAGGGCCAGTCCGGCGTTTCCGGGCAGACGCCGAGCTTGTTCACGCTCTTGATGCCGTCGCGAATCATCGCCCCGCTGTCGGTCGAGACGGTGTGCTCGATGACACGCTCGTTGTAGTAGATGAACAGGCGCGACGGCACGAAATCGGGCGTCTGGTTCGCCTTCAGCCGGTCGAAATGAATCGCGCCGGCGATGGCGTTGCCGGTGCAGCTGCCGAGCTGGCCCTGGTCGTAGACGGGAGGGCATTGCTGGCGTAGGTCCACGCTGGTGGGCAGCGTCGCGAGCGTTGGCATCGGCGCGGAATACATATGGTCGCGCATGTCCGGAAGATCGGGGATCCAGCCGTATTTCTGGATGCTGTGGGGTTTCAGCGCGTTCTGGTCGGGCATCCGTCATTTCCTCCGCTTGGATTTTGCGCTCGGAGCGGCCGCCCGGCTCGTGCAGGACATCAGGCTCTTGGCGTGACGGGTCGTGTGGCGCCCCAGGCCGTAGGCGCGGGCTGCGCGTGCGCAGCGCCCGCCTGACCTTGGAGCGCAGCGTAGGATATGCGGAACGATCCTTTTTGTGAGGCGCGTCACCGCGGCGCGATGTCGCGCGAAAGTGATGCGCCCGTGGTCAGCCTTCGCCGGCCAGGCCGAACTGGCGGCACAGCAGCAGCATCGCCTCCATCACCATGTGCGCACACAGATGTGCCGCCATGTCGTTCACGTCCTGCGGGGGGCTGACCGTGTTGAAGTCGATGGCGACGATGTTCAGGCCCGAGAGTTCGCGCAGCAGGTCGATCCCCTCGCGCGCCGACAATCCGCCCCAGGTCGGCGTGCACACGCCGGGTGCCACGGACGGGTCGAACACGTCCATGTCCCAGCACAGATAGACGGGACGCTGCGCGGCATCGTCGCGGAACTCCGCCACCGTTTGCGCGAAGCCGCGGCGGAACAGGTCTTCGGTGGTGACGACGCGAAAGCCGAGGCCCTGCGCGCGTGCCAGCACGCCCGGACAGTAGGTGAAGCCGCGGATGCCCACGTGCCAGGAATGCGCCGTGTCCACCAGCCCCTCTGCCGCCGCGTGGCTGAACTGGGTGGCGGCGTTGTAGGCGTCCTCTTCGCCGTATTCGTAGGCGTCGGTGTGGCTGTCGACGTGCAGCGCCACCAGGCCGGGATGGCGCCGCGCCGCCGCGCGCATCAGCGGCAGCGAGACCGAGCCGTCGCCACCGATCGCCACCGGCACCGCGCCGGCATCGAGAATCGTGCCGGCCGCCGCCTCGATCGCCGGGAAGGACGGCGCCACGCGCCCGGGCACCAGCGCCACATCGCCGCAATCGACCGCGCCGAGGCGGGCCAACGGGTCGAAATCGCCCAGGCTGACATGGAAGCGGCGCATCAGTTTGGACTGGCGCCGGACATGCTCCGGGCCCTGCCGCGCGCCGACGCGAAACGGATGCGTGCCACAGTCGAACGGCACGCCCAGCACCGCTGCGCGGCATCCGGCGCCGGGGCGGCCGTGCGGCAGGCCGGCGAAGGTTTCGGGCGGCGTGAAAAGCGCCGTCATCCCTTGGCGGCGACGGCCAGGCGGAACGGCTTCACCTCGATCTTCTGCCAGACCTTGCCGGTCACGTACGGGTCGGTGGCGAGCCAGTGGTCGAGCCCGGCGCGGTCGGGGAAGTCGACGATGGAGACCGAGCCGATCATGCCGCCGGCATCGTCCAGCAACGCGCCGCCGGCGATGATCTGGCCGGCCGCGACCATCGGCTTCACGTTCTCCAGATGCGCGGGGCGGACGGCCATGCGGCGCGCCAGCGCGTCCGGGTCGGTTCCGTCATAGGCGATAACGACGAATTGCGGCATCGGTTCAACCTCCTGCGACACCCTGGGTGTTCACGTACAACGAATACAGGCCGTGGCTTGCGGCCATGAACAGCCGGTTGCGATAGCGCCCGCCGAAGCACAGGTTGGCGCAGCGCTCCGGCAGCCGGATATGGCCGATCGGCGCGCCGGCGGGGTTGAAGATGCGCACGCCGTCGAGCTCGGGATCGCCCATGCCCCAGCCGCACCAGAGATTGCCGTCCACATCGACGCGGAACCCGTCCGGAGAGCCGCCGGCGGCGTTGATGAACACGCGGCCGTTGGCAAGCCGGCGCCCGTCCACCACGTCGAAGGCGCGGATCTCGCGCGGGTCGGCACGCGAGGCGACGACGTAGAGGATCTTCTCGTCGGGCGAGAAGGCGAGGCCGTTGGGGCCGGGCACGTCGTCGCAGACCATGCCGAGCGTGCCGTCCGCAGGGTCGAAACGATAGACCGCCGGCGTCAGTTCCTGCGTGTCCCGGTGGCCTTCGTAATAGCCGAGGATGCCGAAGGGCGGATCGGTGAACCAGATGGTGCCGTCCGACTTCACCACCACATCGTTGGGCGAGTTCAGCTTCCTGCCCTGGTAGCCGTCGGCGATGACGGTGATGCTGCCGTCATATTCCGTGCGGGTGACGCGGCGGGTGTCGTGCTCGCAGGTGATCAGCCTGCCCTGGCGGTCGCGGGTGTTGCCGTTGGCGTTGTTGGAGGGGCGGCGAAAGGGCGTGACGGCGCCGGTCTCCTCGTCCCATTTGAGGATGCGGTTGTTGGGGATGTCGCTCCACAGCAGGAAGCGGCCGTCGCCGAACCAGACCGGCCCCTCGGACCAGCGGCAGCCGGTGTAGAGCCGCTCGACCGAGGCCAGCGCCAGCTTGTATCCGGCGAAGGCCGGGTCCATCACCACGACGTTCGGATCCGGGTACCGCTCGCTCGGTTCCCACATGGCGCCTGCCCCCTGTCCTGTTCGCCGGCCGATCGTGGCGCATTGCGGCGGCGCGGGGAAGCCCGGCAGCGCCGAAACGTCCGTGGGGCGGCGCGCGGCCCTTGATCCGCAGCGCCAGCACCCTTAATCGAAACGAGCACAGGGGAGATCAGCCATGCGTGCCTTCCTCGCGGCCGTTCTTGCCATGATCGTCATCGCCGGCGGTGCCGCACTGGTGCTGCAGCGCATGCAGCAGCCGGTGGCCGTCGCGTTCACCACGGTGGGTGCGCGGCTGGACGCGGTGGACTGAGCGTGCATATCCGGCCCGCCAGTGGGGTGGACCTTGCCGCGATCCGGCGCATCGTCGCTGCCGCCTATACGAAATACACCGCTCGCATCGGCAAGCCGCCCGGCCCGATGCTGGACGACTACGCGGCACGCGTCCGTGCGCACCAGGTCTGGGTGATCGAGCTGGGCGGCACGGTCGCCGGCCTGGTCGTGCTGCTGCCCGAAGCCGACCATCTGCTGCTGGACAACATCGCCGTTGATCCTTCGTGGCACGGCAAGGGCCTGGGCCGAGCGTTGATGGACTTCGCCGAGGCCGAGGCGCGGCGCCGCGGCTACGCCGAGATGCGGCTCTACACCCATGCAACGATGACGGAGAACCGCGCCCTGTACCCGCATCTGGGCTGGACCGAAACCGGCCGCGGCCGGCAGGACGGCTACGACCGGGTGTTCTTCCGCAAGAACGTGTAGCCCCCCTACTCCGCCGGCGCCGCCCCGCTTGGCGGGCGCGCGGCCCTGGCCAGCTCTTCCTCGACCCACAGGCTGTGATGCGCGCGCGCCCAGTTCAGGTCCACCTCGCCGGTGGCCATTGCGTCGAAGGCATCTTCCATGCCGAGCGTGCCGATATAGATGTGGCCGAGCATGGCCGCGATCATCATCAGCGCGACCACGCCGTGCACGACCTGCGCCAGTTGCTGGCCGGCGATGTCGGTGACGTAGAACGGAAACAGCAGCAGATAGCCGGTGACCGCGACCGCGGCGCCGCCCAGCACGACGATCCAGAACACGGCCTTCTGGCCGGCGTTGAACTTGCCGGCCGGCGGATGCGCATGGCCGATGATCCCGCCGCCCTGGCGGACCCATTCGACGTCCGTGCGGTCCGGGATGTTGTGGCGCAGCCACACCAGGAACATCAGCACGATGCCCAGCGTGAACGGGAACGCCACGAAGTTGTGGGAATATTTCGCGAGCTGCGAGAACCTGCTGAACGCGTCCTCGCCGATCAGCGGCAGCACCAGCCGGCGGCCATAGGCGACGTTCAGCCCGGACAATGCCAGCACCAGCCAGGAGAAGGCGGTGAGCCAGTGCATGAAGCGCTCGAAGCTGGTGAAGCGCAGGATGGTGCGGCCCGACCGTCCGCCTTCCAGCCGGATGCGGCCGCGCACGAAGTAGAACACCGCGAGCGCCGCCAGCGTGCCCAACACCAGCACGCCGCCGATCCAGGGCAGCCACGAGCGGTGATAGTCACGCCAGATCCGCCCGGCCGGTTGTTCCAGCGTCGCCGATTTCTTGTCGGGAATGCTCACGCGTCCGGTGACGCGGTCGAGCGCCTGCAGCAGCTGGTCCTCGCTGACCGACGAGGCCGTCGGATTGAAGCCGCTGACCGGCGCGTTTTGCGGCTGCGCCTGCCCCGGGGACGTGCCGATCCACAGCGCCAGGACGGCGAGAAGGACAATGCGCATCACACGTCCACCGTTTCCCTGTAGGCCGTCTTCCAGCCCCAGGCGCCGCTGCCATAACCCCGCTTCTGCACGCGCTCGCGGTAGATCTGCGCGATGACCTCGCTGTCGCCGGCGAGCAGCGACTTGGTGGAGCACATCTCCGCACACATCGGCAGCTTGCCCTCGGCCAGGCGGTTGGAGCCGTATTTCGCGAACTCCGCCGCGCTGCCGTCTTCGCCCTCGGGGCCGCCGGCGCAATAGGTGCATTTGTCCATCTTGCCGCGGCTGCCGAAATTGCCGACGCGCGGATACTGCGGCGCGCCGAACGGACAGGCGTAGAAGCAGTAGCCGCAGCCGATGCACAGGTCCTTGGAATGCAGCACCACGCCATCCGCCGTGGTGTAGAAGCAGTCCACCGGGCACACCGCGGCACAGGGCGCGTCGGTGCAATGCATGCACGCCATCGACACGCTGCGCTCGCCCGGCTTGCCATCGTTGATGGTGACCACGCGGCGGCGGTTGATGCCCCATGGCACCTCGTTGGCATTCTTGCAGGCGGTGACACAGGCGTTGCAGTCGATGCAGCGGTCCGCGTCGCACAGGAACTTCATCCGGGCCATGCTCGCTCTCCTATGCCGCCGCGATCTGACAGAGGGTCACTTTTGCCTCCTGCATCGCTGTCACCGGATCGTAGCCGTAGGTCGTAAGCGTGTTCGCGCTCTCACCCAGCACGATCGGGTCCGCGCCTTTCGGGTATTTCGCGCGCTGGTCCACCCCCATGAACCAGCCGGAGAAGTGGAACGGCATGAATGCCACGCCCTTGCCGACGCGCTCCGTCACCCAAGCCTTGACCTTGGAACGGCTGCCGGATTCCGCGCCGGTCACCCAGACCCAGGCGCCGTCCTTGATGCCGCGTTCGGCGGCGTCGGCGGGGTTGATCTCGACGTACATGTTCTGCTGCAGCTCGGCGAGCCACGGATTGGACCGCGTCTCCTCGCCGCCGCCCTCGTACTCCACGAGGCGGCCGGAGGTGAGCACGATCGGGAAGTTCTTCGCCACCCCCAGATCGACGCCGCGCTTCTGCACGGTGGCGCCGATATTCGCGAGACGGAAGCTGCGGAAATCCGGCAGCGCCGGATATTTCGCCACGAGATCGGGCCGCGGCGTGTAGATCGGCTCGCGATGCACCGGCACCGGATCAGGCAGGTTCCAGGCCACGGCACGGGCCTTGGCGTTGCCGTAGGGCACCAGCCCATGCTCCATGCTGACACGCTGGATGCCGCCCGAAAGATCGGTCGCCCAGGACACGGCGTCGATGTTCGCGCCGCCGACACGGGCGATCACCGCCCGTTCGGCTTCGCTCAACTCGCCGTCCCAGCCGAGCTTCTTCAGCATCCCCATGGTCACTTCAGGATAGCCGTCCTTGATCTCGGACCCCTTGGAATAGGAGCCCTCGGCCAGCAGTGTGACGCCGTTGCGCTCTACGCCGAAGCGGGCGCGGAACGTGCCGCCGCCGTCCTTCACGTGCAGGTTGGTGTTGTACAGCGTGTGCGTGCCGGGATGGCGCATCTCCGGCGTGCCGAAACATGGCCAGGGCAGGCCGTAATAGTCGCCCTTCACCGGCCCTTCGGAAGCGCGCAATGTCACGACGTCGAACAGATTCTGGTTGGCCATGTGCGCCTTCAGCCGCTCCGGCGACTGGCCGGTATAGCCGGTGGACCAGGCGCCGCGGTTCATCTCGCGCAGGATGTCTTCGGCGCTGGGATGCTTGCCGTCGACCTTGATGTTCTTGAACAGCCGGTCGGCGAAGCCGAGCTTCTCGGCCAGCCGGTACATCACCTCGTAATCGTCGCGGCTTTCCCAGATCGGCGCCACCACCTGCGAGCTCCATTGCAGCGAGCGGTTGGACGCGGTGCGCGAACCGGAGGTCTCGAACTGGGTGCAGACGGGCAGCAGGTAGGTGCCGTTCCTGCGTTCGGACACCACGGCGAACGTGGTGGGATGCGGGTCGGCGACGACCAGCAGTTCCAGCTTCTCCAGCCCCTTCACCATTTCCGGCATACGGGTGACGGTGTTGCCGCCATGGCCGAACACCACCATGCCGCGCACGTTGTCGCGCTGCTCGACCTGGTCCTTCGGCAGCAACACCGCATCGAACCAGCGCGTGGTGGGGATGCCCGGCGTCTCCATCATCTTCTTGTCTTCGAAGCGCGACAGCAGCCAGTCGTACTCGACCTCCCAGACCCTGGCCCAATGGCGCCAGGCGCTTTCAGCCAGGCCGTAGTAGAAGGGCAGCGTGGTGACATCGAGGCCGACATCGGTGGCGCCCTGCACGTTGCAGTGGCCGCGGAAGATGTTGGCGCCGGCGCCGAAGGTCCCGACATTGCCGGTGGCCAGCAGCAGGGTGCAGTGGGCGCGCACATTGGCGGTGCCGACCGTCTTCTGGGTGGCGCCCATGCACCAGATCATCGTCGCCGGGCGCTGCTTGGCCATCATCTCGGCGACACGCTTCAACTGCTCGCCCGGCGCGCCGGAGACGCGCTCGACCTCGTCGGGCGTCCACTTGGCGACCTCCTTGCGAACCTCGTCCATGCCGTAGACGCGCTGGGCGATGAAGTCCTTGTCCTCCCAGCCGTTCTGGAAGACGTGCCAGAGGATGCCCCAGATCACCGGGATGTCGGTGCCGGGGCGGATGCGGATGTAGTCGGTGGCGTGTGCCGCCGTGCGGGTAAAGCGCGGATCAATCACCACCAGGTTGGCGCGGTTCAGCTCCTTGCCGGACAGAATGTGCTGCAGCGACACCGGATGCGCCTCGGCCGGATTGCCGCCCATGATCACCATGGTCTTGGAGTTGCGCAGATCGTTGTAGCTGTTGGTCATGGCGCCATAGCCCCAGACGTTCGCGACACCCGCGACCGTGGTGGAATGGCAGATGCGCGCCTGATGATCGACCGAGTTGGTGCCCCAGAACGCGCCGAACTTGCGATACAGATAGGCGCCCTCGTTGGAGAACTTGGCCGAGCCCAGCCAGAACACGCCATCCGGCCCGGACTTCGCGCGGATCTCCAGCAGCTTGGCGCTGATCTCGTTCAGCGCCGTCTCCCAGTCGAGCTTCTGCCAGGCGCCGTCGACCAGCTTCATCGGGCTGCGCAGGCGGCGGGCGCCCTTCACCAGCTCGCGCACCGCCGCACCCTTGGCGCAATGGCTGCCGCGGTTGATCGGGCTGTCGAAGTCCGGCTCCTGGCGCACCCATACGCCATTCTGCACCTCGGCGACCACCGTGCAGCCGACCGAGCAATGCGTGCACACCGCCTTCACAGTCGTGACCTGCAGCTTCGGGTCGATGGCGGCGGCCTCGGCGCGGCGCACTGCGCCCAGCGCGAGGCCGGCCATGCCGACCGCGCCGGCGGTGAAGCCCGCGCGGCGCAGGAAGCTGCGGCGGTCGAGCACGCCGCAGGCCAATTCGCCCGAAGACGACAGGCCCAGGGCGGACTGCAGGCGGTTCTTTTGTACTGCTGCGACTCCCTCGACCTCACGGCGCTTGATCAGCATCGCAATGCCTCGCTCAGTAGCGGTTCACCCGGTAGTACTGTTTGACATGCTCGCTCTCGCGGTAATGCGTGCCGCCTTTGCTGCCCGGCGGCGTCATCGCCTGCGCGGGCCTGGCGGCGGCCGCCACGGCGGCGGCAACTCCGCCGATGCCGAGTGCGGCGAGAAAGCGGCGGCGGCGCGACGGGATTCTGGTGTCGGTGCTCTTGTCCATCGTTCCTACTCCGGCAGCGCGAACGCGCCTGCCTCGATCTCCATGACCAACCGGCCCAGCGTTCCCACCGGGCGGTAGAAATGCGCGGCCTCGCAGCGTTCGAGGTCGCGGAAGAAATGACGCGCCCAGGGCTGCAGGTGGCGGGCGAAGAACACCGCGTCGTCGATCGGCGGCGTGCCTTGCGTGGGGATCGCGTCACGGATCAGCCCGGCCATGACCTCGCAGAGGAAGGCGACATTGTCCTCCGGCTCGGACACGCCCTCGGCGCGCGCCAGGCCCAGGCGGTGCAGGTCTGCGCGCAGTTCGGCCAGCGGGCGCTCGTGCAGGAAGCCCGTCAGGTAGTAGCTGGCATAGGGCATCAGTTCGCTGCCGCCGACGCCGATGAACAGGTTGAAATGCTCGCGCTCCACCTCGGCCAGATCGGCCAGGGCGGCGGCGTCGGCCAGGGCGGCGCGGGCGGCGGCGAGCTCCCCCTGCCCCACCGGGGGCACCGCAAGCCGGTCCAGCGTCGACTGGTCCGGCGCGCGCCACAGCAGGGTGGCCAGCAGTGCATAGGCATCGGCGCGCGCGGCCGAAACCTCGTCGAGACCGACAAGGGCTCCGAGCGGTGCGGCAGCATACAGGTCGGGGCGAAGCCGGGTACGGGGGATGCCGGTGGCGGCCTCGACAGCCAGCACGCGGTCGGGCGGCACCCGCTTCCAGCAGGACACGGCGGGCTGCGACACGCCAAGACAGCGCGCCAGCGCCGTAACGCCGCCAGCGGCCGCGATCGCCTCATCCAGGCCACGTTCCCGCATGGTTTTCTCCCCAGGCGCGGACGGAGGACTCCTTAGGCCGTTACAAGCATGTTACCAAATAAGGGGGGCCTATATCCACTCCAGAAAGCGATTTGTCGTATTCGTCATGTGGGCGTCGCGCCACCACCGCGCCGGCGCACGGGCTCCACCGGGTCGGGGGCGGGCGGGCTGGGCGTCGGTGCCGCAACAGCTACCTTCTCCTGGGGGGCGGGGACGGCCTGGACGGCCGGCGGGGCCTCCGGCGGTGTCTCCTTGGGCGGCGGCGCGCCGATCGCGCGGGCCAGGAGCTTACCCACGTCATCCATGGCCTGCAGCGGCCCATAGCCCGGCGCCCCGCCCGGCGTGTTCCAGTCCCAGGCGTAATCGGCCGGACCGATGAAGTCGCGGATGGCGGGGTCGGACAGCCACAGTCGGCGCAAGGCGGCGGTCTTCCATGCGTCCGGCACATTGCGCTTCAGCCAGCCCGCGATGTCCGCGAGGTCGATGGTCTCGGCGGGCGGCGGGATCTCGACCGGTTCGGGTGCAGGCGGCGCCGCGGGCGATGCCGCGCGTTTCAGCCGCGACCAGCGGCGGGCGAAGCTGCCGGTCATTCGTCCTCCTCCGGCCCGGCCCAGCGGTCGCGCTTGCGCTTCACGAACGGCCTCTCGACATGGTGATCGGCGATGAAGCGGATCAGCACCGCCTCGATCTCCGGCGGCATCGGTACGGCCTCCACGATGTCGTTGCCGGCCTCGGTCAGGGCCTCGCCCTCGGCGGGATCGGGGGTCACGCCGACAACGGCCGGCGGCCCGTCGTTCCCCGGCGGGCGGGCAGCCACCCAGATGCGCGGGGCGCCGCTGGCGAGGTTGTCGCGGTAGGTGGCGGTGTCCGTGCGGTGCAAATCCATCTCGAAACCACCGGCAAAGAAGCGTTCGCCGGTGTCGGTGGCGCCGAGCCACGTCAAGGGCGCGAGATCCGGTGCCGCCGGCAGCACCGCCACGGGCAACCAGACATGGTCGATCCAGGGGCTCGCGACCTTGCGGCGTTCCAGCACGACGCCCACCAGATAGGTTGCGGTCGCCATCAGCCGACCGCCTCGGCCAGCGGCAATCCGGCGACCAGGTTCTGCGGCTTCAGGCGCAAAATGCGGTCGGCGCCCATGGCCAGCAGAAGATAGATGGGCCGGTCGCGGGCGGCGTCCAGCACCGACGCCGACGGGTCCAGCACCAGGCGGAACAGCGCCAGGAGCTGCTCGGCTTCGGCCGCCGCCTCGCCGTGCCACAAGGCGTTGCCGATACGGGTGGCGTCCTCGTCCAATCCTATGAACCAGCGCCAGTCGCGCTCCTCGATCCGCGGCACGGGGTCGATCGCGGCGTCCACATGCAGCAGGTGGCGCAGCCAGATCCGCAGCGCCTCGGCCAAAGCGGCGCGGCCGACTCCGAGGTCCAGCACCATGTCGAAGGCATCGCTGCGGCCCCAGTAGCGATCGGCATTCGCCTCGCTCAGCACGTCGAGCGCGCCGGTGGCGGGGCCGCCCAGCATGGCCAGCAATGGGGAGGCGGCGCGCGCTGCTTCGTGCTGCGCGATTGCCTCGGCGTCGGCGAGCAGGACGCGGCCGTCCTGGGTGCTGACGCGCTGGGGGCGGAAGAACAGCTCGGCGGCGCGCGCCACCAGGGCGTTGCCGCAGTCGTGCAGCGCGTTGCGCAGGATCACGTGCACGAGTTGCGCCGCCACCAGCGGCGGCACGCGGCCCAGCCCGTCGCGCACGAGGCGCATGTAGGCGGCCTCGATCGTGGGTGCGTCCGTCAGCGCCGCGCGCAGGGCCAGGAATACCTGCCAGTTCTCGCGGGCGTCCGCGTCTTCGAGCGCCGCGAGGTGGGCGCCCCCGGCGCACGCGAACGGGTCGGCCAGCAGCCGCGCATGCAGCGCGCGTTCGGCGGCGCAGGCTTCCTCGGGCGGCATCAGCTCCGGGCGGGCCAGGAACGCCTTCAGGAAATCGCCGGTCAGCAGCAGCTGGCCGTCCGCCGACCGGTCCAGCAATAAATGGCCGGAGGAAACCCAGAACTCGTTCATGCAATCGGCTCGCCGGTCGCGGGATCCAGCCAGGAAGGTGCCCGCAACGCCAGGGCCAGGTCGCCGTCGCGCCATCGGCCGCGCTGGCGCCAGCGCGCCGGCTGCGACTGCGGCCCCACGCTCGCCCATTCGTCCAGCGCCACCATCAGGTGCCGCGCGAAGCTGGCGATGAAGTCTGGCACTTCGAAATCCTCGAACCCCTCGTCGATCAGCGCCGCCGGCGGCACCGCGCCGGGCTGCGGTTCGCGGGTCAGTGCGGCGCGCAGCATCAGGCCGAACACCAGCCAGTCCGGCCGGACGCCCTCGGCGCAATCCGTCGGCCAGCCCAGCCGCCCACCACCGATCAGGCCGGAATCGAAGCGGATCGCGTCCGGCCAGTCGAGCACAAGCGGCTTCTCCGGCGGGGCGATCGCCGCCAGCGCATCGGCCGCCGCGTTCATTCCGGCGAACAGCACCTGCCGCGCGGTCGCGAGCACCTCCTCCGGCTCAAACACCACCGCGCATTCCACGAGGTCGAAGCGGCGCACCCAGACCAGCGTGCCCGCCCCCTGCGCGGCGGCCACGGCGCAGGCATGAGCAAAGGCGTCGCCCGCTTCGCGCAGCGCGATCGGTGTGTAGGGCGGCGGCAGATCCAACGCTGTGTGCATTGCGTTTCCGGGCGCTATTATACGGCACGCCGGAGGGAAGAACGATAAATGACAGAACCCGGTGACATCAGCCCCAAGGCTGACCGGATCGTCTTCGCCTGCTCATGCGAGAACACCATGCCGCTGGATACGGCCGCGTTGCGCGGCTGCGGCGGCGAGTTGCGGCAGTCGGACCATTTGTGCCGCACCCGGCTGGAGGCGTTCCGCGCGGCGCTGGCGGAAGGCCGGCCGATCACCGTCGGCTGCACCCAGGAAGCGCCGCTGTTCCAGGAAGTGGCCGATGCGGCCGGGTTCAGCGACCTTGCTTTCGCCAATATCCGCGAGGCGGCCGGCTGGTCGGACGCGGCGGCGAAGGCCGGGCCGAAGATGGCGGCGTTGCTGGCCGCGGCGTCCGAGCCGATGCCGCCGGCGCCGCTGGTGACGCTCCGCAGCGAAGGCGTCGCCCTGATCTATGGCCGCGACGAGATCGCCATCGCCGTCGGGCGCCGACTGGCCGATACGCTGGACGTGACCGTGCTGCTGACCCGCCCCGGCGACATCGTGCCGCCGGCGCTGGCCGATTTCCCGGTGCTGAAGGGCAGCATCGCCGGCGCCAAGGGCCATCTCGGCGCGTTCGAGCTGAAAGTGAACGACTATGCGGGCCCCGCCGTGTCATCGCGCGCCCGGTTGGCGTTCGGCCCGGCGCGGGACGGCGCCACGTCGCGCTGCGACCTGATCCTGGACCTGTCCGGCGACCCGCCGCTGTTCCCGGCCGCCGAGCTGCGCCCCGGCTATCTGCGCGCCGACCCCGCGCGGCCGGAGACGGTGGAGCGGCTGGTCTTCGATGCATCACGGCTGGTCGGCGCCTTCGACAAGCCCGGCTACATCCATTTCGAGGCCGGCCTGTGCGCGCACCAGCGCAACCGCCGCATCGGCTGCACGCGCTGCCTGGATCTGTGCCCGACCGGCGCCATCACCCCCGCCGGCGACCATGTCGCCATCGACGCCGCGGTGTGCGCGGGCTGCGGTGCCTGCGCCGCGGTCTGCCCCACCGGCGCGGCCACCTACGCCCTGCCGCCCATGGAAGCCGTGTTGCGCCGGCTGCGGCGGATGCTGCTGACCTACCGCGATGCCGGCGGAGAGGCGCCGGTGTTGCTGATCCACGACCAGGCGCATGGCCAGGCGATGATCGACGCCGCCGCGCGGCTGGGGCGCGGCCTGCCCGCCAACCTGCTGCCACTGCGCCTGAACGAAACCACTCAGGCCGGGCTGGAACTGGTCGCCAGTGCCTTCGCCTGGGGGGCGGCCGGCCTGGTGTTCCTGCAGCGCGGCAAGCCACGCCATGACACCGAAGGGCTGCGCCGGACCGCCGCACTCGCCGAGGCGCTGCTCTCGGGGATGGGGTTCGCGCCCGGCTCCTGCGCCATCCTGGAGACCGACGATCCCGATGCGCTCGGCACCATTGCCGCGCAAGGGCCGGCCACCGGCACACCGTCGCGCTTCATCGCCATGGGCGAAGGGCGGCACCTGACCGCAAGTGCGCTGCGTGAACTGCACCGCGTCGCGCCGCTGCAACCGGGGCCGATCCCCCTGCCCGCCGGCGCGCCGTTCGGCGGGCTGCGCGTGGATGCCGCCGGCTGCACGCTGTGCCTCGCCTGCGTGGCCGCCTGCCCCACCGGCGCGCTGCGCGACGACCCCGACGTGCCGACGCTGCGCTTCGCCGAGGATGCCTGCGTGCAATGCGGCCTGTGCCGCGCCACCTGCCCGGAGAAGGTGATCGCGCTCGATCCGCGTTTCGATCTCGCCGCATGGTCGGCGCCGGCCGTCACCATCAAGACCGAGGAGCCCTATTCCTGCATCAAGTGCGGCAGGCCGTTCGGGACGCGCAGCAGCATCGAGCGGATCATTGCAAAGTTGCAGGGGCGGCACTGGATGTTCAGCGGCGCCGCCGCGCAGCGCATCGACGTGGTGCGGATGTGCGAGGATTGCCGGGTGGAGGCGGTGATGAACGAGAGCTTCGACCCGCATGCCGGGCCGGCACGCCCGCGCCCGCGCACCGCCGAGGACCTGGAGGAATAGGCCCGCCGCCCCTTGACGATGGACGGATCATCGTCCAGGGCCAGTGGCATCGGATCTGCTCGGCGACCACACCATGACGCCCATCCCGCGCGCTGCAATGCTGCGGCCGTTCGGGCAGACGAGTCTTGTGAAGGAACGAAACGATGAACGGCGCGTTGACCTATCTCTACCTTGGCATCGCGATTGTCGCCGAGGTCATCGCCACCTCTGCCCTGAAAGGGTCGGAGAATTTTTCCCGGTTGTTGCCGAGCCTCGTCACCATCGTCGGCTATGCCATTGCCTTCTGGTTTCTCTCCCTGACCCTTCGCACCCTGCCGACAGGCATCGCCTACGCCATCTGGTCGGGCGTCGGCATCGTCCTGATCGCGACGGTGGGGTGGGTCTGGTTCAAGCAGGCACTCGACGTCCCCGCCCTGATCGGGCTTGGCCTCATCATCTCGGGCGTCGTTGTCGTCAACGTCTTCTCGAAATCCGTCAGCCACTGATGGCCGCGTGTGGCGCCCAGGAGCCTGGAGCGGCTTGAACGCTAACGCGCCGCGTCGCGCAGGAAATCCAGCAGGGCCCTGCGGTCTTCCGGGCTCGCGATGACCTGCTCGGGCATCTTGGTCCCTGGCGTGTAGCTTTGCGGGCCCAGCTCGAACAGGCGGGCGATCGTGTCGGCCCCCCAGACGATGCCGGAGTGCCGCAGCGCATCCGAGTAGGGGTAGCCGGGAACGCTGCCGGCCTGGCGGCCGAAAACCCCGTGCAGCGTCGGCCCGGCACGATTGCCGCCGTCGGGGCTGAGCGCATGGCAGATCGCGCAGGCGCGGAAGATCTGCGCGCCGCGATCCTGCGCCGGCTGCACGCCGGTCAATCCCGGCGAGCCGAATGCACGCGTCGGCCGCCCGCTGGCGATGTCCCAGCTTCGCAGCACGCCGGCCGCGCCGCCGGTGAGCAGCTCCGTCCCATCCGGCGCGAAGGCCACCGCCCAGAGCGGCCGTTCCGCGGCATGCAGCACCGTGACGATCCGGCGTCGGGTCCGCTCGATCACCACCGCCGTGCCGCCCAGGCTGGCGACGGCCAGGTGCGCGCCGTCCGGCGAAAGCGCGAGCGCGGTCAGCGGCACGGTGTCGATCTCCAGCTCCGCATCGATGCCGCCCTCGCGGTTGACGAAGCGCAGCATGCCGTCCGCCCCGCCCGCGACGATGCCGCCGTCCGGCGCCACCACCACGGCGTTCTGCGGCGCCGGCAGCTGGACGACCCGCGCCGCCCCGGCGGGCGGCCAGATGCGCAGCGTGGCGTCGTAGCCGGCGGTGACGACAGCGCCGCCGGGCGCGAATGCCACGCCGTTGACGTTGCCGACATGCCCCCCCAGGACCCGCACGGTGCCATCGGCGGCCCAGACCCGCGCAGTGCCGTCCCAGGCGGCCGAGGCTATGCGCTCCCCGGACGCGGCCAGCGCCGCCACCGGACCGTCATGGCCCGTGAGTACGCGCATCGGCGCGTCGCCGCCGTGCCACAACGCGATGCGCCCGTCGGCGCCGCCGGTCGCGAAGCCGCCACCGGGAATGACGGCGAGCGCGTTCACCGCGCCGTCGTGGAAGCGCAGCACCGATAGCGCCTTGCCATCGGCACGGCGCCAGACGATGGCCGACCCGTCGAAGCCGGCGGAGATCGCCACATCCCCGGTCGCGGCGACCGCGCGAATGGGCCCGCCATGGCCCGCGGCATCCTGGGCCGCGGCCGGCCCGGCCAGCAGGAGCAGCAGCAGGAGCGCGCGCAACACCATGCGCCCTCATGTGCCAGGCGGCGCCCGCGCGGCAAGCTCTCTCTTGCCCCGGCGCGGCGGATGACGATCTCTTGCGCCATGACATCGGACGTTGACGTGATCGTGGTGGGCGCCGGCGTCGCCGGCCTGTCTGCCGCGGCCGAGTTGCGCGCGCGCGGCAAAAGCTGCGTGGTGCTGGAAGCCACCGGCCGGATCGGCGGGCGCGCGCTGACCACCCATCCCGCCGCCCTTGGCCACGCGCCGTTCGACGAGGGCGCCTCCTGGCTGCACGCCGCCGGGCGCAATCCGCTGGTGCCGATCGCCCGCGCTCATGGCGACGCGCTGCTGGACTCCGACGGGGTGCGCACGCGCCGCATCGTCGTCGGCGACCATCCGGCCACAGCGGCGGAACTGGCCGATTATGACGACGCCTGGGGCCGCTTCGAGGCACATGCCCGCGCCCGCGCCCTGCAGGCGCAGGATATCGGCTTCTCCGCTGCCCTGGAGGGCCTGCGCGCCAATCCCTGGACCGCCACGATCGAAATGTGGGAGGGGACGCTGATCGCCGCCGCCGACCCGCATGATTTCAGCTTGCACGACTGGCGGGTCAACGAGCTGGACGGCGCCAACCTCGTGGTCGATGGCGGCATTGGCGCCTTTGTCGAGCGCCGTCTCGGCCCGCGCGCTGGTCCGGTGCTTCTGAACCGGCCGGTCACCCGTATCGCCTGGGGCGACAAGATGGCGGCCGAAACCCCACGCGGCGCCGTCACCGCCCGCGCCTGCATCGTCACGGTGTCAACCGGCGTCCTGGCCGCCGGCGGCATCGCCTTCGACCCGCCGCTGCCTGCCCGGACGCAGGCCGCCATCGCCGCCCTGCCGATGGGGCTGCTGACCAAGGTGGCGTTGCGCGCGACCGGCGCGGACCGGCTGGGCCTGCCGGACTCCGTGTCCTTGCATCGCCAGGTGGGGCGCGATGAGCCCGCGATGTTTTTCCTCGCCTGGCCGTTCGGCCGCGACCACGTGGTGGGCTTCGTCGGGGGCCCGGCAGCCTGGGCGCTGGCCAGGGCGGGAGACGCCGCCACCGAAGCCTTCGCCCGTGCGCAGTTGCGCCTGATCCTCGGCAGCCGCGCCGACCGCACCTTGGGCCCCGCCGTGGTGACGCGATGGGGCACCGATCCCGCCCATCGCGGCGCCTATGCCTATGCCCGCATCGGGCACGCCGCGGCGCGCGCCATATTGGCAACGCCTCTCGCCGGCGGCCGCCTGATCTTCGCCGGCGAGGCCGTGTGCACCGACGGCCTCGCCGGCACCGTCGGCGGCGCCTATCTCAGCGGCCAGCAGGCGGCGTTGCGAATTGTTGAGTCACCGGACTGAGAAAAGACCGGGCCAACGCACCGCCGCCGCGCAGAGGCATCGAAATCATTACGTTTTCGTCTTTTCCTTGACCCCCGGTCCCGCAGCGAACCAGACTGAACGCAAGTCCGAGACCGACGCCGACAAACATCATTATACCTGAAGGGGGAAACGATGGTCGACATCTCCGACGTGGCGACACCCGACCGCCGTGGCTTCGTGCGAACGATGACCGCCTCGATGGCGGCGGGGCTGCTGGGCGGCTTCGGCATCAATCCCGCGATTGCCGCCGAGATGGCGAAGGAAACGGGCCGGTCCGAGAAGCCGCTGAAGGCCGCCTTCTCCAATGCCGGCCTGCAGGCGACCTGGTGCGCACAAGGCAAGCAGGCGGCGGAGTGGTGGGGCAAGCTGTTCAACGTCGATGTCACCTGGTTCGACGGCGAATTGAATGCCACCAAGCAACGCAGCGCCATCGACAGCATGGCGAGCCAGAAATGGGACTTCGTCGCCATCCAGGCTTTCGGCATCGGCACGCTGACGGCGCCGGTGAAAAAGATGATCGACGCCGGCGTGCCGGTGATCGACATGGATACGCTGATCGCCCCGCTGGACAGCATCAACGTCCACAGCTTCCTGGCGCCGGACAATGAATTCATGGGCGCCTCGGTCACGCAGGCGCTGGTCGATGCGATCGGGGGAAAAGGCGTGGTGACGATGACCCAGGGCGCACTGGGCCACACCGGCGCCCAGGGACGCGCCCGCGGGTTCGACTCCGTGGTGAAGAAATACCCAGGGATCGAGGTCGTGGACACGACGCCAGGCGACTGGGATGTCTCGAAAGTCTCCCGCCTGTGGGAAACGTTGCTGACCAAATATCCCAAGATCGACGCCGCCTATTTCCACAATGACGACATGGCGCTGGCGGCCTACAATGTAATGAAGGCGCGCGGGCGCACCAGCATCCTGATCGGCGGCTGCGATGCTATGCCGCCGGCACTGACCGCGGTGGCCGACGGGCGCATGCACGCGACCGTGCGCAACCCCTCCTGCCGCATCCATGGCGGCGCCATCCTGGCAGGCGTGGCCGCGGTCGTCTCCGGCGAGAAAACCGGTGACGGCCAGGGCATGATTCCCAAGAACATCATCACCGACGGGCCGGTGGTCACGAAGGCCAACGCGCCGGGCATGATGTGGATGGAGAACCACTACCTGATCTGACCCGCCGTGGCGCCATCACCCCCATTGCTCGAACTTCAGGGTATCTCGAAATCGTTCGGTGGCGTGGCCGCCCTCGCCGGCGTGGATTTCACGTTGGCGAAAGGCGAGATCCACGGCCTGGTCGGCGAGAACGGTGCGGGCAAGAGCACGCTGATGAACATCATCGCCGGCGTGCATCCCGAGTACGAAGGCACCATGCGGATCAATGGCGCAGTGGTGAAGTTCCGCTCCATCCGGGACTCGCTCGCTGCCGGCATCGGCATGGTGCACCAGGAACTCAGCATCGTGCCGGAGCTGTCGGTCGCCGAGAACGTGCTGCTGGGGGTGCAGCCCACCAATCGTCTCGGCCTGATCGACTGGAAGGCGATGTATCGCGAGGCGGAGGCGCAGCTTTCCCGGCTGGGCATCCGGGTCGATCCGCGCGCGCCCATCGGCCGCCTGCCGCTTGGCTTGCAGCAGCTGGTCGAGCTGGCCCGCGTGCTGTTCTCAGGTGCGCGGATCGTCATCCTGGACGAACCGACCTCGGCACTGTCGCCGCCGGAAGTGGACGTGCTGTTCAGCCTGCTGCGCCGCGTGCGCGACAGCGGCCGCAGCATCATCTTCATCTCCCATTTCCTCGATGACATCCTGCATGTCTCCGACACGATCACGATCTTTCGCAACGGCCGGCGCATCGCCACGGCGCCGGCGCGCGACATCGACAAGGCATGGATCATCGAGCGGATGATCGGCGCCGGCCATCGTGAGCTGGAGGAGAGCTACACCGGCGAAATCATGCTCAACAGCCGCCCCGACGCGCAGGTCGTGCTGACCGCCGAGGGGCTGGCGGCGATCGGCGCATTCCGCGACGTCTCGCTGCAGGTGCGCGCCGGGGAGGTCCTGGGCATCTATGGCTTCCTGGGCTCGGGGCAGCTGGAGCTGGCGCGCGCGCTGTTCGGGAAGCTGCCGATCGCTGCCGGCACGTTGCGCATCGACGGCCGGGCGGCGCGCCTGCGCAGCACCGCCGCGGCCCGCCGTGCCGGCATCGCCTTCGTGCCGGAAAGCCGGCGGAGCATGCTGTTCGCGCAGGAGCCGGTCTACAAGAATGTCTCCGTCAGCATCCTCGATCGCATTTCGCGCCTGTGGGTCAGGCCCTCCGCCGAGCGCGAGATCGCGCGGCAGCATGTCGGCCGGCTACAGATCCGTCCGCCCCGGGTCGAGCGCCGCCTGAACACGCTGTCCGGGGGAAACCAGCAGAAAGTGGCGCTGGCGAAGTGGCTGACGCACTTGCCCAGGGTGCTGGTGCTGAGCGAGCCCACGCGCGGGATGGACGTCGGCGCCAAGGACGACGTGATGACGATCGTGCGGTCGCTGCGCGCGCAGGGTATCGGCGTCGTCGTGGTGTCCACCGAGCCCGAGACAGTGCTGTCGCTGGCCGACCGGATCCTGGTCATGAAGCGGGGCACCATCACGCGGGAATTCGCGAACGAGGTTGTCAGCAAGGATCGGCTGCTGGCCGCCGCATGAAGGTTCTCCGCCCATGAGTTCTCCCCCCGCCGACGCGACCATACGTAACCGCACCGGTCCGACCATGGCCTGGCTGCGCGGCCAGCTGCGCAACATCGCGCCGTTCGCGACCCTGCTCGCGCTGGCGATCCTGTTCAGCGTCGCAAGCCCGTCTTTCGCGACGTTCGACAATCTCGCCAATATCCTGCAGCAGGTTTCCGTCACCGGCATCATCGCCGTCGGGCTGACCTTCGTGATCCTGTGCGCCGAGATCGACCTCAGCGTGGCGAGCCTGGCCAATGCGACCGGCATCGTCCTGGCTTTCTTCACGGCGCAGGACGCGAGCGTGAATATCGCCAACATCCCGCTCCCCGGCGTTGCGGCCGTCGTGCTCGCGGTGCTCGCGAGCCTCGCCCTGGGCGCCGTGAACGCGTTCGGCCTCACCGTGATCGGCATCCCATCCTTCATCATGACGCTGGCGATGCTGCAGATCGGCGCCGGCATCTGCGCGCTGCTGGTGCGCGGGCAGATCGCCTACAACGTGCCCGACTTCATCGCCACGCTCGGCAACGGCGCGATCGGGCCGCTGCCCTGGATTGTCGTCGTTGCGGCCGTGATCCTGCTGCTCGGCCATGTGGTGCTGACCTATACGCGCTTCGGCCGCTACGTCTATATGGTGGGCGGCAACCGCGAGGCGGCCGAATATTCCGGCATCAATGTCAAGCTGATCCTGGCCGCGGTGATGCTCGTCTCGGCGGTTTGCAGCGGCATCGGGGGGATGCTGGGCGTGGCGCATTTCGGCAGCGCGCAGCAGAACGAATTCGACAACTACCTGCTGGACTCGATCTCCGCCGTGGTGGTCGGCGGAACGAGCCTGTTCGGCGGACAGGGCGGCATCGGCAACACCGTTGTCGGCCTGCTGGTGCTCGGCGTGCTCAACAACGGCCTCGACCACGTGCGGATCGACAGTTTCCTGAAGATCCTGATCCGCGGCCTGATCCTGCTGCTGGCGCTGATCATCAACGTCTATGCGCAGCGGCTGCGCACGCGCGAGGCTGCGGCAGGGTAGAAGCGGCGTCCGTCCTTACTCGGCGGCCTTGACGATCTTCGATGGGTCCGCGCCGACGCGGGATTCGCCGGCCTCGGCTGCGCGCGAGAGCCGGAAGTCGTAGCGCACCGCCGGCAGATCGAGCGGCGCCTGCGGATCGGCCTTGGCGGAAACCACGAGCGAGCGCGAGACGCCGAACACAGTGTCGCTGTCTATATGGTCGTCGTCGGCGAAATACAGCGCCGTGACCAGTTCGCGATAGCCCGCGGCGCCCACCAGGAAATGGATATGCGACGGGCGATAGCCGTGCCGCCCCTGCGCCCGCACCAGCTTGCCGACAGGACCATCCATCGGAACCATGTAGCCGAGCGGCCGCACCGTGCGGAAATGGTAGTTGCCGTCGGCGTCCGTGGTGAAGCAGCCGCGCATGTCCATCTGTTCGGAACTGCGCGCCTGCAGGTCGTACTGCCCGTGCTCATTGGTCTGCCAGACCTGCACGGTTGCGTCGGGAATGCCCTGGCCGCCGGCATCGAGCACGCGGCCGTACAACACGATCTCCGGCGCCGCAGTCTCGCTGAGAATGGAATCGCCAGGCTTCAGCTGCGGCGCGCCCTCGCGGTAGAATGGGCCGAGCAGGCTGGTATCGGTGCCTTTCTCCGGGGCGGTCTTGTCGTGCAGCGCATTGACCAGCGCGCTCAGCCCCATCACGTCGGACAACAGGATGAACTCGGCGCGGATCGGCGTGCACATATGGCCGACCTCGGTGAGGAAGGTGATGCCCTTCAGCCATTCCGCGGGCGTCAGGTTCACCTCGCGGGCGAAGGCATGCAGGTGGCGGACGGCGGCGTCCATGATCTGTTTCAGGCGCGCGTCCGGGGTGTTCGCCATCTGCGTCAGGGCGGCCTCGGTGACCGTGAACTCGTCAAGGTCGTGCACTGGAATACTCCTGGTTGCGTCCGCCGGCCGTGTGGTCAGGCTGTTGGAGATGTTTTGCCGGCCGCGCGCGGGCGGCATCTGGCGACCGCATGTGCGTTCCCGCCGGGGAACGACATTCCTGCCGGCGCGAAGGGGTGTCAACCGAAATTCGATCCAATCCGTCGGCGCTTACGCCGCCAGCCGCCGTGCCGCGTGATCGGCGCCACGGATCAGTTCGATCAGGCCGCCGGGGTCGTCAGGCAACCCGTCGCCGCGCCACGCCACGTGCTGATCGGGCCGCGACAGCACCAGCTTCTGCCGGTAGACGGCAGCGGCCTCCTCGGAATCTACGTCGAGCAGCGCGAGCGGAACCCCGCGCCGCGCCGCGGCCGTCAGCAGCGGCGCGACGTCCAGGCCAGAATCGAAGCGCAGCAGCGTGTAGCCCGGGCCCATCGCGTCGTAGAGCGACCGTCCGTCGCGCAACCAGACATGCGGCGTGCGGCAGCCCGGCACGGTCGAGGGGGTGAAGTCGTACATGCTGTAGGGTGGCGGCGCCTCGCCATCCGCGGCGATGATCGGCGAACCCGCATAGAAATAGCCGAAGTTCAAGCCGCCGCAGCAATACTGCGTGACGTTCAGGTCGTAGGCCGCCTTGCCGACCTGCGCGCGCACCGCATCGCCCTCCGGCCCCGGCGCCTCGATATTCGCGGGCACCTCGCGCCGCGTGCGCGCCATGGCGGCGGCGTGGTTCATGGCGAACACCGACACCTGTTCGGTGATCGGCTGGCGTTCGGCCTCGTAGGCATCGAGGATCGCGGTGTCGGCCCATCCCTGCAGCACGGCGGCCAGTTGCCAGGTCAGGTTGGCGGCGTCGGCGATGCCCGCGTTCATGCCGTATCCGGCATAGGGCACCCAGAGATGCGCGGCGTCGCCGGCGATGAACGCGCGGCGGTCGCGGAACCGGTCGGCGACCAGGCGGCGGCCGTACCAGTCCTCTTTGGTGATCACGTCGTATTCGAAGTCCGGCGGCGCGCCGATGATGGTGCGGATGGCCCAGTCGCGATCGACGGATTCGAAGTCGGGCTCGTCGTCCCTGAGGTAGTTGTGGATCAGCCAGCGCTCGTGCCCGTCGATCGCCATCACGTTGCCGCTGCGCCGCGGATTGAGCGAGAACATCACCCAGGCCGGCCGGTCCGGGATCAGCCCGATCAGCTTCGGGGCGCGGATATAGGTGGACTGCACCCGCTGCACCACGGCGTCGCCCTTCAGCGTGGCGCCGATGGCCTTGCGCACGGCGCTGCGCCCGCCGTCGCAGCCCAGCAGATAGCGGGCATGGATCGCGAACGTCGCGCCGTTGTCGAGGTTGCGCACGGTGGCGGTCACGCTGTCGGCATCCTGCGTGAAGCCGTCCACCGAACAGCGATTGAGAATGCGCACGCCGGGCATGGACGCGGCGTGCGCAAACAGCACGGGTTCGAGAAAGATCTGGTTGATGCGGTGCGGCGGCTCGGGCGTCGGCCACCAGGTATCGGGCCCGCCCGTCGCGGTGTAGCGCTCGGCGCGGCAGGGGATGGGGATGCGGGTGAGCTCGGTGCCCAGCGTGGTCGTGCGGTAGGAGATGTCGTTGGCGTAGTCGGGCGGCAGGCCGGTGTCGCGCACGGCGCGGGCGACGCCCAGGCGGCGGAAGATCTCCATCGAACGGGCGGAGACATGGTTGCATTTCACGTTCGGCGGCGCGCCGCGATGGTGCAGTTCCACCACCGTGACATCGATGCCGCGCCAGGCGAGGTCCATCGCCGCAGTCAGCCCGACGGGTCCCCCGCCCACCACCAGCACGCTGGTCTCCATAACGGCCTCCCCGCCCAATGGCCCGGCCGACAGGTTCCCGCCGGCGCGGCGGCGTTGCAAGACCGGCCCGGACCTGGTGTCCTGCCCCCGAAGTTCGCCGCATCTTGCGGCGGACGCAGGGGTCAGCAGGCCACTGAAAACAAGAAGCTAGTGTCGCGCCGGCAAGGTTCGCTGCGTCAACCCCGCCGGCGACGCCACCAGCCGGGTCAGCCCGACCTCGGCATGCGCCATCCGCCAGGACAGCATGCGCGACGCCGCCTCGGCACGCAGCCCGCGATACGCCGGATCGGCCGCGACGTTGCGCAGTTCGCCGGGATCGGCGGCGAGGTCGTACAGCACCGGCTCCAGGCCGGTGAAATGCACGTATTTCCACCGCGCGGTGCGCATCGCCGCCATCGGCCCCACGTCTGGCGAAATGTCCGCCGGCAGGCGCGACGGCTGCGGCCAGCCCCCGCGCAGGTCGTATTCGAAATGCACGGCATCCCGCCAGGTGGCGGGCGTGCCCCCCGCGAGCCAGGGGCGCAGCGATACCCCGTCGCAGCAGGCCGGCACGTCCAGCCCCAGCCAGTCCAGGATCGTCGGCATCAGGTCCACCGCTTCCGTGAACGCGTCGACCACGCGCCCGCGTGTCGCCCCGGACGAGGGGTCGCGGATGATCAGCGGCAGGTGGTAGCTCTGGTCGAACCAGCCGAGCTTGCTCAGCAGGTGGTGGTCGCCGAGTTGTTCGCCGTGGTCCGAGGTGAACACGATCAGCGTGTCGTCCCACTGGCCGGACCGCCGCAGTTCGGCCAGCACCTCGCCCACCCAATGGTCGATCTCGGCGATCAGGCCGTAATAGGCGCGCCGGGTCAGCATGACGGCGCGGTCGCTGAGTGCCGAGACCGGGCCTGTCGCGCCCTGGAAATACGACGCCTGCATCTGCGCCCCCAGCCAGTGCGCGAGCATCGGGTGCTGCGCCGCCTCCGCCGCCCGCGTGGCGGCGCGCAGCGGCGCGGGGATACGTGCCTCTGGCACCATGTCGTGATACGGCGCGGGGGCGGCGAAGGGCGGGTGCGGGCGAAAGAAGCCGAGATGCAGCAGCCAGGGCCGGCCCGGCCGGGTGGTGCGCAGGAATTCGATGCCGTGCGTGCCCGACCATGCCGTGTCCGACAGGGCGGCGGGAATGCGGCTCGGCGCGGCCGAGGGGCCGGCGGGTCCTTCCAGCGGCCGCCAGATATCCTGCGGGTCTTCCGGCAGAGCGAAGCCGCGGCTCGCCACCCAGCCCATATACGTGCGGAAATCCACCTCGTCGAAATGCGCGAATGTGCGGAACCCGTCCATCACGTCGCCGATCTCGGCGAAACGGGGATCGGCGTGCGGCACCAGGCGCGGGTCCGGCGTGGTGGTGGTGTAGCCGACCAGGGCCGGGTCCATGCCGGCGCGCCGCACTTCGGTGGCGAGGTTGGGATGGCGGGCATCCAACGGCACGCCATTGGCCACCACCCGGTGGTTCATGACGTATTGCCCGGTCAGCATGGAGGCGCGGGCCGGGCCGCACGGCGCGCTCTGGCCGAAATGGTTGCGGAACAGCACGCCCTCGCCGGCCAGCGCATCGAGGTCGGGCGTCAGCGCCGCCGGATGGCCCAGCACGCTCAGGCTGTCGCCGCGCCACTGGTCGGCGATGATCAGAAGCACGTTCCTGGCACGGGGCATGGCGGCGTTTGTCCGAACACGAAAGGGCCAGTAGTTTCCGGCAAACAAGCCATCGCTGGAAGTGACACCCCGATGACAGACGAACCCCTCGCCCGGATTGAAGCGTTGCTGGACGGTCATGGCCATGGCCGCTACGGCCTGCACGACATCAACCAGCGCCAGCACGCCCTGCAGGCCGCGATGATGGCCGAGCGCGACGGCCGGCCCGATGCGCTGGTCACCGCCGCCCTGCTGCACGATATCGGCCACATGGTGCACGATCTCGGCGACAACCCGGCCGCGGCGGGCATCGACGACCGGCACGAGGAACTGGGCCACGCCTTCCTGGTGCAGTGGTTCGGCCCGGAGGTAACGGAGCCGGTGCGCCTGCATGTCGCGGCCAAGCGCTTCCTGTGCGCGACCGAGGTCGACTATGTCTCGAAACTGTCACGGGATTCCGTGCTGAGCCTGTCGCTGCAAGGCGGCCCGATGTCGCCCGGCGAGGTGACGGCGTTCCGCGCCCTGCCGCAATACGCGGCCGCCGTGCAGCTGCGCCGCTATGACGAGGCGGCGAAGGTGAAGGATCTCGCGACACCGCCCGTGCAGCACTTCCTGCCCGCCGTCGCGCGCTGCCTGCGGCAAGGCGGCGCCCCGGCGGGGTGATGCAGTTCATCGCCGCCCCCGCCGCGCTGCCGCCGGGTCGCCGCGTCTATGCCATCGGCGACGTGCATGGCTGCGACGCCCTGCTCGCCGCCCTGCACGCGGCCATCGCCGACGACCTCGCGCGCCGCCCCTGCCCGGCCCCGCTGCTGCTGCATCTCGGCGACTACGTCGATCGCGGCCCGGACAGCCGCGGCGTGGTGGCGCGCCTCGCGGCGGGCGATCCGCTGCCGGGCGTGCCCACCGTCAACCTGATGGGCAACCACGAGCAGACCATGCTCGACGCGTTGTCCGGACAGGGTGCCGCGATGACTGACTGGATGATCGCCGGTGGGCGCGAGGCCCTGCGCAGCTGGGGCGGCGACCCCGACGCGCCGCGCAGCATTTGGCCGGACGCGGTGCCTGCGCGGGACCGCGCGTTCCTGGGCGCGCTGTCGCTGATGCATCGCGAAGGCGGCTACCTGTTCGTGCATGCCGGCATCCGGCCAGGGATCGCGATCGATTGCCAGGCGCGGCAGGACCTGCTGAGCATCCGCCAGGCCTTCCTGTATTCCGAGGCCGATTTCGGCGTGGTGGTGGTGCACGGCCACACCCCGAAGCCCGATCCGGTGCTGCGCCACAACCGCATCGGCATCGACACGGGCGCGGTGTTCGGCGGGCGGCTGACCTGCGCGGTGCTGGAGGACGACCGGGTGGGCTTCCTCCAGGCTTGAGCGTGTTTGCGAAGTGCATAGTCGCCTGAAATTCAACGCCTGGTGCCCTCGCCTGGCCCCCTGCTGTTCCGCTGCCCAAAGAGCCGCTTTCGGCACTTAGCGGGCGTTCGTCCCCTCCGCGCTGCTCCGGACGGGACCGCGTGCCTGCCTGTAGCCCCGCAGCATGATCACGACACCCACGAGGTTGAGCAGCGGAGGCGGCAACAACAGGATCCAGCCAAGCCGCGTCAGCGCTGGCACCGCCAGAATGTACGATACATCGGTAAACAGATCCGAGAAGCGTACGCCAGCGACGACGGCCAGCCATTCCGGCTGCTTCCGCCAGCGCCACAGCGCGATTGCCTGCGCCAATGCGAACGCTGCCCACTGTCCCGCCGACCGGCGCAACAGCGCGACCTCCAGCCCGGCGGGCGCAGATTCATGGAGGAGCCGAAACCACAGATCCGGAATGACCCACGCCAGCACAAAGAGGAGCGTGTCCTCCGCCAGTGCGGCCCACAGGTACACGAGGATGGCGACTCTCAGCCGTCGCTCGATCACGGCAGCCCTCGCCGAGGAGGATGAAGCCCGCGGCATCTAACAACGGGCGGCATCTGCTTTCCAGCCTATCAGGCCGAGAAGCCATCCGTCAGATTTCATCGGCGAGCGGGCGGCGCCAGCGCCCAGGCAGCGTCCGTGACGCCGGCACGCGCCCGCGCCTCCGCCGGCGTGCATCCCTGGGCGCGTAGGTCACGCAGCGTGGCCGCGTTGTCGCGCTTTGCCAGGCGCCGGCCGGAGGCGTCGGTCAGCAGGCCGTGATGGGCGTAGCGCGGCGCCGGCCAGCCCATCAGCGCCTGCAGCAGCCGGTGCAGATGCGTAGCCGGCTTCAGGTCGATGCCGCGGGTGACGAGGGTCACGCCCTGCAGCGCGTCGTCGTGGGTGACGCAAAGGTGATAGCTCGCCGGCGCGTCCTTGCGCGCCAGCACGGCGTCGCCGAAGCGCGCGGGGTCGCAGGCGATGGTCCCCTCCCCCTCCTCCTCGAAGGACAGCGGGCCTGCCTGCGCAAGGGCGCGGGCCATGTCCAGGCGCAGCGCGTGCGGCACGCCGGCGGCGAGGCGGTCGGCGCGCTCCGCCGGCGACAGCGCCCGGCAGGTGCCGGGGTAGAGCGGCCCGCCATCCGGGGAATGCGGGGCACAGGCGGAACGGGCAACCTCGCGCTGGATGTCCGCACGGGTGCAGAAGCACGGATACAGCAGCCCGCGCGCCGCCAACCGGTCCAGCGCCGCCTGGTAGTCCGGCAGGTGGGCGGACTGCACCCGCACCGGGCCGTCCCAGTCCAGGCCCAGCCAGGCCAGGTCTTCCAGGATCGCGGCGGCGAATTCCGGGCGGCAGCGGCCGGGGTCGATGTCCTCCAGCCGCAGCAGGAACCGCCCGCCTTCGGCACGCGCCCGCCGCCACGCGGTCAAAGCTGCGTGTGCATGGCCAAGATGCAGATATCCGGTCGGGCTGGGGGCAAAGCGCGTGGTGGGCGGCATGCGAGCCGGTATAGCGTGCCTGCGTCGGAGGAGAGAGATATGGCGGAACTGGACGGCCCGCGCTGGGGGCCGAAGGATGGGGCGGCGCGGCAGTTGGTCGTGCTGTGCCACGGCGTGGGCGCGGACGGACACGACCTCATCGACCTCGCGCCGCATTGGGCGCCGGCGCTGCCGCATGCCGCCTTCGCCGCACCCGACGGGCCGGAGCCGTACGACATGGCGCCGTTCGGGCGGCAATGGTTCAGCCTGACCGACCGCACCCCCGCACGGGTGGCGGCCGGGGTCGCGGCGGCGGCGGGGCCGCTCGACCGGTTCATCGATGCCGAGCTGCTGCGACTCGGCCTGCCGCCCGACGCCTATGCGCTCATGGGCTTCAGCCAGGGCGCGATGGCCGTGCTGTTCACGGGTCTGCGCCGGGCCACGCCGCCGCGCGCCATCCTCGCCTACTCCGGCGCCCTGGTATCCCCCGTGCCAGAGCTGCCCGGCCGGCCGCCGGTGCTGCTGGTGCACGGCGAAGCCGACCAGGTGGTGCCCGCGGAGCGGTCGCGACTCGCCGAATCCGCGTTGCAGGCCGCCGGATTCCCGGTCGAGGCGCTGTACTGCCCGCGCCTCGGCCATGGCATCGACGAGGCCGGGCTCTCGACCGGATCGTTGTTCCTGCAGCGCGTTTTCTCGGCCGGCTGACATGACGGTGGGATGAAACCGTGGGCATGCGGCTTGCAGGGCGTTCGCCGCGATGCGATAAAACCGCAGGTTCTCGGCGACGCACAACATCTGGCGGGTCGACTTGGCGAACTCCCCCCAGCGGTTGGGCCTGGCCTGACAGGGAGCAGGATTTGCCAGACGGCGGGCGACATTTTCCAGCGCTTGTCCTGAATGCGGATTTCCGTCCGCTGTCGTACTTCCCCCTGTCCGTATGGTCCTGGCAGGACGCGGTGAAGGCGGTGTTCCTCGATCGGGTGTCGGTGCTGAACGAATACGACCACGAGGTCCGCTCGCCCAGCATCACCATGCGGCTGCCCAGCGTGATCGCGCTGAAGGACTACATCCCTGCCGCCCGCAAGCCGGCGTTCACGCGGTTCAACGTGTTCCTGCGCGACGCCTTCAGCTGCCAGTATTGCGGCGATCGGCGACCAGCGCCCGACCTGACATTCGATCATGTGATTCCGCGTTGTCGCGGCGGGCGGACGACGTGGGAGAACGTCGTGGCCGCCTGCGGCGTCTGCAACCTGCACAAGGGCAGCCGGCTGCCGCGGGAATGCCACATGTTCCCGCGCATCGCGCCGCGCCAGCCCTCGACCTGGGAGCTGCAAGAGAACGGGCGGGCTTTCCCGCCCAACTACCTGCACCTGAGCTGGCGCGACTACCTGTACTGGGACAGCGAACTGGAAAGCTGAGCGCTGCCGCCATACGCCGAACTGGAATCGGACGGACGCCTGTGCTGAGATTCCGTGCCGGCCGTCGCAGAAGCGGCCGGACCGGGAGGCTGCCATGGCACTGCGCCGGCGCGACCTGCTGCTGGCTTCGGTAACCGCCGCGATCGCCGGCGCTGCCCCAGCGGATGCGCAGGCCCGCGCCAGCAGATGGATCGTGGCCTGGGACGCGCAGGGCTTCCACCGCACGGCCACCCCGGGCGACGAGGCCGGGGCGGCCTGGCTGGCGGGCGAGGCCGCCTCCATCGCCAATGGCGTCAGCAGCGAGGAATTCGCGCTCGACCGCATCGACCAGACCGAGGCATTCGCGGAGTTCAACGGCGAACGGATCGCCGGCGAGAAGCTGTTCGACTCGCCGGACACCCCGCGTGGCGGCGTCGCCGGCGCTGCCGGACCGGTCCCCGGCGACGGCGCAGTCGGCCTGGTGGAGCTGTCGCCGCCGGCGGTCTACAGCCCGGGCTTCATCCAGATGCGCCGGACCACCCGGCAGCACGCCCTGGTGGCGGTCACCAAGGGCGAGCGCCCGGGCCTCGCGCTGCTGAACGCGGAGGCCTTCCGCACGCCATACGGCCCGGCGATCCTCCAGGTCTCCAGCGAGGCGCGGGAACGGCTGTTCGGCGCGGTCGCGCGCGGCACCGCTCTGCGCGTGGTGTGCGAAAGCCGGCGCACTCCGGCGCGGGCGCGCAACGTGGTGGTGACGCTGACGGGCCGCGACCCCGCGCGGCCGCCGGTGGTGGTCATGACCCCGCGCAGCAGCTGGTGGCAGTCGACATCCGAGCGCGGCGGCGGGCTGGTCTGCTGGCTGGAGGCGCTGCGCGCGCTGGCCGCCGAGCCGCCGGTCGGCGACGTGGTTTTCGTCGCCTCCAGCGGGCACGAGCTCGGCCATATCGGGCTCGACGCCTTCATGGCGCGGCGGCCGGGCTGGGAGAGGACGGCAACCTGGCTGCATTTCGGCGCCAATATCGGTGCCGCCGGCGGCCGGCAGACGCTGCAGTCGCCGTGGGACGATCTGCGCGCTCTCGCCAGCCGCGCGATGGCCGATGCCGGCCAGCCCCCGGACGGGCTGTTGGCGAAGGACACGGTGCCGAATGGCGCGTTGGCCGACATCCACCGCGCCGGCGGGCGCTACATTACGCTGGCGGGCAGCAACCTGCTGTTCCACCTGCCGCAGGACCGCTGGCCGGATGCGGTGGATGTCGGCGTGGTCGCCCGCAGTGCGGCTGCGTTCGCGCAAGTGGCGGTGGCGTTGACGCGCTGAACCGTCACTTCGCCGATTTGGTCTGCTGGGGCGCGGCATTCGGCGCCGGCGGCACCTGTTGCTGCTGCTGCTGCTGCTGCTGCTGCTGTTGTTGTTGCTGTTGTTGCTGTTGTTGTTGCTGTCCGAAGGGGACGGACGGAGTCGTGCTGGGCGGCGACGCAGTGAGCGTGGCAATGCCAATGGCGGCGCGCGGGCCATACCAGAATGCCAGTGCAACCGCCGTTACGACGACGGCAGGCCATGCCAGCCGGCCCCAGGACAGCGGCGGCAGCCCACGCGGCGGCGACGGCATCCCGGGCGCCATTGGCGGCGGCTGCGGTACCGGATCGGCCTCGGACATCTGCGGGTATTCCGGCGTTTCCGTCATGTCGGCGCCGCGTATTCGAGTGGGCCTTTCAGCCGGACGATGCGGACGTTCCGCATCGCTGCAAGCGTGAGCAGCGACACCAGCACCTCCACGAATATCCGGAGCAAGGCGAACTCCCGGAAGCGTAGCGTCAGCATCTGGCCGAACACCCTCGGACCAATGAACCAGGGTCCGCCTGCAAAGTTCGCGTAGGCGAGATATTCGAAGCCGAAGGTGAAGCCGATCGCCGCAACCAGCCACCACAGAACGCGGCGCGGCGCATAAAGGGCGGCGACGGCGACGATGGCGGGTTGCGTCACCGGCTCGAATGGCGAGCCGACGCCCATGTATCCGGCATCACCATCGGCTCCGAGAAGCATGTCCTGGAGAAGGAATGCGGCCAGCAATACAACCGGAGCCAGGATTTCCACCCTGCGGCGCGTCGCCTCCGGCGCACCCAGCCAGTTCGCAAGGCTCTCGCCGCGCAGCAGCCGGCCGAGGCCCAGCATCACGCAGGCGCTGCCGCATGTGCCGAACAGCTCGAAATCGTGCTGGAGGGAGATCCACGCCACGCCGAAGGGACCGGGAGACAACAGCCTCAAAGCAGTGAACAGGATCGCCAGCAGCGCCCCTGTGCCAAGCACGCGGCCCCACCCGGCCTGCGACATCCCGATCAGGCAGCACACCAGCAACAGCAACGGCGTCGGGTCCCAGACGAACGCGCCACCGCCGACGGACCCATACGTCGCCAGCGGCAACAGCAGCACACCGACCTGATCCCAGCCGAGCCGGTTGGCAGCACGGCATTCGTTGACATAGTGCTCGTCCGTGAGAAGCCGGATCAGCAACACCAGCGCGGCCAGCGTGCCCGGCAGGGACTGCATGGCCAGAACACCGGGGAACAGCGGCAATCCCAACAACATCGCCGGCGCCGCACAGCGCAACGCGTCGAGCAGGTGATGTGCACGATATCGGCCGGCAGGCAGAGGCTCCGCGATCTCGCCGTCATGCTGCCCGTACCGCACGCACCGGGCAGCGAGCCAGCCCACCACGGGGAACAGGCAAAGGTCCAATTGCGGCACCCAGAGCGGGTCGATGGTGATCGCCAGGCTCAACAGCGCCAGCGCCGGGCTCCAGCGATACGCCCCCTTCGCCACCGGGCGGGTGCACCACAGCATCACGGTCGCGGTGGCAACCAGCGCGCCCCAGCGCTCGGCGGCAAGCGGGGCGGCAACCAGTGCCAGCGCCGCGGTCGCCACGCCGCCCAATGCCATGAGCGCGCACCAGCCGTTGGTGTGCAGCGATAGCGAGAACCACCCGCGGCCGATGAGCCAGAGTTGCACGCGCACCAGCGGGATGTCCGCGGCAGAGAGGGTGAGTTCCGGCAGCGACCAACGGCCGAACAGCGGCAGCCCGAGATACCAGAACCCCAACGCCCCCGCGGACAACAGATAAGGAAGGTAGAGTGTCAGGGCGGCGTCGACCGACTGGAACGCGGCATAGGCAGCGGTCGCCTGAAGGTACTGCGCCGCCGCCGTCTGCAACCCATCGAGATAGACGGCGGCGGCGTCCAGCGTGTCGGTGAAGACGGCGGCCAGCACGGCGAGGACGAGCGCCGCCACGGCGATCGCCCATTCGCGGCGCGGGATGCCCTGGCGCAGCAGCCGCTTCATCCGGGACGGCAACTCGACCGCAAGCTCCGGCAGCGCCTTGCCGTCGAGGAACGCGACCAGGATCGCCTCGCGATAGCTGCCGGGGCGGCGCAGCAGTTCGCCGATCAGCGCCGCCATGCCGCGCGGCACCTGGTGCACCACGTCCAGCGGCAGCGGTGCGGCCTCGCCCTTGCGCTGGGGGTCCAGCATCACGGTCCAGGCCGCACGCACCCGCGCGGCTTCTGCGGGCCGCGCTGCCAGGTCGCGCACCAGCGCCAGCCGCAGCCAATCCGGCAGCCGGCCACGGCGCAGCCATGGCAGGCGGCACAGCCGCGCCAGCGTCGCCTCGGTCAGCAAAGCCTGGCCTTGCGCGTCGGCCAGCAGGCAGCCCAGCGCCAGCGTGAGCCTGGGATGCATCGCCGGAAACACCGCAATCGCGCAGAAATAGGTGAAGGCCCGCGCGCCCAGCGCATCGCGGAGGTCGCCCAGCAGCCCGGCCACCTGCGCGGGGCGCGGCGGCATGTCACCCAGCCACAGATAGGGATCGACGGCCAGCCGCAAATCGAGCCGCGCGCCATGCGCGCCACCTGGCGTCGCCCGTTCCTGCGGCAGGTCGATCCGGAACAGCCGCGCCAGTTCGGCCACGCCCGACGGCGTCGCCTCGACCACGCCGAAGCCGAGGCGCACCAGATCGCGCTCGCGCGGACCCCATTGGTTCGCCGGCAGCGGCGTCAGCGCCGCGATCTCGGGCCAGCCGCGCAGATCGTCCACCCAGTCGCGCATCCGCCCGGTCTCGGCGTCGCTGAAGCTGGCGAGGTCGGACAGCACCAGCAGGCGATGGCGGGGATATTCGGCGCGCAATGTCTCCAGGTCGACGGTGCCGGCCGGCTTGCCCTGCTCGTCGATGCGCCGCAGCCGCCGCGGGTCGCCGTGGTAGTCGAACCGTTCGACCGCGACGTTGCCTTCGCGCAGACGCGCCAGGATCAGGTCGGCCAGTGCCCCCAGCAGGTCGTCGGTTCCGGCCATGTCCACCAGCAGCAGATGCTCCGGCAGCGCGGGACGCTGGCCGGGCACCAGGCGCACGAACCCCGCGGCGGCCACAGTGGCGCGGACGCTGGCGCGGCCGTCCAGCCATTCCGCCGGCTCCGGCCGGTGGCGCCGCAGATCGGCGAGCGCGGCCTTCAATGCGCCGGGGCGGAACAGCTGCAGCCCGGTCACGGAGATGGGCATGGTCGCCGCCTTCGCGTCGCGCGGCACCAGGGTGCGCAGCAGCGCCGCCCTTTGCCGGCCGCGCGTGATCAGGATACCGGCGAAGATGGCGAGCACGGCAGCCGCGGCGCCGAGGCGATGCCAGGGCAGGAAGTCGACCAGCCACGCGGCTGCGGCGGCGGAGGGGGCCGGCGCCGGCGCCGGCGCCGCGGGGGCCACGGGTACGGGCGGCGCCGGCATCAGGTCGGGCCCCCACCGGACCACCGCGGCACCGAGCGCCAGCAGCGCCACGAATGCCGCGGCGACCAGCCACGGCAGGCGGGCGCGGTTGCGCAGGATGCCCGCCGCCGCCGGCGCCGACGCCGCAGCCGGCGGCGGCACGCCTTGCTGCTGCGCCGCCCAGTCGGCCAGCAGACTCGCCAGCCGCTGCTGGTCGTCCGCGTTGCGGCACAGCACCGGCCCGAACCAGCGCGATGCGGCCGCCGCGTCGGACACGGCGATTCCAGCCTCGTGCAGCCGGGCAATGAGCGCGGTGACGCGCAGCTCGTCGCCGACGCCATAGCGGAACCCCTGGACGCGCAGGAATCCGGTCCAGACCGGCACCTGCGCGAACCAGTCGAGGCCCGCCATCAGTCCAATCCGGCCCGGCCCAGCTCGTCGGCGGCGCGCCCGAGGTCCTCGCGCGTCTTGGCGAGCGTGCCGAGCGTGGGCCCGATCAGGCCCTTCAGCGTCTGCACCGGGCCGCCCCCCGCCCCGTTCTCGTGCTGCCGCACCGCCTCGTCGAGCGCTTCGAGCCAGGCCAGCAGCTCGGCCGTGCCGGGCGCCCGCCCCAGGCTCTCGGGCAGGCGGTCGTAGAAGGTCATGGCCTGTTCGAACAGGTGCGTGCGTTCGGCGAACGGGTGCCGGCGCCGCTGCACGATCTGGCGGCGGCGCGCCTCGTCGGGGGCGCGGATATGGTGGAATACGCAGCGCCGCAGGAACGGCTCGGGCAGGCTCTTCTCCGAGTTGCTGGTGATCACCACGATCGGCCGCAAGGCGGGGTCGCCGGTCACGGCGGTGCCCAGCTCGGGGATGCGGAACTCCATCCGCTCGATCTCGAACAGCAGGTCGTTCGGGGTATCGCGCGGCGCCTTGTCTAGCTCGTCGATCAGCACCACGTGGCGGCGCGCGAAGCGCGGGTCCGGGCCCGGCTGCGGCGCCGGCAGCGCCGGCAAGGTCTGCCAGGTCAGGTCGCGATGGCAGCGCTTGTCCACGCCCGGCAGCATAGTGTCCTGTCCGCGCGTCAGCACGATGGCGAGGCCGAGCGCGTTCAGCCGCAGATAGTAATGCTGCGGGCGCGGCGTGCCGCCGGGCTGGGCATCGCGGAAGCGCGCCAGCTCGTCGAACTCGTACAGCAGCTCGCGCCCGACGCTGGTCGACTTCACGTTGTGCACCAGCGGATCGCCCAGGCCGAGCTGGCGCGACAGCCAGGCGCCGACGCTGGTCTTGCCGCAGCCGGGCTCGCCCGTCAGCAGCAGCGCCTGGCCGAGCAGCAGAGAGACATTGACGGCGGCCACCAGTTCCGGCCCCGGATCATAGCCGGCCGGGTCCTTGTAGCGCTCGCTGACCGGATCCGGCAGGCGCAGCGGCGCTGCGAGGTCGCTGCGCGGGACGGTGGTCCACACGGTGTCGGACACGATGTCGGTCATCGCGGCGCTCCGGGCAGGGGGTCCAGCCGCTCCAGCAGCGCGGAAATGTCGGTGGACAGGCCCCGCATGCGCTTGCCATCGCCGATGCGGTTGAGCAGGCTGAAGCGCAGCACCTCGAAATGCTCGGCCGGCGCCGGCTGGCAGACATGGCGCAGCTCGTCGATCCAGGGATGCACGTCGGCGGCCGTGATCTTGCGCAGGTCGTCGAGCGGGGTGAGCTGGCCGCGCTCGAATGCCTCGGCGAGCGCCGCCTCCAGGTCCGGATCGGGCTTGGGCTGCGGCCGGCGCAGGAACGGGATCAGCGACGGCTTTTCCGGCGGCGGGTCGTCCCAGGCCAGGCACAGGAACAGCAGCACCGGTGGCCCCGGTTCGAGCTTCGCGAGCGAATCCCACAGCCCCAGCCATTGCCGCAGCAGCGCAGCATGGCCGGCAAAGGCGTCGGCCCGGTTGACCAGCACCCAGAAGCCGCGCGGGGCCACGCCGTCGTTCAGCCGCCGGCGCAGGCCGGCTAGGTCCGGCGGCGCGCCCGGGGTAGGCGGCGGCAAGCCGAGCGCGGCATGGAAGCGGTCGAGCAGCGTATCGTGGAAGCGCGCGTCGGGATTGATGCTGCGCTCCTTCGGCCAGGGCAGGGAGCGGATGACGTTCTCGCCGTCGGCTTCGCGCCCCAGACGGCGGCCGATCACCGGCTCGCGCGACAGCCGGTCGATGAGCAGGCGGTGCTCGTCCTCGTCGAGCCCGGGAATGACGAAGACCTGCGGCGGCGCACGCTCGGGCAGCCTGCGCACATGGCCGATGATCGCCTCCGCCTGCTCGTTGCGGTCGATGCGGTAGACCCGGGCGGAGATGCGCGCGAGCAAGGTACTGGCAAGGCGGCCGATCACCCGGCGCTCGGGGGCGGCAACCTGGGCGGCGGCGAGATGGGCGATGAAACCGGGATCGTCGAGCAGAACCTCCAACGGCGTCGCCTCCAGCACCCCGCCGTCCCATTTTCCGTCCACGGTGCAGATCACGCCCACCGGAACGCCGCCGGCGAACAGCAAGGTCCCGGAGAACCCGGCCCACAGCTTGTAGCTGCGTGGCGGCCCGTTGCGGACATTCACGTCGAAGCGCCGGCTCGCCATGACCCAGACCAGCGTCGCGTCCAGCGTGCGGTCTTCGGTGCCGGAAGCCTCGGGAAATCCGGTGCCGTCGCAGACATGGGAGGTCTGGTCGTATGGGACGATGCCGAACGGGATCGGCTGGCCGGGCCCGGCCTGGCCGGGGAAGCTGCCCACCATGACCGGGGCGTCGAGGTCGATGACAGCGACATCCTGCGCGGCCGAGAGCCAGCCGACACGCCCGCCGACGGCGTCCGGCCGCACGCGCTCGCTCACCGGCTTCAGCGCGTCGTCGGCGCTCGCGAGCGGGCGGACTTGGCAGGCCGCGCCCACCTGCTCGGGCTCGCAGACATGGCGGGCGGTCAGCGCGTGACGCGGCGTGATCAGGTAGCCGCTGCCGGCGCTCAGCTTGCCGAACGTGATTTCTACGACCCGGTCGGACTGCATCGCGGCTGGCCCGGGTTTGCCGCCTACCTGCCGGGGACCCGTTTGACCTTGAGCTTCTCGCTCCCGCCCTCCGCCGGCTCCTGCATCGGATTCAGCAGGAACTTGACCCGCTGCGTGTGCGCGCTGGTCAACTTGCCGTCGCCGCCAAGCTCGGCGCCCACGCCAAGGATCCGGAAGGAGACCTTGGCATTGACGCCGCCCTCGCGCGTCGCGACGGTCTGGAACTCCATCTCGATCGGTCCCAGCTCGAACTGGATGTCCTTGCCGGCGGCGGCGGCGACCGCCGCCTCGATCTCGGTCCGCAGCGCCTCGATGGCTTCACCCAGGAGAATCGGCTTGTTGGCCATGGCGACCTCGCAGGTCAGGTTGCTGACATTGCAGTCCCGGATTGCGAGTGTCGCCTACTCCGTCACGTCGGCGTGAGTCACATTCATCTGAACGGAACAGTCCGGTTGCGAAGCCTACGCGCCCGCCGGCTCGATCGGCGGCGGCGCGTGCACCTTCACCGGCGGTAGCGCGCCGCGCCACGCCTCCACCTGCACCAGGCAGGACTGCGCCGACGGCCCCTGTCCCAGCCGCGACGTGCCGACATCCTGAGTCAGCACGTTGGGGTTGCCGTGCACGCACAGGCTGCCGGGCACGCCCGGTTCCAGCGGATCGAACCACGCACCGGTGGCCATCACGGCGACACCCGGCAGCAGGCCGTCGGTGACGCGCAGGCCGGCGAGGCAGGCGCCGCGGTCGTTGAACACGCGCACGATGTCGCCTTCGGCCAGGCCGCGCGCGGCGGCGTCGGCGGCCTGCATCAGGATCGGCTCGCGGTCCTCGATCTTGCTCGCCAGGCTGACGCGCGCCTGGTCGAGCTGGCCGTGCAGGCGCGTGGCCGGCTGCACCGACAGCAGATGCAGCGGATACGTCCCTGCCCGCTCCCCGCCCAGATATTCGCGCGGGGCGAGCCAGACGGGATGGCCGGGGCAGTCGTCGTAGCCGAAGCCGGCGATGCGCTCGGAGAAGATCTCGATGCGCCCGGACGGCGTGTTCAGCGGGGCTGCGGCCGGATTGCGCACGAAATCCGCGAACGGCACGCTGGCTTGCGCGGGGGCCGCGACCTCGACCGCGCCGGCCGCCCAGAACGTGTCGAAATCCGGCAGCTCGGCGCCCATCCGTGCGCCGGCGTCACGGCCGCGCTGGTAGAGCACGCGCAGCCAGGCCGGCACGTCGCGCTGCATGGTGTAGCGGTCGCGCACGCCCAGCGCGTCGGCTACGTCGGCGAGATAGTCGAACTCGTTGCGCGCCTGGGCGAACGGCTGGATCGCCTGCTTCATCGCCAGGATGTGCCGGTCGCGCGCGCTCGATCCGATGTCGTCGCGCTCCAGCGTGGTGGTGGCCGGCAACACGATGTCGGCGTGGCGGGCGGGCGCGGTCCACCAGGGCTCGCTGACCACGATGGTCTCCACCCGCGCCCAGGCGCGCAGCAGGCGGTTGAGATCCTGGTGGTGATGGAACGGGTTGCCGCCCGCCCACCAGATCATGCGCGCGTCCGGATAGGTCAGGCGGCGGCCGTTATAGTCGTAGTCCTGGCCCGGCCGCTCCAGCATCTCGGTGACGCGGGCGACGGGGATGAAGCTGTTGGCGGGGTTCGGCAGCGCCGGCAGGCCGATCGACGGGATCTCCAGCCGAGGCGTGCCCATGCCGTTCATGCTGCCCATGCCATAGGCGAAGCCCTGACCCGGCTGACCGATATGGCCGAGCATGGCGGCCAGCGCCGCCAGCATCCAGAACGGCTGCTCGCCGTGCTCGGCACGCTGCACCGACCAGGCGGCACTCAGCATCGTCGGCAGGGCCGCGCAGTCGCGCGCGAGGCGGATGATGGTGGCCTCCGGCACGCCGGTGATGGCGGCGGCCCAGGCCGGTGTCCTGGCGGTGCCGTCGGCCTCGCCCAGCACATAGGCGCGCAGCCGCCCGAAGCCGGTGGTGCAGCGGTCCAGGAACACCGCGTCGTGGCGGCCCTCGGCGATCAGCACATGCGCCATGCCGAGCATCAGCGCGGTGTCGGTGCCCGGGCGGATGGGGATCCATTCGGCCTGCGCGAAATCGGGCATGTCGGTGCGGATCGGCGAGATGTTGACCAGCTTCACCCCCGCCTCGGCGGCGCGGCGGAGCCAATACGCCATTTCGTGCCGGCCGGCGCCGCCCGAGGTGATCTGGCCGTTGCGCAGGGTGATGCCGCCGAAGCAGACGAGCTGCTTCGCGTGGACGACGATGTCGCGCCACTCCACCACCGGCCCCTCGATCACCGCGTTGGTGCCCACGATGTGCGGCATCAGCGTCATGCCGGCGGCGTAGGAGTAGTTGGTGAGCTGGGCGGTGAAGCCGCCCGCGGTGGCGAGCAGCCGGTGCAGCTGGCTGCGGGCATGATGGAACCGCCCGGCCGAGGACCAGCCATAGCTGCCGCCGAAGATGCTGGCCGGGCCGAACCGGTCGCGCACGCGGGCCACCTCGCCGGCGACGAGCCGGATCGTGGTGTCCCAATCGACCGGCACGAAAGGCTCGCCGCCGCGGGGCGTGCCGCCGGCACGGTCGCCTGCCAGCCAGCCCTTGCGGACATAGGGGCGGTCGATGCGCACCGGCGAATGCACGGCATCAGGGATGGAGGCCAGCAGCGCCGGCGGATTGGGGTCGCCCGGGAACGGCTGCACCGTGGTCAGGCGGCCGTTGTCGACCACGGCAGTGAAGGCGCCCCAATGGGCGGCATGCGGCTTCAACTCGGTCATCGAATTCCTCTCCGCGCCCGGCTCCGGGGCTGCGTCACCCGGGATTCATACGGCCTTCGCCCGGCTTCGGGAAGGATCGGGCGGCCATGACACGGACCCATGCGGGGTTCCCCGATGCCGTCAACCGGCTCTAGAGTGTCGTGTCCCAAGCCCCAGGCCCGAGAGGCACATCATGACCCCCCCGCTCGTCAATTCCGCTGCCGCCCGCGACATCGCCAATACGTTGCACCCGTACACCGACCTGAAGCTCCACCAGGAGGTGGGGCCGATGGTGATCAGCCGCGGCGAAGGCGTGCGGGTGTGGGACGAGAACGGCAAGGGCTACATCGAGAGCGTGGCCGGCCTGTGGTGCGCCGCACTCGGCTTCTCCAACGAGCGGCTGGTGCAGGCGGCGACGAACCAGATGCGCAAGCTGCCCTTCTACCACGCGTTCACGGCCAAGTCGCACGAGCCGATGATCGACCTGGCGGAGATGCTGATCCAGCGCGCGCCGGTGCCGATGAGCAAGGCGTTCTTCGCCAATTCCGGCAGCGAGGCCAACGACACCGCGATCAAGATGGTCTGGTACTTCAACAACGCCGTCGGCCGGCCGAAGAAGAAGAAGATCATCGGCCGCATCAAGGGCTATCACGGCATCACGCTGGCCGCCGCGAGCCTGACCGGGCTGCCCGCCAACCACCGCAGCTTCGACGTGCCCCTGCCCGGCTTCCTGCACACCATGGCGCCGCACTACTACCATGCGGGCCTGCCGGGCGAGAGCGAGGAGGAATTCGCCACCCGCTGCGCCGATGAGCTGGAGAAGCTGATCCTCGCCGAGGACCCCGATACGGTGGCTGCGATGTGGGCCGAGCCGATCATGGGCGCCGGCGGCGTGATCCTGCCGCCCAAGGGCTATTTCGAGAAGATCCAGGCGGTGCTGCGCAAATACGACGTGCTGCTGGTCGCCGACGAGGTGATCTGCGGCTTCTGGCGCACCGGCAACTACTGGGGCAGCACCACGCTGAACGTGCAGCCGGACATCCTGACCTGCGCCAAGGCGCTGTCGTCGTCGTTCCTGCCGATCAGCGCGGTGCTGGTGAACGAGCGGGTGTTCCAGGGCCTTGCCGACGAGAGCCACAAGATCGGCACGTTCGGCCACGGCTACACCTATTCCGGCCACCCCGTGCCGGCCGCCGTCGCGGTCGAGACGCTGAAGATCTATGACGAAACCAGGATCGGCGATCACGTCGGCGATGTCGGCCCTTACATGCAGGCGGAACTGCGCCGCCGCTTCGCCAACCACCCGCTGGTGGGCGAAGTGCGCGGCGTCGGCCTGATCGGCGCCGTCGAACTTGTGGCCGACAAGGCAACGCACAAGAACTTCGACCCCGCACACAAGGTCGGCGCCCGTCTGGTGAAGCTCACCGAAGCCAATGGCGTGATCGGCCGGGCCTTGCCGGGAGACGCGCTGGCCTTCAGCCCGCCGCTGATCATCACCCGGGCCGAAATCGACGAAATGCTCGACGCCGTCGGCAAGTCGCTCGACGAACTGGCCGTGCAGCTGCGCCGTGAGCAGATCTCGGTGGTGAGCTGAAGGGAAAAAAGGCCAGGGCTCTGCCCTGGCCTTGCCTTCGTTCTTCTCGTTAACGCGCCCTGCACACCGTGTAGTCGGCTACCGACCGCAGGGCACGACGATACGCGGAGTCCGGGAAGACTTCGAGGCTGGCCTTGGCGGCGGCGGCGAAGGTCGCGGCACGGTCGAGCGTGGCCTGGATGGCGTTGCGGCGGACGATCAGGAGCATGGCGTGATCGAGGTCGTCGGCTACCTGCTCGCTGGTTTCGACGGTGCGGCGCCAGAAGCTGCGCTCGTCCTCGTCACCGGCGGCATAAGCGGCCAGAACGGGCAGCGTGATCTTGCCTTCGCGGAAGTCGTCGCCGACGGTCTTGCCCAGGGTGGCCTGGTCGGCCGAGTAGTCCAGCGCGTCGTCGACGAGCTGGAAGGCGATGCCGAGATTCATCCCGTATTCGGCCAATGCCACCTCCTCGGCGTCCGGGCGGGCGGCGACGACCGCGCCGACCTGGCAGGCGGCAGCGAACAGGGCGGCGGTCTTGCCTTTGATGACGTCGAGGTAGCGTTCCTCGGTGGTCGACAGGTCGTTCTGGGTGACCAGCTGCAGCACCTCGCCCTCGGCGATGGTGGCGGCGGCGCGGGAGAGGATTTCCAGCACCCGCAGCGAGCCGTCTTCCACCATGAGCTGGAAGGCACGGGCAAACAGGAAGTCGCCGACCAGTACCGAGGCCTTGTTGCCGAACACCGCGTTGGCGCTGGCGAGGCCGCGGCGGAGCAGGCTTTCGTCCACCACGTCGTCGTGCAGCAGGGTCGCGGTGTGGATGAACTCGACGCAGGCCGCCAGGTTGACGTGGCGCAGGCCGCTATAGCCGCACATGCGTGCCGCAGCGAGGGTCAGCAGCGGGCGCAGGCGCTTGCCGCCGGCGGCCACGATATGGGCGGCGAGCTGGGGGATCAGCTCCACCGGGCTGTCCATGCGGGCGACAATGGCGCGGTTGCAGGCGAGCAGGTCGTCGGCGACCAACTCGACCAGGGCGTTCAGGGCGTCCTCGGGGTCGATGTGCTTCATGTCGGCTTGGGTCACCCCATGCGCCGGCACACCGGCTTGTGTGGCCGGGGCGGCAGCGGTCTGGGGCAGGCTGGTCACGACGCCCAAGTGGCTCTCCCGGCAGGCGGATGGATGGATTGGCCTCGTGCGAAGCCGGCGGCACCATATCGGCGGGGTAGAAGCAGGGTCAAGGCGAGCCGTTTCAAGACGTTGCCAAATGGACTGCCGGCGAATCGGGCGAGCGCAATCAGGGCTTTGCCGAACCGGCGGTCTGGCCGATGCTGGCCGGGACAAGGTAGCTGACAGGACGCATGCGCACCATCGCAGTATCGAACGACCCGGTCCGGCTGAGCTTCCTGATGGCATTGCTGCGGGATGCCGGCATCGATTGCGTGCTGCTGGACGGCCATGCCAGCGCCGTGGAGGGCAGCATCGGGGCAATCCCTCGGCGCCTGGCCGTGGCCGAGGCGGACGAGCGGCAGGCGCGCCGCGTGCTGCGCGAGGCCGGCGAGGCCTGATGCAGGTGACGCGCGGGTTCCTGCTGGGCGGGCAGCTGCGCCACGACCAGCCGGCCAACGGGCACCGCACGGGGATCGAGCCGGTGCTGCTGGCCGCCAGCGTGCCGGCGCAGCCGGGGCAACGCGTGCTGGAGGGTGGAAGCGGCGCCGGCGCGGCGCTGCTTTGCCTCGCGCGCCGGGTGCCCGGTGTGTCGGGCGTCGGGGTGGAGCGTGATCCGGCACTGGCGGCGCTGGCGGGCGCAAATGCGGCGGCCAACGGGTTTTCCGGCCTCGCGTTCGTGCCGGAGGACCTCGCGGCATGGCGTCCGGACGGGGTGTTCGACCATGCCTTCGCCAATCCCCCCTGGCATGCGCCGGCCGGGACGGCCTCGCCCGATCCGGGACGAGAGCATGCGAAGCGGGCCGAGGTCGGATTGTTCGCACTGTGGACGCAGCGTCTGGCCGCACCGCTGCGCCATCGGGGCACGCTGACGCTGGTGGTGGCGGCTGCGGTCATGCCGGCCTGCCTGGCGGCGCTGGCGGCCGCGGGGTGCGGCAGCCCGGCGGTGCTGCCGCTGTGGCCGAAGGCCGGGCGTACGGCCAAGCTCGTGCTGCTGCGGGGCGTGAAGGGCGGCCGCGGGCCATGCCGGATGCTGTCCGGGCTGGTGCTGCACCGCGATGACGGCGGCTATACCGATCCGGCCGCCGCGATCCTGGGCGGCGATGCGCCGCTGCCGCTGTGATCCGGGCCCGAGGCGCCGGCGTGCGCGGCCGGTCAGTGCTGGTCGTCGCCGGGGTGGCGCAGGTACCACAGCCGCTCATGCGCGGCGACCAGGCTCTCCATGGTGCGGCGGCGGTTGCTGTCGGCGGTGAGCGGGCGACGCTTCAGCATCATCTCGAGAATGTGCAGAAGCTGCTCGGCGATCTCGAAATCGGACTGGTCGCAGGCCTGGTGGAAGGCGATCAGGATCTTGTCGGACAGGCGCCGGCTGTAGCGCGGCGCCCCGGTTGCGACCACGTCCTTCGCGGGATCTTCCAGGTCACTCACGGCGCGTTCCCTTCATCCTGGATCCCTTCCGAGCCGGGGGGTCTTCCGAGGGCGGGTCTGCTTCACGAAGCGGCCATGCGGGCACGAATCCCATCCGCCAGGTCCTGCGGGCTGGTTCCCTGGCGAAACAGGGCACGGAACGTGCCATCGGGGCCCATGAGATACAGAAACGACGAATGGTCCATCAGGTAGCTGCTCGAGTCCTTTGGAGTCGCCTTGGCATAGTAGACACGATACGCACGTGCTGCCGCCGATATCTGGTCGGGCGTGCCGGTCAGGCCGATCAATCGTTCGTCGAACAATTTCACGTAGTCGGCCAGGGCCGCCACCGTATCACGCTCGGGATCGACCGTGATGAACAGCGGCGCGATCTTCGCCGCGTCCGGCCCCAGCTTGTCGAGCGCTGCGGCCACAGCCTGCAGTTCGGTCGGGCAGACGTCTGGGCAGAACGTATAGCCGAAATAGACCAGCATCCAGCGGCCGCGATAGCTGGCGTCCGTGACCGCGTGGCCGTTGGTGTCGGTCAGCGCGAACGGGCCGCCCACGGAAACACCGGCAGGCACGGCCAGGCCCGCGACGCCGGAGATCGCGGTTTGCACCGTGCCGCCGAGAAGATTCGGGTACCGCCATATCGCCGCCCAGGCGACCAGGATGACGACGATGAGCGTGTAAGCGGACCAGCGGATATATCGCAACATGGCAGCTAACTTGGTGCAGGGCGGCTGAACGGTAAAGCCACCCGCCCACGCATGCCGGCCAAGCGGCGCGCGGGCGGATGGCCCGGTGTGGCGGCGCGGGATGCCGCCGGCTACTCGCCCGGAAGGACTGCTCCGGTTGGCTGCGCCGTCTCGAACACGCTGCCCGAGAACGCCTCCTCCCAGGTGCCGACCGTCGAAGCCTTGCTGTATTCGGTCGAACGGTTCTCGAAGAAGTTAGCGTGCTCCACCGCGTTCAGCATCTCGTCCAGCCACGGCAACGGGTTGCGGTCGACACGGAACAGCGGGTTCAGCCCGAGCTGGGTCAGGCGGCGGTCGGCGATGTAGCGGATATACTGCTTCACCTCCGTGGCCGTGAGTCCTTCGACGGAACCGAGCTCGAAGGCGAGGTCGATGAAGGCGTCCTCGTGGTCGACGATGGTGGCGCACGTAATGTAGATCTCGCGCCGCAATTCGTCGGTCCAGATCTCTGGGTTTTCCTGCACGAAGGTGCGGAATAGGCGGATGATCGACAGGCAGTGCAGCGTCTCGTCGCGCACCGACCACGAGATGATCTGGCCCATGCCCTTCATTTTCCCGAAGCGGGGAAAATTCAGCAGGATCGCGAAGGACGCGAACAGCTGTAGCCCTTCGGTGAACGCGCCGAAGGCCGCCAGCGTCTTGGCGATCTCGTGCTTGCTGTCCACCCGGAAGGACTGCATGTAATCGTACTTGTCCTTCATCTCCTTGTATTTGAGGAAGGCAGTGTACTCGAGTTCGGGCATGCCGACGGTGTCGAGCAGGTGGCTGTAGGCCGCCACGTGCACCGTCTCGATGTTCGAGAACGCCGACAGCATCATCAGCACTTCGGTGGGTTTGAACACCTGGCTGTAATGCTTCATGTAGCAGTTGTTCACCTCGACATCCGCCTGGGTGAAGAAGCGGAAGATCTGCGACAGCAGGTTTCGCTCGGCGGCGGTGAGGTTGCGGTGCCAGTCCTTCACGTCGTCGGCAAGCGGCACTTCCTCAGGCAGCCAGTGCACGCGCTGCTGGGTCAACCAGGCCTCGTAGGCCCAGGGGTAGCGGAACGGCTTGTAGACCGGGTTCTCGGTCAACAGGTCGAAGCGCACAGGCCGTTCGTCGGGGGAGTTCGTCGTGGATGTCATAAGATTTCACCTGCCTGCGAATCGTTGCTGCCAACGCATTTAGGCTAGCACCGGCCGACCACAAGGGACATGGGGAGAGAGCGAATTGACCACCAAATCTTGTGGTCGCGGTGAAAGATCGAACCATATACGCGAAGCCCCGTCGCCGCGGTCGGCGCGGCGGCGGGGTCGGTCAGCCTCACGACGGCACGGACGGACGGCGTCGCCTACTGGCAGGCGAGGCATTCCTCGTAATCGGTGGGGTTGCTTGCTGCCACCGCCAGCGGCAGCAAGCCCTGGTCGTTGGCGACGGGAATGCCGGTGAATTCGGCCGGACGAACCGCCTTCTCGCTGACATTGTCCGCCCGTTGGATCGACAGGCTGCGGCAGTAGTACAGCGACTTCACGCCCTTCTTCCACGCCAGCATGTGGATCTGGTGCAGGTCCCGCTTGTGCACGTTGGCGGGCAGGAAAACGTTCACCGACTGGCTCTGGCAGATATACGGCGTGCGGTCGGCGGCATGCTCGATGACCCAGCGCTGGTCCAGCTCGAACGCGGTCTTGTAGACCGCCTTCTCCTGCTCGGTGAGGAAGGCGAGGTGCTGCACGCTGCCCTTGTTCAGCGTGATCGACGACCAGACTTCCTCGTTGTCCTGGCCCTTCTCCGCCAGCAGCTTCTGCAGATGCCGGTTGCGCACCGTGAAGCTGCCCGACAGTGTCTTCTGCAGGAACACGTTGGCCGCGATCGGCTCGATGCCGGGGCTCACGTTGCCGGCGATGATGGAGATCGAGGCGGTCGGCGCGATCGCCATCTTGTTCGAGAACCGCTCCATGATGCCGTATTCGGCGGCATCCGGGCACGGCCCGCGTTCCTCGGCCAGCATCCGGCTGGCCTGATCGGCCTGGGCGCGGATGTGCTTGAACATCCGCATGTTCCAGACCTTGGCGATCACGCTTTCGAACGGCACGTTCTGCGACTGCAGGAACGAGTGGAAGCCCATCACGCCGAGGCCGACCGAACGCTCGCGCATGGCCGAGTACCTGGCGCGCTCCATCCCGTCCGGCGCGCGCTGGATGAAATCCTCCAACACGTTGTCGAGGAAGCGCATCACGTCCTCGATGAACAGCGGGTGGTCCTTCCACTCGAACCACGTTTCCAGGTTCAGCGACGACAGGCAGCAGACCGCGGTGCGCTGGCGGCCGTGCTGGTCGATGCCGGTGGGTAGGGTGATCTCGCTGCACAGATTCGAGGTCTTCACCTCAAGCCCGGCGAGCTTGTGATGCTCGGGCCGCGCGCGGTTCACGTGGTCGCTGAACACCAGGTACGGCTCGCCGGTCTCGATGCGCGCCGTCAGGACGCGGATCCACAGCGAGCGAGCGCCGATCTTGCGCACCACGCTGCCGTCCTTGGGCGAGACCAGCGCCCATTCCTCGTCGGCCTCGACCGCGCGCATGAAGGCGTCCGGCACCAGGATGCCGTGGTGCAGGTTCAGCGCCTTGCGATTCGGATCGCCGCCGGTGGGGCGGCGCATTTCCACGAATTCCTCGATCTCCGGATGCCACACCGGCAGGTAGGTCGCAGCCGAGCCGCGGCGCAGGCTGCCCTGGCTGATCGCCAGCGTCAGGCTGTCCATGACGCGGATGAAGGGGATGACGCCGGAGGTCTTGCCGTTCTGGCCGACTTTCTCGCCGATCGAGCGCAGGTTGCCCCAGTAGCTGCCGATGCCGCCGCCCTTGGAAGCGAGCCAGACATTCTCGTTCCAGAGACCCACGATGCCGTCGAGGCTGTCCGAGGCCTCGTTGAGGAAGCAGGAGATCGGCAGGCCGCGCTGGGTGCCGCCGTTGGACAGCACCGGGGTGGCCGGCATGAACCACATGCGGCTGATGTAGTCGTAGATGCGCTGCGCGTGCGCCGCGTCCTCGCCGTAATAGCTGGCGACGCGGGCGAACAGGTCCTGATAGCCCTCGCCGGGCAGCAGATAGCGGTCGTCCAGGGTGGCGCGGCCGAAATCGGTCAGCGCCGCGTCGCGCGAGCGGTCAATTCGGACCTGGTGGCGACCTTGCATCTGGACGGCATCGAGCACGGCTATTTCCCCCAAGGTCTCGGACGGTGTCACGACTGATTGCATATCCCTATCCTGCCCAATGGCTTGGCGCCGTCAATTCAAAATACACTAGATGTAGGCCGGCGTGACCTTTCCACACACAATATGGAGCAGCGGTGCAATTCCGCAACAGCCATGGCCGCGAACAGAAAATGAACATAGGCAGCGCCCACCCGGGCCGCAACCGCGGCCCGGGCGAACCGGAAGGATGCCTTCCAGGCACGCCGCCGTCATTGCCTGCCGGCAGCGAGTTCTTAATGCGTCGTTAAGATCGCCCTGGATAGATCAGGCTTGCCGGGACCGTGTATCCGGGCCGCCCGGCCCCCGCCCCCCTCCGTTGCCAGCGAGTCGGACCATGCGCCGTGACGAGCCACATGATCGCGAATCCGCACCTGCGACTATGAGCCGGCGACTCGAATCGGCGTGTCCGGTCCGTGCCGTGCAGGCGCGCGGTGCCAGCCCTCCCGCCACCCGCGCGCCGGGCGGCCTCGTGGCCGCCGGACTCGGACGATCGCGGCGCGGACGCTCGCGTCACCGGACTCCATCGCCACAGTGAATGCATTGCACCGGAGCGGCGCCCCGATCCGGACGGCCACCCAAGGAAACCAGCAGATCGTGGACATCGCCGATACCCATGCCGAAGCCGGCCGCCTGGACGCGCTGTGTCGCTATGACGTGCTCGACACGCCGCCGGAGGAGTCGTTCGACCGGATCACACGCCTTGCCAGAACGGCGCTGCAGACGCCGATCGCGCTGGTGTCGCTGGTCGACCGCGATCGCCAGTGGTTCAAGTCCCGGCAAGGACTAAGCGTCCCCGAGACGCCCCGGGATATCTCATTCTGCGCCCATGCCGTCCAGCGCGACGAGCCGCTCATCGTCCGGGACGCCCTTGCGGATCCCCGCTTCCGCGACAACCCGCTGGTGCTGGGCGCACCCGGGGTCCGCTTCTACATGGGCGTCCCGCTGCGGACTCATGACGGGCACAATATCGGCACGCTCTGCGCCATCGACCAGCGGCCGCGCAAGCCCAGCCCCGGGCAGGTCATGGTCATGCAGGATCTGGCGCGCCTGGTCATGGACGAGCTGGAGCTGCGCCAGCTCGCGACCACGGACAGCCTGACCGGGGCGGAGACCCGCCGCTCCTTCATGCACCACGCGCAGCAGGCGCTGGCGCAGGCGCAGCGCTATCGACGTGAACTGAGCTGCATCATGCTCGATGTGGACCATTTCAAGGCCGTCAACGACCGCCACGGCCACGCCACCGGCGATCTGGTGTTGCGCGTCATCGTGTCCGCGTGCCGATCGGTGCTGCGCTCCGGCGACTGCCTTGGCCGGCTGGGCGGCGAGGAGTTCGCGATCCTGCTACCGGAAACGCCGCCGGAGGCCGCTCTGGCCACGGCGGAACGGCTGCGCGGGCTGATCGAGGCCACCACGATTCCCACCGGACCCGGCCCGGTGATGGTCACGGCGAGCTTCGGCGTGGCCACCATGGCGCCGATTGACGAGACCGCGGACACCCTGCTCGCCGCGGCGGACGCGGCGCTGTACGAAGCCAAGGCCACCGGACGAAACCGGGTGGCGGATGCATGGGGGCAGCAAGTCCCTGGGAACAAAAGGCTGCAACAGTAGAGGCGGGCGCGTGGCCGTTGCAGGCGGCCGCGCGCCGACGCCTCGCTTCATGCCGGCCGCGTGCCGCACCAATCCGCGATGAAGGCGGCAATCGCCAGGGTGGTCCGCTTCAGGCTGGGCAGGTGGGCGCGCTCGTCGAAGGCATGTGCCCCCTCCCCCGCCGGGCCGTAGCACAGGCCGGTGATGCCGTAATACAACCCGTAGAACCGCGTGTCGTTCACGCCGGTGCCCAGCCGCGCCTGCATCTTCGTGCCGAACACCGCCTGGTGCGCCCCGGCCAGCACCTGCTCCGCCTCGCTGCCGGGATCGAGGGTGTAGCCGTCGGCCTGGAAGCCGTTCCAGATCACCTCCGGCGGGTTGTTGGCCATGAACGAATCGCCGCGCGCCGCACCGGCGACCGCGTCCAGCACCTCCTGACGCGCCTGCTCCAGCGGCGTGCCGGGCAGCAGGCCGATGCGGCAATCCACTTCGCACCACGCCGGCGTCGAGCTGCCCCAGTCGCCGCCACGGATCACGCCCGGGTTGAACTTCACGGGGTCGGCGATGTCCTTGAACCAGGGATGCGCCCTGGCCCGCTGGTTGATCTCGGCGGTCAGCTTCTGCACCGCCTGGATCAGCCCATAGGCGGCCAGGATGGCGTTGGTGCCGGTCTGCGCGTGCGCCACGTGCACGGGCACGCCGCGCACCCGCAGGCGGAACCACATCACGCCGACATGGCTGCGGGTGATGGTGTTGGCCGTCGGCTCCGGGATCAGGCAGGCGTCGGCACGATAGCCGCGCGCCAGCGTGGACAGCGCGCCGTTGCCGGTGCACTCCTCCTCGGTGACGGTCTGCACATACACATCGGCGGCCGGCGCGAGCCCGGCGCTGCGCAGCGCGTCCATGGCGAACACCATGGCGGAGACGCCCTGCTTCATGTCGTGCGCCCCGCGGCCATTCATCCAGCCATCCTTGATCACCGGGTCATAGGGCGGATGCGTCCACATATCCGCCGGCCCCTCCGGCACCACGTCGACGTGCCCTTGCAGGATCAGGCTGCGGCCTTTCTGCTCCGGCGCGCGCACGGTGGCCACCACCTGCACGGCCTGCGCGTAATCGGTGTCCATCACCGGCGAGAAACCCGGCAGGTGGTCCATCGCCACCTGGTCGAGCGTGTAGCGGTCCACGCTCCAACCGCGCTGGGCGAACGCGCGCGCGATCCAGTCCTGGCACGGCCCTTCCTTGCCGCGCAGACTCGGGAAGCGCACCAGATCCTGCAGCCAGGCCACCTGCTTGTCCCAGTTGGCATCGACGGCTTTCTCGAGGGCGGCAAGCGTGGCGGCGTCGGGCATGGCTGAATTTTCTCCGGAACGTTTCGGGACGACGGACGTGCGGCCGGCGCGCCGCGGCACCAGATGACCATACCGAACCGGCGGACGATAGGGCCGACACATCGGCCGCAAGCAGTCAGGGCCGGCCCCCGCACGGGGGCCGGCCCTGACATCAGTCACGCCGAATGATACCAACGGCCGTTGACGATGACCCTTCCATCGTCAACGGCCGTTGGTATCGCGCGCCGGGTTGGTGGGCGGCGGCGCGCAAAATAACGACTCATACCAGCGGTCATTCTTCATGGCCGCTGGTATGAAGCGGACCGTCAGGCGGACTTCGCCGCCTCGGCCAGAAACGCCATCGCCGCCGCCACGCCACCCGAGGCATGCGGCACGCCGTTGAGCTGCAGCGCCATCTCCACGCTGGCCAGCGTGCCCAGCACCATCGGCTCGTTGAGGTCGCCGAGATGGCCGATGCGGAACACCTGGCCATTGAGCCGCGACAGCCCGCCGCCCAGCGACACGTTGAACATGCCCATGCAGGTCCGGCGGATCGCCTCGGCGTCATGCCCCTCGGGCATCAGCACGGCGGTGACCGAGTCGGAAACGCGGGAGGGCGTCAGGCAGAACAGTTGCGGCCCGTTATTGCCAGACCAGTGGCGCACGCAGCGGCGCACAGCCTCGGCCAGCCGGGTGTGGCGCGCGAACACCTGCTCCAGCCCCTCCTCCTCGATCCGGCGCAGCGATTCCTGCAGGCCGTAGAACAGGGTGGTCGGCACGGTGCCGACGAAGCCCTTGTGCCGGCGGCCCAGCATCACCGTCCAGTTGAAGTAGTGCTTGGCGAGCTTCGCCGATTTATGCGCCTCCAGCGCCTTGTCGGAGACGCCGGTGAAGCTCATGCCGGTGGGCAGCATCAGCCCCTTCTGGCTGCCGCCCACGGCGCAATCCACGCCCCACTCATCCATGCGGAAATCGATCGAGCCCAGCGAGGAGATGGTATCGACCAGCAGCAAGGCCGGGTGCGACGCCGCATCCATCGCCGCGCGCACCTCGCCCACCGGCAGCGACATGCCCGTGGCGGTCTCGTTGTGCACCACGCATACGGCCTTGATCTCGCGCGCCGTGTCGGCATCGAGGGCCGCGCGCACCGCGGCGATGTCGATGCCGCGGCGCCAATCGGCCGGCACGGTCTGCACGCGCACGCCCAGACCCTCAGCCATCCGGGCCCAGCTCTCGGAGAAGTTGCCGGTCTCCAGGATCAGCACGAGGTCGCCGGGCGACATCAGGTTGACCAGGCTCGCTTCCCATGCGCCGTGGCCGGAGGCCGTGTACATCAGCAGATGCTGCCTGGTCTTCAGCACCCGCTTCAGGCCTTCGATGCAGGCGTCGTAGACTTTCAGGAAGGCGGGGTCGTTGAAGTCGACGGTGACATGCGCGACCGCATGCAGGATGCTGTCGGGGATGTTGGTCGGCCCCGGATTGGCGAAGAACTGGCGGCCACGCGGAAGTCTGCTCATCTTTCTCATTCCCATTCGATTGTGCCGGGTGGCTTGCTCGTGACGTCGTATGTCACCCGGTTGATGCCCCGCACTTCATTGACGATGCGGTTGGAGACACGGGTCAGGAACGCCATGTCGAACGGATACACATCCGCCGTCATCCCGTCCGTGCTGGTGACGGCCCGCAAGGCGCAGGCCATGTCGTAGGTGCGTCCGTCGCCCATCACGCCGACGGTGCGCACCGGCAACAACACCGCGAAGGCCTGCCAGATCGCGTCGTACAGGCCGGCGGCGCGGATTTCCTCCAGGAAGATCGTGTCGGCGCGGCGCAGCAGATCCAGCTTCTCGCGCGTGATGGCGCCCGGAATGCGGATGGCCAGCCCCGGGCCGGGGAACGGATGGCGGCCGACGATGCTCTCGGGAATGTCCAGCTCGCGGCCGAGTGCCCGGACCTCGTCCTTGAACAGTTCGCGCAGCGGCTCGACCAGGCGCATGCGCATGCGCTCCGGCAGCCCGCCGACATTGTGGTGCGACTTGATGGTGACGCTGGGCCCGCCGGTGAAGCTGACGCTCTCGATCACGTCCGGGTACAAGGTGCCCTGGGCGAGGAAATCGGCGCCGCCGAGCTTCGTCGCCTCCTCCTCGAACACCTCGACGAACAGCCGGCCGATGGTCTTGCGCTTTTCCTCGGGGTCGGTCACGCCGTCCAGCGCATCCAGGAACAAGCGGGACGCGTCGCGGTGCACCAGGCGGATGTTGAAGCGGTCCCGGAACGTCTTGACCACCTCCGCCGCCTCGCCGGCGCGCAGCAGGCCGTGATCGACGAAGATGCAGGTGAGCTGGTCGCCGATCGCCTCGTGGATCAGCACCGCGGCCACCGACGAATCGACGCCGCCGGACAGGCCGCAGATCACCCGCCCGCTGCCCACCTGCTCGCGGATGCGGGCGATCTGGGTCTCGCGGAAGCCGCCCATGGTCCAGTCGCCACGGCAACCCGCGACCTCGTGGGTGAAATTGCGCAGCAACTGTGCCCCGTGCGGCGTGTGCATCACTTCGGGGTGGAACATCAGGCCATAGAAGCGGCGTTTGTCGTCGGCGAAGGCGGCGTAGGGCGCGCCCTCGCTGGTCGCGACCGCGCGAAAGCCCGGAGGAAGCCTGGTCACCCGGTCGCCATGGCTCATCCAGACCTGCTCGCGCGCCCCCGGCGCCCATACGCCGCGGAACAGCGCGCAAGGCTCCGCCACATCGACGAAGGCACGGCCGAACTCGCGGTGGTCGGACTGTTCGACCTCGCCGCCGAGCTGGGCGCACATGGCCATCTGGCCATAGCAGATCCCCAGGACGGGCACGCCGGCCTCGAACACCAAGTCCGGCGCGCGGGGCGAGTCGCCCTCGGGCACGCTGGCCGGGCCGCCGGACAGGATGAACGCGCTTGCGGCAAAGGCGCGGATGCGGTCGGGATCGGCATTGTACGGCCAGATCTCGCAGTAGACCCCGTTCTCGCGCAGGCGGCGCGCGATCAGCTGGGTCACCTGGCTGCCGAAATCGAGGATCAGGACGCGGTCCGAGCCGGGTTCGTCGGGGGCGTCGGCAGCGGCGTCGGTCATATGCGGGGGCACCCTATCGGTCACGGTGCAGGCTCTTGCAGCACGGCTCGGCCGCCGCCGCAAGGCGCTAAAAACGCAAGGCTGTGGCCAGGCATGGAACCGCCGGTCAAGGCGCCGCGGAGGTGGCTTGCACCAGCTTCTCGATGGGCGACCAGATATAGGCGGTCTGCACCACCTCCTGGCCGCCGACCCGAATGACCGACTCGGCCGCCGGCTTGCCGCCAAGGCGTTGGTAGAACCAGCGGCTGGGGTTGTCGCGCAGCACCCATACGAAGGCCGAGCCGCAGCCCGCAGCCGCCAGATGCGCGGCCGCGGCGCGCATCAGCCGCCGGCCCAGGCCCCGCTCCCGCCAGTCGTCCAGCACGTACAGGGTCTCGATCTCGCCCTCGGCCAACCCGCCCGGCATGCGCGCGGGCGCGCCGGTGACAAAGCCGACGATGCGGGCCGGGCCGCCGGAGCGCCCGAGATCCAGCCCCGACACAGTCGCCACGTGGACCCCCACGCCGGCCCGGATCGCGGCATCGTAGTGCGCGGCCTGCCGGGGCATGGACAGGCCGGCCAGGAAATCGTCCGGCAGGATGCCGGGATAGGCGCTGCGCCAGGCCGCGACATGCACGGCGCCGATCGCCGCCGCATCAGCCGCACGCGCCCGGCGCACCGTGATCACGTCGCCCGCTCCAGCACGGCCCCGAAGAATGCGTCCGTGCCATGCCGCCGCGGCGTCAGCGCCAGGAACGGGCCGGAACACGGCGCCTGGCCTGGCAGCGCCCACGCATCGGCCAGCGGAACGATCGAAAACTCGGGATGGGCGGAAAGGAAAGCCTGCACTTGCGCCTCGTTCTCCTCCTGGAGGACCGAGCACGTAGCGTAGACCAGCCGGCCGCCCTTGCGCACGAGTCTTGATGCCTGTTCGAGAATTCCGGCCTGCTTGGGAACGAGTTCCCGCAGGTCCTGCTCGACCAGGCGCAGCCGGGCATCGGGATTGCGCCGCCAGGTGCCGGTGCCCGTGCACGGCGCGTCCACCAGCACGCGGTCGAATCCGCCGGCACGGCGCTTGGCCCATTTGTCGCCGGGCGCCACCAGATGCCGCTCCACATTGTGGATGCCGGCCCGCCGCAACCGCTTCACTGCCGCGTCCAGCCGCGGGGCCGACACGTCGCACGCCACGATATGGCCGCGGTTGGCCATCACCATGGCCAGCGCCAGAGTCTTGCCGCCGGCGCCCGCACAGAAATCCACCACCCGCATGTCGGGTGCTGCGCCCACCAGCGCGGCCAGGATCTGGCTGCCCTCGTCCTGGATCTCCACCAGCCCGTCGCGGAACGCCTTGCCGGTACTCACGGGACGCCGCCCCTCGACTCGCAGCCCCCAGGGCGACAGCGCCGTCGGCACCGCCTCGATCCCCTCCCCCGCCAGCGCCGCCTGCACCTCGGGCAGTGTCGCCTTCAGCAGGTTCACCCGCAGGTCCAGCGGCGCAGGCAGCGCCATCGCCGCCATCTCGGCATTCAACTCATGGCCGAAACGCGCCCGCAGCAGCGGCAGGATCCAGTCCGGAACCTCAAGCTTCACCGCCTGCGGCATCTTCGGATGTTCGAGCGTGTGGCCTTCCAGCTCGGCCAGCTGCGCCTGCTCGTCCGGATTCAGCGGAGTCGGGCCGAACCGGCCACCGGAAAAGCTCTGCGCCACGCCGGACAGCGTCCAGCCGTCCAGGATCAACGACGCCGCCACCAGCAGCCGCGGATTGACTCGCGCGCCGACCCGCTCCAGCCACCACGCCAGCCGACGACGCCCCCGCAGCACCGCCCACGCGCGCTCGGATACGGCGCGCCGGTCACCCGAGCCGATATAGCGGCGATCGCGAAAGAAGTCGTTGGCCACCGCATCGGCCGGCTTGCGCGGCGCAGCGTCCACCGCGGCCACCAGCTCGATGGCGGCCGAAAGACGGGCAGAGGGGGTCATGAGCGGGACCGTCGGGGGCTTCGCGCCCGGATTCTGGACTGGGGGCAAGGCCCCCGGCCTTCATGCTGCTGCAACCGTTACCCTTCCTGCCGGTAGTTCGGCGCTTCGCGGGTGATGGCGACGTCGTGGACGTGGCTTTCGCGCAGGCCGGCGCCGGTGATGCGGCGGAACAGGGCGTTGCGCTGCAGTTCGTCGATGGTGGCGCTGCCGGTGTATCCCATGCCGGCGCGCAGGCCGCCGACGAGCTGGTGAAGCACGGTGGAAACCGGGCCCTTGTAGCCGACCCGGCCTTCGATGCCTTCGGGCACCAGCTTCAGCGTATCCTTGATTTCCTGCTGGAAGTAGCGGTCGGCCGAGCCGCGCGCCATGGCGCCGATGCTGCCCATGCCGCGATAGGATTTGTAGGAGCGGCCCTGGTAGAGAAACACCTCGCCCGGCGCTTCGTCGGTGCCGGCGAGCAGGCTGCCGATCATGACGCAGTCCGCACCCGCGCCGATCGCCTTGACGATGTCGCCGGAGGTGCGGATGCCGCCATCGGCGATCGCCGGCACGCCATGCTCGTGGCACACGGCGGCGGTTTCCAGAACGGCGGAGAACTGCGGCACGCCGACGCCGGCGATCACGCGGGTGGTGCAGATGCTGCCCGGCCCGATCCCGATCTTCACCGCATCGGCGCCGGCCGCGATCAGCGACGCGGCGCCGTCGGGGGTGGCGACGTTGCCGGCGATGACCTGCACGGCGTTGGAGACCGCCTTGATCCGTTCCACCGCGGCCAGCACGCCGGCCGAGTGGCCATGCGCGGTATCGACCACGATCACGTCCACGCCGGCGTCGATCAGGGCCCTGGCGCGGGCATGGCCGTCCTCGCCCACGCCGGTGGCGGCCGCCACGCGCAGACGGCCGAGCTCGTCCTTGTTGGCCAGCGGGTGGGCCTGCGCCTTGTCCATGTCCTTGACGGTGATCAGGCCGACGCAGCGATAGGCGTCGTCCACCACCAGCAGCTTCTCGATGCGGTGGCGGTGCAGCAGGCGGCGCGCCTCGTCCGGACCCACGCCAGGTTCGACGGTGATAAGGTTCTCGCGCGTCATCAGCTCGTAGACCTTGAGCGCGGGGTCGGTGGCGAAGCGCACGTCGCGGTTGGTGAGAATGCCTACCAGGCGGCCGGTGCCGCGCTCCACCACGGGAATGCCGCTGATGTGGTGGGCCGCCATCAGCGCGTGGGCTTCGGCCAGGGTCTGGTCGGGATGGATGGTGACCGGGTTCACCACCATGCCCGATTCGAACTTCTTGACGCGGCGCACATTGGCGGCCTGCTCGTCGATGCCGAGGTTCTTGTGGATCACGCCCATGCCGCCGTGCTGCGCCAGCGCGATGGCCATGGGCGCTTCCGTCACCGTGTCCATCGCCGAGGAGACCAGCGGAATGTGCAGCGAGATGGTGCGCGTCAGCCGGGTGCGCGTGTCCGTGCTGCTGGGCAGCACCTGCGAATAGGCCGGCACCACCAGCACATCGTCGAAGGCCAGCGCTTCGGAGATGCGCGATGCGACTTCGGGCCGCGGCGCTGGCGGCACCGACGTGCCGTGCGGCAGGGACGTCGTGCCGGAGGATGTATCGGGGGGTGCCATGGCCGGACCTTTCCGCTGGGGCGCCCGACGTGAAAACGGGTCGGGAACCGCGCCTTGGCGGCTCCACATAATCGCCCCCGGCATGGGGCGCAAGCAAAGACCCGTGATGATTCGCGGGTTCGCGCGGCAGCTATGCGCCGCGAAAGCCCGTGGCGACGACGTACAGCTCGCTGCTTTCCTTGCGGCTGGCGGGCGGCTTGGCGTGGCGGACAGTCACGAACAGCTGCTTCATCGGCGCCAGCATCTGCTTCTCGGTGCCGCCCTGGAACACCTTGGCCACGAAAGCGCCGCCGGGGGCGAGGATCCGGGTGGCGAAATCCAACGCCAGTTCCGCCAGTGCGATGATGCGCAGATGGTCGGTGGCGGCGTGCCCGGTGGTGTTGGGCGCCATGTCCGACAGCACGAGGTCGGCCTTGCCGCCCAGCAGCGCGGTCAGCCGACCTGGCATGTCCGCATCGTTGAAGTCGCCCTGGATGAATTCGGCGCCAGGGACCGGGTCGATCGCCAGCAGGTCGAGCCCCAGCACCCGGGCGGCGCCCTTGCGCACCGCCACCTGGCTCCAGCCGCCAGGGGCCGCGCCCAGATCGACGACGCGCTGGCCGGGGCGCAGCAGGTGGAACTTATCGTCCAGCTCGATCAGCTTGAAGGCGGCCCGCGACCGCCAGCCCTGCGCCTTCGCGGCCGCGACATACGGGTCGTTCAGCTGGCGCTTGAGCCAGAGCTGCGACGCGGTGCTGCGCTTGCGCGCGGTGCGGAGAGTCACGGTCAGCCCGCGGGCTGCCCCGGGCCCCTTGGCGGGTGGCTTGGTCATGCGCGGGTTCCTACGCCGGCCGCGGCATCCCCGCCAGGGGTGCGGCGGTCGGGCGGCGCGGACGCTGGGCGCGGGCGCGCTCGGCGCGGATCATCCGCAGCAACATGCCCTCGCGCAGGCCGCGGTCGGCCACCACCACTTCCGGGGCCGGCCAGGTGCGGTGGATGGCGGCAAAGATGGCGCATCCCGGCAGCACGAACTCGGCGCGCTCGGGGCCGATGCAGGGGTGCTGCGCCAGGCCCTCGCGCCCCAGCGCCCGCAGGCAGGCCAGCGCCGCATCGGCGTCAGCGCGCGACAGCACCGCGCCGTCCACCGCCGGGCGGCTGTAGCGCGGCAGGTCCAGCACGATGCCGGCCAAAGTGGTGACGGTGCCGGAGGTGCCGAGCAGGCGAACCCCGCCGTGGCGGATCTCCTGGCCGATGCAATGCACCTGCTCGAACGGCCGCAGCCGGCTGGCCACGTCCTCGACCATGGCGCGGAATCCTTGCGGCGTATGCCCGGCGGCGCCGAAGCGCTCGGCCACGGTGACGACGCCCACGGGCAGGGAGACATAGCCGATCAGCTGCGGCGCCTCGTCGCCGTCCGGCAGGCGCACCCAGGCAAGCTCGGTCGAGCCGCCGCCGATATCGAACAGCAGGGCCCGCCGGCCGCCGTCGCGCAGCAGCGGGGCGCAGCTTTCCAGCGCCAGCTCGGCTTCCTCGCGGGTGGAGATGACGTCGATATGCAGGCCGGTCTCGGACTGGGCGCGAGCCAGGAACTCGGCGCCGTTGGCCGCACGGCGACAGGCCTCGGTGGCGATGGCGCGCACGGCGCGGACCGGACGGCGCGCCAGCCGGGCGGCGCAGCCATGCAGCGCCACGATGGCCCGGTCCATGGCGCAGGGACTCAGCCGGCCGGTATGATGGAGCCCCTCGCCCAGGCGGACGATACGGCTGAAGCTGTCGAGCACGCGAAACCCGTCGCCGGACGGGGCCCCGACCAGCAGCCGGCAATTATTGGTGCCAAGGTCGAGCGCCGCGAAGGCGGGCGGCGCCGGTCGGCAGCGCATATCGGCCGCCTTGCCCTCGGCACCGCTCACGCACGCCGCTGCGGGTTCCGCAGACGGTGCATCTGCGGGCCGGGCATCGACGGGTTTGGCGGCGGATTCGACCATGCTGTGGGCCTAACGCGAAGGCATTTGTCATTGTTCTCACCCTATGTGGTGGCGGCAAGCGTCAATTCAGAGGGATGTCAGGAATGCGCGCGCCGCGGGCGACCGAGAGCGGTGTTGCATGGACGCAGGGTGCGTGCTAATTCGCCGCTCCCGCGGATTGGGGGATAGTTTAGCGGTAGAACTCCCGGCTCTGACCCGGGCAGCCTTGGTTCGAATCCAGGTCCCCCAGCCACGCTTCCGGCGCCCTTAATCCTCTTTGTTGTCAAGAGATTGCACGAAGGGCGCGGAGCAACACCCCCTTGCACTGCCCCCTCTGCCCGGCCGCGGCCGATCACGCGTGGCGCCGCCGCCCAGCGCCGCATTCCGGGCGCTACGCATGGCCGCGAACGCTCGCTGCTGAACCGCTGTTCTTGCCGAGCCATGCATCAATCCTATATGCGTCAATTATCAATGATTGATTGGTCATGAATATGGACCAGCCAGACCTGAAGAGCCTGGGCCCAGCGACCCTGGAGGCCCGCGCGACCGAAGCGGAAGCGTTCCTCCGCTCCCTCGCCAGCCGCCATCGCCTGATGATCCTGTGCGCCCTGCTGGAAGGCGAGACATCGGTGGGCGATCTGGTCCGGCGGCTCGGCCTGACCCAGTCGAACCTTTCGCGCCACCTCGCCACGCTGCGCGAGGAGGGTCTGGTGGCGACCCGGCGCGAAGGCGTCGTCATCCATTACCGCATCGCTTCGGCGCGCGTGCGGCCGATCCTGGCCGAACTCTACCGCCTGTTCTGCGCGCCGGGCACGGCGCCCTCCTGAGAGGTACCCATGGAGAACTTCACGCCCGTCCCGGCCGCCATAGGCGGCGCGCTCATCGGCCTGTCGGCGGCGCTGCTCTGGATCACCAACGGGCGCATCGCGGGCATCAGCGGCATCCTCGGCGGCGCGTCAGGCAACGATCTGGGCTGGCGGCTCACCTTCCTGGCCGGGCTGGTCGCGGCACCGTTGCTCTACGCAGTTGCGGCCGGTGCCCCGGCCGTCGCCATCCAGGCCGGGCCCGCCACCCTGGTCGTGGCGGGCCTGCTTGTCGGCTTCGGCACGCGACTCGGCGGCGGCTGCACCAGCGGCCATGGCGTGTGCGGCCTCGCCCGCCTGTCCCGGCGCTCGGTGGTGGCAACCAGCCTGTTCATGGCTGCCGCCGCAGCGACCGTCTTCCTCACCCGCCACGTGGCTGGAGGCTGACACCATGCCTCGTTTCCTGGCCGCCCTCGCATCCGGCCTGCTGTTCGGGCTCGGCCTGACCGTCTCGGGCATGATCAACCCGGCCAAGGTGCTCGGCTTCCTCGACCTTGCCGGCGCCTGGGACCCGAGCCTCGCCTTCGTCATGGCAGCCGCGATCCCGGTGGCCGCCGCCGGGTTCGCCGTCGCACGGCACCGCCCGGCGCCACTCTGTGCGCCCGCGTTTTCCGGACCGGCCAGGACCGGGGTGGATTCCCGGCTTGTCATCGGCGCAATGCTGTTCGGCATCGGCTGGGGGCTGGTCGGCTACTGCCCTGGGCCCGCGGTGGCGTCGCTCGCCTTCGGCGGTTGGCAGGCGGCAGTTTTCGTCGCCGCGATGCTGGCGGGCATGGGCGCCTTCCGGGTCCTCGACCGGGCGACGACACCGCGGCCCCGGGCGGCGTGAGCCGATCAGGCCCCGATGAAACGGGGCGTGCGCTTCTCCATCCAGGCGCGCTGCCCTTCGGCCAGGTCCGCGGAACGCCGGTTCGCCTGTGCCGCCGCTTCGATCTCCGCGAGGTCGGCGTCACCGCGGGCCAGGCTGTTCAGCGCCTTCTTCATCCCCTGCACCGCCAACGGCGCATTCGCCGCCAGTGTGTCCGCCAGCGCCCCCACCGCCGCCTCCAGCGCCGCCGGGGCCACCAGATCGGTAAGGAAGCCGATGCGCAGCAGCTCCTGCGCATCGACCTTCTGGCCCAGCAGGAACAACCGCTTCGCCGTGTCCACGCCCAGCCGGCTGACATAGCGCCGCATGCCGCCGGGATAGTAGTGCAGCCCGAGCCGCGCGGCCGGCATGAACATCGACATCCCGGTGACACCCACGCGGAAGTCGCAGGCCAGTGCCAGGTCGGTGGAACCGCCATACACGCCGCCGTTCAGCGCGCAGATGGTCGGCAGCCGGCAGCGCTCCATCCGGTCGGTCAGCACCTCGAATCCCGGCGTCGAATTCGGGCCGGGGGCGGCGCCGATCTCGCCGATGTTGAAGCCGGAGCTGAATGATTTTCCGGTTCCGGTCAGCACCAGCACGCGCAGCCCGCGATCGGCCTCGACGCGATCCAGCAGCGCCATCAGTTCGCCGATGTCCTCGGGCTCGATCCGATTGTGCACCTCCGGGCGATTGAGCCGGATGGTGGCGCGGTGCCCTTCCACCGCGAGGACTGGCAGGCCGGAACCGTTGGACATGCATACTCCCTGATCCCGTGCGCGCCACGCTGCCTGGGCATGGCGTATCTGCACCGGTTTCCCACGAACGAATGGCCGGGAAGGTAACCCCCGGGCTGCAGCGCCGCAACGCGTCCGGCGGCTCAGAGCGGGCCGGCGCTCAGCCGCAGATTCGGCACGCCGGCGAGCGAGGCCTTGTCGGCCGGCTCCACCGCCACCTTCGCACCGGGCCGATCGAACCGGTAGCGCCGGCCGCTGGCGCCGCCGATGACGGTCATGCCGGTGCGGCCGACATATTCGAACACCAGATAGGCGAGCCGCTGCGGCACGGCCGCGCGCAACGCCCCTGCCGGCGACGCAGGCACCGGCCGCGGCGGAGCCGCGGCCGTTTCGGACAGAACGCGTCTACCGCAGCACCCCATCGCTCCCCTCCCTCTCTGCGCCGGCGTCCTCGGCATAGATTGCCGTGCCGCTCTCCGTGCGCCCGGCCATCGCGCGCTCCAGCAGGATCGCCCCGCCCGACAGCGCCGGCCACAGCAGCAGCCGCGCCAGCGCGCCGTCGCCCACGAGCCAGGCAACCGGGGCGGCGATCCACAGGCTGAGGCAGTAGAAGCAGTCGAACAGGCCGGCCCAGAACCCGCCCCCGAGCCGCGCCCGCAAGCGCGCCATGACGCGCCACGGACCGTGCTCGACCACCAGCAGATGCGTCAGCCGCCAGACGCACAGCACACCCACCAGCAACCATGCAAGGCTCATCGGCCCGATCGTCCCGCCCCCCCCGCCCCAACGCCGCCGTCCGCGCGGACGGCGGCGTTGGCAGGCCGCCTCACACGATGACGGTGAAGCTCGTCTCGCTGTCGTTCGCGTGACCGTCACGGCCATAGTAGCAGTTGACGATGGTCCGTTTGTAGGCATTCAGCCGCAGCAGGTATAAAGGAGCGCGCCATCCAGCCCGGTCGCCGGCACGGCCAGGTGCAGCACCCCGCTTTCCGGCTGGGCGACGCAGCGCCCTGCAGCAACACCAGGCCGTCGTGGGGCCCAACCTGCGCGGCCCCCGGTATCCCCGCTACCGCCAGCCCGCCAGGCGCGAGCGTGCCCCGGGCGGGCAGGTCGCGGGGCAGGTTCACGTCGTAATGCACCTGCAACTCGAGATCGCCAGCGTGTCGGTGCCCACCACTTGCGCATTGCCGCGGGGTGCGAGGTCCGACCGCGTGCCGTCGCGGTGGCGGATCTGCACCCGGACGATGGCCGCGACAGAACGCAACAGGCGTTCTCGCTGGCGATCGGCGTCACGCCGGGCGTGGTCGGGATGTCCCGGCGCCTATCCCATATCGGTTCGTCGACGATCACGTTGCCGGCGCCCGGCCTGCGGATCGTATCGCGAGCAGGATCAGCGCAGGTCGTTTCTTCTGCCTGCATCCCGATGGTCGGGCTGGCCGAAGCGCGCCACGCAATGAGTATGCACTTCCCGCAATGAACGCGGGCGCGACAGTGCGTGTCTCGAATTCCATAGTATTTCACGCGGTGCCTCCACAATCAGCGCGGATCGAAGGCCACGAAGCCGTAACCACATGGCGTGGCATGCGGCACCGGCAGCAACCGTGCGTCCGTACCGACCCGACCGAATTGGCTGATTGACGCGGCTGTGATATCGTGACCACGGCGCGTGCCCCGCAGGAGCCGCGTCCGATGCCCTGATGCCGGCATTGCTGCGGAAACGAACGCAGTTGCCGGGATGATCGACGGGCCTATTGCCCGGGCCAGGAGCGGCGGACGGATCGCGGGGACCACGAGGCCAGTCAAGCAAGCGACCGGCGCAAACAACAGCCGGCCAACGAAAATAAAAAGGGGGGGATTCGATTTCGATGCTGGGAACACCGACACGCCTCTTGGCCGCCGCGACGATGGTCGCGGGGCTGCTGGCCGCGACCACCCTGCATGCGCAGGAGCCGAAGCGCGGCGGCATATTGAAGATCTACCAGCGCGACAGCCCGGCCAGCGCCTCCATCCATGAGGAAGCGACCTACTCCACCAACGTGCCGTTCATGGCCGTGTTCAACAACCTGGTCATCTACAAGCAGGACGTGCCGCAGAACAGCCTGGACTCCATCGTGCCCGAACTCGCCACGAGCTGGGCCTGGAGTCCGGACAACCTGCGCCTGACCTTCAAGCTGCGCGAAGGGGTGAAGTGGCATGACGGCAAGCCGTTCACCAGCAAGGACGTGAAGTGCACCTTCGACCTGCTGATGGACAAGGCCACCGACAAGTTCCGCAAGAACCCGCGCCAGACCTGGTACCAGAACGTCGCCGACGTGACCACGAACGGCGATTTCGAGGCCACGTTCCGCGTCAACCGGCCGCAGCCCTCGCTGCTGGCCCTGCTCGCCTCCGGCTACACGCCGATCTATCCCTGCCATGTCTCGGCGCGCGACATGCGCGTGCATCCGATCGGCACCGGGCCGTTCAAGTTCGTCGAGTTCAAGCAGAACGAGTCGATCAAGCTCGTACGCAATCCGAACTACTGGAAGCCCGGGCGGCCCTATCTCGACGGCCTCGAGTTCCCGATCATCACCAACCGCTCCACGGCGATGCTGGCCTTCATCGCCGGCAAGATCGACATGACCTTCCCCACCGAGGTCACTGCCCCGATCCTGAAGGACATCCGCGCCCAGGCGCCCAAGGCCATCTGCTCGTTCGGGCCGACGAATGTCAGTACCAACCTGATCGTCAATCGCGAAATGCCGCCCTTCGACAATGCCGACATCCGCCGCGCGATGGCGCTGACGCTGGACCGCCAGGCCTTCATCGACATCCTCTCCGAAGGCAAGTCCGACATCGGCGGCTCGATGCTGCCGCAGCCCGCCGGCGTCTGGGGCATGCCGCCTGACATGATCAAGACGATGGTCGGCTACGATCCCGACGTGCAGAAGAACCGCGCTGAGGCCCGCGCCATCATGGAGCGGCTCGGCTACGGCCCCAACAAGCGGCTGAAGATGAAGGTCTCCACCCGCAACATCCCCTCCTATCGCGATCCCGCCGTGATCCTGATCGATCAGCTCAAGGAGATCTACATCGACGCCGAGCTGGACGTGGTGGAAACCAGCACCTGGTTCGCCAAGGTGGCGCGCAAGGATTATTCGGTCGGCCTCAACCTGACCGGCAACGCCGTCGACGATCCGGACCAGACCTTCTACGAGAACTACGCCTGCAAGTCGGAGCGCAACTACACCCAGTACTGCAACCCAGAACTGGAAAAGCTGTTCGACAAGCAATCCGCGGAGACCAACCTTGAGGCGCGCAAGAAGCTGGTGTGGGAGATCGACCGCAAGCTGCAGGACGATGTGGCGCGGCCGATCATCCTGCACATCCAAGCCGGTGTCTGCTGGCAGCCGGACGTGCATGGCTTCACGCCGATGGTGAACAGCTCCTACAACGGCTACCGCTTCGAAGACCTCTGGCTCGACCGATAGCCGCTACCGGCGGGCAGGGCCGGCTCCATCCGGGGCCGGCCAGGTGAGGGAGAGAGCTTTTGGGCGCCTATCTGGTCAGACGCTTCGGCCTGATGCTGCTGACGCTGTTCGGCATATCCGTGATCATCTTCGTGCTGCTGCGGGTGGTGCCCGGCAACATCGTGGACATCCTTTTCGACTCCGCCGGCATGGTCAATCCGGCGGAGAAAGTGAAGATCGAGAAGGAGCTGGGCCTCGACCTGCCGATACCCCAGCAATACGCAGCCTGGATCGGCGGGCTGGTGCACGGCGATCTCGGCTATTCCTACGTCTCCGAGAAACCGGCCATTGCCGAGATCGCGCCGCGCATTCCCGTCACCGCCAAGCTGGCGGCGATGGCGCTGGCGTTCTCGGTGCTGATCGGCGTGCCGTTCGGCGTGATCAGCGCGGTGCGGCAGAACTCCGCCGCCGACTATGTGCTGCGCGTGCTGAGTCTCAGCGGGTTGTCGCTGCCGTCGTTCTGGCTCGGCCTGCTGATGCTGATGGGATTCGTCGCCTGGTTCGGCGACATGCCGATCTATACCGAACCCCCGGCCACCTTGTGGGACGAACTGCTGCTGTATGCCGCGCCGGCGGCCGCGGTGGGGTTCCGCAGCTCGGCGCTGGTGATGCGGCTCACCCGCTCGTCGATGCTCGAAGTCCTGCGCCAGGACTATATCCGCACGGCACGCTCCAAGGGTGCATCGGCATCGAGCGTGAACTACCACCACGCGCTGCGCAACGCGATGCTGCCGGTGGTCACGGTCATCGGACTGGAAGCGGCTTTCCTGATCGGCGGCCTGATCGTGACCGAGACGGTCTTCAACATTCCCGGCGTCGCCCGCTTCCTGGTGGAGGCCATCCGCACGCGCGACTATCCGATCGTGCAGAACCTGGTGATGTTCATCGCCGTCGTCGTGGTCGTGGTGAATTTCATCGTCGACATGCTCTACGCCGTGCTCGACCCGCGCATCCGCTATTCCGGCTAGACCCTCCATAACGGACCCAGATCGGATGCACAGCACCGAGTATGATTCAGAGCTGGTGAAGGCGGGGGCGAGCGCACAGGGCGCCTTCGGACAGACCGCGTATTTCCTGCGGCGCTATCCGCTGGGCGCCATCGGCGCCGTCATCATGGCGCTGTTCGTGCTCGCCGCCCTCTTCGCCGACTTCATCACCGCCTACAGCCCGCTCAGCACGGACGCGGCATTGTCGCTGGCGGCGCCGAGCCGCGCGCATTGGCTGGGTGCAGACTACATGGGCCGGGACATCTACAGCCGCATCGTCTATGGCGCACGCATCTCGCTCGCTGTCGGCCTCGGCTCCACCGGCCTTGGCTGCGCGCTTGGCGTCGTGGTCGGCCTCGTCTCCGGCTATCTCGGCGGCTGGGTCGATCTCATCGCCCAGCGCGTCATGGACATCCTGCAGGCGCTGCCGCTGCTGGTGCTGGCCCTGGTGATGGCGGCCGCACTCGGCCCGTCCTTGTGGAACACGATCTTCGCCATTTCCATTCCGCTGATCCCGGCGATCGCCCGCGTCATCCGCTCCAACACGCTGGCACTGCGCGAGCTCGCCTTCGTCGAGGCGGCACAGGCGATCGGCATGAGCGAGCTGCGCATCGCCGCCCGGCACATCCTGCCCAACACCGTGGCCCCGCTGATCGTGCTGGCGACCGCGCAGCTGGGTGCCGCGATCCTGACCGAAGCCTCGCTCTCCTTCCTCGGCCTCGGCATCCCCGAGCCGCATCCCTCCTGGGGCCGGATGCTGTCGGAATCCGCCGCGGAATACATCCGCACCGCGCCCTGGCTCGTCATCTTCCCCGGCCTCGCCATCAGCCTGGTGGTGTTCGGCACCAATCTCCTGGGCGACGCCTTGCGCGACATCCTCGACCCGCGGGAACGCGGCTGATGGACACGCACGACCCGATGCCCCCGGTGCTGGACGTTGCCGGCCTGCGCACGATGTTCTTCACTCGCCAGGGCCTGCTGCGCGCCGTGGACGACGTGTCGTTCTCGGTGGCGCGTGGCGAAGTGCTGGCGGTGGTGGGCGAATCCGGCTGCGGCAAGAGCATCACGGCGCTCTCGATCATGCGCCTGGTCCCCTCGCCGCCCGGCCGCATCGTCGGCGGCAGCGTGACGCTTGACGGCCGCGACCTGCTGAAGCTGGACGAGGCGCAGATGCGCGGCGTGCGCGGCAACGAGATGTCGATGATCTTCCAGGAGCCGATGACCTCGCTGAACCCGGTGCTGACCGTCGGCAGCCAGATCAGCGAAGCCATCCGGCTGCACCAGGATCTTTCGCGCGCCGCCGCGGCCGACAAGGCGGTGGAGATGCTGCGCCGGGTGAAGATCCCCGAACCCGCCCAGCGGGCGCGCGAATTTCCGCACCAGCTTTCCGGCGGCATGCGCCAGCGCGCCATGATCGCGATGGCGCTGGCCTGCAACCCGAAGGTGCTGATCGCCGACGAGCCGACCACGGCGCTGGACGTCACCATCCAGGCGCAGATCCTGGAGCTGATCCTGCGGCTGCAGCAGGATCTCGGCACGGCGGTCATCCTGATCACGCACGACCTGGGCGTGGTCGCGGAAACCGCCCAGCGCGTGATCGTGATGTATGCCGGCCGGAAGATCGAGGAGGCCGATGTCGGCGCCTTGTTCGCCGAGCCGCTGCATCCCTACACCCACGGCCTGCTGGCATCGGTCCCGCGCCTCGCGATCATGAGCGGCCAGGTGCAAGCGGCGCAGGAACGCCTGCAGGAGATCCCGGGCATGGTGCCGCCGCTCACCAACCTTCCGACCGGCTGCGCCTTCGCCCCCCGCTGCCGCTTCGCCGACGCGCAGTGCCGGGCCGCCTTCCCGCCTTACACGCAGCCGCGCCGCGGGCACTGGGTGGCGTGCTGGCACTCCGAGCGGCTGTACGGAGCCGGCGCATGAGCGACGCCGGCAAGCCGATCATCGCCGTCACCGGCCTGAAGAAGCATTACCCCGTGCGCAAGGGCCTGCTGCGCCGCACCGTCGGCCAGGTCTTCGCCGTCGACGGCGTCAGCTTCTCGATCGGCGAAGGCGAGACGCTGGGGCTGGTGGGCGAAAGCGGCTGCGGCAAGTCCACCGTCGCGCGCGCGGTGATGCGCCTGATCGAGCCGACCGACGGCACCATCACGCTCGAAGGCCAGGACATCACGCATCTGGGCAAGGCGGAGCTGCGGCCGTTCCGCCGACAGATGCAGATGATCTTCCAGGACCCGTTTTCCTCGCTCAATCCGCGCATGACCGCCGGCGACATCGTGCGCGAGCCGCTGCTGGTGCACGGCGTCGCCCGCGGCCGCGCCGCCGAGGAGCGCACCGCCGCCCTGTTCGAGCAGGTCGGCCTGCGCCCCGCGCAGATGCGCAGCTTCCCGCACCAGTTCTCCGGCGGGCAGCGCCAGCGCGTGTCCATCGCCCGCGCGATCGCGCTCGATCCGCGGCTCATCATCGGCGACGAGCCGGTCTCGGCCCTCGACGTGTCCATCCAGGCGCAGGTGATCAACCTGCTGATGGACCTGCAGCGCCAGAAGCGGCTGTCCTACCTGTTCATCGCCCACGACCTCGCAGTGGTCGAGCATATCAGCCACCGGGTCGCCGTGATGTATCTCGGCAAGATCGTCGAATACACCGACAAGACCTCGCTGTTCCTCAACCCGCTGCACCCGTACACGGAAGCGCTGCTGTCCGCCGTGCCGGTGCCGGACCCGCGCCTGAAGCGCCGCCGCCGGGTGCTGGAAGGCGACGTCCCGAGCCCGATGAAGCCGCCGCCCGGCTGCGCCTTCCACACGCGCTGCCCCTATGCCGAGGCGCGCTGCCGCGTCGAGGCGCCGGTGCTGCAGGAAGCGGCGCCGGGCCACTTCGTCTCCTGCCACCTTCACGTCGCGGCGTAGGGGCCCTGCCCCACGCCGCGCCGCTCATCAGGCCTTCTCGACGTTCCAGAACACCGGCACCGGCCCCTTCAGATGGCCGGTGATGTTCTTCCGCCACGCCGCCGACTGCAGGTAGTTGCCCAGCGGGATGAACATCACTTCCTCGAACGCCAGGGCCTGGATCTCGGTCGCCAGCCGCTTGCGCTCGGCCAGGTCCGGCGAGTCGATCCAGGCCTCGCGCAGCGCCTCCAGCTTCGGGATCTCCGGCGCGCCATACCAGCCCTTCACGCCGTTCGCCCGCAGGCCCGGCGCGGAGAGCGGATCGAGGTAGTCCACCGCCGGGAACGACGTGCAGAACAACGACCAGCCGCCGCTCTCCAGCGGGTCGCGCTTGGCGCGCCGCTGCACCACCGTGCCCCAGTCCATCGGCACGTCGTCGATGTTGATGCCGACGCGCTTCAACTGCGCCGACACCACCTGCGACATCGCGTCGTAGAACGGCTGGTCGGTCGGGTGCATCAGCAGCACGCGCTCGTTGTTGTAGCCGCCGCTCTTCAGCATGGCCTGGATTTCCGCCACGCTCTTCTTGCCGCCCAGGCGATCCATGCCCGCCGTGTTCTCGTACGGCGTTCCCGGCAGGAAGCAGCCGATCGGCGCGTGATAGGTGCTGGCGTCGTCGCCCATGAAGGACTGCATCACCTCCACCGGGTTGACCGCCGCCAGCATCGCCTGGCGCAGGGCGCGGTTGCTGGTGGGCGCGATGGCATGATTGGGGCGCAGCACCGGATACAGGCCGTACGGGTCCAGCCGGTCCACCACCACGCCGCGGTCGGCCTTCAACTGCGGAATGAGGTCCGGCAGCGGGATCTCGATCCAGTCCGCCTCGCCCGTGCGCAGCGCGTTGTTCGCGGTCGCGGCGTCCGGGATCACCCGCCATTCCACCCGATCGACCAAGGCGCGCTTGGCGCCCGCGGTGAAGCTCGGCGTATCTTCGCGCGGCTTGTAGCCGGCGAATTTGGAAAACACCGCCAGGCTGCCCGAGACATATTCCTTCTGCACGAACTGGAACGGGCCGCTGCCCATCACCTCGGTGATCTGCTTGAAGGCATCGCCCGCGGCGATCCGTGCCGGCATGATGAACGGCGGGCTGGGCTGGGTCTTGGCCAGTGCGAACGGCATCGCCGGAAACGGCTTCTTCAGCCGGAACACCAGCGTGCGGTCGTCCGGCGCCTCCAGCGCGTCCATCCGCCCGGCGATGGTCTGGCCGACGCCGTCACGCTTCATCCAGCGCTGCAGCGAGGCCACGCAGTCGCTGGCCAGCACCGGCGTGTTGTCGTGGAACATCAGCCCCGGCCGCAGCTTGATCGTCCAGCGCTTGCCGTCGTCCTCGATGACATGGCCCTCGGCCATCTGCGGCAGCGGGTTCAGCTTGGCGTCCAGGCCGTAGAGCGTATCGAACACCATGAACCCGTAATTGCGGGTGACGGTGGCCGTGGTCCAGATCGGGTCGAGGCTGGTGAGGTTGGCCTGCGGGATGAACGCCAAGGTCCGCGCCCCGACCGGCTGGGCCACCGCCGGACATGGCAGGCCGGCCGACGCTGCCCCCAGCGCCGCCGCGCCGCCGGCAAGAAAATCCCGTCTTTTCATGGTTATGGTTCCCTCCCAGAATCGATTCTAAGGGCCACCATAATCCACTGGCTGGCGCAAGCGCGAGGCCTCTCGCCGGCAGCGGCGCACGCGGTCAGCCGGTCAGAACTGCACCCCGCGGGTCCGAGCGCCATCCACCAGCAGATTGGTGCCGGTGATGAAGCTCGCGGCCGGGCTCGCCAGTCCCAGATCCATTGTCGCCCCCCGTCTCGTTCAGGCCGGCGCCAGGTATTTCTTCAGGATGCCGGCGCCCACCGTGTATTTCGGATCGACGAAATTCCCAAGCCGCACCCGCCCGCACTGGCTCAGCATCATGTAGGCGTCCCAGCGGTCGAAACCGTACTCGGCCTCCATCCACAGCACCAGCTCGCGATAGGCGATCCGCGCCGCGTCCTCCAGCGGCCGGGCGCTGCCGATCGTCATGATGAAGTCCTCGCGCTCCAGCCGCGGCCAATCGAGCGTCCATCCCTTGATCACATCGACGCGGATGGTGGTGGTCGACGCATACTCCACTGCGGTGCCGCACACCTCGCCGTCGCCCTGGCAGGCATGGGCGTCGCCGATGAACAGCCGGGCCCCCTCGGCGCGCACCGGCAGATAGGTGATGCTGCCCGGCCCCATGTCCGGCAGGTCCATGTTGCCGCCATGGCTGTCGGGGGTGAGCGTGCTGATGGAATCGATCTCCGGCGACGTGCTCAGCGTGCCGATATGCGGGTTGTACGGCAGCGTCACCCGCTCGCTCCAGCGCACCTGCTTCTCGTCCACATGCACCTTGCGCGTCAGTTCCGGCAGCGGCGGGTTCAGCGTGGCCGTCAGCGTGGTGCCGGTCAGCGCCCCGAAATGCGGGATCATGCAGCACGTGCCGCGCGGGTTCTCGCCGCGCGGCAGCATGCTCTCGATATGCACCGCCAGCGCATCGCCTGGCTCGGCGCCCTCGATCATGATCGGACCGTTCTGCGGATTGACGAAAGGCATCCGCAGCCGCTTCGTCGGCTTGTCGCGCTCCGTGCGGATCGCCCCCTCGAAGGCATCGCGCGTCTCGATGCGGATGCGATCGCCGGGCTGCACGTACAGCACCGGGTCCGAATAGGGGCCGATCGTGTAGTGGTATTTCCCCTGCACCGCCTCGGAGAGCGCGTGCAGCCTGGGCTTGCGTGCCCACCCGACGCCGCGCGTCGCCACGATGGATCCGTCCAGCCATTTCGTCGCCGCCCGCGCCATCCGTCCGCTCCCGCCGATCATGATCTCGCTGGGCGAACGATAGCGCATAAACCGGCGCCTGCCAGCACTTCGCGAACCCGGGCTGCCTGTGCGCGCCCGCTTGAAATGTGCCTGCCCGCCGCCGCTATAGTGATCCTCACGGCACTGCCCAGTTCCGCCCCAGCCGCAAGGAATCACCGCCATGCGCTGCTTGACCCTTCGGGCCCTCGTCTGCGCCGCCGCTCTCGCCCTCTCCGCCCCGCTCGCGCCCTGGCCCGCCACGGCGGCCGAGCCGGTTTCGGGCCTCGCCGAACTGATCCCGGGCCTGCTGCCCGCGGTGGTGAACATATCCACCATCAAGGTCGTGCAAGCCCCGCCTACCCCGGGCAAGCCCGGTGCGGCCGCCGCCGCGAGCCGCAGGAAGAGCCTGGGCTCGGGCTTCGTCATCGAGCCCTCGGGCATCATCATGACCGCTCGGCACGTGATCGACACGGCTGTCGAGATCACCGTCACCCTGTTCGACGGCAACCAGTATCGCGCGCAGGTGCTGTACAAGGCGCCGATCGACCTGGCCCTGCTGAAGATCGATGCCGGCCATCCGCTGCCGACGATAAAATGGGGTGACAGCGAAAGCGTGCGCGTGGGCGATCTGGTGATCGCCATCGGCAACCCGCTCGGCCTCGGCAGCACCGTCACCTCCGGCATCGTCAGCGCGCTGGACCGCGACATCCAGGAAACCCCGTTCGACGCCTTCCTGCAGACCGATGCCGCCACCAACCCCGGCAATTCCGGCGGCCCCCTGTTCAACGTCGACGGCGAAGTGATCGGCGTCAGCAACTCCATCTTCACCCCCAGCAGCAGCAGCAGCGACAGCGGATCGATCGGCCTCGCCTTCGCGCTGCCCGGCAACGACGCCCAGTTCGTGCTCAACCATTTCAAGCAATACGGGCGCGTCCGCGCAGGCTATCTGGGCGCGCATGTGCAACCGGTGACGCCGGCAATCGCCGATGCCCTGGGCCTGCAGGCCGCCACCGGCGTGCTGGTGACGGCCGTCGATGACGCCAGCCCGGCCGCCCAGGCGCAACTGCGCGACGGCGACGTGATCCTGAAGATCGGCGAGCGGCCCATCCCCAATGTGCGCCACTACAACCGCGCCGTCGGCGGCACGCCGTTCGACGAGGTCGCGGCGCTGGTCTACTGGCGCGACGGCCAGGAGGTGACCATCCAGGTCCCGTGGGCCGAGAATCCGCGCGCCACGAGCACGGCCGAGGTCATCATGCCGCCGCCCCTGCCGCGCCAGGAACGCTCCGACCTGGGCCTGACGCTCGCTCCCATCACCGACGCCATACGCGCCAAATACAAGATCCCGCCAAGGCAGAAGGGCGTGGTCGTCACCCGCGTCGCGCCGAACAGCATCGCGGCCGACATGGGCATCACCGCCGGCGACGTCGTGGTGAAGGCGTCGCTGAAACCGATCGGCACCCCGGCCGACCTCGAAGCCGCCGTCCATGCCGCCCGCGCCGAGGGCCGCCGGCACCTGCTGGTGATGTTCTCCGACGAGAGTGGCCCGCGCTGGGTTGCCGTGCCGCTGAAACCCGCGGCATAGATGTGCCTGTTGGAATCGTCGTCGCAACGGCACGGGAGAGCTTGATGGCACGCGCACGCCTGCGGGATCTGGGCATCGTCACCGGGCAACTGCCGCCCGGCCCCTGGAACGCCATCACCGATGTCGCCGGCGTGCGCGTGGGCTTTGCCACCCTGGTGCGCGACACGCCGGCCCCCGTGCGCACGGGCGTCACCGCCATCTGGCCGCGCGGGCCGGAGATCTGGACCGACTGGGTGTTCGCCGGCAGCCATTCCTTCAACGGCAACGGCGAGATGACCGGCCTCGCCTGGGTCGCCGAACAGGGCCTGATCAGCGCCCCCATCTGCATCACCAACACGTACTCCGTGGGCCTGGTGCGCGACGCCATCTGCGCGCTGGCGGTGCGCGACGACGCGCCGCAGCCCTGGCACCTGCCGGTGGCCGCCGAGACCTATGACGGCTGGCTCAGCGACAGCGCCAGCTTCCCGGTCACCACCGAACTGGCGCTGCAGGCGATGGACGCGGCCGCCACCGGTCCGGTCGCCGAGGGCAATGTGGGCGGCGGCACCGGCATGATCTGCCACGAGTTCAAGGGCGGCACCGGCACCGCCTCGCGCGTGGTCCAGGTGGACGGCGCCGCCTATACGGTCGGCGCGCTGGTGCAGGCGAACTACGGCGCCCGCGCGCTGCTGCGCGTCGACGGCGTGCCGGTGGGGCGCGAGATCGGCGCGGATGTCGTACCCTCGCATCGCGACATGCCCACCGACGCCGGCTCCATCATCGTCGTCCTCGCCACCGACGCGCCGTTGCTGCCCATCCAGTGCCAGCGGCTGGCCCGGCGCGCCACCACCGGCCTCGCCTGGGTCGGCGGCATCGGCGCCAACAGCAGCGGCGACATCTTCCTGGCCTTCTCCACCGCCAACCGGCCAAGCGCCAACGACCGGATCAGCTCCGTGCGCATGCTGGCCCCGGACGGCATGACCGGCCTGTTCCAGGCCGCCGCCGAAGCGACGGAGGAGGCAATCCTGAACGCCATGACCGCGGCCGAGACCACGGTCGGCCTGCACGGCCGCACCGCCCACGCCCTGCCGCTCGACCGGCTGCAGGAGGTGATGCGGCGCTACCGGCCGCGCGGCTAGGACCGGTGCTCAGGCGGCGCTGGCCGGCGCGTCCGCCAGCGCGGTCCTGAACTCGGCCGGCGCGGTGATCTCCAGCATCTCCACGTCGTCGCTGTGGCGCACCTCCCGATGCTTCACCCGCGGCGGCTGGTAGACGCTGGACCCCGCCTCCAGCCGGACGAAGCCGATATCCTCGTATTCGAACTCCACCCAGCCGCGCAGCACATAGACCATCTGGAAATCGAGGTCGTGGGTGTGCCACTCCGGCTTCGCACCCTCGCCCGGCACGGCGCGGATGACGTGCGCGCCGATCCGCCCGCCACTGGCCCCGGCGATGCCAAGATCGCGATATTCGAAGAACGCCCGCAGTCCCTGCTGGAACGGGTCGCCGGCGACGTGGTGCACGACGGTCTTGCCCATGGTTTCCCCCTGATGCGCCCGCACGAAGCCTATCGCGCCGCCAGCACGCTCGTCAGCGGGGAATCCGGCATCATGGGAACTCCCCGGGCGGCGGCACCCACCACTCCGCCAGATGCGGCGGCAGCTCGTTGTCTTTCACGCCTGTCAGGTCCTTGGCGACCATTCCCACCACCTTCGCGGCGGCTTGCGGACCCAGCTCTTCGCGCAGGTCATGCAGCGTGCGGCTGGGTGCGACCAGCACCAGCCGGTCGAACGCGTTCTGCTGCGCATGTTCATTGAGGGTGCGCGCCACCTCGCTCACGAATTTGCGTTTGGCCAGCTCGTGCGGATCGTTCTTCGGAACCACTGCGTGGCGGGCGGTCGTGGCGCTCTCGAACACCCGGCCCGGACGATCGCCGCCGAGCTCGGCCGCCCTCTTGTGGGCCGTCACGGAATCAATGGCGATCCGGGTGGCGAACTGGTGGCGTACGGCCGTCGGCGCGACCACGCGTGCATGCTCGCCGTCGGCGATCGCCACCCATACGACCGGACGCTTCTTCGGCATGGGACCCTCTGTGCCTGCCCTGCTGCCGCCAAGACTAGGCCGACACGGGGTCCCCCCTCGATCACGATTCAGAAGCCGGACTCAGGCAGCCGTCTTCTCGGCCCTGAAATCCTTGATGTCGCGGAAAGCGAGGCCGTGGTTCAGTTCCGCCGTGCGGCGCATCATGAAGGCGCTGGTCGCCAGGAACACCGGGTCGCCATCGACGTCGTCGGCCATGGCGCTGCGCTGGTCGGACACGAACCGGTCCAGCGTCGCCTTCTCCCCGAACACCCAGCGGGCGAGCTGGAACGGCGTCGTCTCGAAGCCGATGGCAACGCCATATTCCCCGGCCAGCCGCGCCTGCAGCACATCCAGCTGCAGGGTGCCGACCACCCCCACCATCGGCGGGCTGCCGTCCTGCGGGCGGAACAGCTGCACCACCCCCTCCTCGGCCAGCTCCTGCAGCGCCTGGCGCAGCTTCTTGGCCTTCATCGCGTCGTCCAGCCGCACCCGGCGCAGGATCTCCGGGGCGAAATACGGCACGCCCACGAAGTTCAGATCCTCGATCTCGCTCAGCGTGTCGCCGATGCGCAGCGTGCCGTGGTTGGGAATGCCCACCACATCGCCGGCGAACGCCTCCTCGGCCAGCGCGCGGTCGCGGGCGAAGAAGAATTGCGGCGCGTGCAGCGGAATCAGCTTGCCGGTACGCACCTGCTTCAGCCGCATGCCCCGCACCAGCCGCCCGGAGCACACACGCGCGAAGGCGATGCGGTCGCGATGGTTCGGATCCATGTTCGCCTGGATCTTGAACACCAGCGCGGTCAGGCCGGACTCCGTTGCCTCCACCACCCGCGTATCCGCCGGCTGGGCGCGCGGCTTCGGGCCGTACTCCACCAGCCCATCCAACAGATCGGCGACACCGATGTCGCGGATGGCGCTGCCGAAGAACACCGGCGTCAGGTGGCCGGCGGCGAAGGCCTCGATGTCGAATTCCGGCAGCGCCGCGCGCACCAGGTCCACTTCCTCGGCCACCGCCACCAGCCGCGGGTCGGACTGCGCCAGCTCGCCGGTCAGGTGGTATGCGCGCTTGCGCAGGTCATAGGTGCCCACGAAATCGGCGGCCCGGCCCACCGGCCAGGTGACGGGTGCGGTGTCCAGCGCCAGCGACGACGACACCTCGTCCAGCAGCGCGAACGGGTCCTGCGACTCCCGGTCCATCTTGTTGATGAAGGTCAGGATGGGGATGTCGCGCAGGCGGCAGATCTCGAACAGCTTGCGGGTGCGCGCCTCGATGCCCTTGGCCGCGTCGATCACCATCACCGCGGCATCCACCGCCGTCAGCGTGCGATAGGTGTCCTCGGAGAAATCCTCATGGCCCGGCGTGTCCAGCAGGTTGAACACGCAATCGCCGTACTCGAACGTCATCACCGAGGTGACGACGGAAATGCCGCGCTCGCGCTCGATGCCCATCCAGTCGGACCGGGTGCGCCGGCGCTCGCCCTTGGCGCGCACGTTGCCGGCCAGCTGGATGGCGCCGCCGGCGCGCAACAGCCGTTCGGTGAGCGTGGTCTTGCCGGCGTCGGGATGGGAAATGATCGCGAACGTGCGGCGACGCGCGATCTCGAAGGCGGGATCGGTGCTCATGGCGGGGGCTTATACAGGTCAGCCCCCGCCACTCACAGTGCCGGAAAGTTCTACTTCACCCGCACCCAGCGCATCGGGAACGTATTGTCGGCCGGCTGGGTCAACTCGATATTGTCACGGGCGGCCCAGGTGATGCGCTGCTGATGCAGCGGAATGAAGCCCACCTCGTCCTGCACGATCTTCGCCACCTCGTCGATCATCGCCTGACGCTTGGTCTTGTCGAGCTCGACTCCGATCAGCTCCTCAAGCTGGTCCACCCGCTTGTTGGAGTAGCCGCCGCTGTTGGTCATGCCCTTGCCGGGCCGGCCGCGGGTGACCAGGATCGCGCGGATCACGTTGTGCGCGTCATAGGTGCTGGGGGTCCAGCCCAGCAGGTAGAAGCTGGTGTTGTATCTCGGGTACCCGGTGTCGGCGAAGAACTTCACCTTGGTGCGTGCGAACACGTTCACCTTGACGTTGATGCGCGCCAGCATCGAGGCGATCGAGGTGCAAATCGCCTCGTCGGCGATGTAACGGTCGTTCGGGCAATCGAGCGTCAGCTCGAAGCCGTTGGGATAGCCGGCCTCCGCCAGCAGCGCCTTGGCCTTGTTGAGATCGACCGCCGGCCGCTGGTCCAATGCCGGGTTGAAGCCGTTCACGCCCGGGCCCCACATCTCCCAGGTCGGCCTTCCCTGCCCGCGCATGACCCGTTCGGCGATCGGCTTCTCGTCGATCGCCAGCGCGAAGGCCTTGCGCACCCGAACGTCCTTGAGCGGGTTCTTGCCCTTCACGTTGGAGAACAGCAGCTCGTCGCGCGTCTGGTCCATGCCCAGATAGATCGTGCGCAGCTCCGGCCCCTGGATCAGATGGATGCCTGGCGCCTTGGCGACCTTGTCGATGTCCTGCGCGGGCACCGAATAGATCATGTCCATCTCGCCCGACAGCAGGGCGGCGACGCGGGTCGCGGCGCTACCGATCACGTTGAACTCGACGCGATCGAGGTTGTGCTCGGGCTTCTTGTTCCACCAGTCCGGATTGCGCTCCAGCACGCTGCGGCGGTCCGGCTCGCGCAGCACCAGCCGGAACGGGCCGGTGCCCATGGCGTTGCGCAAGGCGTAGTTCTCGCCCTGGCCGATGATCACCGGCTCGGCGGAATTGTTCTTCTCGCTCCACGCCTTCGGCATGATCGGCACGTTGGTCAGCTCGGCCGGCAGGATCGGGTCGGGCCCGTCCGTGGTCATATCCACGGTGAGCTCGTCGATCTTCGTCACCGCCTTGACCGAGGCGACGTTGGACGAGGTGGACGACGTCTTCGCCGTGATGCGCTGATAGGAGAACACCACGTCATCGGCCGTGAACTTGCTGCCGTCCTGCCACTTCACGTCCGGGCGCAGCTTGAACCGCCACACCGTGGGGCTGGTCTGCTCCCAGCTCACCGCCAGGCCGGGCTCGGTGTTCAGCTGCTTGTCGCGCTGAACCAGCCGCTCATAGATATTGTTCAGAAACGAGTTCTGCACGGTCTCGTCGAGCGTGTACGGGTCCATTGCCCGCACATCGCCGTCATTGGCCCACTTGAACACGGCGGCCTGCGCCGGGGTCGAAAGGGCGGGCAAAGCACTCGCAGCCATGGTAGCCCCGAGCAGAATGGGGCCCAACCGCATCAAACGTGTGGTCATCAGGTGCCTCCAGGGTATCACGGGACCGCGAGGATACCCGCAACCCTGGTCTGCACAAGTCACATAACGAAACTCGCCCGGATCGTTTCAGGCGAGCGGGCCGGCCGGACGCACCGCCCCTACCGCGATTCCGTTCCAGTTTCTCAACACCGGCTGCGTGAGTCCGGCCAGCGCCTCCCCCTGCGCCCCGTCCGGGTGCAGGAAGCGCCCGATCAGCGCAGCGGTCGCGACCTCGGCAGCACGGCCCGCGCCATCGTCGCATTTCACCGCCAGCCCCAGGCCCAGCTCGGGGATGGCCGCGCAGAACACGCCTTCTGCCCCGCTCTTGCTGAACACCCGCGCGCCCAGTGCCGTCATCAGCCGCGTGTCGAACCGGCCGGTCCCGGCCACCATCATCGGATTCGCCGCCACCGCGGCGCGAATCCGCCGGGTCGCTGCCGCCCGCGCCGGCGCCAGGCCCTGCGCACTGCCGAACCGGGCGAAGGACAGCGCCAGCGCCCGCAACGGAATCGCATAGGTCGGAATCGAGCAGCCATCGACAGCGCGGTTGCCCTCGTCCAGCGCCGCTCCGGTCATGTCCGCCAGCGCCGCCGTCACCTCGCGCATGGTCGGATGCGCCGGGCGCACATAGCCGGCCGGGTCCTCGCCACGGTCGCAGGCCAGGCAGATGAAGCCGGAATGCTTGCCGGAACAGTTGTTGTGCAGCGCCGACGCAGCCCCGCCATGGGCCGCCAGCCGCCGCGATGCCGCCTCGTTGATCGGCCACTGCACGCCGCATTCCAGGCACGCGCCGTCGCGCCCGGCCTTGCGCAGCATCGACGTGGCGCCGGCCACATGCACCTCCTCGCCCGAATGCGACGAGCAGGCCAGGGCGATCTCATCGTCGGTCAGGCCCAGCCGATCGGCCGCCCCGGACTCCACCAGCGGCAACGCCAGCAACGCCTTCACCGCCGAACGCGGATACACGGCGGCGTCGATATCGCCGGCCTGGAAGGCCACGCCACCGGCCGGATCGACCACGACCGCTGCGCCACGATGGCTGGATTCGACCCGCGCACCGCGGGTGACTTCGACGAGAACGGGATCCATGGACGACCTCGGAGGTTTCGTGGTTAGGCCCCTGTTATGGGACGAAAAAGCCCGCCGCACGAGGTGCGGCGGGCTGCAATCGGCAGTGGGCAGATGCGATCAGCGCGAGTAGAACTCGACCACCAGATTCGGCTCCATCTGCACCGGATACGGCACGTCCGAGAGCTTCGGCGCGCGCGTGAAGCGGCCCTTCATGGCGCGGTGGTCGACTTCCAGATACTCGGGAACGTCGCGCTCGCCGCTCTGCGCCGCATCCAGCACCATGGCCAGCTGCTTGGACTTGTCCTTGACCTCGATCACGTCGTTGTCGCGGACCTGGAAGCTCGGGATGTTCACGCGCTTGCCGTTCACGGTCACATGGCCGTGGTTGATGAACTGGCGCGAGGCGAACGGGGTGATGGCGAACTTGAGGCGGTAGACCACCGCGTCCAGCCGGCGCTCCAGCAGCTCGATCAGGTTCTCGGAGGTGTCGCCCTTGCGGCGCACGGCCTCGTCATAATACTTGCGGAACTGCTTCTCGCCGATATTGCCGTAGTACCCCTTCAGCTTCTGCTTGGCCATCAGCTGGACGCCGAAATCGGTCGGCTTCTGCTTGCGGCGCTGGCCATGCTGGCCGGGGCCATACTCGCGCTTGCTCAGCGGCGACTTGGGGCGACCCCACAGGTTCACGCCCAGGCGGCGATTGATCTTGTACTTGCTTTCGGCGCGCTTGGTCATGCGCGTAGCCCTTTCTACTCGTGCACCGAGCCGCCTTCAGGCGATCATGATGCCGCTTGTTGCACCGGTAGGCCCTCCCCGAACAGGAAAAGGCGGGCGCGGCCCCCGAAGGACCGTCCACGTTCCCGGCAATGCCGGGGCTTCTAGGCGCCACCCCCCGGCTTGTCAAACCCAGCCTGCACTCGTAGCAAGCCAACCATGATCACACGCGGCGAACTCATCATGCTCGGCCTGTCCGCCGGCGTCTCCGGCGGCCTGATCGGCGGGATCATGCTGGGCATCGGCATGAACCTGATCGTGGCCGGCGCCAATATCGGCTGGCTCCTGCTGCTCCCCGCCGCCCCGGCCAGCGCCCTGGTCGGCTGGATCATGGCCCGGCGCCTGGCGCGGCAGCTGGACGAGAAGTAGGGTCGGGGCGCCGCTACTGCGCCAGCGCGGCCGACCAGGGCGACTGGGCGTCGCTGACGCCGGTTCGCGTTCCGTCCGGATGTTGGACGATGATGTTCGGACAGGCGAAGTTCACCGGTACCACCCCGTGCTCCACCATCTCCGTCGGTCCGTCCTGTTGCAGCCCGGAGAGGATGTCGGCGGCCAGCCGGCGGTCGGCGGTCACGCCCTCGGTGCCGGACACGTCGATGCGCGGATAATGCGCGGCGGTTTCGGGGTCCATGCCGAAATCGGACACGTAGGACATCAGCTGGAACACCGCGGCCATGATGCGCCGCCCGCCGGAGGCGCCGGCGGCCAGGATCGGCTGATCGTTATGTTTCATAATGATCGGGCACATATTGGTCAGCGGCCGCTTGCCCGGCGCGATCGAATTTGGCGTGTCCGGCCGCGGGTCGAACCACATGATGCCGTTGTTCATGAGCACCCCGGATTGCGGCAGCACCACGCGGCTGCCCATGGAGGACATCAGGGTGGTGGTCACCGCCACCATGGTGCCGTCCTGGTCGCAGACGGTCAGGTGGGTGGTGCAGCTTGCGGCGGCCAGCGGTTCGGTCTCGCCCAGGCTGGTCAGCCGTTCGACATAGGCGGCCTTCATGATGCGGGCGAGCGCGCGATACCAGGGCGCATCCGGCGCCGCATCCCAGGGGGCATCGCGCATCTGCGCGAGCACGCGGGTCAGCGTGGGCGCCGCGGTCAGGCCGGTGGCAAGCTGCAGGGTGCGGCCATTGCGCCAGGGCACTTCGGTGGCCGGCAGGATGCGCGCCTGGCAGTTCCGGAGGTCGTCGGCATCGAGCACGCTGCCCACGGTCACGGCATCGGCGGCAATGGCGGCGGCGACGTCGCCCTCGTAGAAATCGCGCAGGCCGGCATGCTGCAGGCGCTCCAGCGTCGCCGGCAGGTTGCCCTGGCGGAAGAAGCCGGGCGAGCCCTGATAGGGCGGCACCGGCGGCAGCCCATTCGGCAGGTAGATGCGGGCACTTTCCGGATACAGCCGCAGCGCGCCGGCCGAGAGCGCGATCTTCAGCGTGGTGAACCAGTCCTGCGGCAGGCCACGCTTGGCCAGCGCCACGGCCGGGGCGATGACGTCGGCCAGCGGCAGCCTGCCCCAGGTCGCGTGCAGCTTGTGGTAGCCGGCGACCGAGCTGGGAATGGCGAATGACAGCGGGCCATGGATGTTGGCGTCGCCCTCCACTTCCGGCCAGGCGAACAGGTCCGTGGTCATCCGACCCGTGAGCTTGAAATTGGCCGGGCTGAGCCGGTGCGGCGCCATCGGCCCGAAATCCACGACCTCGGCGTTCTTCTGCCCGGCGCGATGCACCAGCGCGAAACCGATGCCGCCCAGGCCGGAGTTCCAGGGCTCCACGGTGGCCAGCGCCAGCGCCGTCGCCACCGCGGCGTCGATGGCATTGCCGCCGGCTTCCAGCACCGCGATCCCGGCCTCGGCCGCCCCGCGCGCCTGGGCGACGACGATGCCGCGCTTGCCGCTCGCCGAGGGCTTGGTGACGTGCCAGTGCTGCGTGGTGTGCGGTGGCGGCGTGTCGGTCATGGCATGTCCTGGACAGGTCTGTCAGTTGAATCGTTCGACGCGATAATGCGGGTCGATGGCAGCGCCGTGAAGCACCGTATCGGCGGTGAGGCGCCCGGTGATGGGGCCGAGCGTATAGCCGTTGGCGGTGATGGCGTTGAAGAATCCCGGCAGGCCCGGCGCCTCGCCCAGGATCGGCGCGCGATCGACGGCGACGTTGATGCCGGTCCAGCTGCGGATGATCGACAGGCCCCGCAGCGCCGGCAGCACCTTCGCGGCGACCCACAGATTGCCCTGGATGTTCTGGCGCAGATTGCGGCTGCGCCCATCCTTCGGGTCGAAGCTGCCGAACCAGCCGCCGCCGATCAGCAGGCCGCCGCTGTCCTGCTGCTTCAGCGACAGATGCCGGTGCGCCAGCGCCACCAGATGCTCCACCATGCGCGGCGCCGGCTCGGTGACGATCACCTGCTGCACCGTGCCGGTCACCGGCAGGTCGAGGCCGACCATGGCGCCGATGCGCCCGCCCCAGGGTCCCGCGCAGTTGACCACGCGGCCGGCGATTACGCTGCCCTTGGTGGTCAGCACGTGCCAGGCGGCGCCGTCGCGGGCAATGCCCGTCACTTCCGCGCCTTTCAGCAGCCGCGCGCCGTGCCGCTGGGCCAGGCGGGACAGCGCCATGGTGCCGCGCAGCGGATCGATGCGGCCCTCGGCGGGGCAGAACACCGCGCCGGTCATGCCGTGCGACAGCCAGGGGGCGATCCGGCGCAGCTCGTTGGCGCCGATCAGATGGGTCTCGGTACCCCAGCGCTTCTCCATCTCCACCTTGGCGCGCAGCCAGGCCATGCCGGCCTCGCTGTCCGCCAGCATCAGGCCGCCCTCGGTGGACAGGCCCAGCGTCTCGCCGGCCGCGGCGGCAATCTGCTTCCACAGATCGATGCTGCGCGGCCCCAGCGGCAGGGAATACGCCGCGGGGCCACCGTCCTCGGGCATGCCGGGATAGCCGAAATCGTAGGACAGAAGCTGCGCGTGCAGGCTGCCGGCATTGGCGGTGCTGGCGGCGAACCCGGCCTCGTCGCGGTCGGCCACCAGCACGTCGGCCCCGTCACGGGCGAGGAAATAGGCGGTGGACAGGCCGACCGCTCCACCGCCGATCACCAGGATGTCGGCACGCCGCGTCTCCGCGGGCAGATCCGGCACCGGGACGCGGCGCATGTTGGGCGTAGGCGAGATCAGCAGCGGCGCCTCGAACTCCGGCGCCTCGAACATCAGGGCGGCGGCGGGCACCGGCTTCACCGGCACGCGCGGCGCGGCGAAGGCGTCGGCGCTGGGGGCGTGCGGGCACAGCCGGGCGACCGAGGCCGCACAGAAGCGGCCCTGGCAACGCCCCATGCCGGCGCGGGTGGCCTTCTTGAGGGCGGCGACCGACACCAGCCCGCCGGTGATCTCCTGGCGCAGCCGGCCGGCGGTGACCTCCTCGCAGCGGCAGACGATGGTGTCGTCGGCCAGCGCCTCCGGCGGCGGCGGGCGGAACAGCGCCCATAGCGCGTCCTGGAATGCCTGCGCATCGGCCAGCGCCGCGCGGGCCGCCGGATCGTCCGGCGCAGTGAGGCCGAGGTCGCGCGCCACCGCGAGCCCCGCCAGCCGGCCCCGCGCCAGCGCTACCCGCGAGCCGCCGAGGCTGGCGCCGTCCCCCACGGCGAATACGCCGTCGAGCGCGGTGCGGCCATCGGCATCGGCCTCGGTGGCGAGGTGGCCAAGCCCGGTATCGACGAAGCAATGCGGGATATCGAGCGCGCGGGCGAGGCCGGTCTCCGGCTGGAAGCCGAGATTCAGCGCCACGACCTCCGCGGCGATCACCCGCTCGCCGGCCGGGGTCGCAATGCGGGCGGTCTCCACCCTGCCCTCGCCGTCCAGCGCGGCGATGCGGCTGCCCCACAGGATCGGCACGCCGGCACGACGCAATGTGGCGAGGTAGGACAGCCCCTGCCGCGCCAGCCCGGGCGATTTGCGCAGCATCGTCAGCGCATGGCGCATGGTGGCGAAGCCGGGCCGGGGTGCCGCTTCGACGACGGCTTCCACCCGCACGCCGCCGGCCAGCAGCTCGCACGCAAGTTGCAGATTGAGCGGGCCGTTGCCGGCGATCAGGACCCGGTGGCCGGGCGATACGCGCTGGGCCCGCGCCAAGGTCTGCAGCGCGCCGGTGGTCATGACCCCCGGCAGCGTCCAGCCGGGAACCGGCACCGGGCGCTCATGCGCGCCGGGGGCCAGGATCAGGCGGCGCGGCTGGAAGGTGACGGCGGCACCGGCGACGACGGCCGCCACGTCCTGCGCGCCGAACGCGCCCCACACCGTGGCGCCAGTGGTGATGGCGACGCCCGCTTCCTCGGCGCGGCGGCGCAAGGCCTGGCCCTCGGCGAACTGGGCATCGGGCGCCGGGTCCGCGTGGCTGGCGGCGAGCGGCTTGTGGTACTGGCCGCCGGGCGCGTCGCGCTCGTCCAGCACCACCACCGATGCACCGGCCTCGCAGGCGGCGATGGCGGCGGACAGGCCGGCGGGGCCGGCGCCGACCACCAGTACGTCGCAGGCGCGTGTCTCGGCCTCGTCGCCCTGCGGGTCCGGCGCCAGCGGCGCGGGTTCGGCCGGCATGGCGCCGGTCACCGCCATCCCGTCCGCCACCTTCTCCAGGCAGGCGCGCCGGCCGATCTGGCCGTCCACCGTCACCACGCAGTCGAAGCAGGCGCCCATGCCGCAGAACAGGCCACGCGGGGCGCCGGTGGGCGTGTGGCGGAAGGCGACGATCCCCGCGGCGGACAGGGCGGCGGCGACGGTCTCGCCTTCCAGCGCCGGAACCGGTCGCCCTTCGAAATGGATGGTGACCTGGCGGGCGACCGGACGGATTGTCTTGTGGCTCAGGCGCATGAGGCGTCATCCTTGCGGTATCAGGGCGCATCGGTCGCCCCGACGCGGCAAGGCTGACACAGCAGCGCGACAAGACAAGAGGCGGGCGGGCATGGCGGACTACGATCTGGTGGTGCGCGGCGGCACCGTGGTGACCGCGGCGGACACGATGCGCGCCGATATCGGCATCAGGGACGGCCGGATCGTCGCACTGGCGGGGCGGCTGGAAGGTGCCGAGACCATCGACGCCGGCGGCCTGCTGGTGCTGCCCGGCGGGGTGGACACGCATTGCCATATCGAGCAGCTGCAGGAAGGCGGCGGCGCCGACGAGGAAAGCTGGACCACCGGCAGCACGGCCTGCTTCGCCGGCGGCACCACCTCGGTGATCACCTTCTCCACCCAGTTCAAGGGCCACGGCATCCTGGAGCCGCTGGCCGAATATCGCCGGCGCGCGCAGCAGGCCATGGTGGATTACAGCTTCCACCAGATCATCACCGATGCCAGCGACGAAGTCGTGTGGCGGCAGATCCCGGACGTCGTCGCCTCCGGTGTGCGCAGCCTGAAGGTGTTCCTCACCTACGACCCGCTGCACCTGGACGACCGCGGCTTCCTGCGCGTGCTGGCGGCGGCCCGGCGCAGCGGCGCCTTCGTGACCGTGCATTGCGAGAACTACGAAGCCATCAACTGGCGCACCGAGGCGTTGCTGAAGGACGGCCGCACGGCGCCGAAATACCATGCCTGGGCGCGCCCACGCATGATCGAGCGCGAGGCCACCCACCGCGCCATCGCGCTGGCCGAGCTGGTGGACCAGCCGATCCAGATCTTCCATGTCTCCTGCAGCGAAGTCGCCGACGAGATCGCGCGCGCCCGGGCCCGCGGCCTGAAGGTATGGGGCGAGACCTGCCCGCAATATTTCGTGCTGTCCGCCTCCGACATGGACCGGCCTGGCTTCGAGGGTGCCAAGTTCATGTGCAGCCCGGCGCCGCGCACGGCTGCGGATTCCGAAGCGTTATGGAACGACATCCGTGCGGGTACATTGGACATCGTCTCGTCGGACCATAGCGGCTGGTCCTATGACGGCGCGCGCGGCAAGAAGGTGAACGGCGCGGACGCGAATTTCCGCGACATCCCCAACGGCGTGCCCGGCCTCGCCGCGCGCCTGCCCATCCTGTTCAGCGAAGGCGTGGCGAAGGGCCGGATCGACGTCAACCAGTTCGTGCGCATCACCGCGACCAACCCGGCGAGGCTGTTCGGCCTATATCCGCGCAAGGGCAGCATCGCCCCGGGCTTCGACGCCGACCTGGTGCTGTGGGACCCGGCGCGGAAGACGACGCTGACCAACGCGCTGATGCAGCATGTCATCGACTACACGCCGTACGAAGGCATCGAGGTGACGGGCTGGCCGGTCGCCACCATCCGCCGCGGCGCGGTGGTGATGCGCGATGGCCATGTGCAGGCGGAGCCGGGCAGCGGGACGTTCCTGGCGCGCGGCGGCTACGACATGATCAAGCCGCGCGGGGTGCTGCCCGACGGGTTCGACGCGTCGCGCTTCGCCTGACCGCGCCGCCCTTCGCGCACGCGGTCACACGCACGTGCCTTGCGTGCCCGATGAGAGGTCCGCAATTATTCCGCCTCAATTTCGAGGCCCGTGGTCGTGGACACGAATCCCGTCAAACGCCTTGGAGAAGTGCTGGCCGAGGAATTCGGCGCGATCCACGCGCCAGCCGACCCGATGCCCCCGGACGAGGCGGAATACCGCCAGCGCACCATCAGGATGCGGCAATCCGCCCTGTGCCTGTCCGGCGGAGGCGTGCGCAGCGCGGCGTTCTGCCTCGGCGTCATCCAGGCGCTGGCGCGCAAGCGGCTGCTGTCGGCGTTCGATTACCTGTCCACCGTGTCTGGCGGCGGCTTCACCGGGGCATGGCTGCAAAGCCTGATCCTGAATCATGGCGGCGCGGTCGCGGCGGAGGCATTGCTGGGCAACCACGAGCCAGCCCCCGAGTTGCGCCGGCTGCGTGGCTATACCAACTACCTCACGCCGCAGATGGGGTTGCTGTCGGCCGATACATGGACCGGAGTCGTTCTTTATCTGCGCAACGTCCTGCTGAACTGGGTGGCGTTCGGGCCGCTTTTCCTGCTCGCTGTGCTGGCCGCGATCTTCTACCGGACCGTCCTGTGGAAGGCCGCCCAGTTCGCGTTGGCGCCGCTGTTCCTCGCCGTCGCGGCCGCATGTCTCGTGGTCGCTGCGGTCCGGGCCTGCAAGGACCTGCCGAGCCATCGCCCGCGACGCAACGCCGGCGCGCAGGCCGCCGACTATGTGTCCACAGATTCCGTGCGCCGGTGGGTTCTGCAGCCGTTGCTGGCCTGGGCGTTCCTGGCGCCGGCCTCGCTGGCGCAATGGCTGCAGGCGACGGGGCAGCCCCTGGACGCCGAGAATTCCGGGCAGATCTGGGCGCGGCTAGGAGAGGCGCAAGACTGCTTCGTATGGCTGCCGCATGGCTGCCTGGCCTGGCTGCCGCGCTGGTATTTCGCCGTGACCAGCCTGCCCTTCGTCTATTTCGCGACGATGACCATGGGCTACCTCGCCGCCGCCTTCTGGCGGCGCAGCCGCGATCCCGGCGTAAAGCTGTATGCCGAGAACTTCCCCGCGTGGCTGTGGTCGACGGTCGCCGCCACCGCCTTCATCTGCATCGGCCTGCTGCTGCTGCGCAGGATGTCGCCCGACGACCTCGCGGCCACGCTCGCGGTGCTGGGGCCGTTCTGGCTGGTGCTGTCCAGCATGTTGCAGGCAATGGTGTTCGTGGGCATCCGCCGCGACGCCAGGCTCGGCGATCTCGACCGCGAGTGGCTGGCGCGGCTCAGCGCGCTGAAGCTTCGTGCAGCCCTGCTCTGGGCGCTGTTCGGAATCTGCTGCCTGTGGCTGCCGGGGACCGTGTTCCATGTTCCCGAGAATTCGTTGCCGATCTGGGTCGTGGGATTCGCCACCATGCTCTCCGGTCCCGCCGCCGCATGGCTGGGCAAGCAGGTGATGTCCCGGGTCGAGGCGGCCGCCAGCGAATCCGGCACATCCAGGGTCCCTCTGGTATGGGTGCTGAACGCGTTGTCGGCGCTGTTCGCGGTCGGGCTGCTGGCGCTGCTGGGCTATTGGATCGGAGAGTTGCTGGGGCAGCTGCAGCTTGCTCTGGGCGAGCTGATCCTGCGGCCGATCGTGTGGACGCATATTTCCGGCTGGCCGGACGTCGTGCGCTGGCACATGTGGTATGCCGCCGACCCACTGCCGTTGCAGGCGCTGCTCTGCGCCGTGCTGTGGTGGCTGATCGTGCGGCAGTCGAAGCGGATCAACGTCAACCGGTTCTCGATGCACGGCGTCTACCGCAACCGGCTGACCCGCGCCTTCCTGGGTTCGGCCCGCCCCGAGCGGCACCCGGACCCGTTCACCGGCTTCGACCCGGCCGACAACCCGCGCCTGGCGCGGCTGGGCATCGTTGCGGGAGCAATGCGCAAGCTGTTCCCGGTGATCAACATGGCGTTGAACCTGACGTCGGACCGGCGCAGCGACTGGGCCGAACGCAAGGCCGCGTCCTTCACGGCGACGCCGCTGGCCTGCGGCTCGGCCGTGCTTGGCGATGACGGCCGCTATGTCTGCACGGAACGCTACGCGGGCAACGAGTATCCGACGGTCAAACGCGGCGCCAATGGCGACGGGGGCATGACGCTGGCCACCGCCATGACCATTTCCGGCGCCGCGGTCAGCCCGAACTGGGGCTACCACTCCTCGCCGCTGACCGCGTTCCTGATGACGCTGTTCAACGTAAGGCTGGGGGCGTGGCTGCCGAACCCGGCTGTGGTCACCGCTCCCGCCGACCTGAACCTCGCCATGCCGCGCAACGCCCTGTACTCGATGCTGGGCGACCTGCTGGGCATCACCACCGGCCAGAACCCGGCAATCTACCTGTCGGATGGCGGGCATTTCGAGAATCTTGGCCTCTATGAAGTGCTGCGCCGGCGCTGCCGGCTGGTCGTGGTGGTGGATGCCGGGCAGGATCCGGGCTGCACGTTCACCGATCTCGGCAACGCCATCCGCAAGGCCTTCATCGATCTGCAGGTGGCGGTGACCCTTCGCCACGCGCGCGTCGCCGCGCGCGATGCCGCGGGCAATGAGATGCTGGGTTTCGCGCTGGGCACGATCCAGTATCCCGAGAACGCCTCGGGTTTGCTGCTGTACGTGAAGCCATGCTGGCTGCCCAACCTGCCGGCGGACGTGCGCGCCTATGGCGCGCTGAACCCGGAGTTCCCGCATGAGAGCACGCTGGACCAGTGGTTCACCGAGAGCCAGTTCGAAAGCTATCGCCGGCTGGGCGAATTCCAGATGGAGCAGATCCTGGAACGGGTGACGCCGGGGGACCTGGACGGGCTGTTCCTGGCGGGACACCGGCTGCTCCGCCGGCGCCCCGCGGCGGAGGGCGCGTAGGGCCTGTTCCTGCCGCGGCGAGCGGCTATCATTGCGGTGTGCGCCCATTGCCGTGCATGCCCCGGGGAGCAGCGCACGCCTGCGGTCCGGTGGCGCGCGGCGTCCCGGTGCTGCCTTCGATTGCAGAGTCCAACGATTGCAGAGTCCAACAGGAGACCAGAATGGCCTTTCTCGGCACCGCCGTCCGCGAATACCGCCTCGGCCTGATGCGTGATCTGATGGATCGCGAAGGGCTCGATGCGATCGCGCTGACCACGGCGGATTTCTTCCAGTTCGCCACCAATTTCAGCACCGACGTGCAGCCCTGGGAACGGCCGATCGTTTGCGTCGTGCCGCGCAACGGCGAGCCCTTCGCCATTCTCAACGAGCTGTCCACCAACCATTGGCGCTACGCCGCCGAGGACCAGCGGCTGTGGCTGTCGGATGCCGAATTCTATGCCGAGCATCCCCGCGTCGGCGCCCGCACGGCGCTGGTCAGCCAGTGGCCCGACATGGTGGCGGCGAAGCTGAAGCAGGCAGGCCTGGGCGGCGCGCGCATCGGGGCCGATGGCGGGGGGCCGCTCGCGAAGGCGGTTGCATTGCTGCCCAAGGCCAGGCTGGAGCTGATCGTGGCCGACCTGCGCGCCCTGCGCTGGCAGAAGCACCCCGAGGAGATCGCTCTGATGCGCGAGATCGCCGCCCTGTCGGACTGGGTGCAGGACCGCTATCGCGAGAACATCCGGCCGGGCCGCATGGTGCAGGAGTTGGACATGGCCATGGCCGCGCTGATGGCCGAGGAAGGCGGGCGGCGATTCCCGGGCGAGCATCTGGAGATCATGCGCTGCTGGACGCTGTCGGGCCCGGCCTCGGCGGCGCCGCATGGGGACGGGCGGCAGGCCGGCGCGCGCATCGAGAAGGGGCACGGCCTCGTCAACATCGTCATCCCGCGCGTGAACGGGCTTGTGGTGGAGAACGAGCGGACCTGGTTCTGCGGCGAACCATCGGCCGAGCAGAAGCGGCTGTACGAGACCGTCACGGCCGCCAACGAGGCTGCCGCCGCCGCCGCGGTGACAGGCAACCCGGTGCTGTCCATCGACGCGGCGGCGCAGGCCGTGATCGAGCGCGCCGGCTGCGGCGAATACATCCTGCACCGGACCGGTCACGGCATCGGCGTGCTCGGCCATGAGTTCCCGGAGGATATGGCCTTCAACACCCGGAAGCTGCTGGAGCGTGAGGTCTATTCCGCCGAGCCGGGCCTGTATGTGTTCGGCCTCGGCGGCTTCCGCCACGACGATACGGTCGTGGTCGGCCAGGTACCGGAGGTGCTGACCAAGGCGCCGAAGGATCTTCGCAGCCAGACGATCCTGTAAGGCGCGCGATGGCGCTAGTGTCCTGCCCCCGAAGTCCGTCGCATCTTGCGGCGGACGCAGGGGCCAGCAGGCCACTGAGAATAAAGGCCGGTGTCCTGAACCTGAAGTTCGCATAGGTGGCGAACTTCGGGGGCAGGGCACTAGGCTTTGTCTACCGTCACCTTCACCGGCGAGCGGGCCACCGACTTGATGGCCGGGCGCGGACGGCCCGAAGCCCGGCCGATCTCCTGGTCCTGGGCCTCGATGATCTCCTTGGCCGGCGCGTCGCCGTCGAGGCCGGTAAGGGCGGTCGCAGGAACGCGGCGATTGGAGGTGCGGGTGCCGTCGACATAGAGCACGTCGAAGAAGACGAAGCTGGTCTCGATCCGGCGCTTAGGGTGTGCCATCGGTCCCTCCTGCCGGCGTTTCGGGGTCAGGCGTCTCCGCGACAGGCGCATCTGGCGATGCGCCGTGGACCTGTTCGCGCTCGGCCTTGCGGCGGGCGGCCTCCTCCTCCCGTTCGCGCAGCTTTGCTTCTTTCTTCGCCTGCTTGGCGCGGTTGCGCTCAGCCCGTTGCTGGTTGTAGTTGACCTTGAACGCCATGGTGTCCTTCCGTGGGCGCCGCGCGCTCTTCTGGTTTCAGATGCCGTATACCACGCGCCATCGAACCCGGCGAACCTGCGCGGCTGGCCGGGTTTCTATCCCGTGCGACTAGCCAAATGTTATTCCGCGCGGCTAGCCGAACGCTATTCCGCGTGGCTAGCCAGGAGTTATTCCGCGCGGCTAGCCGCGACGCAACTGGCTCTCGCGCACCACGCGCTCGTGACTGTCGCGAACATTCTTCACGCGGTACTGCAGGTCGGGCGTCTCGCTCGGAAGCTGCCGCGCAATCGTATAAGTGCCGCGCGGCACATTGCCATCGAAACGGCCGGGGGAAAATTCCACCCGCTCGCCAACCGCGAACTTGTGAAGAGTCATTGTCACTCCTTGCCAAAAGCTGCCGCACGAATGCGGCAGCTTCCGTAGCGATCAGGCGTCCTTCAGGTTGACCGCGGAGGTCTTGCCCTGCTGGCCGCGCTCCAACTCGAAGCTGACCTTCTGGCCTTCCTTGAGTTGCATGCCCGCCCGCTCAACGGCCGAAATATGAACGAAAACGTCCTTGCTGCCGTCGTCGGGCTGGATGAAGCCGAAGCCCTTGGTTGTGTTGAACCACTTGACGGTACCGATAGTCATGATGCGTGTCTCCGCGCGCCGGCGACCCGCGACATGCGGGCCAGGATGTTTTTCGAAGTGGGGGGAACCGGATGCGAAAGCACCGCAAATTGCTGCGGTCAGGCCCAGGCCGAAAACTGCCGAAATGCGAATATGGTGCTTTTTCGGGCAAAAAGCGAGCCCCGGCCCGAATATTCTTTTCTAGCGCCGATACCGCCGCTGCAGCAGCGCGCTTCCGGCCACGGTCAGGCCCAGCGTCACCGCCAGCAGGATGAACGCCAAAGCCGCCCCGAACGGCCAGTTGGTGGTGCGCACGAACTGGTCGTACACCGCGGGCGCCATCATCTTGAACTGGGCGCCGCCCAACAGCACCGGTGTCGCGTAGGCGTTCATGCACAGGATGAATACCAACGCCGATCCCGCCACGACGCCGGGCAGCGCCAGCGGGAATATGATGCGACGGAACACGGTGAACGGCCGGGCCCCCATGTTCTGCGCCGCTTCCTCGACATTGCGGGGAATGCCCTCGATCACGCTGGACAGCGTCAGGATCATGTAGGGCAGCACCACCGTCACGATGCCCGCCACCACCGCGCCCGGCGTATACATCAGCTGCACCGGGCCGGACAGGAGGCCGGTGGCGCGCAGCCCGGCGTTCACCACGCCGGTGTTGCCCAGCAGCGTCATCCAGCCGGCGGCGCGCACGACATTGCCGACCATCAGCGGGAACACCGTCAGCAGGGTCAGCCAGGCTTTCCACCGCCCGCGCATCCGCGCCAGCGCATAGGCGGCGGGAAAGCCCGCCGTCAGCGCGATCAGCGTGGAGAAGAACGCCACCTGCAGCGTGGTGCCCATCACCTCGCGGTAATAGGAGTCGGTCACGGCGGACAGGTAGTTGCGCGCCGTGAACGCCTCGATCATCAGCTCGGTCGGGCTGTAGAGGTTCAGCGAATAGCGGAACAGCAGCACCATCGGCGCCACCATCATCAGCAGCACCAACAGCGTCGCCGGCAGGATCAGCGCGGGCATCGGGTCAGGCCTTGAACTGCCGGTTCCAGAAATCGAAGATCTCCGCCGCGTGCTGGGCCACGTATTCGTAGTCGGGCAGCCGGAAGCGCGCCTGCTGCTCCGGCGTGAGGGCGATCTGGGCGGCCAGGTCGTCGGGCAGCGTCGCGTTGGTGACGGTCGGCACATAGCCCATGCGCGCGGCGAAGCCCGCCTGCGCCCGCGGGTCCAGCATCGCGTTCAGATAGGCATAGGCCTGGGCCTTGTTCTGCGCGTTCTTCGGGATCGCACCCTGGTAGAGGATCGGCGTCACCCCCTCCGCCGGCTCGGCATGGCGCAGGTTGATGCCGGAGCGGCGCCACTGGTAGCCGCGGGCGAGCCACATCACGGTCAGCCACACCTCCTCGCCCTTCAGCGCCACGGCCAGCGTCTCGTTGCTGGGATAGACCTTCGCCCCCAGCGCCTTGAGGTCCAGCAGCGCCTTCTTCGCCGGCCCGTAATCGCTCATCGAGCCGCCGCCCACCAAGGCTGCCACCGATGTGATCTGGGAATAGAGCAGGTCGGAGAAGCCCACGCGGCCGCGATATTTCGGATCCCACAGATCGGCGTAGGAGCGTGGCGCCGGATTCACCTTGTCGGGATTGTACAGGATGACCTGGCCCGAATAGATCTGCGGAATGGCATAGGGCCTGGCCAGCGATGCGACGATATGCGGCGCGTTGGCGATGCGCCCCATGTCCAGCGTGTCGAGCAGGCCGTGGCGGGACACCTCGTACATGTCCACGTCCGACAGCAGCGCCACATCGAGCGTGCCGCGACGGGCCGCGCGCTCGGCGATCAGCTTGGCCTTGCGCGGCGACGCGTCGGCGGTCTGGTGCAGCACTTCCAGCCCCAGCTTCCCGGCGATCGGCTCGTCCACGTTCTTCGCCAGCAGGTCGCCGTAGTCGCCGCCCCAGGTGCCCACCACCACGCGCTCCGCCGCGACGGCACGGCGGGAGGCGAGCGCGGCGGCGCCGAGGCCCGCCGCACCCAGGAATGTCCGCCGCCGCATCGAGCCGGTGTCGCTCACGCCTTGAACTCCTTGTTCCAGAAATCGAGGATCTCCGGCAGCACCTTGGCCTGATAGCTGTAATCGGGAACGCGGAACTTCTCCTGCTCCGCCGGCGTGAAGCCGATCTGGCCGGCGATCTCTGCCGGCAAAGTCGCGTTGGTCACGGTCGGCACATAGCCCATGCGGTCAGCGAAACCGAGCTGCGCCTGCGGGTCCAGCATGGCGTTCAGATAGGCCCAGGCATGGGCCTTGTTGCGCGCGTTCTTCGGCACCGCGGCCTCGAACACCACGGGGATCGCGCCCTCCTCCGGCACCGCATGGGCCAGCTTGATGCCGGCCTTGCGCCACATGAAGCCGCGCGCGAGCCACATCGGGGTGATCCAGACTTCCTCGGCCTTCAGGGCCTGCGCCAGCTGCTCGTGCGACGGATAGATCTTCGGCTCGTTCTTCTTCAGATCGAGCAGCATCTTCTTCGCCGGCTGCCAGTTGGACATGCCGCCGCCGCCGGCGATGGCGCTGCCGAAAGTGACCGCCGGATAGTTCAGGTCCGGGATGGCGACGCGGCCCTTGTATTTCGGGTTCCACAGATCGGCGAAGCCCTTCGGCGCCTCGATCTTGTCGGGGTTGTACAGGATCACCTGGGCGGAGAGGATGTGCGGGATGGAATAGGGCCGCCGCAGCCCCTTGATGATGTTCGCGGCGTTCGGCACCGCCGGCAGGTCAACATCCTCGAACACGCCCGCCTGGGCCATCTGGTACATGTCGGTATCCGACAGATGCACCACATCCAGCGAGCCCCGGCGGCTGACCTTCTCGGCGATCAGCTTGGTCTTGCGGGCGTCCTGGCTGCCGAGATCCTGGACTGCCTCGATGCCCACCGGCGTCAGCAGCGGCTTCTCGACATTGCGGGTCAGCAGCTCGCCGTAGTCGCCGCCCCAGGTCGCCACCACCACCTGGCCGGCGGCGGACGCGCGGGTTGCAAGTGAGGCTGCGGCGGCGGCGCCGAGCAGGGTTCGGCGTGTGATCATGACGTGCTCTCCGGGTTCGAGACGCCGGCGTATCGGGTCTGCCGGCAACGTTGGCAAGTCGATGGGTCCAGGCGCCTTTCGGGCGTCGCCGGCACATCTTCACCCAGCCGTGGCCACCGCGTCCAGGCCGGGGCCGGTCTTGCCGCGTCCGGCGCCGCGTGCCACACGGGCGGACCCATTCTCGAACCGTGCAGCCCCGACCCGGGGCCAGGCCGGGAGCGCTGCACATGTCAGGATCCTTCTCAGTGCCGGCGCTGGCCGCCGGCCTGCTCGCCGCCTTCGTCGGTTTCGCCAGCTCCTTCGCCGTGGTCGTCAGCGGCCTGACTGCGGTCGGCGCCACCCAGGCCGAGGCGGCGTCGGGGCTGATGGCGCTGTCGATCGCCATGGGCGTGTGCGGCATCTATCTCAGCCTGAAGACGAAGCTGCCGATCAGCGTCGCCTGGTCCACGCCGGGCGCGGCGCTGCTGGCCACGTCCGGCCCGGCGGCAGGCGGATTCACGGCCGCCGTCGGCGCCTTCCTGGTGACCGGGGTGCTGATCGTCGTGGCCGGGCTGTGGAAGCCGCTGGGGCGCTGGGTCGCCGCCATCCCGGCGCCGCTTGCCAGCGCGATGCTGGCGGGGGTGCTGCTGGGGCTCTGCCTGGCGCCGGTGCGCGCGGTGGCAGAGACGCCCGCCCTGGCGCTGCCGATCATCGTTGCCTGGGCGGCTGTGGGGAAATTCCGCCGCCTCTACGCGGTGCCGGCGGCCGTGCTCGTCGCCATGGGGCTGATCGCCGCGACGACGCATGTGGCGCCGGAGGCCATGGGGCCGCTGTGGCCACAGCCGGTGCTGGTGGTGCCGACATTCTCGTTCGGCGCCGTCATCGGCATCGCGCTGCCGCTGTTCATTGTCACCATGGCCTCGCAGAACATCCCCGGCATGGCCGTGCTCAACGTCAACGGCTACCGCCCTTCCCCCGGACCGCTGTTCACCACCACCGGCCTGTTCAGCATCGCCGGGGCGCCGTTCGGCGCGCATGCCGTGAATCTGGCGGCGATCACGGCGGCGCTGTGCGCCGGGCCCGACGCGCATCCCGATCCGCGCCGCCGCTACTGGGCTGCCGTGGTCGCGGGCGCCGGCTACATCGTCTTCGGGTTGCTGGCGGGTGCTGCCACCGCCTTCATCAGCGCCTCGCCGCCGATCCTGATCGAGGCGGTGGCGGGGCTGGCGCTGCTCGGCGCGTTCGGCGGGGCGCTGATGGGCGCCGTGGCCGAGCCGCGCGAGCGTGAGGCCGCCGTCATCACCTTCCTGGTGACGGCATCCGGCCTGACATTCCTCGGCATCAGCGGCGCCTTCTGGGGCCTGCTCGCCGGCGGCGGCATGCACGCCCTCACCCAATGGCGCAGCAAGCCGTAACGATCAGCCGGCCCCGAGCATGTCCGCCAGCATGGCGTTGAAGGCGTCCGCCGCCTCATAGGCCACCCAGTGCCCGGCGCCCTCGATCACCCGGAAATCGACATCGGGCCGGGCGCCGCGCAGGGCCGCCGCGCGGGTTGCGAGGTCGGGCGCGGCGGTCACGTCGCAGCTGCCCCAGATCGCGTTCAGCTTCGCCGGCGCCCGCGCGACGGCATCGCGCAGCGCGGTGGATTCCGCGAAGCCCTTGCTCTTGAATCGGGCATGCACGGTGTTCCAGTCCTGGATCGCCAGCGCCCGCGCGTCGATCTGCGTCGCGTCCGCGATCATGAACCGGCCGAGATTGACGCGGTTCGCCGCGGTCCGCTCCGCCCCCGTCTTGCTGCGCACTTTCTCCAGCACGATGCCGGTGCGCGGCAGCCCGAGCGATGACGGGCCGACCACCGTGAGCGAGCGCACGCGCGCGCCATGCAGCGCCGCCACCTGGCTGGAGATCAGCGCGCCGTAGGAAAACCCAGCGATGTCGTAACGCATATCGGCCGGCAGCAACCCGGCCAAACCGTCGGCGACGATCGCGCCGATGGACCCCGGCGTCGCCGGCATCGGCGGCAGGGCGGAGTCGCCGAGCCCGGGCAGGTCCGGCGCCAGCACCCGCCGGGTCCGCGACAGCGCGGCGATGTTCCCGGCCCAGTGCCGCCACGAGCCGGTGCCGCCATGCAGCAGCACCAGCACCGGGCCCGCGCCCCAGCTGCGCCAGACCAACTGCCCCTCGCCGCACGGCGTTTCCATCCGCCGCGCGGCGCTGGCGAGGTGCGGCACCGGTTCCGTCACCGGCACGAAAGGTGTCGCGAAGCCGCCGTCGCCCATCGCTGTCAGCTCTTGAAGTCGCGGTTCCAGAAATCGTTCAACTGCGAGGTGTTCTTCGCCATGTAGTCGTAGTCCGGATTCTTGAAGTTGGCCTGCTGCTCCGGCGTGAAGCCGATCTGCTGCATCAGCTCCGCCGGCACCGGCGCGTTGTCCACGGTCGGCGCGTAGGACATCCGCTCGGCGAAGGCCACCTGCGCGCGCGGGTCCAGCATCGCGTTCAGATACGCCATGCCGTTGGCCTTGTTCTGCGCGTTCTTCGGCACCGCGGCGGCCGAGATATACGGTGTCGCACCTTCGGATGGCACCGCGTGCGCCACGTTCACGCCGCCCTTGCGCCAGAACACGCCGCGGGCGAGCCACATCGGCGTCATCCACACCTCCTCGGCCTTCAATGCCGTCGCCATCGCCTCGTTCGACGGATAGATCTTCGGCTCCAGCCGCTTGAGGTCGCGCAGCGCGGGCTTGCCCGGCTCGAAATTGTTCATGCTGCCGCCATGCGCGAGCGCCGCGGCGGCGATGTTGTACAGATACAGGATGTCAACGAAACCGACGCGGCCTTTGTATTTCGGGTCCCAGAAATCCGTATACGATTTCGGCGGCGTCTTGATCTTGTCAGGGTTGTACAGGATCACCAGCCCCGAATAGATGTGCGGGATCGAGTATGGGGTGCGCAGCGCCGGCAGCACATGCGGCAGGTTCGGCACCGCCTCCGCCGTCACCGGCTCCCACACATTGAGCAACGACATGCTGGCCGAATCCACGTCGGACAGGCAGGCGACATCCATGGTGCCGCGGCGCGACGCGCGCTCGGCGGTCAGCTTGGCCTTGCGCGGGTCCTGGGGTGCGACGTCCTGCACCACCTCGATGCCCTTCGGCGCCAGCAGCGGCTTGTCGATGTTCTCCGCCAACAGGGCCGCGTAGTCGCCGCCCCAGGTGCCCACGACCACCTGCCCCGCCGCATGCGCCCGCGGCGCCGCCGCCAGTGCCGCGGCGCCGGTCAGAAGCGTGCGCCGCCCGATCTTTCCCATCATGTCCATCCCCCTGTCATTTTATTCGTCCGGCAGCAGCCTGCCGGCGCTTGCGTTCCAGTCCAGCGTCACGGCGTCGCCGGGCGCGAGACGGCGCAGCGGATCGTCCCCGTCGGGCGTCGGCCGGGTCACCAGGATCTCGCCGGCATCGGTCTGCACGTGCCAGTCGGTCAGCCCGCCGAGATAGGTGACCATGGCGACACGCCCGGGAATTGCGCCGTCGGGGGGCGTGCCGCCGTTCGCCGCGATGCCGACGCGCTCGGGCCGGACCACCAGGGCGCTGTGCTCCCCCGGCGTGCCACCGGCGCAGGGCAGCGCGAGCCCGCCGGCGCGGAACACGCCGGGTGTCTCCACGGCGCCGCGCAGGATGCTGCAGCGTCCCAGGAACCCCGCGACGAAAAGATCGGCGGGACGCTCATAGAGTTCCTCGGGCGTGCCGGTCTGGCGCACGCGGCCGCGATCCATCACCACGAGGCGGTCGGCCATGGTCAGCGCCTCCTCCTGGTCGTGGGTCACGAACAGGGTGGTCAGGCCCAGGCGCTGCTGCAGGGCGCGGATCTCCACCCGCACCTCGGCGCGCAGGCGCGCGTCCAGGTTGGACAGCGGCTCGTCCAGCAGGAAGACGGTGGGGTTCACCACCAAGGCGCGGGCCAGCGCCACACGCTGCTGCTGGCCGCCGGACAGCTGCATCGGACGGCGCTCGGCCAGGCCATCCAGCTGCACCAGCCGCAGCGCCTCGGCCACCTTGCGCTCGCGCTCGGCGCGCGGCACGCGGCGCATCTCCAGCCCGAAGCCGACATTGTCGGCGACGGTCATGTGCGGGAACAGGGCATAGCCCTGGAACACCATGCCGGTGTCACGCCCATAGGGCGGCGCGCGGGTCACGTCCGCGCCGCCGATCAGCACCCGGCCGTCGGTGGGCAGCACGAAGCCCGCGACCATGCGCAGCGTGGTGGTCTTGCCGCAGCCGGACGGGCCCAGCAGCGCCACCAGCTCGCCCTGCGCGACTTCCAGGTTCACGCGGTCGACCGCGACCGTGGCGCCGTAGGTGCGGCGGAGATTCTCCAGGATGAGGCTGGTCACGACACGACCCGGGACAGGCTCACGAAGCGGTCGGTGATCAGCATCAGCGCGCCGATCAGCAGGATCTGAACGGTGGCGACGGCGGCGAGCGTAGGATCCACACGAAACTCCAGGTAGTTCAGCATCTCCACCGGCAAAGTGGAGCGGCCGGGGCCGGTCAGCAGCAGGGTCAGTTCAAGGTTCTCGAAGCTCTGGATGAAGCTGAACAGCGCGCCGGCCACGACGCCCGCGCGCATCATCGGCAGCGTGATGCGCCGGAACACGGTCCAGGGCCGCGCGCCGAGATTGGCCGCCGCCTCCTCCGCGGCGGGCTGCAGGCCCTGCAGGCTGGCGGCGACCAGCCGCACCGTCCAGGGGATGGTCAGCAGCACATGGGCGGCGATGAGGCCCGGCAGCGTGGCGACGATCTGGAAGTCGATGGCATTGTCGATCTGCACGAAGAACACGTACAGCCCGGTGCCCAGCACCACGCCCGGAACCGCCAGCGGCCCCAGCAGCAGCGCGCTCAGCGCCGTCTTGCCCGGAAATTCCGCGCGCACCAGCGCGTAGGCGGCCGCGGTGCCCAGGGTCACGCCGATGCCGGAGGCGATCAGCGCCACCTCCAGCGAATTGACGAAGCCGCGGGCGAATTGCCGCTTCTCCCACGCGTTCACGTACCAGCGCAGCGTGTAGCCGTCGGGCGGGAACGACACCACCTCCTGGTCGAAGAAGCTCAGCCATATCACCGCGAGCATCGGCAGCAGCACCGCCGCGAATATCGCGCCAACCCCACCCCGCCAAAGGAATGTTCGCCACGTTCTCATATCCGGTATCGTGCGGGCAGCCGCGCTCCCGCACAAGGTACCCCCATGCCGGACATCTCCACCGCCACTGACGACCGCCCCACGATCCGCGCCCTGCACCGCGCGCCGGAGGCCCAGTGCCTGGCGCCCCTGCTGCACGCCGCCACCCTGCCGGCGCCGCTTGCCGGCGCGGTGGATGCGCGCGCCCGGGCGCTGGTGCGCGCCGCCCGCGCCGCCCACAAGCCCGGGGCGGACGTGACCGATTTCCTCAAGCAGTACGGCCTGGGCACGAAGGAAGGCATCGCCCTGCTGTGCCTCGCCGAGGCGCTGCTGCGCATCCCGGACTCGGCCACCGCCGACGCGCTGATCGAGGACCGCATCGCCACCGCCGACTGGCAGGCGCATCTGGGCCAGGCCGACAGCATGACGGTGAACGCCTCGGCCTGGGCGTTCATGCTGACCGGCCGCGTGCTGACGCTGGAAGACGGGGAGTCGGGCGGCATCGCCGGCGTGATCCGCCGCGTGGTGCAGCGCATGGGCGAGCCGGTGATCCGCACCGCCCTGCGCCAGGGCATGCGGGTGCTGGCCCGCCAGTTCGTCATGGGCCGCACCATCGCCGAAGCCCTCGCGCGCGCCGGCAGCGCCGAGGGACGGCGCTGGCGCTACAGCTTCGACATGCTCGGCGAGGCGGCGCGCACCCGGGCCGATGCCGACCGCTACATGCGGGCCTATCGCGACGCCATCGGCGCGATCGGCCGCGCCGGCGGCGGGCCGGTGGACGGGCCCGGCGTGTCGGTGAAGCTGTCCGCCCTGCACCCGCGCTACGAGCCGTTGCAGGAGCGGCGCTGCGTGCCCGCGCTCACCGCCGCCCTGACCGAGCTCGCGCTGGCCGCCCGCGCCCAGGATATCGGCCTGACCATGGACGCCGAGGAGGCCGAGCGGCTGGAGATCAGCCTGGACATCTTCGCCGCCGTGATGGCCGATCCGCGGCTGGCCGGGTGGGACGGGCTGGGGCTCGCTATCCAGGCCTACCAGAAGCGCGCGCTCCCGGTGGTGGACTGGGTGGCGGAGCTTGGCCGCCGCACCGGCCACCGCATTCCCGCGCGCCTGGTGAAAGGCGCCTACTGGGACACCGAGATCAAGCTTGCCCAGGTGCAGGGCCACGACGACTACCCCGTGTTCACCCGCAAGCTGTCCACCGACGTGTCGTGGATCGCCTGCGCGCGGCGCATGCTGGACCGGCGCGACGCGCTGCGCCCGGCCTTCGCCACCCATAACGCGCACAGCCTCGCCACCATCCTGGAGCTGGCGGGCGACGGCGACTTCGAGATGCAACGGCTGCACGGCATGGGCGAGGCGCTGTACGACGGCGTGGTCGGGCCGGCCTGCCCAGTGCGCGTGTATGCGCCGGTGGGTTCGCACGAGGACCTGCTGGCCTATCTCGTGCGCCGGCTGTTGGAAAACGGGGCGAACACCAGCTTCGTGCACCGCCTCGTCGATCCCGCGGTGCCAGAGGAGGCCATCGTCGCCGATCCCGCACGGCAGTTGCAGCAGGCCGGGCTGGGGTCCAATCCACGGATCCCCCGGCCCGCCGCCCTGTATCCGGACCGGAAGAACTCGGCCGGGCTCGATCTCGCCGACCGGGCCGTGGCCCCTGCTGTGCTGGCCAGGGTCGGCACCACGGCCATGCCCCGCACCCTGCCCGGCAGCGGCGCCGCGCGCGAAATCCGCGACCCCGCCGACCGCCGCCGTCTGATCGGCACCGCGCCCGACGCCACGCCGGCCGAGATCGACACGGCGCTGGCCGCCTTGTCGCGCGGCTGGCTGGCCTGGGACGCGGCCGGCGGCGCCGTGCGCGCCGCCGCGCTGGACCGGGCCGCCGACCTGATCGAGGCGGCGCGCGACGAGTTCCTGTTCCTGCTGGCGCGCGAGGCCGGCCGTACCCTGCCCGACGGCATCAGCGAAGTGCGCGAGGCCGCCGATTTCTGCCGCTGGTACGCCGCGCGCGCCCGCGAGCATTTCGCCGAGCCGCGCGAGCTGGCGGGCCCGACCGGCGAGCGCAACACCTGGGCGCTGGGCGGGCGCGGCGTGTTCACCGCGATCTCGCCGTGGAATTTCCCCCTGGCCATCTTCACCGGCCAGGTCGCGGCCGCGCTCGCCGCGGGCAACGCCGTCGCCGCGAAGCCCGCCGAGCAGACGCCGCTGATCGCCGCGCGCGCCGTGGAACTGCTGCACATGGCCGGCGTGCCCACCGACGCGCTGCGGCTGCTGACCGGCGACGGCCGCGTCGGCGCCGCCCTGGTGAGCGACAAGCGCATCGCCGGCGTCGCCTTCACCGGCAGCACCGACACCGCGCAGGCCATCGCCCGCGCGCTGGCCGCGCGCCCCGGCCCGCTCGTGCCGTTCATCGCCGAGACCGGCGGCATCAACGCGATGATCGTGGACAGCTCCGCCCTGCCCGAGCAGGTGGTGGCGGACGTGCTGGCCTCGGCCTTCGGCTCCGCCGGCCAGCGCTGCTCGGCATTGCGGCTGCTCTGCGTGCAGGAGGACGTGGCCGACCGGGTGCTGGACATGCTGAAGGGGGCGGCGGAGACGCTGGCGATCGGCGATCCGCTGGACCCCGCCACCGATATCGGCCCGGTGATCGACGCCGACGCGCTGACGGGCCTGCAGGCCTACGCCGCCGCCATGGGCACGCCGCTGTTCGAGCTGGCGCTGCCGCCGGGCAGCGGGCACGGCACGTTCTTCGCCCCGCGCGCCTACGCGCTGCCCTCGGCCACCGCACTCGACCGCGAGGTGTTCGGGCCGGTGCTGCACGTCGTGCGCTACGCCGCCGACCGGCTGGACGTGCTGCTGGACGAGATCGACGCCAACGGCTACGGCCTGACGCTGGGCGTGCACTCGCGCATCGAATCCACCCAGCGCCGCATCGTCGCGCGCATGCGGGTGGGCAACGCCTATGTGAACCGCAACCAGATCGGCGCCGTGGTCGGCGTGCAGCCTTTCGGCGGTCGCGGCCTGTCCGGCACCGGGCCGAAAGCCGGCGGCCCCATCACGCTGTTCCGTTTCGCCGAGGAGCGCGTGGTGTCGGTCAACACTGCCGCGGCGGGCGGCAATGCCGCGCTGCTGGCATCCGACGACGGCTGAGTGGGGCCCGAGCAGGAGACGGACGCAGACCGCAGCCGTTACCCTGAATCAGCTGTGCGTGGTGCCCTCCTTGGGCAATGTCAGCGGCTGGTCCCCGGTGTTGATGTTCTTCTTCGCCATGTCGAGGCTGAGCTGGTTCAGCCGTTCGACCTCGGCGTCGCCGGCAGTGGTCCGGCTCGCACCCATCTGCCGATGCATGGGGTGCGCCGCGTCGGACTGTTTCATCGCCTTGGGCGCGGCCGCAGGCTTGGCGGTCGTGGCGGGCGCAGCTGGCGCCGGCATCGGTGCCGGGGCCGGCGTCTGGGCGGATGCGGCAAATGCCGTGCCGGCAACCAGCGCGCCGGCGAATACGGAAGCAACGAGACGGTTGGCCATATCGCAATGCCTCTGAGTCCGGTCACGGGGTTCGTGTCCCCGAACCGCGACAGTCTGCGGCAGGCAAGATTGCGGCGGGATCGCCAATACCGGAAATCGTGTTCATGTCTTGAGCGGGATGCCTGGTCGGAGGGACTCCCGCCGGTTGACAGGCGCACCAGATTCTCGGCGTCGCAGAACCGGAGGAAACCATGTCCATGCATCGGCGGCCGCTTCTCGCCATGTCCGCAGCCTGCCTGTTCGGCGCCGTGCTGCCCGCCCAGGCGCAAAGCCCGCCATCCACGCGCATTCGCGGCACCATCGTCTCTCTCGACGGCCCGCTCCTGACGATCGCCACGCGGGAGGGGCCGCATGTGATGGTGGCGCTGGACGACAATCTGCGGGTCTCGGCGCTGAAGAACGTCGAGCTGTCGGAGATCGCCCCGGGCACGTTCATCGGCACCGCCGCCATCCCAGGGCCGGATGGTGGGCTGCAGGCGCAGGAAGTGCTGCTGTTCCCCGAGGCGGCGCGCGGCAGCGGCGAAGGGCATTACGCCTGGGACCTCGCCCCCGGCGGCACCATGACCAATGCCACGGTCGCATCGCAGGTGCAGGGCAAGTCCGGCCGTGACCTCACGCTCACCTACAAGGGCGGCAGCGTGGTCGTCACGGTGCCGCCCGGCGTGCCCATCGTGACGCCGATCCCGGCGGAGCGGACGGACCTGAAGCCTGGTGCCGCGGTGTTCCTGTCGGCCACGAAGATGCCCGACGGCACCTACACCACCGCGGGGGTCACGGTGGGCAAGAACGGCGTCAATCCGCCGATGTAGTGCGCCGCCTTCCGTGGCTTCGCCCTTCCGGGGTAGCGTGCGACCACGCAACGGAGGGGCGGCATGATCGGTGTGGATTGGGGAACCAGCAGTTTCCGCGCGTTCCGGCTCGCCGCGGACGGCCGCATCCTTGGCCGCCGCTCCACCCCGCGCGGCATCCTGCATGTCGAGGGCGGCCGCTTCGCCGACGCGCTGCTGGCCGAGATCGGCCCCTGGCTGGCCGAGGGCGAGCGGCGGGTGCTGCTCTCTGGCATGATCGGCAGCCGCCAGGGCTGGGTCGAGGCGCCCTACCTCCCCTGCCCCGCCGGCGCCGCCGAGCTCGCCGCCGCCCTGGCGCCGGTGCCGTTCGACGCCGCCCAGGTGCTGCTGGTGGCCGGCCTGTCGGACGCGGACGATTCCGGCACGCCCGAGGTGATGCGCGGCGAGGAGACCCAGATCGTCGGCGCGATGCAGGCGCTCGACGGCGACGGCCTGGCCTGCCTGCCCGGCAGCCATTCCAAATGGGCGCGCATCGCCGCCGGGCGCATTGCCGCTTTCCGGACCTATCTCAGCGGCGAGGCATTCGCGGCCTTGCGCAGCGGCACCATCCTCGGGCGCATGATGCAGGACGGGCCGACCGACCCGGCGGCATTCGACCGCGGCGTCGCCCGCTCGGGCGATTACGGGCATCTGCTGCACCATTTGTTCGGCGTACGCACTTTGGGCCTGTTCGGCCGGCTGAGCGAGCATGAGAGCGCCTCGTACCTGTCCGGCCTGCTCATCGGCCACGAGGTGCGGGCGGCGCGGCCGCAAGGGCTCACGGTGCACCTGATCGGCGCGGCGCCGCTCTGCGCCCTGTATGCCCGCGCCATCGCCGCGTGTGGCGGCGAGGCCGTACTGCAGGACGAGGATGCCGCCGCCCGCGGCCTGTCGCTGATCGCACGGAGCGCCCAATGGAACTGAAAGCCTGGCTGCAACGCTGTCCCCTGGTCGCCATCCTGCGCGGGGTGAAGCCGGACGAGGTGGAAGCGATCGGCGCCGCCCTGGACGCGGCCGGCATCGCCATCGTCGAGGTGCCGCTGAACTCGCCCGATCCGGTGGAGAGCATCAGCCGCCTCGCCGCCCGCTTCGGCGCGCATATGCTGATCGGCGCCGGCACGGTGATGACGGCCGCCCAGGTGGAAGAGATCGCCGATGCCGGCGGGCGGCTGATCGTCACCCCGCATGCCGCCGGCGCCGTGGTGCGCACGGCCAAGGCGCGGGGCATGCTCGCCAGCCCCGGCTTCTTCACCCCCACCGAGGCGTTCGCCATGCTGGAAGCCGGTGCCGACGCGCTCAAGCTGTTCCCGGCCGAGGCCGCCTCGCCCGCCGTGCTGCGCGGCATCCGCGCGGTGCTGCCGGCCGGCGTGCCGGTGCTGCCGGTGGGCGGGATCGACGCCGGCAACATGCGGCCCTGGCGCGACGCAGGCGCCGCCGGCTTCGGCATCGGTTCGTCCATCTACAAGCCCGGGGACAGCGCCGAGACGGTGGGCGTCAAGGCGCGCAAGCTGGTGGCCGCACTGGCGGCCTGATCGGCGAATAGCACAAGATTTACACGCGTCCGGGCATTTGCGGGCACTCCGGCGGCCGATATCGCTGCCCGGGCAATGGGAGCAGAGGGGCCAATGTTCGTAAGCGCCGGCGACCTCAATGTGCATGTGCAGATCGACGGGCCGCCGGGTGCCCCGGCGCTGCTGCTGCTGCATTCCCTGGGCACCAGCCTGCATGTCTGGGACGGGCAGGCCAAGGCGCTGTCCCGCAGCTTCCGCGTCATCCGCCCCGACCTGCGCGGCCACGGCCTGACCACGGTCACATCGGGCCCCTATTCCATCGACGGCATGGCGCGCGACGCACTGGCGGTGCTGGACGCGCTGGGGGTGGCCCAGGCCCATGTCGGCGGCCTGTCGATCGGCGGCATGCTGGCGCAGGCGATCGCGGTCCAGGCGCCGGAGCGCGTGCTGTCGCTGGTCCTGTGCGACACCGCCATGGCGATTCCGCCGGCGGAAACCTGGCACCAGCGCGCCGCCGCGGTGCGGGCGGGTGGCATGGGCGCGGTCGCCGACACCGTGATGGCCCGCTGGGTGACGCCGGGCTTTCTCGGCGCGCCCCCCGCCCAGGGCTTGCGGGCGATGCTGCTGCGCACCGATCCCGAGGGCTATGCCGGCGCCGCCGAGGCCATTGCCGCCGCCGATCTGAGCTCCGCCGCCCTGTGCGTCCCCGCCTTGGTGCTGGTCGGCGACCAGGATGCGGCGACCCCGCTCGGCACCGCCGAGGCGCTGGCCCGGGCCATTCCCGGCGCGCGGTTGCAGGTGATCGCCCATGCCGCCCATCTGCCCACGGCGGAGCAGCCGGACGCCGTCACCGCGGCGATGCGCGCCTTCCTCGAACCGTCGGTCGCGGATTTCTACGAGGCCGGCATGGCCGTGCGCCGGCAGGTGCTGGGCGAGGCGCATGTCGCCCGCGCCGGCGCCGCCATCACCGAGTTCGACCGGCCGTTCCAGCAGTTCATCACCCGCACCGCCTGGGGCGGCGTGTGGACCCGCCCCGGTCTGGACCGCCGCACCCGCAGCCTGCTGACCCTGGCGCTGATGGCGGCACTCGGCCACCATGAGGAGTTCAAGCTGCATGTCCGGGCCAGCCGCAACACCGGCGCCACTCCAGCCGACATCTCCGAGGTGCTGATCCAGGTGGCCGCCTATGCCGGCATTCCCGCCGCCAACAGCGCCGTGCGCATCGCCAAGGAAACTTTCAAGGAGATGGATGCATGACCGACGTCACGCCCTTCCGCCCCGCGGTGGCGGGAAGCCAGCCGCCGAACGACAGCCCGGAATACGGCAGCACGCACAAGCGCCACCCGAAGCAGGCGCTGGTGGCGTTCGCCCACACCGTCACGGAAGCGACCGGGCCGCGCTTCTCGCCGGCGCAGTTCCCCGCGATCATCGACATCTCCACGGTCGACGGCCATGCCGCCATGGGCGAGCGCATCATCGTGCGCGGCCGCGTGACCGACGAGGACGGGCGCCCGGTGCCGGACACCATGATCGAGATCTGGCAGGCCAACGCGGCCGGCCGCTACCACCATCCGCGTGACCAGCACGACGCCCCGCTGGACGCGCATTTCCAGGGTGCCGGCCGCGTGTTCACCGACGCCGACGGCTGGTACCAGTTCACCTCGATCAAGCCGGGCGCCTATCCCTGGCGCAACCACTTCAATGCCTGGCGGCCCAACCACATCCACTATTCCCTGTTCGGCTCCGGCTTCGCGACGCGGCTGATCACCCAGATGTATTTCCCGGGCGACCCGCTGCTGGAACTGGACCCGGTGTTCAACACCGTGCCGGACGAGCACGCCCGCAAGCGGCTGGTGGCGAAGTTCGACCTCGACGTCACCAGGCCGGAATGGGCGCTGGGCTACCGTTTCGACGTGGTCCTGCGCGGCCGCGAAGCCACGCCGATGGAGGAATAGGACATGCCGATCGCGACCGCCGCCCAGACCATCGGCCCTTACTGGCACCTGATCGAATACCCCGAATTCGCCGACCTGACCCGGTTCGGCGCCGAGGGCGAGAAGGTCGTGCTGACCGGCCTCGTCATCGACGGCGACGGGGCGCCGGTCACGGATGGCTGCATCGAGCTGTGGCAGGCCAGCCCCGCCGCCGGCGCGCGCTTCCCGGGCTATGGCCGCAGCGCCACCGACGCCGACGGGCGCTTCCGCTTCACCACGGTGAAGCCGGGCCCGGTACCGGGCCGCGGCAACACGCTGCAGGCGCCGCATTTCGCCATCAACATCCTGGCGCGCGGCATCCTGACCCGGCTCTACACCCGCGCCTATTTCGAAGACGAGAAGCTGAACGGGACCGACCCGCTGCTGACCGCCATCGACGATCCGGCGCGGCGCGCGACCCTGCTCGCCCGGCCCGATGGCCCCGGCATCTGGCGCATGGATATCCGCCTGCAAGGCGACGGCGAAACCGTGTTCATCGAAGTCTGATGCCCGTCAATCCCGCCGACAGCCCGGTCCTCGGCACGCTCTATGGCTCGGACGCCATGCGCGCCGTCTTCGACGAACGCAGCTGGTTCCAGCGCATGCTGGACGTGGAGGCGGCGCTGGCGCGCGTGCAGGCGCGCCTGGGCCTGATCCCGCCGGATGCAGGCGCGGCCATCACCGCGGCGGCGCGGGTGGACAACCTCGACACCGCCGAGCTGGCCGCGAGCGTGCGCAATGTCGGCTATCCCGTGGTCGGCGTGGTCAAGGGCCTGTCGCGCGCGGCCGGAGCGGCCGGCGCCTGGACGCATTGGGGTGCGACCACCCAGGACATCATGGACAGCGCCACGGCGCTGCAAGTGCGCGACGGCCTGGCGCTGATCCGCGGCGAACTGGTTGCCATCATCCGCGCCCTGGCCACCCAGGCCGACGCCCACCGCCACACCGTCATGGCCGGGCGAACGCATCTGCAGCACGCTTTGCCCGTCACCTTCGGCCTGAAATGCGCGGTCTGGCTGCAGCCGCTGGTCACCCATGTCGCGCGGCTCGATCAGCTGCGCCCGCGCGTGGAGATGGTGCAGTTCGGCGGCGCCGCGGGCACGCTGGCATCGCTCGGCCCGGACGGGCTGAAGGTGATCGACGGGCTGGCCGCTGAACTCGGCCTCGCCGCCCCGGCGGCGCCCTGGCACGTCGCCCGCGACGGCTTCGCCGAGGCCGTGGGCTCCCTGGGCCTGCTATGCGGCAGCCTGGCCAAGATCGCCACCGACATCATCCTGCTGGCGCAGACCGAGATCGGCGAGGTCTGCGAGCCCTATGTCGCCGGGCGCGGCCAGTCCTCGACCATGCCGCAGAAGCGCAACCCGATCGCCAGCGAATACGTGCTCGCCAGCGCCCGGGCGGTGCAGGCGCTGGTGCCGCTGATGCAGGGCGCGATGGCCCAGGACCACGAACGCGCCACCGGCCCCTGGCAGGCCGAGCTGCTGGCGCTGCCGCAGGCCTTCGTGCTGACCCACGGTGCGTTGCAACATGCCCGCACCATTGCCGAGGGCATGGTGGTGGACGCCGCCCGCATGCGCCGCAACCTCGATGCCACCGGCGGGCTGATCGTGGCCGAGGCGGTGATGATGGGCCTGGCGCCGCAGCTTGGCCGCGAGGCCGCGCACCATGCGGTGAAGCACGCCTGCGACCTGGCCCTGGCCGAGGGCCTGTCGCTCGCCGATGCGCTGACGCGCGAGCCGGAGGTGGCGGCGCGGCTGGACCGCGCGGCGATCGGGCGGCTGACCGATCCCGCCGCCTATCTCGGCAGCGCCGACGCGTTTCTCGATCGTGTGCTTGAAATCGCCCGGGCGATCCGGGCTTAATTGGTATAGGATGCGGCCGCGGGCCGAAGCCCGGATCGAAGACGTGCGAGCAGGAGCAGCAATACCCGGCTCAGCTGCGCGTGAGGCGACGCGCCTGTAAGCATCGGCGGCATGTCGCAAGACGATGCCGCGTATCGGCAGGATAAGCCGCAGCATGACGTTGCTTCTGTCCACACCATATGCATAAGTTGTTGATGCTCAACAGCGGGACCAACCCGCGCAACGCGAGATGAGACGCGGCGCCCACCAGAGCGCCGCGGTAGGGAAGGATTCAAATACGATGCTGAAGACGCGCGTTTCGCGCCGCAAGGCGCTCAAGCTCGGGGTGGCCGCCGCGGCGCTGCCGCTGGTGCATATCCGCACCGCCGGCGCCGCCGGCAAGCTGTCGATCGGGTTCTGGGACCATTGGGTGCCGGCCGGCAATGATGTGATGCGCAAGCAGGTCGCTGCTTTCGCCGAGAAGAACAAGGTCGAGGTCCAGGCCGACTTCATCACCTCGGTCGGCAACAAGAACCTGCTGACCCTGGCCGCCGAGGCCCAGGCCAAGACCGGGCACGACGTTCAGGCCTTCCCGAGCTGGGAAGTCCTGAACCACGTCAACGACCTCGAGCCGATGGACGACGTGATGGGCCGGCTCGGCGAGAAGTATGGCGCGGTCAACCGCGTGGTCGAGTACCTCGCGAAAATCAAGGGTCACTGGCTCGCGGTTCCCAGCAGTTCCGGCACCCAGAACAAGGGCCCGTGCGGACGCATCAGCATCCTCAAGGACGCCGCCGGCCTCGACGTGCAGGCGATGTATCCGGCCCGGCCCGAGCATACCGCGCTGGCCGACGCCTGGACCTATGATGCCATGCTCAAGGCCGCCGAGGCCTGTGCCAAGATCGGCAAGCAGTTCGGCATGGGCCTGGGCCAGACGTCCGACTCGGTGGACGCGATCGGCTCCATCTTCGCCGCCTTCGGCGCCGAGCTGGTGAACGCGAAGGGCGAGATCACCGTGAAGTCGGACGCGGTGCGTCAGGTCCTGGAATACGGCCAGAGGCTGGTGAAGTTCCTGCCGGCCGACGCGGTCAGCTACGACGACGCGTCGAACAACCGCGCCTTGATCTCCGGCCAGAGCGCGCTGATCTGGAATCCGCCATCGGCATGGGCGGTTGCCAAGCGCGACGCGCTGCAGGTGGCCTCGGATTGCTGGACTTTCCCGCCGCCGACCGGCCCGAAGGGACGGTTCGTGCCGTACCTGCCGTATTTCTGGGGCATGTGGAAGTTCAGCCAGAACAAGACGGCCGGGAAGGAACTGATCGAGTTCCTGATGCAGCGCGACAATGTCGAGGCCCGGTGCACCGTGGTGGAGGGCTACGACCTGCCGCCGTTCGACGGCATGCTCGACTTCAAGGTGTGGGAGGAGGTCCAGCCGCCCAAGGGCACCGTCTACAACTACCCGCTGCGCAAGCACCACAACTCGATGGCGCATATCGCGGCCCTGCCCGCGCCGCCCGACGTCGCCGTGCAGATCTACAACCGTGGCACCATGCCGACGATGTTCGCCAAGCTGCAGAGCGGGCAGTCGATACCGCAGGTGGTCGCCTGGGCCGCCGACGAACTCGAAGGCTTCACTCGCTGATCCGACCGGCGCGGGCCGCGCTTCGGCGTGGCCCGCGCCACATCTTCAGGCTCGCGGCCTGCCCCCCCTGATCGCAGTTGCGATGTCCGGGGCCGGTGGGCCGCCAGGATCATGATCGAGCGTGCCGTCTCGGGCGTCCGCCGCGTTCATGTCCGGGATGCAACGCTACGGGAGGAAAGGCATGGCGGACGGCACAAGCATTTCAGCCAATCTGGCCGCGCCGGCGCGCGCCGCCATGGCGCCGCCGAGCGGCATGCGCAAGTTCATGCGACGACGTTCGACCATCGCGGTGCTGATGGCCATGCCGCTGATCCTGCTGATCGCGGGCCTGGTGATCTGGCCGGCCATCTACGCGATCTGGCTGAGCATGCTGAACAAGCGGATGACCCAGTTCGTCGGCCTGGGCAACTACGCGTTCCTGCTGAAGCGCAACACGTTCCAGCTGGTGATCTTCCAAAGCTGCCTGTTCGCGGTCACCGCCGTCATCCTCAAGGCCCTGCTCGGCTTCATCGTCGCGCATCTGATGCACAACATCCCCGGCAAGAATCAGCGCATCTGGCGCGGCCTGCTGCTGGTGCCCTGGGTGATCCCGCTGGCGCTGTCCACGCTGAGCTGGTGGTGGCTGTTCGACCCGTCCTATTCGGCGTTCAACTGGATCCTGAATTCATTGGGCTTCCAATCCGTGCCGTGGCTCGGCGTCGGCTGGAACGCGCGCTTCGCCGTGATCGCGGTGAACGTGTGGTTCGGCACGCCGTTCTTCATGATCATGTATCTGGCCGCCCTCAAATCCGTGCCCGAGCAGTTGTATGAGGCGGCCGCGATCGACGGTGCCGGGCCGGTGCAGAAGCTGCTGCACGTCACCCTGCCGATGATGCGCAACATCATCGCCATCACCGTGCTGTTCAGCCTGATCGTCACCTTCGCCGATTTCGATATCGTGCGGATCCTGACCGCCGGCGGGCCGCAGGACATGACGCATCTGTTCGCCACCTACGCCTTCTCGGTCGGCATCCAGTCAGGCGACATCCCGCTCGGCGCCTCGGTCAGCCTGTTCATGTTGCCGATCCTGGCCGTCGCGGCGTTCTTCGTGCTGCGCGGCGTCACCCGTCGCACCCAGGAGATCGCGGCATGAGCAGCACGACAGCCACCGCCGGCGCCGTCGCGCAAGCCCGGCGCACCAGCCTGCACCGGCAAAGGGCCTGGACGCTGAAGGCCAGCTACGCCGTGCTGACGCTGATGGTGGTATTCTTCCTGGTGCCGCCGTTCTACATGGTGATGACCAGCCTGAAGTCCTCGGCCGAGATCTCCGCACAGCAGGGCAATCCCTGGATCGTCCAGCACCCGACACTGGCGAATTTCGCCGAGCTGATCGCCAATTCCAATTTCCAGACCTTCTTCGTGAACTCGGTCATCGTCACCGTCCTGGTGGTGGTCATCAGCATGAGCATCTCGGTGCTGGCCGCCTTCAGCCTGACGCGCATGGGATTCTGGGGCAGCCAGACACTCGCCACCGGCGTGTTCCTCACCTACCTGATTCCGGCCTCGCTGCTGTTCATTCCGCTATTCCAGATCATCGGCAAGCTTGGCCTGATCAACAGCTTCTGGTGCCTGGTGCTGCTCTATCCCACGCTTGCGGTGCCGTTCTGCACCTGGATCATGATCGGCTATTTCAGCTCGATCCCGCGTGAGCTCGACGAGGCCGCGCTGATCGACGGGGCCGGATACATGCAGATGCTGCTGCGCATCTTCATTCCGGTGGCGATGCCCGGCATCATCGCGGCGACGATCTTCGCGTTCACCGCAAGCTGGGGCGCGTTCCTGTATCCGCTGGCCTATCTGTACACGACGGACCAGATGGTCTTGACCGTCGGGATCGTGAGTGACCTGATTCGCGGCGACGTGTTCCAGTGGGGCAAGATCATGGCCGGCTGCGTGCTGGCGGCCGTACCGCCAGTGCTGATCTATGCTTTCCTGATGGACTACTACATCGCCGGCCTGACCGCCGGTGCAACCAAGGGATAGACCAGGTATGGCGCAGGTTTCGATCCGCAAGGTCGTCAAGGCTTACGAGGGCAACGTCCAGGCCGTCAAAGGCATCGATCTGGAAATCGCCGACGAGGAGTTCGTCGTGCTGGTCGGTCCCTCCGGCTGCGGCAAGTCCACCACGCTGCGCATGGTCGCGGGGCTCGAGGAGATCACCTCCGGCGAGATCTGGATCGGCGGCGACGTGGTCAACGACGTGCCGCCGCGCGACCGCGACATCGCCATGGTGTTCCAGAACTACGCGCTCTATCCGCACATGTCGGTGTTCGACAACATGGCCTTCGGCCTGAAGCTGCGGAAGTTCCCGAAGGACGAGATCAAGCGCCGGGTGGACGAGGCAGCCCGCATCCTCGACATCCAGGCGCTGCTGGAGCGCAAGCCGAAGGCCCTGTCCGGCGGCCAGCGCCAGCGCGTGGCCATGGGCCGCGCCATCGTGCGCAACCCCAAGGTGTTCCTGTTCGACGAGCCGCTCTCCAACCTCGACGCCAAGCTGCGCGTGCAAATGCGCACCGAGATCAAGAAGGTGCACCAGACCATCCCCACCACCACCGTCTACGTGACCCACGACCAGGTGGAGGCGATGACTCTGGCCGACCGCGTGGTGGTGATGAACCACGGCGTGATCGAGCAGGTGGGCCCGCCGCAGGAGCTGTACCACAACCCCGCCACCCGCTTCGTCGCCGGCTTCATCGGCAGCCCGGCGATGAACTTCCTGCCCGTGCGCGTGCTGGATGACGGCGGACTGAAGGTCGAGCTCGCCAACGGCGTGAAGCTGGCAGTGCCGCCGCAGCGGGTCGACCGCTACGGCCCGTACAAGGGCCGGCAGATGACCCTGGGCCTGCGCCCGGAGCACCTGACGGAAATCCGGGATACCGAGAAGCCCAACGTCGTGCGCATCGACTGCATGGTGGACGTGGTCGAGCCGATGGGTATGGAGACGCTGGTGCATTTCTTCATCGACGGCGAGCCCGTCTGCGCCCGCATCGACCCCGTCACCCATTCCGCCCCGAACGAGGTCTTGCCGCTGGCGGCCGACCTGAACAACATGCACCTCATCGACAACGAGAGCGGAAAAGTAGTTTAGCCACGATGGATACGCCGACCGGCCGGCAAGCGGCCACCCACACCATCGGCGCCGACGCCCTGCGGGCTCTCGTCGCCGACATCTTCCGCGCCGCCGGCTGCGATCAGGCGGAGGCGGAGCGCATCGGCTTCCACCTCGTCTCGGCCAACCTCACCGGGCATGACAGCCACGGGGTGATCCGCACGCCGCGCTACGTGCAGTACCTGCGCGAAGGCAAGGTGGTCAAAGGCCAGACCATCAAGGTCGTCGCCGAGAGCCCGACCCATGCGGTCGTCGATGGCGGCTATGGCTTCGGCCAGACCGTGGGCCCGCAGGCGGTCGATCTCGGCATCGCCAAGGCGAAGGCGGCCGGCATGTGCATCGTCGCCCTGCGCAAGTCCGGCCATATCGGCCGCATCGGCGATTGGGGCGAACGCGCCGCCGAGGCCGGGCTGGTGTCGATCCATTTCGTCAATGTCGAGAACGGCGAGCTGGTGGCGCCCTTCGGAGGCGTAAGCCGCCGCTTCTCCACCAATCCGTTCTGCGTCGCCATCCCCTCGCCCGACGGCCAGCCGCCGCTGCTGCTGGACTTCGCCACCTCGCTGGTGGCCGAGGGCAAGGTGCTGGTCGCCTCCAACGGCGGCAAGAAGCTGCCGGAGGGCGCACTGATCAAGGCGGACGGCGAACTCTCCACCGACCCCGCCACGCTGTACGGCCCGCTCACCCAAGGCGGCCCGCGCGACCCGGCCAATGGCGAAGGCGCCATCCGCGCCTTCGGCGAGCACAAGGGCTCCGGCCTGGCGTTCATGTGCGACATCCTCGCGGGCGTGCTGACTGGCGGCGGCACCTCGGGCCCGGTGCCCGGCGGCAAGCGCGGGCTGATCAGCAACGGCATGTTCTCGATCTACCTGGACCCCGCGCATTTCGGCGCCCAGGGCTTCGTCGCCCAGGCCCGCGCGTTCGCCGATTACGTGAAGTCCTCGCGCCCCGCCGCCACGGACGGCGACGTTCTGGTCCCCGGCGAACCCGAGGCGCGCACCCGGGCCACCCGGCTGCAGGATGGCATCCCGCTGCAGGCCGACACCTGGGCCAACCTCGTCACCACCGCACGCAACCTGGGGATTGCCGAACCCCAGGGCTAAACCGATGCGCGGCCGGGCCTCACGCGGCGCCCGGCCGGGCGTCGCGCAGGCGGCGGCGTCCGAACGCACGGACATGGGCATTCGGCGCCCTTTGCTTGATCTCGGCCTGGAACAGGGCGCGCTGCTCGTGGATGGAGGCGATGACCGGCCCCATGGGGATGCCGACATCGACCAGCACCGCCTCGGACAGTTGCAGGCTGGCCTCGATGGTCTCGGGCACCACGTCCGACGCACCCAGGCCGTACAGCAGGGCGGCATGGGCGGCGTCGCGCGCGCGCACGACGATCAGCAGGTCCTCCCGTTCGGCCCGCGCGGTCTCCACCAGGTTCTCGGCGGCGCGGTGGTCGCTCATCGTCACCACCAGGGCGCGGGCGCTGTCAACGTGCAGGCGGCGCAGCATCTCCGTCCGGCTGATGTCGCCCCAGTAGACCGGCCTCCCCAGGCGCCGCTGCTCGGCCACCCGGTCGGCATCGTTGTCGATGGCGACATAGGCCACGCCGTGCTGCTCCAGCATGATCGCCACGGTCTCGCCCACCCGGCCGAAGCCGGCGATGATGACGCGCTGCTCCCCACCATCCAGGTCCGGCACCTGCAGCGCCGGGTCGACCGGCGCGGGCGGCGCGAAGCGTTCGGCCAGGCGGTCGCCGGCATAGGACAGCAACGGAATGCAGGTCATGGTCACCGTGGCCAGGATCAGCACCGTGCCGGCCGCGTCATTGCCGACCAGGCCGAGCGGCGCGGCCACGCCCAGAATCACGAAGCCGAACTCGCCGCCCGGGCCGAGCAGCAGGCCCGATTTCACCGCGGCGCTCCAGCGCACGCCGAAGCAGCGCGCGAGCAACGCCACCACCAGCGCCTTGCCCAGCACCAGCGCCACCACGGCGCCCAGCAGCGGCACCGGATCGGCGAGGATACGGCGCAGATCAAGCCCCATGCCGACGGAGATCAGGAACACGCCCACCAGCAGGCCCTTGAACGGCTCGATCGTCACCTCAACCTGGCGGCGATACTCGGTCTCGGCCAGCAGCAGCCCCGCGATCAGCGCGCCCATGGCCATCGACAGCCCGGCCGCGGCGGTGGCGAGGCCGGTGGCAAGAATCACCAGCAGGCAGGCGGCCATGAACAGCTCGGGGCTGTCGGTGCGCGCCACGCTGCGGAACAGCCGGCGCAGCCCCAGCCGGCCAAACCCGATCACGGCGAGGATGGCGACCACGGCCTGCGCGACCGCGATGCCGAGCGCGGCCATCCCGTCCCCCTCCGGGCCGTGGCCGAGCAGGCTGATGGCGAACAGCGCCGGCACCACCGCGAGGTCCTGGAACAGCAGCACCGCGAACGAGGTGCGCCCCGCCGGCGCGCCCAGCCCCTGCTTCGCCGCCAGCACCTGCAGCACGATCGCCGTGGACGACATGGCCAGCGCCAGCCCGATCACCGCCGCGGCCAGCGGCGGCTGCCCCAGCCACGACGCCACCCACCCGATCGCCGCCGCCGAGCAGACGACCTGCAATGTTCCCAGCCCGAACACCAGGCGGCGCATGACCTTCAGCCGGTCGAAGGACAGCTCCAGCCCGATCATGAACATCAGCATGACCACGCCCAGCTCGGCCGCGGGTGCGATCGCCTCGGGATCGGACATGGTGACCGCCGCCAGCCAGGGCAGTTGCGGCACCCAGGCCGCCACGCCGAACGGGCCGACGACGATGCCGACCAGGATGAACCCCAGGACGGGGCTGACCTTGATGCGGTGGAAGATCGGGATCACCACCCCGGCGGCGCCCAGGAAAATCAGACCCTGACGAAAGATGGCCAACTCCGGCGCTGGTGCCATTCAACCCTCCATGCTTGCGCGGCACCGCCAATCCGACGCCAATCAACGTGGTTCAAGATCCACACTTACTGTTACCGTGTGATGTCCGCCGCCCAGAATAACGCCGCGCACCGGGCTGATGTCGCCATAATCGCGCCCCCAGGCCAACACCACGTGCTCGTCGCGCACCACCAGGTCGTTGGTGGGGTCCAGGTCCACCCAGCCATGCTCCGGCCCCAGCCAGGCTCCCACCCAGGCATGCGACTGGTCGGCCCCGCGCCGCGGCGGCGCGCCCGGCGGCGGCCTGGTGCGCAGATAGCCGGAGACGTAGCGGGCCGGCAGCCCCAGCGCACGCAGCCCGGCGATCATCAGATGGGTGAAGTCCTGGCAGACGCCTTCGCGCTGCGCCAGCACGCGCGCGGCCGCGGTGTGCACGGTGGTGGCGCCGGGCTTGAAGCGGAAGTCGCGGCGGATGCGCGCGTTCAGCTCCAACAGCCCTTGCAGCACCGGCCGCCCGGGCGGGAAGCTCGCGGCCGCATAGGCGCCGACGCCAGCATCGGCCAGTGCCATCGGGCTGTCGAAGACGAATTCCGCCGCCTGCCAGGCCGCCGGCCCGCCGGCGCGGGCCGCCGCCGCTACCTGCTCCCACGGCGGCGTCGCCTCGGCTGGCGGCGGCAGCGGGAACAGCACCTCCACCTGCGCCTGCACCGTCACCTCGAAGCGATCATGCGGCAGGTCCAGGAACACCCAGCAGACATGGTTGCCGAAATGGTCCTCGCCCTCGGTCACGCGGCTGGGCGGCGGCTGGACCGCAACCTGGGCGGCGGTCACCACCTGCCAGGGCAGCGTGCGCGGCGACAGGTGCAGCATGTGGCTGGCGAGGTCCACCGGCTCGTCGTAGGCATAGCCGGTCGTGTGGCCGACGCGGTACTTCACGCCGCCCCCCGCAGCTCGCCGGAGTCGCCGCTCAATCCCAGCGTCTGCACGGCGGGCAGCAGGGCGAAATAGCGCCGGGTGATCCGGTCCGACAGCGCCGCGATCCCGGCGGCGATGGCCGGCAGACGCTGCGGCAGCGCAGCGGCGGCTTCGGCCTGGTCCGCTGCCGCCAGCACCCCCGCCACCAGCGCCTCCACCTCCGCCAGCAGGCCCGCGGCGGCGCCCGCCAGCAACGCGCGTGCGCCACTCTCGCCGTTCAGCTCATCCAGCAGCGCATGCGTCTGCGCCAACTGGAAGGCGAGGCCGCGCGGATTGCCCTGGTCGGCCAGAACCAGATCCAGCACCGGGGCGGGCTGCAGCACGTTGAGGTAGCGGCTGCGATAGGTGATGGCGGAATCGCACAGCTCCAGCACCAGCCGCAGCCCGCCGTCGATGCGCTGCGGCGGCTGGTCCAGCGCGAAGGCCACTTCGCACGCCACCGCCTGCCCGCGCTCGATGCGCCGGCCCAGATCCAGGAACATCCAGCCGCCACCGCGCACCATGTTCTCCGCCGCGACCCCGGCGACGGCGGCGGAGAAGCGCATGATGCCGACCATCGCATGCGACAGCCCGTCCAGGCTGCGGTCCACGGCGGCAGCATCGGCGCGCGCGGCGCGCAGGGTCTGGGTGAAGGTGGCGTACATGTCGCCGGTCAGCCGGTCGCGCACGCTTTCGGTCAGGCGTGCCACCTGGGCGAACATGACGCCGATCGAGCCGGCGTCGCGCCCCGCCGACAGCAGCGCCTCGGCCATGGTGGTGGTGGCCGCGGTGCCGGCGGCCTCGGGCGGGATCACGCCGGCCTCGGCCAGACAGCGGCCGAGCGCCTGCAGCTCGGTCACCTCGTGCGGCATCACCGCAGTGCCGCGGCCCAACCGCGCCACCGCCGCGCGCACCAGCCGGGCCGCCCGCTCCAGCCGCTCCACATAGCGGCCCAGCCAGAACAGATTGTCGGCCACCCGGCTCGGCAGGTCGCCGGTGGCGCGGCGCAGGCGCACCGGCGGCACGATCAGCGCCGCCGGGCCGACGATGTCGCTGCGGTCCTCCGTCAGCACCCACACGTCCTTGGAGATGGCGGCCTGCGACGGCCGCCCGGCCGTGCTTCCGCTGGGCTCCATGACACGCGCGAGCCCGCCGGGCATGGCGCGCCAGCCGGCGCCGTCCCACACCAGGAACAAGCGCAGCACCACCGGCTTCGGCTCCAGCCCGCCGGCGGTCAGACAAGGCGCGACCGAGGGTGGAACGGCCGCCGAGGCCGCCCATTCCCACGGACGCGCGGCGACCCTGGCCATCAGCGCCTGGCGCGCGGACGGCTCCATCACCGCGGGCGCGAGCGCGTGCACGGTGCCGTCCAGCGCCGGGCGCACCAGCCAGCGAGCGGGGTCCTGCTGCACCATCACGCGCGCCCGCTCCTCGCCCAGCCATAGCGTCGGCACGCTGTCGGTCAGCAGCCTCTCGCCCAGCAGGCGCAGGCACAGCGCCGGCAGGAAGGCCGCCAGCGCCGGGGCTTCCACCACGCCCGAGCCGGGGTCGTTGGCGATGCGCACGGTGCCGCCGCGGGCGGCATCGATGAGGCCGGGCACGCCGATCAGGCTGCCCGCCTCCAGCTCCAGCGGGTCGATCATCCGCCCGTCCATCCGGCGCAGCAGCACGTCCACCTGCTGCAGGCCCTTCAGCGTCTTCAGGAACACCGCGCCGCCGCGCACCGTCAGGTCGCCGCCCTCGACCAGCGCGCAGGACAGCTCGCGCGACAGATACATGTGCTCGAACCACTGCGGATTGGCGGTTCCCGGGGTCAGCAGCGCCACCGCCGGATTGGCTTTCGGCCGGCCGGACGGGTCGGGCGGAGCGAGCCGCTGCAGCGCGTCCTGCCATACGTCGAAGAACGGCCGCAGCAGGCGCACCTGCATGGTGCGGAACGCCTCCGGCAGCACGCGGCCGAGCAGCCGGCGGTTCTCCCGCGCATAGCCGAGCCCGCCGGCGGCCGCGGTGCGGTCGGCCAGCACCCGCCACGCGCCGTCCGGGCCGCGCACAAGGTCGGCGGCATAGAGCTGCAGCAGGTGCCGGGGCGGCAGGCCGCAGCAGGGGCGCAGGAAGCCCGGATTGGGGAACACCAGCGCTGGCGGCAGCGTGCCGTCCGCCAGCAGGGTCTGCTTGCCGTAGATGTCCTGCAGGATCGCTTCCAGCAGCCGCGCACGCTGGGCCAGCCCGGCCTCCAGCGCGGTGAACTCGTCTTGCGGGATCAGCAGCGGGATCGGATCGCAGCGCCAGGCATGCATATCGGCCTGCGCGCCCGGCAGCACGCTGGTGACACCCTCCTCCTCGAAGGCGCGGTCCAGGCGGCGCGCGCGCGCCTGCAACCCCTCGTCACCGAAGGCCGTGAGGGCGCCGAGCAGGCCGCGCCAATGCGGACGCAGCCCGCCGCGTCCATCCACCATCTCATCGAGCGCAGCCGGGCGTGTCACCGGCGGGATTTTCTCAGGCGAATCGGCGCAGGTCCAGTGTGCGCGGATGCTCGCGGCCGATCGTCCCGCGCGGCTCCGGCATCGGGCCTGGGGTGTGGCCGATCGGGAAGAAGCGGGCGCGGCGGCGGGCCTCGGCCTCGCCCGCGTTCACCGGGAAGGTGTCGTAGCTGCGCCCACCGGGATGCGCCACATGGTGACTCAGGCCGCCCAGGCTGCGGCCGCTCCAGCGGTCGTAGATGTCGAACACCAGCGGGGTCTGCGCGGCGATGGTGGGGTGCAGCGCGTTCGGCGGCGCCCAGGCCTTGAAGCGCACGCCGGCCACGTATTCGCCAGCCTGCCCGGTGCGGGTGAGCGGCACCGCCACGCCGTTGCAGGCAAGCACGTAGCGCTCCTCCACCCAGCCGGTCACACGGGCCTGCAGCCGTTCGGCGGAACTGTCCACATAGCGCACCATGCCGCTGGGCGACGCATCCTCGCCCAGCACGTGCCACGGCTCCAGTGCGTGGCGGATCTCCAGTTCCATGCCGCGCACGGCGCTCTCGCCCATCTTGGGGAAGCGGAATTCCAGATGCGGCGCGAACCAGTCGGGATCGAGCCTGAAGCCCCAGCCGGCCAGTTCCTCCAGCACGTCGCGGAAATCCTGCTCGCAGTAATGCGGCAGCATGTACGCATCGTGCAGCCGGGTGCCCCAGCGCACCATCCGCCGCTCGTACGGATGCTGCCAGAACGCGGCCACGGCGGCGCGCATCAGCAGCATCTGGGCGGCGGACATGCGGGCATGCGGCGGCATCTCGAAGGCGCGGAATTCCACCAGCCCGCGCCGGCCGGCAACGCCGTTCGGGTCGTACATCTTGTCGATGCAGAACTCCGTCCGGTGGGTGTTGCCGGTCATGTCCGCCAGGATGTTGCGGAAGATCCGGTCGGTCAGCCAGGGCGGGGTCGGCCTGGACGGCGTGATCTGGCTGAACGCGATCTCCAGCTCGGCGGTGGCATCGTCGCGCGCCTCGTCGATGCGTGGATGCTGGCTGGTAGGACCGATGAACAAGCCACTGAAAAGAAAAGAAAGACTTGGGTGGTTGTGCCAGAACCCCAGCAGGCTCTTCAGCAGGTCCGGGCGGCGCAGGAACGGGGAATCCGCGGGCGTGGCGCCGCCCATCACCACATGGTTGCCGCCACCGGTGCCGACATGGCGGCCGTCCATCATGAACTTTTCCGACGCCAGCCCGACCTGCCGCGCCTCCTCGTAGAGCTGCTCGGTGCGCGCCATATGCTCGGCCCAGGTGGAAGCCGGATGCACGTTCACCTCGATCACGCCGGGATCGGGGGTGACGGAGAAATGCAGCAGGCGCGGGTCGCCGGGCGGCAGATAGCCTTCCAGCACGATGGGCTGGCCCGCCTCCCTGGCCGTCGCCTCCACCGCAGCCACCAGGTCGAGCCAGTCCTCGGCGGCGAACAGCGGCGGGAAGAACACGTGGATCACGCCGCCGCGGCTCTCCACCGTCAGCGCGGTGCGCACCAGATCCGGCTCGTCCTGTCCCACCACCGGGATGTCCTGCGTCACCGGGCGGAAGCCCTCGATGCTGCTCTCGGGCGGACGCGCCTCGCGCAGCCGGCGCAGCACGGCCTGCGGCGGCAGTGGTGCGGGCACGGCGAAAGGATCGGCCTCGAACTGCGGCTCGACCGTGTCGGGGTCGGCCCAGGGCAGGCTGTCCAGCGGCAGGCGCAGGCCGATCGGGCTGTCGCCGGGGATCAGGAACAGCGTGTTGCTGCGGAAGAACCACTTGTCGGTCTGCCAGCGGCGCGCGCCGCCATCGATCACGCGGCGCAGCGGCAACACGCTGCCGACCGGCGAGGCCAGGCCCTGGTCGAAGATGCGCACCATTCGCGCCCGCTCCAGCGGGTCGCGCAACTTGCTGTCCTGCGCCACCACGTTGGCGGGCAGCCGGTGCTCCTTCCATAAATAGTAGTGCACGTCCTCGTGCGCCGGCAGGGCCATCGCCGGGTCCACCTGCAGCCGCTCGGCCAAGGCGGCGGCAAACGCCGCCGCGTCCTCGGCGGTGGCGGTGCCGCGGTCGCGGTCGGGGTCCGCCAGCAGGCCAGGGTCCTGCCACACCGCCTCGCCGTCCGCGCGCCAGTGCGCGGACAACGTCCAGCGCGGCAGCGGCTCGCCGGGATAGAGCTTGCCCATGCCGTATTGCAGCGCCGCGCCCGGCGACCACAGCTTCGCCAGCCGGCGGATCAGGCGGCCGGCAAAGCCACGTTTCGTCGGCCCCAGCGCGTCGGTGTTCCACTCCGGCGCCTCGAAGTCGCTGGCAGCGACGAAGGTGGGCTCGCCGCCCAGGGTCAGGCGCACGTCGCCGGCCACCAGCGCCTGGTCCACCTTGGCGCCCGCGGCCAGGATGTCCTGCCACTGCCGCTCGGTATAAGGCCTGGTGACGCGCGGCGTCTCCAGCACGCGCGTCACGCCCATGGCGAACGCGAAAGTGACGTCGCATTCTTCCACGGCGCCCGAGATCGGGGCGGCCGATTGCGGATCGGGGCTGGCGGCCAGCGGGATATGCCCCTCCCCGGTCATCAGCCCGGAGGTGGCATCGAGCCCGATCCAGCCGGCGCCCGGCAGGTAGACTTCGGCCCAGGCATGCAGGTCGGTGAAGTCGGCGGCCGGTCCCTCCGGCCCTTCCAGCGGCTTGATGTCAGCCACGAGCTGGATCAGGTAGCCGGAGACGAAGCGCGCGGCAAAGCCCAGGCTTCGCAGCAACTGCACCAGCAGCCAGGCGGAGTCGCGGCACGATCCCTTGGCCGCTTCCAGGGTTTCCTCGGGCGTCCACACGCCCGGCTCCAGGCGCACGATGTAGCCGACGCGGCTCTGCACCGCCCGGTTCAGCGCCACCAGCATGTCCACCGTGCGCTGCGCGCCGCGCGGAATCTCCGCCAGCAGCGCCGTCAGCAGCGGTCCGGGGGGGTCCAGCCGGCGGAAGGGTGCAAGTTCCTGCTCCAGCACGGGGTCATAGGCGAACGGCCAGGTTTCGGCCTCCGGCTCCAGGAAGAAGTCGAACGGGTTGATCGTGGCCATGTCGGCGACGACATCCACGCTCACCTCGAAATGCGTCACCTTCCCGGAGAACACCACGCGGGCCAGGAAATTGCCCTGCGGGTCCTGCTGCCAGTTCAGGAAATGCGGCTTCGGCGCGACGCTCAGGGAATAGGACAGCACCGGCGTGCGCGAATGCGGCGCCGGCCGCAGGCGAATGGTCTGCGGGCCCAGGGCGACCGCCTTGTCGTAGCGATAGGTCGTGCGATGGGTGAGCGCGACATGGATCGACATTGGCGGCCGCCCAGGGGTGTTGGGGGTTGCTCAGGCGCTTACGGCATGGAAACGTTTTGGATCGACCAGATTCAGGAACGAACGAGCCGCGCCGGGATCGCGGCCGCCGACCAGATCGGCCACCAGTCGGCCCTGCGCCGGCGAAGTCTGGATGCCATAGCCGCCCTGCCCCACGCTCCAGAAGAACCCCTCCACCTCGCGGTCCCAGCCGATCGCCAGGCTGCGGTCCGGGGTGAAGGTCCGCAGCCCGGCCCAGCTGTGCTCGATGCGGCGGACCTCGATGTCCAGCGCCTGCTGCATGCGGTCCACCGCGATGGCGACGTCGAGCTCGTCCGGCCGGGCGTCGTGCGGATAGGTGTCGGTTTCGTCGGCGGGCGACACCAGCAGCTTGGTGCGTGCCTCCGCGCGGGCGTACCAGGTGGAGCCGGCATCGCTCAGCATCGGCCAGTCGGCGACCTGCCACGGCGCCGGATCGACGATCACGGCGGTGCGCCGCTTCGGCACCAGGCCCAGCGGCCGGGCGCCGGCCAGCGCCGCCACCTCGTCGCCCCAGGCGCCGGCGGCGTCGACCACCACCGGTGCGGTAAACGCGGCGCCGCCGGTCACTTCGACATGCCACATGCCGCCGCGCCGCTCGATCCGTCCGGCGCGGCTGCGCAGCGCCAGCACGCCGTCGCGCGCGCGCAACTGGCGCAGGAAGCCCTGCAGCAAGGCGGCCACGTCCATGTCGAACGCGTCGTCCTCGATGGTGGCGGCGACGGCATAATCCGGCCGCAGCGCGGGGACCATGGCGCGCAACTCCGCCAGCGGAATTTCCCGCATGCCCTGCCCTTCCGCGAGCATCTGCCGCAGCGCCGGCTCCTGGTCGGCCGGGGCCAGGGTGACGACGGGGCGGCGGCTCATCAGCGGCGTGTCGGTGAAGCCGGGCGGCGGCGTCTCGAAGAACGACCGTGACAGCGCCGACATGGCGCGCACGTCCGGCGGGCCGTAATTCTGGATCCACAACGCCGCCGAGCGGCCGGTGGTGTGATAGCCGGCGGCCTCTTCGGCCTCGATCAGCGCGACCCGATGGTTTTCGGCCAGATGCGCGGCGGCGGTGGCCCCGGCGATGCCGGCGCCGATGACGACGATGTCGAATTTGTACGTGTCCATGTGCACGAACATCCTATGCCGCCATGCGGCGGGCAAGCATGCCGCGAACACGCCGCACCAGCCTTTTGTTTCCAGCGGCCCGCCTAGATCAGCAATGCCGGCGACAGCAGGCTCATGACGAAGTCCACGATCACGCGGGCGCCGAACGGCTTGCGCACGAAGCGCATGAACGGGTCGCGGGGCGGTGCCGGGCGCAACTGCCAGTCGGTCAGGCCGGTCATGAACACCAGCGGCATGTGGGCGGAACGGTAGCGGATCCAGTCGCCCAGGTCGAAGCCGTCCATGCCGCCGGGCAGCGCGATTTCGGTGACGACGGCATGCACGGCGGTCACCCCGAGTCGCGCCCGCGCCTCGGCGGCCGTGCTGGCCTCGAACGCGTCCATGCCGGCCTGGCGCAGCGCGCGCACCAGCATTTTCCGAACCTGCACATGGTCCTCGACCACCAGGATCTGGCGCCGGTGCGACACCGGCGCTGCGATCAGCGCGGCCTGGACCTCCAGGCAGGGTTGAGGTAAGGCACAGAAAAGGGCGTCCGACCGAAACTGCCCGTCCATCGAGTAGATGCCCCGCATCCCTTTGAATCCGGACGATGAATCTGTCCTGACATTGCGCAGTCACGACGACATCATTAAATCGTTATTCTGACGCCGGCGCACGTTTTGTAGACGTATGTTAAGCGGTCCTCACGGAATCGTTATTATTCCCCGGACGCGCGCAAACCGGCCTAATGGAAGCTGACGCAGTTGGTGCGGCCGGACATGACGCAGTCCTGGATGCGCGAAACCGATCCCAGCATCCCGCTCAGCCACAACCCGCAGGCGATGATCACCAGGATGACCAGCATGGCGATCAGCGCGCCGCGGCGCGAGGGAGGTTCTTCTTCGTCACTCATTATTGGGGGCGATTCCCGGTTCGGATCGATTGACAGCGCGGGGCCGCGTCGGTCAGTTGACAGCATGCGGGTAGGTTCTGCAATCGCCGCGATTCTCGTCATTCTCGGCTTGCTGCGGCCCGCCGCGGCGGCGGAGGATCGCTATTTCGTGACCGGCGACGGGGTTCGGCTGCACTACCTGGAGGCCGGGCGGGGACGCACGCTGGTCTTCGTGCCCGGCTGGACCATGCCGGCCTGGATCTGGCAGCGGCAGATCGACGAGTTCTCGCGCCAGTACCGCGTCATCGCCTTCGACCCGCGCGGCCAGGGGGACAGCGCCGTCGCCCCCAGCGGCTACGAACCCGGGCGCCGCGGCCAGGACATCGCCGATCTCATCGCCCGGCTCGGACCCGAGCCGGTGCTGCTGGTCGGCTGGTCGCTCGGCGTGCTGGACGCGCTGGCCTATGTCCATGCCAACGGCGACACGCGGATCGCGGGGCTGGTGCTGGTGGACAACTCGGTGGGCGAGGACCCGCCGCCGCAGCCCTCGCGGCATCCCACGAAGCCGGGGCCGCGCCTGCCGCGCGAGGCGATGATGCGCAATTTCGTGCGCGGCATGTTCAAGCGCCCGCAGCCGCAGGCCTATCTGGACCGGCTCACCGAAGCCTGCCTGCGCACCCCGCAGCCGGCCGCCAGCGCGTTGCTGTCCTATCCGGTGCCGCGGAGCTACTGGAAGGAAGCCGTCTATTCCACCGACAAGCCGGTGCTGTACGTGGTACGGCCGAAATTCGCGGGCCAGGCCGACAACCTCGCCGCCCACCACCCGGCCGCCGAGGCTGTGGTGATGAAAGAGCCCGGCCACGCCTTGTTCGTGGACGAGCCGGCGCATTTCAACGCCATCCTGCTGGACTTCATCCGGCGACGCATATGGCGCTGACCGAACGGCCGGGAATGGCGCCGCTGTTCCTGGTGTCCATGGCGACGGTGGGATTTGAGATCGCGCTGACCCGCTACTTCGCCGTCGCGAAGTGGTCGGAATACGGCTACTGGGTGATCTCCATCGTGCTGGCCGGCTTCGCGCTGTCCGGCGTGGTGATGGCGCTGGCGCGGGACTGGTTCGCCCGGCACGGCACGGCGCTGCTGACAGTGCTGCCGGTGCTGCTGATCGCCGCCGCCGCGGTGGGATACCACTTCGTCACCACCAATCCTTTCAATCCACTGCAGTTGCAGAACCAGGCGACGTTCGGGCCGCAGCTTTACAACATCGCGGGCTATTACATCTGCCTGCTGCCGTTCTTCTTCCTCAGCGGCCTGTATATCAGCCTGTGCTTCGTGCTGAACGACACCCAGATCGGGCGTGTCTACGGCTTCGACCTCACCGGCGCGGGGCTCGGCGCATTGCTGGCGCTCGGCCTGATGACGGTGGTGCACCCGTTCCAGCTTCTGCCCTGCCTGCTGGTGCCGCTGTTCGCCGCCGCCCTGTTCGCGCGACGGCGGCGGCTGGCGGTCGGGCTCGCCGCCCTGGTCGCGCTCGCCGGCGGCCAGGCGTTGCTGCTGCTGGGCGACGCGGCATCGTTCAACGACTACAAGGCCATCTACGCGCCGCTGCACGTGCCGGACAGCCGCACGGTGGCGGAGATCCGCTCGCCGCGCGGGCTCTACATGCTGCTGGACGACTTCACCGAGCGCGTGGACACGGACGTGTCCAACAATGCCGGGCTGCTCGGGCTGCCGGGGCCGCCGACCTCGTTCGGCCTGTATCGCGACGGCAACCGGCTGGCGTCGCTGCCGCGCCCCGGACCCGTCGATGCGGGCTATGCCGCAGCTACGCTGGCCGCCCTGCCCTACACGCTGCGGCCGCACCCGCGGGTGCTGCTGGCCGGCGCGTCCGGCGGATTCCGCATCGCGGAAGCGCAGGCGCTGGGAGCAGCGTCGGTGGATGCGCTGGAACCGGAGCCGGTCCTGCGCGGCGCCCTGCGCCAGGGCCTCGGCGAATCTCCCCCGGTCACGGCCGGCGGCACGGTGCGGATCCTCGCGGAAAGCCCGATCGCGGCGGTGCGGGCAAGCGGCCCCTACGACCTGATCGACATCTCCGCCGATTTCCTCGATGCCGCCGAGGCCAACACCAGCGCCTTCGCCACCGAGGCCATCGCATCCTATATGAAGGCGCTGACCCCGGGCGGGATCGTCTCCCTGCCGGCGTCGATCCGGGAATTCCCGGCCTATGCCATCCGCGTGCTGGCCACCGCCCGGGCGGCGTTGCTGCAGGCCGGCATCACCGACCCGGCGGCGCATGTGCTGGTGTACCGCTCGGCCTGGAACGTGCGCATCCTGCTGTCGAACACGCCGTTCGACGCGGCCCGGATCGCCGCCGCCAAATCGTTCTGTGACGAACGATCCTTTGACATAAGCTATTTCGCCGGCATCGACGTGGCGGCGGCGCGCGCCAATATCTACAACGACTTGCCGGCCGTTTCTTTCGAGGAAGGCGAGGTCACCTCAGGCGAAGGGGCGCATGATGCCATCGCCGACGAGGCCAAGCCCGTGCTGCTCGGCCAGAGCACCGAATCCGCCCGGGCTTTCGACCTGTCGCCGATCACCTATGACCGGCCGTCTTTCTATGCCGTGCTGCGGCTGTCGCAGCTCGGCACCATCCTGCAGCGGCTGGAGTTGCTGCCGCAGGCCGAGATCGGGCCGCTGGTGAACCTCGCGGTGCTGGCGCAGGCGGCGATGGTGGCGCTGCTGGTGCTGGCGGTGCCGCTGCTCGGCGGGCGAAGGATGCGCGCGGGCGGGCCGGGGGTGCTGCGGGCGATCCTGTATTTCTCGGCACTCGGCCTGGGCTTCCTGTTCCTGGAAATCTTCCTGATCGAGCGGGCCAGCTTCTATCTCAACGACCGCACCAGCGGCTTCTCGCTGGTGCTGACGGGAATGCTGATCTTCTCCGGCCTCGGCAGTATGATGGAGCCCCGCTTCAAGGCGGATCCACGCCGCGGCATCGTGATTGCCGTGGCGGTAATCCTGGCTTGGGGCGTGCTGCTGCTGGTGGGATTGCAGGATTTCATGCTGGCGACGCTGGGCCTGCCATGGCTGGCACGGGCCGCGATCGTGGTGGCGCTGGTGGCGCCGGCCTCGCTAGCGCTGGGCCTGCCGTTTCCGCTGGGCCTCGGACGGATGGGGTCCGGGGGGTTCCTGCCCTGGGCGTGGGGGCTCAACGGGGCGTTTTCTGTGGTTTCCACGCCACTGGCCAACCTCATGGCGCTGCAACTTGGATATGACAGGGTTCTGTTGGCGGCGATGCTGCTGTATGTGACCTGCATTCTCGCCTTTCCCAGATTGCGAAAGAGTACCTAGTGGCCGGAAACAGTCTCATCCCGACCCGCTCTGTCCTGACCCGTCGTGGCCTGCTCGCGGCCGGCCTTGCGGCGCCCGTGGTCATCAGTTCCGCGGCCCGCGCGGCCGGCGCGTGGACCCGCCAAGCATACATGGAGGCGATGGCGAAATCGGGCCGCCCCGTGGACCTGACGGAGGCGCAGTTCCAGGCGATCCAGGCGCGCAAGCCGGCCGCCATGAAGCGCATCGAGAGCTACCTCAAGGAGCGTCTCGGCGGCGCCGACCCGGCTGTCATGGCCGCGTTCCAGGCGCTGCCGCGCGAGTATTTCCACTACATGTACGACGGCCGCCGGGCGACGCCGGGCGACGCCTACGAGGAGACGCCGAAGCCCTGGGCACTGGGCTACGGCTCGGCGCTGTCCGACTATCTCGGCCAGGCCTACATGACCCAGGTCTGCAAGCCGACCGCGGGCGACGTCACGCTGGAGATCGGCACCGGCAGCGGCTTCCAGAGCGCGCTGCTGTCGCGCATCGTCAAGCGCAGCTACTCGATCGAGATCATCGAGCCGCTGGGCAAGGCCGTGGGGAAGATCTTCGCGCCGCTCGGCTACGACAATGTCGAGACGCGCGTGGGCGACGGCTATTACGGCTGGCCCGAGGTGCATGGCGGGTTCGACATCATCATCGTGACCTGCGCCGCGCAATACGCGCCGCCGGAGCTGTTCAAGCAGCTCAAGCCGGGCGGGCGGATGCTGATTCCCATCGGGCAGCCGTTCAAGCGCGGGCAGTTCCTGTACGTCTACACCAAGGACGAGGAAGGCAAGGTCCACTCCCGCAAGGATGTGGGCGTGTTCTTCATTCCGATGACCGGGGCGATGATGAAGACGCCGGCCCCCAAGCCGCCTGCGCCCGCAGGCACGCCGAAGGCAGGAGAGCCGGCCAAGACCGAGGGCTGACGGATGCCGCCTCCGGCGAACCCCGGTGCAGATGCAATATCGAAATAATCTGCTTTCACCAGTTCGTATATTCAGCAAGATTTGAGCGATTTCTCGGGAAATCGCGTGTGAGCTCTCCGATCACATCGATGGCACCGAACGCTCTCGTGCAGTTCTTTCAGTGTCCGGTTGTTTTATAGGGTGCCGACCGCACTGACCTGAGCCGGTCATTGCTGATGTAGCGCTCGTTTGTACGCCATTCGCGAAGCGACCCGGAGAGGGGCGTGGATGATGCCGAAGCACGTGTCATTGGCGGCGGCAATCGCGATGTCGCTGATCCCGGCCGCGCGCGCGCATGCCGTCCCGACGGGCGTGGATGCGGGCGGGCGGCCCGTGGCGCCGGTTGACGGCACGCACCTCGCCACACGCGGCTTCGCGGCCGACATCACTGCCGGCACCGACGCCGCTGCGACACCGGCGCCCGAGCCAGGCTCGCTCGCTCTGCTGGCCCTTCTCGGAGCCGGCTTCATTGTCCTTGGGGTTCTGCACCGGCCCCGTCCGCGCCGGCTGCCGCCACCGCCTCGCTGACCTCGGCGGCGATGGCGTCGAGCAGGCGGGCGGGAAAATGGCGGGGCAGGCGCTCGCCGATGACCACGATGCGCGTGCGCCGGTCATCCGATGGCCAGCGGTCAAGGAACGCCACGGGGGCGAAGACGTGCTGCACGCCATGCACGACGGCAGGGCGGCCGGGCATTTCGACGATGTCGACCAGCCCCTTGAGGCGCAGCAGGCGCGGACCGCAATGCTCGGCCAGTGCCTCCAGCAGCAGCGTAAGCGCCAGTGCCGGGACCGGGGTGGTGCGCAGCACCAGGGCGGTCGTGATGCCGGCGCTGTGCCGCGCGGCCGGCGTGACCGGGTCCGCTGGCAGGCGCGGCACGGCCGCGAACAGGGCGGCAGGCGGCGGCGCTCCCGCCTCGACCGGCGCGGTGGCGTTCAGGCCGGCGATGACGGCGCGCAGCTCCGGCGGGACCGGTGCGAGGTCGGTCTTGGTCAGCACGATGCGGTCGGCCAGCGCCACCTGGCGGCGGGCTTCCGGGTGGCGCCGCAGCGTCGCGGCGCCTAGCAGCGCGTCGACCAGTGTGACGACCGAGGCGATGGCGAAGGCCCCGGCCATCGCGGGGTCGGTCATCAGCGCATGCAGGATGGGCGCGGGATCGGCAAGGCCCGAGGTTTCGATCAGCACGCGGTCGAAGGCGATGGCGCCGTCCCGGCGCTGGCGGTCGAGGGTCAGCAGCGTGTCCACCAGATCGGTGCGGACAGCGCAGCACAGGCAGCCGGTGGTGAGCTGCAGCAAGGTCTCGGTGCCGGTGGCGATGAGGTCATGGTCGAGGCCGATCTCGCCGAATTCGTTGACGATGACGGCGGTGCGGGCATAACGGGGATCGCGCAGCACGCGGCCGATCAAGGTGGTCTTGCCGCTGCCCAGGAAGCCGGTCACGACGGCGACGGGGATCGGGGCGGCAGGCGCGGGTGATGGCCGCACGCTACCGCAGCCCGATGCCGGCCCCTGCCCCGATGCGGGCGCGGATGCCGGGATCGGCCCCGAGCGCCCGGCGCAGCGCCGACAGCAAGGCGACGATTGAGGGCGACGGCCGGGTGCGCGTGGGCGTGGCCAGGAACCAGCGCGTCGGTGCCGGGCCGCGCCGGATGGTGCAGGCGGCGGTGGCGGTTTCGACCCGCAGCCCGTCCGCCGTGGCGGTGACGGCGCCGGCGATGTCCCACAGGCGCAGGCAATCCAGCAGCAGGCCGCGCAGTTCGGCGTCGGTGGTCACAGCGCGACCGGTGCCGCGATGATGGCGGGGTCGATCCGGCGCGCGACGAACCGGCCATCGCTGAGCGTCCCGGTCAGCCGGCCGCCCTCCATCACGATCTTGCCGCGCAGCAGCGTCATGCTCGGCCAGGCATGGGCCTCCCATCCGTCCCACGGCGTGTAGTCGGTCTCGTGCAGGTCGGCGGCGGTGATGATGCGCCGGCGCGAGGTGTCGAGCACGCAGATATCGGCGTCCGCGCCCACGGCGATGACGCCCTTGCGCGGATACAGGCCCATGATCTTCGCGGCATTGGTCGAGACGAGATCGACGAACTTGCGCAGCGAATAGCCGCGCCGCCCGACCATTTCCGTGTACATCAGCGCCACCCGCGGCTCCACGCCGGCATTGCCGCCGGTGGTGTCGTCGATGCGCAGGCCCTGGGTCTTCTGCGCCAGCGTGCAGCAGATCTCGTCGGTGGCCACACAGTTGATGGCGCCGTCCAGCGTGCCGCCCCACAGCGCGGCCTGGTCCTGCGCGGATTTCAACGACGGGTAGGTGTGGAAGATCTGGCCGTTGGCCTTGCGGTAGTCGTCGCTGGTGTAGAGCATGTACTGGTGCAGGCTTTCGCCGTAGATCGGAACGCCCTTGCCGCGCGCCTCGCGGATGGCGGCAACGCCGGTCGCCGCACTGGTGTGCATCATGTAGAGCGCGGTGCCCGGCACGCTCTCCGCCAGCCGGATGACGCGGCGGAAGGACAGGTCCTCGGAGAGGGTGTTGTGCACCTCGGCCATGTTCACGAAGCTGGTCCGGCCCTCGCGGAACAGTTTCGCGTACATGTGCATGACGATGTCGTTGTCCTCGGCATGGATGACGCCAAGGCCCTGGTTCGCCGCCAGCACCTGGAACACCTCCCAGATGTCGCCGAAATCGACCATGCGGCCCTTGCGGCTGGGCGTGAGGTCGGTGGTGAAGATCTTCACCGTGGGATGGCCGCCGCGGATCGCCGCCCCGAGCTGCTCCAGCATCGCCGGCGCGATGTCGCCCTCGACCATCAGGTGGAACGCATAGTCGGTGTGGCAGGCGCCCTTCCAGCCGGCATCTCGGCGGGCGATGGCGTCCTGCACATCCGCGCCCTCGATGCAGCGCACGAAATCGATCAGCGTCGTGGTGCCGCCGTGGATGGCGGCGCGGCTGACCACCGAGGCGGGCTGGGTGAACGCCGTCGGGCCATCGGGCACCGGCATCGGCCAGGCGCAATGCACATGCGGGTCGATGCCGCCGGGCATGACGATGCTGCCCGGCAGGTCGACAAGGCGCGCGCCGGCCGGCACGGCGACGCTGCCATGCGGTTCGACGGCGGCGATCCGGCCATCGGATATCACGATGTCGCAAGCCTCGACGCCGCCTGGCGTCACCACCGTGTCGCCGCGCAGCACCAGATCGACCATGCCTGCCTCCCGCCGTTCGTTGCGGGCATGGTCGGCCGGTGCGGCGTGCCGCACAACCCCTCAGGCGCCAGGGACGACGGCGCCCTTGAAGGTCTCGGCCACCCATTGCTTCACGCCGGGATCGGCGTACCCGGCCGCCAGGGCGTGGGCCCAGGGCCGCGCCTCGTCGCCGGCGCGCACGACCACCAGGCAGCAATAGATGCTGTCGCCCTTCTCCACCGCGAGGCTCGCATGCAGCGGATCGAGCCCGGCCGGCACGGCATAGTTGCCGGTGACGGCCGCGGCATCGACGTCGTCAAGGGCGCGGGCGATCTGGGCCGCCTCCAGCTCGACAATGCGCACGCGCTTCGGGTTCTCGATGATGTCGGCGACGCTGGCGCGGAAATCCACGCCCGGCGTCAGCTTGAACACCCCGCTCTCGGCCAGCAGCAGCAGCGCCCGCCCGCCATTGGTGGGGTCGTTGGGAATGGCGATGCGCGCGCCTTTGGCCAGATCGGCGAGCGACGTCACCTTGCGGCTGTACACGGCCATCGCCGTCAGCACGGTGCGGCCGGCCACGGCGAACTGGTAGCCGCGGTCGTGGATCTGCTGATCCAGGAACGGCCGGTGCTGATAGACGTTCACGTCGAGGTCGCCGGCGGCCAGGGCCGCGTTCGGCTGGATGAAGTCGCCGAACTCGGTGATCTTCAGCACCAGGCCCTGTTGGCCGACGGCGTCGCGCACGCGTTCCAGCACCTGGCCGTGCACGCCGCTGGTGACGCCCACGCGCAGCGGCCGCGCGGCGGTGCCGATGTCGCCGCCTTGCGCCCGCGCGGCGACCGGCAGCAGCAGCGCTGCCCCGAGGGCGGCGCGTCGGGTGATAAGCATGGTCAGGCTCCTTGCTATTTTCGTGAGATCCGGCGCACCAGCGCATCGCCCAGCGTCTGCATCCCCTGCACCACCAGGACCAGCAGCACCACGACGATGGCCATCACTTCTGGCATGAAGCGCTGGTAGCCGAAGCGGATGCCGAGGTCGCCCAGGCCGCCGCCACCCACGGCGCCGGCCATGGCGGAGTAGCCGACCAGCGAGACCAGGGTGACCGTGATCGCGGCAACCAGGCCGGGCGCCGCCTCGGGCACCAGAACATGGGTGACGATCTGCAGCCGTGTGGCGCCCATTGCCTGCGCCGCTTCGACCAGGCCGCGATCGACGTCGCGCAGCGCCGTCTCGAACAGGCGCACGATGAAGGCGGTGGCGGCGATGGCAAGCGGCACGATGGCGGCCGTCGTGCCGATGGAACTGCCCGCGACGGCGCGGGTGAAGGGCACGATCGCGACCATCAGGATGATGAACGGCACCGACCGGATGGCGTTGACGACAACGCCGAGGACGCGGTTCACCGCCGCATGGCGGGCGATGCCGTCGGGGGCGGTCGCCTGCAGCAGCAGCGCCAGCGGCAGGCCGGCGGCGATGGCGATGCCGGCGGCGGCCAGCACCATCAGCGCGGTCTCGTTGGCGGCATCCAGCAGCAGGTCCTGCATCGCGGGGGTGAGCCACATGTCAGGCGGCCAGCGCTGCGGGCTCGGCCGCGATGGCGTCGATGGCGTCGATGGCGAGGCCGAGCCCGCGCATCCAGGCAGTCGCCTGCATCAGGCGCCCCGGTGGGCCGTCGGCGGCCACCGCCAGCACGCCGAACGGCGCGCCGCCGATCGCGTCCACGCGGCCGGCGATGATGTTGAGGTCGATGCCGAATTCGCGCGAGGCCTCGCTGATCACCGCGCGGCTGGCATGCGGTCCCGCGAACAGGATGCGCAGGATGCGCCGCTGCGTGCCCGGTTGCGGCGCGGGGAGCCGGCCCAGGGCGCCGTCGGGCAGCGTGGTGCCGATGACTTCGGCGACGAAATTGGCGGTGGTCGGATGCTGCGGGCGGGTGAACACGTCGAACACGCGGCCCTGCTCGATCACGCGTCCGCGCTCCAGCACCGCGACCTCGTCGCAGATCGCCTTCACCACGGCCATCTCATGGGTGATCAGCAGCACGGTCAGGCTGAGCCGGTCGCGCAGGTCGCGGATCAGGAGCAGAATCTCCGTGGTGGTCTCGGGGTCGAGCGCGCTGGTGGCCTCGTCGCACAGCAGCAGGCTCGGGCGTCCGGCCAGCGCGCGGGCGATGCCGACGCGCTGCTTCTGGCCGCCGGAGAGCTGTGCGGGATAGGCGCCGGCGCGGTCGGCCAGCCCCACCAGGGACAGCAATTCGGCCACACGGGCGCTGCGTGCGGCGGCAGGGACGCCGGCGAGTTCGAGCGGCAAAGCGACATTGTCGGCCACGCTGCGGCGCGCCAGCAGGTTGAAGTGCTGGAACACCATGCCGATCCGCCGGCGCACCGTATTCAGCGCCGCGCGGTCCAGTGTGAGCAGATCCTGGCCGTCCAGATGCACCTGGCCGGAGTCCGGCCGCTCCAGCAGGTTGACGCAGCGCAGCAAGGTCGATTTGCCGGCACCGGAGCGCCCGACGATGCCGAAGATCCGGCCGCGCGCAACGGCGAGCGATACGCCGTCGAGCGCCGCGGCACTGGCATAGGACTTGCGGAGGTCGCGCAGGCTGACCAGCGCTCGGCCGGCGTCCTGGGCGGCGACGTGGGCGGCGACGTGGGGTGTCAAGGCGTTCAACGAAGGCGCTCCTGGGCCAGGCCAATATTAACGATATAACAACGTAGTATTTTATTAATATGCGAACATTTCGCGTGAATGTCAATGCCGCGGGATGGCCTTGCGGGGCCGACTCGGTGCATTAGTATTTTGTCTCTGCATGTCGCCAAAGATGACGAACTGTAGAGTCGGGATGCCGGCGTTTGTTTTCAGTGGCCTGCTGCCCCCTGCGCCCGCGGCGCGATGCCGCGGATGTCGGGGGGACGAGACCGGAACGCATGCCACGTCCGCGTCACTTGCGATGCCATATCCACGATGCTTTTCCAGGGGGAAACACCAATGATGCTGTCTCGCCGCGCCGCTTTCGGCGGGCTTCTCGCCGCGCCCGCCATCCTGCGGGCAGGCCGCGCCCGCGCCGCCGCGAAGACCTTGAAGATCAGCCACCAGTTTCCGGGCGGCACCGCCGACGAGGGCGATTTCCGCGACCGCCTGGTACGCCGGTTCGCCGCCGAGGTGGAGAAGAAGACCGGCGGCGAGTTGGCCTTCGAGATCTATCCGGGATCCTCGTTGATGAAGACGGTGGCGCAGTTCTCGGCCCTGCGCCGCGGCGCGCTGGATCTCAGCCTGTACCCCCTGGCCTATGCCGGCGGCGAGGTGCAGGAGGTCAATATCGGCCTGATGCCGTGCCTGGTCAGCACCTACGAGCAGGGCATGGCCTGGAAAAACAACGAGATCGGCCGCGAACTTATCTCGGTGCTGGACAAGCGCGGCGTGAAGATCGTCACCTGGATCTGGCAGGCCGGCGGCTGCGCCAGCCGCGCCGGGGCGGTGATTTCGCCGGATGACACCAAAGGCATGAAAGTCCGCGGCGGCTCGCGCGAGATGGACCTGATGCTGAAGGCGGCCGGCGGCATCATCTCCTCCGTGCCGTCGAACGAGATCTATGCGGCCATGCAGACCGGCACGCTGGACGCCGCGGTCACGTCGTCCACCAGCCTGATCAGCTTCCGCCTGCAGGAAATCGCCAAGAACGTCACCGGCGGCCGGCACGGCAGCTTCTGGTTCATGCTCGAGCCGCTGCTGATGTCCAAATCCATCCATGACGGCCTGACGCCCGACCAGCAGAAGGCGATCAGCGAGGTCGGCACCGGGCTCGAGGATTTCGCGCTGCAGGCCGCCCGCGCCGACGACGACGCGCTGGCCGAGATCTACGGCAAGGCCGGCGTGAAGGTGTCCGATTTCGACGCGGCCGCGCTGGGCAAATGGAAGGCGATCGCCGAGGCGACGGCGTGGAAGGACTTCGCCGCCCGCAACGCCGCCTGCGCCTCGCTGCTGAAGCTGGCGGAAGCCGTCGCTTGAGCGCGCATGCCGGCTTCGATGCCGCGTCCGTCACCACGCCGGCGGCGGACGTGCCGTCGGGGGGTGCGCTGGGCGCGGTGCAAACGGTGCTGACCACGCTGAACGGCGTGATGGCGGTGGCCTCGTCCATCGCCCTCGGCGCCGCCGGCGGCGTGCTGACCTGGGAGGTGATCGGACGCTACTTCCTCGACATCCCGAGCGACTGGCAGGACGAGTTGTCCACCTTCCTGCTGATCGGCGCGACCTTCGCCTCGGCCGCCTGGACGCAGGCGCGGCGCGGGCATGTGGCGATCGACGCGTTGGCGCATGTGCTGCCGCCGGCACTGGAAGGGGTGCGCCGCGTGGTGGCGGATGTGGGAGCGCTGCTGTTCTGCGGCTATTTCGGCTGGAAATGCTTCGGGCTGCTGCTGGAAGCGGTGGCCGATGGGCAGACCACGCCCTCGGCCTGGGGGCCGCCGCTGTGGATTCCCTATGGCTGCATGGCGGCCGGGATGGCGTTGCTGACGCTGCAGCTGTTGCTGCAGGTCCTGGCTGCGCCGCAGCGGTTTCGCGCATGAACACGCTGCAGATCGGCTTGCTGTACGGCGGCGCGACCCTGGTGGCGCTGTTCTCCGGCATCCCCATCGCGTTCGCGCTCGGCGGGGTCGCCACGGTGTTCATGATGGTGTTCATGCCCGCGGCGTCGGTCGATACCATCGCCCAGAACGTCTACGAGGAACTGGCCAGCATCACCCTGCTGACCATTCCGCTGTTCATCCTGAAAGGGGCCGCGATCGGCAAGTCGCGGGCCGGCAAGGATTTGTATGACGCCCTGCACACCTGGCTGCACCGCATTCCCGGCGGGCTGGGCGTGGCGGTGGTGCTGGCCTGCGGGCTGTTCGCGGCCATGGCGGGGTCGAGCCCGGCCACGTGCTCGGCGATCGGCAGCTCCGGCATCCCGGAAATGCGCCGGCGCGGCTATTCGCCCGGCTTCGCCGCCGGGCTGGTGGCGGCGGGCGGCACCCTGGGCATCCTGCTGCCGCCCTCGATCGTGCTGATCCTGTACGCCGTCGCCGCCGAGCAGTCGCTGGGACGGCTGTTCCTGGCCGGGCTGGGCCCGGGCGTGCTGCTGGTGGTGCTGTTCTCCGGCTATGCCATGTTGCGCTGGCGGTCCGAGTACGCCGCCGCCATGGCCACCGCGGTCGCGGGCGGGGAGCGTGGCGAGATCCTGCGCATCGACAGCTACACCCTGAGGCAGAGGCTCGCCGCTTTGCCGCGTGTGTTGCCGTTCCTGCTGCTGCTGCTCGGCGTCATGGTGGCACTGTACGGCGGCATCGCCACGCCGAGCGAAACCGCCGGCCTGGGCGCCGTGCTGGCGCTGCTGCTGATCGCGGTCATCTACGGCGCCTGGCACCTGTCCGACCTGAAGCCGATCTTCCAGGGCACGCTGGGCGAGAGCGGCATGCTGCTGATGATCATCGGCATGAGCCTGCTGTACAGCTATGTGATGAGCTATCTGCACATCAGCCAGGGCGCGGCGGCCTGGATCGTGGCGCTGCATCCGTCGAAATGGCTGCTGCTGGCGGCCGTCCTGGTGCTGGTGGTGATGCTGGGCTTCTTCCTGCCGCCGGTCTCCATCATCCTCATGACCGCCCCGATCATCCTGCCGCCGCTGCGCATGGCCGGGTTCGATCTTGTCTGGTTCGGCGTGGTGATGGCGGTGGTGATGGAAATGGGGCTGATCCATCCGCCGGTCGGACTGAACATCTTCGTCATCAACCGCATCGCGCCGGATATCGGGCTGGGCGCGGTGATCTGGGGCACCCTGCCCTTCGTGGTGCTGATGGCGGTGGGCGTCGTGATCCTCTCGGCGTTCCCGGAAATCGCGATGTGGCTGCCGAACCTCATCTACGGGTGAGCTGAAAGCGGCTGCCGGCCGAAAAGGTGGAAGTGGACACAGAGAACACAGAGGTCCACGGAGGTCACGGAGAAGAGTCATCGTGTGGTGCAGCGCCGCACGCATGCCAGCCGCATGACAAGGAATGCGCGCGCAGCGCGCCCCGAACCTTCCTTCTCCGTGACCTCCGTGGACCTCTGTGTTCTCTGTGTCCCCTGTCCTGACTTCGTCCCTGTCCTGACTTCGTCCCCTGCCCTCACTTCGCCCCGGACTGCAACGGCAGGTCGCGCATGAAAAGGCAGGCCAGGACCGCGATCGCCGAAAGGCCGGCGCAGACCAGGAATGTGAGGTGGAATCCGCCGGACAGCGCCGTTCGCGCGAGCGTCCGCGTGGCCTCGTCCAGCACCAGCGTTGCCCCCTCCGCCCCGCGCAGCGCCCCGAGGTCGATCGACTGGGTCACGCCCAGCTCGGCCAGGCGCTGGGTGAAGTGGCCGGTCAGCAGGGCGCCGGCGAGGGTGCTGCCGAAGGCGCCGCCCATCGAGCGCAGGAACAGCAGGGCGCCGGTGGCGGCCCCCACGTCGCGCCGCTCGGCGGCGTTCTGCACGATCACCAGGCTGGACGGCATGCACAGGCCGATGCCCAGGCCGACCACGGCCATATAGAGTACCAGCACCGGCCCCGGGGTGTGCCCTGTGGCCGTGGCCAGCAGCAGGAAGCCGACGCAGGAGGCCGCGAGGCCACCGAGGACGATCCCCTTGGCGCGGCCCAGCCGGCGCGCGAGCTGGCCCGACACATAGGCGCCGACCACGTTGAAGCCCAGGAACGGCACGATCATGGTGCCGGAGGCCGATGCGTCGACGCCACCGATGAGCTGGAAGAACAGCGGCAGCAGGAAGGTGCCGCCGAGCATGCCGGCGGTGGCCAGGAAGGCGATCATGACACCCAGCGAGAACACCGAATTGGTGAACAGCCGCGGCGGCAGCAGCGGGTCGATATAGCGCCGCTCCTGCCAGATCAGCGCTGCCAGCAGGGCGAGCGCGAGGCCGCCCATGCCCGTGATCTCCGGCGAGACCCAGGAATATTCGACGCCGCCCCAGCTCATCATCAGCAGGCAGGTGGTGATGAACCCGGTCAGCAGCGCGGCGCCGAGATAGTCGACGCGCGCGGTGGTCCGGCGCACCTTCAGCAGCTTCAGCGCCCGGCTGCTGAGGAAGAAGGCGGCGATGCCGATGGGCACGTTGATCCAGAAGATCCAGTGCCACGACAGGTAGTCCGTCATCCAGCCGCCGAGGATGGGGCCGAAGATGCTGGCGACCCCCCAGGTGCCGGCCATGTAGCCCTGGTATTTGCCGCGCTCCCGCGGCGCCACCACGTCGGCGATCGCCGCCTGCGCCATCGCCATGAGGCCGCCGCCGCCCAGGCCCTGCAATGCGCGAAAGACGATCAGCTGGAACAGCGACTGCGACAGGGCGCACAGGATGGAGGCAATCACGAACACCACGATCGCCGGCAGCAGCAGGGCGCGGCGGCCATAGATGTCCGACAGCTTGCCGTAGACCGGCGCCGACGAGGTGGAGGTCAGCAGATAGGCCGAAACGATCCAGGACAGGTGCCCGAAGCCGTTGAGATCGGCGGCGATGGCGGGCACGGCAGGCACCACCACCGTCTGGTCGATCGCGGCCAGCAGGATGCACAGCAGGATGCCCGTCAGCACCTGCACGATCTGCTGGTGGCTGAAGGCGGGCAGCGCGTCGGCATCCGCCGGCTCGATCGTGGCGGACTGGGCGGGGAGCGTGGGGGGCGGGGCATCCATCGGAATCTGCACTCAATCTATGGGCGTGGCGCGGCCACGCCGGAAATCCATGCAAGACGCGCCAACCGGGTCACGCCGCGGCACCCCACCAGGGGGCGCCCTAGCCTGCCGGCTGCATCGAGACGACCCGCCAGGTGGTGTTGGTCACCACCCCGCCATTGGCCATCGGCGTCACCGTTTGCCGCTGGACGACGATGCCGGTGGCCTGATCGATCCAGATCCGCTTCTCGTTGCGCACGTCTTCCCGGCCCTGCGAATCGTGCCAGACAGCCCGGATCTCCATCGTGGCGACACGCCGGCTGCCGACGGTCAGGATCGGGTTGGCCACATGCGTGACCGTGACCTTGCCCCAGAGCTTGGCGCGGGTCAGCGCGAACGAGGCCTCGGTCCCTGGCGGGCCGGTGAGCACCCGGCGGATGGCGTCGCGCTCCTCCGCCGTGCCCTCGCCGAAACGCCCGTCGCCCCAGAAGCCGAGAAAATAGCGGTAGCTGCGCCCGCTCCAGGCGATCAGGCAGACATCGGGATCGCGGGGGTCGCCACCGCGGAACTGCACGACCGCGCCATCCTCCAGCGCGGCGCTCACGCCGGCGGCGCAGGATGGCGGCTGCGCGAGGCTTTCCAGCACCGGCGGGTCTGCCGCCACCGGCGGTGCGGCGGACGGTTGTTGCTGGCAGGCGGCAAGAATGGCGATCAGGCCCCACGAGGCGATCAGGCGGATCGGAGACATGAAACTCCCTGGGCAGTCTGGTTCTGATTGTCTGGCACCTCAACCGCAGCATCGTTGCCATCCCGTCGTGGAACTCAGGCGGTCCTGACAGACACGCGGGCATCTACCACGAACCCTTTCAGGATACATGCCCTGGTATGATTACCGATCGTTTATGTCGCCTGGTGGTCATTACCCAACGACAACGCCAGATACACACCAGCCAGGCCGTTGGTCTTGGCCAGACCCTAGGAGGACCGGAAGCCACGCCGCAATCCCGGCGCCGCATTCAGCACCGCGGCAGCGGCGAAGCCCAGGAACAGCAGGCCGGACGCGCGGACGATCCAGACCTCGTGGCGGCGGTACAGATGACGCACGCGCGCCGCACCGGCGATCAATACCAGCACGCAGTCGCCGGTGAGGAACCCGACCGAGGCCGCCAGCACCAGCACCGGCAGCGAGTCCCAGGTGAGCTCGGTGGAATGGCCGGCCAGCAACGCCGTGAAGGTGGCGACGGCGACCGGGTAGCCCTTCGGGTTGGTCAGCCCGAACGCCATGCCGCGCAGCAGCGGCCGGCGCACCACCTGCGCGGCGGCGCCGTCGGTGCGGCGGTGCACCCTCACCGCCCGCAGGCCGAGCCAGCCAAGATAGAAGCCGCAGACCAGCCCGAGCACGTCGAACACCAGCGGCCCGATGGCGTGCGCGCCCACGATGGCCAGCAAGGCCAGCGACGACCACAGCAGGTCGCCGGCGAAATGGCCGAAGATGAAGCCGGCGCCGGCCCGCCGGCCCTGTGCCGCCCCGATGCCCAGCAGCATCAGGAAGCCGGGCCCGGGGGTCAGCGTATAGATCGCCCCCGCCACCGCGGAGGCGGCGAGCAGGGACGGCGAGATCATGCGGCGCGCCGCGCCTGCAACGCGGCCAGCCCGGCGGCGATGCGGGCACCCCGCGCCGGATCGGCCGCGCGCAGCGGCGGACGCACCGTGCGCCAGGCGGCATCGCCGGTGGCAGCGGCGATGGCGGCCTTCACCAGCGGCAGGAAGTGGCCGCCGGTGATCAGGTCGCAGGCCGCCTTCATGTTGGCCTCCGCGGCGGGATCGGTGAACATGGCCCGCACCAGATCCGGCACCAGATTGGCCATGCCGCAGATCGTGCCGGTGCCGCCCGCGGCCAGCGCGCGGTTGATGTGCACCTCCGCCCCCACCAGCGCGCCGCAATCCGGCGCCTCCCGCCGGAACGCGAGGAAGCTGTCGAAGTCGCCGGTGCTGTCCTTCACCCCGGCAATGACGGCGCCGAAGCGCTTGCGCAGCCGGCCCAGCACGGCGGCCGGGACCGACACGCCGGAGACCTGCGGAATGTGGTACAGCGTCGCGCGCAACCGGTCGGAGCCGACGCCGTCGACGATGGCGGCGAAAGCGTCCTCCATGCCTTCGTCCGGCGCGTCGCGGAAGAAATACGGCGGCAGGATCAGCATATGCGTCAGGCCCAGCGCCATGGCCTGGCGGCTAAGCGCCACCGTATCCGGAATGGCCGGACAGCCGGTGCCCAGTGCGATCCGGTCGGCCTGTACGCCGGCCTTCAGCAGCGCCTCGGTGGCGGCCAGGCGCTCGGCGGCGGAGAAGGACGGGCCCTCGCCCGTGGTTCCGAACGGCACCAGGCCGTCGCAGCCCTGGTCGAGCAACGCCAATCCGTGGCGCGCCAGGGCCGCATGGTCGATATGCCCCTCCGCATCCAATGGGGTGGCCATGGCAGCCCAGAGGCCGCGGATCACATCGCTCATGTTGTGTCTCTCCCGGAACTGGCCCCAGGGTCGCATCACCGGGCGAACAAGTGAAGGGTGTTCCGGCGGCGGGACAGCCGATAGGTTTGCGCAAAGACCGGAGGGAACATGCTGATCGGCCTCGACCCGCTGCTGACGCCCGACCTGCTGCACGCGCTGGCCGCCATGGGGCATGGCGACCGGATCGCGCTGGTGGACGCCAATTATCCGGCCACGCGCGGCCGCCGCAGCATCGCGCTGCCCGGCGCGGATGCGCCGCACGCGCTGCGCGCGGTGCTGTCGGTGCTGCCCATCGACAGCTTCATTCCGGACCCCGTGCTGGTGATGCAGGTGGTGGGCAGTCCGCAGGAGGTGCCGGACGTGGTCGTGGAGATGAACGCGGTGCTGGGCGAATACGGCAATGCGCCGGCCGTGGCACTGGAGCGGCACGCGTTCTATGCCGCGGCCGAGGCCGCCTACGCCATCGTCGCCACCGGCGAACGGCGGTTCTACGGCAACATCATCCTGACGAAAGGCGTGATCCCGCCGGAGGACATGCAATGATCCCGGGCCCGCTGGGCATGGGCGGGGCGCCGCTCGGCAATTTGTTCGCCCGCATCCCCGAGGATGTCGCGGCCGCCACGATGCAGGCGGCCTGGGACGCCGGCATCCGGCATTTCGACACCGCCCCGCATTACGGCGCCGGCCTGTCCGAGCACCGCATGGGTGCCGCGCTGCGGCTGCATCCGCGTGACGCCTACACGCTGTCGAGCAAGGTCGGCCGCATCCTGGAGCCGGCGCAGGACGTGCCGGAGCTCGACCAGGGCTTCGTCGGCGCCCTGCCCTTCCGCCGGCGGGTGGACTACTCGGCGGCCGGCACGATCCGCTCGATCGAGGACAGCCTGCAGCGGCTGGGGCTGGCGCGGCTGGACATCGTCTACATCCACGACGTGTCCGAAGACTGGCACGGTCCCGCCTGGAAGGACCGCTTCGCCGAGGCGATGGCGGGGGCGGCGAAGGCGCTGACCGATCTGCGGCGGCAGGGGGTGATCCGCGCCTGGGGGCTGGGGGTCAACCTGGTGGCGCCGTGCCTGGCGGCGCTGGAACAGGCGGAGCCCGACGTCTTCCTGGTGGCCGGGCGCTACACCCTGCTGGACCACGGAGCGCTGGACCAGCTGTTCCCGGCCTGCGCCGCGCGCGGCGCGAAGGTGGTGCTCGGCGGGCCGTACAACTCCGGGCTGCTGGCCGGCGGCACCACGTTCAACTACGAGACGGCGCCGCCGGAGATGGTGGCCCGCGCCCGCGCCATCGCCGCCGTCTGCGCCCGCCACGGCGTCGACCTGAAGGCGGCCGCCCTGCAATTCTGCGCCGCCCACCCGGTGGTCGCCACGGTCATCCCCGGCGCGCGCACACCGGCCGAGATGCGCGAGAACGCGGCGATGATGCAGGCGCCGATCCCCGATGCGCTGTGGGCCGAGCTGAAGCGGGAGGGGCTGCTGCCCGGGCACGCGCCCACGCCATGATCGTCGACGCCCATCATCATGTCTGGCGGCTGGATCGCGGCGACTATGCCTGGCTGACGCCCGATTTGCCGATCCATCGCGATTACGGGCTGGCTGACCTGCGGCCGCTGCTGGGCGACGTGACCGCCACCGTGCTGGTGCAGGCGGCGCCGACCGAAGCGGAAACCGCGTTCATGCTGGAGGTGGCGCGCGGCTCCGGCGGGCTGGTGCGGGGCGTGGTCGGCTGGACCGACCTTGCGGCCCCGGACGCCGCCGCGCGTGTCGCGGCGCTCGCCGCCGATCCGCTGCTGAAGGGCTTGCGCCCGATGCTGCAGGACATCGCGGATACCGGCTGGATTCTGCGTCCCGAGATGCAACCGGGGCTGGCGGCGATGACGCAGGCCGGGCTGCGGCTCGACCTGCTGGTGGCGCCGCGGCATCTGCCGATCCTGCCCGAGCTGGCGGCGCGTCACCCCGGCCTGGAGATGGTGATCGACCACGGCGCCAAACCGGCGATCGCCGCGGACGCGTTCCGGCCCTGGGCGGACGACATCGCCGGGATCGCCCGCGCGACGCGGTGGTGCTGCAAGCTCTCGGGGCTGGTGACGGAAGCCCGGCCCGGCTGGCAGGCCGGCGAGTTGCGCCGCTACGTCGATCACCTGCTGGCCTGCTTCGGGCCGGACCGGCTGATGTGGGGCAGCGATTGGCCGGTGGTGAACCTGGCCGGCGGCTACGCGCGCTGGCGCGACGCCGCGCTGGCGCTGCTGCCGACAGAGGCGCGCCGGGCCGTCCTGGGCGGGACGGCGGCGGCGTTTTACGGGCTGGAGTGAACGAAAGGCCGGTCCTGCAGCCTCAAGCCGGGGCGCCTATTCGCCTTCCGGCTCGAACTTCATGGCGACGCCGTTCATGCAGTAGCGCTGGCCGGTGGGTTGCGGGCCGTCGTCGAAGACATGGCCCAGATGGCCCTGGCAACGAGCGCAATGCACCTCGGTGCGGACCATGAACCAGCTGTTGTCGCTGCTGGTGCCTACCGCACCGTCCAACGGCGCCCAGAAGCTGGGCCAGCCGCAGCCGCTCTCGAATTTCGTCTCGGAGTTGTAGAGCGGCTGGCCGCAGCCCGCGCACACGAAGGTGCCGCGTCGCTTCTCGGCGTTCAGCGGGCTGGTGCCGGCGCGTTCGGTGGCGTGCTGGCGCAGCACCTTGTACGCCTCGGGCGACAGGATCTTGCGCCATTCCTCATCGGTGCGGGTGGTCTCGTCTGACTGCATGGGTTCCTCCGATGAGCGATGATGTGGCGTCGGCGCTGGGGTGTTCAACCGGCCGCCTGGCACATGCCGCGCCGGGCGGTCACGGTGCGGCGCAAGACAATGGCGCCCCGATCCTGTTTACTGCTCGGGCATGCTGGAAGCGCTTGTCATCCTGCTGGCCGCGGCCGCGATCGCCGTTCCGCTGTCCCGCCGCGCCGGGTTCGGCAGCGTGCTGGGCTATCTGGTGGCCGGCGTGGCGATCGGGCCGTCCGGGCTGCGGCTGGTGACCGACGTGGACCAGATCACGCGTGTCTCCGAGCTCGGCGTGATCATGCTGCTGTTCCTGATCGGGCTGGAGGTGCGCCCGGCGCGGCTATGGGTGATGCGGCGCGCGGTGTTCGGGCTGGGGTCGGCGCAGGTGGCGGCGACCGCGGCGGCATTGGCGTGGATCGCGCATCTGGGCGGCGCCCCCTGGGCGGGGGCGGTGGTGCTGGGCGTGGGGATGGCGATGTCGTCCACCGCGATCGTGTTGCCCATGCTGGGCGAGCGGGCCCTGCTGGCGACGCGCGCCGGGCGCGACGGGTTCGCCGTGCTGCTGTTCCAGGACCTGGCCTTCATCCCGCTGGTGGCGCTGGTGCCGCTGCTGGGCGGGGCGGCCATGCCCGATCAGCTACCGCTGCTCGCCGTGGCCAAGGGCGCGGGCGCGATCGCGGTGATCCTGCTCGGCGGCCGGTTCCTGATGGGGCCGGCGTTCCGCGCCATCGGCGGCGCCCGCACGCCCGAAGTGTTCACCACGCTGGCGCTGCTGATCGTGGCGGGCTCCGCCGCGCTGGCCGGCGCCGCCGGGCTGTCGCCCTCGCTGGGGGCGTTCATGGCCGGGGTGCTGCTGTCGGAATCCGAGTACCGGCACGAGCTGCAGGCCGATATCGAGCCGTTCGAAGGGTTGCTGCTGGGCTTCTTCTTCGTCTCCGTGGGCATGTCCGCGCAGGTCGGGCTGCTGGCGCACCAGCCCGTGGCGATCGTGCTGGGGGTGGCGGTGCTGCTGGTGGCCAAGGCCGCGGTGGCCTACGCGCTGGCGCGCATCGCCCGTCACGACCGGGTGGACGCGGTGCGGTTCGCCCTGGCGCTGCCGCAGGGCAGCGAGTTCAGCTTCGTGCTGTTCGCCGCGGCCATTGCCGTGGGCGCGCTGGGCCGCGACCAGGCAGAAGCGGCGACGCTGGTGGTGGCGCTGTCGATGATGGCGACCCCGCTGCTGTTCGCCGCCTCCGAACGCCTGCTGATCCCGCCCCTGCGGCCGCGCAAGGACGTGCGGTACGACACGATCGTTACCGCGCCGACGCCGGTGATCGTGTGCGGGTTCGGCCGTGTCGGCCAGATCATCGGGCGCATCCTGCGCATGCAGGGCCTGCCGTTCACCGCGCTGGAGGGCGATCCCGCGCAATTGGAGGTGGTGCGCCGCTTCGGCAGCGACGTCTATTTCGGCGACCCGACGCGCCCGGACCTGCTGCGCGCGGCCGGCGCCGACAAGGCGAAGCTGCTGGTGGTGGCGATCGACGACATGGAGGCGGCGCTGCGGGTGGTGGATACCGCCCAGCGCAATTTCCCGAACCTGACCATCATCTCACGCGCCCGCAACCGCCGGCACGTGCACCTGCTGCTGGATCGCGGCATCACCCAGGTGGTGCGCGACACCTTCTATTCCAGCCTGAAGCTGTCCGAGCTGGTGCTGCGGGCGTCGGGCATACCGGGCAAGCAGGCGCAACGGGCGGTGGCGCTGTTCGCCGAACATGACGAGCGCAATCTGATCGAAACGCACGGGTTCTATCGCGACGAGAAGCAGCTGATCCAAAGCGTGCAGCAGGCGGCGGAGGAACTGTCCGGGCTGTTCGAGGCGGACCAGCGGCGGGAGAAGGAGGCTGGGCCGGGCTGAAGCGAAGCAAGGGAAGTGGACACGGAGGGCACGGAGGGCCACAGAGGTCACGGAGAAGAAAGAATTGAGGCGCGCTTCGCGCGCATTCATTTCGGTTGTGGACGCGGTGACGCCGCGACCGGCAGGCCCTTCTCCGTGATCTCTGTGGCCCTCTGTGCCCTCCGTGTCACCTTCCCTTCTCTTCCATCCCTCCGAACCCGAGAAAACGCGTGAACGCCGCTGCCCGCACACGCTCGGTCTCGAGCGCGTTGGCCGGCGCGGTCTTGTCCTCGTAGCCGATGGCCATGCCGCAGACGATCGTCTCGTCCTCGGGAATGTCCAGCAAGGCGCGCACGGTGCCGGGGAATTCGGCGAAGACGGCCATGGCGCAGCTATCCAGGCCGCGGGCGCGGGCGGCGATGCTGATGTTCTCCAGGAACATGCCGTAGTCGATCCAGCTGCCGATCTCCATGCGCCGGTCGATGGTGCAGATCAGGCCCACCGGCGCGCCGAAATACTGCAGGTTGCGCACGACATGCGCGCGCATCTTCTCCTTCTCGCCGCGGGCGATGCCCAGCAGCCCGTACAGGTCCCAGCCGATCTTGCGCCGCCGCGACAGATAGGGCTCGTGCAGCGGCCTGGGGTAGTAGGCGCGCTCGATCGCGTCGGTCTCGGCGCCGGACAGGAAGGCGTCGGACACGCCCGCGCAGAACCGGGCCAGCGCGTCGCCGGCCAGCGCGATCACCCGCCAGGGCTGCATGTTGGTGCCGCTGGGCGCGCGGGCGGCGACGTCCAGCAGGTGCTCGACGGTGTCCTGCGGCACCGGCCTCGGCAGGTAGCCGCGCACGGAGCGGCGCGACAGGATCGCCGCCTCGGTCTCGTTCATCGCCGTCACGTCCGCCATGCGCTGCTCCCGGTTTGCGGGCGCACCATGCCATGAAGGGTCGCGCGGGCAAGCCCGCCGCTGCCGGGCGGTGCGGCGCCTCAGGCGGGCTTGCGCCCGCCGCCGGGCGGCGGCGGCGCGAAGACGGTGCGGCGCTCGATCTCCAGCACGTCGGCCGGGCGCGGGAACGGCGCGGGCGCCGGTTCGCCGGGCGCGCGCGGGCGGCCGATGGCCTGGAAGAAATCCTCGAGCCCGTTCGGCAGCAGCAGCCAGGTGAAGGTCATGTCCTCGGCGCCGTCGTTGACGAACATGTGCACCCGGTTGCGGCCGAGGAAGATGGTGGTGCCCGCGACCATCGGATGCGTCTCGCCGTCCAGCACGGCGTGGCCGCTGCCGGCGATGCAGTGGATCAGTTCCTCGTTGCGGTCATGCGAATGCTCGCGCACGTAGCAGCCGGGGGCGACGGTCTGGGTGCCGAAGCCGAAGGGCGTTTCCATGCGCGCGTTGCGCGGGGCCACCCGCAGCTCGACATAGCCGTTGGCGGGCACCGGCTGCCAGTAGCTCTCGCTTTGGCCGGGCTGCACGACCACGAGGTCTCCACGATCGGTGTCCATTGTCGTTCCTCCCGTTACGGATTGGCGGAATAAGGCCGGGACCGGTCGGGCGTCTACTGGGCGGTTTCGCTGGGCGCCAGCATGCGCTGCAGCGCCTGGTCCACGGCCTCGATCTCGGCGGCACGCATCCGCAGGCCGAGCTTGCTGCGGCGCCAGACGACGTCGGCGGCACACATGGCCCATTCGGCGCGGGCAAGGTAGCGCAGTTCGGCCTCGGTGAGGCCGGCGCCGAAATCGCGGCCGAGATCGGCGGCGGACGCCGCGCCGCCCAGCAGCGTCGCCGCGCGGGTGCCGTAGGCGCGGGCCAGGCGGCGCGCCAGCTCCGGCGACAGGAACGGCCAGCGCCGGCGCAGATCGGCGACCAGCGCGCCGAAGCCGTCCACCGGGAAGTCGCCGCCCGGGAGCGGGGTGGCCGCGGTCCATCCCGCCGGATTGCCCTGGGCGGCCGGCAGATGCGGGGCGAGCCGGGCCAGCGCCGCCTCGGCCAGCCGGCGAAACGTGGTGATCTTGCCGCCGAACACGGTCAGCAGGGCGGGCTGGCCTGCCGGGGCATCAAGCGCGAGGACGTAGTCGCGGGTGGCGGCCTGGGCGGCGCTGGCGCCGTCGTCGTAAAGCGGGCGGACGCCGGAATAGGTCCAGACCACCTGGGCGGGCGTGACCGGCGTGCGGAAATAGGCGCTGGCGCCCTGGCAGAGATAGGCGATCTCGGCCTCGGAAATGCGCACCTGGGCGGGATCGCCCGTGTAGTCCTGGTCGGTGGTGCCGATCAGGGTGAAGTCGCGCTCGTAGGGGATGGCGAAGAAGATCCGCCGGTCGGCATTCTGGAAGATGTAGCAGCGGTCATGGTCGAACAGGCGCGGCACCACGACGTGGCTGCCCTTGACCAGCCGTACATGGGCGGGGGCGTCGGCATGGATGACGCCGGCCAGGGCGCCGGCAACCCAGGGGCCGGCGGCATTCACCAGCGCGCGGGCGCGCAGGCTGCGCTGGGCACCGGTGGTCTCGTCGCGCACCGTCACCCTCCATGCGTCGCCGGCGCGCTCGGCGGCGACGCAGCGCGTGCGGGTGGCGATCTCGGCGCCACGGTCGGCGGCGTCGCGGGCGTTCAGCACGACCAGGCGCGAATCCTCGACCCAGCAATCCGAGTATTCGAAGCCGCGGGTGAAGTCCGGCTTCAGCGGCGCCCCGGCGGGGTCGCGGCGCAGGTCCAGCGAGCGCGTGGGCGGCAGCCGCCGACGGCCGCCGAGATGGTCGTACAGGAACAGGCCGAGGCGCAGCAGCCAGCGCGGCCGCAGCCCCTTGTGGTGCGGCAGCACGAAGCGCAGCGGCCAGATGATATGCGGCGCGATGCCCCACAGCACCTCGCGCTCCATCAGCGCCTCGCGCACCAGCCGGAACTCGTAATATTCAAGGTAGCGCAGCCCGCCATGGATCAGCTTGGTGGAGGCGGACGACGTGGCGCCGCCGAGGTCGCCCTGTTCGCACAGGAACACGGACCAGCCGCGGCCGGCGGCGTCGCGGGCGATGCCCGCGCCGTTGATGCCGCCGCCGATGATGGCGAGGTCGAAGAGGGTGCCGTGTCCGCTGGTCATCGTGGCGCGCCATCGCCGGGCCCCGGCACCGGAGGGCGGCCGTGGGCGGCTTCGACCAGGCGCCTGGCCGCGCCGAACCGGGCGGCGACCGTGGAACCGAATTGGCGGAACAGCAGCACCGCCATCAGCCACAGCACCGCCACCACCAGGACCCAGGGGCCGGCCAGCCAGCTCAGGCCGACCAGCGCGAAGTAGTAGGCGCGGATGCCGTCGTTGAACGTGGCGAGCGCGCTGCTGAGCACCCCGCCGACATGGTCGGCGAGCTCGGTGCACAGCGGCTCGGGGATGGGCGCGGGCGGCATCGCGCCGATCAGCGCCACGGTGTAGTTGAGCTGGCGCAGCGCCCAGGTGAGCTTGAACATCCCGTGCACGAGCACGGCCAGCGGCAGCAGCACCTTGATCTCCAGCAACTGGCGCGAAGCCGGCACGGAGAGCGCGAGTCCCTCGACGGTCGGCTGCAGCCGGTCGAGCCCGGTCAGCACGCCCAGCAGCGCGCCGATGGCGATCAGGCTGGTGGAGGCGAAGAAGCTGGCGCTGTGCACGACATGGCCGATCAGCGAGGAGTCGGTGATGCGGTTATCGCGCATCAGCATGCTGCGCATCCACAGCACGCGCACGGTATGCAGGCCGGCGTTGATGCTGCCCTGGCCGAACCAGCGCACCATGTGGCCATAGCCCAGCCAGATCAGGCAGAACACCGCCAGCGCCGTGAGGTCGCCCGGGGGAAAGAGGTGAAATATACCCGTGGCCTGGTCCATCGCCGCCGCCCCCCTTCGCCGCCTGTCGCGACCGGAGCGTAACGTGGCTTGCGCTCCCGCGTCTTCCGCACAGAACGCATATGCGCAAGGAGGCGCAACATGGACCGGTTTCTCAAGCCGCTGACCTGGGTTGCCGCGCTCTACATCGCCTATGTGCTGTTGTGGTACGAGCAGTACAAGCTGACCGGCAACGAGGGATCCGTCTGGCTGTTCACCGTGCTGTCGGACTGGCTGTTCCTGCACGGCTACGAGAAGCCGTTCCGGCTGTCGGTGGCGACGGCGGAGATCATCGCCTCGGTGCTGGTGCTGGTGCCGTACACGCGGATGTATGGCGCGGCGCTGGCGCTGTGCATCATGTCCGGGGCGATCTTCTTTCATGTGGTGAGCCCGCTGGGCATCGACCCGTATGGCGATGGCGGCCAGCTGTTCACCCGCGCCTGCGTCACCTGGGTGGCCGCCGCCTTCATCCTGGTCGCCTATCGCGCGGAGTTGCGGGCCCTGATCCGGCTGCTGAGCGGGCGTGACATGAGGCGGGCTGCATAATCCGCGGGGACACGCCATAAGAACGGTGTGTCGCAGACCGGAACCCTGAACCGGCCCCGGGAGCCTGTCGCCGTCATCGGCGGCGGCCCCGCGGGGTTGATGGCCGCCGAAGTGATCGCCCGCGCCGGCGCGCAGGCGGGCGATGGCGTGGCCGTCACGGTGCTGGAGCGCATGCCCTCGGTGGGGCGCAAGCTGCTGATGGCCGGCCGCGGCGGGTTAAACCTGACGCATGGCGAGAACCTGGAGGCGTTCCTGGACCGCTACGGTCCTGCCCGCCCCCGGCTGGAAGCGGCCATCACCGCGTTTCCGCCGGACTCGCTGATCGCCTGGTGCGAAGGGTTGGGCCAGGAGACCTTCGTGGGCTCCAGCGGCCGGGTGTTTCCCAAGGCGTTCAAGGCCTCGCCGTTGCTGCGCGCCTGGATCGCGCGGCTGGCGGCAATGGGGGTGCGGATCGAGACGCGGCACCGCTGGCTCGGCTGGGACGCCGGCGGGGCGCTGCGTTTCGCCGCCCCGGAGGGCGAACGGAGGCTGACCCCGGCGGCCACGGTGCTGGCGCTGGGCGGGGCGTCCTGGCCGCGGCTGGGATCGGACGGGGCCTGGACAGCGGCGCTCGCGAGCGTGGGGGTCACGCCGCTGCGCCCGGCCAATTGCGGTTTCACGGTCGCATGGTCGGACATCTTCCGTGCCCGGTTCGAGGGCCAGCCGCTGAAGCGCGTGGCCTTCCGCTTCGCCGGCCGGGTGGTGCGCGGCGAGGCGGTGATCACCGCGGACGGGATCGAGGGCGGGGCGATCTATGCCCTGTCGGCCGCGCTGCGCGATGCCATCGCGGTGGCGGGGCCCGCGACAGTGCATGTGGATCTGCGGCCAGACCTGACCGAGGCGACGTTGCGCCAGCGGCTGGATGCGCCGCGGCGGAGCCAGTCGCTGTCGACCTTCCTGCGCAAGGCGGCCGGGCTTCCGTCGCTGGCGGTGGGGCTGGTGCAGGAAGCGCTGCACGCGGGCGCCGGTGCGCAAGACCTGGCCGGGCTGGTCAAGGCCGTGCCGCTGCGGCTGCAAGCGCCCAGGCCGCTGGCGCGGGCGATCTCCACCGCCGGCGGGATCGCGTTCGACGCTCTGGACGGGCGGTTCATGCTCCGCGACCGGCCCGGCGTGTTCGCGGCCGGCGAGATGCTGGATTGGGAAGCGCCGACCGGCGGCTATCTGCTGCAGGCGAGCTTCAGCACCGCGGTGGCGGCCGGGCACGGCGTGCTCGCCTGGCTGGCGGAGCGCGGGGGATGACGGCCCCGCGGGTGGTCAGCGGCCATGTCCTGGCGCTGCGCCTGTTCGATATTGCCTTCGCCATCGACCTGGCCCGCGCCGAGGCGCTGTGGACCCGCCACGCGGCCGGGCGGGCCGAACGCAGCCGCCTGACCGCGACCCCGCCCAAGGCGATGGCGTTCGGCGTGCCGCCACTGGTCCTGGCGCTGGACCCGCTGACGCTGACGCTGGACGCCGAGCCCTTGCCGGTGACGGTCACGGCGCGGCTGTACGATTTCGGCGCGGTGACCCTGGCGCTGCGCGTGCCCGCCGATCGCCTGGACTGGGCGGACTATACGCGGCGGCTGAACGCGGTGGACCGCGACGTCGGCCCCGCCAGCGGCAGCGCGATCTGGGACGACCTGCTGGCAGCCTTGCGCGGCACGCTGGCGGACGCGCTGGTCCGGCCGATGACCTCGGAGCTGACCGAGGACTACCTGATCGGCGTGGTGCACCGCCTCGACACGCAGCCGGCCGCCGCCGACCTGCTGGCGCTGGTGGACCTGGTGCCGCTGCTGTCAGGCGAGCAGCGCCGGTTGTCGGACGGGGCGCGGGCCGAGCTGTTGCGCAGCCGGTTCTCCTACTACGAGGACGACCTGGTGGTGCTGACCTGGGACCGCGCCTTCATCTACGAGCCGCTCGGCGATTCCGACGTGGCCGACGTCCTGGAAGTGGCCAATGTCCAGCTGCTGGAGATGCGCTATTACGACGAGCTGCTGGATGACGAGCTGCCGCGCATGTACGACCTGGTGGAATCCGCGCGCCGCGGCATGAACGTGCTGGCGGCACGCCGTTATGCGGGGCTGGCGCGGCGGCTCTACGCCATGGTTGCCGACGTCACCGAGCTGACCGAGAAAGTGGACAACGCGCTGCAGGTCACCGAGGACGTCTACCTCGCGCGCATCTACGCCGCCGCGCTCGAACTGTTCCGCGTACGGCTGGTGAGTGCGGCGGTGGACCGCAAGCTCGCGATCATCCGCGACACCTATACGGCGCTGTACGACGAAGCGTCGAGCAGCCGCTCGGAACTGATGGAGGCGGCGATCATCCTGCTGATCGCGGTGGAACTGGTGCTGGCGCTGCTGCGCTAGGGTCCACACCCAATTAGGGCCAGGAATCGGCTGGTGTCTTCTGCTTTTCCATCGCTCCATCCTCTCAAGGCTTGGAGCATCCGGCGAACCCGGCGCGGTTCAGCGGGCGCCTGGCGACATATCTGAGAGAGACCGAATTCTTATTTGGAATGAGCAAGATCAAGAGCGGGTCGATTGACCCCGCATTCCCGCTACCGTATCCCGGCTGCACGTATATCGTAATTAAAGCCCCATTGGAGCAGTCGGTGTCCCGTCTCATTCAAACATTTACAACCATCGCGCTCCTTCTCGGCGTCGCGGCGCCGGCCCAATTCGCCCTAGCCGATTCGAGCAGCCCGGTGCAGGTCTCCTCCGGCGTGAACTACGAACTTATCGGCCGGTGGGACGTGGACAAGCTGAACCAAATCCTTCAGGTCGATACGCCGAAATTCCTTGGGGTCTCCGTGACCTACACGCCCGCCCGCAATGCGGTGCGGCTCTACCGCGTCGTCTATGCCTCGGTGGTGCCCGAACGCGGCAACAAGCCAACGGTCGCGACCGGCCTTCTCGCAATTCCCGATACGAAGGACACCAGCTTCCCGATGCTCTCTTACCAGCACGGCACGGTGTATGGGAAAGAGCAGGTACCATCCTTCCCCGACCAGTCGCCCGAGACCCAGCTCGCGATCGCCCAGTTCGCCGGGCAGGGCTACGTGGTCATCGGCGCCGATTATTTCGGCATGGGTCTATCGAAGGAACCGGAAGGCTACATGGTGAAGGGCAGCCACCAGCAGGCGACATATGATATGCTTATGGCTGGCCGCGCAGTGCTCGACCACATGAGTCTCGCGGCGCCTAAGCTATTCCTCGGCGGCTGGTCGCAGGGCGGCTTCGTGACCATGGCCTTCCTCGAGAAGCTGGAGCGCGCGGGCGTGCCTGTCGCGGCGGCGGCGACCGCAAGTGCGCCGGTCGATGTCTTTGTCGCGCTGAGCGGCTTCCTCGACTTCCCCCGAAAGAACGACGCGGACTGGGTGCCGACCCTGTTCATCCTCTCGTCCTTCGCCTTCGAGAATTATTACGGCGTGCCCGGCCTGGCCCGATCGGTGATCAACGACGCCTATTACGACGTCTCCCGCAAGGCTTATGAGAAGCAGCCATTCGACGCCTCGCAGATCCCGACGGACCTGCACAAGCTGGTCCGCCATGAATATTTCGACCCGCAATTCTTTGCCGCCTCGGCCTACGGCCGGCTGGTGGCCGAGAAGGCGCAGGCCTATCGCTGGATCATCAAGAGTCCGGTCCGAAACTATTATGGCGAGGCAGACGAGGCCATCAGCACCGGCCTCGGCCAGCTTGCCATGACCTACCAGCACGCGATCGGCAGCGGGAACGGTCAAGTGGAGGCGATCTCCACCGGTTCCACCAGCCATCGCGGCACCTACGCCACTGCCGTACCGCAATGGAAGATCTGGTTCGACGGCCTCTAGCCCGTCCTCTTCACAGCGTTGCCGCTATCCATTTCTTGCGGCAGATGGTCGGAAAGCCGAACGGCTCAATCGTATCGTCGAGGATGGCGGGTGTGGCTCAGCATGATCCCGCGAACAGGGTGGCTTCGACACCCAATCCATAAACAAAATCAGCAGCTTACGCGACATCCGCCAGCCGAATCCCAGCCGTGCCGTGAATAAAACCGGTTAGGGCCCCTCCCGCCGGCAGGGACTGCATGTGCGTGTTCAGACGCGCTCGAGAATCGCGGCGATCCCCTGCCCGCCGCCGATGCACATGGTGACCAGGGCGGTGCGGCCGCCGGTACGGGCGAGTTCGTACATCGCCTTCACCGTGACGATCGCGCCGGTGGCGCCGACGGGGTGGCCGAGCGAAATGCCGCTGCCGTTCGGATTCACCTTCTCGGGGTCGAAGCCGAGATCCTTGGCCACCGCACAGGCCTGGGCGGCAAAGGCCTCGTTGGCCTCGATCACGTCGAGGTCGGAGACCTTCATGCCGGCCCGTTGCAGCGCCTGGCGCGTGGCCGGCACCGGGCCGATGCCCATATGGGCCGGATCGACGCCGGAATGGCCGGCGGCGACGATGCGCACCATCGGCTTCAGGTTCAGCCGGCGCACCGCCTCGCCGCTCGCCACCACCACCGCGGCCGCGCCGTCATTGATGCCGGAGGCGTTGCCGGCGGTGACGGTGCCGTCCTTCTTGAACACCGTGCGCAGCGCGGCGAAGTCCTCGGGCCTTGCGTCGTGGCGGATATGCTCGTCGGTGTCGAATAGCACAGTGCCCTTGCGGGTTTTCACCTCGATGCCGAGGATCTGGTCCTTGAAGCGGCCCTCATGCGTGGCGCGGCTGGCGCGGCGATGGCTTTCCAGCGCCAGCGCATCCTGCTGCGCACGGCTGATCTGGTGGCTCTCCGCCAGGTTCTCGGCAGTCACGCCCATGAGGATGCGGTTGAACGGGTCGTTCAACGCGCCGTTCAACGTGTCGAGCACCGGGGTGTCGCCCATCTTCTGGCCCCAGCGGGCGGCGGGAATCTGGTAGGGCGCGCGGCTCATGTTCTCGACGCCGCCGGCGACGGCGATGTCGGCGTCGCCGGCCTTGATGGCGTTGGCAGCGGTCAGGATCGCCTGCAGGCCGCTGCCGCACAGGCGGTTGACGGTCAGCGCCGGGGTTTCCTGCGGCAGGCCGCCTTCGATGACGGCGATGCGGGAAATGTACATGTCGCGCGGCTCGGTGTGCAGCACCTGGCCGAACACGGACAGGCCGATCTGCGACGGCGCCACGCCGCTGCGCCGCACCGCTTCGGCGGTGACCGCGGCGACGAGCTGGCTGGGCGTCGTGTCCTTGAGCATGCCGCCGAACGTGCCCACCGCGGTGCGGACGCCCGCGGCGATGAATATTTCGGTCATCGCGTATTTCCCTGTGCCTCGGAACCAACCCGGCTGGGCGGGCAGGCCCTCGCCGTCCATCGAGGCTAGCACATGACGCGCACCGGCGCGGGGGATCAAGCCTGCACCGAGTCCCGCAGGGCGACTCGGCCGGAGCACATCCAGCCTCCCGGGCGCAAGACGAACCGGGCCGCCGGCCGGACGTGGAACCCATCCCGGCGCGATGCCGGGAGCATTTCTCTACTTCTTTGTTTTCACGCGCAACTTCATCACGCAGACGGAGACATTCCGGCGCCGCCGCCGGTCGGCGCAGCCGCTCTTTTTGGCTAAAACTGTCATTTCACTCGCTATCACATTACAACTGCATTGCAGCTATCCTGCGGCCGCGTGTCAGCCTGCCTTGCCCCTGCCTTGTTGTTGATCAATGTTGCTTATGGCGTCCACGCCCAACCAGCAAGAGGGCCCTCCGTGCGGAGGGCTTTCTGCAAAAAGGGTGAACCAACACCCGGCCATGTATTAGGTTGAAAAGGGAACGTATGCTTTACCACGTTTACGAAATGCACCGGGCTACTCTTGCCCCCATGCGTGTTTTTGCGACCGGCGCACTGCAATTATTGGATCACCCTTTCAACCCGATTCGGCCCACCCCCATGGGCCGGCTGGCCGTCGCGGCGCTGGACAGCTTCGAGCACACCACCCGCCAGTTCGGTAAGCCCGTGTTCGGCCACAAGCACACCACCATCGACGGCGAGGCCGTCGATGTGGTGGAAGAGGTTGTCGTCTCGCGCCCGTGGTGCGACCTGAAGCGGTTCCACCGCCTGACGGAACGGCCCGGCGACCCGAAGGTGCTGATGGTGGCGCCGATGTCCGGCCACTACGCCACCCTGCTGCGCGGCACGGTGAAGGCGTTCCTGCCGGACCACGACGTCTACGTCACCGACTGGCGCGACGCCCGCGACATGCCGCTGCTGGGCCCGGATTTCGACCTCGACGACTATATCGAATACGTCATGGCCTTCCTGCGCCATCTCGGACCGGAGACGCATGTCATCGCGGTCTGCCAGCCGGCGGTGCCGGTGCTGGCGGCGGTGGCGCTGATGAACGAGAGCGAGCCGGCTTCCTGCCCGCGCAGCATGACCCTGATCGGCGGCCCGATCGACACCCGCGAGGGACCGACCGCCGTCAACGACTTCGCCGAGCGGCACAGCATGGGGTGGTTCCGTCGCAACGTGATCCATCCGGTGCCGTTCGGACATGCCGGCTTCATGCGCCGTGTCTATCCGGGGTTCCTGCAGCTCGCCGGATTCATGGCGATGAACCTCGACCGCCACGTGGAAGCGCACTGGCAGATGTTCCAGCATCTGGTGGACGGCGACGGCGAGACGCTGGGCGCCAAGCGGGGCTTCTATGAGGAATACCGCTCGGTGATGGACCTGTCGGCGGAATTCTACCTGCAGACCATCAATGCGGTGTTCAAGGAACATCTGCTGCCGCGCGGGCTGTTCATGCATCGCGGCCACCGCGTGGATCCGGGGGCGATCGAGCGCACCGCCGTGCTGACGGTGGAAGGCGAGCGCGACGACATCTCCGGCCTCGGCCAGACGCGCGCCACGCACGCGCTGGCCCATCGCCTGCCCGCCGACATGCGCGACCATCTGGAGCAGGTGGGCGTGGGTCATTACGGCCTGTTCAACGGCCAGCGCTTCCGCGCCGAGGTGGCGCCGCGCATCAAGCGGTTCATCCAGACGCATCGGTAACGTCCGCATACCAGTGACTTCCGGGCGGGTTGGGCCGTAGTCTTCTCGCAAATGCGGCGCAATTCGTCGCGGAGCGGGAGGAGACGGGCATGCTTGGATTGATGCAGGATCAGCCCCTGATGATCACGTCGATCATCAGGCACGCGGCGCGGCACCACGGCGGCGCGGAAGTGGTCTCGAAGACTGTCGAAGGGGCGATCCACCGCACCACCTACGCCGAGGTGGAGCGGCGGTCGCGCCGGCTGGTGCGGGTGCTGCAGCGCCTGGGTGTGGCCACGGGCGAGCGCGTGGCGACGCTGGCCTGGAACGGGTTCCGGCACCTGGAGCTGTACTACGCCGTCTCCGGCATGCAGGCGATCTGCCACACCATCAACCCGCGGCTGTCGCCGGACGACATCGCCTATATCGTCAACGATGCCCAGGATGTCGTCATCTTTGCCGACACCAGCTTCGCCGGCCTGCTCGCGGGCGTGGCGCCGCGGGTGCGCGCCAGCGTGCGCGCCGTGGTGTTCATGACCGAGCCCGCGCACATGCCGGACATCGCCCTGCCCGAGGGAATGGACCTGCTGTGCTACGAGGACCTGATGGCGGCGGCCGACGAGGACTATGCCTGGCCGGTGTTCGACGAGCGTGTGGCCGCCTCGCTGTGCTACACCTCCGGCACCACGGGCAAGCCGAAAGGCGTGCTGTACAGCCACCGCTCAACGTTGCTGCACGCGCTTGCCGTGAACATGCCGGATGTGCTGGCCATGCGCGCGGTCGACCGGATGCTGCCGGTGGTGCCGATGTTCCATGTGAACGCCTGGGGCACGCCCTATGCAGCACCCATGGCGGGCGCCAGCCTGGTGATGCCCGGGCGCCACCTGGACGGGGCCAGCCTCCGCGAGCTGATGAACGCCGAGCGCGTGACCATTTCGGCCGGCGTGCCCACCGTGTGGCTGGGGCTGCTGCAGCATCTGCGCGCCAGCGGCACCCGGCTGGAGACGGTGGAGCGGCTGGTGATCGGCGGCTCCGCCTGCCCGCGCATGCTGATGGAAGCGTTCCACGACGAGTACGGCGTGCGCGTCGACCATGCCTGGGGCATGACCGAGCTGAGCCCCGTCGGCACCTTCAACCGGCCGAAGGCCGGCAACGCCGATCTTGGCCGCGCGGACATGTTCCGGCTGCACGAGAAGCAGGGCCGCGCGCTGTTCGGCGTGGACATGCGCATCGTCGACGATGCGGGCCACGAACTTCCGTGGGACGGCAGCGCCTCAGGCCATCTGCAGGTGAAGGGGCCGTGGGTGTGCAGCGCCTATTACGGCGGCACGCCCGGCGATGCGCTGGACGCCGAAGGCTGGTTCACCACCGGCGACGTCGCCACCATCGACGCCGACGGCTACATGGAGATCACCGACCGCTCCAAGGACGTGATCAAGTCCGGCGGCGAGTGGATCAGCTCCATCCAGCTGGAGAACATCGCGGTGTCGCACCCGGCCGTGGCGGAGGCTGCGATCGTGGCGGCGCGGCATCCGAAATGGGACGAGCGGCCGCTGCTGATCGTGGTGGCAAAGCAGGACCAGACGATCGACAAGGACGAGCTGCTGGCAATCTATCGCGGCAAGGTCGCGGACTGGTGGAGGCCGGACGACGTCGTCGTGGTGGAGGAATTGCCGCACACCGCGACGGGCAAGGTCCACAAGCTGACGTTGCGCGACCGGTTCCGCGATTACCTGGTGTCGAAGGCGGGGTAGTCAGCGCCCGCCGCCGACCGGCACCAGCGCGCCGGTGACGTAGGACGCCTCGTCCGACAGCAGCCACAGGATGACTTTCGCCACTTCCTCGGCCGAGCCGGCGCGGCCCATGGGGATGACGGCCTTGAAGCGCTCGGTCCGGTCGGGCATGCCGGCCTTGGCGTGGATCTCGGTGTCGATCAGGCCGGGGTTCACGGCGTTCACGCGAATGCCGCGCGGCGCCAGCTCCTTCGCCGCGCCGATGGTGAAGCTGTCCACGGCGCCTTTCGACGCGGCGTAGTGCACCCATTCGTTGGGGCCGCCCAGCTCGGACGCGCGCGAGGAGACGTTCACGATGGCGCCGCCGGCGCCGCCGCGGTCGGTGGCCATGCGGCGCGCCGCCTCGCGCAGTGCCAGAAAGCAGCCATTGACGTTGATGCCCATCACGTCGGTGAGCATCTCGCCGGTAACGTCCTCCAGGGTGCGCGCCGGGCCGGTGATGCCGGCGTTGTTGACGAGTGCGGTCACCGGGCCGAGCGCGCGGTCCACCGCGGCGAACAGCGCCTCCGTCGCCTGCTCGTCGGCGGCGTCGGCCTGCACGGCGATGGCCTGGCCGCCGGATTTGACGATATCGGCCACCACGGCATCAGCCTGCGCCTTGCCGCGGCGATAGGACAGCGCCACTGCGTAGCCGCGCGCGGCCGCCAGGCGGGCGACCGCGGCGCCGATGCCCTGGCTGCCGCCGGTGACCACGAGAACCTGCTTCATGCCGCGACTCCGCTGGGACGGTCGCCTTTGACGGTGGTGCGGTACATCGTGCGCGCCATGTCCGGCGGGCAGCCGGCCGCGAGGTGGATCACCGCGCGGTTGTCCCACATCACCATGTCGCCGTCCTGCCAGCGATGGCGATAGATGATGTCAGGCGCGATGGAAGCGGCGAAAAGCTGGTCGAGGATGGCGCGGCTTTCGTCCTCGGGAATGCCGAGGATGCGGGTGGTGAAGCCCTCGCTGACGAACAGCGCGCGCTTGCCGGTTTCCGGGTGCACGCGCACGACGGGATGCACGACCGGCGGCACCTCGGCGCGCTGCGCCGCCGACAGGTCCGGCCGCACGCCCATGGTGTCGCGCTGCCTGACCACGCGGGCGGCGTAGTCGTGCTCGGCCTGCAATCCGTCGAGCCTGGCCCGCAACGGCGCCGGCAGATTGGCATAGGCGGCGACCATGCTGGCGAACAGCGTGTCGCCGCCTTCGGCCGGCAGCACCTTGGCATGCAGCAGCGAGCCCAGGCTCGGCTCGGCCTTGTAGGACAGGTCGGAATGCCAGTAGCGGCCGGCGTCGGCCAGACCGATATTCCGGCCGTCGCGTTTTTCGTTGGAGACGAGAAGGATCTCCGGGAATTCGGGGTGCAGGAACTGGCGCATCACATGGTATTCGAGCGCGCCGAAGCGGCGGCTGAACGCCACGTGCTGGGCGGGGGTCAGCGCTTGCTGGCCGCGGAACACCACGACGGAATAACGGTTGAACGTGGCGCGCACGGCGGCGAACACCTCGTCCGGCAACGGGCCCGACAGATCGAGGCCGATGATCTCCGCACCCAGCACCGGATGCAGCGCGTTGACCTGCATGGCAATTCCCTCCCGCATGCGCCGCGCGGCTTGCGCGGCCGCTCGCACGGCTGCTGAATGCTATCAGCTTCCGCGGTGCCGTCGAGACGCGGGTTACTCCTGGAACTGCAGGACCACGCCCATGGTTTGCGTGGCGGGCACCAGCAGCCGCGTGGCCTCGCGGCGCACGCCCTCGGCCTGCACGGCACCGGCCGCCTGCGCGAGGGAGCGGGTACGCAGGACCAGGGCGGCCATGTATTCGTCGCGCGTGTCGCCCTGGGGTGCGGCATCGCCGAAGCGGCGGGCCAGCTCGGCCGGAGTCACCACGTCCATGCTGGTCAGGCCGGCGACCAGGCGCAGACCTCCGGCGATCGGCTGCACCGCGCCATCGCCGAACATGCGGCGGAACAGCGCGCCCAGGCGCTGCGGCGCCGCCGCCGCGATCACCGCCTGGGCCACGTCGACCACGCCATTGGGGTGATGGCGCCATTCGTCGCGCCAGACCAGGTCGCGGGTGAGGTGGTGGCAGAAATACAGCCGCCCGGCAGGCGTCGTGTCGTTGGGCAGGCGCACGGTGCGGAACACCGCATCGCGCGTGCCGTCCGGCAGTTCGACGGGACGGGAGAATTCTCCGGGCGGCGGACACGAGACTCCTGCCCCGCCGAGGGCCGCGTGCAATGCCGCGGAGTCCTCGGTGCCCCATACCAGGCCGTTCAGCCCGATCGGCCAGCCCAGGATGTCCGTGCGCCCGGCCGTGCCCGGCGGCACGCCGATCAGTTCCAGGTAGTTGGTGGCGAAGATCGCGAGATGGTTGATCGAGCCGAGCGTGTGATGGCCGCGCGGCGTCATGGCGAAGCCGAGGCGCCGGTAGGTCTCGACGGCTGCGTCCATGCCGTCATGGACGTTGACCACGACGTGATCGAGGGTTGGCACCGGCAGCGTCATGACAGTCCTTCGTTCACGGTCGCGCGCGGATAGTCCCCGGACCGGATCAGAGCCTATTCGGCCGGCATCGACCAGACCAGGGCCTCATGGCCGGGGGCGTAGCGATTGTTGGTCTGCTCGGGATTCCGGTTCACGAGGACGCGGGCATACATCGGGTGCCGCATGCTGCGCACCTCGTGCTCGATCGTCGCCAGCGTCGCCCCGGTGTCGATGTCCACGATGTTCTCGAACCGATACTGGTGCTGGTTGCTCTCCTCGGTGATCAGCCCCCGCTCCTGCAGGCGGCGATGCGGGCCGGAGAAATCGGCCAGCGCGATCTGGATGTGGTGGCCGTCGAACGGCGGCAGCGCGCGTCCGGTTTCGCGGAACAGCAGGCTCTCGCCCAGCCCCACGGGGACGCGGGCGAAAGCGCCCTGCGCGTCGGCGCCGGCGGTGGCCGGGCTGCCCAGGACCTGCGTGTAGAACCGCGCGATCGCTTCGCTGGTGCCCGGCGCCGTGTCGATTTCCACATAGGGCATGCCCTGGACCATCCGGCCGAACCGCGCGGCGTCCGGCGCATGGCAGCGGATGCGGTTGCCCCAGGGGCAGGCGACCTCGATCACGTCGCGCTGCGCGGTGTAGCTGAATTTCGTGCCGGCCAGCCGCGGCCGCACCACCTCCAGCCGCTGCGCCAGCGCCGCCAGATCCGGCACCACCAGCCCGGTGGTGCCGCGCAGCACCTGCGGCTCGCCGAGCGGCAGATGGAACTGGCAGGTGCCCACGTTGATCCACATGTTGTCGACGCCGACCACCAGATAGGGATCGCGGGTCAAGCCCAGGCCCATCACGTAGAACAGCGTGGCCAGGCGCTGGTCGGGCACGCGCACATTCACGTGCCCGAGCTCGACGATGTTGCCGATGTCCTCGGCGGTGCGGTCATAGACGGGGCGGGCCGGCTGCACGTCGTTCATGCGGTGTCTCCCTATGTGCCCGTCCAGCTGGGCGCGCGTTTCGCCAGGAAGGCGTCGATGCCCTCGCCGGCGTCGCGCGTCAGCATGTTGCGGGTCATGACCTCGGATGCGTAGCGATAGGCCGCGGCCAGTTCCATCTCGGCCTGGCGGTAGAACGCCTCCTTGCCGATCGCAAGCGTCAGCGGGCTTTTCGCCGCGATCCGCCCGGCCAGCTCGGCCACGGCGCCGTCCAGCCCGGCCTCGGGCACGACGCGGTTGACCAGGCCGATCTCGCGTGCCCGCGCGGCGTCGATCAGCTCGCCGGTCAGCAGCATCTCCATGGCCGGCTTGCGCCCGACGGCGCGCGACAGCGCCACCATCGGGGTGGAGCAGAACAGGCCGATATTGACGCCGGGGGTGGCGAAGCGCGCGGTGTCGGCGGCCACCGCGAGGTCGCAGCTTGCCACCAGCTGGCAGCCGGCGGCGGTGGCGACGCCGTGCACCCGGGCGATCACCGGCTTGGGCAGGCGGACGATGCGCAGCATCAGCGCCGAGCACTGGGCGAACAATGCCGCATAGGCTTCGGCGCCGGGATTGGCGCGCAGCTCCCGCAGGTCGTGCCCGGCGCAGAAGGCCGGGCCGGCGCCGGCGATCACCACCACGCGCACCGACGGGTCATCCGCGAGGGCCGCGAGGGCGTCGTCCAGCGCCGCCATCAGGCCCACGGACAGCGCATTGCGCGCCTGCGGGCGGTTCAGGGTCAGCCACGCCACCCCGTCGCGGTCGGCGCGCAGCAGCAACGGCTCATTGATCGGCGTCTGGACAGTCATGGCGCGCCCTCCCGCAAGCCGCCGCATGTTCCGCCTTTCGGCCGCGGCTTCCAAGAGGCTTGCGGGCGGCGGCGCGGATCAGGGGTGCTTCGCCTGCCAGGCGCGCATGAAGGCGATCTCCTGCTCCTGGGCGGCGACGATGTCCTGGGCGAGCTTGCGGATCTCCGGGTCCGAGCCGTATTGCAGCACGACCTTGGCCATGTCGATGGCGCCCTGGTGATGCGCGATCATGCCGGCCACGAAATCCTTGTCGGCGTCGCCGCTGTAGTGGATGTCCATGTCGTGGTGCATTTTCGCCATCCCCTGCATATACGCCTGGGTGGCGGGCGACTCTGCTGGCGGCGCGCCCATGCCGTGACGCATGGGCATCTGCGACGACGGCTGCGGCGCCTGGGCCACCGCCGCTCCGGCGGCGACCGCGATGGCAACGGCGATGACAAGAATGTGCGGATACCTGGCGCGGGCCATGTCTGGATTCCCTGGCTGGGTTATCAGGTGGCGCGCAGCGCCGGCGTGAAGCCGGCCGCGCGCATCGCCTCGGCAAGGCGTTCGGGCTCGGCGGGACCGGCGATACGCACCTGGCGCGCCGGCAGGTCAGCCTGCACCGTAGCCGACGGCGCCACCGCCTGCACGGCGACGGTGATCGCGCGAATGCATCCCTCGCAGGTCATGTCGGGAACGTCGAAGGTGGGCATCGATTCTCCTCTGCGTCTGATGCGCTGCAGGCTTCACCTTCCCATGATAGGAAGGTCAAGCGGCGTCGCGCCGCAAGGGCAGCATGGGCAAGGACGACATGAATATCGGCGCGGCCGCGGCGGCATCCGGCGTCTCCGCGAAGATGATCCGGCACTACGAGCAGATCGGGCTGATCCCGCCCGCCACGCGGTCGGCGGTCGGATATCGGCATTACGATGCGGCCGGCATCCACACGCTCACTTTCATCCGCCGCGCGCGGGACCTCGGCTTCCCGCTCGAGGAGATCCGCCAGCTCCTGGCGCTGTGGCGCGACCGGCAGCGGCCGAGCGCGGACGTGAAGGCGGTGGCGCTGCGGCACGTCGCCGCGCTGGAAGCCAAGGCCGAGGCGCTGCGGGCGATGAGCCGTACGCTGCAGGCGCTGGCCGAGCATTGCCATGGCGACAGCCGCCCCGACTGCCCGATCCTCGACGAATTGGCGGGGTCCTGACGGCGGGCTTGAGCACCGCCCCCCGGCACGGCACGCTGCTCCGCCGCACCGCGGCCAGCAACGGGGAGAGACGGATGTGACCGACATCATGACCGGCGCCATCGGCTTCGACGTTCCGCCCCTCGCCTGCGACTGCCACATGCACGTGTTCGGCGCGCCCGACCGCTATCCGCCCGCGGCCACCCGCGCCTACACGCCGACCGAGGCGCCGCTGGCCCGGTATCGCGCCCTGGCGACGGCGCTCGGCCTGCAGCGCGTGGTGCTGGTGCAGCCCAGCGCCTACGGCACCGACAATGCCTGCATGCTCGACGCCTTGCGCACGCTGCCCGGGGCCACGCGCGGCGTCGCGGTGATCGATGACGCGACGCCGGAGGCAGCGCTCGACGAGATGCAGCGCCTGGGCGTGCGCGGCATCCGCCTGAACCTGGTCAGCAACGGCATCCCCGACGCGGCCGAAGCAACGGCAGCCCTGCGCGCCGCGGCGGCACGGGTGGCGCCGCGCGGCTGGCACGTGCAGATCTTCGTCCCCCCTACCCTGCTGCAGGCGCTGGTCCCCGCCATCCGCGCCCTACCGGTGCCCGTCGTGATCGACCACATGGGCGGCGCCGACGCCCGGTTGGGCGCCAGCCAGCCGGGCCTCGACGAACTGGTCGCGCTGCTGGCGGAAGGCGGCTGCTGGGTGAAAGTGTCCGGCGCCAACCGCGTGTCGCGCCAGCCGGCGGGGTTCGCCGATGCGCGGCCGATCATGCGGGCGCTGATCGCCGCCAATCCCGAGCGCGTGGTGTGGGGCACAGACTGGCCGCATATCGGCCCGCACGACGTCGGCGCGCCGAAGACCGTGATCTATATGCCGCACGACAATGCCGGCCTGCTGCGCCTGCTGGGCGAGGCCGCCCCGGATGCACAGCTGCGCCGGCGTATCCTGGTGGACAATCCGCAACGGCTCTACGGATTCGACGCCTGACAGACCGGAGGGGACGATGTTCTTCGACGGCTTCACATTGACGCATGTGGACGTGGATGGCGGCGCGATCCGCCTGCGCCATGGCGGCTCCGGCCCGCCGCTGCTGCTGCTGCACGGCAATCCGCAGACGCATGCGATGTGGCACAAGGTGGCGCCGATTCTGGCGCGGCGGTTCACCGTGGTCTGCCCCGACCTGCGCGGCTACGGCGGCAGCCTGAAGCCGCCGGCCACGCCCGATCATGCGCCCTATGCCAAGCGCGCCATGGCGCGCGACATGGTCCGCGTGATGGAGGCGCTCGGCCACACGCGCTTCCGGGTCGCCAGCCACGACCGCGGTGCCCGGGTTGCGCACCGGCTGGCGCTGGATTTCCCCGACCGCGTCGAGCGCCTTGCGGTGCTGGACATCGTGCCGACCATCGAGCATTTCGAACGCGCCAACATGGAGTTCGCGCTCGGCTACTACCACTGGTTCTGGTTCGCGCAGCCGCACCCATTCCCCGAGAACCTGATCGATGCCGCTCCGGAATTGTGGTTCCGCGCCCATACCGGCCGGGAACCGAAGGGTCCCGATTTCTTCGCCCCCGAGGCGCTCGCCGACTATCTCGCCGCCGTGCGCTCGCCCGAGATGATCCGCGGCATGTGCGAGGACTACCGCGCCGCCGCCACGATCGACCTGGTGCACGACCGCGAGAGCCGCGCCGCCGGCACGCGCGTGCAATGCCCGCTGCTGGTGCTGTGGGGGGAGAAGGGGAAGATCGGCCGCTGGTACTCGCCGCTGAAGATCTGGGGCGGCTATTGCGACAAGGACGTCACCGGCTTCCCGGTCGGCTCCGGCCACTATCTGGCCGAGGAAGCGCCGGAGGAAGTGCTTCAGAGATTTGCGGATTTCTTCGGGTGAACGGAGTCATACCGGCGGCTCTGTCCGATGACCGTTTCGGGTGGAGGCGGTGAGAAAACACAATTGTCGGCGGCAATCACGCAATGATCTATCAAGGGCGACCAGCTTGGCAGGCGGAAAGATTCAAAGTGGCGCATGACAGAGCCGCATAATTGCTCATTGACGTTGCGGTATGTCGCTTCCACACAGCCTCGGTGGGAAGCGGACGTCTACCGGACGAACGAAGACGCAAGCTTTATTGTCAGGATATCTCCTCTTGATTGCGTCTGTCTTCTTTGGATGCTTCAGCAGACCATCTCAAAAGTGTTTGCAGTGCGGATGATTGATTTCGATACTTCTTAGCAAGATGTGCCGATAAGTTCCTGAAATTGCTACGATCTTTCTCAAACAACCGCCCCCTAGGCGATCGGTTCGTAATTTGCCCGACTCTAACACCCATATGTTTGGCCGCATCGTATGCTGCAAGCAAAGCTGATAAATTTGGGCTAAACTGGTATAAAATTCTAATTTTTTGCATGACAATTGCAAGTTCATTATTTGACGATTGTTGACCGACGGCCATATTTACGTAGTTTCCGATATCATCACCCATGACCCGAATCGAGGATGCTACTGAATCTACTTTATTAAGAACCCAATTCTTCTCAACTTTTTCAGGATTCAACGAAAGCGCTAACTGAAGCACGTTGTCCATTTCGATACGATCGGAGAATTCTTCGATCAGATCTCCAACCATGGCATCGTCCGTCTCCGACAGAAATAAGGCGGCAAAGTATTCCTGAAACGATCTGTGGCAAAATCTAATATATGGACCATCTTCAATCGCAAGGCAAGTCGAAATAGTGAGGTCCTGTATAAATTCGTCTTCCTGGCAAGTTATGCCACTCAGGCTAATAGCTTGTTCGAAATGTCTACGGAGATCCGAATCTCGCATTTCGTAATCCCCGCGGCCATACGAGGATACTGCAAACGCGGCTACCAGTCTCAGGAAGTCTTTTTTCTGCAAGCCAGAAAACTTCTCCCGCTCAAAGCCTTCCTTCCGGATGTCGTGCTTAGACCACAAGGCCAGGAATGCATCTTCATAGAACTCGTGCCGTTTACTAGATATTCGCCCGCTATCTGAAAATGTTAGCAGCATTATCGTGCAAAGCAGCGGGATAGAAACATAATCGTAATGCGTATTATACAAGCCACCCCTCAATAATTTTATAAAAGCGTTCTTTGTATTATCCGCATATTCCAAGCGCCCAATTAAATCAGTGGCTGCAATTTCTGTCATGCGGCCAATGCGAACGATTTCGTTGGTGGGAAGAGAATGAAATTTCTGACTCGGCCGACTCGATATCAGAATTGGACACAAAGGGAATTTCTTTATGAAATCCGAGATCTCGTTTAAGTAGTGAGATTGTATCCCGATCTTTAACTCGTCAATTCCATCAAGTAGGAGGACGAACAATCCACTCCGCAGCCCAACCGTAATCTGTTCGCGGGTAATTGATGTACCGAGCGACGTGAAATCATCAAATATCCTGGTTTCCAGATTTGCTAAAATCATTCTATTAAAGGAACGTGGTTCCAGAAATATCGGGATTCGCCCTGAGCCAATATTTTGAATGTGGAAGAAAGCATGCCGCATAAAAAATGACTTTCCTGCTCCGGCCCCACCTACAATCGTGAGCGCGTGCGTCGGCCTTTTCTTTGGGTCATCAATATTTTCGCAGAGCATATTAATAATCTGGTCCGCCGTGCGATCGTTCGGCAGGAACCTACTGGGTACGTATATGTCATATAGAGCAGTACTCTTATTAGTATATATGATGTTCCTCACCGAACTCAGCAGCGCACCTTTTCGGTCAAGATAATCACCATATGTGGCAGCATCTCGATTCTTGTATCGCGCCCAATACTCTCTGATCACTCTTTCGCTTGCGCGAAATACGCGATCGATGGCTTTTTCACTGAGATCTGTCAGAATTCTCCGACGATCAATAAATTCCTCAGCCATTTCGTGACCCCGGCACAGGTATTTTATTGCAAAGAACTATAAGACGTGTGCGCGGGGGACACAACGCACGGCTCCGACGCAAACAACCGTCAGTCCCTGGGTGCGCTTCGGGTCCAGACCGTGTGAAAACACATTCCCCGGCCATCGTCGCAAAATGTTCAATCATCGCGGCCTGCGTGCAAGAACGAAGAGTTCAAAGGCGCAGAATGTCATGCAACAGAATTGCTCGTTGCCGTTACGGCACGGCGTTTTCACACAGCCCGGGTCGAGAGGCCGTCACCCACTCGGACCTCTGGTTCGACTCTTCATTTCGCGCGCCGCCGCCCACCGGACCCGCGACAGGCGCGGGATTGCGTGCCGCAAGCGGATCGGCGCGCTATGCCAGCGGTCTTTGACGACGGACTAGAGTCATCGCCGCGGACCGCTGGTACTACAACACCAGCGGCAGATCGGTGTCCCCGGTATCGGCGTCAAAGCGGGTCAGCAGCGCATGCGCCTGGCCGCGATGATGGGTCTGGTGGTTGAACATATGCATCACCAGCAACGCCCGTGGCCGGCGCATTTCGCGTTGCGCCGCACCGCTGAAATAGACGAGGTCCTGATCCAGCCAGGCCTGGTCCAGGCCGGCCGCCCAGGCGGAGATGTCCGCATCGATGCGCACGCGCGCTGCCGCGAGCTCGGCGAAATCCGCGAACAGCGCATCACTCTGCCTGATCCCCTGCACGGGCTTCGGCCAACCGGCGAAGCGGGACATCCATTGGCCGTCCGCCCAGAGCAGATGGTTCAGCGTGCCGTGGATCGAGTCCCAGAACGCGCCGCACGGCGCGCGGCGCTGCGCGTCGGTCAGCCCGCCGGCGGCGGCGTACCAGCGCCGGTTCGCCTCGGCGTTGTACGCGGCCATCGTCTGCACGTAGCCGGGCGTGATCACGGCCGCGCGCCCATCCGCGTGAACACCAGGTGGCGCGCCCGCCCGCCGTTCACGTTCAGGCCGGTCACCGCACCATCGGCGCCGCGCAGCACCCGCACGTCGAGCCAGGCGCGATACAGGTTGCTGGGCGGGTAGATGCGGATGACGTCGCCCTCGATCGGCTCGATCTCCCAGGGGCCGTTCTTCATCAGCGGCCCCGCCACCTGCACGGTCAGGGCGCCATCCTTCTCCGCCAGCGTCCAGACCGCGCCGATGTCCGGGCTTTCATAGGCGCCCTCCAGGCCGGCGGGCAGCGCCGCGCCCGGGGCGACGCGCCGGTAGCTGCTGGTGAACCCGGCATCGGCCTCCACCTCCAGCGTGTCGCCGTCGGCGGACAGGGCGGCGGTGAAATCCTCCGCCGAGCGGCTGGCGGCCAGGCGCCCGTCGGCGGTGGGGCGCAGCTGGAACGGCACGCCGTTGGCGCACCCCATCGGCGTGCCGCCATTCAGGGTCATGTCGAGCGTGGCACCGCTGGCGGGGTCAAGATAGCGTCCGGGCAGACCGGCGAGAGCCTCCGCGGGCGGCAAGGCGCGGACGGGATGCACGCCCGGCCGTGCCTCGATGGCCGCGTCCAGCACGGCGTGGGCGAGGTGATACGGGTCCGAGGCGCCGTTGTTGGAAATGCAGATCACCGCGAACCCCGTTTCCGGCACGCGCAGGAACTCGGTTTTGTAGCCGGGCCACAGTCCGCCATGGTCCACCGCGCGCACGCCGCGGTAGCTGCGCACCTGCAGGCCGCGGGCGTAGTTGTTGCTGCGCCCGTTGGTGAATGGCGCCTGCGTCTCCAGCGCCTGCACCAGGGCGGCGCCGCCGACGCGGCCGGTGGACATGTTGCGCACCCACAACGCCAGGTCCTCGACGCTGGACACCAGCCCGCCTTCGCCGCCGAGCGGGAAGCCGTGCGCGGCGCGCATCCAGCCGCCGCCGTCCCCGTTCCGCGGCAGATAGCCGGTGGCGAGGTGGGGCACGACGTCGGTGGTGCTTTCGACCATGCGCGTGCGGAGCATGCCCAGCGGCGCGAAGATGCGCGTGTCCAGGAAATCCGGCAGGGTTTCGCCGGTCAGACGCTCGACGATCAGGCCCAGCAGCAGGAAGTTGCTGTTGCTATACATGTAACGGCTGCCCGGCGCGAAATTGAGGCCGCGCTGGCGACAGATGCCGGCCAGAAGGTCGGCGCGGCTGCAGGGCACGGACAGGTCGACGCCGCCCAGGCGCATGATCTCCAGCATGTCGCGCAGGCCGCTGGTGTTATGCATGAGATGGGCAATGGTGATGCGGGCGCCGAAATCCGGCAGTTCCGGCAGGTGCGCGTGCACGTCGTCCGCGACGCCCAGCCGTCCCTCGGCGGCCAGCATCAGGATGGCGGCGCAGGTGAATTGCTTGCTGACGGAGGCGATGCGGAACGCCGAATCCGGCCCCAGCTTCACGCCCAATTCCAGGCTGGCCATGCCGGCCTGCCGGTGCACCACCAGTTCCCCGTCGCGCACCACGCCCACGGTCATGCCGGGCAGGTCCGTGCGGTCCCATGGCGCCAGCAGGCGTGCCACACGGCGGTCCAGCAGCATCAGGTCCAGATCGGCCACGTCGTTCCCCCCTATCGATCCAGCGGCAGGGTAGCGAAGCGGTGCGGCACCGTAAGCCCCGGCGGCACAACCGTTGCGCATGTCGGGCATGACATCATTGTGCCAAACGCATGGGCGGCGTAGGAGGCAGAGAGATCTATGCTGTCCGACATCCGCGAGGCCGACCCGCCCCCAGGAGTCCGTCCGATGAACGTCCAGATCCGCGAAACGTCCGCCGTTGCAACCGCTGCGAGCCGCCTTGCGATCGCGGACTGCGACATTCATCCGGCGACGCGGCAGCCCAGCGACCTGCATCCCTGGCTGGAGCGGCGCTGGATCGAGCACATGGCCACGTTCGGCCGGCCGGCACGGCATGGCTGGCAGAGCGGGCCCGCCTATCCGAAAAGCCAGCCGAACGCCTCGCGCCGCGACGCCTGGCCGCCCGAAGGCGGGCGCCAGGGCAGCAGCCTGGCGTTCATGCAGGCACAGCACCTCGACCCCAACAACGTGCAGCACGGCATCCTCAATCCACTGGGCAGCGGCCAGGGCGTGCAGAATCCGGACCTGTCCACCGCGCTGTGCAGCGCCACCAACGACTGGCAGCTCGCGGAATGGACCGGCAAGGACGCGCGGCTGAAGGCATCGGTGGTGGTGAACTACGAGGACGGACCGGCGGCGGCAGCGGAGATCCGCAAGCGCGCCGGCGACCGCAACTTCGTGCAGGTGCTGCTGCTGACCCGCACCGCCGAGCCGCTGGGCGCGCGACGCTACTGGCCGATCTACGAAGCGGCGGCCGAGGCCGGGCTGCCGGTGGGCATCCATGCCTTCGGCTATGGCGGGCAGCCGATCACCGGCAGCGGCTGGCCGAGCTTCTACATCGAAGAGATGACCGGCCACGCCCAGACCTGCCAAGCGGTGCTGACCAGCCTGGTGACCGAGGGCGTGTTCGCCCGCCACCCGAAGCTGAAGGTGATCCTGGTCGAGGCCGGGTTCGCCTGGGCGCCGGCGCTGGCCTGGCGGCTGGACAAGACGTGGAAGCGCCTGCGGGCGGAAACGCCGCATCTGACACGCCTGCCCTCGGAGTATATCCGTGACCATGTCTGGTGGACCACGCAGCCCATGGAGGAGCCGGAGCCGCGCGAGCATCTGCTCGACACGATCGGCTGGATCGGCTGGGACCGGCTGCTGTTCGCCACCGACTATCCGCACTGGGATTTCGACGACCCCACGACCTGTCTGCCGTTGAAGCTGAGCGAGCCGCAGCGGCGCCAGTTCTTCCTGGCCAATGCGCAGGCGGTGTACGGCCCGGGCTGATCGTTTCCTGGCCTAGCCGCCGGCTTTTCGCTTTGTTTGCGGGGATTCGGGCTTGAAGCCCGCTCGGTCCCGCATTAGGGTCCGGCCGGCCAAATGCAACTCATTCGCATTTGCGCGGACGAACAGCGAAAGTCGGAAGGACAGCTTCATGCGGATGCGGACGATGGCATGCCTGGCAGGGATCCTGGCGGCGACGGCATGGCTGCCGGCGGCGACGCCGGCGCGGGCAGATGACGATACCTATACCCTGACCATCAAGGACCATCGGTTCGATCCGGCGACGCTGGAGATCCCGGCCGGACGCAAGGTGAAGCTGGTGGTGAAGAACCAGGACCCGACGGCCGAGGAATTCGAGAGCGCGGACCTGCACCGCGAAAAGGTCGTGGCCGGCGGCAAGGAGATCACCATCCTGATCGGGCCGCTGAAGCCGGGCACGTATCGCTATATCGGCGAGTACCACAGCGCGACCGCGAAGGGCGAGATCGTCGTAAAGTAGCAAACCGCCAGGGCGCCATGCGCCGGAGTGCCGTTCATGCTTGCCACTGCCATCATCGTCTTTCGTGAAATCCTGGAGGCCGCCCTGATCGTGGGCGTGGTCCTGGCGGCCAGCCGCGGCGCCGTCGGGCGCGGCTTCTGGGTGGGCAGCGGCATCGCCGGCGGCGTGGTCGGGGCGGCCCTGGTGGCGGCCTTCGCCGGGCAGATCGCGGACGCCGTGGAAGGCGTCGGGCAGGAGCTGTTCAACGCCGCGGTGCTGCTGCTGGCCGTGGTGATGCTGGGCTGGCACAACGTATGGATGAAGCGGCACGGCCGCGAGCTCGCCCAGCACATGGCCGAAGTCGGCGATGCCGTGCGCGCGGGCGGGCGGCCGATCTATGTCCTCGCGGTTGTCGTCGGCGTTGCCGTGCTGCGCGAGGGCTCGGAGACGGTGCTATTCCTGTACGGCATTGCCGCCGCCTCGACCGGCCCGATGACGGACATGCTGATAGGCGGGCTGCTGGGCCTGGCATGCGGCGTGGCGCTGGGGGCCGGCCTGTATCTCGGGCTGCTGCGCATTCCCACGCGCCACCTGTTCACCGTGACCAGCGCGATGGTGCTGTTGATGGCGGCCGGCATGGCTTCGCAGGCAGCCGCGTTCCTGGTGCAGGCGGACATGCTGCCGTCGCTGGGCCAGCAGCTCTGGGATACCTCGGCAGTGCTGGCCCAGAACAGCGTGCCCGGGCGCATCCTGCACACGCTGGTCGGCTACGACGCGCGGCCTGCCGGCGTGCAGCTCGTGTCCTTCGCGGTGACGCTGGCGGTGATCGGCCTGCTGATGCGCAGTGTCGGAAGCATCAGCGGCGGCTCGGCCGGGCGGCACACGGCCCGCCCGGCAGCAGCGCGGTAGGCCGCTCAGTCCGGCAGTTCGATCAGGATCTCGCCGTCCTCGACGCGGACCTTGTAGGTCCTGAGATCCTCCTCGATGGGCGCGCACAGGCCCTTGCCGGTGCGCACGTCGAACTGGCCGGCATGCAGTGCGCACTCGATCACGCCGTTCTCGAACCAGCCGTCGGTGAGCAGCGCGAAGGCGTGGGTGCAGATGTTGTCGGTGACGCAGATCTGGCCGCCCTGCAGGCGGTAGACGGCGAGCTGCAAGCCCATCGTCTCCACGGGGATGGCCGCCCCCTCCTCCACATCGTCCACCGAGGCGACGCGCACCCAGTTTCCTGCTTCACTCATGCCTGCACCTGCATTGACGAATCGAGACGGGCATGATGCCGCAAGCCTCGCCTCCTGTCGCGGGGCGTTGCGCGGCCCGGGGGAGACACGCCATGGCCACCGCCATTCATCTGATCATCGGCGCGGGCCAGGCCGGCGCCAATGCCGCCATGGCGATGCGCGAGGCCGGGTTCGCCGGCCGCATCGTGCTGGTGGGCGCGGAGCCGCACCGCCCCTATGAGCGCCCGCCTTTGTCCAAGGCGATGCTGACCGCCGACCCGGAGCCGCCGGTCCCCTATTTCCACGATCCCGCCCGCATGGCCGAGCGCGCCATCGAACTGGTGGCGGGCATGCCGGCGGTGGCGATCGACGCGGCGGCACAGCGTGTGGCGCTGCAGGACGGCAGCACCCTGCCCTATGACCGGCTGCTGCTGACCACCGGCGGCCGCGCGCGGCGCCTGTCGATCCCCGGCGGCGAGGGCATCCTGTATCTGCGCACGCTGGACGACGCCCGGGCGATCCGCCCGCGCCTGGTGCCGGGCGCGCGCATCGTCTGCATCGGCGCCGGGGTGATCGGGCTGGAGATCGCCTCCTCCGCGCGCACACGGGGCTGTGCCGTGACCGTGCTGGAAGCCGCCCCCGCCGCCATGGGGCGGTCGCTGACGCCGGACTTTGCGCGATACATGGCGGACCTGCATGCCCGGGCCGGCGTAGCGCTGCATTTCGGAACGGCGATCACGGCCATCGCGGGCATGCGGGTGATCTGCGCCGACCACGCGACCGAGGCCGATTGCGTCATCGCCGGCGTCGGCATCGAGCGCAACACCGAGCTTGCGGCTGAGGCCGGCCTCGCCGTGGACGGCGGCATCGTCGTCGACGCGTTCGGCCGCACCAGCGCCGCGAACGTCTACGCCGCCGGCGACGTGACGGCGTTCTGGCACCCGCGCTTCGGCCGGCGCCTGCGGCTGGAAGCGTGGCGCCACGCACAGAACCATGGCATCGCCGTCGGTCGCGTCATGGCCGGAGGCGCCGCGCCCTATGACGACGTGCCGTGGTTCTGGAGCGACCAGCACGGCGTGAACCTGCAGGTGGCCGGGCTGCCCGCCATGGCGGCGCGCACGGTGCTGCGTGGTGACGAAACGGCGCCCTCCTTCGCGGCCTTCCACCTGGACGAAGGCGGCTGCGTGGTGGCCGCGACCGGTGTGAACGCGCCGCGCGAGGTGCGCGCCGCGATGGCGCTGATCGCGGCGGGGAGGCCGGTCGATGCGGCCGCGCTGGCCGATCCGAAGATGCAACTGCAGCGCCTGGTCGCCGATGTGAAGAAGGTCGCGTCGTAATCTTCGATACCGGTGCCGGCATCCGCAGTTGCGGAGGGAACCCGGTGCGAGATCCGGAAGCCGGCGCGGCCTTGCAATGACTAACCACGTTAGTTATATATTCTAACCATTCCGGTTAGGAGCGTATATGACTGACGATCCCTCCAGAAGGATATCCAACCCAGATAGCCTGGACACACCATTCCTGTTCGTGCCGCACGGCGCCCCGGAGCCGATCGAATGGATGGCCCGGCATCCGGGTTGGGTGAAATTCCCCGCCGTGATGGTGCCGCGCGGATCGCGCCCCGACTCGCCCGCCGCCCCTTCTCCGATCCTGACCACGTCGCTCGGCGCCGCCGCCGTCGTCGCGGAGTCGTCCGGCCTCGTGGAGGGCGGCGCGACCGCAGCCGTGGGGATAGCAGCGACGAGCATCGCCGACTTGGCTGCAGCGGCCGTGGCAGCTGCAGCGGCGGCTTCTCTCGTTACCCTCGGAATCGTGTTTTATCCAAGGCGGCTGCAGTCACCGGATCAGGATGAGAATTCGCCTGAATTGCGGCAACTGCGCGCCTTGCCGCGCCCAGAAGGATTTGTCCCGCCCTCGGAGCTGCCGGCCCCACCTGGCCTCGTGCCGCCATCCGGCGGTGATTTGAAGCCTGCGGAAGGCGGTTTCACACCGACGCCACCAACACCGCCACCTCCGGGATTCACACCGCTGGCACCTCAACGCAGCGCATTGCCAGGACGCCCTGCCGAGGAGCAAACAGGCACGATCCTTGATCGAGACCGCAATGAGGGGCTTGAGGGAGGTGCACGTACTCGGTCCGAGCGCGCCCGCAAGGCGGCGAGAGCGGCGGACCCGGCGGTCGTCGAGGCCTTGCGTGAGGCGGAGTGGCGCGCGCACCATCTCATCAACCTCGCGGGGATTCGCCGCAATCCAGGGCTGATCCAAGAAGCTGTCCGGGCCGGCTGGCGGACTGACGACGAACGTAACGTAGTTCCGCTGCCGGCGACATCCGAGGCTCAACAAAAGCTCAGGGAAGCGGGTGAGGATCGGCCTGTGCATGACAATGGGCATGAACAGTGGAATAAAGATGTCGTTAACAGGTTGGATAGGATTGAGAGCGAACTATCAAGCGAAGGTCTGCCGTCCGGGACCGATGCATATGCTCGTCGGGCGAGAGAGAAATTGGAACAATTACAAAACGATCTGCGCCAAAAGATGCTCGGTCTCGACAGACTTATGCAAAACGATCTTCCTGCTGCATCCATGCCAGCCTGACGTGCCACAAACATCTGGAGCCCGAGGATGACGACCCCGCCTTTCTGGTTATGGGACGCTGACGCCAGTATTTCTTATCGGTTCGGAAACTTGTTGCTGCGCGACGCCAAACTGGGCGTTCAGAACACTCGCGAAATGCTGCGTGCCGAAGAATTGTTACGGGACACAACGGGCAGCCTCCACAGCATTGCGCTTCCGTGGCCGGACGGTTATCCGGTCGCACGGCTTGGACTGCCGAACAAGGGGTTCGCACCGGACTATTTCAAGTTTGGCAGCCATCATTTCGGCTCTCGTCGCCTTCGGGATGCGATGGCGCTGCCCAATGACGTGGTTCAGCATATCCCGATTGAGCTGATCAGCGGTGGCGACGCAGTGCGTGCCCAGGATTACCGGCTGCTGCGCATTGTTGCGATGCAGCCGGCACTGGATCTGGACCGTTCCGAGTGCAAGGTCGAGGAGTTGTTCAGCCATGTGACGGGACAGCCGTTCAAGGTCCTGCGCTCGATCGATCGCTTCGCCCTGCTGGATGGATTGCAGCCCCGCACGGAGGTTTTCCGCATCGAGGAGATCTGCACCAGCATCCTGGTGGTGGATGCCTTTGCCGAACGCGTCCTGCGCGCCGGCTGCACGGGGATGGAGTTCGATGCGGTCGACAACATGCAGTCCGGCAAGCGCGTGGAACGCTATCGCACCGCCGACGGCATCGCCGAACGGCGCGTCGGTTACCTCGATTGAATCATCGGTCAAGGCAGCACGACATGGCTTCGACCAGACCGGCACGCGCGCGGGGCGATCAGGACGCCGACATCGAAGTTCTGCATCGGCGGCCCATCCTTGATGTAAGCGGCCGGCCTGACGTACCGCCAACATCTGGGGCCTAAGGATGACGACCCCGCCTCTGTGGTTATGGGATGCTGACGCCCACATCGCATACCGGTTCGGAAAGATGCTGCTTCGTGACGCCAAGCTGGGCGTGCAGAACGATCCAGAAATGATGCATGCTGAAGATTTGCTTCGGGACACAACGGGCAGCCTTAACAGCATAGTACTTCCGTGGCCGGACGGCTATCCACTCGCCCGGCTAGGACTGCCGAGCAAGGGGTTCGCACCGGATTATTTCGAATTTGGTAGTTATCATTTCTGCTCCTGTCGCCTGCGTGATGCGATGGCGCTGCCCGATGACGTGGTTCAATATATCCCGATCGAGCTGACGAGCGGTGGCGAAGCGGTGCGTGTCCAGGATTATCGCCTACTGCGTGTTGTTGCGATGCAGCCGGCATTGGATCTGGACCGTTCCGAGTGCAAGGTCGTGGAACTTATCAACCAGGTCACGGGACAGCCGTTCAAGGTCCTGCGCTCGATCGATCGCTTCGCCCTGTTGGATGGATTGGCGCCCCGCACGGAGGTTTTTCGCATCGAGGAGATCTGCACCAGTATCCTGGTCGTGGATGCCTTTGCCGAACGCGTCCTGCGGGCAGGCTGCACGGGGATGGAGTTCAAAGCGGCCGACAACATGCAGTCCGGCAAGCGCGTGGAACGCTATCGCACCGCCGACGGCATCGCCGAGCGACGGATTGGCTACCTCAGGTGAGTCGCCGATCCAGGCAGCACGACATGGCCTCGATCAGACCGGCATGCACGTGCGATCGGCGCGCCAACATCGAAGTCCTGCATCGGCGGCCTATCCCTGATGTACGCGGCCAGAGTGACATGCCACAAACACCTGGAGCCTGAGGATGACGACCCCACGTCTCTGGTTTTGGAGAACTGACGCGCATATCGCTTACCGGTTCGGGAAAATGCTGCCGCGCGACGCCAAGCTGGGCGTGCAGAACACGCGCGAAATGCTGCTTGCTGAAACGCTGCTTCGGGACACGACACACCGCCTCAACAGCGTCGCACTTCCCTGGCCGGATGGCTATCCGGTTCCACGGCTTGGACTGCCGAACAAGGGGTTCGCCCCGGACTATTTCAGGTTTGGCAGCTATTCTTTCGGCTCCCGCCGCCTGCGGGATGTGATGGCGCTGCCCGAGAATGTTGTCCAACATGTCCCGATCGAGCTGATCAGCGGTGGCGAGGCGGTGCGCGATCAGGATTATCGCCTCCTGCGCGTTGTTGCTATGCAACCGGCGGTGGATCTGGACCGTTCGGAGTGCGAGATCGAGGAGCGGATCAGTCTGGTCACAGGACAGCCGTTCAAGATCATGAAGAATGTCGTTCGCTTTGTTCTGCTGGATGGATTGCAGCCCCGCACCGAGGTATTCTGCATCGAGGAGATTTGCAGCCGCATCCTGGGAGTCGATGCCTTTGCCGAACGCGTCCTGCGTGCCGGGTGCACGGGGGGGAGTTCAATGCGGTCGACAACATGCAGTCCGGCACGCGCGTGGAACGCCATCGCACCGCCGACGGCATCGCCGAACGGCGCGTCGGTTACCTCGACTGAGCCCCATCCTGGACAATATGCCCGGAAAACGCGCCTTCACACTCGACCACGCCTGGCGCTCCGGCTGTGGTGACGGCGATCAGGGCGTCTCGGCGTTCTTGCGGCGTGGTCTGGCTGGCTTCGGCCCGGCCGGTTTCAACCTGGCCGGTTTCGGCGCCGGTGCAACGGCATCGGTCTCCAGCGGCAGATACAGCTCCAGCCCCTTGGTGATGTGCACACCCAGCACCTCCGTCACCCGGTCGGCGTCGCGCGCCAGGGCGGCGTCGAGCAGTTCGCGGTGCTCGCGGCGGGACTGCGCGCGGGGGAAATCCTTGGTCTGCAGCGCCAGCATGCGATAGCGCAGGCTCTGGTCGTACATCACGCCGAACAGATGCAGCAGCCAGCGCGAGCCGCAGGCCGAGATCAGGGCGGCGTGGAATTCGCGGTTGTATTCCTCCAGCTTGCCGCCCCAGCGCTCGTGGTTCTCGTCCACGACCGCCTCGATGCGCGACAGCTTGTGGTAGGCGGCGACCACGCGGGCCTCCCACTCCAGGTCGGCGCGCTGCAGTGATCGGCGCGCGGCCTCGCATTCCAGCATCCGCCGCATCTCGGTGATATCGCGCAGATCGGCCAGCGACGCCGGCACCACGGTGAAGCCGCGCTGGCCCTCGCTCTGGACCAGGCCGTCGGCGACCAGGCGCGAGAGGGTTTCGCGCAGGGTGTTGATGCTGGCGTCGTAGCGATCGCGCAGCACGTCGAGCTTCAGCTTGCCGCCCGGCGGCAGCGCGCCGGACAGGATGTCCGCCCGCAGCCGGCTGTAGGTCGCCTCCATGACCGGTCCGCCGGTGGCTGCCGGCGGCAGGTCGCGGTCATCCTGCACGTCATCCATCGTCGTCAGCTTCCCTGCTCGCCTCTCCGTGTGCGGTCATCGCACGCTGCGCCGATCCTCGGCAACCGGAGCCGGCTTCGTCCTTCAGGAACGGATTACCCCACTTTATTCTTTCCCATTGACGATACCAAACAATCTCCTATGATTTTTGTCATGTCATCATCCCTGGTCCGGCTCCCGACCTCCATCGCCACGGTCTCCCTCAGCGGAACCCTGCCGGAGAAGCTGGAGGCGGCGGCGAGCATCGGCTTCGACGGGGTGGAGATCTTCGAGAACGACCTGCTGACCTTCGACGGCTCGCCCGCCGACGTGCGGCGGATCGCCGAGGACCTTGGCCTCGCCATCACCATCTTCCAGCCGTTCCGCGACTTCGAGGCGATGCCGGACCCGCAGCGGGCCCGCAATCTCGACCGCGCCGAGCGGAAGTTCGACGTCATGCAGGCGCTCGGGACCGACCTTGTCCTGGTCTGCAGCAACGTGAGCCCCTCGGCCATCGACGACGACGCGCGCGCCGCGGCCGATCTGGTGGAGATGGCCGGGCGCGCCGCCCGCCGCGGGCTGCGCGTGGGATACGAGGCGCTGGCCTGGGGCCGGCACGTGAACCGCTGGCGCCATGCCTGGCGCATCGTGCAGCGGGCCGCCCATCCCGCGCTGGGCCTGATCGTCGACAGCTTCCACACCCTGGCGGTGGACGACGATCCGGCGGGCATCGCCGAAGTGCCGGCCGACCGGCTGTTCTTCGTGCAGCTCGCCGACGCGCCGCGCATGGCGCTGGATGTGCTGAGCTGGAGCCGGCATTTCCGCAATTTCCCCGGCCAGGGGCAGCTGGACGTCACCGGCTTCCTGCGCGCCGTGCTGGCCTGCGGCTATCGTGGCCCGCTGTCGCTGGAGATCTTCAACGACGATTTCCGCGCCGCCCCTGCCCGCCTGACCGCTCGCGACGGGTTGCGCTCGCTGATTCTGGCCCAGGCCGAGGCCCAGCCGTCCGATGCGCCCCCGATGCTGCCGGCGCCGCCGGTGTTCGACGGGTTCGAATTCCTGGAATTCGCGGTGGACGAGAAGGCGCGGGAAAGCCTGGCGGCCTTCCTGGTCAAGCTCGGCTTCCACCATGCCGGGCGGCACCGCTCGAAGGATGTCGCGCTGTACCGGCAGGGCCGCATCAACGTGGTGCTGAACGCCGAGCAGGACAGCGCCGCGGCCGAGCATTTCCAGCTTCATGGCCCCTCGGTCTGCGCCATGGCGTTGCGCGTGGACGACGGCGAACGCGCCTTGGCCCGCGCCCGCGCCCTGCTCTGCCCGGTCTGGCAGGAGCGGATCGGCGAAGGCGAACGTTCCATCCCCGCGGTGCGCGCGCCCGACGGCACGCTGATCTATCTGGTGCAGCCCGACCCGTCCGGCCGCACCATCTACCAGGACGATTTCGAGCTGGAGATGGATGCCGGCGACGATTCGCGGCTGGATGCCATCGACCATGTCGCCCAGGCGCTGCCGACCGGGCGGATGGACAGCTTCGTGCTGTTCTACCGCGCCGTGTTCGGCCTGCTGCCCGAGCCGGTCTGGGAGATCCCCGATCCCTACGGCCTGATCCGCAGCCGCGCCATGATCAGCGCCGACGGCACGGTGCGCCTGCCGCTGAACATCTCCGAAAGCCGCGAGACCGCGACCGGGCGCTTCGTTTCCGCCTACGCCGGCGCGGGCGTGCACCACATCGCCTTCGCCACCGAAGACATCATGGCCGCCGTGGCGGCGGTGGCCGCGCATGGCGGGACCATCCTGCCGATCCCCGAGAACTACTACGACGACCTCGCCGCCCGGCACGGGCTCGACGACGCGTTCCTGACAGAACTGCGGCGGCTGAACCTGCTGTACGACCGCGACGACGCCGGCGACTTCATCCACGCCTACACCGAAAGCTTCGACGACCGCTTCTTCTTCGAGATCGCGCAGCGGCGTGGCTACCGCCTGTTCGGCGCCCCGAACGCCGCGGTGCGCCTTGCCGTGCAGGCACAGCGCCGGGAGGCCGCCCGCGCCGCGGCCCGGTTCGCCGCCATGTAGCGATGGCTCGATTGCGAATTGACCAAGGGGGCGACCCCCCGTAAACGAACGGTCGCCTGAGGGAACGAACAAGTGGCCGAAAACGTGGCGCGACGCCGGTGACCGACTTCCTGCAGCTTGTGATTGCCGGAACCGCCACAGGCGGCTGCTACGCGCTTGCGGCCCTCGGCTTCACCCTGCTGTGGCAGGCGTCAGGGACGATCAACTTCGCCCTCGGCGAGATGGTCATGCTGCCGGCCTTCATGATGCTGTTCTTCATGTCGGTGCTGGGCCTGCCGTTGCCGCTGGCCTTCCTGGCCACCCTGGCGCTGTCACTGCTGGTGATGGGGTACGGGTTCAAGCGCGTGGTGGTGGACCCGCTGATCCGCCACGACGTCATCACCCTGGTGATCGCGACGCTGGGCCTGTCCATCGGCGTGCGGCAGGCCGTGAAGGGCGTTGCCAGCGCGCAGGTCTTCACCTTTCCCTCGGTGTTCTCCGACACGCTGCTGACCATTGGCGGCGTGCGGGTCTCGGCCGGCGACATCGGCACCGTTGTGGTCGCCTGCACCATCGTGCTGGCGCTGCAGGCATTCCTGAACCGCACCGTCACCGGGCGGGCCATGCAGGCGGTGGCACAGAACCGCGATGCAGCCACCGTGCTGGGCATCAAGGTCGAGCGGATGGTGCTGTATGCGTTCCTGATCAACGCGGCCCTGGCCGCCGTCAGCGCGCTGCTGATCACGCCCGTCTATCTGGCCAAATTCGACATGGGCGACACGCTGGGCCTGAAGGCGTTCTATGCCGCCATCATCGGCGGCTTCAACAACAGCCGCGGCGCGCTGCTCGGCGGCGTGCTGGTGGGCGTGCTGGAGAACCTCGTCGGCACCTATATCTCGCCGGGCTACAAGGAAGGCGTGGCCCTGGTGCTGTTCATGGTCGTGATCGTGTTCCGGCCGCAGGGCCTGCTGGGCACGGTCGAGGAGCGCAAGGTGTGAGCCCGCTGCGCTGGATCATCCTCCTTGCCGGGCTGGCCTTCGTGGCGCTGGCGCCGACGCAGATGAAGAACTACGGCGTGTACCTGACGACGCTGTGGTGCGTGTACCTGATCGCCGGCATGGGGCTGAACCTGACGGTCGGCTATGCCGGGCAGATCTCGCTCGGACAGGCGGCGTTCCTGGGCATCGGCGCCTATACGGCGGCGATCATGTCCAAGGCCGGCGTGCCGTATCTCGCGATCTTCCCGGCGGCGGCGGCCTTGTGCTTCGTGGTCGGGCTGCTGCTCGGCTTTCCTGCGCTGCGGGTGCAGCACCATTACCTCGCGTTCGCGACACTCGGCTTCAACATGCTGGTGTTCCTGGTGTTGCGCAACGAGGAGTGGCTGACCGGCGGCACGTTCGGCATCAACAACATCCCGCGCCCCACGCTGTTCGGCTGGCGCTTCAACCGCCCGCTGGACTTCTACCACCTCACCTTCGCGGTGCTGGTGCTGACGGGAGTGCTGATGGCGTTCCTGCTGCGCTCGCCCTGGGGGCGCGCCTTCGCCGCCCTGCGCGACAACCCGATCCGCGCCGAGAGCGTCGGCATCAACACCACGTTCTACACGCTGATGGCCTTTGCCATCGGCGCCGCCTATGCCGGCATCGCCGGCGCGTTGTTCGCGCCGCTGGTGCAGTTCGTGGAGCCGGCGCCGTTCGGCTTCGCCACGTCGCTGTCCATGCTGCTGATGGTCATCGCCGGCGGCTCCGGGCGGTTCTTCGGGCCGGCGCTCGGATCGGTCGTGGTGGTGCTGCTGCCGGAATGGCTGCGCTTCGCCGCCGACTGGTACTTGGCGGTGTTCGGCTTCCTGATCGTGGCGATGATGATCTGGCTTCCCGGCGGTCTGCTGTCATTGCCGGAGCGCGTCCGCCGATGACCGCGCTGCTGGAAGTGCGCGACGTGCACAAGGCCTATGGCGCCATCCGCGCCGTGGACGGCGTGAGCTTCAGCGTGACAGCGGGCGAGATCCTCGGCGTGATCGGCCCCAACGGCAGCGGCAAGACCACGCTGTTCAATTCCATTCTCGGCCAGGTGAAGCCCAGCGCAGGGCAGGTGTATTTCGAGGGCGCCGACGTCACCGGCATGGGCGCGCTGCCGCTGAGCCGGCGCGGCATCGGCCGCACCTTCCAGAGCCTGCAGGTGTTCGGCCGCCTGTCCGTGCGCGACAACCTGATCGCCGCCGGCCAGGAATTCAGCGGCAGCGCCGCCGGCCGCCTGTTCGCCCGCCCGGACGCCGGACTGGGCGGCCGCGCCGAGGAGATCATCGCCCTGTTCCGGATCGGCCACGTCGCCCATCTGCCGGCGGGCAGCCTGTCCTATGGCCAGCAGAAGCTGGTGGACATCGCCATGGCGTTCATGGCCTCGCCGCGCCTCGTGCTGCTGGACGAACCCTGCGCCGGCGTGAACCCGGCCCTGATCGACGAGCTGACCGAGTTGCTGCTGCGGCTGAACCGCGAGCATGGCGGCACCTTCGTGGTCATCGAGCACAACATGGATTTCGTCATGCGCCTGTGCACCCGCGTGATCTGCATGGCGCAGGGCAAGGTGCTGGCCGAAGGCCCGCCGGAGGCGGTGCAGTCCAACCGCGCGGTGCTGGAGGCCTATCTCGGTGTCTAGCCTCATCACCTTCGAGCGCGTGGTCGCGGGCTATGGCAGCCTGACCATCCTCAACGAGCTTTCCCTCGATGCGCGGGCCGGCGAGATCACTTTGCTCATCGGCCCCAACGGCGCGGGCAAGTCCACGGTGCTGAAGACGTTCTTCGGACTGCTGCGCCCCAGCGCCGGGCGCATCACCTTCCGCGACCAGGACGTGACCGGCCTGCGCCCCGCCGATCTGCTGCGCCAGGGTGTGGCTTTCGTGCCGCAGGGGCGCAACCTGTTCGGCTCGCTGTCGCTGCTGCACAATCTGGAGCTCGGCGCCGTTACCGTGCCGCGCGCCGAACGCGCCGGGCGGATGGAGGAAGTGCTCGACCGCTTCCCGCATCTGCGCGAGCGCCTCACCTCGATGGCGTCCAGCCTGTCCGGCGGCGAGCAGAAACAGCTGGAGATCGCCCGCGCGCTGCTGCTGCGCCCGTCGGTGATCCTGATCGACGAGCCCTCGATCGGGTTGTCGCCGATCATCAACCAGACCGTCTTCCGCCTGCTGCGCGGGCTGGCCGATACTGGCACCAGCGTGCTGATGGTGGAACAGAACGTGCGCAGCGCGCTGACCGTGTCCGACCGCGTGCTGCTGCTGGAAAGCGGCCGGCTGATGCTGGACAGTCCGGCGGCGAAGCTGCTGGACGACCCCGACCTCAACCGCGTCTTCCTGGGGCGCCCCGCCAATGCGTGAGGGTTGCGCAGCCCCAGGAGGAACCGACGACACGGCACAACGGGAAACCATCCAAGGGAGAGAAACATGATGCACCGCCGCACCGCCCTGAAGCTGGGCGCCGCCCTGGCCACGATCGGCCTGCCGGCCGGCGCGGCCGAATCCGAAGTCGCCATCCATAACAATGTCGAGCTGTCCGGCACCGGTGTGACCTCCGGCAGCATGTGGAAGATGGGCGTCGACCTCGCGGTGAAGGAGATCAATGCCGCCGGCGGAATCCTCGGCCGCAAGATCGCCATCACCCACCAGGACAACCAGTCCCAGCCGCAGATCGCGAAGGCCGTCGCCACCAAGGCCGCGGACGCCGAACCCTATGTGATGCTCGGCCCGATCTTCTCGGGCGACGTCAATGTCAGCATGGCGGTGGCGGAGAACGCCGAGATCCCGATGATCATGGGCGGCGAGGCCGCGAACCTGACGCAGCAGGGCATGAAATACCTGTTCCGCACCTCGCTGAACCAGGCGTCCGCCATGCCGAAGCTGGCCAACTACCTCGCCAAGAACGGCGTGAAGTCGATGGTCGTGGTGTGGGGCGCCAACGATTTCGGCAAGGGCGGCCGCGACGCCATGGTCAAGGAAATGGCCGCGCGCAACATCAAGCTCGCCGCCGACATCTCCACCGAACCGGGGCAGATGGACTTCTCCCCGGTAGTGGTGAACGCGTCCAAGGCCAATGCCGACGCGCTGTTCTCCTACATGAACGAGGAGGAGAGCGCGCGCTTCCTGATCGCGCTGAAGAAGCTCGGCTACGACAAGCCCGTGTACGGCGAGACCGTGCTGGTCAGCCAGAAGGTGATCGAGCTGGCCGGCCCGGCCGCCAACGGCGCCAAGGGCCATGTCGGGCTCAGCGTCGATGCGCCGAACCCGAAGGTGCAGGAATTCGGCCGCAAGTTCATGCAGGCCTACAACACCAGCAGCGACCACAACGGCATCAAGGGCTACACCGCCGTGTATCTGGTGAAGGCCGCGACGGAGAAACTGGGGAAATTCGACCGCAAGGCGATGGCCGCTGCCATCCATGGCGGCAGCTTCTCGGCCGCGCAGTATCCGGGCCTGCTGATGGACGAGTCCTACGACGACAAGGGTGACCTGGACCGCGAGAGTTATCTGGTGGAAATCAAGGACGGCAAGCAGGTGATTACCGAGGTGCTGCCGCCGGTGGGAAAGAAGTGATCCGTATTCGATGACCGACACGAAGCAGTTCAAGGCGGCCGGCCTGATCGGCTGGCCGGTGTTCCAGTCCCGCTCGCCGAAGCTGCACGGCTATTGGCTGGCGCATTACGGCATTCCCGGCACCTATCTGCCGCTGCCCGTGCAGCCCGGGCGTGTGGAAGCGGCGTTGCGCGGCCTGGTGGCGCTGGGCTTCGCCGGCTGCAACGTCACCATCCCGCACAAGGAGGAAGTGGCGCGGCTGGTCGACCGCCTCGATCCCGCGGCGAAGCGGATGGGGGCGGTCAACCTGGTGATCGTGGAAGCCGACGGGTCGCTCAGCGGCTCCAACACCGACGGCTACGGCTTCATCGAGAACCTGCGCGACGGCAAGGCAGACTGGCGCGGTGATGCCGGCCCGGCCGTGGTGCTGGGCGGCGGCGGCGGCGCGCGCAGCGTCGTCGTCAGCCTGCTGAACGAAGGCGCGCCGGAAGTCCAGCTGGTCAACCGCACCCGCGCGCGCGCCGAGCGGCTGGCGCAGGAATTCGGCGGCCCGATCACCGTGCTGGACTGGGACCAGCGCCACACCGCCCTGGCCGGCGCGGCGCTGCTGGTGAACACCACCAACCAGGGCATGGTCGGGCAGCAGCCGCTGGACCTGCGGCTGGACGCGCTGCCGAAGGCCGCGCTGGTCTGCGACATCATCTATAATCCGCTGGAGCCGCCGTTGCTGCAGGCGGCGCGCGCCCGCGGCAATCCGGTGGTGAACGGCCTGGGCATGCTGCTGCACCAAGCGCGACCGGCCTTCAAGGCCTGGTTCGGCGTGATGCCTGAGATCACGCCGGAGCTGCGCGCCGAGATGGAAGCGACGGTGAGGTGATGTCGTTGTTCTCGCTGGCGGGGCGGGTCGCCCTGGTCACCGGCTCGTCGCGCGGGCTGGGCCTTGGCATGGCGCAGGGACTGGCCGAGGCCGGCGCCACGGTGGTGCTGAACGGCCGCGACCCCGCGACGCTCGCGCCGGTCGCGGCCGACCTGCGGGCGGCCGGGCACCGCGTGGATACCGAGGCCTTCGACGTATCCGACGAGGCCGCTGTCCGCGCCGGCGTGGAAGCGGTGGCTGCACGGCATGGCCGGCTGGACATCCTGCTCGCCAATGCCGGTACCCATGGCGCGAAACCGCTGGCGGAGTGGCGGGTGGAGGACTGGGACCGCGTGCTGCGCACCAACCTCACCGCCTGCTTCTTTGCCGCCCAACAGGCGGCCGCGCACATGATCCGCCAGCGCCACGGCCGCATCATCTTCACCGGCTCGCTGACCGGCAGCCGCGGCCGGCCGACGATCCACGGCTATGCCGCCTCCAAAAGCGCGCTGGCGGCCATCGCGCGCACCCTGGCCGCCGAGCTGGGCCCGCACGGCATCACCGTCAACACGCTCGCCCCCGGCTATTTCGAGACCGAGCTCAGCGCCGGGCTGCGCGCAGACACGGCGTTCGTGGAGCGCATGACAACACGCATCCCGCTGCGCCGCTGGGGCACGCCACGTGACCTCGCGGGGATTGCCGTGTTCCTGGCCTCCGAGGCCGGGTCCTATGTCACCGGCCAGGAACTCTATGTGGACGGCGGCCTGGGGACGGCGCTCTAACTGACCGCCGCCAGCGTCTCGTCCAGCGCCGACAGGAAGAAATCGGCCTCTTCCTGGCGCAGCGGCAGCGGCGGCCGCACCTTCAGCACATTGGCCTGCGGACCGGCGCTGCCGATCAGCACGCCGCGGTTGCGCAGCCCGTTGACGATCAGCTTGGTCTCCGCCGCCGCCGGCGCATGGGTGGCGCGGTCGCTGACGATCTCCAGGCCCAGGAACAGCCCGGCGCCGCGGATATCGCCCAGCAGGGCGTGGCGCTGCGCCAGCCGCTTGAGCCCCTGCCGCAGATAGGCGCCCTGGACGGCGGCGTTCTCCGCAAGCCGCTCGTCCGCGATCACGTCCAGCACCGTCTTGGCAACCGCGGTGGACACCGTATTGCCGCCGAACGTGTTGAAATAGCGGGCCTGCCGCCCGAACGCCTCCAGCAGCGCCGGCCGCGCGGCCATCGCCGCGATCGGATGGCCGTTGCCCATCGGCTTGCCCATGGTGATGAGATCCGGCACCAGCCCGTGCTGCGTGAACCCCCACATCACGCCGGTGCGGCCGAAACCGGGCTGCACCTCGTCGGCGATATAGATGCCGCCCGCGGCGCGCACCGCCTCGACCGCCGGGGCCAGGAAGCCCGGCGGGTCGAAGAACACGCCGTCGCTGGAGAAGATGTCGTCGACCAGCAGCGCCGCCGGCCGCACCCCGTCCTGCGCCATGCGGGCCAGCGCCGCGCGCACGCCGTCCGCGAATGTTTCCGCCACATCCACGCCGTCCCGGTCGGCCGGCGGCGCCGGCACGGTGTAGACCCCGGCGCCCAACGGCACCCCGGCCCCAAGCGACGGCGACATGCCAGCGATGGTCTCGGTCACGCCGTGATAGGCGTTGCTGGTGACGATCACCCCCGTGCCGCCGGTGGCGCTCTTGGCGACCCGGATGGCGAGGTCGTTGGCCTCGCTGCCGGTGCAGGTGAACATCACGTTGCCGATCTCGCGCGGCATGGTGGCCAGCAGCGTCTCCGCCAGCGCCAGCACCCCTTCGTGCAGATAGCGGGTATGGGTGTTCAGCGTCGCCGCAGCGCGGGACAGCGCCTCGACGACACGGGGATGGCAGTGCCCGACGCAAGGAACATTGTTGTACATGTCGAGGTAGCGGTTTCCGTCCGCATCCCACAGCCACACCCGCTCCCCGCGCACGAGGTGCACGGGCGCGTCGTAGAACAGCCGGTAGCTCGGCCCGAGCAGCCGGGCACGGCGCGCAAGCAGGTCTTCGGCCGGTTCTGCAAGAGTGGTCATGATGGGTTCCTCATGAAAGGCCGCAGGCGCGGCGCAGGGCGTGTGCAGTGTCCGCCGATCGTGCGGCGGCGATGAGGCCGAGCCGGCGCGTGATCTCCGTTGCGGTCATCGGCGGGTAATGCGGGTTGCCGGGATGCACGCGCCGGTGCCAGGCCGGCAGCACCAGGCTCATGCATAGCCGCGCCGCGATCAGCACCGGCAGCACCGCGAGCTCATCCGGCGTCAATGGGCGCACCGCGTGGAAGCCCGCGACGAACACGGCCATCGCCTCGGCGGCTCCCATGTCCGCACCGATCTGGCTGGTAGCGCCGACGGCCACGTCGATGGCGAGCGCGGTCTCCACCATGTCGCCGAAATCGATCATCCCGACGAGGCGATCGGGATCGGCTGCGTCCACCAGGGTGTTGCCGGTGTTCATGTCGTTGTGCAGCACCTGATGGCGCAGCGTCGGCAGCACCGGACGGGCGCGCGCGTCGAAATCGTCCAGCACCGAGGCGACGGCGTCCTGGGCCGCGGCATGGTCCAGCGTATCCATGACCTCGCGCAGGCGGGGCACATGGGTCACGTCCCAGATCAACGCGTGCCGCCCGGCGGGATGCGTGAAGCCGCGCAGCGCCAGGCCGAGCCGTGCCAGCGCCCGGCCGCAAGCGGCACGCTGGGCGGCGCTGCGCCGCGCCTGCCGCAGTGGCACGCCGGGCAGCCAGCTCAGCAGCCGCACCCGCTGCACGCTGCCGTCGTCGCGCGGCAGCAGCGCCTCGGCGGCGCCGTCCGGCCGCTTCACGATGCGCGGCACGGGAAAGCCGGGATCGCTGGCCGCGATATGCAGCAATGCCTGGATCTGCAGGTCGGTCACCGCCGGGTCCTCGGCGGGGTTGGCGAATTTCAGCACATATTCGGCGCCGTCCGCCGCGACGAGACGAAAATTGCGGTCGCGCTCGCCGGTCAGGAGGGTGGCAGAGGCGCGAAGGCCCCACCCGGCGAGCGCCACCGCCTCGGCCGTCGCGGGCGCCACCTGTTCGGCCGGCACCGTCATGACGGAGAAGATGTCGTGGGCAACGGGCGCGAAGCTGGTCATGCGCGGCAGTGTGCCGCGCATGACCGCCGGCTGGCTAGTACTTGCGCTCGGACGAGCGACGGGGGTTACGAGGCCTGCTGTCGAGACGCGCCCTGGATGCGGCGTTCGCCGAACAGCCTCTGACTGACCGACCGCGGCTTGGCAGCCTCGGCCGCATCCGCCGGGATGAAGGAGCTCTTGCCCCCTTCCAGCTCAAGGGGCAGGACCGTGACGCGCACGAACGCGCTCGGCCCGGAATGGATGTTCGTGCCGATGACCGGGTCGCGACCGGTCTCGAACCAAGCCTGTCCCTCGTCGATGCGTTGCAGATGGTCGCCGACCTCCGCCATCAGGCGCCCATACAGCAGGCGGCGGAGTCCGGGGCCGCGATGCCCGTGGCGCGGCGTGGCGCTTCCGGATTGCGACTCGATACGGTCGGCCCGCATCAGCTGCGGCGCATCCGCACCGAGCGCGGTGCGATGCGACAGCACGAGCGATGCGAGGGACGAGCCGATCAGCGGCACATCGTCCGGCATGACTTCATAGATCCAGACGAGGCCGGCACCTTCCAACGACACCGCCTCGCTCGAGAACGCGCCGTCATTCTCGCCCACCACCGTCGCGGCGTCCGCCGAGCGGAGGGTCAGGCCCCCTTGCCGCACATAGAAGAAGCGATGCGGGCCGTCCGACAGAGCAGGCGCGCTGCCATCGAGCACGACGTCATACACGGAAATCCGCCACCGCCGCGTCGCGGGCTCCTGGTCCGGTGTCTCGCCGGCACGCATCACGCCGTGGCCTTCGTGATCGTGGCGGCCAGGACGGGGTCCTGCGGTCGCAGATATGTCTGCAGAATATCGAAGTGGTTGTAGTTCGGCAGCACATGCACCTCCGGGTCCCAGCCATGCCGGTGCAGGTGATGCGAATAGCGGAACGACTGGTCAATCCACTGCCACGGCTCCAGCCCGCCGACATAGATCGTGACCGGGCACTGCACCAACGGCGTCCTGCGCTCCACGTCACGCCGGCGAACGATCTCCGGCGTGAGACGCAGTTGCTGATTCACCGTCGTGCGCATCGCCGGCTCCGGATCGTAGATGCCGCTGATGAGCACGGCGCCGCGAATGAACGACGGATCGATGCCCCGTGCACGCCAGTCCACCGCCAGGATCTCGGCACCCAGATGCGCGCCGGCCGAATGGCCGGAAAGGCTCACCCGGTTCGGATCGCCGCCATATTCGCCGATATGCCGATGCGTCCATTCCACCGCGCAGATCGCCGAGTCCGCCCCCGCGTCGAGAGTCGACTGCGGGCATAGCTCGTAGTTCACGATCACGGTGGTGATTCCATGCGCGACCAGCGCGCCGGCGATGAAGGAGAAAGCCTCCTTGTCCTGCGCACGCCAATAGCCGCCATGGAAGAACATGTGGACGGGCGACAGCGCATCGCCCGTTCGTTCAGCGGGAAAGATGTCCACCTTGCGCAGCGGATGATCGCCATAGGCGATGTCTGCCGCCATCCGCAGACTGGTCCGGGCCGCTTGGTTGGCCGGCTCCCGCAGCACCCGGTATTCCGCGAAATTCGGGAAGGCGCGTTGCGGGTTGTACTGAAACTCGTGCTCCTCCTCGGTCAGGCCTGACCAGATCGGCGTCCGTTCGCTCATTGTCGTCCCTTCACACTCGATATCCTGGCCAGCTTGCATGGCGCCCGCGTCTCTTCAAGAAACCGTGTGCGGGAATCCGATCCGGCAGCGTGCAGCACAATTCCCGGTCTGGTCAGTCTGGCGCGGTCCCTCGCGGGGCCAGATAGCGCCAACCAATATCATCCAATGACAATCATTCGCGAAGCAATTTCTAGCCGGCAGCGCCCAGAACCATCGCGCCGGCAATCGCCCGTTCACCTGCCGCCCCCCGGTTCCTGCGGTCTGGCTCGTCGGGCTCGGCGGCGGATCGGGCCTGACCCAGGGCGGCCAACTCTGTTGCGAAGTCTTGTCGATTCTGTAAGTCTCTCCACTTGAGCTCAGCGGCAGAGCGATAATGTTGGGAATGTCAGGTCAGGCGATCGAAACCGGGGGTTCGCGTAGCAAGTCGGACGCGGATGGCCAGGCCATCTACCGCAGCCTCAAGGAGTTGATCGCGGGCGGCCGGATGCCCGCAGGCGCCCGGCTGCCGACCGAGCGTGCATTGGCGACGCAATTCCGGGCAGCGCGCAATACGGTTCGCAAGACGATGAACCAATTGGCGGACGAAGGGCTCGTCATTCGCCATGTCGGTCGCGGCACCTTCGTGGCTGAAGCGGCGGCGCCGCGTTCGGGCCCGGACTACAGCCTGGACGAGTTGCTGGAAGCCCGCCTCCTGTTCGAGCCCGCACTCGTGGACCTCGTCGTCGAGCGTGCAACGGAGTCGGATCTCGCAGGGTTGTCGCACCACCTCCACACGCTTCGTGCCGCCGAGACCTGGACGGAGTTCAAGGAAGCGAAATACGCGCTGCATCTCGCCATCGTCCGTGCAGCGAAGAACCGTTTCCTCGAAGGCGTGTTCGAAAGCATCATCCTCTCCCGGCGGCGTTCCGGCTGGGGACGCCCCGGCGGCCGCCCCATTGCGGTGAGTGCGGTGCGGGAGACGGCGGTGCGCGACAACGCCGCGATCATCGACGCGCTTCGCCAGCGCGACCGCACCGCGGCGCGCGAACTCATCCGCACCTACCTGTTGCGCACCCTGTTGTCAGTCGGCGGCAGTTGATTCACGCGGCTGGATCTAGCGCCGGTCCAGCTTCTGCTGCAGCGCCCGTCCGATCAGCATCAGCCCCAGCGCCGTCGTCAGGATCGCCAGACCCGGGAACGCCGACACCCAGGGCGCCAGGATGATGTAGTCCTTCCCCTGCTGCAGGATCGCCCCCCAATCCGGCGTCGGCGGCTGCACGCCCAACCCGAGGAAGCCAAGCGCCGCCTGGATCTGCAGCACCAGCGGGAACAGGATCACGTACTGAACGAGAACCAGCGGCAGGACATTGCGCAGGATATGGCGGAACAGGATGGTCGGGCCGGACAGCCCGATGCTGCGCGCGGCCTCCACATAGGTCTGCCCGGCTTCGGCCAGGGCGCCGGCCCGCGCGATACGGAAGAACACCGGCATGTAGACGACACCAAGCGCCAGCACCAGGTTGATCGTCTTCGGCCCCAGTATGCCGGTGACCATGATGCCCAGGACAACGGGCGGAAAGCTCAGCACGACATCCACCAGCCGGCCCAACGCCATGTCCGCCCGGCCGGCGACGAACCCGGAGATCAGTCCGAGCGAAGCCCCCACGAGCGCCGAGAGCAGCAGCGCCCCGGCGCAGATCGACAGCGTGACCCGCGTGCCGTGGACGACGCGCGCAAACACGTCGCGCCCGACATCATCGGTTCCAAACAGATGCGCCATCGAGGGCGGCGAAAGCGCCTGCTCCACATTGACCGTGAGCGGCGATTGCCCCGCGAAGAGCGCCGGGATCAATGCCACGAGCGCCACGAACGCCAGCAGCAGCACGCCGAAGGCAAGCCCGGGCTGCCGCCGCAATCGGCGAAGTGCGGCCATGGATGCGGCGTGGGAGGTCACGGTTGAACCGGCGCTGGTCATCGGGCCCTCACGTCAGCCGAACACGCGGGTCGATCACCCGATACAGCAGATCGACGATGAGATTCACCACCATCGCCACAACCACGACGATCATCAACGCGGCCTGCAACACCGGGTAGTCGCGGGTTTCGATGGAAGACAGCAACAGCCGCCCAAGCCCCGGCAGCGCGAACAGACTTTCGATGATCACCGCCCCGCCCAGAATCTGAATCAGGATCAGGCCCATGAACGTGACCAGCGGGATCGCCACGTTGCGCAGCACATGCTTGAAGAACACCATGCGCAGCGGTACGCCTTTGGCGATCGCCGTGCGCACATATTCCTGGTGGAAGGCGGACACCACGCTCTGATGCACGAACTGGCTGTAGGCGGCGGCCTGCAGAATGCCCAGGCTCACGATGGGCAGGGCCAGGATGCTGAGATTGTCCACGATCGACTGTCTCGGCGACGTGTACAGCAACGGCGGTGACCAATCGAACACGGTGGAGACGCCCACCAGCAGCATGAGCCCGACCCAGAAGACCGGAGCGGCCAGGCCGAGCAGGTTGAAGACCTGGATGAGGCTGCTCGGCCAACGCCCCTCGTAGATCCCGGCCAGAACGCCCAGCGGAACGCCGACCGCGGTCGCGATGGCAACCGTCATCAGGCTGAGCTGCAGCGTCACCAGCACCGCATCGCCGAGCATCTGCGCCACCGGCTGCCCACGCGTCCAGCTCGTGCCCAGATCGCCCGACAACATCCGCCCGAGCCATCCGAGATACTGGGAGTACATCGGCTGGTCGAGGCCGAAGAACGCCCGCAATGCCTGCGCCGCCGTGGGATCGCTCGTCTGGCCCAGCATCTGGGCGACGACGTCCCCCGGCACGCTGCGCGTCAGCACGAAGATGACGCCGGACGCCAGCAGGGCCGTGAATATGGATGCCGCAAATCGCCGCACGAGATAGCCAACCATCAGCTCTGGCGCTCCGGGTATTGCAAGCAAGAAGGTTGGGGGCGGTCACCGCCCCCAACCCGCGGCTACGACGCCAGGTAGGTGCGCGCCAGGCCGTAATACCAGCCGGTGGGATGCTGGACGTAGTTCTTCACCCGCTCGCCGCGGACCGTGATGTGGTCCGCGCTGAACAACATGACCGTGGGCACCGATCGCGCCATCTCCTGCTGGAACCGCGCATAGATCGCCTTGCGCTTCGCCAGCTCGCTTTCCGCCCGCCCCTCGTCCAGCAGCTTGCTGGCGAGCTCGTCCTTCCAGTTGCGGAAATCCGCACCTTCCGGCGCCATGTGGAAATGCCGGTAGAACAGCAGGTTCGGGTCTGGCTGCGTCGACCAGTCGTTGAAGGTCAGGCCCATCTGTTTGGACTGGAAGTTCTTCACCCACACGCCGAGCTCGATGCGCTGGATGTTGAGCTTGATCCCGATCTTGCCGAGCTGCTCGCGCAGCGCCAGCGCCGCCGGGTCCATCCAGTCATAGCCGATGATCGTGGTCAGGTTCAGGTCCAGCCCGTTCGGGTGGCCGGCATCGGCCAGCAGCTTGCGTGCCTTGTCCAGGTCCTGCTTCTGGTTCGGCAATTGATCGATGGGTACGCCCCAAAGGTCCTGCATGCCCGCAACCATGGTGCCGATGACTTTGCCCAGGCCGCCGACCGAGGCGCGCATGATTTCGGCCTTGTCGACGGCCAGCGAGATCGCCTGGCGAACCCGCTCGTCCGACAGCGGCCCGTATTCGAGGCCGAGATCGAGGGCCTTCTGGTTCAGCGAAGGCCACCGTTCGACGAACAGGCCGCGCTGCCCTTCCACCTGCTGCACGTCCTGCGGCCGCGCCACTACCGCGAGGTCGATGCGCCGGTTGCGCAGGCCCACGAGCATGCCGGAGCTGTTGGGCAGGAAGATGAAGTTGACCTGATCGAGATATGGCAGCCCCGGTTCCCAGTAGTCCGGGTTGCGCGCCAGCACCAGGTTGCTGTTCGGCTTGAACTCCGCGAGCTTGAACGGCCCGGTGCCGACGCTGATCTGGTTCAGCTTGGTGCCGGCATCGGCCGCGTCGAAATATCCCGCCGGCACCACGCCGCCGTACTTGTTGCCGAGCGTCATCGGCAGGGCGGCATTGGGTTGGCTCAGCTTGATCGTCACGGTCGCGTCGTCGGTGGCTTCCACCGACTGGATCACCGCGAAATCGCCGGCGCCGGGCGAGCCGTTCTTCGGATCGCGGATGTAGTTGTAGCTGTAGGCGACGTCCTTCGCCGTCATCGTCTGGCCGGTGTGGAACTTCACGCCTTTGCGCAGCTTCACCGTGTAGGCCAGCTTGTCCGGCGACAGGTCGTAGGACTCGGCCAGCAGCGGGACCGCTTGCCCGTCCGAGCCTTCGTAGAACAGGCCCTGATACAGCAGCACGGTCACGCGGATGCGCGCATCCGCGGCCTGGTGGAACGGGTCGAGCCCCGGCGGCTCCAGCAGCAGGCCCATGGTCAGGGTTCCGCCCTTGCGCGCGTCAGCCGCCGCCGGACCGTACAGCTCGCTGGCATGGGCCGGCGCAACACCGATGCCACCCAGTGCGGCAAGGCCGAACAGTGACAGCGCCGTGCGCCGGGTCAGACCGGCGGGCAGTTCATGATCATGCATCAACGTATCCTCCCATCCGTCGGCCGCCGAGGCACCGACTTGGCTTGAACGCGCGTTTGCAGCAGATGACCCGGCGGTCGCGCATGAACAGACGGCCTATTCGCGATAGGCAAACGTGAATTCGATCTCGACGGCAGCATTGCGCGGAAGTTCGGCCACACCCACAGCCGACCGCGCGTGCCGCCCGCGCTCCTCGAAAATCTGCAGCAGCAGCTCCGAAGCGGCGTCAAGCACCTTCGGCTGATCGTTGAAGCCGGAGGCCGATGCGACATAGCCGTTCACCCGCAAGACCTGCTCGACCTGATCCAGCGTGCCGATCGCGTCACGCAGGCAGGCAAGCCCTTGCAGCACGCATACCTGCGCCTGCGACCTGGCGGTTTCGAGATCGACGTCCGCGCCCACCTTGCCGAAAACCCGCACCTCGCCATCGACTTTCGGAAGCTGCCCCGCGACATAGGCAACCCCGCGATGCAACGTGACCGGCGTATATTTGAAGGACGGTGCGGCCGCTTGCGGAAGAACGAGCCCAAGCCGGGCCAGACGTTGATTGATCATGGTGATGCATCATCCTGTTGCAGCAATGCGCGGACGAGCGCGGAAAGATCGTGCTTCGCCGTGAAGGACACGTCGGCACGCAGGCGCGCGCCGGAAATGAGCGGGAACAGGATCGCAGGCACGGTCGGGACCATCTCGACGGCCAGGCCGGGCCGGCATTCCCGTGCCGCGCGCACGATCTGGCTCGCCGCCGCGCTGAAGCCCTCGAGGTTGTAGACCGCTTGCAGCGGCCCCGCATGCCGCAGAACGGCAACGACGGCGTCGCCGACATCGCCGGCATACATCAGGTCGATCGGGTGATCGTGAAATTCCAGGCGGTACGGCGCATCCGCCCCGGCGGCCCGAAACAGACCCGCGAGCGCGGCCGCGGCACCCTGATACCAAAGACCGGGGCCGAGAATAAGCGGCAGGCGCAGGCCGACGACGGACATGCCGTACCGGCGAACGTGGTAGCGCGCGAGTTCCTCCGCCAGAGTCTTCGTCAGGCCGTACATCGTCGTCGGCGCCACCGGCGCATCCTCGTCCACCGGCTGCGCCGCATAGCTTTCCGCGGGACCGTAGACGACGGTCGAGCTGGTCCAGACGACCCGGCCGATGCCGGCCTCGCGCGCGGCGTCGAGCAGCTTTCCGAAACCCAGCACATTGACGCCCATCGCGGCGTCGGCCTCGGCCTCTCCGGAGCGCATCAAGCCGACGCGGCCGACACCATGCGCCGCGCAGGAGACGACGGCGTCCGCCCGCGCGCCGTGCAGCGCCGCGCGCAGCGCAGCGCGTGATTCCACCGTGCCGGTGAACTCGTCGAACGCGCCGGCGACATCGGCCAGGCGGTCCTCGGCCATCGGCGGGCCGAACAGTTGCGGCCGTGCGCCGGCCGCGATCAGCGCGCGCACCACATGCGATCCGACGAAGCCGCGGCCACCGACAACGAAGACCCGCTTGCCCGCAAGGCGCGTGGGAGGTGAGTCAGAAAGCGAGGTCATCGCGGATGCATGCCTTGAAATGTCCAGGTGCCTTCTCCCGCAGGGCGGGTCTCGTCTCCGCGCAGGCGCCGATGGCGAACGGGCAGCGCGTGCGGAACACGCAGCCCGATGGCGGATTGCTCGGGCTGGGAATCTCTCCGGCCAGTTCCAGCCGGGTGCCGCCGCGATGCCGCCCGGGTGCGGCCTGCATCAGCGCAACGGTGTACGGATGGGCCGGATGCGCATACAGCGTCGCCGTCGGCGCCATTTCCATCACCCGGCCGAGATACAGCACCAGGACCCGGTCGGCGATGACCTCCACCACCGAGAGATCATGGCTGATGAACAGCAGCGACAGGCCGAACGACTGCTGGAGATCCTGCAGCAGGTTGATCACGTCCGCCTGCACGGACACGTCCAGCGCCGAGACCGGCTCGTCGGCCACGATGAATTTCGGTTGCGACGCCAGCGCCCGCGCGATGGCGATGCGTTGCCGCTGGCCGCCGGAAAACGCGCGCGGATAGCGATGAAGATGCTCAGCCGTCAGGCCGACCTGCGTGAGCAGAGCGGCGGCGGCGTCCCGCGCCGCCGTCCCGTGCAGGCCGCGATGCAGGCGCAGCGGCTCGACCAGCGCGTCGCCGATGGTCATCCGTGGATTAAGGCTGGCGAACGGGTCCTGGAATATCATCTGCATGTTGCGCCGGAAGTGACGCAACGCCCCGTCGGGCATCGCCGACAGGTTCTCGCCGGCGAATTCGAGCGTGCCGGCGGTCGGCTCGATCAGACGCAGAAGCAGGCGGCCGAGCGTGGATTTGCCCGACCCGGACTCGCCCACCACGCCCAGCACTTCGCCCTGCTCGATATCGAGCGAGACGTCATCCACGGCGCGAACCGGCTTTGGGGCTTTCGCAAACAGACCGCCGCTTGCCCCGAACGCCTTCGACAACCCGCGGGCGCGCACCAGCGGCACGGCACTCGCCTGCGGACCCGCCGCGTTCGCGTGTGCGCTCACAGCGTGATCTCGCGCCAGCGGCGGCAGCGCGTGACGTGCTGCGCCGTCACCGGCTCAAGCACCGGCTCCGCCGCCATGCAGGCCGCGGTCGCGAAGCCACAGCGCGGGTGAAACCGGCACCCTGCCGGCGGTGCGAGCGGGCTCGGCAGGCCGCCGGGGATCGATTGCAGGCGGCGGCGCGTTCCGCCCGCGTGCGCCCCTCCATGCGGCGTGCAATCAAGCAGCGCCCGCGTGTACGGATGCCGCGGGTGCTCGAGCACGTCCGCTGTCGTGCCCTGCTCGACGATCTGGCTGGCATACATCACCGCCACCTGGTCGGCGATCTCCTCGACCAGCTTCAGATCATGCGTGACGAAGATCATCGCCATGTTCCGTTCGCGCTGCAGACGCCGCAGCAACGTGATGATCTGCGCCTGGATCGTGACGTCCAGCGCCGTGGTCGGCTCGTCGGCAATCAGCAGCCGGGGATCGCAGGCCAGCGCGATCGCGATCATCACCCGCTGGCGCATCCCGCCGGAGAGCTGGTGCGGATAGGCGTCGACACGGGTGTCCGGATCGTTGATGCCAACCTGACGCAGCAGTTCGATGGCCTGGGCCCGCGCCTCGTGGCGAGAGGCGCCCTTGTGGATGCGAATGGGCTCGGCGATCTGCTCGCCTACGGGAAACACCGGATTGAGGCTGGACATCGGGTCCTGGAAGATCATGGCGATCTCGCGGCCGCGCAGCTTGGCCATTTCGGCCTCGGACAAGGCCAGCAGATCGATCACCAGCCCATTGCGGCCGCGGAAGAGAATGCTGCCGCCCGCGACACGGCCGGGCGTACGGGCGAGCAGCCGCATCACGGTCAGGCCGGTGACGGATTTGCCGGAGCCCGACTCGCCGACAATGGCCAGGGTCTGGCCGTCGGCAACACGCAGCGTCACCCCGTTGACGGCGCGCACGATGCCGGCATCGGTGTCGAAATACGTCTTGAGATCGGCGATATCCAGCACCGTCCCTGCAGGGACGTCATCCTCCCCCCGCGCCGCGCCGGGCGAGTCAGCGAACGGCATAGCGGCCGACGGCATCCCAATCGATCTCGATTCCGAGGCCCGGCGCGTCCGGCACGGCAATCATGCCGTCCACCGGCCGGAGCGGCGCCCTCAGCAGGGATTCCCGCAGCGGATTGACGCCGACATCGTATTCGACGAGCGGTGGCTTCGGAATGTTGTCGGCATGCGGGTTGCTCGGCATGGCCGCGACATAATGAACGCCCGCCGCCAGACCGATTCCAGTGCCCCACACATGCGGCGAGATCCGCACATGGTTGAGCACGGCCATCGATGCGATTGCCCGCCCCTGCCAGAACCCGCCGCACAGCGACAAATCCGGCTGCATCACATCGACCCCGCGGCGATCCACGAGCAGCTTGAAGTCATGCGCCGTATACAGCGCCTCGCCGGTCGCGATCGGGATCGGGCTCCAGCGCTGCAGCTGCTCATATCCCGAGATGTCCTGCGGCGCGAGCGGCTCCTCCACCCAGCCGATCCGATGCTGCGCGATGCGGGAAATGCTCTCCCGCGCAAGATCGACCGTATAGTTGGAGTTGATATCGACCATGATGTCGGCGTCGTCGCCCATGATCCTGCGGGCAAGCGCCACGCGCGCCGCATCCGATGCGGGCGAAAGGCCGATCTTGATCTTGATGGCCCGGTGGCCATCCTTCGCCATCCGGGCGATCTGTGGCTCGAAGTCGCGATCCGGGTCCTCGGTGATATATCCGCCGGAGGCGTAGACGCTGACGCGATCCCAGCGCTTGCCGCCGATCAGCCGGTGAACGGGAAGCCCCAGGAGCTTGCCGGTCGCATCCTTGGCCGCGATGTCGATGCCCGACAGGCACGCCATGAACGGCCCCTGCACGCCGAAATGATAATGGCGCGCCAGGATGCGACTGAACACGTGCTCGATGTCGAAAACCGTCGCACCGACGACATATCCTTGCAGGAACGGCAGGTAGGCCAGGTTGACCGCCGGTATTCCCCATGCCTCGCCGTATCCCTCGGTGCCGTCCTCCAGCACCAGCTTGACCAGCGTACTTTGCCGCGCCGTGGCGAGGGACTTGGACATCCCATAGGCCGCCCCCTCGGGCAGGGGTGCGTTCAGCGCAATGAATGCGACTTCCGTGACCTTCACCACCCCTCCTGTGGCGTATCATCCGACGCCAATCTTGGATCAATTCCGACCAGAATGTGAACCAATGCTCGGAGCGTGACAAGTCCTCGACCGCCGTTGCCGGCAGCCGGACGCCGGCATTACCCTCCGCGCGCCGTCGTCGTGGTTGCCCAGCGCGGCAATGCCGATCCAACCATGGAGTTGCCAGCATGAGTGTCATCGGGCACGTCGAAAGCCTGTGGCGTTATCCCGTGAAGAGCATGCGCGGCGAAAAGCTGCAGGAGGCATACATTGCCTTCTCGGGCGTCTACGGCGATCGCCTTTATGCGTTCCGCAACCCCGACGCCCCCGCGGGATTTCCCTACCTCACCGGGCGCGAGCTCGCGGAGATGCTGCTGTACCGGCCGAGATTCCGCGACCCGGCGCTGGCGGCGCGCCCCCCGAACCTGGCGGAAGCCGAAAGCCTCGCGCCCGGTCTCACGCCCGTCTATCCCGCCATCGGCGATCTCGCCGTGGATGTCGAAACGCCGGCGGGCGACGTGCTGGCGATCGATGATCCCACGTTGCGCGATCGGCTGCGCACGGCAAGCGGCGCCGCGCACGGGCTCGCTCTGCTGCGGTCCGACCGGGCGATGACGGATTGCCGGCCGGTATCCTTCATTTCACTGCAGACGGTGCGCGGCCTCGGGCAGGAAGTCGGCATGGCGCTGGACCAGCGCCGGTTCCGCGCCAACATCTACGCTGATCTCGGCGCCGCCTCCGGGTTCACGGAGGACGGGTTCGTCGGGCGCTCGCTGCGGATCGGCGCCAAGGCGGTGGTTGCGCTGCTGGAGCGCGATCCGCGCTGCAAGATGATCACCCTCGACCCGGACACAGCGCAGGCACGCCCTGAGGTATTGCGCAATGTCGCCCAGGCGCATGACGGAAAGGCCGGCGTCTATGGCGCCGTGCTGGTGGAAGGAACCGTCCGTCCAGGCGACGAGATCGCGCTGAACTAGGCAGGATGGCTGAAGCGGGCCCAGCGCGCCTCCTTCGTCAACGCCCTGAAGGCGGCGCCGCTCACATGCACCAGCGTGGCGTGGTCGCCGGCCTCGAAATACACGTCCGGCGCATCGCTCAGACTCTCGTCCACCACCACCGGCACGCCGTAGGCCGCGCCCACGGGCGGGATGGCGCCGATTTCGCAGTCGTTGAACAGCCCGGTGACCTCCGCCTCTGTCGCCAGGCCGAGCCGCCGGTCCAGAAGCGACTGCAAGGTGCCCAGCTCCACGCGATGGGTGCTGGGAACAACGGCGAGCACGTAGCCAAGTTCGTGATGGACGACCACGGGCTTGGCCACCTTGCTCCCGGCGACATGCGCCGAGTGGGCCGACCCGCTGGTCGTCAGCGTGCGCGGATGCGCGACGACGTCGTAGGCAACACCCTGGTTATCCAGGTACTGCCGAAGCCGGTTCGCGATTGTCATGGTCAACCTCCTTGCGGTGACGACCGGGTCGGCACGGCACGGGTCGCTAGATCGATCCCTGGCGGGTGTGGTCATCGCCGGCCCCGGCCGGGCTCCGGTCCCAGGCGGTGGCGTGTGGCCGGACATCGTCTCCGCCGCGTCGAGGAGCGGGACGTGGGGCACCCAGGCTAGCACGTCGAGGCCCAGGCCTCACCCGGCTTCAAGCCGTCCGACGGGGCGGTCCGCCCCTCCGGCCCCCGGGGCGCCGCCTGATTTCCCACTTTGCAAACGCCATCGGGAGCCTTAGCTTCCGCCGCTTCATGCCGGGCCCACGCAGTCCGTGCGCGGTCGTGTGCGTGCATAATAATGGGGAGGCTTCATGGTGAAGATATCGCGTCTTCTGCCGGCGTTGGCCGTCGCGGTCGCATTGGCCGTGCCGGCGGCGCAGGCCAAGGACTGGAAGAAGGTGGTGATCGCCACCGAAGGCGCCTATGCGCCGTACAACATGCACGCGCCGGACGGGAAGCTGATCGGCTTCGAGATCGACCTCGCCCTGGATGTGTGCAAGCGCGTCAACCTGACCTGCGAATTCGTGGCCCAGGACTGGAACGGCATCATCCCCGGCCTGAACGCCGGCAAGTATGACGCCATCATGTCCGGCATGAGCATCACCGCGAAGCGGCTGGAAGTGATCGACTTCACGCGCCCCTACTCCAACTCGCCCACCACCTTCGCGGTGATGAAAGAAAGCCCGCTCGCGGCCATGCCCGACAGCGGCGTGCGCGTGTCGCTGGACGACAAGGCGGCGATGGACAAGGCGATCAAGGACCTCGCCCCCGCGCTGAAGGGCAAGGTCATCGGCGTGCAGGTCTCGACCATCCAGGCCGATCTGCTGAACACCTACTTCAAGGGCGTGACGGAGATCCGCACCTACCCGACCACCGAGGAGCACGACCTCGATCTGCAGGCCGGCCGCGTCGACGCGGCACTGGCGTCCACCTCCTATTTCGCGTCCACCCTCAGCAAGCCGGGCGGGGACCAGATGAAGCTGTCCGGACCGCTGTTCACCGGCGGCCTGCTCGGCAAGGGCACGGGCATCGGCTTGCGCAAGAGCGACGCCGACCTGAAGGCGCTGCTGGACAAGGGGCTGAACGAAGCCCTGGCCGACGGCACCATCAAGACGCTCTCACTCAAGTGGTTCAAGGTCGACATCAGCCCGCCGTCCTAGGCTGACCCCCGAGGCGCGTGGGCATGGCGACCTATTTCACGCTGATCGGCTTCGGGCCGAACGGCTGGGGGTGGCAGCTTGCCTACGCGACCTTTCTGACCCTCTCCGTCTCGGCCTGCGCGTTCGCCACCGGGCTCGGCTTCGGCACCCTGGGTGCCTGGGCCAAGCTGTCGGGTTCGGCCGTGGCAGGCCGGGCCGGCGACGTCTACACCACCGTCGTGCGCGGCATCCCCGACCTGCTGGTGGTCTACCTGTTCTATTTCGGCGGCAGCCAGGTGATGACCGCGGTTGCCCGCATGCTCGGGCAGCAGGGCTTCTGGGGCCTGAACGGCTTCATGGTCGGCACGCTGGCCGTGGGCATCGTCTCCGGCGCCTATCAGACCGAGGTGATCCGCGGCGGCTACCTGGCGATCCCGCGCGGCGAGATCGAGGCGGCACGCGCCGTGGGCATGGGGCGGCTGCTGATGCTGCGCCGCATCATCGCCCCCCGCGCACTGCGCTACGCCATGCCGGGCATCGGCAATGTCTGGCAGCAGGTGCTGAAGGAGTCGGCCCTGATCTCGGTGACCGGCCTCGCCGAGATCATGCGCCAGATCCATGTGGGCGCCGGCTCCACCCGCCTGCCCTTCGACTTCTACATCACGGGCTTCATGCTGTACCTGATGCTGACCACGGTTTCCGGCTTCGCCTTTCGCGGCGCCGAGGGCTGGACGCTGCGCAGCGAGCGGCGTGCCTGACGCATGGATTTCGCCTTCCTCATCGACACGATGCAGAAGCTGCTGGCCGGCGTGCCGCTGACCCTGGAGCTCACGTTCGTGTCGGTGGCCATCGGCGCCGCGCTCGCGGTCCTGCTGGCGGTGCTGCGCGCCTCCTTCCTGCCGTGCGAATGGCTCGTGCGCGCCTATGTGTTCGTGCTGCGCGGCACGCCGCTGCTGCTGCAGATCTTCCTCATCTATTACGGCATCGGCCAGTTCGCGGAGGTCCGCAACAGCTTCCTATGGCCGTTCCTGCGCCAGCCTTATTGGTGCGCCATCCTGGCGCTGTCGCTGAACACCGCGGCCTATGGCGCCGAGATCATCCGCGGCGGCCTGCTCGCCGTGCCCCAGGGCGCGGCCGAGGCCGCCCGGGTGTCCGGCATGTCGGGCTTCCTGCTGTACCGCCGGATCATCCTGCCGCTGGCGATCCGCCAGGCGCTGCCGGCCTACGGCAATGAGCTGGTGATCATGGTGAAATCCACCTCGCTGGCCAGCATCGTGACACTGATGGAAGTCAGCGGCATCTCCTACGCCATCATCTCCGAGACCTACCGCGCGCTCGAGGTCTTCCTGTGCGCCGGAAGCATCTACCTCGTGATCAACTTCCTGCTGACCCGCGCGATCGCCCAGGCGGAAGCCTGGCTGAACCCGCATCTGCGACCGGCCACATCATGACCTCTGCCATCACCGTCCGCGACCTGCGCAAGAGCTTCGGCCAGAACGAGGTCCTGAAAGGCGTCTCCGTCGACGCCCGCGAAGGCGAGGTGATCTCGATCATCGGCGCCAGCGGCTCCGGCAAGAGTACGCTGCTGCGCTGCATCCCGATGCTGGAAGTGCCGGACGCCGGCGAGGTCGCCATCGGCGGCGAGACCATCCGCATGCGCTCGCGCCGCGGCCACCCGGAGCCGGCGGACATCCACCAGGTCAACCGCATCCGCAGCTCCCTGGGCTTCGTGTTCCAGAGCTTCAACCTGTGGGCGCACATGACGGTGCTGCAGAACGTCATCGAAGCGCCGGTTCACGTGCAGAAACGCCCGCGCGGCGAGTGTATCGCCGAGGCCGAGGCGATCCTGGAAAAGGTCGGCATGGCCGAGAAGCGCGACGCCTACCCCGCCCACCTCTCCGGCGGACAGCAGCAACGCGCCGCCATCGCCCGCGCGCTGGCCATGCGCCCCCGCGCGCTGCTGTTCGACGAGCCGACATCGGCACTCGACCCCGAGCTGGTCGGCGAAGTGCTGCGCGTGATCCGCGGCCTGGCCGAGGAAGGGCGCACCATGCTGATCGTGACCCATGAAATGGCCTTCGCCGCCGACGTCTCCACCCGCACGATCTTCCTGCATGCCGGCCGCATCGAAGAAGAAGGCCCGCCCGCCCAGGTCTTCATCAACCCCCGGACCGACCGCTGCCGCGCCTTCGTCACGCGCCACCTCAACCGCTGACGCGCGCTACCGGGCGGGTGGCGCCTGCCCTGCCGGCCACCCCTCTCCGCCGTCTGCGGACCCGGCCCGTCCCGTCCGCCCCCCGGCACGGCGAAGAAATGTCGTCAGAGCCTTCATGGATATGTCATTATGATACTGCCGTGTATCGGCGTTACAGCCGGCTTCCTCGCAATATGAAGTGAGAGCAAGAGCCATGACGTTTGATCGCCGTTTCATCCTCAAGTCGGGTCTGGCAGTCGCCAGCACCAGCCTGTTCGGAACCGGCCGGGCCTTCGCCGCCGGCCCCAACGTCCCCGCCGCGCTGGCCGCGGCCGCCAAGAAAGAGGGCCAGATCAACGTCATCGCCCTGCCGCGCGACTGGGCGAACTGGGGCGTGACGATGGACCGCTTCCAGGCGCTGTATGGCGTGAAGCTCGACTCCGCCAACCCCGATGGCAGCTCGGCCGAGGAGCTGCAGGCGATCCGCAGCCTCAAGAACCAGCAGCGGGCGCCCGACGTGGTCGACGTGGGTCCGGCCTTCGCCATCTCCGGCACCAAGGAGAAGCTGTACGCGCCTTACAAGGTCGCGACCTGGAACGAGATCCCGGACGACGTGAAGCACAAGGACGGCTTCTGGTACGGCGACTACTATGGCGTCACATCGTTCGCGGTGAACAAGTCCGTGGTCAAGAACGTGCCGCAGACCTGGGCGGACCTGAAGAAGCCGGAATACAAGGGCATGATTGCCCTGAACGGCAACCCGCTCGCCGCGGGTGCGGCCATCGGCGCCGTGTATGCGGCCGCCCTGGCCAATGGCGGCAGCTTCGACAACATCAACCCCGGCATCGAGTTCTTCGGCGAACTGGCCAAGCTCGGCAACCTGAACCCGGCCGCCGCCACCCCGGCAAGCCTCGTCGCCGGGCAGACGCCGATCGCCCTCAACTGGGATTACCTCAGCCTCGGCTACAAGAAGGCCAACGAGGGCAAGGTCGACATCGACGTGCTGGTGCCGCGCGACGCGCCGCCTTTCGGCAACTACTACTGCATGGCCATCAGCGCCTATGCCCCCCACCCGAACACCGCGAAGCTGTGGATGGAGTATGTGTATTCCGATGAGGGCCAGCTGGCGTTCCTCGGCGGTTTCGCCCACCCGATCCGCTTCAACAGCCTGGTCGCGGCCGGCAAGGTGCCGGACGCCGTGCTGAAGACGCTGCCCCCGGCCGAGGCGTACAAGAACATCAAGTTCGCCACCCCGGACCAGGCGGACAAGGCCAAGAAGGCATTGACCGACAACTGGCCGCGGGTGGTGAAAATCTGACCCTGCGCGCAGGCCCGGCCGGCACATGAAGGCGCCGGTAGCCTGGCTGTTCATCGGGGCGTTTCTCGCGGTGTGCGCCACCTTCCTGGTGGCGCCCACCGCGATGCTGGCGATCCAGGCGGTCACCGGCGAGGACGGCTTCACGCTCGCGTATATCGAGACCCTTGGCCAGTACCGCTACCGGGTCGCGTTCGAGCATTCGCTGTATCTGTCGCTCGCCTCGGCCACCGCCGGCGTCGTCGCCGGCGGGCTGGTCGCGTTCGCGGTGCTCAAGCCTGGCGCTCCGGCTTGGCTGCGCTCCCTGGTCACCAGCTTCTCGGCGGTGGCGGCGAACTTCGCCGGCGTGCCGCTGGCGTTCGCATTCATCTCCACGCTCGGCACGCTGGGCCTGCTGACGATGCTGCTCAAGCGGATCGGCCTCGACCTCTACGACATGGGCTTCAGCCTGTTCTCGATCACCGGGCTGACGCTGACCTATTCGTATTTCCAGATCCCGCTGATGGTGATCATCATCACGCCGGCGATCGCGGCGCTGCGCCCGTCCTGGCGGGAGGCGGCGGAGATCCTCGGCGCGACACCCGGGCAGTACTGGCGCCATGTCGGCCTGCCCGTCCTGGCGCCCTCGCTGATCGCCGCCTGGATCCTGCTGTTCGGCAACGCCTTCTCCGCCTACGCCACCGCCTACGCGCTCACCTCCGGCAATATCGGCCTGGTCACCACGGAGATCAGCGCCGTGCTGTCCGGCAATGTCGCCGCAGACCCGCAGATCGGGGCGGCGCTGTCGGTGGGCATGATCGTGGTGATGGTGACCGTGCTGGCGATCAGCACCGCGATGACGCGCCGCGCCAGCCGGTGGACGGCGCGATCATGAGCGGGGCCGGCGCCAACCGGATGGGGCCTGGCGGCTGGACCACCCTGATCCTGGCCGGGGTGTACTTCGTTGTTCCGCTGGCGATGACCGCGGCGTTCAGCCTTTGGGAGGGCGGCAGCACCTACGGGTTCGAAGCCTATCGGCTGCTGTTGGCCTCGGCCGACCTGCCGGACGCGCTGCTGCTGTCGATGGAGCTCGCTCTGGCCACGGTGGCGGCGCTGCTGCTGCTGCTGGTGCCTGCGATGATCTTCATGAACCTGTATGCGCCCGGCCTGCGGCCGCTGTTCGAGTTCATCGCGACCCTGCCCTTCGTGGTGCCGGCGATCGCCCTGGTAGCGGGGCTGACGGCGCTGTTCACCGGACCGGAATGGCTGATCGGCACGCCGTTCTATCTGGTGATCCCCTATTTCTTCCTCGCATTGCCTTTTGCCTACCGCTCGCTGGACGTGGGTCTGCGGGCGATCGACCTGACCACGCTGACCGAGGCCGGACAGTCGCTTGGCGCGGGCATGGGGCAGATCATCCGCATGGTGATCCTGCCCAGCCTGCGCGCCGCGCTGGTCGGCAGCACCCTGCTGACGCTGGCGGTGGTGATGGGGGAATTCACCTTTGCCAATGTGCTGTTGTTCCGCACCTTCGCGGTCTACATGAACCAGATGGGCCAGCACGAAGCGACGGCGGCGGCGGCCCTTGCTGTGGTCAGCTTCCTCATCACCTGGGCCGCGATGCTCGGCGTGCTGATCGCCGGCCGCGGCCAGACCTCGATCCCCGGAGGACACTGAGATGGCGACCGTCGAGGTGAACCGGGTGTCCAAATCCTTCGCCGGGCGCCAGGTGCTCGCGGACCTCAGCCTCACCATGGGCGAGGGTGAGCTGGTGTGCCTGCTCGGCCCCAGCGGCTGCGGCAAGACCACGCTGTTGCGCATCATCGCCGGCTTCATCCCGCCGGAATCCGGGCGCGTGCTCGTCGCCGGCAAAGACGTGACAGCGCTGTCGCCCAGCGCGCGCCGCATGGGCATGGTGTTCCAGGCCTACAGCCTGTTCCCCAACATGACCGCGCTCGACAACGTGCGTTTCGGGCCGCGCGTCGCCGGCCGGCCGAAATCCGAGCAGATCGCCCGCGCCGGCCAGCTGCTCGATCTCGTCGGCCTGTCCGAGCATGCCGACAAGTATCCGCACCAGCTCTCCGGCGGTCAGCAGCAGCGCGTGGCGCTGGCCCGGGCGCTGGCGGTGCAGCCGCAGGTGCTGCTGCTGGACGAACCGCTGTCGGCCCTGGACGCCAAGGTGCGCGTGCAGCTGCGCGAGGAGATCCGCCGCATCCAGCGCGAGACCGGCGTGACCACCGTCCTGGTCACCCACGACCAGGAAGAGGCGCTGTCGATCTCCGACCGGGTCGCGGTGATGAACGAAGGCCGGCTGCTGCAGGTCGCCAGCCCGTCCACGATCTACCGCGAGCCCTCCTGCGGGTTCGTGGCCCGCTTCATCGGCTCCGGCGCGGTGCTACGCGGTGTCGCCGAGGGACACAGCGTGCGTGTCGCCAACCTCGCTTTGCCGGCCAGCGCCGCCGCGGCGCATGTGCATGGTGCTGCGGTGGAGATGTTCATCCGTCCGGAGAACGTGCGGCTGCAGCCGATGAACGGCCAGCTGCCGCCCGGCGCCGTGGGAGTGGAGGTACGCGAGCGGACCTTCCTCGGATCGCTGACCCGCATACGCCTGACGCTGCCCGGCACCGACGATCAGTTCAGCCTCTGGGCCGACCTGGCAAGCGAGCAGGCCGAAGCCTTCATCCCGGGCAGCCGCGTGGTCGCCCAATGGGACGAGGCGGCCCCGCGGGTCATGCCGGATGCCGATGCGGGCCTCCGCAACGGCTGAGGCGGCGACGCCGGCCGGCCAACGGCCCCTTCACCGGCCGATCTGCGGCATGGCGAATTCCGCCCCGGCGCGGATGCTGGCGGGCCAGCGTTGCGTGATGGCCTTGTAGCGGGTGTAGAAGCGCACGCCTTCGGCGCCATGGACGTGGTGGTCGCCGAACAAGGACTGTTTCCAGCCGCCGAAGCTGTGGAACGCGGCCGGCACGGGGATGGGCACGTTGATGCCGACCATGCCGACCTTGATGGCACTGGCGAAGCCGCGGGCGGCGCCACCGTCGCTGGTGAACAGCGCGGTGCCGTTGCCGAAGCGGTGCGCGTTGATCATGTCCACCGCGTGCCCGAGATCCGGGGTGCGCACCACCGACAGCACCGGGCCGAAGATCTCCTCCTGGTAGATGCGCATGTCCGACGTCACGTGGTCGAACAGGCTGCCGCCGAGGAAGAAGCCGTTCTCGTATCCCTGCAGCGACAGGCCGCGGCCATCGACGACCAGTTCGGCGCCTTCCTTCACCCCGGTGTCGATATAGCCGATCACCTTGTTGCGGTGCTCGGCGGTCACCAGCGGCCCCATCTCGGCTTCCTTGTCGATGCCGGGGCCGACTTTCAGGGCACGCACGCGCGGGGCGATGCGCTCGACCAGCCGGTCGCCCACGTCGCCCACGGCGACGGCCACCGAGACGGCCATGCAGCGCTCGCCGGCGCTGCCATAGGCCGAGCCCATCAGCGCATCGACGGCCAGGTCCAGATCGGCATCGGGCATCACCACCAGATGGTTCTTGGCCCCGCCCAGCGCCTGCACCCGCTTGCCGCTGTGCGTGCCGCCACGATAGACGGCCTCGGCGACCGGGGTGGAGCCGACGAAACTGATCGCCTGGATGTCCGGATGCGCCAGGATCGCTTCCACCGCCGCGCGCCCGCCCTGCACCACCTGGAACACCCCGGGCGGCAACCCGGCCTCGGCCAGCAGCTCGGCCATCACCAGGCTGGCGGACGGGTCCTTCTCCGAGGGCTTGAGCACGAAGCAGTTGCCGGCGGCGAGCGCCACCGGGATCATCCACAGCGGCACCATGGCGGGGAAGTTGAACGGCGTGATGCCGGCGACCACACCCAAGGGTTGGCGCATGGACCAGGCATCGATGCCGCCGGCGACGGCCTCGGTGTACTCGCCCTTCAGCAGATGCGGGATGCCGCAGGCGAATTCCACGACCTCGAGGCCGCGCTGAACCTCGCCCTCGGCGTCCGACAGGATCTTGCCGTGCTCGGACGTGATGATGGCGGCGATGCGCCTGGTGTCGCGCTCCAGCGCCTCCCTGAACTTGAACAGCACGCGCGCGCGCCGCAGCGGCGGCGTGGCGGCCCAGGCGGGCCAAGCCGCGGTGGCGGCGGCGGCAGCGGCGTTCACCTCCTCCACGCCGCCCATGGCGACCCGGCCCGAGACCTCGCCGGTGGCCGGATTGAACACGTCGCCCGCCGCGCCGTTGCCGGCGACGATGCGTCCGCCGAGATAGTGCCCGATCTGCTGCATGGTCCCTCTCCCCACCGCCAGGTCTTGTCGTTGGACCGAGAATAGGAGCCGCGAAGGCCGCAGAGGAAGCGCGATGTGCGCCGTTGCCGCCGGGCAGACGTTTCAAGCTTGAAGTATTTTCCCGCAGATGTTGGAATGACCGTATAAGGGAAGGACGCTCGACAATGCCTTTGCACCCCATGCACGGCCCCAACCGTTTCAAGCTGGGCGTGTTCTCCGCCAACGCCGATGGCGGGCTGACGCTGACCCGGGTGAAGGAGCGCTGGCCGGCGACATGGCAGGGCATCGTCGAGGTCGCGCAGATGGCCGACCGTGCCGGCATCGAGTTCTTCCTGCCGATCGCCCGCTGGAAGGGGTTCGGCGGCGAGATGAATTCACGCGAGTGGAGCTTCGAGACGCTCACCTTCGCCGCCGCCCTCGCCGGCGTCACCGAGCGGATCGCCCTGTTCTCCACCGTGCACGTGCCCATGGTGCATCCGGTGTATGCCGCCAAGGCGCTGGCCACGATCGACCATGCCTCCAACGGCCGCGCCGGGCTCAACATCGTCTGCGGCTGGAACCCCGAGGAGTTCGACGCCTTCGGCCTGACCATGATCGAGGACCGCTACGCCCAGGGCCTGGAATGGTTCGAGATCATGAGCCGCATCCTGGCCGATACCGGCCCGTTCGACTTCGACGGCAAGTACTACAAGCTGAAGAACGTCTCCGGCCGGCCGGCGCCGGTGCAGCGGCCGCGGCCGGTGACGCTGAATGCCGCGTTCTCGCCCCCCGGCCGGGATTTCGCGGCGAAGGCCGCCGACTTCCTGTTCACCACCTTCACCGACATCGACAAGGGCCGCGCCCAGATCGACGACATCGCCGCGCGGGTGGCGAAGGAAGGCCGCGAGGTCGGCGTCTACACCACCACCCATGTGGTCTGCCGCCCAACCCAGGCCGAGGCCGAGGATTATTACGAACATTACGCCGTGACCATGCAGGACGGCGCGAGCGTCGACCACTACATGGGCGCCAAGGAGAAATTCTCCGGCTCGCACGATGCCGAGGCGTACCGCCTGCATCGCAAGCGCTTCGCCGGTGGCGCCGGCACCTATCCGCTGGTCGGCACGCCGCGCCACATCGCCGAGGAGATGGTGCGCATGGCCGCGGCCGGGTTCGCCGGCACGACCGTCAGTTTTGTGAATTTCAAGGACGAGCTGCCATACTTCATCGAATCCGTGCTGCCGCTGCTGCGGGACGCGGGATTGCGGGTGCAGTAACGGCAGGAGAAATCATGTTTCCGTCCAAGGATCGTCTGAACATCTGCTTCGCCCATGTCGCCTATCGGATGCAGGACCGTTTCGCGCTGCGGCAGGCCGGGATCGACAGCTTCGAGCTGCGCACCCGCGACGAGCTGGACGCGCGCATCGGCGACGCCGACGTGCTGGTGGTGTCCGGCCTGTGGCGCAACGAGCTGGTGGAGCGCGCAAGGCGGCTGCGCTTCATCCAGTCGATCGGCGCCGGCACCGACCAGTTCGATCGCGATCTGCTGGCCGCCCGCGGCATCCGGCTCGCCAGTGCTTCGGGCGTGAACGCGCGCGCGGTGTCGGAGCACGCGATGGCGCTGATCCTGGCCCTCAGCCGGCTATTGCCGGAAGCGCGCGACAACCAGGCCAAGCGGTTCTGGCGCGGCATGATCGGCGACCTCTGCCGGCGCGAGGACGAGCTTGGCGGCAAGACACTGCTGATCGTCGGCCTCGGCCGCATCGGCGGGCGTCTGGCGCAGCTTGTCAAGGCGTTCGACATGCGCGTGATCGGCCTGCGCCGCGATCCCGCTGCCGGCAGCAATGGCGCCGACGAGGTGCACGGCCTGGGCAAGCTGCATGACCTGCTGCCGCAGGCCGATTTCGTGGCACTGACGTGCCCGCTGACGCCTGAGACCGAGGGGCTGATCGGCACCGCCGCGCTCGCCGCGATGAAGCCGTCCTCGTATCTGGTGAATGTCGCGCGCGGCCGGTGCGTGGACGAGGCCGCGCTGATCCGGGCACTGACGGACAGGCGCATCGCCGGCGCCGGGATCGATGTCACGCATGAGGAACCGCTGCCGCAGGACTCACTGCTCTGGGCGCTGGAGAACGCGCTGATCACGCCGCACACGGCCGGTGAGACGCGGCGGTATGAGGACAACGTGCTCGACATCCTCATGGATAACCTCGACCGGCTCTGGCGCGGCGAGGCCGTGTTGCGCAATCAAGTCGTGTGATACCAGCGGTCCAGTTGGATGATCACGCTTCGACCCTTAGCGGAACATTAAAGCCAAGCGACCGAGCGGCAGTTGTTGGCCGAAAGCAGATAAGCAGCTTTCGGGAGTCGAAGCCGGAATTACAGACGTTCGCTTTTTGAGACAGGCCCAGCCCGGCCCAAATCGGGCATTCGCACCGGACTTCTGCACCGCGTAAGCCGCTGATCCAACGGGTCGGAGGCCTCGGGGCCAATTCTTAATATTTGCAACGTAAGCAGGTTGCCAATATTGCGGCCGCCTTGGCTTAAGCGCTGTCGTGATTGTCGGCGGACGCCTCGTGTGTCTCCCAGAGAAACACGCCAAGTGCCACGGCGACATTCACCGCCAGGCGGGCAACCCCGGCCGGTGGCGCAGACGTCTCGGGCGCACCGCCATGTCCCGTTCCGACCTGGCCCCGAAGCTCCGCGATCGAGTTGGTGATAGTCCCCAGGGCACCCAACATGGACCTCAGGGTGGCGTCGCTTTTAGGGTTTACCTTGAGAGACAGTGCCTCTCTCGTCAGGGACACCAGACCGGGGAAGTCCTCCTTGCCGGTGCGCGGCACCCGGCGTGCGTCGAGGATGCCCTTGCACAGGGACTCCACGAACTCCTTGCTGCTACCGATAGCCAAAGAGGCATCCGGCACAATGTTGGCCCGCATCCGGGTTATCTGGGCGGCCACGTGGCTGGAAGAGAGCGCGTCGGCAATCCGCCGGGCATCTGCAAGCGCGCCATCGGCACCCGCTAGCGCAAGCTCCGCAATGAATATCCGGCGGCCGGACATCGTTTCCCCCACGGCCAGACGATAACCGTCCGATGCGAGATACCGGTTGAAGCTGGCTACCATGTCGTCAACGTCCGCCTCGTCACGCACAACGGGGTGAACCATCTCACAGAGGAACTTGAGAAACGTCTCGTCGGGACCGTGCATTAGGTCGAGCCGATCGTCCGAGAACACCCAATCGTCTGGCCAATCCTCGGGATTGATGAGCCGGTGCCGCCAAACATCACCACTCATATCCGCGTGCCGGGAGTCGCTGGATGGGAGACTCGCCAGGTCGAAGATGCGAGATAGGAATTCGGCGTCGTCCAGCCTGCCAGCCCAAAACCATTTCCCCACTCGCAGAGAGTCGAAGATGGTCCGGCGTGTCGCCTCTGTGATATAATTTCGCTGACGCTGCTTCATCACACCCTCGGCGGCATGGTCGCGCCATCAAGGCGACGATGGAATAGCGACACCATCGACATGATGTCCTCGGCATCCTGCTGGCTCATGGGCCAATGGATGCGGGCCTCGTGAGCAGTTGGGTTCCGGAACATCCCTACCGCGCCAGTCAAGAGGTTCACGAATCCCTTTTGCTCATCCCTCTGGCTCTTGGTCTGCCTTGGGTTGATGGCAAGCATGGGGGTCTCGCCTCCCAGGACGAAGCTCACAAGCTCCCCTCCGTCCGTCGTGAGGCCCGTGCTCTTGCGGAGCCTGTCCATCACGCTCTTCACTGCTTCCTGGACGGCATGGAAGTAGTCGTCCACCAACCACTCGGCTGCACAAAACCGAAGCACCTCTGGGTGGACATTCCGGCGCTCCAGGCCGGCCCGCATGGACCGTGCCCGATTCTCGGCCTGGCTCAGGGTCGTCGCGGCCTCGGCCGTCTCCACCTTGCCCTCTTCCGTGCATTGGAGACCGGCCAGGAGGAGGGCTTGGTTCAGCCGGTAGCGCATCGCCTCGTGACGGCCGGGGTTAGAAAGATGGTTGGCCGGTGCCATCGCCTCCCGGATGAATTGCAGGATGGCCCTCCGCTCCTGCGTCGCGTTTTGCTTGCCGACGAAAGCTATCTGAAGTCGCTTCCACTTCGTTATGTTCATGCCGGGGGATACGGGATCGAAGTCGCCCATCTTACAGATACGCAAGAGATGGCCGATTTCACTCCCGGTTAGACCTTCATCGGCCAACGCGCGGGCGATGGAATCGAGATGAGACTGCTCGAATAACATAGTGCCTTCTTATCATGCTGCCGCCTGGCGGTGAATGTCGCCGTGGATGTGGGTGTAGGAGGCGGCGCGGCATAGCCAAAGGCAAACTGGATCAGCACGCGCCATAAGCCTTGCACGACTGCGGCCCACCGTGCCGTAATCGCAGCCTGGACCAGAGCTGGAAAACAATGGCCAAAAAGTCGCTAACCCGGACATCGTCTGTTGCGGTTACGGACCCAAAGAAGATTGTTTCCCTTTTTACGAACGCCTTGGCAAACGTGAGAGAGGACGCTCAGTGTCTGACCCAGAATGGCGCATTGAGTATCAAGCTCTTGCGAGTGCGCGCGTGAGCCGTCGGACGTGGGCGACGAGCGTCCATGCCGTTGAGCTTTCGATTGTCGTCTCGAAGTCTTTTGCGAGCCTGCGGCATCTGCCGAGCCAGGCGAAGGTTCGCTCCACGACCCAGCGTCGAGGCAAAACCTCAAAGCCCTGCGCGGTGTCGGAGCGTTTGATGATCTGCACCGTCCAGCGTCCCAGCGCGGCCAGGGCGTTGCGCAGCTTGTCGCCGGCATAGCCAGCGTCAGCGAAGATATGTTGCAGCCAGGGATAGAGCCGGCGAATGGACGCCAACACGGCAACCGCACCATCACGATCCTGGATGCTGGCGATATGCATGATCAGTCCGACCAGAAGCCCCGCAGTGTCGGCGACGATATGGCGCTTGCGGCCTTTGACCTTCTTGCCGGCGTCGTATCCATGAGGGCCGCCGCTCTCCGTGGTCTTCACCGACTGGCTTCGATCATCCCGGCCGTCGGGCTCGGCTCGCGCCCGGCCTTCTCGCGCGATGCCATGACCAGGGCATGATTGATAGCGTTCCACCTCCCCTCGCGCACCCACTGATAGAAGTAGCCTTGAACGGTCGAATAAGGCGGAAACTCCTTCGGCAGTTGCCGCCATTGGCAGCCGGTCGAGGCGATGTAGAACATCGCGTTGACGACGCTTCGCAGATCAACCGAACGCGGCCGGCCAAGACGGTGTTCAGCAGGCATGAAGGGCGCGATCAATACCCATTCCGCGTCCTTCAGGTCGCTTGCGTAGCGCAGACCGTCCCGCCGATACTGCGGGCGGGTGATTTCAGTCCAGGGCATCCGTGGCTCCGTCGTGTCTCGCAAACCAACGGAATCACAACCAACTGAAATCACTCAACCCTTTTCCAGTCAGACACTCAGGTTTCGAGGGAAAAAAGCCGGCCCAAAGCAGGGCCGATAGCGCGATCAATAACGGCTTTTACGACACCTCGAAACTGCTGCGCGGTGAGGGACCGCTGAAGTGAGGAAAGCCTATTGTCGATTCCGAATTCCGTCCGTACATCATCGATATCGGTGCCTCGACTTCGGCGAACGGCTTCAGTTATGATATCAAGGTCTCGTCTCATGATGTTCTCGTTCGATAATCTAGCCCCGTCCAGCGGTATGTAAATTCCGCGACCTTCTTGTACAATATTGAATGGATTGAAGAATACTATTGCTGTTGCGTGCGGAGTAATCAGGTCGGTGCGAATGTGTTGTCGTATCTCTTGTGATAGTGCATGGCTTCTGTCATCATCCCGCCAGCCTCGACCGTCGACCGCTGTTGGCGGAATTGACTTTGCAAATCCGATACAGTGCCAATCCTCCCCAGCGGTTCTGTCGATATAGTCCGCATATAAATCGAAGAATTGTCGGTCATCCTGTTTACGTCCAGTGAAAAGAAAGGCCCATAGACCAATTTTAAGGCTTCTCCGCTGTGCTCTAAGTTTGCTTTCATACCTATCTAAGTCAGGGCCGAACATAGCTCTTTCACCACCTCATTCCTCTGTTCAACAGCGTATCGCCCGGATGAGGTCAGGTCTAGCGTACTGCGATGGTCGAATACCGCTCTACGCCCGGCTCGAGCTGAATGACCTCGGCTACTGCCATATGGGGCCTGGCTCAAACTACTTGGCCACTGCTCGTTCCGAAGCTTGGATGATTCGAACAGCTTTCCGAATAAGAGCAGCGGAATCGCGAACGGCCGGTCCCAGACGAGAAGACGGAAGCGGGAATGACCGCCATGGGCGCAAAGCGGTCACCGGAAAGGGTCGCTGACCTGAACGCACCCGCGGCCGCGAGGTGGGGCCCTCGGGTCCCCTTCCGTCAGAGTTCCGCCGGAACCGCAGCCAGCAAGGTCCGCGTGTAATCGTGCTGCGGCGCGGCGAACACCGCTTCCGTCGCGCCCTGCTCCACGATCTCGCCGCGATACATCACCAGCACGCGGTCGCACAGATGCCGCACCACCGACAGGTCGTGCGAGATGAACAGCATGGCGAAATCCAGCTCCTGCCGCAGGCGTTGCAGCAAAGTCAGCATCTGCGCCTGCACGGACACGTCGAGGCCCGAGACGATCTCGTCGGCCACCAGCAGCTTCGGCACGGTGCACAGCGCGCGGGCGATGTTCACGCGCTGGCGCTGGCCGCCGGAGAGTTGCGACGGCGTGCGCGTGGCCATTTCCGGCGACAGGCCCATCTCCGCCAGCAATTCGCCCGCCCGCCGCTCGCGCGCATCGCGGCTGACACGCTGGCCCCCCGCCTCCAGCGCCTGGGTCACGATGGCGCCCACGCGGCGGCGCGGGTTCAGTGCGGATTGCGGGTCCTGGAACACCATCTGCGCCATGCGGATGCGATGCTGGCGCGCCGCCTCGGTTCCGATGGTGACGTCCTGGCCGGCCAGCATGATGCGTCCGGCGGACGGACTCTCCAGCCCCATCAGCAGGCGGCCGAGCGTGCTCTTGCCGCTGCCGCTCTCGCCGACCACGGCCACGAACTCGCCGGCACCGATGCGGAAGCTCACGTCGCGCACCGCCAGGGTGGCGGACCGGCGGAACAGGCTGCCGGAGGTGAAGCGCTTGGACAGGCCGGCGACTTCCAGCAGCGGCTTCTGGCCGCGGTGTGGCGCCGGCGGACGCCGCGCGTCGCCGACATCGATGCTCGCGGTCAGCTCGCTGCGCAGGCACGCGGCCTTGTGGCCGTCGCCGGCCAGCGGCGGATCGAGGCTGCGGCATTCGTCTGCCGCCACCGGGCAGCGCGGCGCGAAGCGGCAGCCGGCGATCCCGGTCAGCGCGCGCAGTCCCGGCATCTGCTCCGGCAGCGCGTACAGCGCGCGCCGCGCCCCGCGCATGCTGGGATTGGCCAGTTGCAGGCAGCGCGTGTAGGGATGCGACGGCAGGCCGAACACCTTGCGCGCGGGCCCCTGCTCCACCACGGCGCCCGCGTACAGCACGCAGATGTCGTCGCAGATCCGGGCGGCCAGGCGCAGGTCGTGGGTGATGAACAGCACGGCGGTGCCGTCGCGACGCTGCAGTTCGGCCATCAGTTCCATGATGTGGGCCTGGATGGTGACGTCCAGTGCCGTGGTGGGCTCGTCGGCCACGACCAGGCGGGGATGGCTGGCGAAGGCCATGGCGATCAGCACGCGCTGGCACATGCCGCCCGACAACTGGTGCGGATAGCGGCGCAACAGGTCCCCAGCCTCCGGCAGGTGCACCGCTTCCAGGGCCGTGACCGCGCGGGCATGACGCTCCTGCCGGCCGGTCATGCCGAGATGCACGAAATGCTCGTCCATCTGCGCGCCGATGGTCAGCACCGGGTTCAGCGCGGTCAGCGGCTCCTGCGGAATGAAAGCGATGTCGCGGCCCAACAGCCCCCGCCTGCGCGCCGGCGCCATGCGCACCAGGTCGCGGCCGTCGAACATCAGGCTGCCGGAGGTGACGGAGAAGCCGGGCGGCAGCAGCTGCGCCACGGTGCGGCCGATCATCGACTTGCCGGCGCCGGACTCGCCCACCAGCCCCAGCACCTTGCCGGGTTCCAGCGCCAGGTTCAGCCTGCGCAGCACCGGCACCGCCTGCCCGTCCAGCGACACCGACACCGACAGGTCGCGCGCTTCCAGCAGGCTCATTCCCGGCCCTCGACCATGCGCACATCGAGGCTGCGCCGCAGCCCGTCGCCGAGCATGTTGAACCCGGCCACGGTGATGAAGATGGCGGCCACCGGGGCCAGCAGGTTCCACGGCGCCTGATAGATCGCCTCGCGCCCGTCGGCGATCATCTGGCCCCAGGCGATCTGGCTGGACTTCACGCCCAGGCCGACGAAGGACAGGATCGCCTCCACCACCACGGCGATGCCCATCTCCAGCGTCAGCAGCGTCACCAGCAAGGGGATGGTCGCGGGCACGATCTCCCGCGTCACCGTCCGCCAGTGCGAGAACCCGACCAGGCGCGCCGCCGCCACGTAGTCGCGCCGCGCCACCACCAGCACCTCGCTGCGCAGCACGCGGCAGAACCGCGTCCAGTCCACCAGCACGATGGCGAGGATCACGTTGCTGGCGCCGGTGCCCAGCCCGGTCATCAGGATCAGCGACAGGATGACCGGCGGAAACGACATCCACACGTCGACGGCGCGGCCGATCAGCCAATCCGCCCAGCCGCCGAGATAGCCGGCGACATAGGCCAGCACGCTGCCCACGGCCATGGCGCCGAACGACGCCACCAGCGCCACCGTCATCGCCACCCGCGCGCCGAACATCAGGCGCGACAGCACATCGCGCCCCAGCCCGTCCGTGCCCAGCAGATGGGCGGGATCGCCGCCGGCCTGCCAGGCCGCCGGCAGCAAGGTGGCCAGCAGGTCCTGCTCGTCGGGATCGTGCGGGGCCAGCAGCGGCGCGAACAGCGCGCAACTCAACACCGCGAGCACGATCAGCAGGCCAACGATCACCCGGCCCGAGCGCAACCAGCGCGGCATGCTCAGCGCTTCCTCAACCGCGGGTTCAGCACGAGGTACAGGCCGTCGACCAAAGAATTGATCAGCAGCACCACGACGCAATAGGTGAGCCCGACCAGCTGGATGATCGGCAGGTCGGCATTGCGCACGGCATCGACCATCAGGTTGCCCATGCCGGGGTAGGAATAGATCACCTCGACCAGCAGCGAGCCGCCGAACAGGAAGCCGAACTGCACGCCCATCAGCGTCAGCGTGGGCAGGATCGCGTTCTTCAGGGCGTGGCGCAGCAGGATGCGGGTTTCCGACACGCCGCGCAGCCGGGCCTGACGGATATAGTCCTCATGGTACACATCCAGCAGCGAGGACCGCAGCACGCGCATGATGGGTGGCGCGAAGGCCAGGCCCAGCGCCACCGCCGGCAGCAGCAGATGCACCGCGGCACTCCGGAACACGTCGACCCGGCCCACCAGCAGCGCGTCGAGTAGCAGGAAGCCGGTGACCACCGGCCGCTCCAGCCCGGGGTCCAGCCGCCCGGTAAAGGGCATGGCCTGCAGCAGCACGCCGAAGACGAAGATGAACAGCAGCGCCCACAGGAACTCGGGGATCGACATCAGCAGCGTGGTGCCGGTCTCCGCCACCGCCTCGGCGGCGCGGCCGCGCAGGCTGAACAGCAGCAACCCGCCGGCGAGGCCCAGGACCGAGGCGACGACCATGGCGCAGACGGCAAGCTCGATCGTGCCCGGCAGCGTCTGGCCGATCAGCGGCAGCACATCGCGGCGCAGATGGATGGAGCGGCCGAAATCGCCGTGCACGGCGTGGCCCAGCCAGATCGCGTATTGCTCGGGCAGCGGACGGTCGAGGCCCATCTGCCGGCGCGCGCCCTCGATCTCGTCGCGCGTCGCGTTGGGCGGCATCGACATCGCCGCGGGATCGACGGGCAGCACGCGCAGCGCGACGAACAGCAGGACGGAGACGACCAGCAGGATCGGCACCGCCACCAGCAGACGCCGGCCGAGTGTGGCCAGCAGGATCATGGGCGCGCGGTCAGGACCAGCTCATCGTCTGGCCCAGCAGCCAGCCGTTGCCATAGGGCGTGTAGTTCAGGGACTTCTTGCGCACCAGCGTCTGCACGCTCTGCAGCAGCGGCAGGGTGGCGCCCATCTCGGCCGCCTCGCGGTTCAGCGCGCGCCAGCCGGCGATGCGCGCGGTCTCGTCGGCCACGTTGAACTGGTCGATGACCTTCTGGCCGAGGCCCATGTCCTTCCACGGCGAGAACGGCAGCTTCGGGTTCAGCAGATAGCCGGTATAGATCTCCGGATCGCCGGTGGCGTTGTCGAACGAGTACAGCGTGGCCTCGGGCAGCTTGTTGCCGCGGTTCAGCTCGAAATACTTGGCGTATTCGATCACTTCCAGCGTCGCCTCGATGCCCACCTTCTTCCACATCTGCACGATGGCGCGGGCCATGTCGTAGTCGCTGGGGAACTGGCCGTTGGTGCTGGCCATGCGGATCTTCGCCGGCTTGTCCGGGCCGAAGCCGGACTTGGCGAGCAGCTGCTTCGCCAACTCGGGGTCATAGGCGAAGCTGTAGTCGTCGAGATAGCCGGGGCTGCCGGGCGTCGCGGGCACCGACAGCGGCACCGCGGCACCGGCGTAGAAGGCCTGGCTCAGCGCCTTCTTGTCGATGGCGTGGTGGGCGGCGAGACGGATGTTCTGGTCGGCGAAGCCTTCGTCGTTGCGCACCTGCAGCAGGATCACGCGGGTGATCGGGTTCAGCTCGGCGGCGAGGTTCGGCATGGCCTTCAGCCGCGCCACCTCGCGCACCGGCACGCCGACGGTGATGTCCACCTGGCCGGACTGCACCGCGGCGACGCGCGCCGAAGGGTCCTTGATGATCTCGATGGTCACCCGCCGCAGCTTCGGCTTGGGGCCCCAATAGGCGTCGTTGCGCTCGAGCACGATGCGCGCGTTCAGCTGGTATTCGGCCAGCTTGTAGGGGCCTGTGCCGACCGGTTTGGCGCTGAAGCCCTCGACGCCGACCTTCTCCATATAGGCCTTGGGCACCATGAAGCTGCCGAGAAAGGCGAGCCACACCGGCACGGTCGGGGCCGGGCTGTCGAAGCGCATGATCGCGGTCGTGGGCGTCGGCGTCTCGATATCCGTCACCTTGCGGAAGGATTGCGCGATGTCGACCTTGTGCCCGGCCTTGATGCGCTCGAAGAAGGTCCAGCGGAAATCGGCGCTGGTCATGCGATCGCCGTTGTGGAACAGCACGTCGTCGCGGAATTCGAGCTTGAGGCTGCGCGCGTCGGCGGCCATCTCCCATTTGCTGACCAGGTTCGCGACCAGCTTCAGCTTCGGGTCCTGGTCCAGCGGCTGGTCGAACACCATCTTGAAGATGGCCTGGGCATCCGGGGTGAATCGCTGGTTGGGGTCCCACGAAGTGACATCGCTGGGCCAGCCGATGGTCACGCCGTCGGCTTCCGCCGCCTGCGCCGGCATCGCACCGGCCAAGGCGCCAACGGCGGCGGTTTGCAGCAATGTCCTGCGCGACAGATCGACCATAGCCACCCCCGGTTTCGTCCATCCTCGGCAGATACTTTATGGTTAAAAAATTGACCGGGGAACCGGAAAAATGCGCCCCGCTTGCGACCGGCCGCCAGTTCGGCAGACACTGCGCGGGCGGGCGCGGCGGTTCGTTGACACGAAAACCTTTCAGGCTTCAAATATTCCAGCCGAACCGCACAGGAGGTTGCTGCCATGGCCGAGCGGTCTTTCGCGCGTGAGGTTCAGGACCTCCGCCTTGGCGCCGGCGAGGAGTTTCGCGGCGAGGGGATCCTGGCCGTCACCAAGGCGCTGCTGCAATCCGGCGTCGGCTATGTCGCGGGATACCAGGGCGCGCCGATCTCGCATCTGATGGACGTGCTGTCGGACGCGCAAGGCATCCTGGGCGAGCTCGGCGTGCATTTCGAGACCAGCGCCAGCGAGGCCGCGGCCGCCTCCACGCTGGCGGCATCGGTGATGTACCCGATCCGTGGCGCGGTGACGTGGAAGTCCACCGCCGGCACCAACGTCGCCTGCGACGCGCTGTCCAACCTCGCTTCCGGCGGGGTGACCGGCGGCGCTCTGATCATCATCGGCGAGGATTACGGCGAAGGCTCCTCGATCATGCAGGAGCGCACGCACGCCTTCGCCATGAAGTCGCAGATGTGGCTGCTGGACCCCCGCCCCAACCTGGAGAGCATTGTCCGCGCGGTGGAAGACGGGTTCCAGCTCTCGGAGGTCAGCAACACCCCGGTGATGCTGGAGATGCGCATCCGCGCCTGCCATGTGCATGGCAGCTTTATCGCCAAGGACAACCGCCCGCCGCCGTTCACGGTGCAGCAGGCGCTGGAGAACCCGGCGCGCGACGTGAACCGCATCGTGCTGCCGCCCGCGTCGTTCATGCACGAGCAGGACAAGGTCAAGCGCCGCTGGCCCGCGGCGGTGAAGTTCATCAAGGAGCGCGGGCTGAACGAGACGATGCCGGGCGATGTCGAGGAACTCGGCATCATCCTGCAGGGCGGCATGTACAACGGCGTGATCCGCGCGCTGCAGCTGCTGGGCCTCGCCGATGTGTGGGGCAGCACGCGCATTCCCCTGCATGTGCTGAACGTCACTTATCCGCTGGTGGACGACGACCTGGCGGCGTTCTGCCGCGGCAAGCAGGCCGTGCTGATGGTGGAGGAAGGCCAGCCCGAATTCATCGAGCAGGCGCTGCACGCCATCCTGCGCAAGGCCGGCGTATCAACGGTGCTGTCCGGCAAGGACGTGCTGCCGATGGCCGGCGAATACACCGCGCTGGTGCTGCTGGACGGCATCCGCGCCTTCGTCGCCGCGCAGATGCCGTCGCTGCTGGCCGAGGTCCGCACGCCGCCCGATCCGCGCCCGGTCCTGGCCGACGCGAAAGTGCAGGCGCTGGCCGGCGTGGTGCCGCCGCGCCCGCCCAGTTTCTGCACAGGATGCCCGGAACGGCCGATCTTCTCCGCCATGTCGCTGGTGGAGAAGGAACTGGGGTCGCACCACATCGCCTGCGACATCGGTTGCCATCTGTTCTCGATCAACCCGCCGTTCAATCTCGGCTCCACCACCATGGGCTACGGGCTCGGCCCGTCGTCGGCCGCCGCGTTCCAGGTGAAGGCGGAGAAGCGGCCGATCGCGGTGATGGGCGACGGCGGGTTCTGGCACAACGGCCTGTTGAGCGGCGTGGGCAACGCCGTGTTCAACAAGCATGACGGGGTGGTGGTGGTGGTGGACAACCACTACTCGGCCGCCACCGGCGGACAGGACATCCTGTCCTCGCGCGCCGACAACGCATCGCGCAGCACCAAGCACCCGATCGAGGATGCGGTGCGCGGCGTCGGCGCCACCTGGGTGCGGCGCATCGACAACACCTATTCGGTGGCGAAGATGCGCGACACGCTGAAAGAAGCGCTGACCACGAACGCCGAGGGGCCGAAGATCATCATCGCCTCTTCCGAGTGCATGCTGAATCGGCAGCGGCGCGAGCGGCCGCTGTTCAACGCCGCGGTCAAGCGCGGCGCGCGGATGGTGCGGCCGCGCTTCGGCGTGGACGAGGATGTGTGCACCGGCGACCACGCCTGCATCCGCCTGTCCGGCTGCCCGTCGCTGTCGGTGAAGCAATCCGACGATCCGCTGAAGGAGGACCCGGTTGCCGCCATCGACAACACCTGCGTGGGCTGCGGCAATTGCGGCGAAGTGGCGGAAGCGGCCGTGCTGTGCCCATCCTTCTACCGTGCGGACATCGTGCACAATCCCACGGGCTGGGACCGTTTCGCCGCACGGCTGCGCGGCGCCGTGATCGGCTTCCTGCAGCGCCGGCGCGACTCCCGCCGGCTGGCGCTGGCCTGACATGGATCTCGTCTCGCTCGCCAACGACCGGCCGATCTGCATCGCCATCATGGCGATGGGCGGCCAGGGCGGCGGCGTTCTGGCCGACTGGATCGTGGCGATGGCGGAGGCGCAGGGCTGGGTGGCGCAGTCCACCTCGGTGCCCGGCGTGGCGCAGCGCACCGGGGCCACGATCTATTACGTCGAGCTGATCCGGCCGCAGCGCAACCATGCGCCGGTGCTGTCGCTGATGCCCGTGCCCGGCGACGTGGACGTAGTGATCGCCGCCGAATTGATGGAGGCCGGGCGCGCCATCCAGCGCGGACTGGTCTCGCCGGACCGCACCACGCTGATCGCCTCCTCGCACCGTTCCTATGCGGTGACGGAGAAGGCCAAGCCGGGCGACGGCACCGCCGATCCCACGCAGGTGCTGGAAACCGCGCAGGCGGTGTCGCAGCGTTTCGTCTGTGCCGACATGCAGCGTCTCGCCGAGCAGAGCGGCAGCGTGATCTCGTCTTCGCTGTTCGGCGCGCTGGCCGGCAGCGGCGCCCTGCCCTTCGCGCGCGCGGCGTTCGAGGCGACGATCGAGGCCAGCGGCGTCGGCGTCGAGGCCAGCCTGAAGGCATTCGGCGCCGGTTTCGGCGCGGTGCAGGTGCCGGATCGCCCCGCCGAGCCGCCCGCTCCGGCGCCCGCGCAAGCGACCGGCGGCAACCCGCGCGACCGCGCGGAACTGGCGCGGGCGCTGCGGCGGATCGAGACGGAGTTCCCCGCGGACGCGCACGACATGCTGCGCGTGGGCCTGCGGCGGCTGGTGGACTACCAGGACGTTGCCTATGCGCATGAATATCTCGACCGCCTGGCGCCGCTCACGGCGCTGGACGTTGGCGCCGATCACACGCTGACGGTGGAAGCGGCGAAGCAGGTCGCCGTGGCCATGGCCTATGACGACGTCATCCGTGTCGCCGACCTCAAGACCCGCGGCAGCCGCTTCGATCGCGTGCGCACCGAGGTGGTGGCCCGTGCCGACCAGATCGTGGACACCACCGAGTTCATGCATCCGCGCGTGCAGGAAATCTGCGCGACTTTGCCGGCGCGGCTGGGGCGTGCGGTGGAGGGCTCGGCGTTCCTCACCGGCCTGTTGCGGCGCCTGTTTGAGCATGGGCGGCGCGTGCGCACCACGCATGTCAGCGGCTTCCTGCCGCTTTATGTCATCGCCGGGCTGCGTCGCTGGCGTCGGTCGCTGCTGCGCCATCAGCGCGAGGAGGCGCATATCCGCGCCTGGCTCGACCTGGTGGCCGCGCAGGTCCCGCAGGACTACCGGCTGGCCGTCGAGCTGCTGAAATGCCGGCGCCTGGTGAAGGGCTACAGCGACACGCACGCCCGCGGGCACAGCAAGTTCGACAAGGTGATGGGCGCCACCACGATGCTGGCGGGGCGCGCCGATGCGGCCGACTGGATCCGCCGCCTGCGCGACGCGGCCCTGGCCGACGAGGACGGCAAGATGCTGGACGGTGCGCTCGCCACCGTCGCGACATTATAGGGAGGACGGCCATGCCGGGGTACAACGGCAACCTCGACGCGGTGCGCGCCCTGGTCCGCGAGACCGAGGTGCATCGCGACGTCTACACCGACCCCGAGGTGTTCGCGCTGGAGATGGAGCACGTCTTCGCCAACACCTGGGTCTATGTCGGCCATGCCAGCCAGATCCCGAATGTCGGTGATTTCTTCACCACCACGATCGGCATCAAGCCAGTGGTGATGGTGCGCCATTCCGACGGCAGCGTGCGCGTGCTGCACAACCGCTGCCCGCACAAGGGCACGCGCGTCGCCAACGAGATATGCGGCAATACCGGGCGGTTCTTCCGCTGCCCCTATCACGCCTGGAGCTTCCGTACCGACGGGAGCATCGCGGCCATTCCGCTGCCGAACGGCTACGAGAACACCGACTTCAAGGACAGCGCGGCAGCCCAGGGCATGGCGCCGGTCCGCAACACGCAGGTCTATCGCGACTTCGTGTTCTCCCGGCTCGCCGAGACCGGAATCTCGTTCGAGGATTATTTCGGCGAAAGCCTGTCCAGCCTCGACAACATGATCGACCGCTCGCCCGTGGGGGAGCTGGAAGTCGCCGGCGGCGTGCTGCGCTACTTCCATCGCTGCAACTGGAAGATGCTGGTCGAGAACCTGACCGACACCTGCCACCCGATGGTGGCACACGAGAGCTCGGCCGGCACGGCGGTGGCGGTGTGGAAGCAGCAGCCGGAGGGCACGCCGAAGCATCCGGCGGTGGAGATCTATGCGCCTTTCGTCTCGCCCTATCAGTTCTACGAGGGCATGGGCATCCGCATCTGGCCGAACGGGCATGGCCATACCGGCGTGTCGCATTCCATCCATTCCGACTACTCCGCGATCCCCGGCTATTTCGAGCAGATGGAAGCGGCCTATGGCGCGGCGCGGGCGAAGGCGATCCTGGACACGAACCGCCACAACACCGTGTATTTCCCGAACATGACGATGAAGGGCCCGATCCAGGCGCTGCGCATCTTCAAGCCCGTGGCCGTGGACAAGACCATGGTGGAATCCTGGACCTTCCGCCTGGTGGGCGCCCCGGACAAGCTGCTGGAGCGCACGCTGATGTACAGCCGCCTGATCAATGCGCCGACATCGCCGGTGGGCCACGACGACCTGGAGATGTACGAGCGCGCGCAGGACAGCCTGCACAGCGACGCCAATCCGTGGGTGAACATGCAGCGGCTCTACGATCCGGCCGAGCTGGACCAGCCGACGGCGGTGGCAAACGGCACGACGGAGTGGCAGATGCGCAACCAGTTCCGCGCCTGGCGGCATTTCATGAGCGCCACCCCGTGAACGCACCGAGCGAACAGGACCTGATCGGCTTCGTCCTCCACGAGGCCCGGCTGATCGACGAGCAGCGCTTCGACGAATGGCTCGATCTGTTCACCGACGACGGCCGCTACTGGATGCCGCTGGAATACGGCCAGACCGACCCGGTGCTGCACAACTCGCTGTTCTACGACGACAAGCTGCTGCTGCGCATTCGCGTGGAACGGCTGAAGGGGGCGAAGACCTACAGCCAGAAGCCGAAAAGCCGCTGCCATCACGTGCTGCAGACGCCGGTGGTCGATGCGATGGACCCCGACGGCAACCGCTATCTGACCTGGACGCCGTTCCATTACCTCGAGACGCGGCAGGACGAGCAGACACTGTTCGCGGGCTGGAGCCGCCATCACCTGCTGCAGGTTGACGGCACGCTGAAGATGAAGCTGAAGCGCGTGGATCTCGTGAACTGCGACAGCGCTTTCGGCAATATCCAGCTGTTCATGTAGGCGCCGCGTGTCCGAACCCGTCACTGTCCATGCCGCCTTCCTGGCTGCCGCCGCGCGCTGGGCCGATCGGCCGTTCCTCGACATCCTGCCGGAAACCGCCGCCGCCTACGGGATCGAGGCCGGCGAAATCACCTATGCCCGGGCGGCGGCGCGCGTTGCCGCGCTGGCGGGCGCATATCGTGAAGCGGGCTATGGCAGCGGGCACCGCGTCGGCCTGCTGCTGGAGAATCGGCCGGCCTTCTTCCTCCACTGGTTCGCGCTGAACGGGCTGGGCGTCCCCGTGGTGCCGATCAATCCCGATCTGCGCGCGGCCGAGCTGGAATATCTCGTGGGCCATTCGGACATGGTGCTGGCCATCGCCATTGCGTCGCGCCAGGCCGATCTGCGCCGTGCCGCTGCGGCGATCGGGCGCGACATTCCCGTGATCGGGCCCGACGATGCGCCCGCCGCTGCCCCCTTCCCTGGCGCGGCGCCGCCCACCGATCCCGCGGCCGAGGCGGCACTGCTCTACACTTCCGGCACCACCGGCCTGCCCAAAGGCTGCGTGGTGTCGCAGACCTGGTTCCTGGAATGCGGGCGCTGGTATGGCCGCCTGGGCGGGTTGTGCACGCTGCAGCCGGGCAGCGACCGGATGCTGACGCCGCTGCCGTTCTTCCACATGAACGCCATGGCCTGCTCGACCATGGCGATGGTGATGTCCGGCGGCTGCCTGATCCCGCTGGACCGGTTCCATCCCACCACATGGTGGGACAGCGTGGCCCGCGCGCGCGCCACCATCGTGCACTGCCTGGGCGTGATGCCGGCCATGCTGATGTCCCTGCCGCCGTCGCCGCAGGAACGCGCGCATGGCGTGCGCTTCGCTTTCTGTCCGGGCCCCGATCGCCGCCTGCACGCCGCCGCCGAGGCGCGCTTCGGCATCCCGCTGATCGACGCCTGGGCCATGACCGAAACCGGCGCCGGCGCCGTCGTCACCGCGAACCACGAACCGCGCCGCATCGGCGAAAGCTGCTTCGGCCGGACGGAAGACTTCATGGAAGCCCGCATCCTGCGCGACGACGGCAGCGATGCTGCCAGCGACGAACCGGGCGAGCTGCTGGTGCGCCATGCCGGGCCGGACAAGCGGTTCGGTTTCTTCACGGAATACCTGAAGGACCCGGAAGCGACCGCCGCCGCATGGGCCGATGGCTGGTTCCACACCGGCGACATCGTGCGCCGCGACGCCGGCGGCGACATGTATTTCATCGACCGCAAGAAGAACGTCATCCGCCGCAGCGGCGAGAACATCTCAGCCATCGAGGTGGAAGGCGTGCTGCAGCAGCACGCTCTGGTGCGCGCCGCCGCCGTGGCCGCGGTGCCCGACCCGGTGCGGGGCGACGAAGTGCTGGCCTGCATCGTGGCGCACGCGAAGCCCGCGGACAGCGACCACGCGGCGCGGGAGATCGTGTCGTGGTGCCTCTCCCGCCTCGCCTACTACAAGGCGCCCGGCTACGTCGCCTTCGTCGACGCGCTACCGCTGACCTCCACCAACAAGGTGCAGCGCGGCAACCTGAAGGAGCTGGCGCAGCGCCTCGTCGCCGATCCCGCCAGCGTGGACACGCGCGCAATGAAGAAGCGCACGGCGTGAGCCTCCGCGCCGCCTATGACGGCGTGGTGGCGGCGGTGCCGGTCACCGTGCCGTATGAACGCTATTCCATCCATGGCGCGCATTGGTGGATCGGCCGGGCGCTGCACGAGGCCGTCCGCGTGGCGGGCCTGCGCCCGCGCGACATCGACGGGCTCTGCGTTTCCAGCTTTTCGCTGGGCAACGACACGGCGGTGGGGCTGACCCAGCATTTCGGCCTGTCGCCGCGCTGGCTCGATCACATCCCCATGGGCGGCGCGGCCGGCGTGGTCGGGCTGCGGCGGGCGGCGCGGGCGGTGCAGATGGGTGACGCGGACATCGTCGCCTGCGTGGCCGGCGACACCAATGCGCCGGACTCGTTCCGCCGCATGCTCGCGGGCTTCAGCCGCTTCGCCGCGGACGCCAGCTACCCCTACGGCGCCGGTGGCCCGAATGCGAGCTTCGCTTTGCTGACAGACGCCTATATGCGCCGCTACGGCGCCACGCGGGAGGATTTCGGCCGCATCTGCGTGGCACAGCGGCAGAACGCGCTGTCGTTCCCGCATGCGCTGATGAAGCGGCCGCTGACCATGGAGCAATATTTGGCCGCGCGCCCGATCGCCGACCCGGTGGCGCTGTTCGATTGCGTCATGCCGTGCGCCGGGGCCGAGGCATTCCTGGTGATGCGCGAGGACACCGCCCGCGCCATGGGCCTTCCCGGCGTGCGCGTGCTCGCGACCATCGAGCGGCACAACGCCTTCCCCGAAGACCCCATCCAGTTGCGCGGCGGCTGGGCGATGGATTGCGGCGAGCTTTACGCCATGGCCGGCCTCACGCCCGACGGCATCGACGTGGTGCAGACCTATGACGACTATCCCGTGATCATCATGCTGCAGTTCGAGGATCTCGGCTTCTGCGCCAAGGGCGAGGCGCCCGCGTTCGTGCGCCATCACGACCTGACCTGCGGCGGCACGTTCCCGCACAACACCTCCGGCGGGCAGCTCTCGGTGGGCCAGGCGGGTGCGGCTGGCGGCTATCTCGGCCTGGTGGAGGCGATGCGGCAGATCACCGGGCAGGCGCTCGGCGCGCAGGTGGCGGGCGCGAAAACGGCCTTGGCGGCGGGGTTCGGCATGATCAACTACGATCGCGGCCTGTGCTCGGGCGCCGCGATCCTGGCGGCCGCATGACCGCGAAGCTGCCGCCGCCGCAGCGCAAGAACCCGCTGCTGCCGACAAGGCAGCCGTTGCTGCCGCCATCCTCCCGCAGCCGCACCGCGCTCGGGCTGACCGCCGCGGCCGCGGAGGGCCGGTTCGCGCTGCAGGTCTGCGCCGATTGCGGCGCGGTGCAGTATCCGCCGCGCGAAGCCTGCCATGCCTGCCTGGGTGCGAACCTGCCCTGGCGGGAGGTGCCCGCCGGCGGCGCACTGATCGCCGAAACCACAGTGCGGATCACCGCCGATCCGTATTTCCGCCAGCGCACGCCCTGGCGCACCGGCATCGTGGCGCTGGATTGCGGCCCCAGCGTCGTCGCCCATCTGCACGGCGATGTCGTGCCGGACGGGCGGGTGCGGATGACGTTGCGGCTCGACAAGTCCGGCCAGGGCGTCATGCTGGCGCTGCCCGGCCAGGACACGCCGGACATGCAGGACGACAGGCAGATGCGGGAAATGACCTGCGACCCCAAGGGCCGCCGCGTGCTGGTCACCGACGGGCGCAATGCCTTCGGCCAAGCCATGGCGCGCGCCTTCATCGATGTGGGCGCGGCAGGCGTGTTCGTGGGCGTTGCCGACGCCTGGAAGCCGTTTCCCGGCCAGGATAAGCTGGCCGGCGAGGTGGTGCCGCTCGACATCACCGACACCGACAGCGTGCACCGGCTGGCGGCATCGCTCGGCGGGCGGGTGGAGATCCTGGTGAACACTGCCTTGCATGTCCGGCCGGGCGGCATCCTCGACCGGCGCGACACGGTGACGGCGCGCGAGGAGATGGAAGCCACGTATTTCGGCCCGATGCGGCTGGCGCAGGCGTTCGGCCCGGTGCTGCGCTCACGCGGCGCGGATGGCACCCATCCCGCCTGCGCCTGGGTGAACATCCTGTCCGCCTACGCGCTGGCGCCGACGCCCACCTTCGGCGCCTTCGCGGCAACGCAGGCGGCGGCGCTGTCGCTGGCGCACAGCCTGCGCGCCGAGCTGCGGCCGTTGCGGGTCGTCAACGCGCTGGTCGGGCCGCTGGACGACGAATGGCACCAGGCCGTGCCGCCGCCGAAAGTGGCGCCGGCGGCACTGGCCGCTTCGGTGCTGCGCGCGCTGCGCGACGGCATCGAGGATCTGGCGGTGGGCGACATCGCCCAGGACCTGCTGGCCCGCTGGAAGGACAACCCCACCACGCTGGCGCGCGAGCTCGCGGCCGGCTGAACGAACAGGGAGAACGACCCGATGACCCAACTCGCCGCCTTTGCCGCCGAGCTGCTGGCCGGCCGGATCAAGGTGATCGACCTGACGCAGACGCTGTCGCCGGAGTTCCCGACGATCGCCCTGCCGCCCGAGTTCGGCCAGTGCGCGCCGTTCCGGCTGGAAGAGATCTCCCGCTACGACAGCCGCGGCCCGGCCTGGTACTGGAACAACTTCTCCTGCGGCGAGCACACCGGCACGCATTTCGACGCGCCGATCCATTGGGTGTCCGGCAAGGACCTGGCGAACAACACCACCGACACCATTCCCGCGCAGAACTTCATCGCCCCGGCCTGCGTGATCGACTGCGCGCGCGAGGCGGCGGCGAACGCGGATTTCGTGCTGACCGTGGCGGTGATCGAGGCATGGGAGGCGAAGCACGGCCGCATTCCCGCGGGCAACTGGGTGTTCCTGCGCACCGACTGGTCGAAGAAATCCGGCGCTGCCTATGCCAACCTGCAGGCGGACGGCGCGCATACGCCCGGCCCGGACCCCGAAGCGGTGCGCTTCCTGGTCGAGCAGCGCGACGTGCTGGGCTTCGGCGTGGAGACCATCGGCACCGATGCCGGCCAGGCGCATCATTTCACGCCGCCCTATCCCGCGCATTTCTACATGCACGGTAAGGGCCGCTACGGGCTGCAATGCCTCGCCAACCTGGACCGGCTGCCGCCCACCGGCGCGCTGATCGTGAGCCCGCCGCTGAAGATCAAGGGTGGCTCGGGCAGTCCGCTGCGGGTGCTGGCGCTCGTGGCCAGCTGATGCACACCGCACTGGTCACCGGCGGATCCTCGGGCATCGGTGCGGAGATCTGCCGGCAGCTGATCGACAGCGGCTATCAGGTGGTGTCGCTCGCGCGCAACGCGCCGGACTTCACCCATGAGCGTCTGCACGCGGTGCGCGTGGACCTGATGGATGCGGAAGCGACGCGCGAGGTGGCCGAGGAGCTGGCCGGCCGCTTCGAGATCAGCCACATGATCCACAATGCCGGCGTGATCCGCCCCGCTTTGCTTCCGGCAGTGCAGCAGAAGGATCTGCACGACCTCGTGCAGTTGCATCTGGCGGCGCCGCTGCTGCTGGTGCAGGCGGCATTGCCGTCGATGCAGGAGGCCGGGTTCGGCCGCATCGTGCTGCTGTCGTCGCGCGCCGCGCTGGGGCTGGAGACGCGGACCGCCTATTCCGCCACCAAGGCCGGCATGATCGGGCTGGCGCGCACCTGGGCGCTGGAGCTGGCGCCGTCGGGCATCACCGTCAACGTGGTCGCACCCGGCCCGATCGCACAGACGCAGATGTTCCACGACGTGATCCCCGCCGGCAGCGAGCGCGAGGCGAAACTGGCGGCGAGCATCCCGGTGCGGCGCCTCGGCCGCCCGGCCGACGTGGCCCGTGCGGTTCTGTTCTTCGCCGCACCGGAAAGCGGCTTCATCACCGGCCAAACGCTGTTCGTCTGCGGCGGCGCCAGCGTGGGCAGCATAACGATCTAGTCGATAGGCGCCCAAGTCACGGGCCGGATCAGGCCGGGCTTTGAAGCCCGCTGCCATCAACTCAGGCCCAGGTTTCTGATCGTGGTGGCGACCTTCTTTCGAGCCGGTTCTGCCAGGGGCAGAATGGGCCTGGGCGGCACAGCGCGGCAGATGTCGAGCAGGTCAGCCGCTGCATAGACGACGCGCAAGCTGGAAAACTCCCTGAAAAGTTCCCACAGCGGCTGAAGCCGCGCGTTCAGCCGCCTGGCCTCCGTGGCATCCTTGTCGCGGACGGCTTGAACAATCTGCATGCAGATTTGCGGAAAGAGCCCGGCTGCAACGCTGTACCAGGCGTCGCCCCCAGCCAGCAGCGCCTCGACGGCGTTCAGGTCCACGCTGAAGCCAACGGAGAAGCCGGCCGGGACGGCGCAGCGCAGCTCGGCAAGATGAGTGGCCACAGCGCCCGCATCCGGGGCCGGGCTTTTCACGGCCACGACGCCGGCAAGATGACTGATGCGACCCACGAGTGCCGGGCCGAATGTAAAGTGGGTCGTGCCCGGATTGTCGTAGATGCACAGGGGCAGCTGGCTCGCGCGCGCCACGGCGGCGAAGTGCTCAAACACCTCGTCATCGTTCAGTGGCGTGTAGGATACGGGGGCCAGCAATCCGGCCGTCGCGCCAGCGGCTTTCGCATCCTGGGCGAGCCGCACGGCATCGTCCGTTCGAAGGGCGCCGACACCTACCAGGAGCGGTGTTGTTCCCCCCGTCGCATCAACGGCGACCTCGATCGCGCGACGACGCTCTTCCCGCGTGAGATAAGGGTAAGAGCCAGTGCTGCCGAGCAGACCGATGGAATCCACCTTCGCTGCGAGCAGACGCCCCAGGAGAGTACGCAGGGCAGCAGTATCGACCTTTCCGTCCGCACTGGCTGGCGTGATGGGAAAGGCGGAAACACCTGTCATGAACGTCATGGTCGTACTTCTCGTGGGGGAATGGAAACCACCGGCTTTGCCCGATCAGCTCTTTTGCAGGGCGAGGTGCGTGCCCAGCCCAATGAGGACCGCCCCGCCCGTGCGCTGCACGAGGCGTTGCGTCCGGCTCGATCGCCGCACTCTTGAGGTCACCATATCTGCCAACATGACCGCGACCAGATCCGCCATCGAGAACATCATGTTGACGATGGCCCCAAGCACGACGAGTTGGACCGATAATGGGAGGCGCGCCGATGAATCAGCAAACTGGGGCAGGAACGCGAGATAGAAGATGGCGGCCTTGGGGTTAAGAACTTCGACCGTAACGCTCTCGACGAACGCCCGCCACCCGGACCTGGGTCTGCTGCCGGTCGCGGTATCGTCGCCCGAACTCCTGGCGCGAAGGAAAGAAACGCCGAGCCAGACGAGGTATCCTGCGCCGAAGAGCTTCACTGCCATGTAGAGCACGGGGACGGCGTGGAAGATGGCGGACAGCCCGGCCGCAGCCGCAATGACGTGGACATAGCCGCCGAGGTGAATACCCAGCGAGGCCATCAGGCCAGACCAGCGCCCGCCCGCCATGGTCTGCGCCGCAGCGTAGAGCATGGCAGGCCCTGGGATGAACGCGAAGATGGCTGCGGTCGCCAGGAAGGTCAGCAGCAACTCAGGTGAAGCCACAGGGTGCTCCTTTGCTGCGGACGAGATAGGGTCAATGCGGTCTAATGGGAATGACCGATTTTACATCATCAGGACAGACCAATTCGGACCGCCAGCGAATTTCCCGCCCGGGTCAAGAATGACGTGATCCTCGGGCACCGGGCGCCCGATCCCATCCATTACGCCGGCAGGATCGCCACCGCCTCGATCTCCACGCAGGCCTGCGCTTCCACCAGCGCCGACACGCCGATCACCGCCATGGCCGGGAAGTTCCGGCCCATGATCTCGCGCCATGCGGCGCCGATCGCCTTGCCGCTGGCGCGGTAGGCTTCCATGTCCGTCACATACCAGACCACGCGCGCGATATGCTCCGGCCCCGCCTTGGCTTCCGCGAGGATCGTCAGGACGTTGCGCAGCGCCTGCGCGGTCTGCCCGACCAGGCCCTCGGCGAAGATACCCTCGGCGTCCCAGCCGATCTGGCCGCTGACCAGGACGAAAGTGCCGGTGCCCATCATGGCGTTGGCATAGCCTTTCGGGCGCGGCCAGGACGGCGGTTGCAGTACGGTCAGCATCATTCACCCTTATCCTGGCTCTTGCGTACGTCGATGCCATCCCGGACCGATTGCTTCATCCGGCTCAGCAGGCGCATCAGAAGGCGAATATCGGCGTCCGACAAGCCGTCGAACAACGCGGCGATCCAGTCGGCGTGCTGGCTGGCCATTTCCGCGAAGGCGCTGTGCCCCGCCGGCGTCAGCCGCACGAAAGCGGCGCGGCGGTCGGCGGGGTGCGGCACGCGCTCCACCAGCCCCAGTTCCGCCAGCCGCTCGACGAGCCCGGTGATGTTGCCGTTGGACACCATCATGCGGCGCGACAGTTCGCCCAGGGTCATGCCGTCCGGCGCCTTCTCCAGCTGGGCCAGCAGGTCGAAGCGCGGCAAGGTCACGTCGAAGCGTTCGCGCAGGCGGGTGCGGATCTCGCCTTCGATCATCGTGGTACAGGTCAGCAGCCGCAGCCACAGGCGCAATTCGTCCTGGTGGTCGCTGGGGCGTTCCTGGGCCCGGGTCTCGGCGTCCAGCACCAGGTTCGCCGAGGGCTCCTCTTCGTGGTCCAGTTCCATCACATCACCTCGCCACCGGCGACCGCGATCGCCTGGCCGGTCATCGCGCCCGATGCCGGGCCGCACAGGAACAGCACCGCGGCCGCCACTTCCTCGGGCGCCACCAGGCGCCCCTGGGGATTGCTGCGCGCAAAGGTGGCGCGCACTTCCTGCTCGGTCTTGCCGGTCTTGGCCACGACCTTCGCCATGCTGTCGGCCAGCAGGTCCGTCTCGGTATAGCCCGGGCAGACCGCGTTCACGGTCACGCCGGATTTCGCCGTCTCAAGCGCCAGCGCGCGGGTCAGCCCGACCACCCCGTGCTTGGCAGCGACATAGGCGGCGACATAGGGATATCCCGTCAGCCCCGCGGTCGAGGCGACATTGACGATCCTGCCCCAGCCGCCCGCGAGCAGGCCCGGCAGCACCGCCTGCGTGGCCTGGTACACCGCGGTCAGGTTCACCGCGATCATGCGGTCCCAGGCGTCGCGCTGCAGCTTTCCGAACGGGGCCGTTTCCACCGCACCGGCATTGTTCACCAGGATGGACAACGGCCCACGCGCCGCCTCGGCCCGCGCCACGGCGGCGGCGAGGGCCGCGGCATCGGTGACGTCGGCCTGCGCGAAGCCCGCCGCGTCGCCTTCGGCCAACATTGCCGCCAGTGGCGCGGGGTTGCGGCCGAGCACAGTCACGACGGCGCCAGCCGCGGTCAATGCGCGCGCAATGGCGGCCCCGATTCCGCGTCCCCCTCCGGTAACCAGCGCATGGCGCCCGGCCGGATCCATCTTCCCTCCCGCTTGCGTCGTCCGGGCGCATCCCAACATTGCACCGCCGATCTTTCAAGCCTAAAATGTTTTCAGGCGATGGTCCCTTGGGAGCAGCGGCAATGCGGATTGCGATTCTCGGCGGCGGCCCGGCTGGGCTTTATTTCGCCATCCTGATGAAGAAGACGTGGTCGCAGTCCGATGTGACGGTCTACGAGCGCAACCGGTCCGACGACACGTTCGGCTTCGGCGTCGTGTTCTCGGACGCCACGCTGGAGACGTTCGAGAAATACGATTACGAAAGCTACCAGGCGATCACGCGCAATTTCGCCTATTGGGATGACATCGAGATCCGCTTCAAGGATACGCTGCACCGCATCGGCGGCAACGGCTTCTGCGGCTGCGCGCGGCGCACGCTGCTGATGCTGCTGCAGGACCGGGCCAGCGCGCTGGGCGTGAAGCTGCATTTCCAGACCGAGATCAAAAGCATCGACGAGGTCGCCGATGCCGACCTGATCATCGCCGCGGACGGCATCAACTCTTTCGTGCGCGAGACCTTCAAGGCGCATTTCCGGCCCGAGATGGACCTGCGGCCGAACCGGTTCGCCTGGATGGGTTCGACGAAGCCGCTCGACGCCTTCACTTTTTCGTTCCGTGAGACCGAACACGGCGTGTTCATCGCCCATGCCTACCAGTACGAGCCCGGCCACTCGACCTGGGTGATGGAAACCGACGCCGGCACCTTCGAGCGCGCCGGCCTCGGCGCGATGGACGAGCAGCAATCCGCGGCGTTTCTGCAGCGCGTCTTCGCCGAGGACCTCGACGGGCATAAGCTGCAGATCAACCGCTCGCTGTGGCGACGCTTCCCGATGATCCGCAATGCGCGCTGCGTGATGGACAACGTGGTGCTGCTGGGCGACGCCAAGGCCACCGCGCATTTCTCCATCGGCTCCGGCACCAAGCTGGCGATGGAGGATGCGATCGCGCTGTTCGAGGCATTCAAGGCCAATGGCAGCGTGAATGCCGCGCTGCACGCGTTCGAGACCGGGCGCCGCGAGGATGTGGAGCGCATCCAGCACGCCGCCGACGTGTCGCTGGTGTGGTTCGAGCATGTGCGGCGCTTCTGGGGCATGGACCCCACGCAGTTCGCGTTCGGGCTCATGACCCGCTCCAAATCCATCACCTATGACAACCTGAAGCTGCGCGCCCCGGAATTCGTGGCCGATACCGACCGGATGTTCGCGCGCGGCGTGGCCGCGTCCGGCTTCAAGGTGGATGTCGAGACGCCGCTGCCGCCGATGTTCCAGCCGTTCGCGTTGCGCGACATGGTGGTGGCGAACCGTGTCGTCGTGTCGCCGATGTGCATGTATTCCGCGACCGACGGCATGCCGGGCGACTGGCACGTCGTGCATTACGGCGCGCGTGGCATCGGCGGCGCCGGCCTGATGTTCACGGAGATGACCTGCGTGGCGAGCGAGGCGCGCATCACGCCGGGCTGCGCGGGGATGTACACCGACGCGCACGAAGCCGCCTGGAAGCGCATCGTCGATTTCGTGCACGCGCACGGCGAGACTAAGTTCGCGATGCAACTCGGGCATGCCGGGCGCAAAGGTGCGACGAAGCTGATGTGGGAAGGGATCGACCGGCCGCTGGCGGCGGGGGCCTGGCCGATCGTCGCCCCCTCGCCCGTGCCCTACTACCCAGACAGCCAGGTGCCGCGCGAAATGACGCGGGCCGACATGGACCAGGTGCGCGACGATTTCGTGGCGGCGACGCGCCGTGCGCTGCGGGCCGGCTTCGACATGGTCGAGCTGCATTGCGCCCATGGCTACCTGCTGGCGAGCTTCATCTCGCCGCTGACCAACCACCGCACCGACGAGTACGGCGGCGCGCTGGAGAATCGCCTGCGCTTCCCGCTGGAAGTGTTCGACGCCATGCGCGCCGTCTGGCCCAACCACAAGCCGATGTCGGTGCGCATCTCCGCCACCGACTGGGAAGACGGCGGCATCACCGGCGACGACGCGGTGGAGATCGCGCGCGCGTTCTCCCGCCATGGCTGCGACCTGATCGACGTCTCGACCGGGCAGACGACGCCGGAGGCGCGGCCGGTCTATGGCCGCATGTTCCAGACGCCGTTCAGCGACCAGATCCGCAACGACGGCCCGCTGGCGACGATGTGCGTGGGCAACATCACCACCGCCGACCAGGTGAACACCATCCTCGCCGCCGGCCGCGCCGACCTTGTGGCACTGGCCCGGCCGCATCTGGTCAATCCGTATTTCACGCTGCACGCCGCGGCCCAGTACGGCGTCTCGGCGCTGGCTTGCCCGGTGCAGTACGAGCCCGGCCAGTCGCAGCTGTTCCGCACCGCCGAACAGGCGCAGGCGGAGCTGACGGAGCTGAAGCTGAAGGCCAGGCCGAAGACGCACGACCCGGCGCTGCTCAGGGCTGCGGAGTAGCCTCCGTCCGCAGCCGGAAGCGCTGCAGCTTGCCGGTCGCGGTTTTCGGCAGTTCCGTGCGGTATTCGATGGCGCGCGGATATTTGTAGGGCGCGACAGTGGCCTTGACGAAATTCTGCAGCGTCTCGGTCATCGCCGCGTCACCTTCATGGCCCGGCGCCAGCACGACATAGGCCTTCACGATGGCGCCGCGATCCGCGTCGGGCACGCCGATCACCGCGCATTCCGCGACCGCCGGATGCAGCAGCAGCGCGCTCTCCACCTCGGGGCCGGCGATGTTGTAGCCGGAGGAGACGATCATGTCGTCGTTGCGGGCCTGGTACCAGAAATACCCGTCGGCATCGCGCAGATAGGTGTCGCCGGTGACGTTCCAGCCGTCCTGCACATAGACGGTCTGGCGCTTGTCGGCGATGTAGCGGCAGCCCGTGGGGCCGCGCACCGCGAGCCGTCCGATGGTGCCGTCCGGCACTTCGTGGCCGGCATCGTCGATCACCTTGGCCTCGTAGCCCGGCACCGGCCTGCCGGTGGCGCCGGGGCGGATCTCCTCGGGGCGCGCGGCGATGAAGATGTGCAGCATTTCCGTGGAACCGATGCCGTCCATCAGCCGGATGCCGGTCGCCGCCAGCCAGGCCTCGAAGGTCGCGCGCGGCAATGTCTCGCCGGCGGACACGCAGGCGCGCAGGCTGGAGATGTCGGTGTCCGCGAGCTTGCCGAGCATGGCGCGATAGGCCGTAGGCGCGGTGAAGCAGATGGTCGGCCGGAAGCGGGGAATCGCCTGCAGCAGGTCGTCCGGCCCCGCCCGCTCCAGCAGCACCGTGGAAGCGCCGGCGCGCAGCGGGAACAGCACCAGGCCGCCGAGCCCGAAGGTGAAAGCGAGCGGCGGCGAGCCGATGAAACGGTCGCTCGCGCGCGGCCGCAGCACGTTGCCGCCATAGGCGTCGCACACCGCGAGGATGTCGCGATGGAAATGCATGGTGCCCTTCGGCTCGCCGGTGGTGCCGGAGGTGAAGCCGATCAGGCACACGTCGTCGCAGGCGGTGTCGAAGGCCGCGAATGTCGCCGGCGCAGCGGCGATCATCGCCTCCAGACCGTCCGGCGCGTCGGAATTGAAATACACGATCTGCCGCAGCGACGGCGCCAACGGCCGCGCCGCCTCCATGTCCGCGGACAGGCGGCGGTCGCAGAGGGCCAGATGGATGCGGGCCTTCTCGATGGGATAGGCAATTTCCTTCGCGCGCAGCATCGGCATCGTCGCCACCACCACGCCGCCGGCCTTCTGCACCGCGAGGTAGCACGCCACCATCATCGGATTGTTGGCCGAGCGCAGCAGCACCCGGTGGCCCGGCTGCATGCCCAGCCGGTCCACGAGCACGTTGCAGATGCGGTTCACGCGTGCCTGCAACTGCGCATAGGTCAGTCGTTCGGTTGGCGACACCAGGCAGGGCGCATCGCCATGCCCTTCCGCCACCCAGCGGTCCAGCAGCTCGGTCACGCAGTTGAGTCGTGGCGGATATTGCAGCTCCGGCCGGGTGAATACGAGGGCGGGCCACAGCTCGCGCGGCGGCAGGTTGTCCCGCGCGAAACTGTCCATGACGGATGCGACGCTCATCAGTTCCCCCTGGAAACGACGGCCTTGATCTTTCAAACCTAAAATATATGCGCGCGGCGGGTCAACGGCTAGTGTCGCAGCCGAAGCAATGTGGAAACGACGGATGAGCACACAGGATCTGGCTGGAACGACCGCTTTGGTGATGGGCGCGAGCGCCGGCATCGGCGCGGCGGTGGCCGAGGCGCTGGCAGCACGGGGCGCGGCGATCGGCTTGGTGGCGCGCCGGCGCAAGCCGATCGAGGCACTGGCGGCGCGCCTGCGGGCAGGCGGGGCGCAAGCGGTGCCGCTGGTATGCGACGTCGCCGACCACGCGGCGGTGGCGGCCACGGTGCAGGCCGCCGTGGACCATTTCGGCCGGCTGGATCACCTCATCAACAATGCCGGCGTCATCCAGCCGATCGGCCGGCTGCACGAGACGGACCCCGCGCAATGGGCGCAGGCCGTGCAGATCAACCTGACCGGCGTGTTCAATGCCTGCCATGCCGCCCTGCCGCATCTGCTGGCGCGCGGCGGCACCATCGTGAACGTCAGCTCCGGCGCGGCGCACCGGCCGCTGGAGGGATGGAGCGCCTACTGCTCCTCGAAGGCCGGCGTGGCGATGCTGACGCGGGCGTTGATGCTGGAATATGGCGCAGAGGGGCTGCGGGTTTACGGGTTCGCGCCGGGCACGGTGCGCACGGCGATGCAGGTGGCGATCCGTGCGTCGGGCATCAATCCGGTCAGCCGACTCGACCCGGAAAGCCTGATCCCAGCGGCGGCGCCGGCGCAGATCATCGCCTGGTTGTGCACGCCGGACGCGGCCGACTTCCCCAGCGGCGAGCACAGCATCCGCGATGCGGCGCTGCGGGCTCGGGCGGCGCTGCAGATGGAATTCGCGGACTGATGCCGGCGGCCGCACAGGGATGCCCGGATGTGCCATTCTTGCACTAGGCCAAGGGCGCGCCGGCGCGGCATGATGCGCCGATGCGCTATTCCTTCCTGCAACTGCTGAAGCAGGGCCTGTCCGGGCAGACCGGCTGGCCCCCGGCCTGGCGGTCCCCGGAGCCGAAGCGGTCCTACGACGCCGTGATCGTCGGCGGCGGCGGGCACGGGCTGGCGGCGGCCTACTACCTCGCCCGCGTGCATGGTATGCGCCGCGTCGCGGTGCTGGAGCGGGGCTGGCTGGGCGGCGGCAACACCGGGCGCAACACCACCATCGTGCGCTCCAACTACTTCTTCCCCGAGAGCGCCCGCATCTACGACTTCGCGCTGCGGCTGTACGAGGGCCTGTCGAAGGAGCTGAACTTCAACATCATGCTGAGCCAGCGCGGCGTGCTGAACCTCGCGCATTCCGAGCATGACATGGAGCTGATGGCGCGCAGCGTGAACGCGATGCTGGTCAACGGCATCGCCGTGGAGCTGCTCGACGCGAAACAGGTGCGCGCGGAAGTGCCGCTGCTGAATTTCGGCCCTGGCGCGCGCTATCCCATCCATGGCGGCTTCGTGCAGCGGCGCGGCGGCATCGCGCGGCACGACGCGGTGGCCTGGGGCTATGCCCGCGGTGCCGACTCGCTGGGCGTCGACATCATCCAGAATTGCGAGGTCACCGGCTTTCGCATCGAAGGCGGCCGCGTGCAGGGCATCGAGACCAGCCGTGGCGCCATCGCCGCCGGCGCGGTCGGGCTGTCGGTCGCGGGCCATTCCGGCGTGCTGGCGGGGCTCGCCGGCTTCAGGCTGCCGATCCAGAGCTACGCGCTGCAGGCGATGGTCAGCGAGCCGCTGAAGCCGATGCTGAACACGGTGGTGATGTCGCCCGCCACCGGCATGTATGTCAGCCAGTCCGACAAGGGCGAGCTGGTGTTCGGTGGCGGGCTCGACCTGTATCCGTCCTATGCCCAGCGCGGCAACCTGCCGGTGGAGCAGACGGTGGTGGCGGGGCTGCTGGAGATGTTCCCCGCCTTCCGCCGGCTGAAGCTGCTGCGGCAATGGGCGGGCATCGTCGATGTGTGCTGGGACTACAGCCCGATCATCGGGCCCGCGCCGGTGGACGGCATGTACCTGAACTGCGGCTGGGGCACCGGCGGCTTCAAGGCCATTCCCGCCGGTGGCTGGCTGATGGCGCATCTGCTGGCGACCGGCCGACACCACGACATCTCCGCCCCGTTCGACCTGTCCCGCTTCACCACCGGACGGCTCATCGACGAAGCCGCCGGTGCGGCGATCGCGCATTGAGGGGACACGCATGCTCCTGATCCCCTGCCCCTGGTGCGGCCCGCGCAGCGAACCGGAATTCCAGTTCGGAGGCGAACCGGCCACCCGCCCCGTTCCTGCCGCCGAGGTCAGCGACGCGGCGTGGGGCGCGTATCTCTATGTCCGCAGCAACGAGAAAGGGCCACATCGGGAATTGTGGTGCCATGCCGGCGGCTGCGGCCAATGGTTCCTGATGGAGCGCGACACCGTGACCCACGCGGTGCTGCGCACGCACAAGCCGGGAGCGGCGGCATGAGGCGCCTGCCCGACGGCAGCCGCATCGCCCGCGCCGCGCCGGTCGCCTTCACCTGGGAAGGCCGGCCCATGCAGGGCTTGGCCGGCGACACGCTGGCCTCCGCCCTGCTGGCCAATGGCGTGCGCGTGGTCGGCCGCAGCTTCAAGTATCACCGCCCGCGCGGCATCTTCGGCGCCTGGGCCGAGGAGCCGAACGCCATCCTGGATCTATCCTGGCAGGATCGGGCAGGCATTGCGCGGCACGATCCGAATGCGCGCGCGACGATGGTGGAGCTGTTGCCGGGCATGGCGGCGCGGGGCGTCAACGGTTGGCCCAGCGTGGAGCGCGACGTGTACGGCCTGATCGACCTCGCGCATCGCTTCCTGCCGGCCGGCTTCTACTACAAGACCTTCATGGCGCCGGACTGGCACCGTTACGAGCCGGGCATCCGCCGCATGGCCGGCCTGGGGCGGCTGCACGACAGCGCCGATCCGCTGCGCTACGAGACCCGCCATGCCCATTGCGACGTGCTGGTGGTCGGCGGCGGCCCCGCCGGGATCGCCGCCGCCCGCGCCGCCGCCGCAAGCGGGCTGCGGGTGATGCTGGTCGACGATCGCGCCGCCTGGGGCGGCTCGCTGCTGTGGCAGGGCGGCACCATCGACGACCGGCCCGCGACGGAGTGGGTGGCGGACAGCATCGCCGGGCTGGCGGAGGCGACCTTGCTGCCGCGCACCACGGTGTTCGGCTGGTACGACCACAACGCGCTGGGCCTGCTGGAACGCCGGACCGCCGCGGCAGCGGGCTGGGCGGAAGACCGGCTGTGGCATGTGCGCGCCCGCCAGGTGGTGCTGGCGACCGGCGCGATCGAGCGGCCGCTGGTGTTCCCCGACAACGACCGGCCCGGCGTGATGTCGGCCGCCGCGGTACTGCAATACCTGCGCGAATACGCCGTGCTGGCCGGCGAGCGCGTGCTGGTGGCGACCAACAACGACACCGCCTACGACACCGTGCTGGCCCTGTGCGCGGCCGGTGCTGCGGTGACGGTCGCCGATGCCCGCACCGATCCCGGCCCCGCCGCCCGCCGCGCAGCGGAGGCAGGTGCGCGCATCCGCGCCGGCAGCGTCGTCGCCGGCGTGGGCGGGCGCCGCGGCATACGCTGGGCGGAGGTGGCGCCGCTTGCCAGCCTGTCCACGCGCGAGCGCCTGCCCGCCGACCTGGTGGCCGTGTCCGGCGGCTGGTCGCCCGCGGTGCATCTGTTCAGCCAGTCCGGCGGCAAGCTGCGCTGGGACGAAGCCGAGGCTGCGTTCCTGCCGGCGACACCGCGGCCGGGACAGCATCTCGCGGGCGCCCTGGCGGGTGCGGCCAGCCTCGCCGCCTGCCTGGCCGGGGGGCACCGTGCCGGCCTCGCGGCCGCGCGCGCGTTGGACCGCCACGTCGATCTCGCCCCGCCGCGCGCGCCGGACACGCCGGCGCCGGCGCCGATCCAGGCGTTGTGGCATCTGCCGCTGCGGGGCACGCGGCAATGGATCGACTTCCAGAACGACGTCACGGTGAAGGATGTCGCCCTCGCCGCCGCCGAGAACTATGCCTCGGTCGAGCATCTGAAACGCTACACCACGCTGGGCATGGCCACCGACCAGGGCAAGACCAGCAACGTCAACGGGCTCGCCGCGCTGGCCGCGTTCACCGGACGCGAGATCCCGCAGGTCGGCACCACCACCTTCCGCCCGCCTTTCGTTCCGGTCTCGCTGGGCGCGATGGCGGGGTTGCGCCACAGCGCGCTGCACACGCCGATCCGCCACCTGCCGGCGCATGCGGAGCACCTGGCGGATGGCGCGGAGATGCGCGAATACGGCGTCTGGCTGCGCCCGGCCTGCTATCCGCGCGCAGGCGAGACGGTGGCGCAGGCGATCCAGCGCGAGGCCGCGGCGGTGCGCACGCAGGCCGGCCTGTTCGACGGGTCGAGCCTGGGCAAGATCGAGGTACACGGGCCCGATGCCGCCGCGTTCCTGAACCTGATCTATTACAACGAGGTCGCGACCCTGAAGCCGGGCCGCATCCGCTACTGCCTGCTGCTGCGCGAGACCGGCACGGTGCTGGACGACGGCGTGGTGGCGCGCATCGCCCCCGACCGCTATTTGCTGTCGCCCTCGTCCAGCCACACCGGCGCGGTGCTGGCCATGCTGGAGCTGTGGCACCAGACCGAGTACCCGTCGTTGCGCGTGGCCTTCCACGACGTCACCGCCGCCTGGGCCACCCTCGCGGTCAGCGGTCCCCGGTCGCGCGACATCCTGCGGCGCCTGCACACCGGTATCGACCTGTCGGACGCGGCGCTGGCGCATATGTCGTTGGCCCATGGCACCATTGAGGACCTGCCCGGCCGCATCGCCCGCGTCAGCTTCACCGGCGAACGCAGCTACGAGATCTCCGTCCCCGCCGGGTACGGCGCCGCGCTGTGGCAGCATCTACTGACGCTCGGGCGGGATGACGGCATCACGCCGTACGGCATCGAATCGCTGTCGGTGCTGCGGGCGGAGAAAGGATACATCCTGATCGGCACGGACAGCGACGGGATGACGCTGCCGGACGATCTCGGCATGTCCGGACCGTTGCGCGCCAAGAAGGTCGATTTCGTCGGCAAGCGCTCGCTGCTGACGCCGGATGCCACGCGCCCGGACCGGCGGCAGTTCGTGGGATTGCTGCCCGCCGATCCCGGCTTCGTGCCGGCCGTCGGCACGCATGCCGTCGTGCAGGAAGGCGGCGCGCGCCGCAGCATCGGCTGGATCACCACATCGGCGCACAGCCCGGCGCTGGGCCGGTCGATCGCGCTGGGCATGATCGAGCGCGGCCGCGCGCTGGCTGATGCGGGCGCGGAGGTGGAGCTGTTCCATCTCGGGCAAGCCTCCCGCGCCGTGGTGACGGCGCCGTGCTTCCACGATCCCGCCGGGGAGAAGCTGCATGGCTGATCTCGCGCGCCATCCCGTCGCGGCGCGGATCGAGGCGCCGGGCCTCGTCGTGACGACGCGCGCGCCTGCGGGACAATGGCTCGTCACCGGCACGGACATGGAACCGAACACGCGCGCCGGCACCGATCCCTATGCGCTGTGGCTCGCCCCCGGCCGCCGCCTGGTGGTGGCCGACACGCCCGCGCCGGCGCCGGATGACACCTTCGTCTCGGACGTCACCGACGGGCTGGTGCTGATCGAGATCATCGGATCGCGCAGCATGGACCTTCTCGCCATGGGCTGCCCGCTCGATCCGTTGTCGCTGCCGCAAGGCGCCTGCGCGCAGACGCTGTTCGCGGGCATCAGGGTCGTGCTCTACCGGCACGGCGCCGCCGTGCGGATGCATGTCGAGCGCCCGCTGGCGTCCTGGCTGCTCGACTGGTTCAGGCAGGCCGCGACATCGTTGCGCTGAGCGGCGGTGCCGGTTTGCGTCGAAGCCGTATCGGTGCAAGACAACATGGCGTTCGATGTCGAGAGCCCCGGCGGCCAGTGCCTGGCGCGGTTGAAAGAAGCCATATGATGAGCAAGCGCCCGTTGTCCCGCTTCAAGGTCATCGACCTCACCCGCGTGCGCGCCGGCCCCACCGCCGTGCGCCAGCTCGCCGACTGGGGTGCGGATGTCATCAAGATCGAATCGCCGGCGGGCGATGCCGGGCTGGGCGGGGCGCGGCACGGCCCGGACTTCCAGAACCTGCATCGCAACAAGCGCAGCCTGACGCTCGATCTGAAGCAGCCGGAAGGGCTGGAGATCATGCGGCGCCTGGTGCGCCAGGCCGACGTGGTGGTGGAGAACTACCGGCCGGACGTGAAGTTCCGGCTCAAGATCGACTATGAAAGCCTGCGCGCGCTGAACCCGCGCCTCGTCTATGCCAGCATCTCCGGATTCGGCCAGGACGGGCCGTATCGCGACCGCCCGGGCTTCGACCAGATCGCGCAAGGCTTGGGCGGGCTGATGTCCATCACCGGCCTGCCCGGCCAGGGCCCGGTGCGCGTGGGCATTCCGGTGGCCGACCTCACCGCCGGCATCTTCGCGGCCATGGGCATCCTGGTGGCGCTGCTGGAACGCGAGGAATCCGGCGAGGGGCAGTGGGTGCAAAGCTCGCTGCTGGGCGCGCAGATCTCCATGCTGGACTTCCAGGCCGCGCGCTGGACGATCGGCAAGGAGGTGCCCGGGCAGGCGGGCAACGACCACCCCACCAGCATTCCCACCGGCGTGTTCGCCACCGCCGACGGGCACATCAACATCGCCGCCGCGGGAACCGAGATGTATCGGCGGCTCTGCGCGGCGCTGAGTGCCGACCACCTCGCCACCAATCCGGACTACGCCTCCGACAAGGGCCGTTCGCAGAACCGCAAGGCCCTGAACGCGGAGATCGAGGCGATCACGCGCGGGAAGACGTCGGCGGAGTGGATCGCGGAGCTGAACAAGGCCGGCGTTCCCTCCGGTCCGATCAACAGCATGGACGAGGTGTTCGCCGACCCGCAGGTGCGGCACCTCAACATGACGCGCCGCGTGCCGCACAAGGCGCTGGGCGAGGTCGAGGTGATCGGCCAGCCGATCGAGCTCAGCCGCACCAAGTGGGAAATCCACAGCCCCACGCCCGAGGCCGGCGAGCACACCGAGGAGGTGCTGCGCGAGCTCGGCTACGACGACGCGGCGATCGCGGCCTTGCATGAGCGGAAGGTGGTGTAACCCCGTTCAGGCCGGCAGCACCGCCGACAGCGAGGTGCGGACCACCGCGAACAGCGGGCCAGGTGCCGTCAATGCGTCCAGCAGCGCCGGCACCTCGTCCTCCGTCCGCACCTGCATGACCGGGTAGCCATAGGCGGCGCCGATCGCCGCCAGATCGGGATTGGCCAGGTCGGTGCCGCTGTGCCGGCCGGGATAGGCGCGTTCCTGGTGGATGCGGATGGAGGCGTAGCTGCCGTTCTCCGACAGCAGCACCTTCAGCGCGGCGCCGCGGGCGGCGGCCACGGCCAGCTCCGATCCGGTCATCAGGAATCCGCCATCGCCCACCGCGCAGATCACCGGCCGCTCGGGGTGGCGCAGCGCCGCGGCCACCGCCGCGGGCATGCCGTAGCCCATGGCCCCGGACACCGGCGCCAGCAGGCGCTGCGTCGGCCGCCAGGCGACCTTGCGGTAGAACGGCGCGCCGAACGTGCCGGCATCCAGCGTGACGATGGCATCGTCCGGCAGGCGCCGGCCGAGGGCCGCGACGATGTTGGCGAACACGACGCCATCCTCGGCGACGCGCGGCGCCCAGACGGCCTCGTTCGACTGCAAGGCGCGCAACGCGTCGATCCAGGCCGCGCGCGACGGCGGGGCCGCGGCGTTGCGGCCGGCCAGCGCCTGCAGCGTGGGGATGGCATGCGCCGCCACTGCAAGGGAGGTGGGAAAGCGCCAGCCCAGCCAGTCCGGATCGGCGCAGACATGCACGAGAGTCTGCTCAGGCTCGGGAAAGCTGTAGCCCTGCGTGGTGATGTCGCCGAGGCGCGTGCCCAGCGCCAGGACCAGGTCCGCCCGCGCGAAGGCGGCGCGCTGGGCCGGCGGGTTGGACAGGCCCATGTCGCCCGCATACAGCGCGTGCGCATTGGGGAACAGATCCTGGCGGCGGAAGCTGACCGCCACCGGCACGCGCCATGCCTCGGCGAAGGCCAGCAGTGCCGCGCGCCCACCGGGGCGGTCCAGGTCGCCGCCGGCGATGACGATGGGCCGCTCCGCCGCGCGCAGCAATTCGGCCAGACGATCCGCACCGGCCGCGGAGGGGGCCGTGTCGGCGGCGGGCACCGAGGCGGTGCAGGCGGCGCGCAGCACGTCCTCGGGCACTGACAGCACGGCCGGGCCGGGCACACCCGTCAGCATCGCCGCCCAGGCGCGCGACAGCAGTTCCGGCACCTGCTCGGGACGCACCGCCTCGCCCACGAACTTCGCGATACCGGCGAACATGCGGGCATAGTCGATCTCCTGGAACGCGCGGGCGCGCAGGTCGCGCGCCTCCACCTGGCCCACCACCAGCAGCAGCGGCACCGCATCCTGCTGGGCGGTGTGCATGGCGATGGCGGCGTTGCAGGCGCCGGGGCCACGGCTGACCAACGCGACACCGGGCCGCCCGGTCAGGCGCGCGTCGGCCAACGCCATGAACCCGGCGCCGCCTTCATGCCGGCAGGTAACGAGGTCGATGGCGGGGTGGTCGTGCAGCGCGTCCAGCACGGCGATGTAGCTTTCGCCCGGCACGCAGAAGCAGCGATCCACGCCATGGGCGGCGAGGAAGGCAACGAGGGATTCGGCGGCTGTTTGCATGCGGGAAAACTATGCGGGCATGCCCGGCGCCGGAAGTCCCCGGGCGCGATGGCGATCGTTATTCAAGCGCGACCGGCAGCATCGAGGCGATCAGCAGCACCGCCACCGCCACGTTGAACGCCCGCAGCCGCGCCGGCGAGCCCGGAAGCCTGTTTCACGCAATCCTGGATCAACTGCACGTGAGAACCGGCCGCCTGCCCCCATCTTGGTCTATTGCCGATGCGAGACATGCAGCCGCGGCCACCGGCGCGGCCCGCTGGCCGCAAGCGGGGGAAATGGCACATGCGTTCCCAGCGGCTCACCACCGTCATCCTGATCGGCATGCTGCTCGGTATCGCCGTCGGCGCCGCGTGTCATTCATTCTGGCCCGATCCGGCTACGGCCTCCGGCATTGCCGGCTATATCGGCCTGTTCACCGACATCTTCCTGCGCCTGATCAAGATGATCATCGCGCCGCTGGTGTTCTCCACGCTGGTGGTCGGCGTGGCGCATATGGGCGATCCAAAGGCGGTCGGCCGGATCGGCGGCAAGGCGATGATATGGTTCATCAGCGCCTCGCTGGTCTCGCTGCTGCTGGGCCTCGTCCTCGTGAACCTGCTGCGGCCCGGCGACAACCTGAACCTGCCGCTGCCCGATGTGGGTGCTGCGACCAGCCTGAAGGTGTCGTCGCTGTCGCTCAAGGACTTCGTGACCCATCTGGTGCCGCGTTCGATCTTCGAATCCATGGCCAACAACGAGATCCTGCAGATCGTGGTGTTCTCGCTGTTCTTCGGCGTCGCCTGCGCGGCGCTGGGCGAGCGGGCGCGGCTGGTTGTGCATGGCGTCGAGGAGCTGTCGCACATCATCCTCAGGATCACCGGCTACGTGATGGCCCTCGCGCCGATCGCGGTGTTCGCCTCGATGGCGTCGATCATCACCACGCAGGGGCTCGGCATCCTCGTCACCTACGGCAAGTTCGTGGCCGAATTCTATCTCGGCCTCGCCCTGCTGTGGCTGTTGCTGATCATGGTCGGCTTCGCGTTCTTCGGCGCGCATGTCTTCCGCCTGGTGGAGCTCGTGCGCGAGCCGTTCCTGCTGGCCTTCAGCACGGCCAGCAGCGAGGCGGCCTATCCGAAGATGATGCAGCAGATGGAGAAGTTCCCGGTCAGCAAGAAGATCATCAGCTTCGTCCTGCCCATGGGCTATTCGTTCAACCTCGACGGCTCGATGATGTACTGCACCTTCGCCACCCTGTTCATCGCGCAGGCCTACAACATCACCATGCCGATCGGCCAGCAGATCACCATGCTGCTGCTGCTGATGCTGACCAGCAAGGGCATGGCCGGCGTGCCGCGTGCGTCCCTGGTGGTGATCGCGGCCACGCTCGCGAGCTTCAACCTGCCGGAAGCCGGGCTGCTGCTGATCATCGGCATCGACCAGTTCCTCGACATGGGCCGCTCCGCCACCAACGTCATCGGCAACGCGCTCGCCACCGCCGTGGTGGCGAAATGGGAGGGCGAGGAGACGCCGCGGCGAGGCGTCGCGCACGTGCCGCAGGTCGAGGCCGTTTGATGCGCGCGGGGCTCGTCCTCGCCGCCTGCCTGCTGCTGGCCGCCTTGCCCGCCTGGGCGCAGGATGAGCTGACGGGCACGCTGAAGAAGCTGCGTGATTCCGGCACCATCACGCTCGGCTATCGGGAAAGCTCGCTTCCCTTCTCTTATGTTACCGCCGGCGGCACGCCGATCGGCTACGCGCTCGACCTGTGCCGCGAGGTGGCCGACGACGCTGCGGCCGAGCTGGGCGTGCCCGAACTCAGGATCGCGCTGAAACCGGTCACGCCCGAGGACCGCATCCAGAAACTCGTCTCCGGCGACATCGACCTGGAATGCGGCTCGACCACCAACAACGTCGAACGGCAGCAACAGGTTGCCTTCTCGCCGATCACCTTCGTCGCCGGAACCAAGCTGCTGGTGCCCAGGGCCTCGCCGGTGCAGTCCTATCGCGACCTCGCCGGCAAGACCGTGGTGGTGACGGTCGGCACCACCAACGAAGCCGCGGTGAAGAAGCTGTCGGACCGCCAGCATCTTGGCATCCGCTTCGTGACCACGCCGGACCACGCGCAATCCTATGCGCTGCTGGCATCGGGCGGCGCCGACGCTTTCGCGACCGACGACGTGCTGCTCTACGGCTTCGTCGCCACCGCGAAGAATGGCGCGGCATTCCACGTGGTCGGCGACTATCTGTCCTACGAGCCGTACGGCCTGATGTATCGCCGTGACGACCCGGCCTTCGCCACGGTGGTGCAGGCAAGTTTCGCGCGCATGGCCGATGCCGGCATCCTGCGCGACGACTACAACCGCTGGTTCACGAAGCGGCTGCCCACCGGCGAGACGCTGAACCTGCCGATGAGCCCGCAGCTGGCCGAGATCTTCAGGCTTCTCGGCCAGCCGGACTGATCCTTACGCGCGGTTGCGGGTCACCAGCCTGCCGGCCCGCGCCGCGGTCGCGCCCTGGCCGTACACGTAGGCGGACTGGCCGTTGATCCAGGTCTCCAGGATCCCTTCCGCCGGGCGCGTGGGATTGTCGAAATCGGCGCCGTCGCGCACCGTCGCGGGGTCGAACAGCACCAGGTCGGCATAGGCGCCACGACGGATCACGCCACGGTCCACCAGCCCGAACACGCCGGCCACGCGGCCGGTCATCTTGTGGACCGCCGTTTCCATGCTGAACAGCCCGAGGTCGCGCGCGTAATGGCCGAGCACGCGCGGGAAGCAGCCCCATAGCCGCGGATGCGGAAAGGTGTCATGCGGCAGGCCGTCCGAGCCGATCATGCTCAGCGGGTGCGCCATGATGCGCTGCACGTCCTTCTCGTCCATCTGGAACATGATGGCGCCGGCGGGCAGCAGCCGCTCTCCGGCTTCCTTGATCCCCACGCCCCATTCGGCGGCGATGTCGGACAGCATGCGCCCGGTCATCTCCGGATGCGGCACCGACCACGTCACCTTCACCGGCACGTCCGGGCGCAGGCGATCCGGCATCAGCACGGTGGAGCCGGCGAAATAGGGATAGACGTCGAAATCCACCTTCTGCGTGCGCGCGTATTTCTCGATCAGCGGCAGGGTTTCAGTGGAGCGGCCGAAATTCTCGGGCTGCGCGCATTTATGGTGGCTGATCACCACCGGCACGTCCACCGCACGGCCGATCTGCAGCGTCTCCTCGATGCTGTCCAGCACATGTGCGGCCTCGTCGCGCATATGCGTGACGTACAGCCCGCCGGTGGCGCGCAGCGCTTCGGCCACGGCGATCACCTCGGCGGTGGGCGCCATCATGTTCGGCGGATAATACAGGCCGGTGGAGAAGCCCGACGCGCCCTGATCCAGCGCCTCGCGCAGCCGCTGCTGCATGTGCGCGGCCTCGCGGTCGGTGGCGGCGCGCTGGGTGTCGCCCGCCATCGCTTCCACGCGCAGCGACATGTGGCCGATCAGCGCCACCGTGTTCACCGGCGCCGGATCGCGCGCCAGCCGGTCGGCGTAGGCGCCGAAGCTGTCGAAGGTCCACCAGCTTTCATCGCCCAGCAGATCGAGCGGCGGGATCGGGCGCTGCTTCATGCGCACCGGGCTGAGGCTGATGCCGCAATTGCCCACCACTACCGTCGACACGCCCTGCGACATCTTGCACAGCATGCATTCCGGCCCGCACAGCACCGCGCGGTCGTCATGCGTGTGCGCATCGATGAAGCCGGGGGCGACGGCCTTGCCGGTGGCGATCACCTCGCGGTCGGCCGACCAGCCGCCGAGATCGCCGACCGCCACGATGCGGTCGCCGGTGACGCCGACATCGCCCTGGGTGCGGGCGGCGCCGGTGCCGTCGAAAATGGTGGCGTCGCGAAGGATCAGGTCGCAGCGCAGGGACATGGTCAGCTCCTCAAAGCGTGATCGCCGCAGGTGGAATCACACGCAGGCGTGAATCACGCGACAAAACAAACACCTGGGTCGTGATCGGAACGCCTATCGGTTCCGATCACGACCCAGTGCAGCAGTGGCAGCAACGTCGACGACGCCATCGGCGGAGACGACAACCTTGTAGAGCGCGCGGGCATTCTCCACGGACACGAGCCCGTCGCGCACGTCGCGGGCCACCTTGGCGGGATCGCGCGCGGCCGGATCGCCCATGCCGCCGCCGCCGGGCAGCAGCAGCAGCAGCCGCTCGCCATCAGGGATCACCTGGAAGCCCTTGGTGCGCAGCTTGTTCCCCGACGCAAGCTGCACCCCGCCATTGCCTCCGTCCAGTCCGCCGTCGCGGCCTTTGGGCGCATGCGCCACGCGGTCGAAGATGGCGTTCACGGCGAATTCCAGTTCGCCCTTGGTGCCGATCTCCATGATCTGGCCGAAGCCGCCACGGGTGCGCCCGGCGCCGCCGCTGTCCGGCCGCAGCTCTTTCTTCCAGAAGATCACCGGCGCCACGTTCTCGGTCGCCTCCACCGGCATGGTGCGCACGCCGGACGGAAACGCCGTGCCATCCAGCCCATCGAGCGTCGGCCGCGCGCCGGTGCCGCCGGAGTTGAAGGTGACGATCTCGAAATCCGGCAGCACCGCCTTGTTGCCGCGCGCCTGGCCGGACACAGCGGAGCCGCCGCGCAACGGCGGATTCCACAGGCAGGATGAGCCTTCGGCGGTCACCCGGTCCGGCACCACCTGGTGCAGGCAGCCCATCATCAGGTCCGGCAGCAACTGCCCAGTGACGTGGCGCACCGATACCGGATAGGGCCGCGGCGCATTCAGGATGCAGCCTTCGGGGATCTTCATGCGGAACGGCGCCAGGCTCGCCCAGTTGTTGGGGATCTCCGGCGCCACCACCACCTTGATGCCGAAGCACGAATAGGCGCGGCAATAGGCGGCGGGCACGTTGATGCCGCGCTGCGACAGCCCGGAGGTGCCGGCGAAATCCACCTCGATGGCGTCATCGAGAATGGTCATCGCCGCCTTCAGCGTCACCGGCTCCTCATAGCCGTCGCTGCTGATCTCGGCGGCGTAGGTGCCGGGCTTCAGTTTCGCGATCTCCGCCACCGTCGCGCGCAGCGAGCTGTCGAAGATGAAGGCGGCGAGCGGATCGAGGCTGTCCATCGCGAACTCGTCCATCATCTGCACCAGCCGCTTCGCGCCCGCGTCGTTGCAGGCGCACAGCGAGTACACGTCGCCTTCCAGCTCCACCGGCAGGCGCGAGCCCCAGCGGATGAAATCGAAGAACGTCTCGTTCGGCACGCCGCGGTCGAAGCATTTCACGATGGGGATGTAGATCCCCTCCTCGAACACGCTGCGCCCTTCCGGCCCCATGCCCAGGCCGCCGACATCGATCACGTGCGCGGTGTTGGCGAACAGGCCCACGATCCTGCCGTTGCGGAACGCGGGGGTCACCACCGTCAGGTCGTGCAGGTGGCCGGTGCCCAGCCAGGGGTCGTTGGTGATGTAGTGGTCGCCCGGCTGCATCGTCTCGGCGGGGAATTTCTTCAGGAAATGCCCCACGCTTTCCATCATGGAGTTCACGTGGCCCGGCGTGCCCGTCACCGCCTGGGCCAGCATGCGGCCTTGCAGGTCGAAGATGCCCGCCGACAGATCGCCCGCCTCGCGCACCGTGGTGCTGAAGGCGGTACGGATCATGGTCTGCGCCTGCTCCTCCACCACCGCGATCAGGCGGTTCCACATGATCTGCCGCTGGATGCCGGCCAGCGCGCCCGACTCTTTCGTCATCATGCAGCCTCCCGCACGAGTTCGAGGTAGCCCAGACCGTTGACGCTGGCCGACCAGCCCGGGCCGACCAGGGTGGAGGTCTCGTCCTCCGCGATCACCGCGGGCCCCGCCAGTTTCGCGCCCGGCGACAGGCCGGCGCGGTCGTAGATCGCCCAGTCCGACACGTCCCCGCTGATGGTGTCGCGCACTTTCTGCATGCGGACCGGCGTGGCGGATGAGCCTCCCGCCGCCACCGGCGGATCGGCCATCCCGTCGGGCACCGTCGCGACCACCACGGCGTAGCTCATGATCTCCACATCCGATCCTGGCACGGGGCGGTCGTAGAAGCGGCTGTATTCGGTGTCGTAGGCAGCGCGGATCGCCGCCACGTCCTCGTGGGTCAGACGCCGCGCCGGCAGCGGCACCGGGATCTCGTGGCCCTGGCCGACATAGCGCATGAAGGCGATGCGCGTCTGCTGCGTGGGGGCGCCGAAGCTGCCCTGCGCCACCACCTGCGCGGCCTCGCGCTCCATGTCCGTCAGCAGCGCGTTTACGGACTCCACATCGAAGGTCGAGAAGCGCTGGTACAGGCTGCGGACAACCTCGTAGCCCACCGGCGCGCGCAGGAAGCCGATGGCGCTGCCCACGCCGGCGCCCGAGGGCACCAGCACGCGGTCGATGCCGACCTTCTCAGCCACCCGGAAGGCGTGCACGGGCCCGCCGCCGCCGAAGGCGATCAGCGTGCGCCCCTCATAGGTCTTGCCGGATTCGATCGCATGCACGCGCGCGGCGTTGGCCATGTTCTCGTCGACCATCTCGATCACGCCGAGGGCCGCCATCTCCGCGGCGAGGCCCAGCTTGCCGCCGACATGCTCGGCCAGGGCCGTGCGTGCCGCCGCGGCATCCAGCTTCATGCTGCCACCGGCGAAGCGCGCGGGGTCGTAACGGCCCAGCATCAGGTTGGCGTCCGTCACCGCGGGATAGGCGCCGCCGCGGCCGTAGCAGGCCGGCCCCGGATCGGCACCCGCGCTCTCCGGCCCCACGGCGATGCGGCCCATGCTGTCCACATGCGCGATCGATCCGCCGCCGGCGCCGATCTCCACCATCTCGATCACGGGAATGCGCAGCGGCAGGCCCGAGCCCTTGCGGAAGCGGCCGACGCGTGCGACCTCGAAGGTGCGCGCGGTCTGCGGGTGGTAGTCGTCGATCAAGCAGATCTTCGCGGTCGTGCCGCCCATGTCGAAGGACAGCACATTGGCCAGCCCGCACTGCCGCGCCACGTGCGCCGAGAAGATGGCCCCGCCCGCGGGCCCACTCTCCACCAGGCGGATCGGGAAGCGGCAGGCGGTCTCGATGGTGGTCAGCCCGCCGCCGGACAGCATGAGGAAGATCGGCGCCCCCAGGCCCAGCGCCCGCAGCTCGCCCTCCAGCCGCGTGAGATAGCGGGCCATCAGCGGCTGCACATAGGCGTTGGCGGCGGTGGTCGACAGCCGCTCCCACTCGCGCATTTCCGGCGACACTTCCGAGGACAGCGACACCGGAACGCCCGGCAGCTCCCCGGCCAGGATCTCGCGCACGCGGCGCTCGTGCACCGCGTTCACGAAAGCGTGCAGGAAGCCGACGGCGACGCTCTCCACGCCTTCGCGCTTCAGCAACGGCACCAAGGCGCGCACCGCCTTCTCGTCCAGCGGCAGCAGCACGCGGCCCTCGTTGTCCAGCCGCTCCGGCACCGGCAGGCGCAGCGCGCGCGGCACCAGCGGCTCGGGCAGGACGATGTTGAGGTCGTACTGGTCGTAGCGGCTCTCGTTGCCCAAAGCGAGCACGTCGCGGAAGCCTTCGGTGGTGATCAGCGCCGTCTTCGCCCCTTTGCGCTCGATCACCGCATTGGTGGCGAGCGTCGTGCCGTGGATCAGGATGGCGATGTCGGCGGGCTGCAGGCCGGCCGTCTTCAGGATGGTCCGCACGCCGTCCATCACCCCCTGCTCGGGGGCGTGCGGCGTGGTCAGCACCTTGGCGGTGGTCCTGGTGCCGCCGTGTTCCAGCGCGAGGTCGGTGAAGGTGCCGCCGATATCAACGGCAAGCCGGGCAGATGCCATTTGGTGGGGTCATCCAGTTGCTGCGGTGCGCCGCAGTCAACCGTCCGCGGCCCTTCGTGACAAGAGGCCGGTTACGCGGCCATCTCCGCCGCCCAGCGCGTCAGCACCGATGCGGCCAGGGCGAAATCCTCCATGCGCATGGCCTCGTGCGGGTTGTGGCTGCCGTTCTGGTTGCGCACGAACACCATGCCCGCCGGCACCCCGGCCTGGGCGAACGAGCCCGCGTCATGCCCGCCGCCCGAGGCCATGACGATATGCTCGACATCCAGCTCCACCGCCGCGCGCACCAGGCCACCGCGCACGGCCGGATCCATCGGCGTGGGCGGGCTCGCCATCCCGGTTCCGAGCTCGAAGCGCACGCCCCGGCGCGCCTCGATCTGCGCCACCAGCCGGTTCAGTTCGGCCTGCATGGCGTCCAGCGCCGACGGGTCCACGCTGCGGATATCCAGCTGGAACGCGGCCTCGCCGGGCACCTTGGTGAAGCCGGCCTCGGCCGTGGTGGCCAGCACGCAGAAGGTGCACACCAGACGCTGCCCGCGCGCGTCCAGCAGCGCCCAATGCTCGTCCAGCCGGTGCGCCAGCTCGGCCAGCGCGATCGCGGCGTCGCGGCGAAAGCGGCGCGGGGTGGCGCCGGAATGGTTGTATTCCCCCACCACCCGCGCCGCCCGCCAGCGCCGCGAGCCGGGCAGGCCAGTGACGATGCCCACCGGGATCTTCTCGGCGTCCAGCACCGGCCCCTGCTCGATATGCAGTTCGACATAGGCGGCGAGACTCTCCGGCGGCAGCAGGCAGCGGCCGACGCGCACGCCGTCGGGGTCGAAGCCCTCCTCGCGCATGTGGTCCTCCAGCGTGCGGCCGCTGTCCAGGCGGCGGATCGCCAGCGCCTCCGGCGGCAGGCGGCCGACCGCCGCGCGGCTGCCGGGCAGGCCGGTGGGGAACCAGGCGCCGCCCTCCTCCGCCCGGTTGGCCAGCACGATCACGTCGCGTGCCGGGGTGAAGCCCGCGCGCTTCATGCCCGCCACCGCCGCCAGCCCCGCCAGCACGCCGGCGGCGCCGTCGTAGTTGCCGCCCTGCGGCACCGAATCCAGGTGGCTGCCCAGCACCACGCGCTTCGCCGTCCGGTCGGCCCCCGGCAGGGTCATCAGCAGGTTGCCGGCCGGGTCGGTGCGGGTTTCCAGCCCCAGCGCCTCGGCCTCGGAGCGCACGATCTCGTGGGCGATGCGCTCGCCGCGCCCATAGGCCTCGCGGGTGACGCCCACGCCATCGAAGCTGCGCTCCCGTAACGTCACGAACAGGCGGGCGGCGAGGTCGATGTCAGGGGTCAGGTTGGCGCGCATGGGGCATCTCCGGCAAAGGCGGCCAGGGTGCCGCGCCGCCTCCTCTTCCGCAACCGGGCGCATGCGGCCATAAAGCGTTGAGAAGAACCGCGCCACGCAGAACCGGGAGAGCGCCGATGAAGCCGCGCCTGATCGTCAGCCGCCAGATCCCCCCCGCCGTCGCGGACCGCATCCGTGCCGAGTTCGACTGCCCGTTCCCGGAGGGCCAGGACATGGACGCCGACACGGTGATCCGCATGCTGACGGAAACCCGGGCCGACGCGCTGATGCTGACCTCGCACCTGCCGTTCCGCGCCGAGACCATCGCCCGCATCCCGGACCACGTGCGCATCGCCGCCACCTGCAGCGTCGGCACTGACCACATCGACATCGCGGCCGCGAAGGCGCGCGGGCTGCCGATGAGCAACACGCCGGACGTGCTGACGGAATGCACGGCCGACCTGACCTTCATGCTGATCCTGAACGCCTGCCGCCGCGCCACCGAATACGCGGCGATCATGCGCGACGGCTGGCGCCACGGCTACGGCCTGGGCGAGATGATGGGCCTGCGGGCGTGGGGCAAGACGCTGGGCATACTGGGCTTGGGCCGGATCGGCCAGGCGGTGGCGCAGCGGGCCCGCGGCTTCGGCATGACGGTGCTGTATTCCGGCCCGCGGCGCCTGCCCGTCGACCAGGAGCACGGCGCCACCTATTTCGCCGACTTCCGCGCCATGCTGCCGCACTGCGACATCCTGTCGCTGCATGCCCCCGGCGGGGCCGCCACCGCCGGGATCATGAACGCCGAAACCTTCGCGCTGCTGCCCAAGGGGGCGGTGTTCGTGAATGCCGCCCGCGGCGGGCTGGTGGACGAGGACGCGCTGATCGCCGCCCTGCAGTCCGGCCACCTGTTCGCCGCCGGCCTCGACGTGTTCCGCAACGAACCCGAGTACGACCTGCGCTTCGCCGCCCTGCCCAACGTGTTCCTGACGCCGCACATGGGCAGCGGCACCGTGGAGACGCGCAACGCCATGGGCTTCCGCACGCTCGACAACATCGCCGCCGTGCTGTCCGGCAAGCCGCCCCTCGACCCGCTCTGGACCTGAAGGAACACCGATGCCCAAGCCAGTCCTGTTCGTGACCCGCAAGCTGCCCGCGCCCGTCGAGGCGCGCGCCGCCCGGGACTACGATGCGCGCCTCAACGCCGACGACACGCCCCGCAGCCCCGCCGACATCCTGCGGCTGAGCGCAGGCGCGGACGCCATCCTGTGCTGCCCCGCCGAGCGGCTGGACGCCGACACCATCCGCGCCTTGCCCGCCAGCGTGAAGGTGATTGCCACCTTCAGCGTCGGCTACGACCACGTCGACATCGGCGCCGCCCGCGCGCGCGGCATCGTCGTGTGCAACACGCCGGACGTGCTCAGCGTCGCCACCGCCGAGCTGGCCATGCTGCTGATCCTGACCGCGGCCCGCCGCGCCGGCGAGGGCGAGCGCATGGTGCGCGCCGGCAACTGGCAGGGCTGGGCCCCGACGCAGCTGATGGGCACGCAGGTCTCCGGCCGGCGGCTGGGCATCTTCGGGATGGGCCGCATCGGCCGCGAGGTCGCACGGATCGCGCGGGCGTTCCAGATGGAGGTTCACTACCACGACATCGCCCGCCTGCCGCCCGAACTGGAGCAGGGGGCGACCTTCCACCCCAACGACGAGACCTTCCTTGCGGTCTGCGAGGTCCTGTCCCTGAACGCCCCGGGTGGCGATGCCACGCGCAAATGGCTCAACGCCGGGCGCATCGCGAGGCTGCCGAAGGGTGCTGTGATCGCCAACGCCGCCCGCGGCACACTGGTGGACGACGCGGCGCTGATCGCGGCGCTGAAGTCGGGCCAGGTCGCCTATGCCGGGCTCGATGTCTACGACGGCGAGCCAAACGTGAACCCGGGCTATCGGGCCCTCGAGAACGTGGTGCTGCTGCCGCATCTGGGCAGCGCCACCGTCGAGACGCGCGCGGCCATGGGCCATCTGGCGCTGGACGGCATCGACGCCGTGCTCGCCGGGCGAACGCCGTCCAATCTGGTCAAATAGGCCCCGGCGCTGCGGGCGACAGGCGAGCTTGACCGGACGTGTCGATCACCGAACACCTCTCCCTGATCGCCGCCGCCACGGTTCAGCTAGTCTTCGCCGCCGGCGTCACCATCCACGTGCTGCTGACCAAGCGGAACGTCGCCTCCTCCACCACCTGGATCGGGCTCGCCTGGTTGTCGCCGCTGGCCGGCGCGCTGCTCTATCTGCTGTTCGGCATCAATCGCGTCAGCCGCCGCGCCCGCCGGCTGCGCCGCCGCCCGCTCGGCGTTCCGGCCGCCGGCGGCGCCCGCGCTGCGGTGCCGGGCGCGCCCAACCTCGCCGCCCTCGATATCGCCGCCGGCCGCATCACCGGCCGGCCGGCGCTGGCCGGCAACGCCATCGCCGCCTTGTCGCAAGGCGACGAAGCCTACCCCGCGATGCTGCAAGCGATCGGCGCCGCCCAGGCCAGTGTCGCGCTGTCCAGCTATATCTTCCGCGACGACACGACCGGCGGCCACTTCATCGCGGCACTGACGGACGCCGCGCGGCGCGGCGTGCAGGTTCGTGTGCTGATCGACGGCATCGGCGGCGGCTATATCCGCTCAGGCGCCTATCGCCGGTTGCGCGCGGACGGCGTGCCCGCCGCCCGCTTCCTGCATTCGCTGCTGCCGTGGCGCATGCCGTTCCTGAACCTGCGCACGCACAAGAAGCTGCTGATCGTCGACGGGCGCCGCGCCTTCACCGGCGGGCTGAACATCGGCGACGAGAACGTGATGGCGACACAACCGCCCCACCCCGTGCGCGACACCCATTTCTCCGTCACGGGCCCGGTGGTGGCCGACCTCATGACGGCCTTCAGCGAGGACTGGCAGTTCACCACCGGCGAGCGGCTGACGGGGACGGCCTGGTTCCCGCCGATCGATCATTCCGGCGACAGTATTGCCCGGGCCATCACCTCCGGGCCGGACCACGACCTCGAGAAGATCAAGGGCGTGATGCTGGCGGCGATCGCCTCTGCACGCCATTCGGTGCGGATCGCGACGCCGTATTTCCTGCCGGACGCCCCGCTGACCAGCGCACTCGCGCTGGCGGCGCTGCGCGACGTCGCGGTGGATATCGTCATCCCCGCCCGCAGCGACCACCGCATCATGGACTGGAGCGCGCGGCCGGGATTGCGGCCTTTGCTGGAAGCGGGCTGCCGGATCTGGCACGGCGCGGCGCCGTTCGACCACTCCAAGCTGATGACCGTGGACGGGGCCTGGAGTCTGGTGGGCAGCGCCAACTGGGACATGCGCAGCCTGCGCCTGAACTTCGAGATCGCGGTCGAGACCTATGACCCGGCGCTGGCCGTCCGGCTCGACCAGCGGATCGCCAGCCGGCATGGCCGCCGCCTCAGCCTGGGCGACATCGACGCGCGACCGCTTCCCGCCGCCCTGCGCGACGCCGCATTCCGGTTGCTGCTGCCCTATCTCTGACCGGCGTCCATGGCGCGGCGCGCTCAGGCGGCCTGCATCGCGCGCAGGAACTCCGCGACCTCCTGTGAGAGCCTGCCGGATTGCTCGCTCAGGCGCTCGGCCGCGCCGACCACCTCGTTCGCCTGCGTGCCGGTCAGCTGCACGGCATCGGTCACCTCGCTGATGTTGCCGTCCACCTCCGCCGTGCCGGCCGCCGCCTGCTGCACGGCACGGGCAATCTCCTGGGTCGCCGCCCCCTGCTCTTCCACCGCACCGGCAATGGCCGTGGCGATTTCGTTCATGCGCTGGATCGTGGCCGCGATCGAGCGCAGCGCCGTGACCGCCTGGCCGGTGGCTCCCTGCATGGCCGTGATCTGGGCGGCGATCTCGCCGGTTGCCTTGGCGGTCTGCGTCGCCAGCGTCTTGACCTCGTTGGCGACCACGGCGAAGCCGCGTCCCGCCTCGCCGGCGCGCGCCGCCTCGATCGTCGCGTTCAGCGCCAGCAGATTGGTGCGCCCGGCGATGTCGCCGATCAGCTTCACCACGTCGCCGATCCGCGCCGCCGCTTCCGACAAGCCGGTGACGCAACGATCGGTCGCCTCGGCCTCGCTCACGGCCTGGCCGGCGATCACGGCGCTTTCGGCCACCTGGCGGGCGATCTCCTCCACCGAATGCGCCAGCTCCTCGGCGCTCGCCGCCACCGCCTGCACATTGCCGGTGGCGTCGCGCGAGGCACTGGCCACCACGCCCAGCCGCCGCCCGCTGGCCTCGGCCGCGCCGGTCATCTCCGTTGCGGTCTGGCGCATGTCCTCGGCCGACCGGCCGACGACGTCGACCACCCCGGCCACCGACTGCTCGAACCGCTCGGACAGGCGGGCCTGCGCGGTCGTGACGTGCCATGCCAGCATCGGCCCGGCATAGCTGCCGTCGGCCGCCCGCAAGGCGGACACATTGACCTCCAGCGTCTCCGCCCCCAACCGGATGCGGGCACGGTGCGGCAGCCGGTCCGGGTCGGACAGCAGGCCCCGGATGTGGGCGGGGTCGCGGTGGAACATGTCGACGCTGCTGCCGACGACCTGATCGACCGGCACCGGCAGCCGATCCTGCACCAGCCCCAGCACGCGGCGCGTCTCCGCATTCATGTAGGTGATGGGGAACGCGCCCTCGGGATCGACGGTCATGACGCCCACCGGGATCTGCTCGATCATCTGGCTCTGCAGGAAGGCGCGCCGGACGGCCTGGCGCAGCACCTCCAATGCCGCGGCCATGCGCCCCACCTCGTCGCGCCGCCCGGCATAGCCGATTGCGAGGTCCGTCTCGCCTTCGGCCATGCGCTGCACCGAATGCGTCATCGCCGCGATCGGGCGGCCCACCGCGTGCGCGGTCACGTAGCCCGACAGCACCAGCATCACGACGATGCCGCCGATGAGCAGCAGCAGGTCGCGCCGCGCCTTCATCTGGCCCGCCGTCGCCTCCTCCATCGCGGCACCTGCCCGGTCGCCGAACTGCGCGACGGCGGCGCCCAGATGGGCCTCCACCGCGGCGCTGGCCGGATCGGCCTGGTTGGCGATGAACTCGACGAGTGCCGCGGCGTTGTCGAACAGCCGCCGGGCGGACTGGCGCATGTTCTTGCCGGCGCTGGCCATGTCGTTCACGGTTTCACGGAAGTCGTCGGAGATCCGCGCCTGCAGCAACCCCGGCAGGTTTGCTTCCGCCGACGCGTCGGCGGCGGCGACTTTCTCCAGCAAGCCGTTGTCGCCGGTCGCGAGGAACCGGTTGGTGGCATCGCGCATGGTCAGGATCGCCGACTGGTAGAGTCGCAGATGTTCCTGCATCTCCTCGACTTCCGAGGGCATCAGATCCTCAAGCGGCAGGCCGCGCCGCACCGCCTGTACCGCCGAGTCGAAACGGGCCTGCAAGGTCATGAAGCTGGTGTCGCGCTCGGTCAGCACCTCGGTCCGCAGCTCGGCCGTGCGCCGGATCATGGAGCGGTAGGCATCGAGGCTGGCCAGCGCGCGCCGCAGCGCCTGCTGCGCGTCGCCGTCGGCCGCAGCAGCCAGCTCATCCAGCAGGTCGCGCGCCCGGCGGGCATCGCCGTCGGCCGCCGTGGCAGAGTCGGAGACGGTTTCCGGCGTCTGGCGGAATTGCGACTCGAGGCTGGCCAGGCGCATCCCGCGCACGAACACCAGCGCCTTCTGGACGCTGCGCTCGGCGGCGTAGGCATCGGACATGCGGTCGTCCAGCGCCCGCTGCGCCGCCATCGCCGACAGCACCGACCACGCCAGCACGCCCACCAGCAACAGCGTCGCCAACGACGCGAGGCCCAGTTTCCCGGCGATCGAAAGATTCCGCAGCAGACGCATGCTCACCACCCCGAATGGCCCAGGCCATGATTCATCGACAGAGGGGGGATTCATGCGGCACACGGCTTAACGAGCGGTGAAACCGGCCCGCCGGCTCTGGACAGACGGCCGGGCGCAAGCGAGTCTGCGCGCCGCACGCATCATTCCGAGGCCCCGCCATGCTGTTCGATTTCGATGCCCTGACCGCGCAGGAGCGCTACAAGCTGCTGGTCGCCACGGTCGCGCCGCGGCCGATCGCCTGGGTGGTCACGCAGGACGCGAACGGCGTGCTGAACGCGGCCCCCTATTCGTTCTTCAACGCCTTCGCCAACGACCCCGCGGTGCTGGTCATCGGCATCGGCGGCCGCAAACCGGGCGACGCCAAGGACACCGGCGCCAATATCCGCGAGACCGGCCAGTTCGTGGTGAACCTGGTCAGCGAAGACAACGCCCAGCAGATGAACATCACGTCCATCGATTTCCCGCCCGATGTGGACGAACTGGCCGAGGCCGGGCTGACCACCCTGCCCAGCACCAAGGTGAAGCCGCCGCGCATCGCCGAAAGCCCGGTCGCCTATGAGTGCGAGCGGCTGGTGAACCTCGACATCAACAACGACCGCACCCTGGTGCTCGGCCGGGTGGTGGCCATGCATGTCCGCGACGACTGCGTGATGAACGCCGAACGTTGCTATATCGATACCCCGAAGCTGGGCCTGATCGGGCGCATGCACGGCGCCGGCTGGTACACCCGCACCACCGACCGTTTCGAGATGCCGCGCATCAGCGTCGCCGACTGGAAACGCCGCACCTGACGCCGCGGATCCTGCGGCCGCTCGGCGACCCGGCCACCGCCCTGCTCTGGGGCGGGCTGGCCGCCTCGGCGGTCGGCGACCAGCTGTTCACGGTGGTGCTGAGCTGGGTCGCGGTCGGCCTGCTCGGCACGGCGGCCGGCTATCTCAGTGCCCTGCAGGCGGCGGCGACCCTGGCAACGGCGCTGCTGGCCGGACACTGGGCGGACCGGATCGAGCACCGGCGCCTGATGGTCGCGGCCGACCTGGTGCGCGCCGCCGCGCTGCTTGGCCTGGTGGCGACATGGATGGCGCGCGGCGACCCGACGGTAGCGAGCCTGATCGGCTGCGTGCTGGTGCTGGCGGCCGGGCAGGCGCTGTTCCGCCCGGCGCTGCAGGCCATACTGCCCGCGCTGGTCGCCGACACCGCCCTGCTGCCGGCCACCAATGCGCTGCTGGACACCACCGAGCGCATCGCCCGGCTGCTCGGGCCCGGCCTTGTCGGGGTGGCCAGCGCCGTGCTGCCGCTGGTGCATTTCGTGACGCTGGACGCGGCGACCTTCGTCGTCTCCGCGGCCGCGGTGCTGGCCATCCTGCGGCTGCGGCCGGCCGCAACCGCGCCGGTGCATCGCGCCAGCATGCTGACCGGCGTGCTGCACGGCTTCACCGCCGTGCGCCGCCATCCCCTGCTCGGGTTCATGCTGGGCGTTACCTGCGTGATCAACGGCGCCTGGTATGCCGCGTTCTTCCTGGGCCTGCCGCTGATGATCGAGCAGGCCGGCGTCACCGGCCCCGGCGGCGCCGGCCTTGCCGCCTACGGGCTGGTGATCTCCGGCTACGGCTCCACCAACCTGCTGGCGACCCTGGTCGTGGGCAGCCGCGGCATCGCCCGCCGGCCGGCGTGGATGATCTTCGGCGGCAACCTGTTCCTGGGCACCGGGATCGTGGCGCTGGGCCTGTCGGGCCTGCTGCTGCCGGCCGCCTGGATGCTGCCCTGCTTCATCGCCTCGGCCGCCCTGGGCGCGATCGGCGGCCCCATGCACGACGTCACCATGGCCACCCTGCGCCAGACCGTGCTGGCCCGCGCCGACATGGCCGCCGCCGTGCGCGCCTTCATGGTGATGAACCAGGTCGGAACGCTGGTGGCGTTGCTGGCGGCCCCGGTGGTGTTCGATGCCACCGGCGTGCCGCAGGCGGTGATGCTGTGCGGGGCCGCCATTCTGTGCGTGTCCGCGGCGGGGTTCCTCCGCCACGGCCACGCGGTGGACTGAGCGATCAGGCCAGCCCGGCCAGGAACTGCGCCCGCGCGGTGGCGGCGGAGAGGATGAACATCTGGTCCGACCCGCCCAGCACGAAGCGCGTGCCCATGGCGATGTAGAACTTCGCCCAGGTGTCGTCGTAGATCCCGCCCAGCCCGGCGAACTTGCCGTGCTTGTTGCAGGCGTCGACGACGCTGCGATACGCCGCCTGCACGCGCTCATGCCCCGCCTGGCCGGAAATGCCCATGTCCGCGGTCAGGTCGGAGGTGCCGATCAGCAGCACGTCGATGCCCGGCGTGGCGGCGATGGCATCGGCGTTCGCCACCGCCTCGGCCGTCTCGATCATGGCGACGACCATGACCTCGTTGTTGATCTCCTCCTGCGCCTCCGCCGCACCCGGCGGCGCGAAGCCATAGACGGCGATGCCGCCGCCCCAGCTGCGATGGCCGCGCGGGGGAAAGCGCAGCGCCTCGGCCACGCGCTTGGCCTGGGCCGGCGTGTCCACATGCGGCACCACGATGCCCAGCGCGCCGTTGTCCAGGGCGCGCGTGGCCTCGTCCAGCGCATCGGTGCACACGCGCACGATCGGCGTCACCCCGGTGGGCAGGGCGGCGATGCACAGCTGGGTTGCTTCGTTCACCGAGAAGGCGCCGTGCTCCATGTCGATGAACAGCCAGTCATAGCCGGCGGCCTTGGCCATCAGCGGGGTCGCGACGGTGCGCAGCTGGCCGGCGCCGAAGCCGATCGAAAGCTTGCCCGCGCGCAGGCGCCGCAGCGACGTGTTCTGGATGATGGCCATCGGATCGTTTCCCCCCAACAAGAAAAAGGCCCGCCAGGGTGAACCCTGGCAGGCCGCTCGCCAATAGGCGAAATCGAACGAGGGAGCGCCGCTAGGGAACGACGGTGACGAACAGGTAGACGAAGAAGGTGACGAGGTGCACCGCACCTTGCAGCACCGTGGTCCTGCCGGTGCCCAGGGAGAGTGAGGCCACGAGCAGCGACAGGCTGAGCAGCACCGCCCCTTTGAGATCGAGGCCGAGAATCAGCGTCCAGCCTGTGATGAGCGAAACTGCGGCGACAGCCGGGATGGTCAGGCCGATCGAGGCCATCGCCGAACCGAGGGCGAGGTTGAGGCTGGTTTGCAGCCGGTCGACGCGCGCGGCCTTCAGGGCGGCGAGGCTTTCGGGCAGCAGCACGATGGCGGCGATGATGACCCCAACGACGGCCTTTGGCGCCTCGATGCTGTCCACCGCCGCCTCGATTACGGGGCCCATCGCCTTGGCAAGCAGTATCACCGCGCCGAGGCAAAGGATGAGCAGAGCGGCGGCACGGACGGCGACGCGGGTCGTGGGCGGGGCTGCGTGCTCATCCGCGGCGTAGGAGGCGCCGCCGAGGGTCAGGAAATAGTCGCGGTGATGCACCGTTTGCACCAGCACGAAGACGCCATAAAGCACGAGCGAGACGACCGCGACGAAGGCAAGCTGGCTGGCCGAATAGCTGGGGCCGGACGCGGTGGCGGTGGTGTTGGGCAGGATCAGGGTGATGACCGAAATCGCCGCAAGAGCCGCCAATGTGGCGTTGACGCCGTACAGGCCGAAATGCTGCTCGCCATGGCGCGATGAGCCTAGCAGCAGACAGACTCCCACCATGCCGTTCAGGATAATCATGATCGAGGCGAACACCGTGTCGCGCGCAAGGGCCGCCGTGGCCTCGCCACCACTGAGCATCAGCGAGACGATGAGCGCCACCTCGATCACGGTCACGGCCAGGGCCAGCAGCAGCGTGCCGAATGGCTCGCCCACGCGAAGGGCCACGACCTCGGCGTGATGGACGGCGGCGAGCACGCAGGCGACCAGGACCGCGCCCTGTGCCACGACCAGCAGCGGGTGGTGGACGGTCATGGAGGCGGCCAGCAGCGCCCAGCCGGTGAGTGGGACAATCCAGGTCGAAGGCGGGGTGCGGGCATGGGACATGGCCGGGCCTTCCATGTGCTGAACGCAGGCGTGACGGAAAGGGATCTGGATCGCAGGTGCAATATCCCGCGCGGGGGCTGGTGCCCGTTGCACGCAAAGGCGTCATCCGGGTTCAGGCGATGGCGAGGATGCAAGGAGCATCCTCGCCGGCGCGCGGCGTCTCAGCAGACCATCAGATCTCGCCGCGGCTCATCATTCCCGTCATCGCGTCGGCCTGGCGGATCGCCAGCGCCACGATGGTCAGCGTCGGGTTGCACGCCGCCCCGGTGGTGAACTGGCTGCCGTCGGAGACGAACAGGTTCTTGATGTCGTGCGTCTGGCCGAACTTGTTCACCACGCCGTCCTTGGCGTTCGCGCTCATCCGGTTGGTGCCCATGTTGTGCGTGCTGGGATAGGGCGTGGTCGGGAACGTGCGCACTGCCCCCACCGCCTCGTAGATGGCCGCACCCTGGCGATAGGCATGATCACGCATCCTGGTGTCGTTGGCGTGGTCGTCGAAATGCACGCTGGCCACGGGAATGCCGTTCTTGTCCTTCGCCTTCGCGTCGAGCGTGACCCGATTGGTCGCCTGCGGCATGTCCTCGCCGACGATCCACATCCCGGCCATGTTGGAATAGTCGTCCAGCGCGCTGGTGAAGCCGCGGCCCCAGGCGCCGGGATCGAGGAACGCCGCCATGAACGGCAGGCCGATCGACAGCGTCTCCAGCTCGTAGCCGCCGACGAAGCCGCGCTTCGTGTCCAGCCGCGATTCGTCGCGCACGATGCCGGCCATGGTGGTGCCGCGATACATGTGCACCGGCTTGTCGAACACCGCGTAGACGCTGCCGGTGGTGTGGCGCATGTAGTTGCGGCCCACCTGGCCGGAGCTGTTGGCCAGGCCGTTCGGGAACATCGGCGAGGCGGAGTTCAGCAGCAGGCGCGGGCTTTCGATCGAGTTGCCGGCCACGGCCACCGCACGCGCCTTCTGGCGCTGGGTGGCACCCGAGGCATCGACATACAGAACGCCGGTGACCTTGCCGCGCGCGTCATGCTCGATCTTGATCGCCATCGCGTTGGGCCGCACTTCCAGGTTCCCGGTGGCCTCGCCTTTCGGAATCTCCGCGTACAGCGTGGACCATTTCGCGCCCGACTTGCAGCCCTGGAAGCAGAAGCCGATCTGCTGGCAACTGCCGCGCTGGTCGCGCGGCTGGCTGTTGATGGCCATGTTGCCGGTGTGGACCTCCTTGTAGCCGAGCTTCCTGGCGCCCGCGGCCAGCACCTTGAAATTGTTGTTGCCGGGCAGGCGCGGAATGCCGTTGGTGCCGGTTACCCCCAGCTTGTCCTCGGCCTTGGCGTACCACGGCTCCATTTCCTGCAACGTGACCGGCCAGTCCAGCAGGTTGGCGCCTTGCACCGCGCCATAGGTGCTGCGCGCCTTGAACTCGTGGTCCTGGAAGCGCAGCGACGCGCCGGCCCAATGGATCGAGGAACCGCCCACCGCCTTCACGATCCAGGCCGGCAGGTTCGGGAAATCACGCGCAACCCGCCACTTGCCCGACGTGGTGCGCATGTCCTTCCAGGCGAGCTGGGCGAAGCTCGCCCATTCGTCGTTGATGAAATCCGGGATCTCATAGCGTCCGCCGGCCTCCAGGATCACCACCTTCACGCCCTTCTGGGCCAGCTCGTTACCGAGCGTGCCGCCGCCGGCGCCGGAGCCGACGATGCAGACGACGCTGTCGTCGTTCAGATCGAATTGTGCCATGACCGTGCTTCCCTCACAGCAAACCTCTTCGGGTTTGCGCGCATGCTGAATTCAGACTTCCGGCAGCCAGTCGAGGTCGTTGAAGCCGCGGTTGATGTACCCGCCCTTGTCGGCCGAGGCGCCCTCGTAGCCGAACTTCACCCAGACCGGCTTCTGGTTGTACAACGTCACCACCAGGTCGCCGCGCAGCTTCTTGAAGAACGGGCTGCCTTCCACCGCGCGCAGCACGCTCACGCGGTCGGTCTCGGACAGCACGTCCAGATAGGGCGTGCCGAAGCGCTTCTTCGCCTCCGCGTCCAGCATCGCGACACCGCTTTCCATCAGCGCGCGCAGCGTCGGATCGGCGCTGTCGTACACAGCCACCGCGGTGATGTAGTAGCTGTCGGCCAGACGGTCGTGCGGATAGGTATCGCGCGCCGCCTTCACCAGCGTCGCCATCGTCTGCGGCTTCAGGTTCTTCGCCGCCTGCGCCCATGCGGACTCGGCGGTGACGGTCATCCCCGCCGCTGCGGCGGCGGCCGCGGGCACAGCGGTGGCGCTGCCGCGCAGGAAGATCCGGCGGCTGACCCGCGTGCGCCTATCGACGTCTCTCATGTCTCTCTCCCGTTTGTTCAAGTTTCTTCAGCGATAGCGCCCGTGCTTCTGCAGCACCTCGATCCGGTAGCCGTCGGGATCGGTGACAAAGAAGAACCGCGCCATCAGCGCGCCCTCCCGCTGGAACTCCTTCACCGGGTTGGGATCGAGTTTCTCGCGCGTGAAGCGCGCGTGCTCGGCGTCCAGGTCGTCCACGACGAAAGCGATGTGGCCATAACCGTCGCCGAGCGCATAGGCATCCCGCCGGTCGTGGTTGATCGTCAGTTCAAGCTCGAAATCATCCTCCGGCCCGCGCAGATAGACCAGCGTGAAGCCCTCGAACGGATACCGGTCCGCGACCTGCAGGCCGAAGGCGCGGCGATAGAAATCCACCGAGCGCGCCTCGTCGATCACGCGGATCATGGAGTGGATCGGCTTGGCCATTCAATGCTGCTCCCTGAGCCATGCGATGATGGTGTTACGGGTCTCGGGATTGGCCTGGCGATAGGCCATGACGCCGCCCTTGATCACCGCTTGCGGATTGGTGAGGTAGGCATCGAGATGCGGCTCGTCCCAGACGAAGCCCGCCTGCGCGAAGCCCGGCGAATACCTGAACCCCGGAAAGCTGCCGGCCTTGCGCCCGAACACGCCGAACAGGTTCGGGCCCTGGCGCGGCATGTCGCCCGGCTTCACCGAATGGCAGGTGCCGCACTGGTTCGTGAACAGCGTTGCCGGATCAGGCTGCGTGGCCTGCATCGGCACGGTGAACTGGGCTCGCACATTCGTGAGCGGCGCCGCGGCGATGGCGCCGGCGATCAGCAATGGCGCGATCCGCCCCATGCCTTTCCTCCCCGAAGTCGTCCTTCTACGGGAAGCCTACGGGCCGCGCTGCAACATTCGGTAGTATCAGGCTACGACAGCGTCACTTTCCTGCGGCACCTTGCTGCAGCGCGGCATTCCGCCGGCAGCAAGCTTCTCCGCGAGCTGGCGGGCGTGCAGATCCTGGTTGCGCAGGTAATGCAGGCAGGTCACGCGCAGGAACGAGGCGAAATTCGTCATCTCGCCGCGCGTCGCCAGGATCTCGTCATGCAGCACGGCAACGAAGCGGGCCACCGACATGCCCTCCTTCGCCGCGATCTCCTCGAGAATGTCCCAGAACGCCGCTTCGAGACGGATCGACGTGGCATGGCCGTGCAGCCGCATCGGCCGCGTCTCGGCCTCATAGGTGGCAGGGTTCTGGGAGATGAACAGATTGCACATGGCCGTTTCCCGAAGCCTTCCGATCACGCGTGGTCACGGGTGATCACGAGCATGTGGTTTCTCCGCGTCGGATGCAAACCCGCACGCCTCACGATTGCGCGTTCTCCACCAGCCGCATCAGCGTCTCCAGCCGGTCGGCCTCGGCGGCGGGCTTGTCGGTGCGGATGCGGGCGATGCGGGGAAAGCGCAGCGCCACGCCGGATTTGTGGCGCGACGACAACTGCGCCGCGTCGAACGCCACTTCCAGCACCAGGCCGCGTTCCACCTCGCGCACCGGGCCGAAACGCTGGGTGGTGTGGTTGCGGATCCAGCGGTCGAGGAAAGCCAGCTCCTCGTCGGTGAAGCCGAAATACGCCTTGCCCACCGGCACCAGCTCGCCGTCGGCGCGCCACAGGCCGAAGGTGTAGTCGGAATAATAGCTGCTGCGCTTGCCGTGGCCGCGCTGGGCATACATCAGCACGGCGTCGATGGTCAGCGGGTCGCGCTTCCACTTCCACCACAACCCTTTCGGCCGTCCCGGCACATACGGGGCGTCGGCGCGCTTGAGCATCAGCCCCTCGATCGCCACCGCCCGCGCGCCGTCGCGCAGCGCCGCCAGCTCGGCGATGGAGCCGAACCGGATCAGTTCCGAAAGATCCAGCCGCGCGGGGGCCATGCGGCCGTGCCATGCCTCCAGCCGCGCCCGCCGCGCGTCGAATGCGAGCGGCCGGATGTCGTCCGCGCCCTCGAACAGCATGTCGTACAGCCGCACGCCGACTGGATAGTCCTTCATCATCTTCGCCGTCACCGCCTTGCGGTTCAGCCGCTGCTGCAGATCGGCGAACGGCGCCACCTGGCCGTCGCGCACCACCAGCAGCTCGCCGTCGAGCACGGCGTGGAACTCCATGGCGGCGAGGATCTCCGGGAACGCGTCGGAGATGTCCTCGGCCCCGCGCGAATACAGCCGCCGTCCGCCGGCGCTGGCGACAAGCTGCACGCGGATGCCGTCCCATTTCCACTCCGCCCGCAGCAGCGCGGGATCGAGGCCGGCGATGTCCCCCGCGTCCAGCGGATGCGCCAGCATCGGCGGGCGGAACACCGGGGCGTCGGCCGGATCGGGGCGCGGAGCCTGGCCCTCGATCCAGGCGAACAGCGCGCTATAGGGCGGCGCCAGCCCGTGCCACACCTCCTCGATATCGTCCGGCGCGATGCGGCCGCCGGACATGTCCGCCAGCGCGATCTTGGCCAGCCGGGCGGAGGCGCCGACCCGCAGCCCGCCGGTGATCAGCTTCAGCAGCGCCAGCCGCACCGACGGATCGCAGGCATCGAGCCATCCGGCCACGATCGCCGGCAACGCGGCCTTCGGCGCCCGGTCCAGCGTGCCCACCACCTCCGACAGGCGTGGCGGCGCGGCGTTGGTCGCCCTGGAGGGCCACATCAGTGCCACCGTCTCGGCGAGGTCGCCCACGTAGTCATACGACCACGCGAACAGCTCGGGGTCCGTGCGATCCGCCGCCAGCTGGCGGATCAGCCCGGCCTTGGCGGTGGCGAAGGACAGCTCACCAGTGACCGCCGCCAGCCCCAGGCCGCGATCCGGGTCCGGCTGGGTGGCGAAATACCGGCGCAGCAGGGCGATCTTGGCGTTGCGGCCCGGGGTGAATACCAGGCGTTCCAGCAGGTCGGCGAAGGCGATCATTCCTCGCTGCCCTCGTCGCTGTAGCCGACCAGCCGCAGCGCGCGGCCGCGGATGCCGCGCTGGCCGGCGGCATGGATCAGCGCCTCCTCGCGCCCATGCGTCACCCACACCTCCGGCGCGCCGACCTCGTCCAGCGTGGCGTTCAGCTCATCCCAGTCGGCGTGGTCGCTGATCACCAGCGGCAGTTCCACCCCGCCCTGCTTGGCGCGCTGGCGCACCCGCATCCAGCCGGAGGCCATGCACACCACCGGCTCGGCCAGCCGCCGCGCCCAGCGGTCGGCGACGGCGCTGGGCGGGGCCAGCACGATCTGGCCGACCAGCCGGCCCTTCGCCGCCACCGTGGCCGGCAGCAGCTCGCCCAGCGCCACGCCCTGCTCCTCGTAGACCCGGCACATGGCCGCCAGCGCTCCGTGCAGCCAGATCGGCGCGTCCCAGCCAGCCTGGCGCAGCAGCGCGATCAGCCGCTGGCACTTGCCCAGCGAATAGCAGCCGACGACATGCGTCCGCTCCGGGAACAGCGCCACGCTGGCCAGCAGGCGACGGATCTCGGCATCCGCCGGCGGATGGCGGAACACCGGCAGGGCGAAGGTCGCCTCGGTCACGAACACGTCGCAGGCGATGGGCTCGAAGCCGGCGCAAGTGGGGTCGGGCGCGCGCTTGTAGTCGCCGCTGACCACGGCACGGCTGCCGCGCCACTCCATCGCCACCTGCGCGCTGCCCAGCACGTGGCCGGCCGGCTGCAGCCACAGATCGACGTCGTTGATGCGGATGCGCTCGCCCCAGGCCAGCGCCTGCCGCACCGCGCCGGCGCCGTCTTCGCCCAGGCGGGCCTGCATCAGCGCCAGGGTCGGCGCGGTGGCGAGCACGGCGCGATGGCCGGGGCGGGCGTGGTCGGAATGGGCATGCGTGATCACCGCCCGGTCCACGGCACGGACCGGGTCGATGTAGAAGCCGCCGGGCTCGCAATACAGCCCCTGCGGCAGCACCTTCAGCCAGGTTTCGGGATGCGGCGCGGTCATTCCGGCGGGTAGTTGCGCCGCCACACCTCGGCCAGCGGCGGCAGCGCATCCACGCCTTCGGCGATCGCGTGCAGCCGCGGGCAGGCGCCGGCGAACCAGGGCCGCTTGGGCCGCCACTGCGTCATCGCCGCGATGAAGATGTCGATGGCCGAGAACCGGGCGCCCAGGAACCAGGGCTGTCCGGCCGCGCCGTCCATCTGCGCCCACAGACGCTGCGCATAGGTATCCACATTGACGCGGAATGCCTTCTGCGCGTCCACGCCGGGCACGAAGCGTTCGGGCAGGTCGGCATAGGTGAAGGTCGGGTAGATATTGGCCACCATGAACACCAGCCAGCGCAGGAACTCCGGCCGCTCGGGCGCGCGCGCTTCTGGCACCAGATCGTGACGCCCGGTGACGTCGGCAAGGTACAGCGTAATCGCGGCGCTCTCCGTCATCACCCGCCCGTCCGGCAGCACCAGCGTCGGGATCTGCGCCAGCGGGTTCACCGTCGCCAGCCGCTGCCGCGCCTCCTCCGAGGTGAACAGGTCGCCGAGATCCTCGACCTCGAACGGCAGCCCGTACCAGGCAAGCTGCGCCTCGGCCAGCACCGAGCCCCAGCCCGGACGTGCGAACAGCTTGTACATCGTCACCCCCCTGTTTGCCCGAAGCATAACCGGACCCCGGCGAAGCGGTCACGCTTCACGCCTCGCGCCGAACCCCTTATCAAGGGGGCGATGACCGGAACATTGCCGGAACCTTTTGCCGCCTGGTTCGCCGCGCGCGGCTGGACGCCGCGGCCGCACCAGCTCGACGTGCTCGCCGCCGCCCAGGCCGGCGAGAGCGTGCTGCTGATCGCGCCGACCGGCGGCGGCAAGACCCTGGCGGGGTTCCTGCCCAGCCTGGTGGACCTGCACGCCAATCCGCGGCCGGGGATGCACACTCTGTATGTCTCGCCGCTGAAGGCCCTGGCCGCCGACATCGCCCGCAACCTGACGCGGCCGGTTGCGGACATGTCATTGGACATAACCATCGACACCCGCACCGGCGACACCTCCGGCGAGCGCCGGCGCCGGCAGCGGGAAGCGCCGCCGAACCTGCTGCTGACCACGCCCGAGAGCCTGGCCCTGCTGGTCTCGCTGCCCGACGCGCCGCAGATGTTCGCCTCGCTCGCCGCCGTGGTGGTGGACGAGGTGCATGCGCTGGCAGGCACCAAGCGCGGCGACCAGTTGGCGCTGTGCCTCGCGCGGCTGTCCACCCTAGCGCCGGGCGCGCGGCGGACCGGGCTGTCCGCCACCGTCGCGCACCGCCAGCCCTTGGTCGATTACGTCTCCTCCGGCACGCCGGCGCGGGTGATCGAGGTCACCGGGGGCGCGCCGCCGGAGATCACCATGATCCTGCCGGAAGGCCGCCTGCCCTGGTCCGGCCATATGGGCCTGTTCAGCGCCCCCGAGATCCTCGCGCGCATCCGCGCCGCCGGCATGACCATCGTCTTCGTCAACACCCGCGCCCAGGCGGAGCTGCTGTTCCAGGAACTGTGGAAGCTCAACGACGAGACCCTGCCGATCGCCATCCACCACGGCAGCCTGGAGCTGGAGAGCCGCAAGCGCGTGGAAGCCGCCATGGCCGAGGGCCGGTTGCGGGCCGTGGTCGCCACCTCCTCGCTCGATCTCGGCATCGACTGGGGCGGCGTGGACCAGGTGCTGCAGGTGGGCGCGCCGAAAGGCGTCTCCCGCCTGCTGCAGCGCGTCGGCCGCGCCAATCACCGCATGGACGAGGCTTCCCGCGCCATCCTGGTGCCCGCCAACCGGTTCGAGGTGCTGGAATGCGAGGCCGCCATCCTGGGCGTCGCCGCGCGCGAGCTGGACGGCGATCCGCCGCGGCCGGGCGGGCTCGACGTGCTGGCGCAGCACCTACTGGGGGTGGCTTGCAGTGCCGCGTTCCACCCCGACGCCATGTTCGCGGAGGTGCGGCGTGCCGCGCCCTATGCGGATCTCACGCGCCAGGATTTCGACGCCGTGCTGGGCTTCGTGGAGGACGGCGGCTACGCGCTCTCGGCCTATGAGCGCTATCGGCGGCTGTTCCGCGATTCCGAAGGGCGCATGCACGTGATGTCCGAGCGGGTCGCGCGCACCCACCGCATGAACATCGGCACCATCGTCGAGGAGCCGCTGCTGAAGGTGCGCCATGTCGGCCGCGGCGGCGGCATGCTGGGCGAGGTCGAGGAATACTTCGTCAACATGCTGAGCCCCGGCGACACCTTCATGTTCGCCGGCCGGCTGCTGCGCTTCCTGCGCCTGCGCGAAACCGTGTGCGAAGTGACCGACGGCGGCGGCGGCGACCCGAAAGTGCCCGCCTATGCGGGCGGGCGCATGCCCATGACCACCAACCTCGCCGACCGCGTGCGCGCCATGCTGCAGGACCCCGCGACTTGGCACGCCTTCCCCGAGCCGGTGCAGGAATGGCTGCGCCTGCAGAAAGCCCGCTCCCGCCTGCCGGGACGCCACGACCTGCTGGTGGAGACGTTCCCGCGCGGCGACCGCTGGTACCTCGTCGCCTATTGTTTCGAGGGCCGCAACGCCCACCAGACGCTGGGCATGCTGCTGACCCGCCGCATGGAGCGCTTCGGCTTCCAGCCTCTCGGCTTCGTCGCCACCGACTACGTGCTCGCGACCTGGAGCGCGCGCGAGCCGCATGACGTCGCCCGCCTGTTCGAGCAGGACATGCTGGGCGACGACCTGGAGGCGTGGATGGCCGAGAGCTCCATGCTCCGGCGCACCTTCCGCAACGTGGCGGTGATCGCCGGCCTGATCGAGCGGCACCATCCCGGCGCCGAGAAGACGAGACGACAAGTGACCGTGAACAGCGACCTCATCTACAACGTGCTGCGCCGCCACCAGCCCGACCACATCCTGCTGCGCGCCACCCGCGCCGACGCCGCCGGCGGGCTGACCGACGTCGCCCGCATCGCCGGCATGCTGGCGCGCGCCAAGGGCCGCATCCGCCACATGGTGCTGTCGCGGGTGTCGCCGCTGGCCGTGCCGGTGCTGCTCGACATCGGGCGCGAGAGCGTGCGCAGCGGCGAGTCCGACGACGACCTGCTGGCCGAGGCCGAGACGCTGGTGGCCGAGGCCACCGGCACTGCCGAGCCGCCGCCGTTCCGGCCGCAGCGCCCCGCACCCCCGCAGCGGCCGCGACCCGATCGCCGCCAGGGCCGCCTGTTCGCATGACGCCCGCCCCTGTCCACCTCGCCGGCGAGCGGTTGATGCTCGATCCCGAAGGCGCGCTGTTCTGGCCGGCGCAACGCCTGCTGGCAGTCGCCGACCTGCATTTCGAGAAGGGCTCGGCCGCCGCCACAAGCGGCAGCCTGCTGCCGCCCTGGGACACCCGCGCCACGCTCGACCGCATGGCCGGGCTGCTGCGCCGCTACCGGCCGGACACCGTGGTGGCGCTGGGCGACTCCTTCCACGACGCGAAGGGGGCGACCCGGCTGCTGCCGCAGGACCAGGCGCGGCTCGCCGCCATGACCAAGGCGGCGGCGTTCGTCTGGGTGCTCGGCAACCACGACCCCACGCCGCCCGAGGGCATCGGCGGCACCTCGGCGGAAGAATGGCGGGTCGGCCCGCTGGTGTTCCGCCACCAGGCGACCCCGGGCCGGGTCCTCGGCGAGCTGTGCGGCCACCATCACCCCAAGGCGCATATCCCCACGCGCGGCACCGTGGTCACGCGGCCCTGCTTCGTGTTCGACGGGCGGCGGCTGATGCTGCCGGCGCTCGGCGCCTATACCGGCGGGCTCGACGTGCGCGCCCCCGCCATCGCCGGCCTGTTCCCGCGCGGCGGGCGGGTGTTCCTGCTCGGCCGCGACCGGCTGTTCAGCTTCGCCCTGCCGGCGCGCGCCGCCGCGGGCGCCCTGCTGTAGCTTTCCGGATCGCCACCATATGGCGGCCGCATGGACGGCCATCGCGCGCGCAACGCGACATCAAGGGAGATCCTGACGCGGCAAGGAGCCCAGACGGCACATCGGCCCCGGTGCTGCTGTGGCTGCGGCGCGAGCTGCGGCTGCACGACAACCCCGCCCTCGCCGCCGCCATGGAGACGGGCCGGAATGTCCTCCCTGTCTTCGTCTTGGACGAGGCGACCCCGGGACCCTGGGCGCCCGGTGGCGCGGGGCGCTGGTGGCTGCACCACAGCCTGACCTCGCTCGCCGCCGACCTCGCCGCGCGCGGCGCCCCGTTGGTGCTGCGGCGCGGCCCTTACGCCACGGAAATCCCCCGTCTGGTGGCCGAAACCGGTGCCGCCGCGGTCCATGCCGGCCTGCCGCTGGAGCCCTGGGCGCGGCAGGCGATGCGGGAGGTGCACAAGGCGCTGCCGGCGAGGCTGCATGTGCACCGCACCACGCTGCTGTTCGAACCCGCCGCCATCCGCACCCAGGCGGGCGGCCCCTACGGCGTGTTCACCCCCTATTCCCGCGCCTGCCGCGCCCGCGGCCTGCCGGCGCCGCCGCTGTCCGCGCCGGCGCGGATCGAGGCGCCCCCGCCCCCCGCCTCGGACCGGCTGGAGGACTGGCGACTGCTGCCCACCCGCCCGGACTGGGCCGGCGGGTTGCGCGCCGCCTGGACGCCCGGCGAGGCCGGGGCCGCCCGCCGGCTGGCCACGTTCCTGGGCCCACCGCTGGCCGGTTACGGCGCGCAACGCGACCTGCCGGGCGTTGCCGGCACCTCCATGCTGTCGCCGCATCTGGCCTGGGGCGAGATCTCGCCGGCCACGATCTGGCACGCGGCGGAGGCCGCCGGCGGCGCCGGGCTGTTCGCCTTTGCGAACGAGCTGCTGTGGCGGGAATTCGCGGCGCATCTGCTGTGGCATCATCCGCGCATGCCGGAAGCGCCGCTGCGCGCCGAATTCGCCGCGATGCCGTGGCGCGACGACGAACCCGGCCTGCGTGCGTGGCAGCGGGGCCGCACCGGCATTCCCATCGTAGATGCCGGGATGCGCCAGCTCTGGCGCACGGGCTGGATGCACAACCGGGTGCGCATGATCGCCGCCAGCTTCCTGGTGAAGCACCTGCTGCTGCCCTGGCAGCGCGGCGAGGCCTGGTTCTGGGACACGCTGGTGGACGCCGACCTCGCCACCAACGCCGCCTCCTGGCAGTGGGTGTCCGGCTGCGGCGCCGATGCCGCGCCGTATTTCCGCATCCTCAACCCGGTGTTGCAGGGGCGGAAATTCGACCCGGACGGCGCCTATGTCCGCCGCTTCGTGCCCGAACTGGCCCGCCTGCCCGACCGCCACCTGCACGCCCCCTGGGACGCGCCGGCCGAGGTGCTGGCAGCGGCAGGAGTGACCCTGGGCGCCACCTATCCGCGCCCGCTCGTGGCTCCGGCCGCCGGGCGGCAGCGCGCGCTCGACGCCTTCGCGCGCATCACGGACGCCGCATGACCCGGCCTCCACATCCTTCGCGCGGCGGCGGTCCGTTCCGGCCGCGGGTCCGCCGGCAGGCCCGGTCCGCCGCGAAGGCATTGAGGCCGTGGCGGCGCAGTGCGAAGTTGCCGGCGACGCCGCCGCCCTTGCCCGACGGCGGTCCGGGAGGTCTGGCATGAGTGCGACCGAGGCCATATCCGAGCCATCCGCCTCCCCGCCGCGCGATCGCCGGCTGCGGTCGGCGCTGCACCTGGCCGGTCTGATCCGGACGGGCACCCTGACCGTGGTGATGCCGGACGGGTCGAGCCACCGTGTCGCCGCCACCGAAAGCCCCGCCGCGACCGTCGTGCTGAAGCATCCGCGCGCGATCCGCCGGCTGCTGGCGCGCGGCAGCCTCGGCCTCGCCGAAGCCTACGTGGACGGGCTGTGGGACAGCCCGGACCTCCGCGGCGTGATGGCCGTGGCCGTGGCCAACGCCGCGGAATGGGAGCCGGTGTTGCGCGGGCACCCCTGGGCGCGTCGGATCTCGCACGCGCTGCACACGCTGCGCCCGCCCTCCGGCGGCAGCGCCCGGCGCAACATCGTCGAGTCCTACGACCTCGGCAACGATTTCTATGCGGCGTGGCTCGACCCCACGATGACCTTCTCCGCCGCCTATTTCGGCGGCAGCGGCGTCACCCTCGAAGCGGCGCAATTGCGCAAGATCCACCGCCTCTGCCAGTTGCTGCGGCTCCGCCCGGGGATGCGGCTGCTGGAGATCGGCTGCGGCTGGGGCAGTTTCGCCGAGGTGGCGGCGCGCGACTACGGCGCCAGCGTGCTGGGCATCACCCTCTCGCCGACGCAGCTCGCATACGCGCAGCGGCGCATCGCGCAGGCCGGACTGTCGCACCGCGTCGAGCTGCGGCTGCAGGATTGCCGCGATGTGACCGGCAGCTTCGACCGTATCGCCTCGATCGAGATGTTCGAGGCGACGGGCGACAGGTTCTGGCCGGACTATTGCGGCGTGATCCGCGACCGGCTGCGCAAGAACGGCGTGGCCGGGCTGCAGGTGATCACCATCGCCGACCCGCTGTTCGACCAGTACCGCCAGGGCACCGATTTCGTCCAGCGCCATATCTTCCCGGGCAGCATGCTGCCCAGCAAGCGGCGGCTGCGCCAGGCGATCGGCAGGGCCGGGCTGGCCTGGGGCCAGGAATTCTGGTTCGGCCGCGACTACGCGGAAACGCTGTCGCACTGGCAGGACGCGTTCCAGGCGGCCTGGCCGCGCATCGTCGCCACGACCAGCCTGAACCGCCGGCCCTGCGACGAACGCTTCAAGCGCCTGTGGGAATACCACCTGGCCTATTGCGAGACGGGCTTCCGCGCCGGCTGGGCCGATGTCGGCCAGATCCTGATCGCGCCGAACGCCTGAAGTGCGCACATACGGACCAGGCCGGCGGCTGCCGGCAATGACGGCTGCCGGATGATCCCGCCGGGCCAGGGCGTGCGGGTCGTGGGCGACGTGCATGGCGACGCGCGCGCCTTCGCCATCGCCGCCGAGACCGACCTGTTCGTGGTGCAGCTCGGCGATCTCACGGATTACGGCCCGGACAGCGCCGAGAGCCTGCGCATCATGTTCCGGCTGCTCGACACGGGGCGCGGCCTGTTCGTCCTCGGCAACCACGACCTGAAGCTGGCGCGCGCGCTGGCCGGGCGCAACGTGCGCATGGGGCCGGAGCTCGCGGACACGCTGGGCCAGCTCGATGCGCCACTGCGGACCCGGGCGGCGGCGGCGATCGCGCGGGCGCCGGGCTGGCTGCGCTGGGGCCACGTGCTGTTCGTGCATGGCGGCTTCCACACCGCCATGTTGGATCACCAGCCGCCGCCGGCGCCCGACGGCCGGGTGGAGGGGGCGCTGTCGCGGGCGCTGTACGGCGAGCCGACCGGCCGCGTCCAGCCGGACGGCTATCCCGAGCGCAGCCTGCGCTGGGTCGACCGCATTCCCGCCGGCCTGACGGTCTATTGCGGCCATGACCAGCGCAGCAGCAACGGCCGCCCCTATAGCCGCACCGGCGCCGCCGGCGGCGCCGCCGTGTTCCTGGACACCGGCGCCGGCAAGGGCGGCCATCTGTCGTGGATCGACCTTCCCGTGCGGGACTAGACTGGCCGGGAACAGCGCGGAGGGAACCGTGGCCTCGGTCAGATATCTCGTCCACGACGTCGACGCCGCCGTCGCGTTCTACACGGGCAGCCTCGGCTTTGAGCTGCGCCAGCAGTTCGGCCCGGCCATGGCCATCCTGGCGCAGGACGGCCTCACGCTGTGGCTGGCGGGGCCCGCCGCCTCGGCCTCGAAGCCGATGCCCGACGGCCGCAGGCCGGAGCCGGGGGGCTGGAACCGCTTCGTCCTGCAGGTCGACGACCTGCCGGGGATGGTGGCGCGGCTGCGCCGCAACGGCGTGCGGTTCCGCAACGACATGCTGGACGGCCCGGGCGGGCGGCAGATCCTGTGCGAGGATCCCTCGGGCAACGTCGTCGAGCTGTTCGAACCGCGATAGCCATGCGGCGGCTGCTGGCGGCGCTGGTTGTCGGATTGCTCGCGGCGCCCGCGTCCTGGGCGGCCGAACCATGCACGACCTGTGCGGCGGCGGGCGGCACCTATCACGCGGTGGCGCCGCCAGACTGGGATGGGCACACCAGGCTGAAGCTGCTGATGTTCCTGCATGGCTGGCGGGCCAGCGGCGCCGACATGGTCGACGACACCGCCGTCACCGGGCCGGCGGCGCGGCTGGGCTTCCTGCTGATCGCGCCGGACGGGCTACAGAACACCTGGGCGCATGGCGGCTCACCCAGCCAGGCCCGCGACGACGTCGCCTTCCTGCGCGCGGTGCTGGCGGATGCCGAGCAGCGCTGGCCGGTCGATCCGCGCGTGGTGGTCGCCGGCGGGTTCTCGCAGGGCGGCAGCATGGTGTGGGACCTCGCCTGCTATGCCGCCGACGCCTTCACCGCGTTCCTGCCGATCTCCGGCGGGTTCTGGGAAAAGATGCCGGACTCCTGCACGGCCGGGGCGGTGAACCTGCGGCACACCCACGGCCGCGCCGACACCACCGTGCCGATGGCCGGGCGGGCCCTGTTCGGCCCGTACCGGCAGGCCGACATCCGCCGCGGCTTCCTGGTGTGGGAGCAGGAGGACAAATGCCGCGCGGCGCCGAACCGGCACAGCCGCGAGGGCGACCTGGACTGCGACATATGGTCATCCTGCGGCAGCGGCCGCAGCCTGGAGCTGTGCCTGCATGAAGGCGGCCATGTGCTGGACGGCGCGTGGCTGGAGAGCGGCCTGCGCTGGGCGATGACGCTGCCCGCGGCGGAACGGCCGGGGCGGTAACGCCGGCGGCCCGGATGGATGAGATCGGGGACCCGGCCGGCCTGTCGCCGTGGTGGCACTGGGACTGCCCGCGTGGCAATCTTGGCGATCGACCAGCCTGAGGAGACGGACCATCACTGCCTTGCGCCAGCTTCTGCTCATGCGCCACGCCAAATCGTCATGGGACGATCCGAAACTCTCGGACCATGCCCGGCCGCTGAACGCCCGGGGCCGGAAGGCCGCCGCAGCGATGCGCCATGCCATGCGCGACCTGGGTCTGGCGCCCGACATCGTGCTGGTGTCGTCCGCCCGGCGCACGCTGCAGACGCTGGAGGCGCTGGAGCCGTGGGAGGACACACCGCTGATCGAGCCGATGGATTCGCTGTATCTCGCCACCGCGCCGCAGATGCTGGTGGTGCTGCGCAGGGTGGCCGAGACGGCGCGCAGCGTGCTGCTGGTAGGCCATAACCCGGGCCTGCACGAGCTGGCGATGACATTGGTCGGGCCGCACGCGATGACGCAGGCCAACGACCTGACGCGCCACTTGGCCAAGGGCTACCCCACCGGGGCTCTGGCCGAATTCGCGGTGGCCGGCCCATGGAGCGGGCTGTCCGAGGGCAGCGGGCGCCTGCTGCGGTTCCTGTGCCCACGCGACCTGCCGGAGCTGGCGCACTGAGCGGGACGGCCGCCACACTGCATCTGGAGCTGGCGCTTCCTGCCGAGGACGCCGCCCGCCTCTCCCGGCTGCTGGGCGCCAGGCGCGCCGATTCTTCCACCTCCGACGGTCCGGCAAGGAGCCACGGCCGCCCCGCTCGCGTGCCGCTGTCGATCATCTGGCACGACGGCGCCGGCGGCGAGCTGGCGGCGCGCGGACAGACGCTGGCCGAACGGCGGCAGGGGCGCCAGACCGTCTGGCGGCTGGAGCAGATGCGCCCCGCCGACACCGCGATCGCGCCGGCCGGAACCCCCGACACGGTGCTGGCGCAGGCCGACGCCCCGACGGCGTTCGACCATCCCCTGCCCGCGCCCATGCTGCCGCTGGCCGGCTTCGAGGGCCGGCTGCGCCGGCTGAACGGCGCCGGGGGCATACCGGGCATCGAGGCGACTCTGCTGGAGGGGACCCTGCGCGCCGCGACCTTCTCCAGGCGGGTTTGCCGGCTGGCATTGGCCGGCCCGGCCGACGCGACAGCCGCGCTGGCGCTGGAGCTGACGGCGACGGTGCCGCTGAGCGTGCCCTGCGCGTCGCTGGCCGCCGAGGCCTATGCGACGGCGCGGCACACCCTGCCGCCGCGCCGCCTGGGTGCGCCGCAGATCCCGCCGGAGCTTTCGGTGGGCGACGCGTTCGCGTTCGCCTGCGGGCATCTGGCCGACGTCATCCAGCACTACGCGCCCCTGGCCGCCACCGGCCCCGGCCCCGCGCCGGAAGGGATCGAGCCGGTGCACCAGATGCGCGTGGCGGTGCGCCGCCTGCGCTCGGCGATGACGGTGTTCCGCCGCGCCGTCGCCTGCCCCGAGCTGGAGGCCGCGCGGGCCGGGCTCAAGGCGCTCGGCGGGGCGCTTGGCCCCGCCCGCGACTGGGACGTGTTCGTGACCGGCACCGGCGCCGAGGTGGCCGCGGCATTTCCCGAAGATGCCGGCGTGGCACGCCTGCTCGCCGCCGCGGCGCGCAGGCGCTCCGCCAGCTACGACGCGTTGCGCGCCCACCTGGGCAGCGCCCCGTTCCGCGCCCTGGGCATCGCACTGGCTGCCACGGCCGCTTCACGGCCCTGGCAGCGTCTGGCGCCGGCGGACGTGGCGGCGGACGCGGACGGCGCCGCCGACACCCGGATGGCGGTGCTGGCAACCGACCTGCAGGACTACGCGGCGCACGCATTGTCACGGCGCTTCCGCCGCCTGCTGGAGCCGGGCGAGGACATCTCCACCCTGCCCGAGGCTTCGCTCCATGCCATCCGCCTGCACGCCAAGCGCATGCGTTATGCCGCCGAGTTGTTCGCGCCGCTCTACCAGAAGCGCGAGGTCGTCCGCTTCATCGGCCGCCTGACGACGTTGCAGGATCAGTTGGGCCATCTGAATGACGGGGCGGTGGCGGCTGGGCTGATGGCCGAACTGGGTGGCAGTGGCGGGCGCAATTTCGCCGCCGGCATTGTCTGCGGCTTCGTCGCCGCCCGGTCCCATGTGGCGCGCCGGAAGGTCGATCGCGTCTGGCGCAAATTGTGCCGCACCGGCCCGTTCTGGAAATGATACGATATCCGCGGCTGTGGGCGGCACTCGTGCGACTCGGCGGTTGCGGAGTCGCGACCCCCGCGCTAGTCGTCGGGCCGGCCCGTTCTCCCGGCCTGTCGATCCCCCGCTCTGGTTAGGATGCGCAGCTTGGCCCTGCAACGACCCCGCCGAATCTTTCGCGGCTCTTCCCGGTTCACAGGCGGCCTGGGGGGCGGAGTCCGGCCCGCGGTGGTGGCCGGTGTGGCTGGCGGGCTGCTGGGTGTGGCGGCGATATTGTTCGCTTTGCCCGCCGACCTGTTCGGCCGGGTTCCGCCGGTGACCGGCACGCTGACGGCAGCGCCGCATCAGGTTGCCGTGGTGGACGGCGAGACCTTGGTTATTCACGAGACCGTGATCCGCCTGCAAGGCATCGTGGCACCCGCGCGCGGGCAGACCTGCCATGACGCCAACGGCGCCGGCACGGATTGCGGGGCCGCCTCGGCGGCCGCGCTGGCGCGCCTGGTGCGCGGGCATGAGGTGGCCTGCCGGCTCAATGGCCGCGACCGCGAAGGCTTCGCGCGCGGCCTGTGCGAGGCGGCGGGCACGGAGCTGAACCGTGCCCTGGTGGCCGCCGGCTGGGCGCGGGCGCGCGGCGACACCGCCGATTTCGCCGACGCGGAAGCGCAGGCCCGCAATGCGCGTCTGGGGCTGTGGCGCAGCGGCGCGTTCTAGTGTCCTGATTCTGAAGTTCGCAAAGGTGGCGAACTTCAGAATCAGGACACTAGCCCTTTGTTTTCAGTGGCCTGCTGGCCCCTGCGTCCGCCGCAAGATGCGGCGAACTTCGGGGGCAGGACACTAGCCCTTTGTTTTCAGTGGCCTGCTAGCCCCTGCGTCCGCCGCAAGATGCGGCGAACTTCGGGGGCAGGACACTAGCAGAGGTGCCGGATTCCGGCTCGAAGATGATCGGATAATACGTTGTTTTTGAGACTTTCTGCTTTCGCGCCCTTCGCCATGAATGCGCGGCCGCGGGCGCGAAAGGCTGTCGCCCGGCTTGCTGCAGGCGCGAAGGTTGCGCTGCGCAGATTGCCGCCCTAGGGTTCGGCAATGTCGGGGACTGGTGATATTTGACGCGCCGGACCGCTGCACAGGCAGCGCGGAACGACGATGTCGTCGGGTTGGTCCGTCACCCGTAATGAGTGGCAGTATTGGACTGGCATGATTCGACTGCACGAGACGATGGCGGCGCAGAAATCCGCCTGTAGAAGGGAATATGCATGAGCGGCACGGCAACCACGGGCGGTGGCTCGGTCACCATCACGCTTGACGGCTCCAACAAGTCGGCGTCCCTGCCGATGGTCCACGGCACCATTGGCCCGTCGGTGTTCGACATCCGCAAGCTGTACGACCAGCTGGGCGTGTTCACCTACGACCCCGGCTATGGCGGCACCGCCGCCTGCGACAGCAAGATCACCTATATCGACGGCGACGCGGGCGTGCTGCTGCACCGCGGCTACCCGATCGAGCAGCTGGCCGAGAAGTCGACCTTCCTGGAGGTCGCGCATCTGCTGCTGAACGGCGATCTGCCGAACGCCAAGCAGAAGCATGAGTTCGAGATGGGCGTGATGCGGCACACCATGCTGCACGAGCAGCTGCGCCGCTTCTATGACGGGTTCCGCCGTGACGCCCACCCGATGGCGGTGATGTGCGGCGTGGTCGGCGCGCTCTCTGCATTCTACCACGATGCCCTGGACATCAACGACCCCGAGGTTCGCCGGATCAGCGCGTTCCGCCTGATCGCCAAGATGCCGACCATCGCCGCCTGGGCGTACAAATACGCAATCGGCCAGCCGTTCATCTATCCGCGCAACGACCTCGGCTATGCCGAGAATTTCCTGTACATGATGAACGCGGTGCCGGCGGAGCCGTACCACGTGAACCCGGTGCTGGCCCGCGCCATGGACCGGATCTTCATCCTGCACGCCGACCACGAGCAGAACGCCTCGACCAGCACGGTGCGCCTGGCCGGCTCGACCGGCGCCAACCCGTTCGCCTGCATCGCCGCGGGCATCGCCAGCCTGTGGGGCCCCGCGCATGGCGGCGCCAACGAGGCCGTGCTGAAGATGCTGGCCGAGATCGGCCATGTCGACAACATCCCCGCGTTCCTGGCGGCGGTGAAGGACAAGAACAGCCATATCCGGCTGATGGGCTTCGGCCACCGCGTCTACAAGAACTACGACCCGCGGGCGAAGATCATGCAGCAATCCTGCCACGAGGTGCTGCAGGAGCTTGGCATCAAGGACGACCCGCTGCTGGACCTGGCGGTGGAACTGGAGAAGATCGCGCTGCATGACGAGTACTTCGTCAGCCGCAAGCTGTACCCGAACGTCGATTTCTATTCGGGCATCATCCTGAAAGCGATGGGCTTCCCGACCAGCATGTTCACCGTGCTGTTCGCGGTGGCGCGCACCGTGGGGTGGATCAGCCAGTGGAAGGAGATGATCGAGGATCCGTCGCAGCGCATCGGGCGCCCGCGGCAGGTCTACACGGGCCCCACCCAGCGCGACTACGTGCCGCTCGACCAGCGTCGCTGACACGGCTGCCGGAGCGCTGCCGGCGCGGCCGCACGCGCTGACAGGGCTTTGGCTTCCCATTCATTGTGAGCAGCTTCATCAGGCAGACCGGGGCGGTCTGCCTGATGTCGTTCCGGGTTCATCGTGGCGTCCCGTGCCCCGATCGGCGCAAGCCAGCCGGGCCTTTTTTATATGACACGGGCGTGATCGTGCGGCGGCCGGCGATGATCGGCGCGTTCCAGGGCCGTGAATTGGTTCGTCCACACCCTGCTGATGGATGAAAGCAACATTCCGCTTTAATAACTTAAAAATATTGAATAAATCTATCCCTTGGGCCGAGAGTGATATTTAATAATCATCACGTAATTAACAAATATTTTGCAGAATAAACACGGGAAATATCGTCCGCGTCTACGATCATATTCCTCCGCAATTGCAAGCGATTCGTAAATATTCTTTTGGTTACATCTTTCACCGGATTGTGACCGAGGCTAGCATGCAATCCTGGGTTGAACGATGACGACACCTACACGATGGAGGCTTTCTCGATGGCCGGGTTCCGTTCGCTGGATGCATTGGTCAGGGCACGGTTGCGCCAATGGCCACAGCGGCCACCCGGAATCGGTCCGACGCGACATGGCGCCGGCGGTTGGTTGCGCGGACGACCCGCCGATACATCAGGAGAGTCGCATCCGTTCCTCAAGCTGCCTGGCAGCGACCGCTTGCGCACGCTGCCCGATGGTCTCTGGCTCAATTTCGGCGGCACCTCCGTGGACCCTTTCGTGGATATCTTCGGTATTATGTAGCAACGGCCACCATCGAAACAACACCGCCACCGGAACGGCCGGCTACCATTCCGGCATGGTAGATAGCGAACTCACCAAACTCCGCCGTGCCCGCGCCAGGGTCCACGCGAACCTCCGCAAGCTGGAACCACTGATCGCCAGCTACTACGCCAAGGCAGCAGACTTGGAGGCGCGGATACAGGCGCTAGCGCCGGAACTGAACCTCCCGCCTCGCCGCTACGCCCCGAACCCTGTGTTTGCCCGCGGTGAGCTGCCGCGCCTGGCTATGAGCATCCTGCGGGCCGCTGGGAAGCCGCTATCGACACGCGAGGTCGCCGTCCGGGCGCTGGCCGCGAAGGGCGTCACGCTGCCGGATCGGCGGACGTTGAAGGTCACGCGGCTGCGGCTGCAGAACACGTTTTCAGCGTGGCAGAAGCGTGGGTTGACGGTGCGGGTGGGAAGCGGGAGGGAGGGGAAGCGGGGATTGGCTCAGGACTTAGGGCCTGGGATCGGACAGTTTTTGATAAAATCGTGAAACGTGTCCCGCTCCTTTAGCCAGGATAAGAAGTCTGGGTTCATCCAAGAAAGCAAAAGGCACATGTCTTCGTGCCTCTTTAAGAGCATTTCCCCAAGCTTTTCTTTGTGTGACCCAAGTAGATGCTCATGGTGCGCGATTCTGTTTCTCAATTTTGTTAAGCGCTGGACCCTGTCGTTTATCGTCTTAAGACTTTCCCTGACATCCTTTGTCGAAGGAGCAAAGGGAAATGCGAGGTGAAGCCTCTTTGCCCAAAAAAGGGCACCATATTCTGGCTTGCAGACCTCTCTCCACAGACCTAGCGACGTAGAGGCGATGAAATCTGGCTCACTTGGGATCAAGCCATTCCTGCCTTCTTGGGCTTTTTCAAAGGCCTTTCGAACCGCGCGCTGTATCTCTCCGTTATATCCAGTAAATTTGGGAGTTCGGAACCAATCTGTCCCGAACTTATCTCTTATCGCTGAAGATATACTGTTGCGAAGGCAAATCTCGAATTGCTGCAACAACATATTAAAGGACGCGCCGACTTCATGGTTCCAGCAATAAAGGGATAGCGCTCCTTCGTTGTTTCCAACGCCGACTCTCTGAAAATACTTTGTTAACCTTTCTGGGCTTAGGCACTGCACTATCAGATCTGGCGTATATTTCTTATCGAGACTTTGTGATGCATTTGTGCAATTCCCCTGTTGACCAAAGCCGCCGATGTCCATAACGTCCGTCCCGTGCTCCCCGGGAGCGTTTTCCCTGCGTCCCCTGTTAGGGTCGCAAATCCCCGGCGGACAAAAGCTACCCTTATCAGCCGCCTCCGCAAGGGGCGGCTGAATAGTTTTTAGCTACTGCATCTGTGCGCCGGCGGCCTACGCCTGTGCCCGCTGCCAATACCCGCAGAAATCCACGCTCGGTCGGCAAGCCATCGCCAGCCCGGCAACCCGCTTGGTCTGCTCGCCGTTGGCCACCCGGCGGTTATCCTCACGCCAGCCGGCTTCCTGGGCGTAGCGGACCAGATAGGCGCCCGCGATGTGGTGGTGATGGCCGATCTCGGCGCGGCGCATGCGGCTAAAGAACTCTTCGGCGCCGTTCGTGTAGACGCCTGAGCTGGTGCTGTAGAGGCTCTGGTGGTCGATCCGCTGCATGGCGAAGCGGGCCTGCAGGTCGTTCCATGAGCCGGCTTCGTCGGCCTGGATCTCAGTCCCCTTGCCGACGCGCGACGCGATGAAGCCCAGGGCGGCGGCCTCTGAGCGGAACACGGCCGGCAGGGTGCGGCCACCGCGCTCCCGGATCACAACCACAACCTGCCGCTTGCCGTTCTGGTTCTTGGCAAGGCGGCGATCCCGGCGGTTCTCTTTGTGGTTGGCCGGCTTGATGTAGCCGCCGAAGTAGGCGCCATCGACCTCAACCGTTTCGCCGTCGCCGCCCAGGTGCAGCCCCTTCAGCTCAGACGCCATCGCCTCGCGCAGCTTGTGGGCCAGGACGAAGGCCGTCTTGTATTGGACGTCCAGATCACGAGACAGCGCCAGGGCGCTCTTGCCCTTCACCTCGTTGCAGAAGATGGCGATGGCCGCCAGGTAGTTCCGCAGCGGCATCTTGTGGAAGGCGAACAGGGTGCCGCTGGTGATGCTGAAATCCTTGCGGCAAGCCTTGCAGCGGAACCGCAGCGCGCCAGACGGCCGGCGAGCCTCATAAACGGTCGGGCATTCGCAGTGCGGGCAGACCGGCTTGCCATTGGTAGCGGCCCAGCGGATCGCCTTGAACGTCGCCTCCACCTGGCCGTCCGTCATCCGCATGACCTGGCCGATGCTGAGGCTGCGGGAGGCAGCGGAGAGGAGGAAGTGCTGCGACATCTGTCAGATCCGTTAGCTTACAGACAGATGTGTATGCTTTTCCGGGAGCACTTGCAATAAGAAAACGAACGGATATGTTAGCTTTCAGTCGAATCAGTGAGGCCGGAATGGCTGGCAGCAGCGACAGGTGGGCCGACCATGCGAAGCGCCACCTCAAGGCGGAGCTCAAGCGTGCCGATGTTGGCTACGCGGAGTTGGCTCGTCGCCTGACCGAAATGGGATTGCCCGAAACTGAGGGCTCGGTGACAGTCAAGATAAACCGAGGGGCGTTTCCGGCATGGTTTCTGTTCGCCGTCATGAAGGCAATTGGAATAAACGTCTTGCGTGTGGAGGAATGGTTTTAGGGCTCATCCTGGCATCGCAGGCGTTCGCAGTTGTCCTAGACCCACCAATTCCAAGTAGCCGGGACGCCCAGAGCAAACATCAAGACGCCGCCGCAGACCATCATTACGACCCCCAAGACACACAGCGCGGCACCCGCGCGACGCCTATCGTCGTTGAGATACATCAGCCCGAGCATCAAAGGCCCATTGCTACCCAGACCGAGAAAGAGGGCGAGTGGTATGCGAGTCCAGACTGGTGGGTGGCTGGGTTTACGGGCGCGTTGTTCTTCGCGACTGTCGGCTTGTGGGTGTTCACCGGTATGCTGTGGAACACTACTAAAAAAGCCGTACGAGATGGGGAGCTGGCCGTTGCCGCCGCGACAACAGCAGCTAAAGCCGCAGTCAAGCAAGCCGATGTCGCTGAGCAAACAGCGGAAAAGCAACTCAGAGCTTATCTGTGTCTTTCTCCAGCGAGCATGATTGTGGTCAAGCCCGGGGAAGAGCTCACTTGCTCTATCTCGATTACAAACCAGGGCGCCACGCCCGCATCTAATGGGATCGTCGTTTTTGGCTTCAGCGTTTGCCGACCTCTTGGAGATAACGATTATTACGTCCCGATCGAAAACGTAATCATCTCCAAGTCTCCGATTATACTCGCTGCCAATTCGCAGCCATATCCGCTCGTTCTTAAAGACGGCACACCACTTTCCGGTCTCAATTTTATGCGAATACAGAGTGGAGACAATATTATTGTAATTGCCGGCGTTGTTCGGTACAAAGATATTTTTGGGATTGAGAGATATACTTGTTTTAATTACTCCTATAACTGGGATCAGATGCTGAAAGTGGATGACATGATTGTGAAAGACGGCTTTGTAGGCGCTCAAGGGCCGGCCACTTTCAGCATGTGCGGGAACGACATGGACTAGCAGGCTTAACAGGATTGAAGCGCACAACCGAACCGCAGCCACTATACCTCTGCCTGAGAGGGGGTGATCGGTGCGGCTCGGCACCAATCCGCCATGGTGGTCGTTGCTACATAATACCGGATATCTTCGCCATCGAGGCCTGCGGCTCGCTGCAGAACCTGCTGGACAAGCGCTCCCGCTTCGCCCCCAGCACCCACTCGCTGCTGGCGGTATGTCCGGTGCCCTGGCTGCTCGCCGCGATCACCCCGACGGACCCCACACCGCGCTGGCAGGCCACCGGCGTGTTGCGCCATGAGCCGGCCATGCCGCTCAGCCTGCCCGTGCGCGACATCCGCGTGATGTACGCCCTGAAGGATCGCCACTACCAGGGCTTCGCGGAAAGCCAGGTGCCGCATCCGCACGAGTATTTCGTGCCCATGGACGCCCTGACCGCCAAGGACGCGCCGGAAAACCCGGCCATGCAGGCCCTGGTGTCCCGCGCCTCCGCCTCCGCCAACTTCCTGACCCAGCCTGAGAGCAATATCGCTATAGGTGGAATCACCGGGCGGTAAAATTTCTCGTCAAAACAATAACCTAGAGCATGAGCGGCGCTTCTGTCTGCACCGATCATGCTCTAGGGTCTGGCGATGGCGGCCAGTGCTGCGCGGGCGACATCCGGGCGGTCGGTACACAGGCCGTCCGCTTTCCAGGCGATCAGCCGCGCCATGTCGGCGGCGGCGTTCACCGTCCAGGGGATGACGCGCAGGCCGAGCTGATGGGCCTCGGCGATCTGGTCCTGCACCAGGGTGCGATATTCCGGTGCCCAGGCTGGCGTCCAGGCCGTGGCGGAGCCGGCTTCGGCGGCAACGGCAGCGGGGACGGAGCCGCCGAAGGCGGCCGGCGTCGGGCCGTCCCACCACAACGCCGCGTGCGCCACGGTCTCCGCGCTGGTCAGCCAGACCAGCGGGATCTCCGGCCGGCGCCGGCGCAAGTGCCGCAGGCCGCGCCAGTCGAACGAGCGGACGACCAGGCGCGGCAGCGCGCCGGCGGCCTCGGCCGTGGCGACAATGATGTCGGCCATGTCGGCCGGCGGCACGGTCAGGTCCGGCCGGTCCGGCAGCGTTTTCACCTCGGCGTCGATGCGCACGCCGGCGGCGCGGGTCAGCGCGAACACCTCGGCGAGCGTCGGGATGCGCGCGCCGTCGCGTGGCGCCTGATCCGGATACAAGCCGGCGTAGCGGCTGCCCGGGCGCAGGCGGCCGACATCGTAGCGGCGCAGTTGTGCGAGCGTCAGCGCCCGGATGGCGGGGCCCGTGTTGTCGAGCCAGGCGCCGTCAGGGCCGCGGGTGATGTCAGGGTTGAGCACGGGGTCATGGGTGACCACGGCCACGCCGTCGGCGGTGACGGCGACATCGAGCTCGATGGTGTCGACGCCGATCGCGATGGCGCCCTCGAAGCCTTCCAGCGTGTTTTCGGGGAACAGGCCGCGGGCGCCGCGATGGCCCTGCAATTCGAAGATGCGTGTCATGACGAAGGATGCGGTAGGCCGCGGCTTGCCATGCCGTCAAGTTCCGGCAGAGTGCGGTCCATGAGCGAAAAGACGACAAGCGACAAGATGCTGGGCGTCCTCGGCGGCATGGGTCCGCTGGCCAGCGCCCAGTTCATGCTGCGCCTGACCCTGCTGACGCCGGCGGCGCGCGACCAGGACCATATTCCCGCGGTGCTGTGGTCCGATCCCCGCGTGCCCGACCGGACCAAGGGCAAGCTGTCCGGCGGCGCCGATCCGCTGCCCTGGCTGCTGCGTGGCGTGCGCGGCCTGCGCCAGGCCGGCTGCGGGGCGATCGCCATTCCCTGCAACACCGCCCATGGCTGGTACGAGGAGATGGCCGCCGAGGGGGTGCCGATTCTGCACATCGTCGATGCCGCCGCCGCCGAGCTGCACAAGGTCGCGCCGCGCGGAACCATCGGGGTGATGGGCACCGCGGCCACCCTCGCCATGCGCCTGTATCAGGACCGGCTGGAGCAGCAGGGCTGGACCTGCATCACGCCCACTGACGCCGAGATGGCCGGGCTGGTGTCGCCGGCCATCGCCAGCGTGAAGGCCAACCGTGTGGCCGAGGCCTACGCCCCCCTGGCCACCGTGGTGACGTCTCTGGCCGAGCGTGGCGCCACGGCCGTGGTGCTCGGCTGCACCGAAATCCCGCTGGGGATTCAGGCCGGGCCGTACGCGACTCTGGGAGTCCCGCTGGTGGACACGATCGATGCGCTGGCCCTGGCAGCGATCGCCTGGGCCAGAAGCTAGCCCATCCGGCAGCCCGGGCCGATACTGCCAGTATAGGGCCTCCAGATCTGCGTGCGGCCCAGCAGGGGCACCAGCACGTAGCCGCGCAGATGCAGGCGGCCTTCCTCATCGACGGACAAGGTGCAGTGCCAGACGCTGCCGTCCTCGGGATTGGTGATGCGGCCCGTCCAGACGCCGGGATCGCTCTCCACCGCATCGCGCAGGATGGTCAGGCCGCATTTCGGCTGGCCCGCATAGTCGACCGGTGTGCGGCCGTCGGGCAGGACCGGTTCGGCCATGCCGACGATGCGGCCGCACAGCGCGTTGCCGCACGCGGCGACCTCGATCACGCCGCCGCCATCCTCGGTCAGCCATTGCCCCGCGGGGGATGGCTGGGCACGCGCAAATGCCGTGGTGATTATCGTGAATACAATCGCTTGCAGGATGATCCGCAAGTAACGGTTCCGACGCGAAGGTCAGCTGCAGTTGCAGCCAGGGGTCGGGCCCGTCGCGCCGCGCACCACATGGTGGTCGATCCACTCGGCCACCAGGCGCCGCGCCTCGTTCAGCGACGCCTCGGGGTGGTGGATGCGATACAGGGTGGTGCAGGCCTGGAATGCGTCCATGTCGGCATTGCCGCAGGCGCGCAGCTCACGGTACGCGACCACCACCGCGCGCTCGCAGTTCCGGGTGATAGTGTTGAAATCACGTCCCATCTGGTCTCGTAACTCCTGGTCGCGAACGCACGCGGTGGGGGCAGTCTAAACGTTGCCCCTGGTCCCCGCAATCAGCCGGCGGCGACGATCTCGGCCAGCGCCCGGCCCACATCCTGCGTCGATGCCTGGCCGCCCATGTCGCGGGTGCGCGGACCGCCCTCGCGCAGCAGCGTCTCGATCGCCGTCACGATCGCCCGCCCCGCTTCCACCTCGCCGAGATGCTCCAGCATCATCGCGCCCGACCAGATCTGCCCGATCGGGTTGCAGATGAACTTGCCGGCGATGTCCGGGGCCGAGCCGTGCACCGGCTCGAACATCGAGGGATGCGCACGCTCGGGATTGATGTTGGCGCTCGGGGCAATGCCGATCGATCCGGCCACGGCGGGGCCGAGGTCGCTGAGGATGTCGCCGAACAGGTTGGAGCCCACCACCACGTCGAACCAGTCGGGATGCTGGACGAAATGGGCGCAGAGGATGTCGATGTGGTACTGCGCGGTGCCGATATCGGGGTAGTTGGCGGCCATGGCGGCGAAGCGCTCGTCCCAGTACGGCATGGTGAAGGTGATGCCGTTGGACTTGGTGGCCGAGGTGACGTGCTTGCGGTTGCGGGTGCGGGCCAGCTCGAAGGCATATTTCAGGATGCGGTCCACGCCGGTGCGCGTGAACACAGTGAGTTGGCTGACGAACTCGCGGTCGGTGCCCTCGAACTGGCGGCCGCCGCTGCTGCTGTATTCGCCCTCGGTGTTCTCGCGCACCACGTAGAAATCGATATCGGCCTCGGTGCGGCCCGCGAGCGGCGTCTTCGCGCCCGGCATCAGCCGGCACGGGCGCAGGTTCACGTACTGGTCGAAGCCGCGGCGGATCGGGATCAACAGGCCCCACAGGCTGACATGGTCGGGCACGCCGGGCCAGCCGACGGCGCCGAGGAAGATGCTGTCGCTGTCCCGTAGCCGGTCCAGGCCGTCGGGCGGCATCATCGCGCCGGTCCGCTTCCAGGTTTCGCAGGACCAGTCGTAGTGATCGAGCTTCAGCGCGAAGCCGAAGCGGCGCGCCGCCGCATCGAGCACGCGCAGGCCCTCGGGCGTGGTCTCCTTGCCGATGCCGTCGCCCGGTATCACCGCGATGCGGTAGGTCTTGCTCATGTCGATTCTCCCTGGGCGATAAGTGCCGTCGGACCGGCCAGGCGGTCAATCCAGGGCCGGCGCGGTTCGGTCGATCGCAAAGCGCTGCAGGATCTCGGCCGCCACCCGGCCGGCCTCGTCCAGCGGCGATCGCGGCCAGGGCGAGAGGTCTTCGGCCAGCGTGCGGGCCTGGCCGGCATCGAGCAGGCTCGCCAGGAACCGGCTCTTGCGCCGGTCCGCGAGCTGCGGCAGGGCGACGAAGACCGGGACCTGGGTAGCGCAGGCCTCGCTGATCATGGAGACGGAGTCGGCCGTCGCCACGATCGCGTCGGCGCTGGCCAGGAAGCCGAAATACGGATTCTCGCCGGGCTCGCCCCAGCGGTACAGCAGGTGCATGACGGACGCGAGGCCGGCCCCCAGGGCCTCGGTGGCCTCGTGGCCGGTGCGGCGGCTGGTGGTGGCGAGCACCGAGCCGCCGGCGCCGGCGGCCAGCCGGGCGACGTGGCGGCCGAGGTCGTGGGCCAGCACCGGAGGCATGGCAGTGCCGCGCGCCGGGCCGCCCATCAGCAGCGCGATCCGCGGATGCGGCAGATGCGCCAGGCGCTCGCGCCACGAGGTCGCGGCCTGCTGCAGCAGCAGCGGCGAGACACGGTGCGGCGCCCCCAGCACCGGCAGCACGTTCGGCATCGCCGGCGGGCGGTCATGGGCGGGGATCACCAGCAGGTCGAAGGTCTCGGCGCGCAGCAGCCCGCCCAGGCCCGGGCTCATGCAATGGACGATGCGGCAGCCGTAGCGCGCCTTCAGCCACAGCGCGACCGCGGCGGAACGGCGGCCGGCGGAGATCACCAGCTGCGGCCCCTGCACCGGCAGGGCGACGCCGGATGTGCCCTCACCGACCGAGCGGCGGGCTGCGGGCGACAGGCCGATCAGCGACCCCGTGCGTGCCAGTCCCGCGACATGCGCCATCCAGTTCCACGCCAGCGGCAGGCGGCGAAACGGCACGCCGAGCCGCTCGGCGATGCCGATCGCCTGGGCCGCGGTGCCGGCGCGCGGGTCGTCCAGCACCCAGACCTGCTGCGGCGAGGCCGCGGAATCGGCTTCCGCCCTCGAGGTCTGCCCGGCTTCGGTCATGCCGATGGACGCGGGCGCGCGCGGCGGCTAGGACATCCGCCCACACGCGGATGTTGCGCAAACAGAGGGACGAGGATCGCCGGGATGGAGAAACTGCATTTGACGGACTGGGACCGGGACGCTGCGCTGACCACCGCGCGCATCCTGCTTGAGATCAAGGCCGTCAATTTCCGCCCCGAAGAACCTTATACCTTCACGTCGGGCTGGAAATCGCCCGTCTATATCGATTGCCGCCGCATCATCTACTTCCCGCGCGCCCGCGCCAAGATCTGCGAGCTGGCGGTGGAGTTGATCGGCCGCCATGTCGGCTACGAGACGATCGAAGCCGTGGCCGGCGGCGAGACCGCGGGCATCCCGTTCGCCGCGTGGATCGCCGACCGCATGCTGGCGCCGATGGCCTATGTGCGCAAGAAGCCGAAAGGGTTTGGCCGCAATGCGCTGATCGAAGGCGACGTGCCGGAGGGCAAGCGCACCCTGCTGGTGGAGGACCTGACCACCGACGGCGCCAGCAAGATCCAGTTCGCCCAGGCGCTGCGCGACGCCGGCGCCATCGTCAACCACACCTTCGTGGTGTTCTTCTACGGTGTGTTCCCCGGCAGCTTCGAGACCCTCAAGCGCATGGATATCGACCTGCACCACCTTTGCACCTGGTGGGACGTGCTGGAGGCCTGCCGCGACCGGGCCTACTTCTCCGAAAGCGCGCTGTCCGAGGTGCGGAAATTCCTGGAAAACCCGGTGAGCTGGTCGGCCGCGCATGGCGGCGTCTCCAGCGCCGAGGAAGCCGCCAAGGTGAAGGCGGCCAAAGCCTGAACGGGCCCTGGCTTCACACCCGCTCGCTGACCGCGATGGCAACCTTGCAGCCGGTCTTGATCAGCCGCGACAGCAGCCGGTAGCCGGGCGCCTGCTCGGCGCCATGCTCCAGGCCGATGTCGCGGTGTTCCAGTTCCTCGGTGCGGAACGTCTCGATGGTGCCGCGCAGGGCGGCTTCGTCGTAGCCGAGGGCGGCGGATTGGCGCGCGTAGTGTTCGTCGATGGCCTCCTCGACGGCCACGGTGCAGGCCATGGCGGCGCGCTCGCCCAGGGCGGCGGTGGCGGCACCCAGGGCGAAGCCGGCCAGGTGCCATAGCGGCAGCAGCGCCGTGGGGCGCACGCGGCGCTCGGCGATCAGCGCGCCGAAGGTGTCGAGATGCACCTGCTCCTGCGCCTGCATGTGGCGGATCATGTCGCCCTTGTCGCCGCGGCCGAGCACGGCGAGCTGGCCTTCGTAGATCCGCTTGGCGCCGTATTCGCCGGCGTGGTCGACGCGCAGGATGCGCTCGATGAGCTGGCGCGGGGTCGGGTCGCCCGGAAGACGACCTGCGGCGGTTGCGGTGGCGGGGGTGTCGGTCACGGCGCGCTCCTTCGGGTGGTCCACAGGAAGGTGGCGATGCCGCCAGCAAAACCCAGGGCGAAGATCAGGTTCATGGCGGCCATCGAGACGGGCAGCCCGGGGATGAGGTAGATCGGCTCGTCGCACGGCTTGGAGGGTTTCGCGGGCATGCTGGCCAGCCGGTCGGCGATGCTGCCGGTGGCGAATTTCGGCGCGGCGCATTCCGGCAGCGGGCTGGGCCACCATTGCTGCTCCACCCCGACATGCACACTGGCCGCGGCGGCGCCGGCGAGGATGCTGAGCGCCAGCAGCACCAGCGCGATGCGCGCAAGCGCCCGCGGCAGCACCAGCCCGACGAGGCCGAGGGCGATGGCGATGCGATAGGGCCAGCGCTCGATCAGGCACAGCGCGCAGGGCACGAGACCGCCATACCATTCCGAGGCGAAGGCGATGCCGAGGGCTGCGGCCGCCGTCAGCGCCGAGAGCGCCAACGCCACCTTGAGGCGAGGAATCATCATGCAAGCCATATGACCGGGCCCGGCGATGACCGCAAGTTGCCGCGATCGGTTCGACGCCTTAGCGTGCAACGGATCGCAGGAGGAAACGGATGATCAAGCTGTGGGGCCGGGCCAATTCCAGCAACGTCATGAAGGTGATCTGGCTGCTGGAGGAGCTGGGCCTGAAATACGACCGGGTCGATGTCGGCGGTCCGTTCGGGGGCACGTCCACGCCGGAATACCGCGCCATGAACCCGCTGGGCGTGGTGCCGAGCCTGGAGGAAGAAGGCGGGTTCACCCTGTTCGAAAGCAACTCCATCCTGCGCTATCTGTGCAACGCCCACGCCCCCGCCTCGCCGCTGTATCCGCAGGCGCCACGGACCCGGGCGCAGGTGGACACCTGGCTGGACTTCCAGCAGACCGCGCTGAACCGGCCACAGGGGACCGTGTTCCAGGGCCTGGTGCGCATCCCGCCAGAAAAGCGCGACAACGCCGCGATCGCCGCCGCGATCACCGAAGTGGCCGGCATCTGGGGCATTCTCGATGCGCGGCTGGCGTCCCAGCCCTATGTCACCGGCGCTGCGTTCACGCTGGCCGACATCGCTTTCGGCGTGCACGTGCACCGCTGGTTCGTCCTGCCCGTGCCGGGGCGGCCGGAGGCGGCGAACCTGCATGCCTGGTACCAGCGCCTGCTGGCGCGGCCGGCCTACAAGGCGCATTGCGCCGGGCCGGTGACCTGAAACGGCCGGCGCTCAGCCGCCGGCTTCGCGCGCCAGCCAGGCACGCACTCCGGCGGGGTCGGTGAAGCAGTCCTTCACCCGCCAGCCGAACCCGCCCAGCGCGCGCGCGGCGCGGATGCCGTCCTCGTCGGTGACGTCGTCGCCGACATAGACGGGCATGCGGCCGCTGAAGGGCGGGCGTGACATCAGCGCCGTGACCGCGGTGGCCTTGTCGGCGCCCAGCGGCTTCATCTCCAGTGCCATGCTGCCGTCCATGACGGAGAACCGGTCCTCGTGCCCGTCGAGCATGTCCAGCATCGCCGCGCGCAATGCCGGGCCGGCGTCCGGCGCCAGCCGGTAATGCAGGACGAAGCTGCGGGCCTTGCGTTCCAGCAGCGCGCCCGGGATGCCGGCGACGACGTGCTCGGCCTGCGCCAGCCAGTGCGCCGGCAGGTCGGCGAGCGGCGCACGCTCCAGCGGCGCGTCCGGGGCGTGGCGAATCACGCCGCCATGCTCGCCGGCGACCGCATAGGGGATGTCGCCCAGCAGCGCGTCGATCTGCTCGATCGGCCGGCCGGTGACGACGGCCAGGGCGTCAGCGAAGCGCGTGCGCAGGCGGCGCAGCGTCAGCAGCAGGCCGGGCGGCACCACGACACTGTCGGGGGTCGGCGCGATGTCCAGCAGGGTGCCGTCCAGGTCCAGCAGCAGGGCCGCCTGCGGCGGCAGCGGCGGCTTGGTCAGGGCCGGCATGACGTCAGCCGGATGTCGTAGACGGGATGCTCCAGCATCGACACCGATGGCTCCGAGGCCAGCATCCAGCCGTGGAAGCCGGGCGCGCCGGCATGGGCATCGGTGATGTCAAGATAGGCGGCGGAATCCAGCGGCTGGTCCGGCGCCCGCGCCACGCAGGACCTGACCACGATCGACAGCGAGCCGAAACGCAGCGTGTCGCCCACCTTTCCGGTCAGGGTCGTGGTGCGGGCCGTCACCTTGTCGAGCGCCTGCAACTCGGCGGAGCCGCGCGGCTGCCATTCGATGATGGGCGGAGGGCTGGCGATGGCCGCGGCGTCCGGCTTGGTGGGCACCTGGAGGACCGGCAGCTGCTGCGACTGGATCGCCGGGCCGACGGGGTCGGCGGGTGCCGCCTGGGCCGGCTGCGCGGGCGCGGAAGGCAGCGGGGTCTGCACCGGCCCCAGCGGCGTCCAGCCCGGAGGAACGCGGGCCGCGGGAGGCTGGACCGTCGGAGTCTGGACGGTGGGCATTTGCGCCAGCGCCGGCCCGGCCAGCAGGCCGATCAGCGCGGCCAGGGCACGGGGCTTCATTCCGCCGCGCGCGCCTGCTTCGGCGTGGCGCGCTTCGGGCTGCCGAGCGCCTGCACCATGTCGGACAGGATGCGGCGCATCGCCTGCTCGTCGACGCCCATCAGCACCGCGTCCTCGAACGCGTCCTGCATGACCTGCGCCAGCTCGGCATGGTTCTCGGCGAGGGTCTTCAGCTTCTCGCGGCAGGACACCGGCGTACCGTCGTCCTGCGGCCAGGTGTTCGGGACCGGAATCATTTCGACGGCTCCGTGCGCAGCTGCTTCTGCACATTGGTGGTCAGGTCGTTCACACTGAAGATGAACTTGCCGAGCAGCTGTTCAAGGCTGACGGCGGACTGGGTGATTGCGACCTCGCCGCCATCGGCCAGCATCTTCTCGTCCCCGCCCGGGACCAGTGCGAGGAACTTGCCGCCCAGCATGCCGTCGCTGGTGATCTCGGCGCTGGAATCCTTCGGCACCTTCAACGCGTTCTCTATGCTGAAGGTGACCACCGCCTGGTAGGTCTTCGGATCGACGCCGGCCGAGCTGACGGTGCCCACTTTCACCCCGGCCACGCGCACGTCCGCGCCCACGGCAAGCCCGTCGATGCGATCGAACTTCGCGCGCAGGGTGTAGCCGGAGATGGTGGTGCGGCCGGTATGGGCGACTGCGTATCCCAGGAAGCCCAAGGCGACGACCAGCACTGCCGCGCCGGCGATCAGTTCGGTCGGATTACGCTGGGCCATGACTCTGCGCGCGCCTAGGTGCCGGGGGTCCAGGCTTCATAGTCGCCCGTGGCCGCGGCCCGCTTGCCGCCGCTGTAGTCGTGGCCGGGCGGGCGGTAGCCTGCGGGCGTGCCGGTGGCGTTGGCCAGATGCGGCTTCTGCCAGGGCCGCCTGCCCTGCGCCGGCAGCGGTGCATCAGTGGTGTAATGCAGCCAGGCATGCCATTCCGGCGGCACCTTGGAGGCTTCCGGCTCGCCCGCATACGCCACCCAGCGGCGGCGGCGGCCGCCGTGGTCGTGCTTGTCTTCGTAATAGACATTGCCGATGGCGTCGCGACCGACAACGCGGCCATGGAGCCAGGTGGAGATACGAGTGCCGATGTTCATGCCGGTGATATACGCATGCCGCGGCGCGTGGTCCATCGTGGCAAGGCACAATCCACCTATCCACAGGATTTTGTGTGTCGGGCGCCTGCCCGCCCCAAAATACGCTTTCCGAGTCGCATCCCCCCGCCTAGCATCAGGCGCATGACGATAATGCTCGAGAAGACCCGGATGTGGCAGGGTGTGCGCATGCGCCGGATGGCGGCGGCGCCCGATCCCGACAGCGCGCCGCGCGCGGTCACGCTGCCGGCGTCGTGGGACGATGCCGCCGCCGCCGCATTGGCCGCACTCGCACCCGGTGCGGGGCCGGCGACGCTGGCCACGGCCGCCGACGCATGGATCCGCCCGATCGCCGACCGCGCTCGCCGTGCCGGCATCGAGACGCCGCTGGCCCAGCGGTTGCACGCCCTGTTGCTGGCCCGCCGTGGCGCGCCGACGGCGCCGGTGTGGCGCGGCGAGGCGCCGCCATGCCCCGGCTTCGTGCTGAACCTGGCGGCCTTCCATGACACCGAGCACGGCGTGGACACCCAGGCCTTCATCGAGGCAGTGGACATCGCGGCGACCGCGCTGACCCTCGCGGTGCCCTCGGCCCAGCGCATCGCCGTTTGCATGGCCGATCTGGCCGGGCTGCTGGCGGCGCTGGGGCTCGATTACGACAGCGACGCCGCCCGCCAGGTGGCCACGGCCCTGGCCGCCGCCCTGCGCAAGCATGCCGACGCCGCCTCCGCCGCCATGGCCGAACGCTTTGGCGCGGTCGTCGACGGGCGGCGCCATAGCGCGACCACCGCGATCACCGCCCCCGGCCCGGCCGAGGCGCTGCTGGGCGTGGAGACCGGCGGCATCGCGCCCGCGTTCTCGCCGCTGCACGACGACGGCACGCTGACCCGCGCGGCACGCGGCTTCCTGGCCGCCCGCGGCATCACCGCGGAGGCGGCGCTGGCCGCGACGATTGCCGGCCGAAGCCCCTTCCCGGCCGTGCCCACGGCGGCGCATGCGGCGATGCATGACGCGGTGGCCGCACATCTGCACGTCATGCCCGTGCGCCCGGACGCCACCGCGGCCGAGCCCGCCGGGGAGCGCCGCGACCTGCCCGCACGGCGCGCCGGCTATACCCAGAAAGCGGCGGTGGGCGGGCACAAGCTGTTCCTGCGCACCGGCGAATACGCCGACGGCAAGCTCGGCGAGATCTTCATCGGCATGCACAAGGAAGGCCCGGCCTTCCGCGGCCTGATGGACAATTTCGCCATCGCCGTCAGCCTCGGCCTGCAGCACGGCGTGCCGCTGGATGCCTTCGTCGAGGCCTTCACCTTCACCCGCTTCGGGCCCGCCGGCACGGTGGAGGGCGACCCCGCGGTGGCCCGCGCCACCTCGCTGCTGGACTACGTGTTCCGCAACCTCGCCGTGAACTACCTGGGCAAGACCGACCTGCCGGAGGCGGAGGACGAGGACGGGGACACGCTCGGCGACGGCGTGCGCGACCGCGCGCCCTTGCTGCCGCTGGACCTGCCGCGCGAGGATGGTCCGCGTCAGCGCCGCCGCGCCTTGCGGCTGGTGGCCAAAGGCTGACGCCCCGAATTGGAAGGAATCGACTGATATGGCTGGAAAGATCGACGCCAGGCTGGCGGAGCTTGGCATCACGCTGCCCACCCCGATGGCGCCCATTGCGAACTACGTTCCCTATGTCGTCACAGGTAACCTGGTGGTGGTGTCGGGCCAGGTGCCGGCGGTGGACGGCAAGATCGCGGTGACCGGCAAGGTGGCGGCGGGGCTCAGCATCGAGCAGGGCCAGGCGGCGGCGCGGCAGTGCTTCATCAACGTGCTGGTGCATCTGAAGGCGGCCTGCAACGGCGACCTCGATCGCGTGCAGCAGGTGGTGCGCCTGGGCGGCTTCGTGGCCTCGCCGCCCGACTTCACCCAGCATGCGCAGGTCATGAACGGCGCCAGCGACCTGGCCGTGGCGGTGTTCGGCGATGCCGGGCGGCACGCGCGCAGCACCATCGGCGTGCCCGCTCTGCCTGCGGACGCGGCGGTCGAGGTGGAGGGCATGTTCCGCATTGCCTGACGGCGGCTACGCCCCATCTCAACGCGTATGCCCGATGGTTCCGGTACGCTTACGCTGACATTGCAGAAGGCGATCGCCGATATTCCGGCGGTCGAGTGGAACGCGTGCGCGGGCGGCGGCAATCCGTTCGTCAGCCACGCGTTCCTCAGTGCCGTCGAGGACAGCGGATCGGCCAATGCCCGCACCGGATGGCTGCCGCAGCACGCGGTGCTGCGTTCGTCCGAGGGGCATGTGGTGGCGGTGGCGCCGATGTACGCGAAGTCGCACAGCTATGGCGAATACGTCTTCGACCATGGCTGGGCGAGCGCGTTCGAGCGGGCCGGCGGCGACTATTATCCGAAGTTGCAGGTGGCGGTGCCGTTCAGCCCGGTGCCGGGCCCGCGCCTGCTGGTGCGGCCCGGCGCCGGCGTGCCGGCCGCGGCACTGGCCGGCGCGCTGAGCCAGGCGTGCCGGGAGCTGGACCTGTCCTCCGTGCACGTGACCTTCTGCACGGAGTCCGACTGGACCACGCTGGGCGAGGCCGGGTGGCTGCAGCGGCTGGGCATGCAGTTCCATTGGGAGAACGCGGGCTACGCCACGTTCGACGATTTCCTGGGCGCATTGAGCTCGCGCAAGCGCAAGGTGCTGAGGCGCGAGCGGCGCGACGCCAACAATGCCGGCCTGGAATTCATCACCCTGCGCGGGCCGGAGATCACGCGCGCGCAATGGGATGCGTTCTACGGCTTCTATACCTCGACCGTGGACCGCAAATGGGGCAGCGCCTACCTGACGCGCGCGTTCTTCCCGCTGTTGTCGGAGCGGCTGGGCGAGGCCGTGGTGCTGATGCTGGCACTGAAAGGCGGCAAGCCGGTGGCCGGCGCGCTGAACCTGATGGGGGACGAGGCGCTGTATGGCCGCAACTGGGGATGCCGCGGCGATTTTCCGTTCCTGCATTTCGAGCTTTGCTACTACCGCGCCATCGATTTCGCGATCGCGCACGGCCTGTCGCGGGTGGAAGCCGGAGCCCAGGGCGAGCACAAGATCCAGCGCGGCTACCTGCCCAGGCCCACCTATTCCGCCCACTGGATCGCCCATGGCGGGCTGCGCCGGGCAGTCGCGGAATTCCTGACGCATGAGCGCGCGGAGAAGCTGACGCACATGGAAGAACTCGCCGCGTTCTCGCCGTTCCGCCGCGATGATGGGGGCGCGGACCAGGTCTAGGCTCTGGCCCTGATCGTTGTCGTTACGCGCCGAATCCAGTACGGCAGCGTGAAGGCCACGGTGACGTCGAGCTGGCCGGGCCCATCCAGGTGCAGATGCGCGTCGCCATCGGTCCAGCGCCATCGGCGCCGGCCTTCGGCTTCGGTCGGGAAGAACCCGGCACCCAGGCGCGGATCGTCGAGGCTGATCACCTGGCCGTTCAGCGCGAGCCGCGCGACCGCGACGCCCATGCGGCGCGTGTCGGTGTCTTCCAGCCGGATCTCGGCGGGGACCGCGCTGCGGCTGCACAGGCGCACGAGGCCGCCGGGCAGCATGAAGCGCGCGGTGTGGCTGTTGCGGGCGAACGCATGCTCCACGGCGCGCCCGGCCTTCGCATGCAGGGCAGGATCGTTGGTCACGCTATGGCCCAACGCCGGCGCGCGATGCAGCAGGCGCCGGCGCGCGGCCACGACCACAGGCCCTTGCAGATGCAACGGCGCGCAGCCATGCATGGTCCAGACGCGGCGCGCGAAGTCGGGATGCAGGCGGATGGCGGCGCCGCCATTGGCGAAGGCGTCGCGGTTGCCGGTGTCCAGATAGCTCTCCGCGGGCAACCCCTCGGCCAGCACGACGTCGTGCACCACGTGTCCGTCGATGCTTTCCAGCTCGACATGGAAATAGCTGACGCGGCCGACACTCTCCTGCAGCACGGTCGCCCCGTTCACGAGGTAGCGGACGGGGATCAGCGCATCGCCCACCAGCAGGGCATGGTCGGGGCTGAGACGCAGGTCGCGGCGCGGCAACCCTGGACCGAAAGCGCCGGCGCACACGCGGATGGGCTGCACGTCGTGCGGCCGCGGATGCCGGTGCGGCTCCAGCACCCGATGGCCCACCCAGCGCACGCGCCGCGGCAGGCCTGAGAGATGCCCGGTGATGGTGTCGCCTGGCCGCAGCGCCTCCACCGGCACTTCGCCGCGTGCGGTCAGGATGCGCGTGCCTGCGGCATAGCAGGCGACGCTGGCGTACAGCGCCTGGATGCCGGAGATGTCGCTGGCATTCACGTCCTGGTTCGCGACACCCTGCGCCGCCGCGTACATCACCGCGTTGGGATCGGTGGAATGCCCGAGCCCGAGCGCATGGCCGATCTCGTGGACAACGATCTGATACAGCGTCGCCGCGAAGCCGCTATAGGTGTAGCCGCCGATCACGCCGGGCGTCGGGTTCAGCGCCTTCAGCGCCGGGTCCTGCAGCCGCACGATGGAGTCGGGGCTGAACAGGTCGCCGCTGAAACTGTATGCGGCCTGGCCGATCTCGCCGCTTGTGCCCAACAGGTCACCCCAGCCGAAGCGGATGTCGGCTGCGGTGGCCGGCGATGCGGAATCCGGCTGCTGGACGAAGGTGATACCGGAATAGCTGGACCAAGCCTGCAACGCCTGCTCGATGACACCGACATAGGCGGCCTGCCCGACCGGATCAATGAAACCGCTGAAGGGATGGTCGGCGTCGAACGTATCAGCGTACTGGCTGGTGGCGATGCTCCAACTGACGGTCGTGGTCGACCAGCGCGGCCCTTCGAGCACGTAGTCGCGGGCGGGCACGCCGGCCAGCGTGATCGCCGTGCCGCCCTGGCCGTCGCCGGCGGCCGAGAATGTCGCCGCGTTGTAGCTGCCGCAAAGCGACAGGCTGTAGACAGGGGCTCCGTTCTTGATGAGCTGCAGGGTGTTGCCGGACAGCGCGACGGCGTTGGCGTCGATGCCCGCGAGATCGATCGTGTCGGTCGCGCCGAAACCCACGATGCTGCCGGTGAAGCTTGCCGGGCTGTCCAGGCGCAGCGTGGCGTAGCCGCCGTTGAATGCGACCTGCTGGCTGACGGACGTGCCCAGCTCCAGCGTCGTGACCGCGCCGATGGTGCCGCCCTGGATCAGGAAGCCGCCATTGCCGCTGATCGGACCGCCGAGGGCCAGCACGCCATCCCTGGCGATCACCACGCCATTGTTGGTGATGGATTGGGAATAGGTGCCGCTGAACGCCAGGAAGGCGTTCGGATCGACCTGAAGCGCGCCGGTGTCCGTCAAGATGCCAGCCAGGGTGAGGATGCCGCCGCTCGCTTCCAGCAATCCGCCATTGCCGATATCGGCGGCGATCGTGCCATAGCCGCTGATCGTATGGCCCGGCTGGTTGATCAGGCTCGCTGCCGAGAGAGTGCCGCCACCGAGGACCAGCCGGCCATTGTTGTTCAGCGCGTTCGTCGTGGTGTAGGCGCGCCCGCCGAGAATACTGAGTACGCCTGCGGTACCGATATTGGTGAGCGTCGCTTCCAGCGGGATGAAGGTCCCGCTGTTGTAGCCTTTGAATCCTGTGTTGGCGCCGTCGAGCGTGATGACGGCATTGTCGGCGACGATCCCGCCGGCCGTGGTCGCGACGACCAACTGCGAAGCGCCGTTGCCGGGCCCGGCAACGACCCAGGCCCCGCCTTCGAGCGTCGTGCCGTTGACGTTCGTGATCGTGCTGGTCTGAATGAACACCGTCTGCGATCCGGCGGCGAGGACGGTGCCGAGATTGGTGAACGGGCCTGGTCCGTACGGAACTGCAGCCCCGGTGAGCTTTCCGCCCGGCAGCACGGTCAGCTGCCCCACCTGCGACGGACTGGCCAGAGAGAGCGTGCCGGCCACCGCGATGGTGCCGGCGCCGGCCGACTCGCTGATGGAATGTACCGCGACCGTCTCGCCTGCGCTGATGGTCAGGATGTAGGTGCCGGGGGCATTGAGCACGACGTCGTCCGCCCCGGCGGGAACGGCGCCACCGGACCAGTTCGCGGCACCATCCCAGTCGCCGGAGACGGCGCTCGTCCACGTCCTGATTGCCACACCCCACTCCCCAGCGTCCGTTTCGCGGATCGCAGCGCATGCGCCGCGGTGTCGCGCCGAGTTTGCGTGGCGGCCGTTACTGCATCGATAACAGTTGCATAATCCTTTCGCTCCGCTACCAATGCGCGCAACCGCAACGACACCAATGGGCAGGCGTTAAGCGATGCGTGTGGACGCGTTCCTGGCCGCAGACATGCAGGCGCTTGTGCACCGCCTGGCCTATGACGACGCGCGCCGCTTCCGCCGCAACGAGTCCCAGCAATTGCGGGCCTGGCAGGTGTCCATTGCCTGCCTGCGCGCGGCGCTCGCGGATTGGCCGCAGGCGGCGGATTGGCATCTGCTGCTGGAGTACCCCATGCGTCGCCTGGGGCGGCGGATCGATGCCGTGCTGGTCACCGGGCGCGCGGTGCTGGTGCTGGAATTCAAGGTCGGCCGCGACCGCTTCGACGCGGCCGACCGCCAGCAGGTGGAGGATTACGCGCTCGACCTGCAGGACTTCCATGCGCTGAGCCGGAACCATCCGATCGTTCCGATTCTGGTTGCAACGGAGGCGGAGCCGGGCCCGGTGACGTGGCCGTTGCTGATCGCCGGCGTCGCGCCGGTGCTGGATGCGTCCCGCGCCAGCCTGCCGGGGCTGCTGCGTGATCTCTGGCAGCGCATGCCGCGCCCGTCGCGCGATCTGCCGGCGGCGGGGTGGGCGGATGCGCCGTATCGGCCGGTGCCGGGGATCGTCGATGCCGCCTGCACGCTGTATTCGCAGCACGGCGTGGCCGACATCGCCACAGCGCTGGCCGATGCGCGGAACCTGTCGGCAACGACGGATGCGATCCTGGCTGCCATCGGGCAGGCGCGCGGCGGGGGACATCATGCCATCCTGTTCGTGACCGGCATTCCCGGCGCGGGCAAGACGCTGTGCGGGCTGAACACCGTGTTCGGCGCGGGGCGCGAGACCGGCGCCACCTTCCTGACCGGCAACCCGACCCTGGTGCATGTGCTGCGCGAGGCGCTGGCGCGCGACGCCGCGGCGTCCGACCGTACCCAGTTGCGCGCTGCCCGCCAGCGCACCAAGGCCGCCATCCAGGCGCTGCCGGCGTTCCGCGACGAATATGTGCGCACCGGGCAGCATCCGCCGGAGCGCGTGATCGTCATCGACGAAGCCCAGCGCGCCTGGTCGGCCGCCCACGCCATCCGCAAGGGCCGCGACCGCGAGGTGGCTTTGTCGGATTCCGAACCCGGGCATCTGCTGGACATCATGGCACGACACCAGGACTGGGCGGTGATCGTGTGCCTGGTGGGCAACGGCCAGGAAATCCATGACGGTGAAGGCGGGCTGGCCGAATGGGGCGCGGCCTTGGCGGCGCGGCCGAACTGGCGCGTGCTGGCGGCGCCCGCCACATTGGCGGCCACGGATGTGCGGCAACGGCTGCCGGCCCTGCCAGGGCTGCGCGCGGACGCAGCGCTGCATCTGGACGTGCCGGTGCGCAGCATCCGCAACGCCGCCGCCGCTCCGTGGGTCGATGCCGTGCTGGCGAACGATGCCGCCGGCGCGTGGCGGATTGCCGAATCGCAAGGGCCCCTGTCCTTCCTGCTGACGCGCGACCTGCACTCCATGCGCCGCTTCCTGCGCGCCGCCGCGCGCGGCCTGCGGCGCTGTGGGCTGGTCGGCAGTTCTGGCGCGAGGCGGCTGCGTGCGGACGGCATGGGCGCCGAAGTGCCGCATATGGATGCCGGCGCGGTGGCGCACTGGTTCCTGGATCGCTGGCCGGATGTGCGCGCCTGCGATGCGCTGGAGGTGGTTGCGACCGAGTTCTCCTGCCAGGGGCTGGAGCTTGATCACGTCGGGCTGTGCTGGGGCGGCGATCTCGTGCGCGCGGGCGGGAGGCAAAGCTGGCTGGTGCGCGATTTTGTCGGCACGAAATGGCAGTTGCCGAAAGGGGCGGAAGCGATCGCCAACCGCATCAACACCTATCGCGTGCTGCTGACCCGTGCCCGCTACCAGACCGTGATCTGGATTCCCCGTGGCGATGCGGACGATGCCACACGCACGCCGCGCGATTTCGATGCGATCGCGGATTTCCTGCGGGCCTGCGGCGTGCAGGAGCTGCAATCGTCCGCGGCGGCTTCGCCGGCCGCCGCGGAGCCGTTGCTGCTGGTGTGAGCGCCGCTACTTCCAGCTTGCCAGGAAGAAGCGCGGCATCTCGTCCGGGAAGGTCTTGAAGTTCAACTGCCTGGAAATGCCATAGGTCGTCGTGAAGGTGCTGATCGGCAGCCAATAGGCCTGGTCGGTGATGCGGTGGATGGCGCTGGCATACGCCGTCTTGCGCGCCTGCGGGTCGATCACCGAGCCGCCCTGCTTCAGGGCCGCGGTCACCTCGGGATCGCGCGCCATGTCGTCGGGCGTGCCGGAAAAGAAATACGGGATGATCGCCGAGACATCGTTGATCGAATACGAACCCCAGGAGGAGAGATACAGCGGCGCATCGCCCTTCTGCGCGCGCGTCACCGCCGCCGCGGCCTGCAATGTCGTCACCTTCGCGCGGATGCCGACGGCGGCGAGGTAGCTCTGCACCGCGCCCGACCACGAGGACAGGATGTTGGCGCTGACGATCTCGGTGTCGAAACCGTTGGGATAGCCGGCCTCGGCCAGCAATTGCTTCGCCTTGGCGGGGTCGTAGTCGTAATGCACGGCGGCAGACTGGTCGCAGCCGAACTGGGTGAAGTAGCAAGGCGCGTCGGGCACGCGCGCTCCGCCCTGCACCAGCTGTCGGGCAAAGGTCTGCCGGTCGACGGCATAGAAGATCGCGCGGCGCACGCGCGCATCCGTCAGCGGGTTCTTCTCTCCCGACCGCCCGGCCGCATCGATCGACAGATGCAGGATGCGGAACGCCTCCTGACGCAGGGCCGTGAGCGTGGGCATGCGTGCGATACTGTCGAACTGGTCGGGGTTGTACTGCCAGATCCAGTCCGCCTGGCCGCCCAGCAGCGCCGACATCTCGTTGGTGGCGTCCGTCACTTCCTTGATGACGACGCGCTTGATCGGCGGCCGGCCCTTGGAGCTGCCGTCGTAATAGCCTTCATATCGCTCCATATCGATCTGGTTCACGCCATCGACACGGGTGATGCGATACGGTCCGGCGCCGACCGGCTCACGCTTGTAGACATCCCGACCGACGCGCTCGCGATAAGCCATCGGATAGATCGGCATGACGAAGGACACGTATTCCAGCGCTGCGGGAAATGGCTGCTTCAGTTTCAGCCGCACGCGATAAGGGTCCACTGCCTCGGCACCGGCGAGCCAGGTGAAGTTGCTCGGCACCGCGATGCCCGATTTCGGGTCGGTGATGATCTTGACCGTGTAGACTACGTCGTCGGCGGTGAAGGGATCGCCGTTATGGAAGGTGACGCCCTTGCGCAGCTCGAATTCCAGCGTGGTGTCGTCGATCCATTTCCACGCTGTCGCCAGCAGCGGCTTCATCACGAAGCCCTCGGGATCGCGATACACCAGCCCGTCCCAGGCGTGATGCGCCACGATCAGGCCGGTGCGCAGGCTGTTGTAGTAGGGATCGATATCGGTGATCTGGTCGCGCCAGTAGACGCGCAACGTGTCCGCCGATTTCTGCGCGCTGGCCGGCGCCGCCGCCAGCATGCTTCCGGCCGCCAGCGCCACTGCGGCGATTTTCGCCATCATTTGCATGGTCCCCGCCCCCTTTATTGCTTGCTGCAACGGTATGAGTGGCGGGGGCCGCGCGCAATCTGATTTTCCTGGCGCGGACAGCGGTGCCTATCGCAATGCCGCGTTCAGCTTTTCCAGCGCGGTCGTGCCGGGACACAGCTCGGCATCGGTCATCTGGTTGAACGGCTTCTCGGCGGTGTCGAGATAGCCGTGCAGATCGTCCGCGTCGGGGTCGACATAGAGCAGACCGGTGACGATCTCGCCGCGCGCCTGGTGCTGCTGCAGGAAGTTCATGGCGGCGATGCGGTCGGTGGGATCGTAGTCGCGAGCGATCTTGCGCAGCTTCAGCAGCGAGCCGTCGTGCTGGCGCACCACCTCCACCGTCCCCGGCGCATGATCGACCACGATCTCGTCGCGGCCCTCGATGACATCGAGGAAGTTCACGGCCGCGTTGTGCTCGCGCACATAGTCGAAGCTCTTGGTGGAGCCGACATGATTGTTGAAGGCGACGCAGGGGCTGATGCAGTCGATGAATGCGGCGCCTTTGTGGGTCAGCGCGCCCTTGATCAGCGGCACCAGCTGCGCCTTGTCGCCCGAGAAGCCGCGGCCGATATAGGTGGCGCCGAGCTGCAGCGCCATGCCGATCAGGTCGATCGGCTCGTCGAGATTGGCGAGGCCGCGCTTGTTCCTGGCGCCCTTGTCGGCGGTGGCGGAGAACTGGCCCTTGGTGAGGCCGTACACGCCATTGTTCTCGACGATATAGACCATGTTCACGCCGCGCCGGATGGAGTGCGCGAACTGGCCGAGGCCGATCGAGGCGGAATCGCCGTCGCCGGAGACGCCGAGATAGATCAGGTCGCGGTTGGCCAGGTTGGCGCCGGTCAGCACGCTCGGCATGCGGCCATGTACGGAGTTGAAGCCGTGCGAATTGCCGAGGAAATAGGTGGGAGTCTTCGAGGAGCAGCCGATGCCCGACAGCTTGGCGATGCGGTGCGGCGGCAGGCTCAGCTCGAAGCAGGCATGGACGATCGCGGCACTGATCGAATCATGCCCGCACCCCGCGCACAGGGTCGAGATCGACCCTTCGTAGTCGCGCCGGGTGAAGCCCAGCTCGTTCGTCGGCAGCTTGGGATGATGCAGCTTCGGCTTCGGCAGGTAGGTCATGGCACGGCCTTGCGCAACGGGACGATTTTCAGGGACGAGACGGTCTCGGCGATCCGGCCCGCGATGAAGCGGGCGGTGATCGGCGAGCCGTCGTAGTGCAGCACGCGCGACAGCTTCGCGGGGTCGAACTCTTCCTCGGTGATCAGCAGCGTGCGGAGCTGGGCGTCGCGGTTCTGCTCGACCACGAACACCTGGTCGTGGTCGGACACGAAGCGGCGGACATCTTCGTGGAACGGGAAGCCGCGCACGCGCAGCGTGTCGAGCGCGATGCCCTGGCCTGCCAGCAGCGACACCGCTTCGTCCATCGCCGCACTGGAGGAGCCGTAATAGATCGCGCCGAGGCGCGTCGGCTCGGCGGCGGCGCGCCGAATCGGCCGCGGCACCAGGGTCTTCGCCGTGTCGAACTTGCGCAGCAGCCGCTCCATGTTGTCCTGGTAGGCGGCCCCTTCTTCGGTGTAGCGAGCGTAGCGGTCGCGGCTGGTGCCGCGGGTGAAGAAGGCGCCTCGGGTGGGGTGCGTGCCGGGATAGGTGCGATAGGGAATGCCGTCGCCGTCCACATCGAGATAGCGGCCGAAATCGCGGCCGGCCTCCAGGTCCTCGGCGGTCATCACCTTGCCACGGTCCATGCGCCTGTTGTCGTCCCACCTGAACGGGGCGCAGAGGCGCTCGTTCATGCCGATATCCAGGTCCAGAAGCACGAACACTGGCGTCTGCAACCGGTCTGCCAGGTCGAAGGCCAGGGCGCTCATCTCGAAGCATTCATGCGGGTCTTCGGGAAACAGCAGCACGTGCTTGGTGTCGCCGTGCGAGGCATAGGCAGCGGTGAGCACATCGCATTGCTGCGTGCGCGTGGGCATGCCCGTGGACGGCCCGGCGCGCTGCACGTCGAAGATCACCGCGGGGATTTCGGCGAAATGCGCGAGACCGATGAATTCCTGCATCAGGCTGATGCCGGGGCCGGAGGTGGCGGTGAAGGCGCGCGCGCCGTTCCAGGCGGCGCCGATCACCATGCCGATCGAGGCCAGTTCGTCCTCCGCCTGGACGATGGCGAACCGCTTCTTCCCGGTCTCCTTGTCCACGCGATAGCGGTTGCAGTAGCGCGTGAAGCCTTCGGCGAGCGAGGTCGAGGGCGTGATCGGATACCAGGCGCAGACCGTCGCCCCGCCATAGACCGCGCCCAGCCCCGCGGCCGCGTTGCCTTCGATGAAGATGCGGTCGCCGATCGCGTCGGCCTTGCGCACGCGCAGCCCGATCGGGCAGGCGAGGTTCTGCAAGGCATAGTCGCGGCCCAGATGCAGCGCGTGGATGTTGACGTCGATCAGTTTTTCCTTGGCCTTGAACTGCTCGCCGATCAGCGTCTCGAGCACCGCGGGGTCGATGTCCAGCAGGGCCGACAGCGCGCCGACATAGATGATGTTCTTGAACAGCTGGCGCTGGCGGCTGTCGGTGTATTCGGCGTTGCAGATGGCGGTGAGCGGCATCCCGATCACGGTGATGTCGCTGCGGAACTTCGACGGCGGCAGCGGCCGGGTGGAGTCATAGAACAGGTAGCCGCCGGGCTCGATGGATTTCAGGTCCTGGTCCCAGGTCTGCGGATTCATCGCCACCATCAGGTCGGTGCCGCCGCGGGCGCCCAGGTGGTTCGCCTCGGACACCCGTACCTCGTACCAGGTGGGCAGGCCCTGGATGTTGGAGGGGAAGATGTTGCGCGGCGTGGCCGGCACGCCCATGCGCAGGATCGATTTCGCGAACAGCTGGTTGGCGCTGGCCGAGCCGGAACCGTTGACGTTGGCGAACTTGACGACGAAATCGTTGACGGCTTCTAGCGGACGCATGCGTGCGCCTCCATCCTGCCTGCCTGGGGTCTCACCTGCGCCATGTCCAGCAGGAAACGCTGCATGTCCCAGGCGCCGGTGGGACACCGTTCGGCACACATGCCGCAGTGCAGGCAGACATCCTCGTCCTTCGCCATGATCCGGCCGGTCTTCAGGCCGTCCGCGACGTAGATGTCCTGCGTGAGGTTCAGCGCCGGCGCGTTCAGGCGGGTGCGCAATTCCGCCTCCTCGCCGTCGGCGGTGAAGCTGATGCAGTCCACCGGGCAGATATCCACGCAGGCATCACATTCGATGCACAGCTTCGGCGCGAATACCGTCTGCACGTCGCAGTTGAGGCAGCGCTGCGCCTCCTTGAAGGCAAGCTCGACGTCGAAGCCCAGCTCTACTTCGGCCTTGATGTCGCCCAGGGCCAGCGCCTTCTCGCGATGCGGCACCTTGTAGCGCAGGTCGATGGAGACGGCGTTGTCGTAGCTCCACTCATGGATGCCCATCTTCTGGGAGACCAAAGTGACGTCCGGCGGCGGGCGGTCGCGCAGGTCCCCGCCCTGGCAGAACGTGTCGATGGAGATGGCGGCCTGGTGGCCATGCGCCACCGCCCAGATGATGTTCTTCGGCCCGAACGCGGCGTCGCCGCCGAAGAAGACCTCCTTGCGGGTGGACTGCATCGTCACCTCGTCCACCACGGGCAGGCCCCAGCGGTTGAATTCGATGCCGAGATCGCGCTCGATCCAGGGGAAGGCGTTCTCCTGCCCCACGGCCACCAGCACGTCGTCGCATTCCATGTGCACGTGCGGCTCGCCGGTGGGCACCAGATTGCGGCGGCCATTGGCGTCGTATTCGGCCTTCACCTTCTCGAACGTCATGCCGGTCATACGGCCGTCGTCGTGGATGAAGGCCACGGGCACGAGATAGTTGAGGATGGGAATGTCCTCGCGCATCGCATCCTCCTTTTCCCAGGGGGATGCCTTCATCTCCTCGAAGCCGCTGCGCACCACCACGCGCACGTCCTCGCCGCCCAGGCGGCGGGCGGAGCGGCAGCAATCCATGGCGGTGTTGCCGCCGCCCAGCACCAGCACGCGGCGGCCGATCTTCGTGATGTGGCCGAACGAGACCGAGGACAACCAATCGATGCCGATATGGATGTTGGCCGCCGCTTCGTCGCGCCCGGGAATATGCAGGTCACGGCCGCGCGGGGCGCCGGAGCCCACGAACACGGCGTCGTAGCCCTCGTCCAGCAGGGCCTTCAGGCTGGAGACGTAGCTTCCGTACCGGGTTTCGACCCCGAGGTCGATGATATAGCCAACCTCTTCGTCGATCACCGAATCGGGCAGGCGGAACTTGGGGATCTGGCTGCGGATGAAACCGCCGGCCTGCGGCGCGCTGTCATACACCACCACCTCGTAGCCGGCGGGTGCCAGGTCGCGCGCCACGGTCAGGCTGGCGGGGCCGGCGCCGATGCAGGCAACGCGCTTGCCGTTGCGGGTGGTCGCCGGGGCCGGCATGCGCGCCGAAACGTCGCCCTTGAAATCGGCCGCCACGCGCTTCAGGCGGCAGATCGCAACCGGTTCCTCTTCCACGCGGCCGCGCCGGCAGGCGGGCTCGCACGGGCGGTCGCAGGTCCGGCCAAGGATCCCCGGGAAGACATTCGACTTCCAGTTGACCATATAGGCATCGGCGTAGCGGCCGGCGGAGATAAGTCGGATGTATTCGGGAACCGGGGTGTGGGCGGGGCAGGCCCACTGACAATCGACGACCTTGTGGAAGTAGTCGGGATTCCGAACGTCTGTTGGCTTCAAGACGCAGTCACTCCCCCTTTATTGCCAGCGACCGTTAGCCGGTGCCGGATCGAATCAGCCGGGAAGCGTTGCCCAGCTAGATGGGCACTATGCCATCGACCGCAAGGCCCCGGTAGGCCCCCCCGCGCCCTTTTCGGGGCTGGTCCGAATGGCCCGACATGGCAATCATGCGCGCATGAGAATATTGCTCGCCCTGCTCCTGCTGCTGCCGGCCGTGGTCCAGGCCGCCGAATTGAAGCTGGCGACCTGGAACCTGGAGTGGCTGACCGCGCGCCCGGCCGGGGACCCGGCGCTGCCGGCGGACGTGCGACCGAAACAGCCCGAGGACGTGGCGCGGCTGCGCGGCTATGCCGAGACCCTGGCCGCCGATGTGGTGGCGTTCCAGGAGGTGGACGGACCGGAGATGGCGGCCCGGATCTTCCCGCCGGATCGTTACGTCATCCATGTCACCGGGGACCGCGTGGTCCAGCGCACGGGGTTCGCGGTGCGCAAGGGCATCGCCTTCGCCGCCAATCCCGACCTTGCCGGCCTCGACCTGTATCCGCAGGCGCGCAACCGGCTGCGCAGCGGGGCGGACGTGACGCTGCAGCTGCCGGGCGGGATGCTCCGGCTGCTGGCCGTGCACCTCAAGACCGGCTGCCGGGAGGATCGGCTGACCGCGTCCGACCGGCCCGCCTGCGCGACGCTGCGCGCCCAGCTGGCGCCGTTGCAGGGCTGGATCGCGCAGCGCCGGGCCGAGGGCGTGCCGTTCGTGCTGATGGGCGACTTCAACCGCTGGATGGACGGGCGCGATGCGTTCTGGGCGGCGCTGAACCAGCCCGCCCCGCTGGCGCGGGCCACCGCGGGCAAGTCGAGCCCATGCTGGGGCGGCGGCGGCTTCATCGACCATATCATCGCCGGCGGGGCCGCCCGCGGCTGGATGCAGGCGGACAGCCTGCGCGTGCTGGTGTTCCGCGAAACCGGAATCGAGTGGAAACGTCGCCTGACGGACCATTGCCCTGTGTCGGTTCGTTTCCACCTACCGGATTGATGCCACAACAGGAGGACACGGAAATGGGCTACACCGCCATCGCCACCACCGCCGGCGGCCGCAACGGCCATGTCGAGAGCTCCGACGGGTTGATCAAATTCGACCTCTCGGTGCCCAAGGGGCTGGGCGGGCCGGGCAAGGCCGGCATGACCAACCCGGAGCAACTGTTCGCCGCCGGCTATTCCGCCTGCTTCGGCAGCGCCATCGAGTTCGTGGCACACACCGACAAGGTGGCCATCGCCGGGGTCGCCGTCACGGCCGACGTGACGATCGACATGAACGACGGCGGCTTCTTCCTGGCCGCGAAGCTGAAGGCGAAGATCGACGGCGTGGACCGGGCGACGGCGCAGGGGCTGCTGGAAAAGGCGCACCAGGTGTGCCCGTATTCCAAGGCCACACGCGGCAACATCAAAGTGGAGCTCGAACTTCTGTGACCCTGACGGTACTTGTCACCGGCGCCTCCGCCGGCTTCGGCGCCAGCATCGCCCGGCGCTTCGTGCGCGACGGCCATCGTGTCATCGCAACGGCCCGGCGCACCGACCGCCTGGCCGCCCTGGCCGCCGAGCTGGGGCCGTCCGTGCTGCCGTTCGGGCTGGACGTGACCGACGCCGCCGCCGTGTCCGCCCTGCCCGGCGCCCTGCCGGCGGGCTGGCAGGCGGTGGACGTGCTGGTGAACAATGCCGGCCTGGCCCTGGGGCTCGATCCCGCCTGGCGGGCGCGGATCGAGCACTGGGACACCATGGTCGCCACCAACGTCACCGGCGTGCTGCACATGACGCGCGCGCTGCTGCCCGGCATGGTCGAGCGCGACCGGGGGCACGTCGTCAACCTGTCGAGCACCGCGGCGATCTACCCGTATCCCGGCGGGCATGTGTACGGCGCCTCCAAGGCGTTCGTCACCCAGTTCAGCCTCAACCTGCGGGCCGACCTGGTGGGCACCGGCGTGCGGGTGACCGACCTGGAGCCGGGGCTGGTCGGCGGCACCGAGTTCAGCAGCGTCCGCTTCGAGGGCGACGCGGCGCGGGCTGCGGCGATGTATGCCAACACCCAGCCGCTGACCGCGGAGGACGTGGCCGAGGCGGTGGCCTGGGTGGTCGGCCTGCCCGCGCATGTGAACATCAACCGGCTGGAGATGATGCCGACCTGCCAGGCATCGGGACCGCTGGCGGTCAAGCGGCAAGGCTGATCGCCGCGGATCGCTGCGCCCGGCGATGTCATACTGCAATGCAGCAATTCTGGCATCGCCGGGGAGCGCGACGAACGATCAGCATGGACCCGGCAGGCGCATCGGGCAACAGTGACGTGCGCCGACGCGTCCGCTGGTGTGGATGGGGGCGGGAACCAAGGGGGGCGGCCATGCGACGCAGATCGATGATGCTCGGAACCGGCGCGATGCTGATGGGCGGGCCTGGCGCCCCCTGGGCCGCGATACCCGGCCTCAGCGCCGCCCTGCCCGAGGGCACGCGCGACGAGGCCGTGCTGGCGCAGCTCCCGGGCAAGAAGAACCTGATCAAGCTGACCTGGCGCCCGCCCAATTACGAGACGCCGCTGGAGGCGTTCCGTACGCCGATCACGCCGAACGATCGTTTCTTCGTGCGGTATCACCTCGCCGTCATTCCCGAAATGGACGAGCTGCGCGACTGGTCGCTGACGGTTGGCGGCGACGCGGCGCAACGCAGCGTGCGGCTGACCATGAACGACCTGCGCAGCCTGCCCGCGGCCGAGGTCGTGGCCGTGTGCCAGTGTTCCGGCAACCGGCGCGGCCTGTTCAGCCCGCACGTGCCGGGGGTGGAATGGGGCGTCGGCGCGATGGGCAATGCGCGCTGGCGCGGCGCCCGGCTGCGCGACGTGCTGGCCCGCGCCGGCATCAAGCCCGGGGCCGTCGAGGTGGCGATGGCCGGCGCCGACGGCGCGGTGCTACCGGAAACCCCGCATTTCGCGAAAAGCATTCCGCTGGACCGTGCGCTCGAGGCCGACGCCATCATCGCCTACCAGATGAACGGCGCGCCGCTGCCGCATCTCAACGGCTTCCCGGCGCGAATCGTGATCCCCGGCTGGACCGCGACCTACTGGATGAAGCACGTGACCTCGCTGGAGCTGCGCAGCAAGCCGCTCGACAATTTCTGGATGCAGAAGGCCTATCGCGTGCCCAGGGGCATGTTCCCGGTGGCGCGCCCCTTCGCTACCCAGGACACCGAGCAGACCAGCCCGATCACCGAGATCGTGGTGAACTCGCTGGTCACCAACCTCACCGACGGCGCCAGGGTCCCTGCCGCCGGCTTCGACGTGCAGGGCATCGCCTGGGACAACGGCAGCGGCATCAAGTCGGTCGAACTCTCCAGGGACGGCGGCGAGAGCTGGAAGCCGGCGACGCTGGGCCAGGATCTCGGCCGCTACGCCTTCCGGCCCTGGAGCATGCGCGTACAGGGCGCGGCCACGGGCGCCGTGACCGTCATGGTGCGCGCCACCAGCAACGCCGGCGCGGTGCAGCCGGCGAAGCTGGTGTTCAACCCCTCCGGCTATCATCACAACGTGATCCAGACGATCACGCTGGCCGCCGCGTGAAGGAGGATCGTCCGATGCGCCGATACGCGATGCTGGCGGCCCTGCTCGCCACCGTTTCCGCCCCCATTGCCGCGCGTGCCGAGGAGCCGGTGGACCTGAAGCCGGGGCCGGGCCGCGAGGTGGTGGAAATGCGCTGCAACGCTTGCCACAGCCTGGACTATATCCGCATGAATTCGCCGTTCCTGACTCCCGATGCCTGGAAGGCGGAGGTGACGAAGATGCGTACCGCCTTCGGCGCGCCGGTGGAGGACGCGGAGGTGGCGGCGATCCTGCAATACCTGACCACCGCTTACGGAGCGCCGCCGTCGTGACAAACTTCGCCGGCAAGGTCCTCGACCGCTATCGTGTCACCTCCGGCAAGGGCTTCCGGCTGAAGGATTACGACCCCGCCGACACCGCGCCGAAGATGGTGGCGAAGGCCGACGCCGCGGCGTTGCTGGCCGCCGACGTGGCGCGGCTGTCGGAGCTGCAGGAGCTGCTGTATCCGCACAGCAGCTGGTCGCTGCTGTGCGTGTTCCAGGGCATGGACGCGTCCGGCAAGGACGGCACCATCAAGCACGTGATGTCCGGGGTGAACCCGCAAGGCGTGCGGGTGATGTCGTTCAAGGCGCCGGGGCCGGAGGAGCTGAGCCACGACTTCCTGTGGCGCGTCATGCGCAGGCTGCCGGAACGCGGCCATATCGGCATCTTCAACCGCAGCCATTACGAGGAGGTGCTGGTGGCGCGGGTGCATCCGGAAATCCTGGCGCGCCAGCATTTGCCCGATCCGCTGGTGACGAAGGAGATCTGGGCGCAACGGCTGGAGGACATCACGGCGTTCGAGCGCTACCTGACGCGCCAGGGTACGGTGATCCTCAAATTCTATCTGAACATCTCGAAGGAGGAGCAGAAGCGCCGCCTCCTGGAACGGCTGGACCATCCCACCAAGGCCTGGAAGTTCGACTCGTCCGATATCGGAGAACGCGCCCGCTGGGACGAGTACATGGCTGCCTACGAGGCTGCGATCGCGGGCACGGCCACCGGACACGCGCCGTGGTTCGTGGTGCCCGCGGACAACAAGTGGTTCGCCCGGCTGATGGTGGTGGCCGCCATGATCGAGGCGTTGGAAAACTTGAATCTGAAGCCGCTGCGGGTGGCGCCGGAGGACCGCGCGAAACTCGCGGAAGCGCGCAGCGTGCTCGTGAACGAGGAGTGACGAAGGCCAGATGCGGATCCTGACGCGGGCGGACATCACCGCCCTGGTGGACGTCGCTGCCCTGATCGCGCCGGTGGCGGCGGCGATGCAGCGCGTATCGGAGGGCCGGGCCGAGCTGCCGTTGCGCAGCGTGGTGCCGGTCGGCGGCGGCAACCGGCTGGGCGTGATGCCCGGCGCGCTGGGCGATCCGCCGGTCTACGGCGCCAAGCTGCTGAGCCTGTTTCCGGACAATCCGAAGCACGGACGGTCGTCGCATGCCGGGCTGATGCTGATCTTCGATCCCGAAACCGGACTGGTGCGCGCCTGCATGGACGCCTCGGAATTGACGGCGCTGCGCACGGCGGCCGCCAGCGCGGTGGCCACGCAGGCGCTGGCCCGCGCCGATGCCGCGACCCTGGCCATCATCGGCTGCGGCGAGCAGGCACACAGCCATCTCGCCGCCATGCGCGCGGTGCGCCCGCTGCGGCGCGTCGTGGTGTGGGGGCGCGACCCCGCCAACGCGGAAGCGTTCGCGCGGCGGCACGGCATCGACACGGCGGACACGCTCGCGGCCGCAGTGGCGCAGGCGGACATCGTCTGCACGGTGACGGCTGCGCGCACGCCCTTGCTGCAGCCCGACATGCTGCATGCCGGCCTGCACGTGAACGCGGTCGGCGCCAGCGTGCCGGTGATGCAGGAGATCGCCACCGGCTGCGTGCCCGCGGTCGATCTGTTCACCGACTACAAGCCCTCGCTGGAGGCGCAGGCCGCCGAGGTGATCGACGCGCGCCGGCAAGGGCTGATCGGACCGGACCACCGCATCACCGAGATCGGCGACGTGCTGCGCGGGGCCGAACCAGGCCGGCGCGACGCCGCAGCGATCACCCTGTACCGTTCATTGGGCGTGGCCGCGCAGGACCTGGCGGCCGCGCAGTTCGTTCTGGCGCGCGCCGAACAGGCGCAGCGTGGCATCGTGGTGGAGATGGCATGACCCCTGAGGAATACCGGCAACACGACGCGACCGGGCTGGCCGCGCTGGTGCGCCGCCGCGCGGTCAGCGCGGAGGACGTGCTGGACGCGATGATCGCGCGCGCCGAGGCCGTGAACGGCACGCTGAATGCGATCGTGCTGGAGCGCTACGACGCGGCGCGGGCGGCGATCCGGGCGGGGTTGCCGGACGGCCCGTTCACCGGCGTGCCGTATTTCATCAAGGACCTGCACGCGCCGGCGATCGGGTTGCCGCTGAGCCATGCCAGTCGGCTGTTTGCGGGCACGGACCCGGGCTTCGACAGCGAGACCATCGCCCGGCTGCGCCGCGCCGGTTTCGTGCTGGCCGGGCGCACCAACTCGCCGGAGTTCGGCATGAGCGCCAGCACCGAGCCGCGCCTGCACGGGCCCACGCGCAATCCGTGGTCTCCGGCACATTCGCCGGGCGGATCGAGCGGCGGTGCCGGCGCCGCGGTGGCCGGCGGTATCGTGCCGGCGGCGCATGCCACCGACAGCCTCGGCTCCATCCGCATTCCCGCCTCGTGCTGCGGCCTGGTCGGGCTGAAGCCGACGCGCGGCCGCAACCCGGTCGGTCCGCATCGCGGCGACGCCATGATGGGGCTGAGCCACGAGCATTGCGTCTCGCGCAGCGTGCGCGACAGCGCCGCGATCCTGGATGCGACGGCCGGCCCCGACGAAGGCGCGCCCTGGTTCACCGCCCCGCCCGCCGTGCCCTTCGCGGCCGAGGTCGGGCGCGATCCTGGGCGGCTGCGCATCGGCGTGGTGACGGAAAGCTGGACCGGCGTGGGCGTTCACCCCGACTGCGTCGCTGCCGTGCAACATGCCGCGCAGCAATGCGCGGCACTGGGCCACGAGATCGTGCCGACGCGCATCGCCGTCGACGGCGCAGCGTTGTTCGAGGCCTGCAACACCATCCTGCTGTCCGGGCTGGCCGGGCTGGTGCGCATGCGCGAGCGCGAGTTGGGGCGTCCGGCCGCGCCGGATGAACTCGAGCCGCTGACGCGGGCTTGCGTGGCGCGGTGGGAGTCCACGCCGGCGGTGGCGCTGCACGGGGCGAATGCACGCATCAACGCGATCGTGCGACAGGCCGCGCGGCAGTTCCGCGCCTTCGACGTGATCCTGACGCCGATGCTGGCACGGCCGCCGGCCTTGCTGGGCGAGCTGACGACAGACACCGAGGACACCGATGCGTATCTGCGGCAACTCTCCGACTACGCCGCGTTCACGCCGCTGTTCAGCGCCACCGGCCAGCCGGCGATGAACCTGCCGCTGTTCCGCAATGCCGACGGGTTGCCGATCGGCGTGCAGGCGGTCGCGAAATTCGCCGACGACGCCGTGCTGTTCCGCCTCGCGGCCCAGCTGGAGCCGGGGTTCATCGGGCTGCCGGTGGACAGGTAGGTCCAGCCAGACGTGAAAAGGGGCCGGCGGCTGCCGGCCCCTTGCTCGTCTCCTACTCCGCGGTCTCCGATTCCTTCTCGGAGCCGTTCTCGTCGCCATCGCCATCAGGCTTCGGCAAGGCGGGGACGGCCGCCTCGATGAACTCGAAGTCGAGCTTGTTGTCCTTCAGCGTGACCTTCACCGCGCCGCCCTTGGTCAGCTTGCCGAACAGCAGCTCCTCGGCCAGCGGCTTCTTGATGTGCTCCTGGATCACGCGGCCCAGCGGGCGGGCGCCATACAAGCGGTCGTAGCCGCGCTCCGCCAGCCATTCCTTCGCCGCCGAAGACAGCTCGATGGTCACGTTGCGGTCGGCCAGCTGGGCCTCCAGCTGCATGACGAACTTTTCGACCACCCGGCCGACGACCTCCGGTGTCAGCGCGGAGAAGGCGATGGTGGCGTCGAGGCGGTTGCGGAACTCCGGCGTGAACATGCGCTTGATCGCGTCGTCGTCCTCGCCCACGCGCCCCTCACGGGCGAAGCCGATGGCTTCCTTGGCCATGTCGGATGCGCCGGCATTCGTGGTCATGATCAGGATCACGTTGCGGAAATCGACCGTCTTGCCGTTGTGGTCGGTCAGCTTCCCGTGGTCCATCACCTGCAGCAGGATGTTGTAGAGGTCCTGGTGCGCCTTCTCGATCTCATCCAGCAGCAGCACGGCGTGCGGGTGCTGGTCGATCGCGTCCGTCAGCATGCCGCCCTGGTCGAAGCCGACATAGCCGGGCGGGGCGCCGATCAGGCGCGAGACACTGTGGCGCTCCATGTATTCCGACATGTCGAAGCGGATCAGTTCGATGCCCAGCGTGCTGGCAAGCTGGCGGGCGACTTCGGTCTTGCCGACGCCGGTGGGGCCGCTGAACAGGTAGTTGCCGATCGGCTTCTCGAGTTCGCGCAGGCCCGCGCGGGACAGCTTGATCGCGGCGGACAGCGCCTCGATCGCCTTGTCCTGGCCGAACACCATGGATTTCAGGTCGCGCTCCAGGTTGCGCAGCGTCTCCTTGTCGTCGGCGGAGACCGACTTGGGGGGAATGCGCGCGATCTTGGCGACGATCTCCTCGACGTCACGCAGGGTCACGGTCTTGCGGCGCTTGTGCTCGGGCTGGAGCATGCGGCTGGCGCCGACCTCGTCGATCACGTCGATCGCCTTGTCCGGCAGCTTCCGGTCGTGGATGTACCTCGCCGACAGCTCCACGGCGCCGCGAATCGCCTCCTCGGTGTAGCGGACCTTGTGGTGCTTCTCGTAGTTGTTCTTCAGGCCGCGCAGGATCTTCACCGCGTCTTCCAGGGTCGGCTCGTTCACGTCGATCTTCTGGAAACGGCGGACCAGGGCGCGGTCCTTCTCGAAGTAGTTGCGGAATTCCTTGTAGGTGGTGCTGCCGATGCAGCGCAGGGTGCCCGAGGCGAGGGCCGGTTTCAGCAGGTTCGACGCGTCCATCGCCCCGCCGCTAGTGGCGCCGGCGCCGATGACCGTGTGGATCTCGTCGATGAACAGCACCGCGTTGGGCTGCGCCTCCAGCTCGGTCACCACCGCCTTCAGCCGCTCCTCGAAATCGCCGCGATAGCGGGTGCCGGCCAGCAGCGCGCCCATGTCCAGCGCGAAGATGGTGGATTTCGCCAGCACCTCCGGCACGTCGCCCTCGACGATGCGCTTGGCCAGGCCCTCAGCGATGGCGGTCTTGCCCACGCCGGGGTCGCCGACATAGAGCGGGTTGTTCTTGGTGCGGCGGCACAGGATCTGGATCGTCCGCTCGATCTCGCTCTCGCGCCCGATCAGCGGGTCGATCTTGCCGGCCATCGCCTTCTTGTTGAGGTTGACGCAGTAGTTGCTCAGCGCGTCCTGGCCGCGGCGGTTCGGCTTCTCCTCGCGCTCCGGCTCGCTGCCGCCCGATTCGCTGGCCGAGCCCTGCACCGGGCGCTGGGCGCTGCGGCCGGGCGCCTTGGCGATGCCGTGGCTGATGAAGTTCACCGCGTCGAGGCGCGTCATGTCCTGCGTCTGCAGGAAATACACGGCATGGCTCTCGCGCTCGCTGAACAGGGCCACCAGCACGTTGGCGCCGGTCACCTCGTCGCGGCCGGAGGACTGCACATGGATGGCGGCGCGCTGCACCACGCGCTGGAAGCCGGCGGTGGGCTTCGGCTCGCCGGGGCGATCGGTGGCGAGTCCGGCCAGGTCCTTGTCCAGGAACTCCGTCAGGTCGGTGCGCAGCTTGTCGAGATCGACGCCGCAGGCGCGCAGCACGGTGGCGGCGTCGCTGTCGTCGGTCAGGCCGAGCAGCAGATGCTCCAGGGTCGCATATTCGTGCCGGCGCTCATTGGCGAGCGAAAGGGCACGATGGAGCGTCTGTTCGAGATTGCGGGAGAGCATTGGACGACGCTCCTCAATTCGGTGATCGCGGGCAGGCTAGTCACAGGCACGGCAGGCCGGGGAAAGACAGGTCCGGAAAAGCCGGTTTCACGCGAGGCTGACAGACAGTGCTTGACCGCTGATGCTGCATTCAACGCCGGAAGCGACGAAGCGGTTGCACCCTGCCGAACCACGATGCGTCATCATTCTTTCAAGAATGTACAATCGGCGCACCAGTATTTTAGTGATCTTAACTTAAAAATCGGACAGACATCGTAAAACCCGGCCGTATGGCCGGGACGGATTGCAGACGCGTCCGGCGCGGGCGCGCCATTGCGCCCGCGCAACCCGTCGCGCCGGCACGCACAACCACGCATATCAGATCAATCTTTTCAGCAACCTGCGCCAACCGCACGCAGCCATTCGCAGCCGCGGCCCGGCGCTATTCCTTTTCGATCGTGCATTGCAGCGGGTGCTGGTTCTGGCGCGCCAGATCCATCACCTGCGTCACCTTGGTCTCGGCAACCTCGTAGGTGAACACGCCGCATACGCCGACGCCGCGGCGATGCACATGCAGCATGATGCGAGTCGCTTCCTCGCGGGACTTCTGGAAGAAACGCTCCAGCACATGGACGACGAACTCCATCGGCGTGTAGTCGTCGTTCAGCATCAGAACTTTGTACATGGCGGGCTTGCGGGTCTTCGGCCGCGTCTTGACCACCACCCCGGTGTTCGGCGCATCGCTGCCACCGCTGCCGCCGTCGGTGCGTCCACCGTCTTTGCGCTTGTCGCCGTCGCTCATCATCCGCAACCGCTCATCAAAAAGGGCCATCCGTCCTCCGGGGAGGAACGGCAGGCCTGCCATGCATCGCCAAGCGGCGCCATGGCCACCTTGTGCGACAACCATATCGGAAACCGGGCCGTCGGGAAAAGAGCGTCACGCGGCCGGCACACCAGATGGTTACAGGTGCCGGCATGACAAGGTGGCATGCGCGGACTGGAACCGCCCCGCGGGCCACGGAGTGAAACACAGAGCCTCGAAACGAAACAGAGGCCCGGGAGGGGGGTCCCGGGCCTCTTCCGTCAGGCCTCTCCCGCAGGAGAGGCCCGTCGTCCGTGTCGCCTTACGACGCGACGCGGCCGAACTTCTCAACCGCCAGCGTCACGCGGGCGGTGATCGGGGCCAGGGCCTGCTCGGCCAGCTTCAGCGACGCGTCGGTCAGCTTGCCGGTCTCGGCCATTGCCGTCTCGACCGAGCTGCGCGCTAGGTTGGACTGCAGATCGATCGCTTCCTTCAGCGACTTCACGGCGGCCAGGGCCTTGAACACCGCCACGGTCTGGTCGAGCTGCGCCTGCGCCGTGGCGGCGAAGCTCTTGCTCAGATCCTGGACCCCGGCGGCCCAGATCTGGCCGGACTTCACCACGGCCTCGACATTGCCCTGGCCGAAGGACACGAATTCCTCGGCCGTCTTGATCGCCTTTTCCATATTCGCCTTTACCTCTGCCTGGGTCTTCTCGAAGCCGGCAACAGCGCCGGACACGCCTTCCTTCAGAGCTGCAACCGTCTGATTGAAACCCTGCGTCGTCGCTGCAACCGCAGTCTCGGACGTCTCAACGGCGCCTTCGGCCGACTTGGCCAGAGTTTCGCCGTTCTTCTTCGCCGCCATATCCATCGCTCCCTCGGTCTTTGCCGCTGCGGGCCCAGGATCGTCTCGGCAAGGCTCCCGGCATCCGCCGTACCTGGCGTGAAAATCTATGCTGCACTGCAGCAACCCTTACATATCCGCGCCCTTCAGGCGGGTCAAGTAAATATTGTGCGACGCAGCAAATTTTCCGGAGCGCCCGGGTCTCATGCTGAAAACGCACCGCTGCACGCCGCAAATTCGCCGATTAACCCATTCTAAATCAGGGATTTCACGCCGGTTTCGGCTGGACAACTCCGGCCGCCCGCCAGTAGTGTCGTGCCACGACGACGTGGAGATGCATACGATATGGCCGCAGGACGGCGCCTCTGTAGCCCCCGCGCGATCAAACGCGCGCTGATCTGGCCCGCCCTGCTTCTGGCTGCCCTGCTGCTGCCCAGCGAATCCGCCCGCGCGCAGATCGGGTCGGAGCGGTACAGTTCGATCGTCATCGAGGCCGCGAGCGGCCGCGTCATCTCGGCCATCAACCCCGACGAGCAGCGCTATCCGGCCAGCCTGACCAAGATGATGACGCTCTATATGGTGTTCGAGGCGCTGCGCGACCGGCGCGTCAGCCTGACCCAGCTGGTGCCCATCTCCGGCCACGCCGCCTCGATGTCGCCGACCAAGCTCGGGCTCGTGCCCGGCAGCAAGATCACGGTGCATGAGGCGATCCTGGGGCTGGTGACGAAATCAGCCAACGACGCCGCGGCGGCGCTGGGCGAGATGCTGGGCGGCGACGAGGGTCGGTTCGGCCAGATGATGACGCTGCGCGCCCGCGCCCTGGGGATGAGCCGCTCGGTGTTCCACAACGCATCCGGCCTGCCGGACCCCGACCAATGGTCCACGGCGCGCGACCTGGCCACGCTGGGCCGCCGCCTGGTGCAGGATTTCCCCAACGAATACCGCTACTTCAGCACCCCGAGCTTCCGCTTCCGCGGGCGCACGATCCTGACCCACGACCGGATGCTCGAAACCTATCCCGGCGCCGACGGCATCAAGACCGGCTACACCGATGCGTCCGGCTTCAACCTCGTCACCTCCGCGGTGCGCGGCAATGTGCGGCTGATCGGCGTGGTGCTGGGCGCGGCCCGCGCCGGCGAGCGCGACCTGCACATGGCGGCCCTGCTCGACCAGGGGTTCGAGAAGCTGGACGTGCCCATGATGGCGCGGCGCGGGCGCCAGGGCGGTGGCCTCGTGACTGCTGCCCAGGCCGCCCAGCCGCCGGCCCCCTCGCCCCAGGCCAGCGTGCAACAGGTCGCGCGCGGCCGCCCGGCCCGATGGACCGTGCAGGTCGGCTCCTTCGCCAGCGAGGCCGCCGCGCGCAAGGCCGCGAACACGGCGCGCCGGCTGGCCGGATCCGGAGAGGTCCGCTTGGAGCAGGCCACGGTGCAGGGCAAGGCGGCATGGCGCGCCCAGCTCACGGGCCTCAGCGAGACCGAGGCGCGCGAAACCTGCGCGACCCTGAGCAAGCGCAAGCAGAGCTGCAGCCTGGTCAAACCCGATCCCAACCAGGTCGCCAGCCGCTGACGCGGCGGAGTGGCGCCTGCGGCGATCAGGCAGCGCCGGCCCTGACCGCCCGGAACACGCGCAGCCAGTTGCCGGCGCACACCTTCGCCACCTCTTCGGCGGTCATGCCCCGCGCCGTCAGGGCGTCGCCGATCTCGCGGTGGCGGGAGAAATCCGGCATCTCGTGCTCGGCCACGCCGGCAGGCATGTCGGTGCCGATGCCCACGTGGTCGATGCCGATGGCGTCGATCAGCCGGAACAGATGCGTGATCATCCCGGCCATGCGTTCCTGCCACAACACCGCGATCCAGGCGCCGACCACGCCGCCGCTGGCGGCGACCAGGCGGGCATAGTCCAGGCTGATGAACCGCTTGTGGCCGCCATCCGGCCGGTCCGGCCAGGCCAGGTTGGCGTGGGTGCACAGGAACGGGCGGCTGCTGGCCGCGGCGACGCCGCGCACCGTGGCCTCGGTGCAATGGGCCACGTCGACGATGATCCCCAGCCGGTCCATGCGGCGCACCGCCTCGGCGCCGAACGCGGTCAGGCCGCCATGCACCGGCGGCGCGGTCTGGATGTCGCCGGTCTCGTTCACCACGTAGTGGGTCAGCTGGACGCTGCGCACGCCGCGCGCCGCCATCGTGTCCAGCCGGTCCAGCCGGCCTTCCAGGAAGTCGCAGCCCTCGATGGCAAGCACCATCGCCGGGGTGTCCAGGCCGATGTCCCCGGGTTCGCGGGCGATGTGGAAGCCGGACGCGGCATAGGCGTCCAGCGTGGCCTCGGTGGCGGCCAGGCACTCGCCGGGCTCGGGCGCACGCACCTGCTTGATGGCGCGGGTGGCCAGGTCGCGGCGGATGACCGGCGCATCGGCCACCGCGGCGACGACACAGGCGGCCACGCCGCCAGGGCCCATGCTGTCCAGCACCGCACGATCGACCGGCGCATTGCGACGGGGCATCCCGGCATGGGTGTGCATGTCGATGATGCCGGCGGGGCGGAAAGGCGGTGCGTCTACCATGCGTGGAGGCTGGACCGGATGCGCCGGGACGGCAAGCGCCGTCCCCTTGCACCGCACCCCGCCCTTGCGCATGTTGCGACCAGGAAGTGCAATACAGGCTGCCGGCCCGGGCCAGCGGCGGACGGAGTTCAATCACATGGACGGCGGGACGGACGCACGACGCATCACGATTCATGCCCCCGAAGACTTCGCGGGCATGCGCGCGGCTGGCCGGCTCGCCGCCGCGGCCCTGGACATGATCACCGAGCATGTCCGCCCCGGCGTCTCCACCGAGCGTCTGGACCAGCTGTGCCACGAGTTCATCCTGGCGCACGGCGCGGTGCCGGCGCCGCTGAACTATCGCGGCTATCCGAAATCGATCTGCACGTCGATCAACCACGTCGTCTGCCATGGCATCCCCGGCGAGCGGAAGCTGGAGAGCGGCGACATCCTGAACATCGACGTGACCGTCATCCTGAACGGCTGGCATGGCGACTCCAGCCGGATGTACTGCGCCGGCCCCCCCTCCACCAAGGCGCGCAACCTCATCGAAATCACCCATGAGTCGCTGCTGCGCGGCGTCGCGGCGGTGAAGCCGGGCGCCACGCTGGGCGATATCGGCCATGCCATCCAGAGCTATGTGGAGTCCAACCGGTTCAGCGTGGTGCGCGATTTCTGCGGCCACGGCATCGGCCGGCGCTTCCACGAGGCGCCGAACGTGCTGCATTTCGGCCGCCCCGGCGAGGGCCCGGAGCTGAAGCCCGGCATGTTCTTCACCATCGAGCCGATGGTGAACGCCGGCCGCCCCGAGGTGAAGGTGCTGGACGACGGCTGGACCGCCGTCACCCGCGACCGCAGCCTCTCGGCGCAGTTCGAGCACATGATCGGCGTGACCGCCGACGGCGTGGAGGTGTTCACGCTGTCGCCCGAAGGGATCTTCAAGCCGCCCTACCCGTCCGCCTGATCCGTCATGGGGGCGCCCTTCGTGACCACGCAGAAGCTGCGCTTCTGCGACACCGACCAGCTGGGCCACGTCAACAACGCCGTCTACGCGGTGATGTACGAGGCGGGCCGCGCCGAGATGATGCAGGAAGCCGGCCTGCTGGCCATCGATGGCGGCTTCGGGGTGGTGATCGCGCGGCTGGAGCTCGATTTCCTGCGCGAAATGAACTGGCCCGGCGAGGTGCGGATCGAGACCGCGCTGCACCGGATCGGCACGAAATCCCTGCATGTCCGCCAGCGGCTTCTGATCGAAGGCGAACTGGTGTCACGCGCGGCCTCGGTGCTGGCCGTGATCGACACCACCACGCGCCGCGCCGTGCCCATCACCGAAAGCTGGCGCGCCGTGCTCGGCCAGTGGCTGGTGCCCGAGGCGTAAGGCAGCGGCTGGAGCGGTTCCCGATCCGATTGGACCGGGAACCTCCTTGCCTCCGCTCATACCAGCGGCCATGAAGAATGACCGCTGGTATGAGTCGTTATTTTGCGCGCCGCCGCCCACCAAGCCCGCGACAGGCACGCGCTTGCGTGCCGCAAGCGGATCGGCGCGCGATCCCAACGGCCCTTGACGATGGAAGGGTCTTCGTCAAGGGCCGTTGGTATCAGACGAAGTGGATATTCGAAGCGTTGAACGAAGAGAGATGCGGGAGATCGATCCCGTGGCCGGCGCTGCCGAAGGTCAGCATGACGCCACCATGACCGTCCGGCGCCTGCTGCAAGGACCCCTTGAGCGCCTGGTCGACCAGCAGGCGATCGCCCTTCAGCAGCGAGAAGTCCTCGATCCTCAGCAGGCCGTCGCCCGCGTGAAACACGTAGGTGTCCTTGCCGGAGCCGCCGGTGACGTCGAGCGTGCCGGTGCCGGCCGTGAACGTGTTCCGCCCGGCGGCCGCCTTCACGGTATCCGTGCCTGAGCCGCCGGTGACGGCAAGGGACTGACGGCCGATGAAACTCATCGCCTGGGTGCCGGAACCCAGCAGCAATGTCTCCGAGGTAATGGCCGACGTTGCGCTGATGGTATCGACCCCCGATGCAACGGCCTGGTGAACCGTGCCGGCCAGCGGGCCCTTGAAATCCTGGCTGCCGGACGTGATGACCGGGACATTTGCTGTGACGCCGTATTTGTCGGTGGCCGTCAGCGTGCTGTCGCTGGCGGGCGGCACGGGCGTCGGAGTTGGCGCTGGCGTCGGCGTCGGCGTCGGCGTCGGCGTGGATGATGCCAGGGCGTTGTGGGCGGCAAAGACCTGCTGCAGGGCGGGGTCGTTCACGATGGCCGTATCGCCGTTTTGCGTGCCCCAGCTATAGGCGTAGTCGAATGCCGGCGTGGGGACGAGCGTGCCCCAGGTCGACAGGATCTGCTGTTCCTGGGCGGCGGTCGGCAGCGTCCACGACGCGTAACCACCGCCGCCGAAAGCCTGGTAGACGGGCACGATCTGGCTTTGCGCGATGCCGGACGCTTCGGCGGCATTCACCGCGTTGGCGATGATGCTGAAGTCGGCGCCGCCGCTGAACTGCGGCTGGATCGGGTAAGGATCGACCCCGTACAGATCGATGCCGGTATTTCCGGGATTGAAGGAGAACGATGGTTTCGTGGATGTCCCGTTGTTCTCCAGGACAATGAATGTCTTGGCGCCCGGCACATTGGCATGAATCCAGTCCGACTCGGCCTTGAGATTGGCCGCCGAAACGGTCGGCCCGGGCTCATCGGCCAGATAGAAGCCAAACAGCTTGGGATTGCCGATATATTGCTGCACCGCGCTCTGGAAGGTGGCATCGGCACCATTGGTCATGCCGAGATACACCAGCCCCTGAACGCCGGCGGGCAGGGAATTCAGGCCACTGACACTGCTGACATCCGCCAGGTTGAAGCCGACGGCACCCGGAGCATAGGTATTGCCAACAAAATTCGCGTTGGGCGTGTAGTGAAGAGCCGTTATCGGATCGGACAAAATTCGTTCTCCTCATGGCTTCGAATGGACTCGAAATCAGATGCAGCCACGCAATACAGATATTAAACATCCGAATTGAACGCCGGTACTTCCGAGTCCTCGCGTCTGCTCGGCTCATACGAACCGAATTCCCCTTTAGTCTCCATGAGAGTGGTGAACAACCTCGTTGCATTCACAATCTTTTGTATATAATTCATTTCTTGTTTGATTTCTTGAAGATGCCAAACAATACACAACTGATCTAACGCCCGTCTCTCGCAGCGCGCGCGACCGGCCTGCGGCAACAGGCGGTGCCGCCCCCTGGCCGCTTCCCCGCCAGCACGCCGCATGGCAGGCTGCGGTGCGATGGCGAAAGGATCGGATCAGTTTTCGGATCAGCTGGGCCTGCTGCCAACGGCGCCGGCGCAGATGTCTGCCGTGGGCGTGGACGGCCATCGCGGACGCATGCGCGCACGGCTGCTGACGGCGGGGCCCGAGGCGCTGGCGGATTATGAACTGCTGGAGATGGTGCTGTTCCTGGCCTTGCCACGGCGCGACACGAAGCCGATCGCCCGCGCCCTGCTGGCACGTTTCGGCAGTTTCGCCGCCGCAATTTCCGCGCCCCTGAACGACATCCGCGGCATCGAGGGCATGGGCGAAGCCGGGGCGGCCGCGCTGAAGACGGTGCACGCGGCGGCGTTGCGGCTGGCGCGCGCCGAGGTGATCGACCGGCCGGTGCTGGGCAACTGGGACCGCCTGATGGACTACCTGACGGCCATGCTGGCGCGGGAGCGCATCGAGCAGTTCCGCGTTCTGTTCCTTGACACCCGCAACCGGCTGCTGGCCGACGAGGCGCAGGCGCGCGGCACGGTGAACCACACGCCCGTCTACCCGCGCGAGGTGGTGAAGCGCGCGCTGGAGTTGCAGGCCACCGCCCTGATCCTGGTGCACAACCATCCCAGCGGCGACCCCACGCCCTCGCGCGACGACATCGAGATGACGCAGGAGGTGAAGGCCGCCGCCGGCGCGCTGTCCATCGTGCTGCACGACCACATCATCGTCGGCAACGGGCGCTGGCTCAGCTTGCGCAGGGAGGGACTGCTGTAGATGGCGGCCGCGAAGAACGTGCTGTGGATCATGTGCGACCAGCTGCGGTTCGACTATTTGAGCTGCGCCGGCCACCCGCGCCTGCACACGCCCAACATCGACGCGCTGGCGGCCCGCGGCGTTCGTTTCACCCGCGCCTATGTCCAGTCGCCGGTGTGCGGGCCGTCACGCATGAGCTTCTACACCGGCCGCTACATGCGCAGCCACGGGTCGAACTGGAACGGCTTCCCGCTGCGCGCCGGCGAGCCGACGCTGGGCGACCACCTGAAGGATATCGGCGTCCGCAACGTGCTGGTCGGCAAGACCCACATGAAGGCGGACATCGAGGGCATGGCACGGCTCGGCGTCGACCCTGGCTCGATCATCGGCGTGCATGTCGGCGAGTGCGGGTTCGAGCCGTTCGAGCGCGATGACGGGCTGCATCCCGATCCCGCGCCACGGCCGCGCTATGATGTGTATCTGCGCGAACAGGGCTTCGACGCGCCGAACCCGTGGGAGCACTGGGCGAACTCGGCGGAGGGCGCGGATGGCGGGATCCTGAACGGCTGGCTGCTGGCCCATGCCGACAAGCCCGCGCGCGTGCCGGAAGAGCATTCCGAGACGCCATACATGACCCGCCGGGCCATGGACTTCATCGCTGCCGCCGCCGACGACGACCGCCCGTGGTGCCTGCATCTGTCCTACATCAAGCCACACTGGCCCTACATCGTGCCGGCGCCGTATCACGACATGTACGCGCCGGACGACGTCCCGCCCGCGGTGCGCGCGGAGCAGGAGCGGCAGCACCCGCATCCCGTCTACGGCGCGTTCATGGATTTCCGGGTGTCGCGCAACTTCGCCGACGACGCCGTGCGGCGCGGCGTGATCCCCGCCTATATGGGCCTGATCAAGCAGATCGACGACCAGCTCGGCGTGCTGTTCCGCTTCCTGGCGGCGCGCGGCCTGACCGACAGCACCATGATCGTGTTCACCTCCGATCACGGCGACTATCTCGGCGACCACTGGCTGGGCGAGAAGGACCTGTTCCACGACTGCTCGGCAAAGATTCCGCTGATCATCGCCGATCCCTCGCCGGCCGCGGACGCGACCCGCGGCAGCGTGTGCAACGCGCTGGTGGAAGCGATCGACCTGGCGCCGACCTTCCTCGAATTCTTCGGCGGCACGGCGAAGCCGCACGTGATGGAGGGCGCCTCGCTGCTGCCCTGGCTGCACGGGCGGAGGCCGGCCGCGTGGCGGCGCTGCGTGTTCTCGGAATACGACTACTCCATGCAGGAGGCGCGGCTGGCGCTGAACCAGCCGATCGCCGATTGCCGCCTGTTCATGGTGTTCGACGGGCGCTGGAAATACATCCACGCCACCGGGTTCCGGCCGATGCTGTACGACCTCGTGGCCGACCCCGACGAATTCCACGATCGCGGCGCCGACCCGCAATTCGCGCCGGAACGCGACCGGTTGCGCAACGCGCTGCTGGACTGGGCCTTGCGCGACCACAACCGCATCACCATGCCCGATGCGCGCATCGCACCCTATGCCGGCCGGCAGCAGCTCAAATCCGGCATCCTCATCGGCTATCGCGACGAGGCCGAAGTGGCGCAAGCCAAGGCCCGGCTCGGCCTCGCCTAACGCCCCTGCCCGCCCAACCGCTCCATCTTCGCCAGCCACCGCTCCCGGCGCGACGGGTCGGGCGAGGCGACCATGCCGACCAGGCTTTCGCGGATCGGCCCGATGCCCACGAAGCCGAGGATGTTGCGTTCCAGGCTCTTGAGGCTGTGGGCGCCGAAATACCAGCGATACACCAGCGCCGGCATGCCCATGGTCACGACGATGCGCGCCGACTTGCCCTTCAGCATCGACGCCCACCCGCTGGCCGAACCGGATTTCGCCACCGCGAACCCGGGGCGGAACACCTGCTCGAAGAATCCCTTCAGCAGCGCCGGCATGGAGCCGAGCCAGAGCGGGTACAAGACCACCAGGTGGTCTGCCCAGGCGATGTCCTCCTGGCAGCTTCGCGCCGCCCCCGGTGGCGCGCCGCTCTCCCAGTCGGCGGGCGTACGCAGGATCGGCAGGTCGAGCGTGGCCACGCAGATCCGCCGCACGGCGTGCCCGCCGGCCTCGGCGCCGCGTTCGTAGGCCGCGGCCAGGGCGTGGCAGAAATGGCCGGTCTCGGGGTCCGGATGGCCCTGGATGATGACGATGCGCCTGCTCATCTTCCGCTCTCCCGAGTTGCGTGCGACAGCGGCGTCATTCGGTCCGCCGCCGTGCCGGTTCCTGCAAATGCCGGCGCGCCTCCGCCGCGGTCTCGTAGATATGCGGTGCGAGCTGGCGCCGGCCCAGCGCGTCGCCCAGCTTCACGCGCAGGAAGCCGCTGGTGGTGTAGCGCGTCACCCCGTCATAGAAACGGTCGGTCAGCCAGCGCACCATGTCGGAATAGGCATCGATCAGCTCGGGCAATATGGAAAAGTTGTCGTAGTTGACGATGGCCGTCACCTTGTGCCCCAGCGGCGCCAGGCGCTCGGCCACCAGGCTGCGGATGCGCTCGATCTCGGCGGCGGAGCGCACGCTGTAGCCTTCGAAATTCACGAAGAACAGGTTGGAGTCGGGGTCGTAGCCAAGCCGCTGCTCCAGCGGAACGTCCAGCAGCCGGGCGCGCAGCTCCATCGGCTCCGGGCGGAAGATGCGCGGATCCATCGGGCGCGGGTCGCGCACGACCGGCGCGAAATCCATGTGCGCGAGGATGTCGCGGGCGATGTCGATGCCCGGCGCCACCTCGGTCAGCTCCAGCCCCTCCGCGCCCAGCGTGAAGACGCAGCGCTCGGTGACATACAGCACGGTCTGGCCACGGCGCACGGCGTATTCGCCGCTGAAGGTGCGGTGCTCCACCGCGGCCACGAACTTGCGGTGGCGACCGTCCTGCACAATGACCAGCCGCCCGTCCTCGATGGCGACGCGCAGGCCGGCGGCGTCGAAGGTGCCGGTGAACACCACCTTCCTGGAGCTCTCGCTGATATTGATGAACCCGCCCGCCCCGGCGAGCTTCGGGCCGAACTTCGAGACATTGACGTTGCCGCGCGCATCCACCTGCGCCAGCCCCAGGAACGCCACGTCCAGCCCACCGCCGTCGTAGAAGTCGAACTGGTAGGGCTGGTCGATCACCGCGTCGGTGTTGATGGCCGCGCCGAAATTCAGCCCGCCCTGCGGGATGCCGCCGATCACGCCGGGCTCGGCGGTCAGCGTGATCAGGTCGATGATCTTCTCTTCATGCGCCACCGCGGCCACGCCTTCCGGCATGCCGATCCCCAGGTTCACCACGGCGTTCGGAAGCAGTTCCAGCGCCGCGCGGCGGGCGATCACCTTGCGCTCGTCCAGCTCCATCGGCGCCTGCGCCCCGGCGGGCGCGCGGATCTCGGCCGCGAAGGCGGGGCTGTAGGCGGTGGCGAAGGTCTGCCAGTGGTGCTCGGGCTTTTCGGCCACCACCACGCAGTCCACCAGCACGCCCGGCACCTTCACCTGGCGCGGGTTGAGCGAATGCGCCTCGGCCAGCCGTTCCACCTGGGCGATGACGATGCCGCCGGAGTTGTGCGCGGCCATGGCGATGGCCAGCACCTCCAGGGTCAGCGCCTCGCGCTCCATGGTGATGTTGCCCTGCGGGTCGGCCGTGGTCCCGCGGATGATGCCGACATCGATCGGGAACGCCTTGTAGAACAGCGCCTCCTGCCCGCCGATCGTGACCAGCTCCACGATGTCCTCGGTGGTGCGGGCGTTGATCCTGCCGCCGCCGAAACGTGGATCGACGAAAGTGCCCAGGCCCACCCTGGTCAGGTGGCCGGGCCGGTGGGCCGCGATGTCGCGGAACAGATGGGTGATCACCCCCTGCGGCAGGTTGTAGGCCTCGATGCGGTTGCCGATCGCCAGTTCCTGCAGGCGCGGCACCAAGCCCCAGTGGCCGCCGATGACGCGCCTCACCAGGCCCTCATGGCCCAGATGGTTCAGGCCCCGCGTCTTGCCGTCGCCCTGCCCGGCCGCATAGACCAGCGTCAGGTTCCCAGGCCCGCGCGCGGAGCGGCCATGCCCGGGATCGGTGGCCAGGAACAGCTCCTCCAGCGCCACGGCGATGCCTTCGGCGAAGCCGATGCCGACGAACCCGCCGGTCGCCACCGTGTCGCCGTCGCGGATCAGGCACACCGCGTCCGTGGCCGAAACCACCTTGCCGCCGTGCCCGGTGCGCAGCGATGTCAGGAACGGGTGGGTCTGCCGGTTCATGGGCCGGATCTCCGCGGAACGTTGCCGCGGAGATCCTAGAGCATGATCGGTGCAGACAGAAGCACCGATCATGCTCTACGTTATTGTTTTGACGAGCAATTTTATCGCCCGGTGATTCCACCTCTAGCGATATTGCTCTGGCAGAAGGCGGTCCCGGCCGGTGTCGTCAGGCCAGATGCGCCCAGACCTCGTGTCCGCCCTCCCAGATCAGCTTGAGCGCGATGTAGAGCACGATCAGCAGGCCGACCCAGGCGATCCAGCGCTGCCGCTCCAGCAGGTTGGCAATGAAATTGGCCGCCACCCCCATCAGCACCACCGAGACCGCGAGGCCGGTGACCAGCACCCAGGTATGGCCCGCGGCCGCACCGGCCACCGCCAGCACGTTGTCCAGGCTCATCGACAGGTCGGCGAGCACGATCTGCAGCATCGCCTGGAACAGCGATTTCGGCGCCGGCGCCGCCGCGTGCGTGTGCTCGCGGCTCTGTTGCAGCTCGCGGAACATCTTCCAGCAGACCCATAGCAGCAGCAGCCCACCCGCCAGCAGCAGGCCCACGATCTCCAGCAGTTGCAGCGTAATGGCGCCCAGGCCGATGCGCAGCACCGTGGCGACGATGATGCCGACCAGGATGGCCGGGCGTTTCTGATGCGCAGGCAACCCCGCGACGGCGAGGCCGACGACGACCGCATTGTCGCCGGCGAGAGTCAGGTCGACCAGAAGCACCTGAGCGAGGGCGCTCAGTTGGGAAAGCAGGACAGGGTCCATCGTGGGTTCCTTGCGGGCAGGCGAGCCCCGCCGTAGATGAGGGCACCGTTCTAGAATGGCGTTCGAGACTGGAGAGACAATGGTTCCCCGTTACACTCGCCCGGCCATGGCTGCCATCTGGGCGCCCGAGAACCGCTATCGAATCTGGTTCGAGATCGAAGCGCTGGCCGCCGAGGCGATGGCGCAGCTCGGCACCATCCCGGCCGAAGCCGCCCGCGCCATCCGCGAAAAAGGCGGCGCGAAACTGGCGACCATCAACGCCGCCGATGTCGAACGCATCGACGAGATCGAGCGCGAGACCCGCCACGACGTGATCGCCTTCCTCACCTGGCTCGCCGAGTCCGTGGGGCCGGACAGCCGCTTCGTGCATCTGGGCCTGACCAGCAGCGACGTGCTCGATACGTGCTTCTCCGTACAGCTCACCCAGGCGGCCGACCTGTTGCTGGCCGACATCGATGCGGTCCTGGCGGCGCTGAAGGCCCGCGCGTTCGAGCACAAGCACACGGTCACGATCGGGCGCAGCCACGGCATCCATGCCGAACCGACCAGCTTCGGCCTGAAGCTCGCCGGGCACTACGCCGAGTTCGCCCGCAACCGCGTGCGCCTGCAGCAGGCCCGCGCCGAGGTGGCCGTGGCCGCCGTCAGCGGCGCCGTCGGCACCTTCGCCCATGTGGACCCGCGGGTGGAGGCTTATGTGGCGGAGAAGCTCGGCCTCGCGGTGGAGCCGGTCTCGACCCAGGTGATCCCGCGCGACCGGCATGCCGCGTATTTCTGCACGCTGGGCGTGATCGCCTCGGGCATCGAGCGGCTGGCGACGGAAGTGCGGCACCTGCAGCGCAGCGAGGTGCGAGAGGCGGAGGAATTCTTCCATCCCGGCCAGAAGGGCTCCTCGGCCATGCCGCACAAGCGCAACCCGGTGCTGTCGGAGAACCTGACCGGCTTGGCGCGGACCGTGCGCGCGGCCGTGGTGCCGGCGCTGGAGAACGTGGTGCTGTGGCACGAGCGCGATATCAGCCATTCCAGCGTGGAGCGGGCGATCGCACCGGATTCGACGGTGACGCTGGATTTCGCCCTGGCCCGGCTGGCGGGCATGATGGACAAGCTGACCATCTACCCCGACCGCATGGCCACGAACCTGGAGAGCCTGGGCGGCGTGGTGCATTCCGGCGAGGTGCTGCTGGCGCTGGCCAAGGCCGGCATCCTGCGCGAGGACGCCTACCGGATCGTGCAGCGCAACGCCATGGAGACCTGGACGAAGCTCGGCACGCCCGAGGGGTGCAGCTTCCGCGCCAACCTCGAGGCCGACCCCGAGGTGGCCGGCCGCGTGCCGCCCGAGGCGCTGGACGCCGCCATGGACCCGGCCCTGCACCTGCGCCACCTGGACACCGTGTACACCCGGGTGTTCGGGGAACCCGGCCCTCAGGCCTGACGCCCGCATCCGATGTGCACGGCCGTCGTCCTGTTCCGTCCCGGCCATGACTGGCCGGTGCTGCTAGGGGCGAATCGCGACGAGATGGTGGCCCGTCCATGGGATCGGCCGGGCGCCTACTGGCCCGACCATCCGGGCGTGGTCGCCGGGCGCGACCGCAGCGGCGGCGGCACCTGGATGGGCATGAACGCCGCCGGCGTGGTTGCGGCCGTGCTCAACCGGCCCGGCAGCCTGGGCCCGGCCCCCGGGAAGCGCAGCCGCGGCGCGTTGCCGCTGCTCGCCCTGGGCCATGATACGGCCGCCGATGCGGCTGCGGCCCTGGCTGACATTCCCGCCGGGGAATACCGCAGTTTCAACATGATCGTGGCCGATTCTCGGAGCGTGGTGTTCGTCCGCGGCCTGGACGGCGAGCGCGCCGAGCCGATCCCCCTGCCCGCCGGCCTGCACATGGTGACGGCGCACGACCCGAACGACGAAGCCAGCCCGCGCACCGCCCGCCACCTGCCCCGCTTCCGCGCCGCCGCTGTGCCGGCCCCGGCGATCGGGGACTGGCGGGCTTGGACCGCGCTGCTGGCCGATCGCGGCGGGCCGCAAGGCAGCGAAATCAACGTCCCCGAGCGGCATGGATTCGCAACCGTCAGCTCCGCGCTGGTCGGCCTGCCCGCATGCGGGCGGCCGGTCTGGCTGTTCGCGGCCGGCCCGCCCGACGCGGCCCCCTTCGTGCCCGTGCAACTCGCTGCGCGCGAGGGGGTCTGACCGGCCTTGCACGGGGGACGTGGCACCGCGATCACGTCGCTGCTATACCCGCCCCGCGCCGCCGGCCCGCGGGGGTGCCGCTTGCCGTCGCGTAGGTTGCGCGCGGTGTTGATGGGGACAGCCCCTGAGGAAATACGCCATGGCACGCCGCCGCCAGCTCTACGAAGGTAAAGCCAAGATCCTGTTCGAGGGACCCGAGCCCGGGACGCTCGTGCAGTATTTCAAGGACGACGCGACCGCGTTCAACGCCCAGAAGAAGGGCGTGATCACCGGCAAGGGCGTGCTGAACAACCGCATCAGCGAGTATCTGATGCTGCGGCTGGCGGAAATCGGCATCCCCACGCATTTCGTCCGCCGCCTGAACATGCGCGAGCAGCTGATCCGCGAGGTCGAGATCATCCCGATCGAGGTGGTGGTCCGCAACGTCGCCGCCGGCAGCCTGTCCACCCGCCTGGGCATCCCCGAGGGCACCCGCCTGCCGCGCAGCATCATCGAGTATTATTACAAGAACGACGCGCTCGGCGACCCGATGGTGGCCGAGGAGCACATCACCGCCTTCGGCTGGGCGGCGACGCAGGACATGGACGACATCGTCGCCCTGACCTTGCGCATCAACGACTTCCTGACCGGGCTGTTCCTGGGCGTCGGCATCACGCTGGTCGACTTCAAGGTGGAATTCGGCCGGCTGTGGGAGAATGAGGAGATGCGCATCGTCCTGGCCGACGAGATCAGCCCGGACAATTGCCGCCTGTGGGACAGCAAGACCAGCGAGAAGATGGACAAGGACCGCTTCCGCCGCGACCTCGGCAAGGTCGAGGAGGCGTACCAGGAAGTGGCGCGCCGCCTGGGCATCCTGCCCGAGGCCGGCACGCGCGACCTCAAGGGCCCGGAGACGATGCAGTGATCAAGGCGACCGTGACCGTGATGCTGAAGGACGGCGTGCTCGACCCCCAGGGAAAGGCCATCGGCCACGCGCTGCACGGCCTGGGCTTCGGCAATGTCGGCGAAGTGCGCGCCGGCAAGGTGATCGAGCTGGAACTGGCGGAGACTGACCCCGGCCGCGCCCGCACCCAGGCCGAGGACATGGCCCGCAAGCTGCTGGCCAACACCGTGATCGAAAGCTTCAAGGTCGAGGTCGCCTGAATGCACGCCGCGGTCGTCGTCTTCCCCGGCATCAACCGCGAGCGCGACATGGCGATCGCGCTCGAAAAGACCTGCGGCCGCAAGCCGCGCATGGTCTGGCACAAGGAAACCGACCTCTCCGGCATCGATCTCGTGGTCCTGCCCGGTGGCTTCTCCTATGGCGACTACCTGCGCTGCGGCGCCATGGCCGCGCAGTCGCCGGTGATGCGCGCGGTGCGCGCCCATGCCGAGCGCGGCGGCCATGTGCTGGGCGTGTGCAACGGCTTCCAGATCCTCACCGAGGCCGGAATGCTGCCGGGTGCGCTGCTGCGCAATGCCTCGCTGCGTTTCCTGTCGATGGACTGCCACCTGCGGGTGGAGCGCGCCGATACCGATTTCACCCGCCACTACCAGCGCGGCCAGGTGTTCCGCGCCCCGCTGGCGCATGGCGACGGCAACTACTTCGCCGATGATGCCACGCTCGACCGGCTGGAGGGCGAGGGCCTGGTGGCGTTGCGCTATGCCACGCCCGACGGCGCCATCGTGCCCGAGGCCAACCTGAACGGCAGCGCCCGCAACATCGCCGGCATCTATACGCCGAACCTGCGCGTGCTCGGCCTGATGCCGCACCCCGAGGACCTCGTGGACCCGCTGATGGGCGGCACCGACGGCAAGCCGCTGTTCGACGGCCTCGTGGCCGCGCTGGCGGCCTAGATGATCAGCAAGGGCAGGGCGCTGCCCTGCACCCGCCAAAGGCCGGAGGCCTTTGGAAACCCAGACTTTCTTGGCGGGATCAACGACCTTCAGCTGATATCAGCTGAAGGCCGCCTATCCAGCCAAGAGGGTATGGGATTGCCAAGGCTCCGCCTTGGCTGGGGTCCAGGGGCAAAGCCCCTGGCCTTCCCTTAACCAACCAGGGCCGCGACACATGGCACAACAGGTAAACCAGGCCCTCGCCCGCCAGTTCGGGCTCAGCGCCGACGAGTACGCGAAGGTGCTGGCCATCATGGGCCGCACGCCCACGCTGACCGAGCTCGGCGTGTTCAGCGTGATGTGGTCGGAGCACTGCTCCTACAAATCCTCCCGCGTGTGGCTGAAGACGCTGCCGACCAAGGCGCCCTGGGTGATCCATGGCCCGGGCGAGAACGCCGGCGTGATCGATATCGGCGACGGCCTGGCCGCCATCTTCAAGATGGAGAGCCACAACCACCCGAGCTTCATCGAGCCGTATCAGGGTGCGGCCACCGGCGTGGGCGGCATCCTGCGCGACGTGTTCACCATGGGCGCGCGCCCGATCGCCAACCTCAACGCGCTGCGTTTCGGCGACCCTGCCCTGCCCCGCACCAGGCGCATCGTCGACGGCGTGGTGCGCGGCATCGGTGGCTACGGCAACTGCGTGGGCGTGCCCACCGTGGGCGGCGAGATCAATTTCCACCCCAGCTACAACGGCAATCCGCTGGTCAACGCCATGACCGTGGGCATCGCGCCGAAGGACCGCATCTTCCTGTCCGCGGCCGCCGGCATCGGCAACCCCGTGGTCTATGTCGGCTCCAAGACCGGCCGCGACGGCATCCACGGCGCCACCATGGCCAGCGCCGAGTTCGGCAAGGATGCCGAGGAAAAGCGGCCGACCGTGCAGGTGGGCGACCCGTTCACCGAGAAGTTGCTGATCGAAGCCTGCCTGGAGCTGATGGCCACCGACGCCATCGTCGCCATCCAGGACATGGGCGCCGCCGGGCTGACCAGTTCCTCGGTGGAGATGGCCGGCAAGGGCGGCGTGGGCATCGAGCTCGTCCTCGACCAGGTGCCGCAGCGCGAGACCGGCATGACCGCGTACGAAATGATGCTGTCGGAGAGCCAGGAGCGCATGCTGATGGTGCTGCGCCCGGACCGGCAGGACGTGGCACGCGCCATCTTCGAGAAATGGGACCTGGATTTCGCGGTCATCGGCCACCTGACCGACACCGGCCGCATCGTGGTGAAGCACCGCGGCGTGGTGGAGGCCGATATCCCGCTCGACCCGCTGGCCGAACAGGCGCCGCTGTACCACCGCCCGACGGTGGAGCCGCCGAAGCCCGCGCCGCTCGGCCCGGTCGCCGACCCCGTGGGCCTCGCAGCCGGGCTGATGACGCTGATCGGCTGCCCCGACGTGGCCTCACGCGCCTGGGTGTGGGACCAGTACGACAGCACCGTCGGCGGCCAGACCGTGAAGCGGCCCGGCGGCGCCGACGCCGCGGTGGTGAAGATCGAGGACCACGCCCGCGCCCTGGCGCTGACCACCGACTGCACGCCGCGCTACTGCAAGGCCGACCCCGAGGTCGGCGGCGCGCAGGCGGTGGCGGAGGCATGGCGCAACATCACGGCGACCGGCGCCCTGCCTTTGGCCGTGACCGACAACATGAATTTCGGCAACCCCGAGAAGCCGGAGATCATGGGTCAGTTCGCCGCCGCCATCCGCGGCATGGCGGCCGCCTGCACCGCGCTGGACTTCCCGGTCGTGTCCGGCAATGTCAGCCTCTACAACGAGACCGAGGGCAAGGGCATCCTTCCCACCCCCGCGATCGGCGGCGTGGGCGTGCTGGAGGATGCGTCCAAGGCCGTTGGCATCGCCCTGATCCCGGAGCTGGACCTGGTGCTGATCGGGCATAGCGCGGGCTGGCTGGGCCAGTCGCTGTGGCTGCGCGAGGTGGCTGGGCGCGAGGACGGCCCGCCGCCGCCGGTGGACCTCGCCGTCGAGCGCCGCAACGGCGATTTCGTGCGCGGCCGGATTCTGTCCAGCACGGTTCACGCCTGCCACGACGTGTCGGATGGCGGGGTGCTGGTGGCGATCGCCGAAATGGCGCTGGCCGGCAACACCGGCGTGCGCCTGCTGCCGGAGCCCGCCGGCGTGCCGCCGCACGCGTTCTGGTTCGGCGAGGACCAGGGCCGCTACGTCCTGGCGGTGGCCGACTCGGCCGCCTTGCTGCAATCTGCGGCCTTCGCTGGTGTTCCGGCCGTGCGCATCGGCCAAACCGGCGGGGGGGATTTGACACTGCCGGATGGCGGCACCATCTCACTGCCGACGTTGCGCGCGGCGCATGAACGATTCTTCCCGGCCTGGATGAACGGGCCGGCGACAAGGTAAGGACGAAACGGCATGGCGATGCCCGCCAGCGAAATCGAAGCCCTGATCAAGGCAGCACTGCCGGACGCCCGCGTGACCATCGAAGATCTGGCGGGTGACGGCGACCACTACGCCGCCACCGTGATCAGCGAGATGTTCCGGGGCAAGTCCCGCGTCCAGCAGCACCAGATCGTCTACGCCGCCCTGCGCGGCCGGATGGGGGGCGAGTTGCATGCCCTCGCGCTTCAGACCTCAGCCCCCGATTAAGGAGCTTTCCGCGATGACCAACCCCGTGTTCGAACGCATCCAGGCCGACATCACCGCGAACCCGGTGATGCTGTACATGAAGGGCAATGCGATGTTCCCGCAATGCGGCTTCTCGGCCCGCGTGGTGCAGATCCTCACCCATATGGGCGTGCCCTTCAAGACCGCGAACGTGCTGGAAGACGCCGAGCTGCGCGACGGGATCAAGCAGTTCTCCAACTGGCCGACAATCCCGCAGCTTTATGTGAACGGCGAGTTCGTCGGCGGCTGCGACATCGTGACCGAGATGTTCCAGTCCGGCGAGCTCGGGAGCTTCCTGACCGAGAAGGGCATTCCGCACGAAGCGGCCGCCTGACGTCGTCGCGGCCCCCGCAATCCCGCTTGCGCGGACTCCCGCCTTCGGGGCAGGCTGCGCTCTGTCGTCAACCAACTGAAAGGAGGTGATCCAGTGTCTCATTGTTCGTGCCTTCGGCCAACCGTTGTGACCCGGATCTCTGTCCTCGCTTCCGAGGTGGCAGAGTAGCGTCCCGTCCGACAGCAGCCGTTGCCTGACAATGCGAAGGCCCCGGGCGACCGGGGCCTTCTTCTATTCGCGCCCGCCACTTTCGGCGACAACGAGCTCCGGCCCCGCCTGCGCAGGCGGACGCGCCAGCAACGCAAAAGCGCCGCCGATCATCAGCGCCGTCAGGGCGTCGCCGATTTCCGCCGAGCGGTCCGGCAGGAACGTCTGGGCCATGCTCGTGGCCAGCAGCATCAGCGCGGTCAGGCCGGTCGCAGGCAGCAGCCGCATGCCGGCCTGGCCGAGCAGCCAGATCAGGCCGCCATACAGGTAGAACTTCGCGCAGAACGCCTGCGCGGCGACGCCGATCGACCCGGACATCAGGCTGGCCCACGGCACCCATCCGAACGCGCGCGACGCCTCGGCCAGATGGAACGGCTCCAGCCGCAGGGACACCACCAGGGCGGCGAACACGCCGGCCGTCACCACCGCCCGCCCCGGCAGCCGGCCCGGCACGAGCAGACGGAGGGCGAAGACGATCCCCGCCCCGGCGAGGTCGGCCGGGTGCAACGCGCGGTCGATGATCAGTACCTGGCCGAGCGCCTCCATCCCCACCAGCAGCGGGAACAGCAGCAGCCACCGGCGGAAGCCGTAGAGGACCTCGACAATCGCCCCGATCAGCAGCCAGGTGCCGGCATACCGCGCCAGCTCGAACGGCGGCAGGCCAGGCGACAGCGCCGGCTGCAGCGCGTGCCAGTATTTGTGCGGGTCGATCGTCGGCACATAGGGGTACAGGCGATAGAGCAGCCACGCCGCCAGCAGCGCCGCCTCCGGCGGGTGCAGGCTGAGCTCGCGAACCAGGGTCCACCTCCGACCTTGCACCCGCGCCGCGGCGGCGAGCGCCCCGAGCGCTGATCCGATCGTATTGGCGTAGACATCGCCCATCGAGCAGTCGCGGCCGGCATCGTAGAATTGCAGCAACTCCATCGCCGTGCTGAGCACCGTGCCGCCGAGGGTCGCGCAGGCCAGGCGCGACCATACCGGCGCGCGTGCCGGCAACGCGCAGAACGCGAAGAAGCCGAACGGCGCATACAGCAGGATATTGGCGAGCAGGTCGCCGCGGTCGTCCCAGTCGCGCCAGCTGGCGAGCAAATGGTGGACCGCTCCGGCCTCGTGGAGGGGGCCGGAATACGCGAACGGATAGAGCGATCCGTAGCCGATGCAGACCGTCACCAGGGCCAGGACGGCCGCGTGGCCTTTGCCGAATCCCTGTCGCACCGCCTTCCTGCCCACGTTCCGTGCCCCTATGCGTCGCGTTGAACCGCAGCGCGCGTTGCCCGGGCGCTATCGCAACGCTACCCTCTCCCTCCCCGGCCAATCGGTCCGATAGCCGATAGTGTTCGTGCCGGCCCCATGTCGCGGCCCGGGGACCCGTGTCGGCCGTTGTTGCGCGTTGCCCGTTCGTTGCGGCACCGGAGGGTGCCGCGTATCCATGGCAGGATCCACCTTCATGGCCGACGCCTACCGCGACCTGACCCGCACAACCCTCGCCGTGCTGTTCATCGGCGGGATGATCACCACCTGCTTCTGGATCCTCGGCCCCTTCCTGCCGGCCATCGTCTGGGCCGTGACCCTGGTCATCGCCACATGGCAACTGATGCTGCGAGCGCAAGCGGCGTTGTGGAACATGCGCGGGCTTGCGGTCGCTGTCATGACGCTGGGGCTGCTGCTGGTGTTCATCGTGCCGTTCTGGTTCGCCATCGGCACCATCGTCGGCCATGCCGGCCAGATCGCCGAGTGGGTCCGCGCGCTCGCCTCGTTCAAGTTACCGCCCGCGCCGGACTGGCTGACCGCGTTGCCGCTCGTCGGCGCGCGGGCCACACAGCTCTGGGACGAAGCCGCCGACAGGGGCCTGCGCGACCTGGCGCCGCAGCTGGCGCCCTATGCCGGGCAGGTGACCAACTGGTTCGTCGGTGCGGTGGGCAGCCTCGGGATCGTGTTCGTGCAGTTCCTGCTGACCGTCATCCTCGCGGGCATCATGTACGCCAAGGGCGAGCAGGGCGCGGCGATGGCGCGCCGCTTCGGACACCGGCTGGCCGGCGAGCGCGGGGCGGAGGCGGTTCGCCTTGCCGGCCAGGCCATCCGTGGCGTGGCGCTCGCCGTGGTAGTGACGGCGGCCGCGCAATCGCTGCTGGGCGGCATCGCGATCGCCGTGGCCGGCGTGCCGTTCGCCTCGGTGCTGACGGCGCTGATGTTCATGCTGTGCATTGCCCAGCTCGGGCCGGGGCTGGTGCTGTTGCCAGCGGTGATCTGGATGTATGTGGTCGGCAGCGCCGCCTGGGGCACGTTCCTGCTGGTGTCGTCGCTGGTCGTCATCAGCCTGGACAATTTCCTGCGCCCGATCCTGATCAGGAAGGGCGCGGACCTGCCGCTGCTGCTGATCCTCGGCGGCGTGATCGGCGGGCTGCTGTCGTTCGGGCTGGTGGGGATCTTCCTCGGCCCCGCCGCCCTGGCGGTGACCTACACCCTGCTGCAGGCCTGGATGGCCGAAGACGATGCCGGCCAGCCGACGATGGACGTGTGACCGGCGGCGACGTGGCGGCTCAGCGTCGTGTCCGCGACACTACGGCGGCCAGTGCCAACAGGCTGGCAAGCGAGGAGAGCAGCAGCACCAGTGCCGCCGGTTGCGCCGGATTCTCGTGCCACAGCCCTACCAGCAGCGTGCAGAAGGCGCCGAAGCCCATCTGCGTGAAGCCGTAAAGCCCGGATGCGGCGCCGGTCATGCCCGGCACGGCGCTGATCGCGCTGGTCAGCGCCAACGGGCTCACGGTGCCGGTCCCTACAGTGAACACCAGCATCGACGCCAGCATCGTCACGACCGTCAGGTGCCCGGTCACTTCGGCGGCGAAGAACAGCGCCGCGCCGATCGCCGCCAGCACGATCCCGGCCCGCATCAGGCGCATCGGGTCGACCCGCGAGACCAACCGGTTGGCGATCAGGCTGCCCAGTGTGATGCCCAGGATCGGCGCCGCCAGATACCAGCCGATCTCCGCGGCCGGGCGATGCAGGCGGTCCACGATGATGAACGGTGCCGCTGCAAGGAAGGCGTAGAAGCTCGTCGTGGTCCCGGCCCCGGCAATGGTCAGGCCGCGGAACGCCGGCGAGCCCAGCAACCGCAGATAGCTGCCGAGCATGCCGGCCGGGCGTCCGCCGCCCTGCGGCTGGTGCGTCTCCGGCAGCGTCGCCAACGCGGTCAACAGCGTCAGCGTGCCGATAAAGGCGAGCAGCGCGAAGATCGCGCGCCAGCCCAGGAAGGTGGCGATGGCGCCGCCGACCAGCGGCGCCATCGCTGGGGAGACCGACATGAACAGGTTGAGCAGCGCCAGCTTCGCCGCCGCCTCGCGCGCGGAGGACACGTCGCGCAGGATGGCGCGCCCCAGCACCAGGCCGCTGCACCCGCCCAGCGCCTGCACCACCCGCGCCACCACCAGTGTCCCCAGGCCCGGCGCCAGCCCGGCCACCATGCCGCCGGCGGCATACAGCAGCAACCCGCCCAGCAGGACGGGACGTCGCCCGAACCGGTCGGACAGCGGCCCATAGAGCAACTGCCCGCCGGCGAGCCCGACCAGGTACAGCGTGATCGTGAGCTGGATGGCGCCGTTCGACACGCCGAGATCGCGCGCGGCGACGGGCAAGGCCGGCACGAAGATATGCATCGACATCGTGCCGGAGATCACCAGCGCGAAGATCAGCCACAGCGGCGGCTGCGTTGCACCGCCCAGCGGCGGCGCCTTGATCCAGCCGGGGCGTGTCAGCCCAGCACCTCCTTGTTCACCACGTTGTCGCGCTCGACGCGCCCGTCGAACACGCCGAGGATGTTCCGCACCGATGCGACGGCCATCCGGTCGAGCGATTCCTGGGTGACGCCGGCCATGTGCGGCGCGGTGATCACATTGGGCAGATGCGGCAGCGTGTTCTCGGGCACGATGGGTTCCTGCGCGAACACATCGAGCCCCGCGCCGGCGATGTCGCCGGAGGTGAGTGCCGCGTGCAGCGCCGCCTCGTCGATGATGCCGCCGCGGGCGGTGTTCACCAGGAAGGCGGATCGCTTCATGCGCGCAAGGCGGTCGGCATTGAACATGCCGACCGTCGCCGGCGATTTCGGGCAATGGATCGTGACGAAATCAGCCTTCGGCAGCGCCGCGTCCAGGTCCGGCGCGGGAGTGCAGCCGCGCGAGCGGATGACGTCCTCGGGCACGTAGGGATCGTGCACCAGCACGTTCATTTCCATCGCCAGGCAACGCGCGGCCACGCGGGTGCCGATCTTGCCGAAACCCACGATCAGCACCGTCTTGCCGTAAAGGTCGAAGATCCTGACGCTGAATTTCTGCGTCCAGCGCCCGTCTTGCACCAGCGCGTGCATGGCCGCGCCCTGCTTGGCGAGCTCCATCATGAAATAGATGGCGTGCTCGGCCACGGTGACGGAATTGGCGGTGCCGGCGATCAACAGCGGAATGCCGCGCCGGGTCAGCGCCGGCACATCGACCGCGTCATAGCCCACGCCGATTCGGGCGACGACCTTCAGCTCCGGCGCCAGCGCAATATCGGCAGCGGGAAAGGGCCGCCCCCACAGCGCGATGCCGTCGGCCGTGGCCAGCATCGCCTGGAACGCCGCCGGCGGGGTCGTGTCCTCGAACCGCAGCGTCTCGATATCGTCGCGGCTGCGCGCGAGGTCCCAGCCGGCCTGCGCCATGGCGGCCGGCAGCATCAGCTTCTTGCGGTTATCAGCCATTGCCGCCCCCTTCGTCGCCCCCTGGCGGCGTTCAATAAGCCAGGAAGGTCCGATACGCTTCCACCATGTCCTCGATCGCCGCGTCGTACAGCCGCTTGCCGTGCTCGGGCGAGGACAGCGACGGGTCGGAGCCGATGCGACCATCGGGGTAGCGCGCGCGATAATCCGCCGCCTCGAAGAACTGCGAGCTGGGCGGTGCGACTTTCGGCGACATCTGCGCGTGCTTGATGGCCTGGGGCTGGTAGTACTGCGCCAGTGACACCTCGGCCGCGGTGGCGTGGCTGCCGTTCACGCCGCCATACAATTCCTCGGCCACCTTCTTGCAGCGCGGCCCGCCGGACCAGAACGTCATCCGGCAGCGCACCTGCTCCACCGGATCGCCGAGCGACTTCGCGGCGTAGATCTCGTCGAACGCCGCCGTCACCGTCGCGACATTGCCGCCATGCCCGTTGATGAAGAAGAAGCGCTGGAATCCGTGCACCGCCAGCGACTGCACGACATCGCGCACCACCAGCATCAGCGTGCTCGGCCGCAGCGTCGCCGAACCCTTGAAGGCCAGATGGTGCTGCGACATGCCATAAGCGAGCGTCGGCGCCACCGCGCAGCCGATCGCGTCGCCCACGCCCTTGGCCACCACCTCGGCGCAGAGGTGGTCGGTGCCGATCAGCCCGTTCGGGCCGTGCTGCTCGGTGGAGCCGATCGGCACGATGACGCCGTTCGATGTGCGCAGATAGTCCTCGACCTCCTGCCAGGTCGCCAGTGCCAGTTGCATGATCTTTCGTTCCTTATTGCGCGAGGCTGACGCCGCCGAACGGCTGGCCGCCGAGGAAGTGCAGCTTGAAGCCGCGCACGTTATTGCGCACGCCGACGAAGGCGCGGGCGTCGGCGAATACCATGGCCGGCACCTCGTCGTGGAACACCTGCTGCGCCTGTTGGTACAGCCGCGCCCGCTCCGCCTGGCTGGTGACGATGTTGGCCCGCTGGATCAGGTCGCTGTAGGTGCGGTTGCACCAGTGCGGGATGTTGCGGCCAGTGGTCAGCGCCTCGCAGGTGAAGCCGATCAGCTGCTGGCTCGGATCGGGATAGTCCCAGGTGCCTCCGAGCATGCCGACATCGGCCTCGTTGTTGCGGATGCGGCGCAGGTACTCGCCCCATTCGAAGGTCACGATCTTCGCGGTGACGCCGATCTTGGCCCAGTCGGCCTGGATCATTTCGGCGGCGCGACGGCCATTGGGCATGTAGGCGCGGGCCACCGGAATGGCCCACAGATCGGTGCTGAAGCCGTTGGGATAGCCGGCCTCGGCCAGCAATGCCTTGGCCCGCGCGGGGTCGTAGGGGCGCGGCTTCACCTGGTCGTTGTGGCCCCACAGCGCCGGCGAGACCAGCGCCGCCGCCGGCGTGCCGCTGCCCTGATAGACCGCCTTCACCAGGCTGTTGAGGTCGATCGCTGTCGCCAGCGCCTCGCGCACGCGCTTGTCGTCGAACGGCTTCTTGTCATTGCGGAACGCCAGATAGCTGAGCGAGGCGATCGTGCTGTCCTGCACGGTCACGCCCGCCGTCGCGCGCATCGCGTCGAGATCGGCGGGATTGGGATAGCGCGCCACCTGGCATTCATTGGCACGCAGCTTGGCGAAGCGGACCGACGGATCAGGCGTGATCGAGAACACGAGGTTGTCGACCTTGGCCGCGCGCTCCGGCATGCCGCCGTTCGCGCCCCAGAAATCCTTGAAGGCGCGGAAGCGGATCAGGCTGTCCTTCTGGTACTGCACCAGCTGGAACGGCCCGGTGCCGATCGGCGCGATGTCGAGCTGGTCGGGCGTGCCCGCCTTGTCCATCGCGGCGGCGTATTCGGCCGACTGGATCGAGAAGGGCTGCACCGACAGCGTGCTCAGCAGCGGCGCCAGCGGAGTCTTCAGCTCGAACAGCACGGTGTCGTCGGACACCTTGGTGACCGCCTTCAGGCTCGGCTCCACCAGGGCCGCGAACAGCGGATAGTTGCCGCCACCCACCTTGTTGAAGCGGTGCGCCCTGTCAAGCATCCGGTTGAAGCTGAACACCACGTCGTCGGCATTGAGCGCGCGCGTCGGCTTGAACGTGGCGCTGGACTGCCACTTCACGCCATGGCGCAGCTTGAAGGTGTATTGCAGCCCGTCTTCCGAGATCGTCCAGGATTCCGCCAGCGCCGGCTTCAGCGCGGAGCCGCCGATCTCCATCTCCACCAGCCGGTCGGAGATCTGCTCGGACACGTCGAAGCTGGTGTTGGCGGTGCTGAGCGCCGAGCTCAGCGCGTCCGGGCTCGCCTCGGTGCAGACCACCAGCGTATCCGCCCGGGCCGCCCCGGCCCCCAGCGCCAACGCGGCGCCACATGCAATGAGCAAACGCCTGGACATGGCCTGTCCCCCTCTTGCCTCGGATGGACGAAGTGTCATGGAGCGGGGCCGCATGGTCAATGCATCATCGGCGCTCCGGCGCGTCGTTCCGCGGCGCGTCGTCGAACAGGATGCGGTTTGCGGCACCCTCGACATCGTCATACTGGCCGGAGCGCAGCGTCCACAGGAACAGCGCCAGGGCGCCGCCGCCCAGCACCAGGCTCAGCATGATCAGGGTGAACATCGCGGTCATGCGCGTCTGCCTCGCACACGCAAGCTGTTGGCCATCACCACCAGCGACGAGCTGGACATCGCCGCCGCCGCCAGCCAGGGCGTCACGAACCCGGCAACCGCCAGCGGCAGCATCACGGCGTTGTAGCAGATCGACAGCGCGATGTTCTGCCGCATCACCGCCCGCGCGCGCCGCGCCACCGCCACCGCCTCGGCCACCGGCGCCAGCAGCGATCCCTGGAACACCATGTCGGCCACGGTCTGGCTGACATCGGCGGCACTCGACGGCGAGGCCGACACGCTGGCGGCGGCCAGCGACGGCCCGTCGTTCACTCCGTCGCCCACCATCAGCACGCGGCGGCCCTGGCCGCGCAGCCCTTCCACCAGCGCCACCTTCTCGACCGGCGAGCGCTCTGCCTGCCAGTCCGTGATGCCGAGCGCGACCGCGACGGCCGCCACCGGCCCGCTGCGGTCGCCGGAGGCCAGCATCACCTGCAAGCCCATGGCACGCAGCCGGGCGACGCAGGCGGCGGCGTCGGCACGCAGCCGCTCGTCGAAGCGCAAGCACAGCGGCGCGTGGCCCGGGCGCGCCAGCCACAGCTCGGGCCCCTGCGCCGGCGCGGCGGCCGGATCGCCGGCGAAGGCGCGGCTGCCCAGGC
>NZ_JAPDNT010000030.1 GCF_025989185.1 Limobrevibacterium gyesilva
GCGGGCGCCGGTGCGGGCGATCCCGCTGCCGCCGCCGGTGCCGCCGCCGCCGCCCGAAGGCGCACCGCCACCCGCATCACCGCACGCAGAAGCCACGACGGAGACCCCGACCATGCCCAAGCCAGAGACCGCCCTGTGCGTCGAGAACGCGACGATCGCCGAGTTGCAGCAGGCGCTGGCGGAGGGCAGGACGACGGCGGCTGCGCTGGTGCGGGCCTATCTCGCGCGCATCGAGGCGTATGACCGCGCCGGGCCGCAGCTGAACGCGGTGCGCGAGGTGAACCCGGACGCGCTGGCGATCGCGGAGAAGATCGATGCGGCGCCGGCACGCGGCAAGCAGCCGCCGCTGCAGGGCATTCCGATCCTGGTCAAGGACAACATCGCCACCGCCGACAACCAGCACACCACGGCGGGCTCGCTGGCGCTGGCGGATGCGTATGCGAAACGGGATGCCACCGTGGTGGCGAAGCTGCGCCGCGCCGGCGCGGTGATCCTGGGCAAGGCGAACCTGACGGAGTTCGCCAATATCCTCGCGGTGGGCATGCCGTCCGGCTATTCATCGCTGGGCGGGCAGGTGCGCAACGCCTATGCGCCGGCGCTGGACGACAAGGGCGTGCCGGTCGTGCCGCCGGGCGGGTCCAGCGCCGGGTCGGCGGTGGCGGTGGCGGCGGGGTTCGCGGCGGCGTCGATCGGCACGGAGACGTCGGGCTCGCTGCTGTCGCCGGCGAACCAGAACGGGCTGGTGACGGTGAAGCCGACGGTGGGGCTGATCAGCCGCGCCGGCATCATCCCCATCGCCGCCAGCCAGGACACCGCCGGGCCGATGACGCGCACGGTGCGCGACGCCGCCCTGTTGCTGGGCGTGCTGGCCGGGCCGGACCCGCTGGACCCGGCGACGGCGCACGCCCCGAAGGCGCCCGACTACCTCAAGGCGCTGGACAAGGACGGGCTGAAGGGCGCGCGCATCGGGGTGCCGAGCAATCCGGCCGATCCCGGCAACGACGTCTATTACCGCCCGCTGCCGCCGGCCGCGGCTGCCGTGATGCAGGCGGCGATCACGGTGCTGGAGGCGCAAGGTGCGGTGATCGTGCGCGAGAACATCCCGACCGAGGGCTGGATCGGCGGGCCCGGCACCGAGATGGCGATCCTGAACCGCAACCCCGAGAGCCCGACGAAAGACCAGGTGGCTCGGCTGCCGATCGTGTTCGTGTACGAGTTGAAGCACGACATGAACCAGTACCTGCGCGACTGGGCGAAGGGGACGAAGATGCGCACGCTGGGCGACATCATCGCCTTCAACGCGGAACATGCCGACACCGCGCTGCGCTTCGGCCAGGACATCTTCCTGGCGGCCGAGAGTACGCGCGGCGACCTGAAAGACCCGGAATACCTCTCTGCCCGGCAGATGGATCTGCGCGCGGCGCGCACGCGCGGGCTGGATGCATACATGGAAGAGAACCGGCTGGACGCGGTGCTGTTCCCCGGCAATGCCGGGGCGGCGATCGCGGCGAAGGCGGGCTATCCCAGCGTGCAGGTGCCGGCGGGGTTCGTCTCCGGCATCGGCGAGCAGGCGACGCCGGAGTATCCCATCGGCGCGACGTTCACCGGCCGGGCCTGGAGCGAGGCGACGCTGCTGCGGCTTGCCTATGCGTTCGAGCAGGCGACGCTGGCGCGACGGATGCCGCCGGGCGTGCCGGCGCTTGCGGAGAGCTGCGGGCGTTGACCCATGCCAATGCCGACCGCCACACGCGCCGGCAGGTCAGATTCGGGCGTGGCCCGGCGGCTTTCCGCCCGCCGCACGGCATGGTCAGGACGGTCTACGGCATTCTGCGGGCCGAGGAAGCCGAGGACTCCTGAGCGGTGTGGCGGCAGTGGCGTGCCGCCCCGGCCGGAAGTCCGTCTTCACGTCGAATGCCCGCGCCGCCGCGGCGCGCGCTTCCTTGACCCAGATCAAGGCCGGCGCCGCCGATCGCTGCGATGGTGGCGACCGGCCGTGGGTTCCTCGGTTGGCCCGTTCCATCGGGGCGCGGAACCGGGGCGGCAGCAGATGCAGCAGGTGTGTGCCATGACAGTGCCCGCCACGCCCTTCGGTTCCGCGACAGGCCCCCGCCGCTGGGGGCGCGCGCAGGATCGCAGCGTCACCGATCCGTACAAGCGTACGAAGAAGCTGCACGAGCCCACGGTCTGCCCGCAATGCGGGGCGGTGTATCACGAAGGGCGCTGGCAATGGCGCGAACGGCCCGCCGGCGCGCATGAAGAGCTCTGCCAGGCATGCCACCGTATCAACGACGCCTTCCCGGCCGGCGTGGTGACGCTGACCGGCCGGTTCGTGGACGCGCACCGGGACGCGCTTCTGCACGTCATCCGGCGCCAGGAGGAGTTGGAGAAGCCTGAACACCCGTTCAACCGCATCATGAATATCGAGGAAGCGCCGGAGCGGGTCGTCGTCACCACGACGGATATCCATCTGCCGCACCGGATCGGCCGGGCGCTGGACAGTGCCTTCGGCGGCGAACTCGATTTCCAGTACGACGAGGATGGGTATTTCCTGCGCGTCGACTGGCGCCGCGACGACTGAACCCGCCGACCCTCCCTGACCTTCCGCCCGGCGATCAGCCCACGAAGCTGCCGGGGAACAGGGGATATGGCTCCTCGGACAGGACGATCATGTGGTTCTTCACCGCGCGCACGCCGGGGACGCCTTCGGCCGCGAGTTGCAGTGCGCGCAGTTCCTCCGATGTCGTCACCAGGCCCCAGAGGTGAACCACGCCGTCGGTGACCACCACGCTGTTCTCGGCGCGGCGGCTCCAGGGCTGGCGCGCCAGCTCGCCCAGCAGCACCTCGCGGATCTTGCCGTCGTCGACGTTGCCGGATTTCGGTTCAGGCGCCGTGGAGGCGAAGGCGCGCAGCAGGTTGGAGCGGCTGACGATGCCCACCAGCCGGTCGGCATCGACCACCGGCACGCGCTTGATGTGCTTCTGCTCCATCAGGTCGGCGATCTCCGCCAGGGGGGTGGCGCGGTCGGCGCAGACCACGGCGCGAGTCATCACGTCGCGCGCCAGGGTGCCGTGCGTGCGCACATATTCCTCTGCCAGCGTCGCCGTGCCGGTAAAGAACTCCAGCCATGCGCCACGGCGTTTCTGCGTGCCCAGCTCTGCGCGGCGCAGCAGGTCGCCTTCGCTGATCAGCCCGACCACCCGGCCGGCGTCGTCGACCACCGGAACGCCGCTGATGCCGCGCGCCAGCAGCAGTTTCACGACCTGCAGGACCGGGGTCTCCGGCCCGACGGTCACGACATCCGTGGTCATCACGTCGCCCGCATTCATGGCACTCTCCACTTCGTTGGCTTGTTCGCAACAAGAACGTCTGTCAGCGTACGGGGCATTGATCCAGATCAGTCTGCCTTGCCCGGGTCCGGCGTAAGGTCTTCGCCGAAGGAGAAATTGGATGTTCAAGCACGTACTCGTACCGGCCACTGGGGCCGACAGCGACAAGGCGGTCTTCGAGACGGCGCTGTTGGCGGCCAGGCCGTTCGGGGCGCATCTGGAGTTCCTGCACGTGCGCGTCGATGTCACCGACGTGGTGGTGGCGATGACCGCCGGCGGCATCGGCGGCGGTGGCGCGATCCAGAGTGTAATCGACCGGCTGGAGGCGGAGAACAAGGCCCTGGAGCAGAAAGCCTGGCAGGCTTTCTCCAGCTTCTGCGCGGAAGCCGGAATCGCGACCGGCGGATCGGCCCCGGGAACCGGCCTGTGCGCCGATCTGGTGGTGGAGACCGGCAACGAGGCGCAGTGGCTGGCCGAGTATGGCCGCTTCGCGGACCTTGTGGTGGTCGGGCGCACGCGCAACGGCGAGGACGTGGCCCTGGACGTGCTGGAGGCCGCCCTGATGGACACCGGCAAGCCGCTGCTGATCGCGGCCGCTCAGGCGCAGGCGGCGTTGCCGGGCACGGTGGCCATCGCCTGGAAGGACTCGCCCGAGGCGGCGCGCGCGGTCAGCGCGGCCATGCCGATGATCGAAGCCGCCGAGCGCGTGGTGATCATTTCGGTGGAGGAGGACGAGCAGACGAAGGAGGAGACCAGCGAGCGCCTGCAGCGCGCCCTGCGCTGGCACAACGCCAACACCTCGGTGCAGCATCTGGCCCGCAACGGGCGGCCGGCCGTCGAGGTGCTGCTGGGGGCGGCCGCCGGCGTGGGCGCCAACCTGCTGGTGATGGGCGGCTACAGCCACAGCCGGCTGCGCGAAGTGGTTTTCGGCGGCTTCACCCAGCGCATCCTGCGCGGGGCGGACCTGCCGGTGCTGATGGCGCACTGAGACTGACCTTGCCCTGACGCCTGTGGCACAGTGACGCCGCCATGACCAAACTGCCGCTGATCCAGATCGGCTGGGCGATCGCGCTGGCGCTGGTGTTGCTGAGCCTGTTGAACCAGGGCGGCGGCGGCAACGAGCCGATTCCCTACAGCCGGTTCCAGCAATTGCTGGACGACGGGCGGGTGGCCAAGGTGACGGTTGCCGGCGACACCATCCGCGGCGAGTACAAGGAGAAGCAGGCGGACGGCACCACCGGCTTCACCACGCAGCGCGTGCCGGCGGACTTGGCGGGCCAGCTCGCCAAGACCGGGGTCGAGTTCGCCGCCGTGCCGGCCACCGGCCCGCTGGGCACGCTGCTCGGCTGGGTGCTGCCGCCGCTGCTGTTCGTGGGCGTGTGGCTGGGGGCCTCGTATTTCATGTCCGGCGGACGCGGGGGGTTCGGCGGCGGCCTGCTGTCGGTCGGCCGCAGCCGGGCCAAGCTGGTCGCGGAAACCGACGTGAAGGTCAGCTTCGACGATGTCGCCGGCGTGGACGAGGCGAAGGAGGAGCTGCACGAGATCGTCGAGTTCCTCAAGAAGCCGCAAGAGTTCGGCCGCCTCGGCGCGCATATCCCGCGCGGCATCCTGCTGGTGGGCCCGCCCGGCACCGGCAAGACGCTGCTGGCCCGCGCCGTGGCGGGCGAGGCCGGGGTGCCGTTCTTCTCCACCAACGGCGCCGAGTTCGTGGAGATGTTCGTGGGTGTGGGCGCGGCGCGCGTGCGCGACCTGTTCGAGCAGGCGCGCAAGCTCGCCCCGTGCATCATCTTCATCGACGAGCTGGACGCGCTCGGCCGCGCCCGCGGCGCCTCGCCGATCACCGGCCAGGACGAGAAGGAGCAGACGCTGAACCAGCTGCTGGCGGAGATGGACGGGTTCGACCGGTCGGTTGCCATCGTCATCCTCGCCGCCACCAACCGGCCGGAGATCCTCGACCCCGCCTTGCTGCGGGCCGGACGGTTCGACCGCCAGGTGCTGGTGGACCGGCCGGAGAAGAAGGGGCGTGTGCAGATCCTGAGGGTGCACCTGAAGAACCTGAAGCTGGCCCCCGATGTCGACCTGGACGCAATCGCGGCGCTGACGCCCGGCTTTACCGGGGCCGACCTGGCCAACCTCGCCAACGAGGCGGCGGTGCGGGCCACGCGGCGCGGCGCCGATGCCATCGCCATGGAGGATTTTGCCGAGGCGGTGGAGCGGATCGTGGCCGGGCTGGAGAAGCGCTCGCGCGTGCTGATCCCGCGCGAGCGGCGGATTGTTGCGTTTCATGAAATGGGCCATGCGCTGGTCGCCATGGCGATTCCCGGCACCGACCCGGTGCAGAAGATCTCGATCATTCCGCGCGGCATTGCCGCTTTGGGCTACACCATGCAACACCCCACCGAGGACCGGTTCCTGATGGGACAGCACGAGCTGGAGGCGCGCATGGCGGTGCTCATGGGCGGCCGGGCGGCGGAAACGCTGATCGGGCCGGACGTGTCCACCGGGGCGGCCGATGATCTGGCCAAGGCCACCGACATCGCCCGCGGCATGGTGCTGCGCTTCGGCATGGACCCGAAGCTCGGCCCGGTCGCCTGGGACACCGAGCAGGGCCGGTTCCTGGATGAGCCCGGCGCGTTCTGGCGCCCGCGCCGGTTCAGCGACGCGACCTCGCACGAGATCGACGATGCGGTGCGCACGTTGCTGCAGCGCTCGCTGGAGCGGGCGCTGGCGATTCTGCGCGACAACCGCGCCGTGCTCGATTCGGGGGCGGAAACCCTGCTCGCGCGCGAATCGCTGGCGGGCGACGAGATCCCGCGGCCGAAGCCGGAGCGGCCGGCCGGGTGAGGGGGGCCTTCCCGGATGCCGGGCGCGTCCGGGTTGTGCGGAGTGGCCAGAAAAGCTTGCGCCGCCCGGCGGGACCGGGCGGCGCAAACAGTGTCCGGTATCCGGTCCGGGAGCCCGAAGGCTCCCGGCCGGGGATCAGGAGGCCAGGGCGGCGGTACGGGCGACCGGCAGCCGGGCGCCGTCGGCGACGCGGCGGACCTCGACCTGGTCGATGCTGACCACCGAGGCCGGCAGCGCCACCGAATAGGCGCAGCGGCCGCCGGCGAGGCCGGCATGGTCGAGGTCAGTGCGGTAGCGGTTGGCCAGCACGCGGGCGACCGTCTCGCCATCCACCAGGACATCGAGCTCCACCGGAACCGACGGGGTGGCGGTGTCGAGCACCCAGCCTTCCAGCGTGCCGTCCGCGAGCCGCTCCACATGGCCCTGCAGGGGGCCGTGGGCGGCGGCGAAGGTGGCGATGCCGGCGCGGGCGGCCAGGCGGCGGCGCACCGCCTCAAGCTGGTAGCCTTCCTCGACGCGCGGGGCCGAGAAGCCGCGCGGCGCTTCGTCGGCGCCGAACATGTCGTAGTACTCGTCGGCGTTGTCGAACATCAGGCGGCTGTTGTCGTCCACGAAGGTTTCGGCCGGCGCGCCTTCGGCGAAGACCACGTCATGCGCATCGAGCTCGATATGCACGTAGCTGACCGGGGCCAGGTCATCGTTGCGCAGGACGGTGACGCCGTTGATCAGCGCGGCGGCGGGGATGAACACGTCGTCGATGAACATCGCGTGCATGGGCGAGACGACGAGGTCGCGATGCGGCATGCCCTCGGCCAGCGCGTCCTTGCGGATGGTGACCGGGCGCAGGTGCTGGTGGGCGGCGACCTGGGCGGCCGTGTAGGTGCGGCGGCCGATCCACTTGATCGGCTTGGCAACGCCGCTGCTGGTGGCGACCAGATCGCCGATCCGCAGGGCCTCGACCGCAACCTCGCCGGCCGGCGTGGCGATGCGGGTTCCGGTGGCGTAGCAGGCGACGCCCGTGTTCTCGAAGTACTGGGTCCAGGCTGTGGCGCCCCCCGCCGTCGTGTCGGTGAGGGTGAACGTGATCGCAAACGAGTCGGGAGCCCCTGCCGGCGCGTACAGATTCAGGTTCTGGAATATCGTCGTGAGGGAGTCCGCCCCAGTCCCCGTGAAATTGGCAGCCAGGTGGTTGTCTGCATCTGCAACCGTGCTGCCGCCATATTGCAGCTCTTCGGCGCCCAGATTCCCGCCTACGTACTGAAATTCAATGTGCAGCGACCACGAGTTCGTGCCGGCTGCCGACACAATCTGCGGCCCGGTCGGATTGCCATTGGCGTCGGTGCCGGCGCTCCAGTTCCACACGAAATCATCATCGAAGCCGAAGTTGCCGGCGAAGCCACCGGTGCGGCTGCTGTTGTACAAGCCCAGGTCGGTAGAACTGTTGTCGAAGCCGCTGACCGTCAGGTCGCCCGCAGTAAAAGTCGCCATCTCATTTCACCTTCGCTTCAGACGTCCAAGGTTCAGGTCCGCCGGCGTGGCCGGAGCGACCCCACGGTTCCGCACGTTCCAGGGTCCCGCCGGCCGAACTCGGCCATCGGGACCGCGAAGGCATTCCCGACGGCCGGCGCATGGCCGGTGGCATGCACCCAGATCCTTACGGAACTGTATTCTGTCTCATTGCTATCGCATTCATCCAATCTTTACAACTCTCACGTAACCGTGAGTCCGATCACCTTTTTATCATACAGGCGGGATTAACCGCTGGCGAAACGGTTCGTATAAGTCCCTGACAAGTCGATACGGATGGCCGCCCGGCGTGCAGCGCCGCTGCCGGCGAACGTCACACCTGGTCATGATTGTTTCCCGCCGCTCGATTCGCTGTATCGCGCCGCGCCACGGCGCGTGGTGATCACGTCAGTAGACGGTGCTCAACAATCGAGACGAGCCATCCCTACCGGGTGTTGTAGACGATGAACCCCGCGATCGCGTCCAGCAGCGCCTGCGGCTCGTCGCCGCGGATGGAGTGGCTGCTCTCCTCGAAGATGCGCAGGTCGGACCCGGGGATCAGCCGATGGATCTCCTCGGAGAACTCGGGCGGGCAGATCCAGTCGTGGCGGCCCGCCAGGATCAGGGTCGGCGCTGTGATGGCGGACAGCTCCGGCCGCAGGTCGAAGCTCTGCAGGAAGCCGCCGGGGGCAAAGGCTCGGTTCAGCGCCTCCGGGGTCAGGCTGCCGCGCGCGCGGCTGGCGGCGGCGGCCACCGGGTCGAACTTGCGCGAATACAGCGGCCCCATCACGTCGTAATAGCGGCGCAGCTTCTCCACCGTATCGAGCTCGCCGGCCCAGAGCTGGTCGCACACCGACTTCTGCTCCGGCGTGCCGCGCTCGGCCACGATCTGGCGGGCGCGGGCATTGAACCCCGCATGCGCGGCGGTCACGATCAGCACCAGATGCGACACCGAGGCCGGATAGCGCGCGGCATAGGCCATCGCCACCATGCCGCCATAGCTGGTGCCGATGGTCACCACCGGCCCCAGGCCGAGATGGCGGCGCAGCGCCTCCAGGTCCTCGACATTCTCGTCCAGCGTATAGGTCGCCGGGTCGCCCTTGGCCGAACGGCCCTGGCCGCGATGGTCGACATAGACAAGCTGCATCTTCTCGGCGAGCGGGCTCATCCCCGGCTTGAAGCCGGTGTGGTCGCCACCGGGGCCGCCATGCAGGACGAAAGCCGGCGGCTTCTCGCGCATCCGCGTGCCGTTGGGCACCAGGCCGGCGCCCTCGATGTCGAAATAGATCTCGGTGTCACGGATGCGGGCGCGCATGGGGGCTCCTGTCAGGGGATCGGCGATGGTCGCGAGGGCGAAGCGGCCGGGCTGGCCGCTTGACGCCGTCCCGTCTTCCCACCCAAGACTAGGGTCAGGCAAGGGAGGGGAAGCGCGATGGACTTCAACCTGACCGAGGACCAGCGTGCCTTCCAGGACACCGCGCGTGGCTTCGCCCGGGAAAAGCTGCTGCCCCATGCCGGACGCTGGGACGAGGAGCGGCATTTCCCCGCCGCCGCGCTGCGCGAGGCCGCCGCCCTCGGCTTCGCCGGGATCTATGTGGACGAGGCGCATGGCGGCACCGGCCTGACCCGGCTCGACGCCGCCCTGATCTTCGAGGAGCTGGCCTATGCCGACCCCTCGACCGCCGCCTTCCTGACCATCCACAACATGGTCGCCGGCATGGTGGCCCGCTTCGGCAACGACGAGCAGCGCGCGCGCTTCCTGCCGAAGATCCTCACCGCCGAGCATTTCGTGAGCTACTGCCTGACCGAGCCGGGCTCGGGCTCGGACGCGGCGGCGCTGGCGACCCGGGCCGAGCCGGTGGGCAACGCCCAGTACAAGGTGAACGGCACCAAGGCGTTCATTTCCGGCGGCGGCATCTCCGACCTGTACGTGACAATGCTGCGCACCGGCGACGACAGTCCGCGCGGCATCTCCTGCGTGGTGATCGAGAAGGACACCCCCGGGCTCGCCTTCGGCAAGCCGGAACGCAAGCTGGGCTGGAACAGCCAGCCGACCAGCCTGGTGACCTTCGCTGATTGCCTGGTGCCGGTGGCCAACCGCCTGGGCGACGAAGGCGAGGGGTTCCGCTTCGCGATGATGGGGCTCGACGGCGGGCGCATCAACATCGCCGCCTGCTCGCTGGGCGGCGCGCAGGCCTGCCTGGATGCGGCCCTGGCTTATGTGAAGGAGCGCCGCGCTTTCGGCCGCAAGCTCGCCGATTTCCAGGCGCTGCAGTTCAAGCTCGCCGACATGGCGACCGAGCTCGATGCCGCGCGGCTGATGGTGCACCGCGCCGCGGCTTCCCTCGATGCCGGCGCGCTCGACGCCATCAAGCACTGCGCCATGGCCAAGCGCTACGCCACCGACGTCTGCTTCCGCATCTGCGACGAGGCCCTGCAGCTGCATGGCGGCTACGGCTACATCAAGGACTACCAGATCGAGCGCTACCTGCGCGACCTGCGCGTGCACCGCATCCTGGAAGGGACGAACGAGATCATGCGCGTGATCATCGCCCGCAAACTGCTGGAGGCTGCATGAACATCTCCTTCATTGGCCTCGGCAACATGGGCCTGCCGATGGCGGCCAACCTGCTGAAGGCCGGCCATGACGTGCTCGGCTTCGATCTGGTGCCGGCGGCCCTGCAGGCGCATGCCAAGGCGGGCGGGCGCGTCGCCGCGTCGGTGGCCGAGGCCGTGCGCGCCGCCGACATCGTCATCACCATGCTGCCGGCCGGAAAGCATGTGGCCGAAGTGGTCCTGGACGGCATCCTGCCCAACGCCACCGACACGCCGCTGCTGATCGACAGTTCCACCATCGACGTGGAGACCGCCCGCCGCGTCGCTGCCGCGGCCGCGAAGGCCGGGCTCGACATGCTCGACGCCCCGGTGTCCGGCGGCGTCGGCGGCGCCACCGCGGGCACGCTGACGTTCATGGTCGGCGGTCCCGACGCCGCCTTCGCCCGCGCGCTGCCGGTGCTGCAGGCGATGGGCCGGAACATCGTGCATACCGGCCCGGCCGGCGCCGGGCAGGCGGCGAAGATCTGCAACAACATGATCCTGGGCATCTCCATGCTCGGCGTGTCCGAAGCCTTCGTGCTGGCCGACAAGCTGGGGCTCGACCGCGCCAAGCTGTTCCAGGTCAGTTCCACCTCCTCCGGCCAGTGCTGGGCGCTGACCAGCTATTGCCCGGTGCCGGGGCCGGTGCCGGCCTCGCCCGCGAACCGCGCCTACGCCGCCGGCTTCGCCGCCGCCCTGATGCTGAAGGATCTGCAATTGTCGCAGGCAGCCGCGGAGGCGGTGGGGGCGGCGACCCCGCTCGGCGCGCACGCGGCACGGCTGTACCAGGCGGTCGCCGAGGCCGGCGAGTCCGGGCGCGATTTCTCGGTGGTGTTCCCGTGGCTATCCGGGCTGTCGCGCAAGGAGGCGGTCTGACATGGCGCGGGACTTCAAGGCGGCGCGCGACTTCCTGCTCGCGCACCGCACCGACTACGCTTCCGCGTATGCGCAGTTCCGCTGGCCCGAGCTTGGGGCGTTCAACTGGGCGCTCGACTGGTTCGACGCGGAGCTGGCGCGCGGGGAGTTGCGTGACAGGCCGGCTTTGCGCATCATCGGGAATGGGTCAGCAACACTGACCTTCGGTGAGCTTTCGGTACGTTCCAACCGGGTGGCCAACGGGCTGCGTGCATTGGGCGTGAAGCGGGGGGACCGCATCCTGCTCATGCTCGGCAACGTGGCGCCGCTGTGGGAGGTGACGCTGGCCGCGATGAAGCTGGGTGCGGTGGTGGTGCCGGCAACGACGCTGCTGACGGCGGACGACCTGAACGAGCGGGTGGGCCGCGCCCGCGTGCGCTTCACTGTCGCCGCGTCCGAGGATGCCGGCAAGCTCGCCGCCCTGCCGCAGGGCGTCACCCGCATCACCGTCGGCGGCGCGCCGGCGGGCTGCGTCGATTATGCCACGCTGCTGCTGGGCGAGGCCGGCTTCGTGCCGGACGGCAGGACCGATCCGGACGACCCGATGCTGCTGTATTTCACCTCCGGCACCACCGCCAGGCCGAAGCTGGTGCTGCACAGCCACCGCTCCTATCCCGTCGGCCATCTCTCGACGATGTACTGGCTGGGGCTGCTGCCCGGCGACGTGCATCTGAACGTGTCCTCGCCCGGCTGGGCCAAGCATGCCTGGAGCTGCTTCTTCGCCCCCTGGAACGCCGGCGCCACCGTGTTCATCGCCAACCAGCCCCGCTTCAACGCGGGCGGCCTGCTCGACGCCATCGCGCAGAACGGCGTCACCACGCTGTGCGCCCCGCCCACGGTGTGGCGCATGTTCATCCAGGAGGACCTGAAAACCTGGAAGACGGCGCTGCGCGAGGTCACCGGCGCCGGCGAGCCGCTGAACCCCGAGGTGATCGACCAGGTGCGGGCGGCCTGGGGCCTGACCATCCGCGACGGCTACGGCCAGACCGAGACCACCGCGCAGATCGGCAATCCGCCGGGGCAGGCGGTGAAGCCGGGCTCGATGGGCCGGCCGCTGCCGGGCTACACGATCCGGCTGATCGACACCGACGACAAGGACGCCGACGAAGGGGCGGTGTGCATTCCGCTCGATCCGCGCCCGGCCGGGCTGATGCGCGGCTACCAGAACGACGACGGCAGCATCGCCGCCATCGGCGGCGCGGTGTACCGCACCGGCGACGTCGCCGCCCGCGATGCCGACGGCTACCTGACCTATGTCGGCCGTGGCGACGACATCTTCAAAGCCTCCGACTACCGCATCAGCCCGTTCGAGCTGGAGAGCGTGCTGATCGAGCATCCCGCGGTCGCGGAAGCGGCGGTGGTGCCGGCGCCCGATCCGCTGCGCCTGGCTGTGCCCAAGGCCTATGTGGCGCTGACCGCCGATGCCGAACCGTCGGCGGCGACGGCGCTATCCATCTTCGCGCATCTGCGCGCCCGCCTGTCGCCGTACAAGCGCGTTCGCCGCATCGAGTTCGCCGAGCTGCCGAAGACCATCTCCGGCAAGATCCGCCGGGTCGAGCTGCGCCGTGCCGAGGCGGCGCGCAGCGGGCGCGCCGAAGGCGAATACCGCGAGGACGACTTTCCCGAACTCACCGAACAGGGCTGATGCCATGGCCTCCAACACCGATTACGGCCTGAACTTCGATCTTGGCGAGGAGATCGACATGCTGCGCGACAGCGTGCGCCGCTTCGCCGATGCCGAGATCGCGCCGCGTGCCGCGGAGATCGACCGGATCAACGACTTTCCCGCCGATCTCTGGCGCAAGATGGGCGACCTGGGCGTGCTCGGCCTGACCGTCGAGGAGGACTATGGCGGCGCCGGCATGGGCTACCTGGCGCATTGCGTGGCCATGGAGGAGATCAGCCGCGCCTCCGCCTCCGTGGGGCTGTCCTACGGCGCGCATTCCAATCTTTGCGTCAACCAGATCCGCCGCAACGGCACCCCGGCGCAGAAGCAGGCCTATCTGCCGAAGCTGATCAGCGGCGCGCATGTCGGCGCGCTGGCGATGAGCGAGCCGGGGGCGGGCTCCGACGTCGTGTCCATGCGCCTGCGCGCGGACAGGCGCGGCGACCGCTACGTGCTGAACGGCACCAAGATGTGGATCACCAACGGCCCCGAGGCGAACGTGCTGGTGGTCTATGCCAAGACCGACCCGGAAGCCGGCGCGCGCGGCATCACCGCCTTCCTGGTGGAGAAGGGCTTTCCGGGATTCTCCTGCGCGCAGAAGCTGGACAAGCTGGGCATGCGCGGCTCCAACACCGGCGAACTGGTGTTCACCGATTGCGAGGTGCCCGCCGAGAACGTGCTGGGCGCCGTGGATGGCGGCGTGGCCGTATTGATGAGCGGGCTCGACTACGAGCGCGCGGTGCTGGCGGCGGGGCCGCTGGGAATCATGCAGGCCTGCATGGACGTGGTGCTGCCCTACGTGCACGAACGCCAGCAATTCGGCCAGCCGATCGGCGAGTTCCAGCTGATGCAAGGCAAGATCGCGGACATGTACACCACCATGAACGCGGCGAAATCCTATGTGTACGCCGTCGCGAAATCCTGCGACCGTGGCCAGACGACCCGCAAGGACGCGGCCGGCGCCATCCTGTACGCGGCCGAGAAGGCCACCTGGATGTCGCTGGAAGCGATCCAGGTGCTGGGCGGCAACGGCTACATCAACGACTATCCCACCGGCCGCCTGCTGCGCGACGCCAAGCTGTACGAGATCGGTGCCGGCACCAGCGAGATCCGGCGCATGCTGATCGGGCGCGAATTGTTCAAGGAAACCGCGTGATGCGGCTCGCCAGCGAGGCCGATCCGCGCTCGGCCGCCTTCCGCGCCAACGCCGCCGCAATGGCCGAGCTGGTGGCCGATCTGCGCGCGAAGGTCGGACGCACCGCGCAGGGCGGCGGCGAGGTGGCGCGCAAGCGGCATCTCGGGCGCGGCAAGCTGCTGCCGCGCGAGCGCATCGAGGCGCTTCTGGATCCGGGCACGCCGTTCCTGGAGCTTTCGCAACTCGCGGCGTATGGCATGTATGGCGACGAGGTGCCCGCGGCCGGCATCATCACCGGCATCGGCCGCGTCTCCGGCCGCGAATGCGTCATTGTGTGCAACGACGCCACGGTGAAAGGCGGCACCTACTACCCGATCACCGTGAAGAAGCATCTGCGCGCGCAGGAGATCGCCGCGCAGAACCGGCTGCCTTGCATCTACCTGGTGGATTCCGGCGGCGCCAACCTGCCGAACCAGGACGAGGTGTTCCCGGATCGCGACCATTTCGGCCGCATCTTCTTCAACCAGGCCAACATGTCCGCGGATGGCGTCGCGCAGATCGCGGTGGTCATGGGCTCCTGCACCGCCGGCGGCGCCTATGTCCCCGCGATGTCCGACGAGAGCATCATCGTGCGCGGCCAGGGCACCATCTTCCTGGCGGGCCCGCCGCTGGTGAAGGCGGCGACCGGCGAGGTGGTGAGCGCCGAGGATCTCGGCGGCGCCGACGTGCACAGCCGCACCTCCGGGGTCACCGACCATTACGCCGAGAACGACGCGCACGCGCTGGCTCTCGCGCGCCGCGCGGTCGCCGGCCTGAACGGCGTGAAGCGGCCGGCGGTGGCGCTGCAGGCGCCGCGGCCGCCGCGCTACGATCCCGCCGAGCTGTATGGCGTGGTGCCCGCCGACCGGCGCCGGCCGTATGACGTGCGCGAAGTGATCGCCCGCATCGTCGACGACAGCGAACTGGACGAGTTCAAGCGCCTGTACGGCACCACGGTGGTGACCGGCTTCGCCCATGTGTGGGGCTATCCCGTGGGGATCATCGCCAATAACGGCATCCTGTTCAGCGAGAGCGCGCAGAAGGCCGCGCATTTCATCGAGCTGTGCGCGCAGCGGGGCATTCCGCTGGTGTTCCTGCAGAACATCACCGGCTTCATGGTCGGGCGCAAATACGAAGCCGGCGGCATCGCCAAGGACGGCGCCAAGATGGTCACGGCGGTCGCCACCGCGCAGGTGCCGAAATTCACCGTCATCATCGGCGGCAGCTTCGGCGCCGGCAATTACGGCATGTGCGGCCGCGCCTACGATCCGCGTTTCCTGTGGATGTGGCCGAACGCGCGCATCAGCGTCATGGGCGGCGAGCAGGCCGCCAGCGTGCTGGCCACGGTGCGCCGCGACGGCATGGAGTCACGCGGCGAAACCTGGCCGGCGGAGGAGGAGGAAGCGTTCAAGCGCCCGATCCGCGCCCAGTACGAAAGCCAGGGGCACCCGTACTACGCCAGCGCGCGGCTGTGGGATGACGGCATCATCGACCCCGCGGATACGCGCCGTGTGCTTGCCCTCGGCCTGTCCGCCGCCCTGAACGCGCCGATACCGCCGACGCGCTTCGGCGTGTTCAGGATGTGACGGCCATGTTCACGAAGATCCTCATCGCCAACCGCGGCGAGATTGCCTGCCGCGTCATCCGCACTGCCCGCCGCCTCGGCATTTCCACTGTCGCCGTCTACTCGGACGCCGACGCCGACGCGCTGCACGTGGCCATGGCCGACGAAGCCTATCGCATCGGCCCCGCCGCGCCGCGCGACAGCTACCTCAACGTCGCCGCGATCCTGGAGGCCGCTCGCCGCTCCGGCGCGCAAGCGCTGCATCCCGGCTACGGCTTCCTGTCGGAGAACGCGGCCTTCGCCGAAGCCTGCGCCGCTTCCGGCGTGGTGTTCATCGGCCCGCCGCCTGCGGCCATCCGCGCCATGGGCGGCAAGTCCGAGGCCAAGGCGCTGATGGAGCGGGCGGGCGTGCCGCTGGTGCCCGGCTATCACGGCGCGGCACAGGATGACGCCACCCTGGTCGCCGCGGCCGCCCGCATCGGCTTCCCCGTGCTGATCAAGGCCTCGGCCGGCGGCGGCGGGAAGGGGATGCGCGTCGTCGAGGCCGAAGCCGATCTGTCCGCCGCGATCGCCGCGGCCAGGCGCGAGGCGCTGTCGTCCTTCGGCGACGACCGCGTGCTGATCGAACGCTATCTGACCCGCCCGCGCCACATCGAGATCCAGGTGTTTGCCGACACCCACGGCAACGCCGTCAGCCTGTTCGAGCGCGACTGCTCGATCCAGCGCCGCCACCAGAAGATCATCGAGGAAGCGCCGGCCCCCGGCATGACCGCCGCGATGCGTCGGGCCATGGGCGAGGCCGCCGTGGCCGCCACGAAGGCGGTCGGCTATGTCGGCGCCGGCACGGTGGAATTCATCGTGGAGGGCACCGATTTCCACTTCATGGAGATGAACACCCGCCTGCAAGTGGAGCATCCCGTCACCGAGGCGATCACCGGCCAGGACCTGGTGGAGTGGCAGTTCCGCGTCGCCGCCGGCGAGCGCCTGCCGAAGCTGCAGGACGCGTTGGCGATCGACGGCCACGCCGTCGAGGTGCGGCTCTATGCCGAGGACCCCGCCCGCGGCTTCCTGCCGTCGGTCGGCCGGCTGGTGCATCTGCGCCTGCCCGGGACTGCGCGCATCGAGTCCGGCGTGCGTGCCGGGGACCGCATCACGCCGGACTACGACCCCATGATCGCCAAGCTGATCGTGCACGGGCCGGACCGCGCCGCCGCCCTGCGCCTGTTGTCGGCGGCGCTGGCGGCCAGCGAGGTGGTGGGCGTGCAGACCAACCTCGCCTTGCTGTCCGCCATCGCCGCGCATCCGAGCTTCCGTGCCGCCGATTTCGACACCGGCTTCATCGCCCGCCACCCCGCCTTGCTGCCGCCGCCGGCCTCGCCGCCACCGCTCGCCATCGCCGCCGCGACGCTGGCCGTGCTGGACGCCCGCGCGCAGACGGCGCATGTCGAGACCGATCCGCACTCGCCCTGGTCGGCCACCGATTGCTGGCGGATGAACCTCGCGGGCGCGCAGACCGTGCACCTGCGCGCCGGCAGCGACACCTTCCGCATTCGCGCCCAGCCGCAGGCGGACGGCGCATGGCAACTGGACTGGGTGGAGGCGAGCCATGTCGCTGCCGCGCTTCCCGGCACGGTGCGGCTCGACGATGCCGTGCACCCCGCCACCGTGGTGCAGGACGATGGCCGCATCACCGTCGTCATTGCCGGCACGAACCATGCGTTCGACCGCGTCGATCCACTGCTGCCCCCCGAGGCCGAGGTCGCCGGGGGCGGGCGTGTCATGGCGCCGATCCCCGGCCGCGTCGCCAGCGTGCTGGTGAAGCCCGGCGACACCGTCACCCGCGGGCAGCCTTTGGTCGTGCTGGAAGCCATGAAGATGGAGCTGACCCTGACCTCGGCCATGGACGGGGCGGTGAAGGCCGTGCGCTGCGCTGTCGGCGACATGGTGCAGGAGGGGGTGGACCTGGTCGATTTCGTGCTGGAGCCCACGGAGTAGATGCCCAGGCGATGCCGCGCTGCAGCGCACGACAGAAGCTTGCGTGATGCCAGTTCGATCCTTTTATGGTCATACCGGACGTGTCTGCCGGACGATGCGAATGTGCTTATTTGCTGCGGGCCCATTCGGCGCTTTGATACGCCAGCATGTCTGCCATAATCTCGGGTAAACGGGTGGAAACGGAGCCGGTGACATGAAGCATTCAGCCGTCACGCTCGAAGACAAGTACCAGATCGACAGCGACCGGTTCTACCTTACGGGTACGCAGGCGCTGGTGCGGCTGCCGTTGCTGCAGCGGCGGCTCGATGTCGCGGCCGGGCTCAACACCGCGGGCTTCGTCTCCGGCTATCGCGGCTCGCCGCTGGGTCAGGTCGACATCCAGATGTGGCAGGCCCGCAAGCACCTGGAAGAGCAGCACATCCACTTCCAGCCCGGCGTGAACGAGGAGCTGGCGGCCACCGCCATCTGGGGCAGCCAGCAGGTGCCGCTGCTGCGCGGCGCGAAATATGACGGCGTCTTCGCCTACTGGTATGGCAAGGGGCCGGGCGTCGACCGCAGCGGCGACGTGTTCCGCCACGCCAACTATGCCGGCACCACCCGCACCGGCGGCGTGCTGCTGCTCGCCGGCGACGACCATGCCTGCAAGTCCTCGACCGTGCCGCACCAGAGCGAGCCGGCGCTGATTGCCGGCTCCATCCCCGTGCTGGTGCCGGCCGACGTGCGCGACCTGCTGGAGCTCGGCCTGCATGGCTGGGCGATGTCGCGCTGGTCCGGCCGCTATATCGGCTTCAAGACGGTCGCCGACGTGGTGGACAGCTCCGCCTCCGTCGCCTTCGACCTCGCGGCGTTCCGCATCCGCACTCCCGAAGGCCCGCACCCCGATGCCGGCTTCCGCCTGCCCGACCCGCCGATGGAGCAGGAGGCCCGCGTCTTCAATGTCGGCATTCCCGCCGCCCAGGACTACGTCCGCGCCAACGGCCTCGACCGCATCATGCTCGACCCGCCCGGCACGCGCATCGGCATCATCACCGCCGGCAAGTCGTACCACGACACGCGGCAGGCGCTGTCCGAACTGGGCATCGACAATGGCGTCCGCCTGCTGAAACTCGCGCTGGTCTGGCCGGTCGATCCCGCCATCATCCGGCACTTCGCCGCCGGGCTCGACGAGATCATCGTCGTCGAGGAGAAGGCGCCGCTGATCGAGCAGCAGGTGCGCGACATCCTCTACGACTGCGCCGTGCGCCCGCGCGTGCTCGGCAAGCGCGACGAGACCGGGGCTGCGTTCCTCAAGCTCGCCGGCGAGTTCTCGTCGGCCGAGATCGCGCTCGCCCTCGGCGGCCGCCTCGCGGGCTTCATGGACGGCGAGGGACTGCGCGCCCGCATGGCCTTCCTGCGCGAGCAGATGCAGGCGAGCGAGCACGTCGAGGTCGCCGCCACGCGTCGGCCGTATTTCTGCTCGGGCTGCCCGCACAACACCTCGACGAAAGTGATCGACGGCAGCCGCGCCCTCGGCGGCATCGGCTGTCACACGCTGGCGCTGTGGATGGACCGCAGCACCGACACGTTCAGCCAGATGGGCGGCGAGGGGATGGCCTGGGTAGGCCAGGCGCCGTTCACCGAGGAGAAGCACGTCTTTGCCAATCTCGGCGACGGCACCTATTTCCATTCCGGCTACATGGCGATCCGCGCCGCCGTCGCCTCCGGCGTGAACATCACCTACAAGATCCTGTTCAACGATGCGGTCGCCATGACCGGCGGCCAGCCGGTGGACGGCACCCTCACCGTGCCGCAGATCACCCGCCAGGTCGCCGCCGAAGGCGTCGCCAGGATCGCGGTGGTGACCGACGAGCCGGAGAAGCATGCCGGCGTGACCGATTTCGCGCCCGGCGTCACCGTGCACCATCGCCGCGAGCTGCCGGACATCGAGGCGCAGTTCCGCGACACGGCCGGCACCACCGTCATCGTCTACGACCAGACCTGTGCGTCCGAGAAGCGGCGCCGGCGCAAGCGCGGCACCTTCCCCGACCCGAACAAGCGCGCCTTCATCAACGCCGCGGTGTGCGAAGGCTGCGGCGACTGCTCGAAGACGTCGAACTGCCTGTCGGTGCAGCCGCTGGAAACCGAGTTCGGCACCAAGCGCCGCATCGACCAGTCGAGCTGCAACAAGGATTTCTCCTGCGTCGAGGGATTCTGCCCAAGCTTCGTCACCGTGCATGGCGGCAAGCTGCGCAAGCGCGCGCGCGTGACGGTGGAGGATTTCGCGCTCGGCGAGCCGGCGCTGCCCGCGCTCGACCATCCTTTCGATATTCTCGTCACCGGCATCGGCGGCACCGGCATCGTCACCATCGGCGCGCTGCTCGGCATGGCCGCGCATCTCGACGGCAAGCACGTGACGGTGCTGGACCAGATGGGCATGGCGCAGAAGGGCGGCAGCGTGTTCAGCCATATCCGGCTGGCGGCACGAGCGGAGCAACTGCACGGCCTGCGCATCGGCCGTGGCGACGCCGACCTGCTGCTGGCCTGCGACATGGTGGTGGCCGCCAGCAAGGAGTCGATCGCCGGCCTGCGCCGCGGCGTCTCGCATGTGGTGCTGAACACGCATGAAGTGCCCACCGGCGACTTCGTGATGGACACGGACACGCGCCTGCCCGCCGCGCGGCTGCGCCGCACCATCGTGGACGCGGCCGGTGCGGAGAATGTCGACCAGATCGAAGCGAGCGCGCTCGCCACCGCGCTGCTGGGCGACGCCATCGCCACCAACCTGTTCATGCTCGGCTACGCCTGGCAGAAGGGCCTCGTCCCGCTGGGGCTCGACAGCCTGTTGCAGGCGATCGAGTTGAACGGCACTGCGGTGGAAGCCAACAAGGCCGCGTTCGGCTGGGGCCGCCATGCGGCCGCCGATCTCGCCCGCGTCGCCGCCGCGGCCGGGGTCGCGACGCAGAAGCCGGAGCCGAAGACGCTCGACGACGTCATCGCGGCGCGCATGCGCCATCTCGCGCAGTACCAGAACCGGCGCACCGCGCGGCGCTACCGCAAGCTGGTGGACCGGGTGCGCGAGATCGAGGGCCGCATGTTCTCCGGCGCGACCGCGCTCACCGAGGCCGTGGCGCGCAACTACGCCAAGCTGATCGCCTACAAGGACGAATACGAGGTTGCCCGGCTTTATGCCTCGAAGGAATTTCGCGACGCGCTGGCGGCCCAGTTCGAGAACCCCGAGCGGCTGGAATTCCATCTTGCCCCGCCGCTGCTGGCCAAACGCGATCCGCGCACGGGCCATCTGCAGAAGCGCAGTTTCGGCCCGTGGATGATGACCTGCTTCCGGGCGCTGGCGAAGCTGCGCTTCCTGCGCGGCACCAGGCTCGATCCGTTCGGCCGCACCGACGAACGCCGCGCCGAGCGCGCGCTGATCGGCGACTACGAAGCCCTGGTCGAGGAACTTCTCCAGAAGCTGAAGCCGGAAACGCTGTCCACCGCGGTCGCCCTGGCATCGCTGCCCGAGAAGATCCGCGGCTTCGGCCACGTGAAGGAGCGCGCCATCCGCCAGGCGGAGGCCGAGCGCGCCAAGCTGCTGGAACGGCTGCGTCAGCCCGCGGTGCCGCTGGCCGCCGAGTAACCGGCGGGGAGGGTATCAGACCACCCGATAGACCTGCCCGGTCTGCAATCCTTCCACGCTGCGGCTATACGCCAGCGCCGCACGCGCGGCCGCCACCGGCTCGAAGCCGCGGAAGAACGGCGCGTAGGCCGGCATGGATTCCTGCAGCACGTTCGGGCTCACCACGTTGATGCGGATGCCCCGAGGAAGCTCGATCGCCGCCGCGCGCACGAAGCCCTCCACCGCCGCGTTCACCATGGTCGCCGACGATCCCGCGGCGATCGGGTTGTCGGTCAGGATGCCGGTGGTGAGCGTGATCGATCCGCCGTCGCGCAGCTGCGCCCGCGCCGCGAGCGCCAGGTTCACCTGCCCCATCAGCTTGTTGCGCAGCCCCAGCCCGTATACCGACTCCGCGATCGCCGCAGGCTCGATTGCGGCCAGCGGCACGAAGGCCACTTCGCCGGCCGCGCAGACCACGGCATCCAGTTCCCCGGCCTGTTTCAGCGCCGTGGCGATGCTGGCGGGATCGGTGATGTCGATGCGGATGTCGCCCGACTTGCTGCCGGCGGCAATGATGTCGTGGCGCGCGCCGAGTTCGGCGGCGACCGCGCGGCCCAGCGTGCCGCTGGCGCCGACCAGGAGGACGCGCAGGCGAGGCGTGTCGGACATGGCATGTATCCCTTCGCTGCCGGCTTATCACCGCGAGGCCCCGGCTTCCACCGGCCGTTCGGGGAGCGCCGCCGCCAGCGCGGCCCGCATCGCCCGCGCCGCCTGGACGTGACGCGGCCGCCCGGCTGGAGCAGGTTCGTTTCAAACGAACCTGCTCCAGCTCATTTTTGGCGAGCAATTTCATCGGCACAGATGGAATCGCTACGCGATTCCATCTGTGCCGATATTGCTCTAGGGGAAGGAGGCAACCCCGGAGAGCCCGCATGACCCCGACCGATCACCCGGCGATCCGCGCCTTCCTGCAGGCGCGCCGCGACGCGCAGACGGACTTCCTCGCCGAGCTGGTCAAGGTTCCGTCCGACAACCCGCCCTGCGACTGCGACCCGCACGCCCGCCGCACCGCCGAGCTGCTGGAGGCCCTGGGCTTCACCGTCGAGCGCCATGCGGTGCCGGCCGGGCTGTTGCGCACCCACAACCTCACTTCCATCACCAACCTGATCGTCCGCCGCCGTTTTGGCGACGGCCCGGTCGTCGCCCTCAACGCGCATGGCGACGTGGTGCCGCCCGGCGAGGGCTGGACCGCCGATCCCTACGGCGCCGAGATCCGCGACGGCTGGATGTACGGCCGCGGCGTCGCGGTGTCGAAATCCGACATCGCTACCTACGCCTTTGCCCTGGTGGCCCTGGAGCAGTCCGGCCTGAAGCTGCGCGGCACGGTCGAGCTGCACATCACCTACGACGAGGAATCCGGCGGCGAGCTCGGCCCCGCCTGGCTGCTGCAGCAGGGCATCAGCAAGCCTGATATCGCGCTCGGCGCCGGCTTCTCCTATGCCGTCACCGAGGCGCATAACGGCGTCCTGCATCTGGAAGTGGAAGTCACCGGCCGTTCCGCCCATGCCGCGAAGCCGTTCACCGGCATCGACGCGCTGGAGGCGGCGAACCACATCCTCTCGGCCCTCTACGCCTGGCGGAAAACCCTTGCCACCCGCGCCTCCGCCATCGCCGGCATCGGGGCGCCGCAGATGACGGTCGGGCTGATTTCCGGCGGCATCAACACCAACGTGGTGCCCGACCGCGTGACCTTTCGCCTCGACCGCCGCATCGTGCCCGAGGAACAGCCGCAGGCGGTGGAGGCCGAGCTGCGCGAGGTCATCGAAGGCGCCGCCCGCGCCTTCCCGCAGGCGCGCCTGTCCATCCGCCGCATCATGCTGGCCACCCCGCTGACCCCCGTGCCGGCCGGCAAGCCGCTCAGCGACCTGCTCTGCGCCCACGCCACCCGGATCATGGGCGAGCCCGTGGCCGCCGGCGGCGTGCCGCTCTACACCGACGCGCGCCACTACGCCGCCGCCGGCGTGCCCGTGGTGCTCTACGGCGCCGGCCCGCGTACGATCGAGGAAGCCAACGCCCACCGCGCCGACGAACGCCTGCCGCTCACGGACCTGCACCGGGCGACGGAGGTGGTGGCCCTCACCCTGGCGGACTATCTGTCGGAATAAGGGGGACGCCCGGCCATACGGCCAACCCTGTCGATCCGCACGCTGATGCTTGAGGCGCCACCGCGCGCGCCGGTCGATCAGGCGTTATTCGCAATGTTTATGCAACCGAACGTCTGAAAACTTTACAATTGACATCATCACGACGTAGGTACTGGCGCAGCCTGGATGTTTGGCCAAGGCGGCCCGAGGCGTGCCTGTCCGCCATGTTCAACGACCCGACATCATGGAGTACCGGTTCCAGCTCAAGGAGACGAGACATGCGCTCCCTGCGAGTAGTACTGGCCTGCGCCGCCGCGATCCTGGTCACGAGCTCGATCGCTCAGGCGAATCTCCTCAGCAATGGAAGCTTCGAAACCCCTCTGGTGCCGATTGGCAATTTCACGACATTCCCGTCGGGCTCAGCGGGCATCACGGGATGGACGGTCGTGGGGCCCATTGGCACGAATGTCGCGATCGTGAGCGGAACATTCTCGCAGAACGGGGTTTTGTTCCCCGCCCAAGACGGTATCCAGTGGCTGGATCTCACCGGACTCAACAGCAACACCACGGAGGGGGTCGCGCAGGCGGTGACCACCAATCCAGGCGACCTGTATCAGCTGTCTTATTTCATCGGCAACACGACCGGCGGAGGCATTTTCGGAACGACCAGCACGGTGAACGTATCCCTCAATGGCGTGCCGGCGTTCGGCGACACCAATTCAAATGCCAGCCCGACAACCTTGAATTGGCAGCAATTCACGCACAACTTCGTGGCCAGTGCCGGCGCAACGACGTTGACGTTCATCAACGGCGATCCCGCGAATGACAACAGCAACGGCTTGGACAACGTCGTGCTTCTGGACCTGGGGCCTGCGTCACAACCCATACCCGAACCTGCGTCTCTCGCGCTGTTCGGTGCCGGGCTTGCCTGCCTTGGCCTGATCCGCCGCCGCCAGGCCGGGTAACGTCCGTGTCCGGGCGTTCAGTGAGCGGTTGGGCCGTTCACGACCGGTCGGCGTTCAGCGTGTAGAAGCAGGCAACGCCGTCGACGTTGCCGGTCATGTGGCCGCCGGCGATCCGGCCGCTGATCGTTCCGGTCTGGTCGCCGTTGCCCTTGAACGAGCCATCGGCGGCGACGGCCGCGGTATAGGTCACTGTCCTCCGGTCAGGATAGCCAGGATGCGGCTGGGCGTAGGTGAACGTTCCGCCTGTCACCTGCAGCGTCACGTCCCTGTCGGTGTTGCAGAACGATTTCTGCGCCATGGGGTCGATATAGGTGATGTCGACCGCGCCCCGGTACGTCCCGTCATATGCGGGGCTGGGCGGTGCCGCGGCCGGCGTGGCCAGGGGTGGCTGGCCGGAGCAGCCGGCCAATGCGATGCCAAGGGCCAGCGCAGCCGGCCCGTGTCGCCAGGCAACCATGATGATCCCTCCGCCACAGGAACGTTGCAGGTCTGTTCGTTGGCCCGTCGAGGCAATCGGCCGGTCATCACTGTAGCGCCAGGGGCGGGACGTTGGCGTGCCGCTTTGCGCGGCCGGCGATCACATTGCGGAGGGAGACGACTGCGGCGCGAGGCGCCAATGACGCGGAGTCCGCCCTCACGCCACGAGCTTGAGCCCGACGATGCCTGCCACGATGAGGCCGATACAGGAGAGGCGGATGGCGGTCGCGGGTTCGCCCAGCAGATAGATGCCGAGCAGCGCGGTGCCGACGGTGCCGATACCCGTCCACACGGCGTAGGCCGTGCCCACCGGAAGCGTCTTCAACGCGAGGCCGAGCAGGCCGAGGCTGACGATCATGCTCAGGACGGTGAGCGCGGTGGGGAGCGGGCGGGTGAAGCCCTCGGTGTATTTCAGCCCGATCGCCCAGCCGATCTCGAACACGCCGGCGAAGAAGAGATAGACCCAAGGCATGACAACCCCTCTGGAATTGGCTGGCAGGGTCGTCCCTCCCGGGATGTTCGGCAAGGCGCGAGGCCGTCCTCGCCGTTTCCTTCTAGGGCCACTGCCTCAGTCCGCGCGACCTGCGAACAGCAGCAGGTTGCCATCCGGGTCCTCGACGATGAAGGTCTCCGCACCCCAGGGCTGCCGTGTCAGCGCCTCATGGAACAGGACGCCTGCGGACTGGAATTCCCGGAAGAGCTGCCTGATGCCTTCGACGGCGATGGCGGCGGACAACAGGCTTTCGCGCTTGCGCAGCGCGCTGTCGAAGACGGGTCGATCGACATGCCGGAGGTTGAGCCGCGCGCCGTCCCGGCACACCTGGCCGTAGAATGGCGGATCGCCGTAGACGAATGCGATGGTGAAGCCGAGCTTGACGGTGAAGAAATCGCAGGATGCCTTGATGTCGGAGACGAAGAGCTGCGGCTCGGCGGCCGTCAGGACAGGGCGGGGCGAGTCCTGGTCCGCTGCGTCGGGCATGGCTGCGGTTCCTGTGTCCGGTGCCTTCTACTGCAATTCGATCCGCACGTTCCCGAACGCATCGAGCGCCGCCGAGGCGCCAGGCGGCACCAGACAGGTGGCGTCGTATTCCTGCACGATCAGGGGCCCCTGGCGCGGCGTGGTCGCCAGGCCGGCGCGGGCCAGCACCGGCGTGTCGGTCCAACCGGTGGCCTCGAACCAGGCGCGGCGGCAGGGCGGGACCGTGGCGGTGGCGGGTGGGATACGGGCGGGCAGGCGGGGGTGCTCGGGGATGCCGCGGGCGATGACGGACAGGCCCATCAGTTCCACCGGCTCGCCGGGCGGGGCGCGGAAGCCGTAGGTGCGGGCGTGCTCGGCGGCGAAGGCTTCGGGCAGGGCGGCGAGGATGGCGGGGGCGTCGCCGTCGGGCAGCGGCACGGAGAGCTCGCTGGACTGGCCGACATAGCGGGCGCGGGCGGTGCGCGTGGCGCTGCGGCGGTCCGGCGGGAAGCCGTCCTCGGCCAGGCGGTCCGCGCCCTCCTGCAGCAGGGCGTCGAGCGCGGTCTGCAGCGCGGCGGGGTCGGCAGTGCGCATGCGCAGCGAGCGGGTGGCGTGGTGTTCGGTGTCGGCCAGCAGCAGGCCGAAGGCGCTGAACAGGCCGGGCATGGGCGGGACGATGACGCGCCTGATGCCGAGCTCGGCGGCGATGCCGGCGGCAAACAGCGGGCCGTTGCCGCCGAAGGCCAGCAGCGAGAAGCCGCGCACGTCGCGGCCGCGCTCCACCGACACGGCGCGGATGGCGCGCATCATGGTGGCGGCGGCGAGGCGCAGCATGCCGTGCGCAGCCTGCTCCAGCGGCAGGCCGAGCGGTGCCGCGATGTGATCGGTGACGGCGTGCAGGGCGGCTTCGCGGTCCAGCTTCACGGCGCCGCCGGCGAGGCCCGCGGGATCGAGATAGCCGAGGACGAGGTTGCAGTCGGTGATGGTGGGCTCGGTGCCGCCGCGGCCGTAGCAGACCGGGCCGGGATCGGCGCCGGCGGAATGCGGGCCAACCTTGGGGGCGCCGGCCGCGTCGAGCCGGCAGATGGAGCCGCCGCCGGCGCCGACCTCGGCGAGGTCGATGGCCGGCAGCTTCAGCATGTAGCCGGCGCCGACCAGCAGGCGGGCCCCGGCCATGACGCCGGCGCCCACTTCCATTGCCTCGGTGCGCAGCACGTGGCCGTCTTCGACCAGGCCGGCCTTGGCGGTGGTGCCGCCCATGTCGAAGGTGATGAGGCGGTCTTCCTGCAATCGTGCCGCCAGGGCGGCGGCGCCGACCACGCCGGCGGCGGGGCCGCTTTCGACGATATGGGCGGGGAAGGCGGCCGCGTGCCCGGCCGCGGCGAGGCCGCCATTGGACTGCATCAGGTGCAGCGGGGCGGTAATGCCCAACGCGCGCAGCCGGGCGCTCAATGCGGTGAGATAGGCGCGCACCACGGGCTGCACATAGGCGTTCACCACCGTCGTGCTGGTGCGCGGATACTCCTTGATCTCCGGCAGGATCTCGTGGCTGACCGACAGCGCGACGTCGGGCAGGGCGGCGCGCAGGGCATCGGCGACCGCACGTTCATGCGCGGGATTGGCGTAGCTGTGCAGCAGGCAGATGGCGACGCTCTGCACGCCCTCGGCACGGATGCGCTCGATGCAGGCGGCGATGCTGGCGGGATCGAGCGGGACGGCGATGCTGCCGTCCGGCCGGGTCTTTTCGGAAACCTCCAGGCGCAGCCGGCGCTCGACGAGCGCGGGCGGCTTGGTCCAGTGCATGTCGTAGAGGCGGGGCATGCGCAGGTCGCGGATTTCCAGCACGTCGCGGAAGCCGGCGGTCGTGATCAGGGCAGTGCGGGCGCCCTTGCCCTCCAGGATCGTGTTCGATCCGACCGTGGTGGCGTGCAGGACTTCCGCAACAGCCTCGCCGGTCAGCAGGGCGGCGAGCCCCGTGGCGATCCCCTGGCTGTAGTCGTGCGGGGTGGAGGCGGTCTTGTGCGTGCGCACCGTTCCGTCGGGGGCGATCGCGACAAGGTCCGTGAAGGTGCCGCCGATGTCGATGCCGATGCGGAGGGACATTCAGGGATTCCGGTGATTGTGAGTGAGGAAGGCGAGGGCTCTGCCCTCGACCCGGCAAAGGCCGGGGGCCTTTGCAAACCCGATCTGCTCTTGGCTGCGGCTGTCTCCTTCAGTTGATATCAATTGAAGGTCGTTGATACAGCCGAGAGAGTCTGGGATTGCCAAGGCTCCGCCTTGGCTGGGGTCCAGGGGCAAAGCCCCTGGCCTTGCCTTAATTGTCATCATGCAACGGCCGCCACGCGACAATCGGCGCAGGCTTGCGCTTCGCGCGAAGTTGCGTACGCAAGGCGTGCGTAGCGGCGTGGTCGATGATCGGCGGATCGCCACCGGCAACAACGCCGTAGTCGCGCGCCGCGCCCTCGATGGTGACGAGGCCGTCGCGCAGGTCTTTCGCAACGAGATCGAGGCTGCGGTCCAGCGGGTTGCCCCAGCCGCCGGCGCCGGGCAGTTCGTGGCGGAAGACCTGGCCGCGCTTCAGCGTCATGGTCAGCTTGGCGGCGAGCTCGCTTTCGCCCAGCAGGGCGTTGCGGCTGGGCGTGCCGGGGCCGCCGCCGTGCAGGCCGTAGGGGCGGTGGGTGTGGCGGTCGGCGCGGACCTGCAGGATGCCTTCGTGGGCGAGCATGCGCCAGGTGCGGGCGAGGCTCATGCCGCCGCGGAAGCGGCCGGGGCCGCCGGTGTCCGGCACCATGCCGTAGTCGAGGATCTCAAGCGGGTTTTCCGCCTCGATCACTTCGATGCTGAAGCTGGCCATGTTGGCGAACATGGTGGTGTTGCAGTCGAGGCCGTCGGCCCAGGGGCGGGCGCCCCAGGCGGCGGAGAGGAAATCGACATAGATGTACGGCCGGCGTTCCTCGTCGTAGCCGCCGATGGTGATGCCGGTGTTGCCGCCGTCGGAGGCGGCGAAGACGCGGTCGGGGTAGAGCAAGGCGAGGGCGCCGAACGCACAGTCGGCGGCGCGGAAGCCGGTGAGGCCGCGGGCGGCGCAGGCGGCGGGAAGCACGCCGTTGGTGACGGTGCCGGCGGGCACGGTCACGTCGATGCAGCGGAACACGCCGTCGTTGTTGGGCATGTTGACGGACAGTACCGACTTCGCCGCGGTGAACGAGGCGGCGGCTGTGTAGCTCCAGGTGTTGTTGATCGCACCTTTGACTTGCGGAGAGGAGCCGGTCCAGTCGAACGACATGTGCTCGCCCTGCTTGCGCACGGTGCAGACGAGCTTGATGGGAACGCCGGCGTCGATCTGATCGTCGTCGATCCAGTCGGTGAACGTGGCCTCGCCGTCCGGCAGTTCGGACAGGCAGTGGCGGGCCAGGCGCTCGCTGTGCGCCATGGTGGCGTCCATCAGCGCGCGCAGGCCGGCGGCGCCGTGGCGGGCGAGCAGGTCGGCGAGGCCCCGGGCGGCAATCTCGCAGGCGGCGAGCTGGGCGCGCAGGTCGCCCATCACGCGGGCGGGCAGACGCACGTTGCGGTCGATCATGCGCAGCAGGGTCTCGTTGGGCACGCCGCGGTCGTGCAGCTTCAGCGGCGGGATGCGCAGGCCCTCGGCATAGATCTCGGTGCTGTCGGAGGCGTTGGAGCCGGGCACGCGGCCGCCGACATCGGTGTGGTGGCAGATGGTGGCGGCCCAGGCGATGGGCTTGCCGTCGGCGAAGACGGGGCGGAACACGAAGATGTCCGGCAGATGCATGCCCCCGTCATAGGGGTCGTTCATGGTCAGCACGTCGCCTTCGTGGATGTCGGCGCCGAAATGGCGCAGGCAGGATTGCAGGGCGACGGGGATGGAACAGATATGGCCGGGCAGGCTGAGGCCCTGGGCCACCAGCCGTCCCTGCGAATCGCAGATGGCCGTGCTGTAGTCCATGATGTTCTTGAGGACGCCGGAATAGGCGGCGCGATAGATGGTCAGCGCCATCTCGTCGCCGAGGGCGACGATGGCGTTGCGGAACAGCTCTTCGGTGATCGGGTCCTGCATGGGCCGCGAGCTTACAGGGTGATCGGCGGGTGGGGAAATATGGGGCGGGGGATGGGATGATCACGGTGTATGGCTACACGCCTTCGGGCAATTGCTGGAAGGTGGCAACGATCCTGCGGCTGGCCGGGCGGCCGTTTCGCTGGGTGGAGGTGGATTCCAACGCGGGCGAGACGCGCACGCCGGAATTCCTGGCGCGCAATCCCGTCGGCAAGATTCCGGTGGCGGAGCTGGAGGACGGCACGGTGCTGATCGAATCCAACGCCATGCTCGGGCATTTCGCGGAAGGCACGCTTTGGCTGCCGGCGGCCGGGCTGGCGCGGACGCGGGTGTATGAGTGGCTGTTCTTCGAGCAGTACAGCCACGAACCCTATATCGCCGTCGCCCGCAATATCGTGTCGTTCCTGCGCCAGAGCGAGCAGCAGGCGGTGCGGCTGGAGCAGTGCCGCGTGGGCGGGGAGCGGGCGCTGGATGTGATGGAGCGGCGGCTGGCGGGACATCAGTGGCTGACCGATGCGGGGCCCACGATCGCCGACATCGCGCTGTGCGGCTACACCCAGGTTGCCGACGAGGGCGGTTTCGAGCTGGCGCGCTGGCCGGGCGTCTCGGCGTGGCTGGGGCGGATGCGGGGGTTGCCTGACATCGTGATGCTGGACCGCGCGCCGGGATAGAAGCGGGGCAGACGGGCACGTCAGGAACGGCATCGGCGGCCTGCGCGTGATCAGCTGCCCAACACGCCCAGCGGTTCGGCCACCGCGGCGTCGGCGGGGAAGACTGTCACCTGCATGCCCTTCTGCCATTGCAGCAGGAAGGGCTGGGCGCGGGTGTTCTGGCCCTTGTCGTCGAACTTCGCGCCCCAACCGGTGGCGGTGTGGCCGATCGGGATGTCGGTGGCCAGCACGGCGGCGCGCACCTTGTCCTTGTCGGTGGAGCCGGCGCGGGCGATCACGTCGAGGAACAGCTTGCCGCCCATGTAGTTGGCGAGCGAATGGCCGGAGCGCGGCGGCGCGCCGTATTTCTTCTGGTAGGCGACGGCCACGGCGGCGGCACCTGGCGCCATCTTCTCGTTCACCTTGTACTGCGTGAAATCGACGTTCATGGTGCCTTCGAAATCCGCGCCCACCGCCTGCATCGTGTCGTTCAGCGAATAGCCGGCGCCGGAGCCGATGATCATCCGCGGCTTCCAGCCCGCCTGCTTCATGCCGCGGTAGAGCAGCACGATGTCGTTGGAAAAGCCGGTGTGCAGCACGACATCGACGTCGGCACCGCGCAAGCGCTGGATGGTCGAGGACAGGTCGGTGGTGCTGGCGGCATAGGCCATCTTCTCGACGACGTTCAGGCCCTGCTCCTTGCAGCGCTTCTCCTGGAAGCCGGCAACGGTGCTGCCGTACAGCGCGTCCTCGTGCAGGATCGCGATCTTCAGGGATTTCGCCTCGACCTTCCACAGCGGCGCCAGCGCGTCGCCGATGGTGTCCACCGACACGACCGCGAAGTTGCTGGCGACGGCGCAGCTGCGGAACAGATACTTGAAGCCGCGCTCGGTAATCGGATCGCTGATGGCGCCGAGCTCGAAATACGGCACGCCGGCGAGCTCGGTCACTTGGGTCGCGGCGAAAGCCAGGGCGGAGGAATAGGTGCCGAAGATCGCCGGCACGCGCTCGGCGCTCATGAGACGGCGGGCCTCGCTGATGGCCTGGTTCTGGTCCACCGCGTCGCCCTTCACCAGGCGGATCGGCTTGCCCAGCAGGCCGCCGGCGGCATTGCGTTCGTCGGCGGCGAGTTCCAGGCCGCGATAGCTTTCGTCCCCGAGCAAAGCGAGACCGCCGGAGAACGGATACAGGGCGCCGAGAGCCAGCGTGTTGGCCTGGGCGCGGGCGGCGAAAGTTGCGGTGGCAGCAAGGCCCGTACCCAGCAGCAGGCTGCGGCGGGTGGTTTGCATGGTCATCCCTCCGGAACATTCACGCTTTGCCGCAAGTCTCCGCCGCGCCAGCGGGGCGTGCAAGCCGCATTCCGTTGGCAACTTGACGGCGCGGCCCGTCCGGCCGACCAATTGCCCGACCTGAGCGACCAGAAGGATCCCCGGCCATGGCCTTGCCCGACAGCATGACATACATCGCCGCCGCCGGCGCGGGCGGGCCCGAGGTGTTGAAGCCTGCCACCGGCCCGCTGCCGGAGCCGAAGGCGGACGAAGTGCTGATCCGGGTGCTGGCCGCCGGGGTGAACCGGCCGGACGTGCAGCAGCGCAAGGGCGCCTATCCGCCGCCGCCGGGCGCGAGCCCGATCCTCGGCCTGGAGGTCGCGGGCGAGGTGGTGGCCACGGGCGCCGAGGTCACCAGCTACAAGCCCGGCGACCTTGTGTGCGCGCTGACCAATGGCGGGGCCTATGCCGGGTTTTGCGTGGCCCCGGCAGCGCAGACGCTGCCCTGGCCGAAAGGCTATGATCCGATCCGCGCGGCGGCGCTGCCGGAGACCTATTTCACCGTCTGGGCCAACCTGTTCATGCTCGGCCGGCTGGCGCGCGGCGAGAGCACGCTGATCCATGGCGGCACGTCGGGCATCGGCGTCACCGCGATCCAGTTGGCGAAAGAGTTTGGCAGCACCGTCTATGCCACCGCCGGTTCGGAGGCGAAAACCGAGGCCTGTCGCAGACTCGGTGCGGACGCGGCGATCAACTACCGCAACGCCGATTTCCTTGAGCAGATCAAGACGCTCACCGACGGGCGCGGTGTCGACGTGGTGCTGGACATGGTCGGCGCGCCGTATTTCCCGCGCAACCTGCGCTGCCTCGCGCTGGACGGGCGGCTGGTGCAGATCGCGTTCCTGGAGGGATCGAAGATCGACGGGTTCGACCTCATGCCGATCATGACCCGGCGGCTGACGGTGACGGGCTCGACGATGCGCCCGCGCACGACGGCGCAGAAAGGCGCGATCGCGGCCGAGCTGCGCGCCAAGGTCTGGCCGGTGCTGGATGCCGGGCGATGCGGTCCGGTGATCCATCAGGTGTTTCCGTTGGCGGAGGCCGCGGCGGCGCATGCGCTGATGGAGAGCAGCGCGCATATCGGCAAGATCGTGCTGCACGTCGCGGCATGAGCCATGCCGGCCGCATCGCCGTGGTGACCGGCGCCGGCCAGGGCATCGGCGCGGCCATCGCCCGGGCGCTGGCCGCGCGCGGCGCGCGCGTGGCGGTGCTGGACGTGAATGCCGGGCACGCCGCCGCGGTGGCGGCGGAGATCGGCGGCGTCCCGGCCGCGTGCGACGTGGCCGACTATGCGGCGGTCGATGCCGCCTGTGCGGCGATCGAGGCGGCGCTGGGGGCGCCGGACATCCTGGTGAACAATGCCGGGATCAGCCCCAAGCATGCGGCAGGGGGCCAGGGCGGCGCGCCGGCGCCGGTGCACGCGATGGACCCGGCGGAATGGAACCGCGTGGTCGGCGTGAACCTGACGGGGGCGTGGAACATGATCCGCCGCCTGTCGCCGGGCATGGTGGCCGCGCGGCGCGGGGCGATCGTCAACCAGTCCTCCATCGCCGCGAAGGCGTTCGTGCCGTTCGTCGGCGCGCATTACGCGGCCACCAAGGCGGCGCTGATCGGGCTGACCCGGCATGTGGCGGGCGAACTCGGGCCGCATGGCATCACCGTCAACGCCATCGCGCCTGGGCGCATCGACACGCCGCTGATGCGCACCGTCGATCCCGCGACCAACGAGGCGATCGTCGCGGCAACGGCGTTGCGCCGGCTGGGCACGCCCGAGGATGTCGCCGCCATGGTGTGCTTCCTGACCGGGCCCGACGCCGCTTTCGTCACGGGCCAGACGGTGGACGTCGCCGGCGGCTGGATGATGAGCTGATGGTCGCCGGCGGCGCGGTTCAGGCGGCCGCCGCGCGCCAGGGCGTTCCGGCCGCAGGCATGGTGCAGCTTGCGAGTTCGGTCATCCTGCTCAGCAGCGCCTGGCCGATCACCAAGACGGCGCTGGCGGCGGGGGCGCCGCCGCTGTGGTTCGCGGTGGGACGGGCCGGGTTCTCCGGGCTGATCGCCTTCGCGGTGCTCGGGCTGCTCGGCCGGCTGCGGCTGCCGGGGCGGCAGGACATGCCGACGCTGCTGGCGGTGGGGCTGCTGCAGCTTGCCGGGTTCTTCGCTTTCGCGCATGCGGCCGTGGCCTGGGTGCCGGCGGGGCGCACGGCCATCCTGTGCAACGTGACGACGATCTGGATCGTGCCGCTGTCGCTGCTGGTGCTGCGCGAGGCGATCCCGCCGCGGCGCTGGATCGCGGCGGCGCTGGGCGTGGGCGGCACGGTGGTGCTGATGGGGCCCTGGGCGATCGACTGGTCGGTGCGCGATGTGCTGGTGGGGCACGTGTTCCTGCTTGCCGCCGCGTTCTGCTTCGCGCTGGCGATGACGGTGGTGCGCGCGGCGCCGCCGCGTCTGTCGATGCTGCAGCTGCTGCCCTGGTGCTTTGCCATCGGCACCGCCGCACTGGTGCCGCTGGCATTGTGGCGTGGCGGCGGCATCGGCGCCTGGCCGGCGCCGGTGGTGTGGTCGATCGCCTATATCGGCCTGCTCGCGGGGCCGGTGGGCACGTGGTGCGTGATGCAGGTGGCGGCGACGCTGCCGGCGATGGTGGCCTCGGTCGGCTTCCTGATGACGCCGGCGGCCGGGCTGGCGCTGTCCACCTGGTGGCTGGGCGAGCCGCTTGGCAGCGACCTGCTGCTGGGCTCGGCGCTGATCCTGGGCGGCGTGGGCTGTGCGGCCTGGCCGCAAAGGAAGTGATGCGGACATGATTCTCCATACCGTCGAGAAGGGAGAGGGCCGGCCGCTGGCGCTGCTGCACGGGCTGTTCGGCCAGGCCGCCAATTTCGGCACGGTGCAGAAGATGCTGGCGGCGAAATATCGCGTGCTGGCGCTGGACCTGCGCAACCACGGCGCGAGCCCGCACGCGCCGCGCATGAGTTATCCCGGCATGGCCGAGGACGTGCTGGAGACGCTGCGCCAGCACGCGGCGCTGCCCTGCGCGCTGGCCGGCCATTCCATGGGTGGCAAGGTCGCCATGGCGGCGGCGATCGAGGCGCCGGCGGCGATCGAGCGGCTGCTGGTGGCCGATATCGCGCCGGTGCGCTACCCGCCCGCGTTTCGCGCCTTCGCCCAGGCGATGCAGGCCATCAGGCTGCGGCCAGATCTCTCACGGGCGGAGGCGGACGCAGCGCTGGCCGATGTGGTGGAGGTGCCGGCGGTGCGGGCCTTCCTGCTACAGAACCTGCGCTTCGGCGCGGCCCCGGCCTGGAAGATCGGGCTCGCCGAAATCGCGGCAGCGCTGGCTGACATCGAGGGCTGGCCGGAGCTGGAGGGGCCGTCCTATCCCGGCCCGGCATTGTTCGTGGCCGGCACCCGGTCCGAGTACATTCGCCCCGAACACCGCCCGATGATCCGCAGGCTGTTTCCGGCGGCGCGTTTCGCCACGCTGAAGGATGCCGGCCACTGGCTGCACGCCGACAACCCCGACGGGTTCGTGGCTGTGGTCGATACGTTCATGGCGTGAGCCGGGCCTGCCTCGCGACTGGTTTGGTCGGGTGCGTCGGCTGGGCCCTGATTGGCGGCGGTTCGCCCGATGGAATGTCGCGTCCGGGCGGGATCTCGATCGGAGGACCGGCGGGCGGCGGATCTGGCTTGCCTGGCGGGGGCGGCATTTCAGGCGCTGACGGCGGCTGCGGCAGGCTGGCCATCAGACGCGTCCTTGATGGCGCTGACTCTTGGCGCCCCCGGACTTGGGGTGCGGTACCTTCACGACGCTTCGCGACGGGTTGGTGATCGCCGGCGGATCACTGGCAGGCGACGTGTCATCGAGGGCCCGGTCAAGCCGTTCTTCCTGGCGCTTGTGATGGTCGCTTTGTCGGTGTCCGGCTCCGGCGGGCGGCTTCGGAATCCTGTCCATCTTGTCCTCCTCGGGGGATGTGGAACGATGAACGTGCCTCACCAATAGAGGTTCCCGGACGGCGGCTCGTTTCCGGGCGCGGTGCGCGTCTGGCGCCCGGCATCTCACGCGCGTGTTATTCAGGCCGGCGATTCACGAAAGCTCGCGATGAAGCGGCCGATCTCCTGCTTGACCAGCGCAGGATCGGATGAATTGCTGAGCAAGCGCGACACGTCCGCGCTGCCTGCATTGACCATAGCGACGCGGCCGAACTCGGCAATCTCATCGTCGGTAAAGCCCATCGCCACCATCATCGCCTGCAGCATCAAACGATTTGCACCCATGGCCGCGCGAAGGTCAGCGATTTCAAGACGCAGCGCCTCAGTGTCATCCATCGATTGGCCTCCGGGTCGTTCTTCCTCTCCGGGTCGTTCTTCAATCGACCGAGATAGCGGTCGATGTGGTGCCGTCAAGACCGCTGGCAGCCCCAGTGGGAACATCCGGTCAACCCATACAATCAATATATTGGGCTGAACGCTGTTCACCTTCCCGCTTATCGCGACGCTGCGGGAAACTCCCGCCCGCCGATATTGACGAACACGTGGTTGTGAATTGCCGCCGCATGAATGTCGAGCCATCGACGATGGCGGATCTCTTTGGTGCCATTCCACCGTTCGGCGCCTGCCAGCGGCTCCGGAAACCCGGCTATGTTTGTGCGCCATTCGTGAATGCAGGTGCAACTGTCAGGCGGAGGCTTGCGGACGTACACGGGATACTTCCGCCTCATCGTTGTCCCAGACTCACGCGCTCGTCATCAAATGCCCGTGGTTCCGGAACCAGCCGCACGCCACTGCGTTCATGCTCGCATCACATGAATGGAGGGCTCCATGGGTCGCGGTATCCTGCTTTGGCTTCTGGGTGTGCCAATCCCCATCATCATCCTTCTCGCGTTGCTCTGGCACTGATCGCACCGGTGCCGACCTGCACTTGGCACTGACCCATCTGGCAACGGTCTGCGCACCAGGCCCGCCCACCAGGAAAGATGACCATGCAAATCACTCCAGCCCTTGGCCCCGCCGGCACCTTTGGCGCCGGCGAGCAGGGCGCCACCGTGGAAGCGTCCGCCTCCGGCGTCTCCTGGCCCGCGATCATCGGCGGGGCTTTCGTTATGGCCGCGGCTTCGCTGATCCTCGTCACGCTTGGCGCCGGCCTCGGTCTGGCGTCGGTATCGCCCTGGCCCAATGCCGGCGCGTCGGCGACGACCTTCACTGTCATGACGGCGATATGGCTCGTTTTCGTGCAATGGGTCGCATCCGGCGTCGGGGGGTATCTGACGGGGCGATTGCGCACCAAATGGGTCGGCTTGCATACCCATGAGGTGTTCTTCCGGGATACGGCGCATGGATTCTTGACATGGGCCGTTGCCGCCATCATCGGCACGGCCGTGCTCGCTGCCGTGGTCTCGTCGGCAGTAAGTGGCGGGGCCCGCACGGCGGCCACAGTCGCGGCGGGAACAGCCCAGGCAGCCGACCAGGCGGGCGCCCAGTCCGGCAACGCTTTCAACCCCGGCGCCTACTACCTCGACCGCCTGTTCCGTTCTGATCAATCCCACGCCAACACGCCCGATCAGAACGTCCGCACGGAGAGTGCCCACATTCTCGCGATGGGCATGAGCAAGGGGGCGATCCCGCCAGCCGACCGCACCTATCTTGCCCAACTCATTTCGGGTCGTACCGGCATCTCCCAGGTCGATGCCGAAAAGCGCATCGACGAGGTTGTCACCCAGGAACAAGGCGCCGCCGCCGAGGCTCGTCAGGTGGCGGACGCGGCCCGCAAGGCCGCTTCCTCCGCGTCGATCTTCACGGCTTTGTCGATGCTGATCGGAGCCTTTATCGCCTGCGTTGCCGCCGCACTCGGCGGTCGTCAACGTGACGGATACTGAGCCGGATGTAATCCATGTGGCTGATCGGACTCGCGGTGCGCATGGCCCGCTTCGCCCGTGAGTACGATACGGGTCGGCGCGAGACAGTGGTCGACGCCACCGCATGGGCATGGAACAACCGGTCACAGTCTTACACCGTGCCGCTGGCCGCTTACGGTCCGCGGCTTTCGGATCCACCCACATTCCATTTCGGCGAGCGGACCACGACGCCGCTGGTTGTCGGCTCCGATACCTCACGGGATGGCAACAAAGAGGTTACGGCATGACAGGGCGCCATCTACGCGCGTATTGGCATGTTGCGGTATCGCAATCGTGAGAAAGCGGCGCAGCGTTGTGCGGAACATTAATCTGCGATCCGCGTTCTGTATCCGGACCGGCTGTGGTCCTCGAATCGGGCGTTCTTCTCCGTGCCAACGTTCCAATAGGAGCCGTCATGCTTCAGTGGTCATTGATGTTCCTGCTTGTCGCGATCGTTGCCGCCGCTTTCGGATTCGGCGGCATCGCCGCCAGCGCGAGCAGCATCGCCCAGGTGCTGTTTGTCATCTTTCTGGTCCTGTTTCTGGTCAGCATCGTCATGCATGTGATGCGCGGTCGACCACCGCCGATCTGACCGCGCCAGGGACGAACGCCGCTCATGAGGATCGGTGATGACGCCCGCCGGCTCGCGGGCGTCATCAGCGACCACTTCGGTGCGGCGGGAATGTCTGCGACATCGTGAAATGGACAGAAGGTTACGGCATTGCCTGATGGCGTTGCCGGATCGTGAACGATGAAAGGGAATCATACGCCCGCGTGGTGACGGCCACGAACGCCGACGAAGGTCCATCATCGGGCCGCGCAGTGAGCGGAACCAGGCCTATGCCATCCTCGTCTTGGCGCCTGAACCTGCGCGCTCCCTCGTCCGTAGCCGAAACCGTCAGTTGCGGCGCAGTCGAGCCTTGGCCAAACGGGCTAGAGCGCGCGGTTCCACATCGAAGATGACAGCCATTGCCGCCACGGCAAACATGCCCATGAATATGACGAAGATGTGTTGTGCGACTGCAGTGCCAGCCGGGGTCGTGATTCCGGAGAGCCCGACGATGGCGTCCGTGAATGCCACGGAAAGGCATGTGATTGCGGTGGCGAACATGATCGCGCGTCCTCTATGGCTTTGCGGCGCTTTGACCAGGCGTGGTGCTCGAACAAACAACGTCAAATGCGGCAGAAAGTTGCAGGCTCGCGTCGAGCGGCATTGCACCTATGTCGACGAGGTTCCGTTGTGCACGATGTAGCTGCCGGGAAAATCCAGAGTCCATTGAACCCCTTCAGGCGCGTGTACCAGTCGCACTGTGCCACCCAGCGCTCGGGCGACGGTCCGTTCGATGACGACATGGCCAAACCCGCGCCGTTTTGGAGCCTGGACCGGTGGCCCGTTCCTTTCCTCCCAGGTCAATCGACAGCGGGGTCCGTCGGGGCCCTCCGCGGTCAACGTCCATGAAATCTGGACCTCACCCTCGGGCACCGACAAGGCGCCGTATTTTGCGGCATTCGTCGCAAGCTCATGCAGCGCCATGCCGATATGCTGCGCGGCATCGGGGTGAATGCGCAACGGGTCGCCCATCAGTCGGATCTGCGGGTTCGCAAGATCGGAATAATGGCCCAGTTGGGTTTGCACGAGCTCCCGGATCGAGGCGCCGCGCCAGTCTTCCTGGACCAGGAGGTCATGCGATCCGGCCAGCGAATGGAGTCGTGCGCCGAACCGCCGCAGGAAGTCCTCGATCGACCCGCTGGTTGTCGCCGTCTGACGGGCAATCGCCTGGATCACGCTCAACAGATTCTTCGACCGGTGCGTGACCTCACGCATCAGCAACCAGATTCGTGCCGCGGTTTCCTTCCGCTCGGTGATTTCCACCGCCCCGCCGATCACGCCGACGATCGCGCCGTCCACCGCCCGTTGGGGCCCGAGCGCCACGTCGTACCACCGTTCCGTGCCGTCGATATCGAGGCTGATTTCAGTGCGGGTGGATTGGCCTGTGGCTATGACGTCCCTTTTGAGATCGACGATCAGGCGGCGGCTTCTGGGTGGGATGACGTCGTCGTCGGAGCGGCCGAGGAAATGTGCGAATGCGGTGCCAGGGTCGGCCTGGCTGATCCAGGTGTAGACAAGATCACGATCCTGGGTGAACACGGTCACACCCGACGCCGACAATGCAGCGGCAAATCTCTGGTTCATCTCCAGAAGCGTCCGGGTCCGCCAGGACACACGTCGCTCGAGCGTCGCAGACAGAACACGCAGGGCCCCCTCTCGCCGCTCGAGAAGATGCAAGTGCCGCCGGGTGTCTCGGATCAGCAGGGCGGCAAGAGCAATGACACACAGTAACGCGCCAATGACAGCACCCATCAGCGCATTCGCCACCCCGTCGAGAGCATCTGCCTTGACAACCTGATCTGCATTGATGGCGGACTCAAGATCGCCGATAAGTCGTCTTGTGACGTCCATACGGCTCTTGCCCTCGGCATTCAGATTGAGCTGCCGGATCTTCTGCCAATCCTCCACCCGCCGGAGTGCGATGACTTCCTCCATCAGGCGCAGGTCGGCCATTGTCGACTGATCGACTTGCTCCACGAGCCCGACGACACCTTGCAGCGGCGCGGCCAATTCCCGGAGCCGCGTCAGCAATCCCGAGAGTTCCTGACGCGATTTGTAGAACGGCTCGAGATACGTCTCGTCCCCCGTCAGCAGATATCCACGCTGGCCGGTTTCCGCATCGACGAGGTTGCCAAGGACGTGCGCGACCGCGTCGTGGATGACCCAGCCGGAGCGAACCGCGCTTGTCTTTCGATTGTTGTCCAGGACCAGCAGCACCTGCAACGCGCCGGCGAGGACAAGAAGGGTGAAACCGGTGATGATCGTGAGCGTTGCGCGCCGGTTGCGCCGGCCGTGCGCCCGGCCCCTGCGAAGCGCAGATGGCGCCGTCATGTCGGGGCTGGATAATTCACTGGCCTGTTCGTTCGGCTCCTCGTCCGCATCGTCCAACGGGCAAGCGGTCAAGCAAGGTTCGGTGCTGTCCCGTGCAGCGGTTCCTGGCTCGTCTTGCGTGCCGGACGCCAAGTGGCTGCCGGGCTTCGTCATGCAGCCGGGCTGGCCTTGTTCGGAATGCGGGCATTCTGGCCGAAGAAGAGCGCCTGGCTGATGATGGCCTTGACCGTGTCCGGCTGAAACGGCTTGGTGATGAGGAACGCCGGTTCCGGCCGCTGACCGGTCAGCAGGCGTTCGGGAAACGCCGTGATGAATATCACCGGCACCTGGACGTGCAGAAGGATCTCGTTCACGGCCTCCAGCCCCGAACTGCCGTCGGCCAACTGGATGTCCGCCAGCACCAGCCCCGGCGCCTTCTCTGCGATGGCGGCGACCGCTTCCGCATGGGTGCGGGCGATCCGCGTGACCCGATGGCCAAGATCCTCGACGAGTGCTTCCAGGTCGATGGCGATAAGCTGTTCGTCCTCGATGATCAGCACGTCGGTGCTGATCTCGGCGGCGATCTCGCGCCCTGCGCGCTCGATGAGGGCCTGGATCTCGGCAACCGGCCGATCGAGAATGGTGGCGATCTGGTCACGGTCGAAGCCCTCTACGGCGTGCAGGAGAAAGGCCACCCTGGGCAGCGGAGTCATGGCCCCGAGATGCCGCGTGGGCATCTCCGTGGTGGTGTCGTCGCTCTCGCGACCGGCTTCATGATTGATCGGGACGGAGGTCCAGATCTTCAGGAAAACCCGGAAAAGGGCCGCCCGAAGGTCGATATCGTCGGCGAGGACCCCGGGCCCGGCGACAATGGCCTCCAACGTCGCGACGGCATAGGCATCGCCTGCGGCCTGGGTTCCGGTGAGGGCGCGGGCAAAACGCCGGAGCTGGGGCAGCAGCGGTGCCATCCTGGTTGATGTTGACATCTCTTGACCCCTGGTGACAAAGCGGACGCATCGGCGGCAGCCGTAATGCCGAATAACGGCCATAATCCAGAATTGTTCCCGACGACCTGGAACTTCTTTGCGTCTGGCGCATTCCAACGATCGGCCCGCGAGGAAGGCACGATGCCCCGGCACGCCGACGCGATATGTGATCCGACCCGTGGCCATAGGAGATGTCCATGAGCGATCGTGACCGCCCCCCCCCTGATCGGGCGTCGAAGACGACGCAGCAGCCGGTTGCCGCAGGGCAAGAGATACCGCGCGCGTCACCACAGGGGGCCGTTCTGGACTCCTCGCTTCAGGCGCATATTGGCCGACAGCTGCGCGCGCTTTACGCCGAAATTGCCGACCAACCGGTCCCCGACCGCTTCGTCAAACTGCTCGACGAATTGGAACGCAAGAAGAGCGGCCAATCATGACCGCGCCGGCAGACCCGAGGGCTGCCCTGCTTGCAGCCATTCCGCGGTTGCGTGCCTTTGCGCTGCCACTATGCGGCAGGCCCGACCGCGCCGATGACCTGGTTCAGGAAACGCTGGTCAAGGCGTGGGCGAACATGAGTTCGTTCGAGCCGGGATCCAACATGGGGGCTTGGCTCTATACGATCCTGCGGAATGAATTCTACAGCGAATTCCGCAAGCGCCGCCGCGAGGTGCAAGACAGCGACGGCCTGTTCGCCGCGCAACTGGCGACCCATCCGACGCAGGACGGCCATCTGGAGTTTCAGGACTTTCGGACCGCGCTGTCCCGCCTTGCCGACGATCACCGAGAGGCGCTCATCCTTGTCGGTGCGTCGGGGCTTTCGTATGAAGAAGCGGCCCAGCTATGCGGCTGTGCCATCGGCACGATGAAGAGTCGGGTCCATCGGGCGCGCGAGAAATTGGCGGAGCTATTGAGCGCCCGTCCCGATAAGCAGTTCGGGCCGGATCGCAAGCCGGAGGTGCAGCCAGATATCTCGTTGGCGGCGGCGGGAAGCGGGAGGCAGGGTACATAGCTTCTTGTTCCATAGGGCGTTGTCAGGATCGCGGCTCTGAACGGCACCCTTCATCTGCGCGGCTGGTTTCACCCGCATGGCGGTGCCGCTGAGCGCAAAGGATGCCGACGGCCGCGCAGCGGCGTGGTGGCGGTCGATTCCTTTGCGCTCAGCGTCCATTAGTAGGCATATTTGAATTCCGGAAGCGCTTTCAGCGAATCCCGCGTGGCGCCTGGCAGCATCATATGCTTGTCGGTGACCTTGATCGCATTGAACGGCACAACGACCAGCTTCGTGCCCATTCCAAGGAAACCGCCGACGGACAGAACGGCGAAGGGTACCTTTTCGCCAGGTGTCACGATCAGGTCATCGATGGTTCCGACGGTTTCGTCCGCCTCGTTCGTCACCGTGCTGCCCACCACCTTCGACGTACGATATCCGGTGGCCAGGGAAGCCGGGTCCACCTTCATCAACACCACGGTCTGCTTGACGCCCTGCGCGAAGGCAGGGAGCCCCAGCAATGCGGCGCCGGTGACGGCCACCACCATGAAATTGGCAGTCCTCATCCTGATTACTCCTCAGACAGTGACGGGCAGATCGTTCTTGGGGAACCACCTGCCCGTACATGTGGCTAATCCGGAAAGCGCACCAGGCACCTATTTGTCCTTGAGCGCGTCCTTGGCGCCGCCGACGGCGTTCTGCACCTTGCCGGCGACTTTCTCGGCCTTGCCCTCGCCCTGCAGCTTGGCGTCGCCAATGACCTTGCCGGCGACTTCTTTCGCCGTTCCCTTGACCTGCTTTGCAGCGCCAGCGATGCGGTCCTTGTCCATTTTCGATACTCCTTGGTGGGTTGGATCCTGGTCCGGTGCCGTCATCGGACCGAGCGTTGCCGCGTCAGGTCAGGAGGCCGCGCGCAACTTCAGTTCGTGCTTGAGCTGGCTCATCTCGTCATGCCCGGCCTTGATCGAGCCATAGATGCGCGTCACCAGCGCCTTGCCGCTCGGGGACAGCTCTTCGTTGTCCAATGCGGCCTCGAACTTCGCCTTGACATGGTCCTCGCCGGCTTCGACTTCGTCGACGACGCTCTGGTCGCTGCCGGTGACGCTGCTCTTGAGGTTCAGGAAGGCGCGATGCGCCGCCGCCAGCATTGTCCCGCTGTCTTCCGGCGCGCCGCCCAGGCGGACGACTTCGGCCTGTAGCTGCCGGATCAGGTGCTGGCGCTCGGTTGCGCGAGCCTGGAACAGCGTCGTGAAGCGCGGATTGCGGGCCTCCTTCGCAGCCTCGGAATAGCCATCGGCACTATCGAGCGTCGTTTCGATAAGGCCGTTGAGTATCTTGATATCGCTTTCATTCGTTGTCGCCATGATCTGCTCCTTCTTCCAGGGTGATGCGCACCCGACGGATCTCCGGGTCGTGGAGATCACCCTGTCATCTGCGTTGCGTGACAGCGGGCCCGGCCTCAGGTGCGGTCATGTTCAACGCCTGGATGCGATCCAAGGTTCCCGGATCGGTGGGGTCGTCATCCGAGTTTCGTGGCTGCATTCCTGCCCAGCTCGGGTGGATCCCCGGAAATCTTCGCCTGCAGGAACTTGATTGCGAGCACGATCTTGCTTGAGGGCGCATCCCAGTACTCGCCGAATTCAGGGGTGAATCGGAGCAGCAGGATGTTTGGATCGTCCGGCCCTTCGGGGTAGTAGAGCTGGGCGCCAGGATTCCACAGCTCTTCAATCATCCTGCGGTCGTGGACAATCTCCATGCGGCCGGAGACGGACACGAACGACTGCGCTTTCACGTCCGAGTATGCCAGGCAGACGCGCGGATCACGCCTTACTTCATTGTCCTTGTCGGCGCCGCGGTCCGTATAGAACCAGATCGCATTTTCATCCGGCCTCGCGATTCCGGCCATTGGACGGCAGCGCATCCACGCGTCGTCGTTCGTCACCATCATGCAGGTGCCGATGTCACCGATCAGCTTCCACACCATCGTGCTGGCAGTGTCGTCATCCATCGGAGATTCCCCATTCATGAACGCTGTGTTTGCACGTCGGCGCCGCCCGAGTACGTCCGCGTCCCGATCAACGTTTGACACGGCACTCGGGGCCTGCGGAAAGTGGAGGCTCTGCCGCGGTCCGGACAGGACCGCGGCTACAGAGTGGCGAACATCCCCACGGCGGCCGCCGTCATCACGCCCGTGGCGACCCACCCCATGGTCTTTAGCGGCGTTCCCAAGGCGAATTGCGCCATGACGGCGCGGCGGCTGGCGAGCAGCATCGTCATGACCATCACCGGAACGGCCACAACGCCATTGATGACCGCGCTCCAGAATAGCGCCTTGACCGGATCGATTGGTGAAAAGTTGATCAGCACGCCGATCAGGGTGGCGATCGCAATGGTCGCATAGAATGCATGGGCGGCGTAGGGCCGTCGCGCGAGACCCACCGGCCATTGGAACGCCTCACCCAGCGCGTAGGCTGCCGATCCTGCCAGAACGGGAAGTGCCAGCAATCCGGTTCCGATGATGCCGGCCGCGAAGACGGTGAACGCAAACTTTCCCGCAATCGGGCGCAGCGCTTCGGCCGCCTGCGACGAAGTCTGGATATCGGTCTGGCCGTTGGCGTGCAATGTCGCAGCGGCGGTGATGACAATGCACAGGGCGATGAGGTTCGACAGCGCCATTCCGACATAGGTATCGAGCCGGATACGGGTGAGCTGGGACGGAGCCTGCTCCGGCGCCTCGCGCAGCGGGCTGGTGGCGGGGTCTTCCTTCTGCTCCTCGACTTCCTGCCCGGCCTGCCAGAAGAAAAGATAGGGGCTGATCGTGGTCCCGAACACAGCGACCACGGCCGTCAGATACGCGCTGTCCCAGCTGATGTGCGGATAGACCAGGTTGGCGCCCACCTGGCCCCAGGGCACGTCGACGACGAATACCGTTGCCACATAGGCGAACAGCGACAAGGTCAGCCATTTCAGAACGGAAACGTAGTGAGAATATTGCACGAACACCGCCAGGACGACGGTGATGAGTGCGATCAGCGCGACGTAGAGGAGCGTCGGGCCTCCGACCAGAAGTGTCAGCGCTGCGCCCATGGCGCCAAGGTCGGCGCCGATATTGATCGTGTTGGCGACAACCAGCAGTCCGACGATCGCGTGCAGAACCCAGGCGGAAGACTGCCGGCGCATATTGCCGGCCAAGCCCCGGCCGGTGACGCAGCCGATCTGTGCGCTGATCTGTTGTATCGCGCACATGAGTGGAAATGTCAGGAGCAGGGTCCATCCGAGGCCATAACCGAATTGCGCGCCAACCTGCGAATAGGTTGCAATCCCACTGGGGTCGTCGTCGGACGCGCCCGTGATCAACCCGGGGCCCAACACCTCCAGCAGTTTCGGCCGCGCCGCCTGCTTGTCCTGGGTCGCTTCGGCCGATGAAATGCCACTCATATGCGGGCCCTTGTGATTTCGGCACCAATGGATGCGCGCGTGCCGCCTCGGCGACTGCACCCGCACAGAACGTGGTTTGGCGGTGTTGGTTGCGTCTGGGGAGGACGCGTTTTGCCGGCATCAGCGAAAGGATGGGAACCGGCCCGGGAACTTGGCGTTGTCGGGATGACGTCGCATCTCGCTCACGTGACACGTGATCGAGTGATGCGCGGATACGCATGTCGGGCCGGACAGGGATTGGGGTATGAAAGCATGATTATCAGAATCGGCTTCAATATTGTGTGTGAGTGCCCGCAGCCGACGCCCATGGTGCTCATGCTGAACGTACATCCAACACGGGCCGGCGACGTCATCGCAGGCGACAAGGTCATTTGCGACACCGTAGAACCGCTTCGGACATACCGGGACAGCTTCGGAAATATTTGCACACGCGTGGTCGCACCGCCCCGGGCGCGGTTCGTCAACAAGGCAATCATCAGGGACACTGGCCTTCCGGACCGTGTCGCAGTTGACGCGGCCGAGACTCCCGTCATCGAGCTTCCCGATGACGCCCTGCTCTACCTTATGGGCAGCCGGTACTGCGAAACGGATGAACTATCGGAGACGGCCTGGAAGCTTTTCGGAGCGACGCAACCGGGGTGGGCGCGGGTACAGGCGATCTGCGATTTCGTACATCGCCACATCCGCTTCGGCTACGAAAATGCCCGCTCGACACGCACGGCGGTCGACGCCTTTCGCGAAGGCAAGGGCGTGTGCCGGGACTTTGCCCATCTGGCCATCGCACTGTGCCGGGCCATGAATATTCCGGCGCGCTACTGCACGGGATATCTGGGTGACATCGGGGTGCCGATGGCGCCCTTTCCGATGGATTTCAGCGCCTGGTTCGAGGCGTATCTCGATGGCACGTGGTACGCATTCGACGCCCGGCACAACACGCCGCGCATTGGGCGCGTGTTGATGGCGCGTGGCCGCGATGCCGCAGACGTGCCTCTCATCAACAGTTTCGGCGCGCATACGTTGACGCAGTTCGACGTCTGGACCGAAGAGGCGACGGCACAGGACGACGGACGGATTGACGGCGCCCAGCGGGTCGCCTGACCAGCGTCGCGAGCCTGCGGTGCCGATAGGTACGGGAGGCCAACCGCGGGCTGCATCCTTACCCGCCCGGCAGCACCATCTTCGTCTTCCTGCCCTCGTCGACCGCGCGCCACAAGTACCAGGCGGCGGTGCTGCGATAGGGGGCATAGATGGCACCGAGCATCGCGAGTTCCTTCGGTTTCGGTTGCGCGTCGAGGCCGTGCAGCACCCGGAACCCCTCACGCACGCCGAAATCGTCCACCGGCAGGATGTCCGGCCGGCCCAGGGTGAACATCAGCAGCATCTCCACCGTCCAGCGGCCGACACCGCGGATGGTGGTGAGGCGTTCGATCAGCGCCTCGTCCGACAGGCGCGCGGCGGCGCGGCGGGTGGGCACCACGCCGTCGGCGGCCTTGGCGGCAATGTCGCGGATGGCGGCGACCTTGCCGGCGGAAAAGCCGCAGCCGCGCAAGGCGGCCTCGTCGGTCGCCAGCACCTGCTCGGGCGTGGGGAAGGGCGTGTCTGGATACAGGGCGACGAAGCGGGCGGTGATGGTGCGCGCGGCGGTGCCATGGAGCTGCTGATGGGCGATGGCACGCACCAGCGCCTCGTAAGGCTGGTGGCGATTGACTTCCAGGCCGCAGGGGCCGGTGCGGCGGATCAGCGCCTTCATCTTCGGGCAGGCGCGGCGGAGATGGGTGAGGGCGTCGCTCATGGAACGAACAATGTCATCCGACCGCGACGGCGACCAGCCCCACCGCCAGGCCAAGCGCGAACAGCGGCCAGGCAAGCCGCCAGACGCGGGCGGGCGTGGCGCCGTCGCCGGCAAGCCCGCTGGCAATGGCGCTGATCTGGGGCGACAGGACCAGGAACAGGGTGCCGTTCTGCACCGCCGGCAGCACCGTGGGGCCGAGCCCGGCGACGCGGCCGAGGGCGGCCTGCAACGGCATCATGGCGGCGTTCGAGCCGACATTGGTGCCGGCGAAGAACCCGGCGATCCCGGCCAGCAGCGGCGCCGCGAACGGCGCGAACTGGCCGAGCGCGCCGGCCAGCGCGGTGGCGAGCGCCTGCGGCACCCCGGCATTGGACAGGAAGCGGGCGAGCAGCACGAACATCAGCAGGGCCAGCGCCGGCCGCTGTGCCCGCCGCAGCGCGCCCAGCGCCACCCCGGCCGGGTTGGCACGGCGCAGCAACAGCGCCAGCGCCACCAGCCACAGCGCCGCCATGGCGTGGTTCAGCGGCAGCGCGGGCAGGTCGGGGAAAGGGCGCAGGGCGGGAGCGTCGCGCCAGAGCCGGCTGCCCAGCAGCACGGCGGCCAGCAACGTGTAGGGAAAGGCCGCGGCCACTGCGCGCTGCCAGCCTTCGCGGCCGCGCGGGGGCGCGTTGCGCAACAGCTTCGCCGCCAGCACCGGCCCGGTCGCCAGCAGGCCGCACACCTCCCACGGCACCAGATGGTGCCAGACCACCAGCAGGCCGCCGACGGCGCCGACCCAGGCAAGCTGCTCGGCCCGTCGCGAATTGGGAACAGGATGCCCGGCGATGGCGCTGAGGCGCCAGAACAGCAGCAGCACGAACGGCAATTCGGCCGCCAGGATGATGGCGTTGCGCGCCGCCAGCTCCTGCGCCGGCACGCCGGCGAGGGCGGCGCCGACGGCGGTGCCCGGCCCCAACCCGCCCCAGGGGATCAGCAACTGGCTCAACAGCCCGATCGCCGCGGCCGGCGCGCCGGCGACGCCGATGCGCCGGAAGCTGGCGACGGCGAACACGCAGCCCACGCCGAAGCCGGTGACGGTCTCGGCGAAGGGGCCGAGCAGGAAGGCGCCGGTGAACAGCACGTCCGCCGCATCGCCGGGCCGGTCCGGCTGCGCAGTGTCCTGATGGGCGCCGACGGCGGCATGGAACACCAGGCCGCCGATGATGATGCCGACCGGAATGACCGCAAGCCACAGCCCCTGGGCGGCGCTGTCCGCCACGAAGCTTGCCATGACGCCGGCGCCCGGCTCGGCGAGCCACGCCGCCGGCAGGGTGAGCGCCAGCGCCACGGCGCAGGCCAGCACCGGCCCGGTGCGCCCGGAGGCGAGCAGCGCAACCAGCGCAAGCAGCGGCAGGGCCTGGATCAGCAGCGTCATGGAGTCAGCATGCCAGCAACCGATGGATGTCACGACAGCGTGAACCGCACGCGTGCCGCGTGTCCGGCAAGCTCTTGCTGCTTGCTTCGTCCCCGGCGGCGGGCGCTAGATTGCAGCACGTCGGGCGGGAATCCGACAGGTGGCTCGTTCGGCTCCCTGCCGCGAGACGGCTCCGAAGGACCGTGGTCATGACCAAGATCTACCGGCTCGTTGCGACCGACGACGATCTCGAGGCAGCGGATCGCCAGACATCGAGTCTGGCCGGACTGGCCTTGACCCTGCTCATCGTCGTCGTCTGCCTGTTCGTGTTCAAGGAGCTGCAGTCCAAGACGGCGATCGAGGATTGCCTGATGGCCGGCCGCACCAATTGCGACATCCTGGTGGCCAGGATTCAGTGATCCTGGCCGGGCCCGCGCGCCATTGAACAAACCACCCGATTGACCTTCGCGCCATCTGTGGCAGCGTGCATCCCGCAACAGCAGGCCGGGGGATTCGATGCGCGTCGCCGAGATGGACTGGCGGATGATCGAGGATTGGGTGCGCAACGACGACCGCGCGGTCCTGCCGCTGGGCAGCACGGAGCAGCATGCCGGGCTGTCGCTGCTCACCGATGCCATCCTGGCCGAGCGCGTGGCGGTGGAAGCGGCCGAGCCGCTGGGCATTCCGGTGTTCCCGGCGATTCCCTTCGGACTCGCACCGTATTTCCAGGCCTATCCCGGCAGCATCACGCTGCGTGTGGCCACGCTGTGCTCGGTGGTGTCGGACGTGCTGGACAGCCTCAAGCGCAGCGGGTTCCGGCGCATCGTCATCGTCAACGGGCATGGCGGCAACCAGCCGGCGGCGGCGCTGGCGCAGGAATGGATGATGGACAACCCGGATTGCCGCGTGCGCTTCCACGACTGGTGGCGCGCGCCGCGCACGTTTGCGCAGGTGCAGGCCACCGACCGCGTGGCGAGCCACGGCAGCTGGATGGAGAATTTCCCCTGGACGCGCCTGCCGACCACGCCGGCCGATGAGGCGAAGGAGATGGTCGACACCGACCGGCTGAAGACACTGCCGCCGTTCGAGGCGCGCACGCTGCTGGAGGACGGCAATTTCGGCGGCCGCACCCAGCGCGGCGACAACGAGTTGATGGCGATCTGGAACATCGCCGTGGAGGAAACCCGCGCGATGCTGGAGACATGGTGATGCAGCCGATCCTGATCTGGGGCGCGGGCGCCATCGGCGGCTCGGTCGGCGCCTGGCTGAAGCGGGCCGGCCATGACGTGACCATGGTCGATGTGGTGGAAGACCATGTGGCGGCGATCCGCGGCCCCGGCCTGCGCATCACCGGACCGGTGGAGCAGTTCTCGGTCGTCGCCCCGGCGCTGACGCCGCAACAGGTGACGGGCACGTGGCGGCACATCTTCCTGGCGGTGAAGGCGCACCACACGGAGGCCGCCTGCCGGGCGCTGATGCCGCATCTGGCGCAGGACGGCTATGTGCTGTCGCTGCAGAACGGGCTGTGCGAGACGGTGATCGAACGCATCGTCGGGCGCGATCGCACCATCGGCGCCTTCGTCAATTTCAGCGCCGACTGGATCGCACCCGGCGAGATCATGTTCGGCGGCCGCGGCGCGGCGGTGCTGGGCGAGGTGACCGGGCGCATGACGCCGCGCCTGGAAGAGCTGCACCGGGTGATGCTGGACTTCGAGCCGAACGCCATCACCACGCCGGCGATCTGGGGCTATCTGTGGGGCAAGCTCGGCTATGGCGCGATGCTGTTCGCGCAGGCGCTGGGCGACAAGGGCATCGCCGACTGCCTGGCGCGGCCCGAGCTGCTGCCGGTCTGGCGCGCGCTCGGCCGCGAGGCGGTGGAGGTGGCGCTGGCCGAAGGCGTGGACCCGCAGGGCTTCAACGGCTTCGATCCGCGCGCGTTCATGCCCAATGCGCCGATGGATGCGGCGCGCGCCTGCGTCGAGGCGATGGTGGCGTTCAACCGTCCCAACGCCAAGACCCATTCCGGCGTGTGGCGCGACCTCGCGGTGCGCAAGCGGCGCACCGAGATCGACGTGCAGATCGCCCCGATCGCCGAGATCGGCGCGCGGCACGGCATCGCCTGCCCGACGGTGGCCAAGCTGGTGGCGATGATCCACGAAATCGAGGACGGCAAGCGTCCGATGTCCGACGACAACCTTCTGGAGTTGATCCCCGCATGAATCTTCGTTTCGACGGCAAGGTCGTCGTGGTCAGCGGCGCCGGCCACGGCTTCGGGCGCACCATCGCGCAGACCTTCGCGGGCCTCGGCGCCGTCGTGCATGGTTGCGACCTTTCGGCCGAGGAACTGGCCGAAACCGCGCGGCACGGCAACATCTACACCCGGGTGGTGGACCTGACCGACCGCAAGGCGGCGGCGGCGTGGATCCATGACATCGAGGCGCAGTCGAGCGGCCGGGCGGTGTTCTGCCTGGTGAACAATGCCGGCGGCGTGGCCGGCCAGGCGCCCCGGCCGCTGGACGAGGTGCCCGACGAGGACTGGGACCGCATCTTCGCCATCAACGTGGGCGCCGCCATGGTGCTGTCGCGGGCGGCCGCGCCGGCGATGAAGAAGGCGGGGCATGGGCGCATCGTCAACATCAGCTCGGGCGCGGGGCTGCAGGCGTCGCTGACGGGCATCCAGGCCTATTGCAGCGCCAAGCACGCGGTGATCGGGCTGACCCGGCAGCTTGCGCACGAGTTCGGGCCGTTCGGCATCACCGTCAACTCGGTGGCGCCCGGCTTCATCCGCACCAATGCCTCCACCGAGAAGCAGTGGGAGAGCTATGGGGCGGACGGGCAGAAGGCGCTGGTGGAGCGCATCGCCATGAAGCGGCTGGGCAGCGCCGAGGACATCGCCAATGCGGTGATCTTCTTCGCCTCGGAGCTGGCGGGCTTCGTGAACGGGCAGGTGATCCAGGTGGACGGCGGCCGGTGATCGAAGCGGTCGACGCCTGGCTGGCGGCGCACCGCCAGCGGCTGCTGGACGAGCTGTTCGCCTTCATCCGTGCCCCCAGCGTGTCCACCGACCCGGCCTATGCCGAGGGGATGCGGCAGGCGGCCGCGCTGCTGGAGGGCCGCTTGCGACGGATCGGCCTGGACAATGTGCGGCTGCTGGATGGCGGCGGCCACAAGAGCGTCTATGGCGAATGGCTCGGGGCGCCGGGGCAGCCGACCATCCTGGTCTATGGCCATTACGACGTGCAGCCGCCCGATCCGCTGGAATTGTGGGAGACCCCGCCGTTCGAGCCGACGCTGCGCGACGGACGGATCCATGCCCGCGGGGCCTCGGACGACAAGGCACCGCTGTGGATCGCGGTGTCGGCCATCGAGGCGTGGCTCGCGGTCGCCGGCCGGCTACCGGTGAACGTGAAGCTGCTGCTGGAGGGCGAGGAGGAGGTGGGCAGCCAGAGCCTGCCGGCGATCATGGCGGCGCATCGCGACCTGCTGGCGGCGGACGTGCTGATCTCCGCCGATGGCGGGCGCTGGCGGCCGGGCGTGTCGAGCGTGAATACCAACAGCCGCGGGCTCGTGGCGTTGGAGCTGACGGTGCGCACGGCGGCGCGCGACCTGCATTCCGGGCGCTTCGGCGGGCCCGTGGGCAATGCGCCGATGGCGCTGGCGCGGCTGCTGGCCAGCCTGCACGACGAGCGCAACCGCATCGCCGTGCCCGGCTTCTTCGACGGCCTGCAACGGCCGGGCAACGCCGACATCGCCAGCATGCATGCGCTGGGCTTCGACGAGGCGGCGTTCTTCAGCGAGATCGGCGCCCGGCCGGGTGCGATGGAGCCGGGCGTGTCGCTGCTGGAATCGCTGTGGTTCCGCCCGACGCTGGAGGTGAACGGCATTGCCGGGGGCTATGACGGTCCCGGCGGCAAGACGGTGATTCCGTGCGAGGCGCGGGCCAAGATCAGCTGCCGGCTGGGCCCGGGCCAGGCGCCCGCGCAGGTGGCCAACGCGGTGGACGCGCATCTGCGCGCCCATTGCCCGGATTGGGTGGAACTGGAGATCAGCCACGAGCGCAAAGGCACCGCTGCCTATGCGGTGCCGGAGGACGACCCCTATCTGGCAGCCGTGGAGCGGGTGGTCGAGCGCGTGCACGGCGCGAAGCCGCTGCGCGTCGGAGTGGGCGGCACCCTGCCGATCTCGGCCATGGCCAAGGAGATGCTGGAGCTGGAGACGGTGATGCTGTCCTACGCCATCGCCGACGAGCGCATTCATGCGCCCAACGAGTTCTTCCGGCTGTCGAGCTTCGATGAGGGGCTCGCCGCCTGGGCCCGGTTGCTGCCGGAGCTGGTCCGGGCCTGAGTGGCCCGACCTGAACAGCCGGAACGGCGTCCACACGGACGGCCTGCGCACGGCCGCTGCCCTCGCGCAGCTGTGATGAGGCGGCAAGATTGTCCCGCCCCCGGCGGGTCCCATATCGGTCGGGACGGCTGGTGCCACGCGTGCGCGGTGGCTGACTGCGGGTGCGCCGGGCGCTCACCAGACAGATAGAGACCCGAGATTATGTTGTCTGGTGGAAAATCCGCCTAGCGCATTGAAAGCCACGGCGAACCGGCAAGTGCCACGGCAGTATGGCCGTGAACTCAGGCAGCCCTCGAGTGCCCTTTTGCGTCACCAAACGACAGTTGCACGAAGTTTCGTAACATAACGCTGCTTAGCGTGTCGTATTTATAAGCGGGTCGACCGGAACGTTATTATAATCAGGGCGCAGGCAGGTTTTCGGTATCCGCGATGACTCGGGATTGCAACGGCTGGCGCTCCAGTGGAATGCGCGGCCAACCAGGAAGATCGATCATGAGAATCAACGAACTGCTGGCCGGAACGGCATTGGCGCTGGTGCTGTCTGCTGGTGCTTACGCCCAGACGCCCAATGCCCCGGCGCCTAATGCCCCGACGCCCAATGTCCAGACATCCGGCTTGGGGCCTGATGGATGCCCGCTTGTGAAGTCGGTTGCTGGCGAGGGCGGTGCGGCGCGTCCCGTGGCTGGTGAGGGCGGGTTTGCCCGTCCGGTGGCCGGCGAGGGCGGTTTTGCCCGTCCGGTTGCTGGCGAGGGCGGGTTCGCACGTCCGGTTGCTGGTGAGGGCGGGTTCGCGCGTCCGGTGGCCGGTGAGGGCGGTGCAGCGCGTCCCGTGGCTGGTGAGGGCGGGTTTGCCCGCCCTGTTGCCGGCGAGGGCGGTTTTGCCCGTCCGGTTGCTGGCGAGGGCGGGTTCGCGCGTCCGGTGGCCGGCGAGGGCGGGTTCGCACGTCCGGTGGCCGGTGAGGGCGGGTTCGCACGTCCGGTTGCCGGTGAGGGCGGGTTCGCGCGCCCGGTTGCCGGTGAGGGCGGGTTTGCCCGGCCGGTCGCTGGCGAGGGCGGTGCGGCGCGTCCGGTTGCTGGTGAGGGCGGGTTTGCCCGGCCGGTTGCTGGTGAGGGTGGGTTTGCCCGGCCGGTTGCTGGCGAGGGCGGTGCGGCACGTCCGGTGGCTGGTGAGGGTGGGTTCGCGCGTCCGG
>NZ_JAPDNT010000031.1 GCF_025989185.1 Limobrevibacterium gyesilva
TCTGCGCACCGACATCGGCGACCTGCGCGCCGACCGGCAGGGGCTCCGCGCCGGCACGGGCGACGTCCAGGCCGGGCGGCGCGACGTCAGGGCCGATATCGCCGACATCCAGACCGACCGCCGCGACGTTCGCACCGACATTGCCGACCTGCGCGCCGACCGGCACGACATCCGCGGCGGCATGGGCGACCTGCGTGCCGACGTGCAGGCCGACCGCCGCGATGTTCGCGCCGACAGCGCCGACCTGCGCGCCGACCGGCACGACATCCGCGGCGGCATGGGCGACCTGCGTGCCGATGTCCCGGCGGACGGGCGCAGCGCCCAGACCATCGTCGCCGACCTGCGCACCGATCCGCGCGCAACCGAGCCGGGCGTCGCCGGCCCGCGCTCCGCCCCCCGCGCCGCCCGGATCGAAGTCAGCGACCTGCCGCCCCCGCGCGACGCCATCCAGGCGGAAGCGGCGGGCCTGCGCGACGACCTTGCCGCCCTTCAGGCCGCGCGGGCGGATCTGCATGCGGAGATCGCCGCCTTGCGGACGGCCCGCGACGGCTTGCGGGCCGATCTGGCCGCGGTTCAGGCGGCCCGGGCCGATCTGCGCGCCGAGCCTGTCAGCCTGACCCCGGTGCCGGCAGACCTGCAGCCGACCCCGATCAGCACCACCCCCGCCACCGGCACCAAGGCGGTGAGCCGGGCCGGCCATTCCGGCGCCACCAGCCACCGGCCGCACCCGGGCATGGTCGAGCGGATGCTGAACCGCGTCATCTACGCCGTGCGGGGATAAGCCGTACCCGGCGGCGGCCCATGTTCAGATGAGCCGTACCCGGCGGCGGCCCATGTTCAGCTCCTGCTGGACGATGCCGACCCACCAGGCCACGCCCAGCGGGATGATGGCGTCGTTGAAGTCGTACAGCGGCGTGTGCACGGCGTGATAGCTGCCGTCGGCGTTGACGCCGTTGCCGATGAAGATGAAGGCGCCGGGCTTGGCTTCCAGCATGTAGGCGAAGTCCTCGCCGCCGGTGATCGGGGGCGCGTTCGGCTCCACGTGCTCGGCGCCCACCACGCCGCTGGCGACCGCCACGGCCACGTCCACCTGCTCGTCGTGGTTCACCACCGCGGGCGCGCCCCAGTCGATCGTGAACTCGACAGTCGCGCCGTGCAGCTTCGCCAGCGTGTGCGCCAGCTCCGCCATGCGGGCGTTGATGATGTCGCGCGTGGCATAGGTGAAGCAGCGCGCGGTGCCGGACACCACCAGCTCGGACGGCATCACGTTCACCGACAGGTTGGAGCCGCCGCCGATATAGCCGACGCTGATCACCGCGGTTTCCACCGGCGGCACGTTGCGCCCGACGATGGTCTGCAGCCCCAGCACGAAATGCGCCTGCACGATGGACAGGTCGGCGGCCAGATGCGGGCTGGCGCCGCCATGCCCGCCATTGCCGCGGAAGATCGCCTGCCAGCGCGAGGCCGAGGCCATGTACGGCCCCTTGCGGATGGAGAACTTGCCCACGGGAATGCCGGGCATGTTGTGCATGCCGTAGACGGCGTCGCAGGGGAAGCGCTCGAACAGCCCGTCCTTCAGCATCGCCGCCGCACCGCCGCGGCCTTCCTCGGCGGGCTGGAAGATCAGCTGCACGGTGCCGCTGAAATCCCGGTGCTCGGCCAGGTGCTTTGCCGCGCCCAGCAGCATGGTGGTGTGCCCGTCATGGCCGCAGGCATGCATGACGCCGGCATTGGTGGAGGCGTAGGGCTTGCCGGTCTGCTCGGGGATGCTCAGCGCGTCCATGTCGGCGCGCAGGCCGATGGCGCGCTGGCCGGGCAGCCTTCCCTTCACCGTGCCGACCACGCCGGTGCCGCCCACGCCTTCGGTGACCTCGATGCCCCATTCGCGCAGCTTGCCGGCCACCAGGGCGGCGGTGCGCACTTCCTCCAGCCCCATTTCCGGGTGGGCGTGGATGTCGCGGCGGATCGCCACCAGCTCGGGCTGGTAGCTGTTGATCTTGTCCATGGTCGCGGAGTCGGTCACGGCGTTTCCCCATTCAAGCGAGCGCAACGGGTGCCCCGGTCATGCCCCCTCGGTCATGCCCCGGCGCCCCATCGCGCCATCATGGCATCGTTGATGGCCTTGAGGCTACCGAACGCGGCCAGCGGCTCGATCGGGCGCAGCTGCAGGTGGTCGTTGTCGCCGAAATGCCCGCCCCAGCGCAGGCCGTGCGCCTCGCCCACCTGGCCGAATTTGGCGTAGTCCGGGCTGTCCCAGTCCGGCTGCCCGTCGGGGCCGACGACGTAGCAGTCCACCGCCTCGCCATACTGGTGCCAGGACAGGCCGGGGATGGCCCTGGTCACTTCCTGGCCGCAGGACGGGCCGGCGCGCTCGATGCAGCTCGCCAGGAAGTCGCAGCCCTGGGCGCGCAACTGCTCGATCCGCGCCTCCACCTCGGCGCCGGGCCGGGATTGCCGCCACAGCCGCCCCTGGGTCACGGGGTCGCGCATGACGAAATACGGGCGCAGGACCAGCCCGTTCGCCGCGCATTCGTCCAGCACCGCCTGCACCGTCGTGCGGAACGCCGGAACCAGATCCGTCAGCTTGACCATGATGCCCTCCTTCACGACCGCAACCGCGTTCGTTCTCTTATCAGTCTAACTCGTATCCGGCACGATATCTCCCCGCTACACAAAAGAGTGCATCGGCGCCGCCGCCGCGGCCGGGCCCCGCGCGATGCCGCGGCCTTAACGATTCCGTGGGAAGCGCAGCGGCGCCCGCGGCGCGTGCTAGGTGTGCGGACGGGCGCCGGGGGGAGCCCTTTCAGCCAGGCGATCGCTATCGACATGACCCCTTCGCCGGGGTGCGAAGGCCGCGGGCGGGTGCCCCGTCCCGCGTACGGCCCTGCCCCGCCGGACACGACCGGAGGCGCCTCCGATGACGCGAACCTTCGCGCTGCGCACCACCGACCGGCTGGCCGCCGCCGCGGGCCTGCTGGGCCGCCCGTTCGATGCCGGCAGCCTGATGCGCGCCGCCCGGCGCGCCAGCGGCCTGGATGATTTCGGCGCGGAGGAGTGCACCGAACCGTTGCGCATCCTGCTGCAATCCTATGCCGAGGAGGCCGATCTCAGCCTGATCGGGCGGATGGCGGTGCGCTGGGACATGGTGCGCTTCCTCAGCAACCTGCTGCGGCTGCGCGAGGAGGAACGGCGCGCGCCCGCGATCCTGCGCCAGCCGGTGGACCGGCCCATCTTCATCACCGGCCTGCCCCGCAGCGGCACCACCTTCCTGCACACGCTGCTGGCCGAGGACCCGGCCAACCTGGTGCCGCGCTACTGGCAGACCGTCTATCCCTATCCGCTGGCGGGTGCCGTCCCCGGGCAGGACCGGCGGGTGGAGCTGGTGGCGCGGCAGTTGCGCCTGTTCGCGCGGCTGGCGCCGGAATTTCCCGACGTGCATCCCGTCACCGCCACCTCGCCGCAGGAATGCAGCGAGATCACCGCGCATGTGTTCCGCAGCCTGCGCTTCGACACCACCCACCGCGTCCCGTCCTATCTGGCGTGGCTGGACCGGGCGGGGCATGACGCGGCCTATCGCTTCCACCGCCGCTTCCTGCAGCACCTGCTGCACCAGATCGGCCCGGACGCGGGCGCGAGCATGCGCTGCGTGCTGAAATGCCCGGACCACATCTTCGCCCTGGACGCGATCCGCACCGTGTATCCGGACGCGCGCTACGTGTTCGTGCACCGCGATCCGCTGAAGGTGCTGGCCTCGGTCGCGCGGCTGACCGAGATCCTGCGCGAGCCGTTCACCCGCCACGTGGACCGCGCCGCCATCGGCCGCCAGGAATGCGACCGCTGGGCGGCGGGGGCCGCGCTGATGACCGCGGCGAGCGCCACCGGCGCCATCCCCTCCGAGCGGATCTTCCACATCCACCACACCGAGCTGATCGCAGCCCCGATGCGCGTGATCGCCGAGCTCTACCGCCATTTCGGCCTGCCTCTGCCCGAGCTGGCGGCGCAGCGGATCAACGCCGCGGCGCTGCGGCGCGGCGACGCGGTGACGCGGCGCACCGTCTACCGGCTGGAGGATTTCGCCGTCGCCCCCGAAGCCGAGCGGCGCCGGTTCGCCGGCTATGTCGCGCATTTCCGCATCGATGCGGAAACGCCGTCCCGCAGCCAGGCCCGCCATGCCCCGCATCTGGCCGCGTAGCATCGGCCGCGCCGCCTTCGTCGCCGTCGGCGCCGGCGCCATCGCGTTCTCGGTGCTGGTGGCCCATATCGGCCTCGGCGCCATCGCCCAGGCGATGCGGGCGCTGGGGTGGGGGGGCTTCGGCCTGATCGTCGCCTTGCATCTGGGCGTGATCGGCCTGGCCGGCTGCGCCTGGTGGAATCTCGGCCGGGGCCTGCGGGTCGGCCGCCTCCGCTGCTTCGTGTGGGGCCGGCTGATCCGCGATTCCGCCGGCGAGGCGTTGCCGTTCTCCCAGGTCGGCGGCTTCGTGATGGGCGCGCGGGCGGCGGCGCTGTGCGGCGTGTCCGGCACCTTCGCCGCCGCCTCGACCGTGGTGGACCTGACGGTGGAGCTGGCCGGGCGGGTGCCCTACATGGTGCTGGGCCTGGCCATGCTGGTGTGGCTGGCGCCGGTGCAATGGCTGGTGGTGCCGGCGCTGCTGGGCACGCTGCTGCTGGCCGCCGCCGCGGTGGCGTTCTTCACCGTCACCGCGCACGGTGCCGGCGCGATCGATGCCGCGATCGAGAAGCTGGGGGCGAGGCTGGCGCCGCAATGGGCCGCCGCCCGCGGCGGGACCGCGACCGCGCTGCAGGCGACGATCCGCGCCATCCATGCCGACCGCGGCGCCATGGGCGCCGGCGTGCTGCTGCATTTCGCCGGCTGGCTGCTCAGCGGCATCGAGGTGGCGCTGCCGCTGTGGCTGATGGGCGTGCATCTCAGCTTCCCCATGGGCATCCGCGAAGGCATCGTCATCGACTGCGCCGTCTCCGCCATCCGCAGCGCCACCTTCGTGGCGCCCAACGTGATCGGTTTGCAGGAAGGCGCGTATGTGCTGCTATGCGGGCTGTTCGGCATCGACCCGCAGGTGGCGCTGGCGCTGTCGCTGCTGCGCCGTGGCCGCGACCTCGCGATCGCGATTCCGTCGCTGCTGGCCTGGCAACTGCGCGAAGGCCAGCTGGCCTGGCGCGGCGCCGGCCGCGATCCGCTGGCGCCGGCGATCCCGGCGCCGGTCATCCCGGCACCGGTCATCCCGGCACCGGCCGAGACGTTCCGGCCCGAATAGCCGGTGCGCGTGCGAGAGGAGAAGCGATGACGGCCACCCGCGTCGAACATGACAGCCTCGGCCCGGTCGAGGTTCCGGCCGACCGGCTGTGGGGCGCGCAGACGCAGCGGTCCATCGCCTATTTCAGCATCGGCGACGAGCTGATGCCGCGCGAGCTGATCCCCGCCTACGCCGTGATCAAGAAAGCCGCGGCCCTGGTGAACCACCAGGCGGGTCGCCTCGGCGAGATGCAGAAGACGCTGATCGTGCAGGTCTGCGACGAGATCCTGGCCGGCAAGCACCTCGACCAGTTCCCGCTGCATGTCTGGATGACCGGCAGCGGCACCCAGTTCAACATGAACGCGAACGAGGTGATCGCCAACCGCAGCGCACAGATCGCCGGCGAGGCGCTGGGCAGCAAGACGCCGGTGCATCCCAACGACCACGTGAACATGGCGCAGTCCTCCAACGACACGTTCCCGACGGCGATGCACGTCGCCGCCGCGATCGGCGTGAAGCAGGCCCTGATGCCGGCGGTGCAGGCGCTGCGCGAGGCGCTCGACGCCAAGGCGCGCGCGTGGGACGACATCGTGAAGATCGGGCGGACGCATCTGCAGGACGCGACGCCGCTGACGCTGGGCCAGGAATTCTCCGGCTATGCCGCCATGCTCGGCGACAACCTGGACCGGCTGGAGGACGCATTGCGCGGCGTGTACCGGCTGGCGCTGGGCGGCACCGCCGTGGGCACCGGCATCAACGCGCAGCCGGGCTTCGACCGCGCGGCGGCGGCGGAGATCGCGCGGCTGACCGGGCTGGCTTTCGTGACCGCGCCGAACAAGTTCGCGGCCCAGGGCGCGCATGACGACCTGGTGCAGCTGAGCGCCACGCTGAAGACGCTGGCCGTGTCGCTCTACAAGATCGCGAACGACATCCGCCTGCTGTCCTGCGGTCCGCGCGCCGGCATCGCCGAGCTGTATCTTCCCGAGAACGAGCCCGGCTCCTCCATCATGCCCGGCAAGGTGAACCCGACGCAGTGCGAGGCGCTGACGATGATCGCCGCCCAGGTGATGGCCAACGACGCCGCGGTGGCGCTCGGCGGCGCCGGCGGGCATCTGGAAATGAACGTCTACAAGCCGTTGATGATCTTCAACGTCATGAAGTCCGTGCGGATTCTGGCAGATGGCTGCACGAATTTCCGCCGGTTCCTGGTGGAGGGCATGGAGCCCGACCGCAAGCGGATCGCGGGCTTCGTCGAACGCTCGCTGATGCTGGTGACCGCACTCGCCCCGGTGATCGGCTACGACAAGGCGTCGCAGACGGCGCATTATGCCATGGCGCACGACCTGAGCCTGCGGGAAGCGGCGCTGAAGCTCGGTGTCGTCAGCGCCGACGAGTTCGACCGGGTGGTCGATCCCCGGAAGATGACCCAACCCTATGTGGCCGAAGGGTGATCAAGGCGGCTTCCGGGCCGTTGGTATGAGTCTTTGTTTTGCGCGCCGCCGCCCACCAACCCGGCGCGCGATACCAACGCCCCTTGACGATGAAAGGGTCATCGTCAAGGGGCGTTGGTATCATACCTTCCTGTTGCGCCGCCGGAGCAGTTCAAGGGACGCGACGGCCGGAAAAAGCAACGCCAGCGACGCCGGCTCCGCAACGGCGGTGGTGCTCGCGTAGGTAAGGCCCATGGGGGCGCTGATGCCCGTGGCGCCGAGGTTGGTCACCGTCCCGTCACTCGTGTTGATCTCGTACAATGGAGAATCAGATACGCAGTAGTCAGTGGCCAGGAACTGGTTGGCTGGCGTAATGGTGAGGCCCATAAGGCAGGAGTTGGCAGCCGAGCTGACGAATGTCCCGGCACCTGTGGTCGGATCGATCTCGTAGAGCGAACTCGAACTTCCCATGCTCGCAAGGCCATAGAGCTGACCAGCGCCATCGAATGCCAGATCCATGATGCCATCAAAGCCGAGACTGCCGACGGCCGTGGCAGCGCCCGTTGCCGGGTCCATCGTATACAGCTGGTTGGTACCCCAATTCGCCGCGTAGAGGGTCCCGGTCGGCGCGAAGACGAGGGCCATCAAGTTCAAGATGTTCGTCCCGGCACCCACCGGCGTCGCCGCTCCGGTCGCCGTGTCTACGGTCGCCAAGGCGCTCGTGCTGTAGGAATTGACAATGGCGTAAAGCGTGTTGTCCGGGCTGAAAGCAAGGCCGAAGGTATCGTTATAGCCGAAGCTGCCGACATTCGTGCCGGCTCCGGTCGTAGGGTCGATCGTGAACAGGGCCTTCCCGTTGTTTCCGGTGGAGTACAGCACCAATGCGCGTGCTGGAGAGGCGAGGGCCAGCGTGGCGATCCCGATCGCCGCCATGGCAACCACGGCACGGTTCGTTTTCACAGTTGTCACGAAAAGGCGTCTCCCACGATTCCACGCCGCCGCGGAAATCGATTAATATTGAAGAATGTTGCCGAGTTCCATTACGGCATCACGGAATCTTGAGTCAAGCCGACCAGGCATCGATCCAGGGCCGCGAACCGGGGAGGAGGCGTGTGCCGTGGCGGTGATCTGGTGACGGGGGCCGATACGGCGTGGCGGCGGCGCAGGCGCATGGGGTGGCGCGCGGCGCTCGGCGCGGCGGCGTTGCTGCTGCTGGCCGGCTGCGCCACCCCGGTGCAGGTCCAGCGCAGGGACCCGCGCGACGTGCAGCGCGAGTTGACCAGCACCGTGATCTCCACGGGCGAACTCAGCGGTCCGACCCAGGTCGTGCTGCATCGCCAGGACCTGTCGGCGCTGTTCGACCGCGACCCGGAGGCGGCGATCGCCATCCTGCACCGCACCGTCACGGCGGGGCAGGCGGACGCGGATGCCCTGTTCGCGCTGGCGGAGATGTCGTTCCAGCACGCCGAGCAGACCGGCAGGCAACCCTATTATCTGGCCGCCTCCGTCTATGCCTTCGTCTATCTGTTCCCCGCCGATCCGGCGCGGCGGCCCGACCCGTTCGATCCGCGCCTGCGCGCGGCGTCCGACATCTACAATCGCGGCCTCACCTCCGGCTTCGCCTCGCCGGACCGTTCGCGGGTGCGACTGCGTTCGGGCCGCTTCGAGCTTCCGTTCGGCAGCATCGACATCACGTTCGACGCCGCGAGCGTCCGTTGGGGCAACCTCGTCCTGTCGGATTTCACGCCAGCCGACGAGCTGCACGTCATCGGGCTGCAGAACCGCTACCGCCGGGCCGGGATCGGGGCCCCGCTCGCGGCGAGCGCCACGGCGCCGGTGCAGGAGACAGGGTTCCGCGTCGCGGCGGTGCTGAAGGTGCCGGTCACGGCGCTGCTTCGCATCGACCTTGCCGCACATGATCTCGCCCAGGGACGGCTCAGCGGCAGCATCGAGGTCTATCCCGCGTTCGAGCCGAGCGTGGTGGAGATCCGTGGCCAGCAGGTGCCGCTGGAGGCCGACACCACCGCGGCACTGGCCTACGGCCTCAGCAACCCGAAGATCTGGCGCAGCGAATTCGCCGGGTTCCTGCAAGGCGACTTCTTCGCGCGGCAACCCTCGCAGCTCGTCGGCGTCGAGCCCTATCGCCGCGGCCAGATCCCGGTGGTGTTCATCCACGGGACGGGCTCCAGCGCCGGCCGCTGGGGCGACATGCTCAACGACCTGCAGGCCGATCCCGTGATCCGCGAGCACTTCCAGTTCTGGGTGTTCTTCTACAGCACGGGCAACCCCGTGCCCTATTCCGCCCTGCAGTTGCGCACCGCGATCGAGGACGCCGTCCGCACGCTCGACCCGCAGGGCACGGACCCGGCGTTGCGGAACATGGTCCTGGTCGGCCACAGCCAGGGCGGCCTGCTGGCCAAGATGCTGGTGATCGACAGCGGATCGCGCGTGTGGGACGCCTTCAGCAGCAAGCCGCTGGACCAGATGCGCGTGTCGCCGGAGACCCGCGCTTTGTTGCAGCGGGCCGTGTTCGTCAAGCCGCTGCCGGAGGTGCGGCGCGTCATCTTCATCGCGACCCCGCACCGCGGCAGCTTCGTCGCCGGCTCCTGGGTCGGCCGGCTCATCGGGCGCCTGGTCACCATGCCGCTCAACGTCGCGAACGCCCTGGCGGAGACCGCAGCCGGCTACCCCGACGAGCTGCGGGTCGACCCTCGCGCAACCCGGTTCGGCAGCGTGTGGTCGATGTCGCCCGGCAACCCGGGATTGCAGGCGCTCGCCGCGATCCCCGTCTCGCCCGAGGTCGCGGCGCATTCGATCATCGCGGTGCAGGGCAATGGCCCGGTGGAGACCGGCGACGACGGCGTGGTGACGTACCGCAGCGCCCATCTCGACGGTGTGGCGTCGGAGCTGGTGGTGCGCTCGGGCCATTCGGTGCAGGCAAACCCGCGCGCCGTGGCGGAGGTGCGCCGCATCCTGCTGCTGCATCTGGCGGAGTCCTGCCCGCAGGGTTGCGCGCTTGCGCTCGGCCGCGCCGCGGCGCCGGCGCAATGAGGCGCGCATGACCCTCGGGCGGCTGGCCCGCGGGGCCGGCTTCGCTCTCCTGGCGGTGGCCATCCTGCTGACCGGCGCCTGGTGTTCGCTCGCGCTCTGGTTCCAGTGCCCCGCCGGCGAAGCCCTGTGCGGCGCGCTGGCCGGGGCGGCCATGGTGCTGGCGCTCGCGACCGTCTTGTGCCTCGCCAGCTCCAGGCGATGGCTTGCCGTGGCGCTCTACGCCGCCGCGTTCGCTGGCGTGCTCGCGTGGTGGACGACGATCCGGCCGACCAACGACCGGGACTGGGCGCCCGATGTGGCCCGCGCCGTGACCGCGACCAGCGACGGCGACCGGCTGGTGGTGGACGGCGTGCGCAATTTCGCCTGGCGCAGCGATGCCGATTTCGATGCGCGCTGGGAGCGGCGGAGCTACAGCCTGTCGCGCCTCTCCGACGTGGATCTGGTGATGTCGTACTGGGCCGGCGAGGCGATCGCCCACACCATCGTCAGCTTCGGCTTCGACGACGCGACCAGGCTTGCGTTCTCGATCGAGATCCGCAAGCGGAAGGGCCAGGCCTTTTCCTCGCTTGCCGGTTTCTTCCGGCAGTACGAGCTGGCCATCGTCGCCGCCGACGAACGCGACGTGGTGCGGGTGCGCAGCAATGTCCGCGGCGAGGACGTGCGCGTCTACCGCCTGCGGATGACGCCGGCGAACGCGCGGGTGCTGCTGGCCGAATACGTGCGCGAGGCCAACGACCTCGCGCGCCGGCCGCGCTTCTACAACACGCTGACCACCAACTGCACCACCCTGGTGTTCGCCATGGTCCGGGCGATCCATCCCGGCCTGCCTCTGGATGCGCGCGTGCTGCTGTCCGGCTATCTGCCCGACTACGCCTATGATCTCGGCGCCACCGACACGAGCATGCCGTTCGCACAGCTTCGCGCCGTCTCCAGGATCCGCGACAAGGCGGCGCGGGCCGATGCCGCCCCCGATTTCTCCGCGCGAATCCGCGAGGGCATCCCGGTGCCCCGCTGACGCCCTTACGGGAACGGAACAGCCTGCGGGCGCTTCACTTCGATCTCGACGAAGGCGATCGGATGGTCGGAGCCGTTCATCACGTCGTGCTGGATGCCCGAGGCGCGGCTATAGGCCTGGCCCGCGGTCAGATGCGTGTCGGTGACGGTGGTGCCGTCATGCAGGCGCAGGATGCCGTCGGTCAGCATGATGACGAAATAGGGCCAACCATGGGTGTGCCAGCCCGTCACCGCGCCGGGCGGGAAATCCCATCGGGTGATCCGGAAATCGTCGTCGTCGCGCTGCGTGGTGGGCACGGCGGGGATGTCGCATTTGAAGGCCATGGGAACTCGCGCTCGGGAAGGGTGGCCCAGGGTATCAGCGCGCGCCCCCGGCGTCACCGGGGGCGCGGGACCCGTTTCGGTCGCCGCAGCCCTGGCTGCAGACAGGCGTCGTCCGGCGCGACGACGCTGATCTACTTCGCCGCCTTCGCCTGCGCGACCACCGCGGCGGCGTCGAAGCGGTTGATGTCGTCGATCAGGTCGTCGGTCACCAGGTCGGTGGCGTTGGCCTTTTCCTTCAGCAGGCCGTTGGCGAGCAGGAAGTCCAGATAGGCCTGGTAGTTCGGCACCGAGTTCTGGCCCCATTTCGACACGCCGCCGGCTTCCAGCCGCCAGTTGCGGGCGCGCGCTTCCAGCGTGTGCACGTCGTCGCGCAGCGCGGTCGCTTCGTCCTTGCCGGTGGCGCGGGTCTGGGGGAACACCTCCCACAGGATGCGGATGGCGCTTTCGGGGTTGGCCAGGGCGTAGACCGTGCCCATGGCGTAGCCGCGGCCCAGCGCCACCGCTTCGGCGCGGTTGTTCTTCAGCCGCTCCTCCAGCGCCACGAACCCGTTGGAGGGGAAGCGGGAGATGGCGCTGCTGTCGAGATAGGTCAGCTTCACCCCGGCGTTCTCCACCAGCGCATACTGGGTGTCGAACTGGCTCAGCGCGTCCACCTGGCCCTGGCGCACCAGGGCCGCGGCCTGCGCGGCCTCGCCGGCGACCAGGATGCGAAGGTCGGTGTCGGGGTTGAGGCCCGCCGAGGTGGCGAGCGCGCGGGCGACGATGTAGCCCGCGGAGGCCATGGCGTTGACGCCGACGCGCTTGCCCTTGAGGTCCTGGAACGTCTTGATCGGGCTGCCCTCGGGCACGGCGATGCCGTAGATGTAGCCCTGATAGGCGGTGTAGAAGTTGCGCGCGGCCACGCCTTGCGGGCGGATGATCGCCAGCGGCTCGATCGAGGGCAGCGCGTAGGGCAGCTCTTTCGTCGCCACCAGCTTCACGCAATCGGTGCTGCCGGGCAGCGGCGCCAGATCGACCTTGATGCCGTCCTTGGCGAACCAGCCGAGCTTGGTGGCAATGGCGAAGGGTGCCGCGGCGGAGCTGACCGTGCGCGCGCACCAGCCCACGCGGATCGGCGTTTGCGCGACGGCCGGCCAAGGCAGCGCCAGGGCGGCCAGGATCAGCAGTTTCTTCACGACGACTTTCTCCCCAGACGATTCGTGGTGGCGCCGGGGTCCCAGAACACCACCCGCCGGCGCACCACGGCGACGATGGTGTTCAGCCCCAGCCCGATCAGCGACAGGATGAACAGCACCGAGAACTGGCCGGCCACGTCCATGGAGAAGTTCATGCTCTGGATCAGCATGCCCAGGCCGGATTGCGCGCCCACGAACTCGGCCACGATGGCGCCGATCAGGGCGAAGATCATGGCGATCTCCAGCCCGGCGAAGATGCTCGGCAGCGCGCCCGGCAGGCGCAGCATCCAGAAGATCTGCGCGGGCGTGGCCGCGAGCGAGCGCATCAGCGCCACCCGGTCCTCGTCGGCCGAGCGCAGGCCGACGATGGTGTTGATCATCAGCGGAAAGAAACAGACGAGACCGGCATTGATGACCTTCGAGGTCAGGTCAAGACCGAACCAGACAATGATCAGCGGCGCCAATGCCACTTTCGGCATGGCCTGGAACATGACGATGACAGGATAGAGGAAGTATTCGAAGCGCGCCGACGACGCCACCGCGGTGCCGAGCAGCAGGCCGGCGGCCGCCCCGAGCAGGAAGCCCAGCAGCGTCTCGACGATGGTGATCCAGACATGCTCGACATAGAGCCCGCTGGCGATGCCGCGATACAGGCCGGTGAACACGGCGGACGGCGGCGGCAGCAGGTAGATGGGCACGTGCAGCAGTCGCACCCCCGCCTCCCACACCGCCAGCAGGGCCGCCATCAGCAGCAGGCGCAGCAGCGCGTTCATTCCAGTCCCCCCACGGCGTTGAGGGATTGGCGGATGCGCTGCACATGCACGCCGAACGCCTCGGTGTTCATCACCGACAACGGGCGCGGGCGCGGGAAATCGACGTTCAGCGTATCGACGATGCGGCCGGGGCGCGGCGACATCACCACCACGCGGTCGGCCAGGAACACCGCCTCGCCCACCGAATGGGTCACGAACACCACGGTCTTGCGGCGGCTGGTGCCGCTGGCCATCCAGATGCGCTGCAACTCCAGGTTCATCGCCTCGCGCGTCATCGCATCGAGCGCGCCGAACGGCTCGTCCATCAGCAGCACGCTGGGGTCGTGGATCAGCGCGCGCACCAGAGCGGCGCGCTGCTGCATGCCGCCGGAGAGCTGGCGCGGCAACTGATGCTCGAAGCCGTCGAGGCCGACCAGCTTCAGCAGTTCCATGGCGGTGGCGCGCATCTTCTCGCGCCCCAGGCCCTGCACGTCCACCGGCAGCAGCGCGTTGTCGAGAATGCTGCGCCAGGGGAACAGAACCGGCGTCTGGAACACCACGCCGATGTCGCGCCGGGGCCCGTCGATGCGCCGGCCGGCCAGCGACGCCTCGCCCTCGCTGGGCGGCAGCAGGCCGGCGAGGATGCGCAGCAGGGTGGATTTTCCGCAGCCGGACGGCCCGACGATCGCGACCAGCTCGCCCTCCGCGATCGACAGGTCGATCGCCTCCAGGGCCGTCACTGCCGTGCCGTAACGCCTGGTGAGCCGTCGCACCGCGATCAGCTCACCCGCCGCCGTCGTCTGATCGTTCACGCCGCCTTCGTCTCCACGATGGCGGTCAAGCTAGTTACGGCTCCGCAATCCCGCAAGGCGAAATTCCGGAGCCGTAACGCCCGCTCAGCGCAAGCCAGGGTTAACCGAAGTGTTGCCCGCCGCCCCAGCCGCCGGGCCCGCCATTGTCGTCGTCGTGGCCAAAGCCGTGGCCGAAGGCGTTGCCATGGCCGAAGCCGTTGCCGTTGTCGTGACCATAGCCGTGGCCGTTGCCGTTCCCGTTCCCGTTCCCGTTGCCGTTCCCGTTGCCATTACCGTTGCCGTTGCCGTTGCCGTTGCCGTTGCCGTTGCCGTTGCCGTTGCCGTTGCCGTTGCCGTTGGAGCTGGACACGTTGATGCCGGCAAGGTCGCTGGCGCTGAGGCCCAGGAAGGTGATGCTGGTGTTGTCGGACAGGGTGATGGTGGTGCCGCCCGGCCCCTGCATGGCGTGCTTGAGGGCGTTCTGGAAGGCGTTGTTGCCGTAGCCGACGAGCTGCAGCGTGTCGGCGTTCTTCTCGAAGTCGGTGATCACGTCCGCACCGCCGGCCTGGCCCTTGGTGAACGAGAAGGTATCGGCCGCCGCGCCGCCGCTCATCGTCTCGTTGCCGGCGCCGGAGATCAGCAGGTTCTTGCCGGCCCCGCCCATCATCAGGTTGTTGCCCGCCCCGCCCTGCAGCGTGTCGGCACCGCCGCCGGCGCTGATCAGCGTCTCGTTGCCCAGGCCCGCCACCAGCAGGTTCTTGCCGGTGCCGAACGAGAACAGCTGGTCGCCGTTGCCGCCGCCGAACAGCGTGCTGGCCTGCAGCCCGCCCAGGATGACGTTGTTGCCGGCGGTGCCGCCATGGAACACGCCGCCGCCCTGGCCGCCGTCGATGGTGGCCGAGCCGGTGCCGCCGATCACGGTGGACGCCTCGCCGCCGTTGATGAACACCAGCGAGCCGGAGCCGCCATGCACGACCGCATGGCCGCTGAGCACGTTGATGGTGGCCGCCCCGCTGCCGGCGGTGACGGTGTCGTGGCCTTCCACCTGCACGAGATTGTTGCCGCTGCCGAGCACGACGCTGTTGTCGCCCAGGCCGGCGCCGATCGTGTTGTTGCCGGACATGGCCAGCACGCGGTCGGCGCCGTTGTCGGTCAGGATCAGGTGGTCACCGCTGCCGGGGCCGACGGTGATGGTGTTGTTGCCGCCGCCGGCGATCACGGTGCCGCTGCCGGTGTTGGCGAAATAGGTGATGCCGCCGGTGCCGGCCACCACCAGCTGCTCCGCCGCAGCGCCGCCGAACAGGACGTCGGGCCGGGTGGAGGTGTCGATCACCGCCCCTGTCGTGCTGGGAATGCCGACCGCACCGGGGCCGGTGAGGAACATGGCGCTGGGGCCGGCCGGCGGATTGATCGGGCCGAGGCCGCCATAGGTGAAGGGAGTGATGGTGCCGTCATCGATCCCCTGCGTGATGCTGCCGAGCAACTGCTGAGCGATCTGGGCGTTCTGCACCGACGTAATCGGCACCGACACCGTCGTCCCGTCGCCGCCGCTCACAGTTACATTCGCCATGATTCCAGATCCCGATCACTAATAGATTTGCAGTGGGCCAACACCTATTCGATGCCCGACATGGACAACAAGAAATATCCGGCTACGTTCCGCGCATTGTGAACAGCATTAAGATTTTTTGTGTCGAGTTATTATCGCATTAAACGATCACAGAAATGTAACGCTGCCAATCATTTGGGCGTAAATGCCGATCAACTTCACGAGAATTGCGTGAAATCGTACAGTTTCGTGCGGCGGCGGGATTGACCTCGATCAATGCGCGCGCCTTGCCCCGGTGGCATCTTCCCGCCACCGGCGGCGCACGGCCGCCCGGTGCTTTCCCGACCCGAACACAGGAGGATCGCATGGATATGAGGGATCTCATCCCCTGGGCTCGTTCACGCGCGATGACGCGCGCCGGCGAGGCGGACCCCTTCAGTGCGTTGCAGCGGGAGATGAGTCGCATGATCGAAGACGTCTGGCGCGGCTTCGGGGCGCCTGCCGCCGGCGCGTGGCCCAGCCTGGCCGCCCTGCCCGGCGCCGCCCTGCTGCAAGGCGCCGCCTGGCCCAGCCTCGACGTCAGCGAGACCGACTCGGCCTATGTCATCAACGCCGAAGTGCCGGGCATGGATGAAAAAGACATCGAGCTGTCGCTCACCGACGACATGCTGACGATCAAGGGCGAGAAGAAAAGCGAGACCAAGGACGAGGCCAAGCGCCTCAGCGAGCGCTTCTACGGCCGCTTCGAGCGCCGCATCCCCTTGGGCAGCGACATCGACCGCGACAAGGTGACGGCGGAGTTCAAGAACGGCGTGCTGAGCATCACGCTGCCGAAGAACCCGACGGCGGCGGCCCAGGCGCGCCGCATCAGCATCAGCAAGTCTGCCTGATAGCGGACCAGCTTTGCCCGGCCCAGCCGGTTTCGCCGGGCCGGGCAGCTTTCGTCAGTCCTCGCGCGCCTGCTTCATTTACCCGGTCATGCCGACTGGGGTATCGAGAGGCACAGCGCGTGGAGGGCTCGGCACTGGCGGCAACGAACGAGAGGATGACAGGCGTGCGCGGCTTCGGGCCGCGCCTGCGGGCGCTGATTGTGCCCGGTTTCGGCCGGCTGTGGGCCGGCTCTGTCGCCGTGCCGCTGGCCTGCCTCGCGGCGGCCGGCTGGTGGTACTGGGTGGATGTCACCCGCTCGCAGGTGGGCGAGGCCCAGCGCACCGTCGACATGGTGCAGGAACAGACCATGCGTGCGCTGGAGACGCAGGAAGCCGCGTTGCAGGCGCTGCAGGCCTATGTGCACGACATGAGCTGGCAGCAGATCCGCGACTCCGCCGCGCGCGATTTCGCCCGCCGCCTGGTGGCGGCCACGCCGTCGGTGGCCAATGCCGGCATCATCGACCCCGAGGGCCATGTCGCGGTCAGCAGCGAGCCCGTGCTGCCGCCGCCGGGCCTGTCGTTTGCCGACCGCGACTATGTGCGCGCCTTCCCCGTCGGCACCGAGCGGCGCGCGACCTTTGTCGGCGAGGTGATCGCCAGCCGCATCGACGGGCGCGTCCAGGTGCACCTCTCGCGGCCGCGGCTGGGGCCGGAGAACAGCCCCGACGGCGGCGTCATCACCTCGGCCTTCACGCCGGAGCAGTTCGAGCGCTTCTTCAGTGCGGTTGCGGAAACCGACAGCACCGGGTTCAAGCTGGTGCGCAGCGACGGCATGGTGCTGGCCTGCTATCCCGACGCCGTCACCACCACCGGCAACCACCTGTCGCCCGACGACCCGGTGCTGGCCGCCGTGCGCGGCCTCGGCCCGGGGGAGACGCGGGTGCTGCGCAGCGGCTCGCTGCTCAGCGGGCTGCAGCTGACGGTGCTGCGCCAGGTCGGCGACTACGGGCTGTTCGTCATCCACAGCACCGACCCGCTGGTGGTGCGCACCAACTGGCTGCACCAGATGACGCCCGCGGCCCTCGGCGCCATGGCCGCCATGCTGCTGCTGCTGACGCTGACCGCGCGGGCGCAGCACCGCACCCGCCAGGAACGCGCCGACCTGCTGTCGCGCACCACCACCGCCGAGGAGGGCCGGGCGCTGGCGCAGGAGCGGGCGGACCTGGAGGCGCAGCTGCGCCAGACCGAGAAGGTCGCCGCCCTCGGCCAGCTCGCCGCCGGCGTGGCGCATGATTTCAACAATCTGCTGCAGACCCTGCTGCTGCATGCCGAGATGCTGCAGCAGCGCCCGGAGAACCCGCCGCATGTGCGCAGCAGCGCCGCGGTGATGGTGAAGGCCTGCCTGCGCGGCACCGACCTCACCCGCCGCATGCTCGACCACGCGCGCCGCGACGAGCCCGCTTCCGGCGAGATCAACATCGAAGCGGCGCTGCACAGCGTGCAGGTGCTGGTGGGCCGTTCGCTGGGCGGCCGCCACCGGCTGGTCGTCTCCGCCGCCGGCGCCTTGCCGCGCGTGCAAGGCAGCCCGGCCGAGCTGGAATCGGTGCTGATCAACCTCGTCGTCAACGCCCGCGACGCCATGGCGGCGGGCGGCGACATCGCGCTGGAGGCCAGCACGGAACAGGTGGACGGGGACCCGCTGTCCGAGATCCAGCCCGGCCGCTATCTGCGCCTGTCCGTGCGCGACACCGGCCACGGCATGGACGAGGCCACGCTGGCGCGCGCCGGCGAGGCATTCTTCACCACCAAGGAACGCGGCAAGGGCACCGGCCTCGGCCTGTCCATGGCCCGCGGCTTCGCCGAGCGCGCCGGCGGCACGCTCACGCTGGTCAGCCAGCCGGGCATCGGCACGACGGTGACGCTGTTGCTGCCAGTGAGCGCGGAGGCGAGATCGGGGGTTTCGTAGGCGGCGCCCTGACCCCAAGCTTGTGTTGACCGCCTGACCCTGCCCTGCTCTGTTTGCATGCGGGCCGTGATCCCGATCCAGAACCGGTCCGGTCCTCAGGCCGCGGGAAGCCGGGCATGGCACTGACGCGATCGACACGGCAGCGAGGCGCTGGACGCTGGCTTGGCATGCTGGCATGCGTGGCGCTGCTGCTGTTCTGCCTCCCGGCCGCCCACGCCGCTGGGCCCGACGTCCCCCCGAACCCCATCGTCAATGCGGCGCCCGCGCCGGAAGAGCTGGGGCGCGGGCAGGACTGGCTGACGGCGGTGGAGAAGAATCTCGCCATCGCGGTCCTGGCCTTCGGCGTCCTCGTGATGCTGATCCAGTTCGTGACGCTGCGGACCATCGTCGCGAGCAATCCCGAACTGGTGATCCGGTCCTACGCGGTGACGCTGATCGTGGTGTGCACGCTGTTCCTCGTCAGCGCCGGACTCTCGGTCAATCAGATCGGTCCGGGCATCGGATTGTTCGGCACGATCGCCGGCTATCTGCTCGGCAGCGCCGGGAAGCCGCGCGGAGACTAGCACATGATCCAGAGCATGGTCGGTGCCGATATGCGAAGGGACACACAATGAAGACGAGCGCCGCGCTGGCCGCCGTTCTGGCCCTGCTGCTGGACGGTTGCGCCCCGAAGCCCGCCGCGACGACGGCCCCTGCCCCGACCGCGGCGCCCACCGCCGGCGCCAGCGCGGAAGCGGGGGACGGCTCGGCGGCCTCGGTGCTGGAGCACATCCTCGATCGCACGGTCGTCATCATCAACAACACCCCGTCGACGCTTTACTTCAGCGTGAAGCTGCCGAACGAGGACGCCTGGAACCAGTATCCGGCCAGCCCCAACAATTCACAGGGGATCTACTGCCCGACCTGCGACGAAGACAGCGACTTCAAGTTCTACATGGCCACGACAACGGCCCCCATCAGCCGCACGCTGAAGGCGAACTATCGCTACATGATCGTCGCCGGCCCTTCGAACAACTGGGAGGTGGTGCAGGGCCCGGCGCTGCATTAGGCAGCGCGCCCGGCGCATGCGACGGCAGGGCCGGGGGTTTCCCCTCCGGCCCGTTTCAGCCGCCGCTGCCGGCTACTGCTTTGCGCCTTGCTGGGTCGATTGCAGACTTTGTTCGTTCAGCCGCTCCACGGCCTCGTGCTCGGACGCAGCGCTCCCGCGGGAGGCGGTTTGCGGTCCGCCTGGGGTTGGGACGCGGGCTTGCGGGTTGGTCCATGGCGGCTTGCCGAGATTGACGTCGTCTGGCTTGGTGGCGGCGCCAGTCACCGCGCCGGCGCCACCGCCAACCACGGCGCCGACGACCATGCCGGGCGGTCCGGCAAGCGCGCCAATTCCGGCCCCGGTGGCGGCACCTGCCGCGGCGCCGCCGGTTGTGCGTTCCTGTGGATTCGTGCCGCACGCGGCCAACAAAGCGAGCGCCGCGCCGGCTGCTACAAATGTGTATCGCATCAGCTGCATTCCTTCCGAGAAGAACGTCGTTGCAGCTAAATGCTTCGGGCGCCCGAAAGTTGCCTCTCACCCGCATATATCCGGGCACCGTGACCCGCCTGCCGCCCGACGCGCCGGTCGTGCCGACATGATGAGGGCCGGACCGACACATGGTCCGGCCCTTGCCGACACCCGGACAGCGGCGTTCGCCTCAGGCAATCAGCTGGTGTTCTGGCCAGGTGGACCGAAGGCGTTCATCGGACCGGTGTGCGTGATCAGAATGCCGCTGGCACCGTCCCCCGCGACCTTGAAGACTCCGGGGACCAGGCTGGGGTTGTCGAAATGCAGGCTCGCCGCCTGCGAGGCGCTGTTCGAAACCTGCAATATCCCGGTGGCGCCGTTGTAGGCGAGCACCGCGCCCGTCGCGCCGAAATTCTCGATATCAATCGTGTCGCCGTGGGCAAAGTTTTCCAGCAGCGGTCCCGTGTAGGAGGCGCTGCCGACGCCCGTGCCGAACGACCCGGCGTTGTCGATCACGAGGTCGCTGCTGGGCAGGAACTGCATCTGGCTGCCCCCACCCAGCACCGACGCGACATCCAGCGTGGCGTTGCTGTCGATCCTGAACAGGCCGGTGCTGGCGGGGTCGATGGCCGTTGAGATAGCGAGCGAGCCGGCGATCTCGACCGTGCCGTTGTTGGCGATGGTCGGAGCGGAGTTGCTGCCGTTCAACGTCCAATTGCTGCCGGCGTCGAAGGCCAGCGACCCGAAATTCGTGAACAGCCAGCTATGGCCGTTCAGCGCGACCGTGCCGGTCCCGCCTGCCATGCCGGAGATTGCGCCGGAGCCACCGGCCAGTTCCAGCACGTTGCTCGCCGAAGCCCCGCCGCGCACGGTGCCAAGGAAGACAGCGGATGGGTTGACCACCAGCCGGTTGGTGGCGTTGTCCGAGAACCTTACGGCGAAGGTCGCCCCGGAAATCGTGCCGCCATTGGTAACGGTTCCAGACCCGCCGTTGATGAAAACGCCATACGTGCTCCCTGCCACCAGGGCGCTGGCGTTGTTCGCGACGCCGCCGCCACCCTCGAGGTCGACGCCTGCGCCGTGCAGGGACGCGGCGCTGATACGTCCGGCGTTCGTCAGCGTGCCGGCGCCACCCTGGACGAACACGCCGGCGATCCCGCCTGCGATCGTGGCGCCCGCATTGTTCGCGACGCTGCCGCCGCCCTCGAGCGCGACACCGTCGGCGCCCGCGATCTGGCCAGCGTTCGTGACGGTGATCTGGCCAGCGTTCGTGACGGTGCCGGCCCCGCCGGTCACGAACACGCCGAAATTGCCGCCCGACACCGCGCCGCCGGACGTGTTCGCAAGAGTCCCGCCGGCCTGGAAATCGGCGCCGGTTCCGGGTCCGGTGATGCTGCCGCTGTTCGTGACGCTCGATGCCAGCGCCAGGAAAACGCCATTGCTGCCACCGGAGATGGTGCCGCCGGCATTGTTCGCGATACTGCCGCCACCCGCGAGCAGGACGCCGTCGCCGGTCGTGCCCACCAGACTGCCGCTGTTCGTGACCGTGCCGGAGCCGCCGGTCACGAACACCCCGTGATTGCCGCCGGAAACGAAGCCGCCGAGGTTGTTCGCAACGCTGCCGCCGGCTTCCAGATCGATGCCGGAGCCCGTCGCCGCCGATGCGATGATGCTGCCGGCGTTGGTGACCGTTCCGGCGCCCTGGTTGATGCCGGCGCCAAAGGTGCTGCCCAGGATGGACCCGGACGCGCTGTTGGTGATGCTGCCCACCGACAGCAGGACGCCGAAAGCACTGGCGCCCGCGATGCTGCCGGCGTTCACGACACTGCCGGCGCCGCCGGTGACGAAGATGCCGGCGCCTGTGGTGCCAGCGCCGGTGATGGTTCCGCCTGCCTTGTTGGTGACGCTGCCGCCGGCAAAAATGCCGATGCCGTCGTCGACCGTCGCCTTGATCAGGCCCGAGTTCACCACCTGGGCGAGGGCGTTCTGGATGCGAATGCCGTCCTCGCCGCCCACCAGCGAGCCGGTGTTGGTGACCAGGCCGCCTGCGTCCAGCGCCACCGCGTATTTGCCAGGGCCGAAGATGCTGCCGGCATTGGCGACGGTCACGCCGGCGAGTGTGGCGCGAACGCCGCTGTTGCCGCCCGCGATCGTCGCGCCGCTATAATTCGCGACGCTGCCGCCGGCGGTCAGCAGGATGGCGTCCAGGCCGGTGACGAGCCCCGAATTGGTGATCGCACCGGCGCCGGCCAGGGACACGCCGTAGCCGTTGGCGGAAGAAACCGTGCCGGCATTGCCGATGGTCCAGGTGGTCCCGGCTGCCCCATCAATGGCGTCGACCCCGACCCCGGACGCAATGACGCTTCCCGTGCTGGTGATCGTCAGCGGGTTATCCGCGCTGCCGAGAACGAGGGGGCCGATTGTGCTGCCAGTAATCGTTCTTGCCATGTTGCGCTCCCGGGAAGGTCGCTGAGGAACTTCGGCGCAGGTGGAACGAAAGGCGGGAAAGAGACCAGCGAAGGACTTTGAAGATTCCCGCTGGCGTCAAATGCCTCGCCGCCACCCGGTGAAGGGATGGCGGCAGCCCGGGATCTTCTGCTTACTTGAACCGATAGAAGCCAAACCAGAGTCCGACGAACGCAGGTCCGCGTCTCAACCCTGTATGTCAGGACGGATTGACCGGTATCGGACGGCACATTAGCCGCCCACCCATACGACCTTCAACAGTCAAATCGCCGGGACGCTCGCCAGGCCCGGCGGGAAGGATGGCGGCCTTTCGTTTCGTCACAATCCAGATGCGCCGTCGCGACGGCGCGGCGGCGGAAAGTTCACTCGGCCGCAGCCTGCGCCTGCGCCCGGCCGGCCTCTCTGGTCGCGTATGCGAGGCAAGGCGATGCGGCGCCGATGCGAACGCCCGATGGCACCGGTGGCCTCGGTCCGATCTCGCCCCCGGGCGGGGATGCGGCGACGCGTCCCCGGGTGGTATGCGCGGGGGCCGCCGTCCGCTCCACCCGGAACGCCAGCGCGTACAGCGCCGGCAGGAAGACCAGCGTCAGCACGGTCGCCACGCACAGCCCGCCGATCATCACCAGCGCCATCGGGCCCCAGAACACGTTGAACGACAGCGGCACGAAAGCCAGCGCCGCGGCCAAGGCGGTCAGCACCACCGGGCGCGCGCGGCGCACGGTCGATTCGATGATGGCGTCGCGCAGGCTCCGTCCGTCCTCCAGGTCCTGACGCACCTGGTCCACCAGGATGACGGTGTTGCGCATGATCATGCCGGCCAGCGCGATCAGCCCCAGCAGCGCCACGAAGCCGAACGGCGCGTCGAACAGCAGCAGCGCGCCCACGGCGCCGATCAGGCCCAGCGGCGCCGTCGCCAGCACCAGCAGCGCCCGCGGCAGGTTCTGCAACTGCAGCATCAGCAGCAGCAGCATCGCCGCCGCCATCACCGGGAACACGTCATACAGCGCGCCGTTGGCCTTTTCCGACTCCTCGGCGGCGCCGCCGGTTTCCACGCGCACGCCGTCCGGCAGCGCCAAGGCGCGGATGCGCGGCAGCGCGGCGGCGGTCACGTCCGGCGCCTGCAGCCCCTCCTGCACGTCGGCCTGCACGCTGAGATAGGGCGCGCGGTCGCGCCGCCACAGGATCGGCTCCTCGGTCTGCGGCACCAGCCGCGCGATCTGGCTCAGCGCCACCGGGCCGGCGGCGGTGGGCAGCATCAGCTCCGGCAGCCGGCCGAGATCCAGCCGCTCGCCGGGCTCGGCGCGCAGCACCACGTCCACCAGCTTGGTGCGGTCGCGCAACTGCGTGGCGGTGGCGCCGGACAGCAACGTGGCCATCGTCTGCGCGATGTCGCCGGGCGACAGGCCGAGCTGGCGGATGCGCGCCTGGTCAAGCTCCAGCCGCATGCTGGGCGCACGCTCGCCCCAGGCGAACTGCACGTCGCGCGTGCCGGGGGTGGCGCGCATCGCCGCCATCACGGAGTCGGCCGCCTGGCGCACGGCGGCCACGTCCTGGCCGACCACGCGGAACGTCACCGGGAAGCCCACCGGCGGGCCAAGCTCCAGCCGCGAGACGCGAACGCGCGCCTGCGGGATCTCCTCGTGCGCCGCCACAGCCTTCAGCCGGGCGAACACCCGCTCGCGCGCTTCGGCGTCCTTCGTGGTCAGGATCACCGTGGCGGTCGCGTCGTTCGGCAGGGCCGGGTTGAACGCCAGGAAGAAGCGCGGCGGGCCGGCGCCGATATAGCTGGTGTACCAGCGTATATCCGCGTCCTTGCCCAGCACGGCCTCCAGCTGGCGCACCGCGTCCAGCGCGGCCGCGTGGCTGGCGCCCTGGCGCAGGGTCACGTCCACGATCAGCTCGGGGCGGGAGGAATTCGGGAAGAACTGCTGGCGCACCCGCGTCATGCCGGCGCCGGCGGCGACGAACAGCAGCACCGTCGCCAGCACCACCACGCCGCGATGGCGCACGCACCACGCCACCAGCGCGCGCAGGCAGCGGTACGGGCGCGTGGCATACAACGCGTCATGCGTCACCACGCGTTTCGGCGTGGGCAGCAGCAGCACGCCCAGATACGGCGTGAACACCACCGCCACCACCCAGCTCGCCAGCAGCGCCAATCCGACAACCCAGAAGATGCCGCCCGCGTATTCGCCCGACGTGGACTTGGCGATGCCGACCGGCAGGAACCCCGCCGCCGTCACGAGCGTGCCCGTCAGCATGGGGAACGCCGTCGAGGTCCAGGCGAAGGTCGCCGCGCGCATGCGGTCCCAGCCTTCCTCCAGCTTCACCACCATGGTTTCGATGGCGATGATGGCGTCGTCCACCAGCAGGCCCAGCGACAGGATCAGCGCGCCCAGCGAGATGCGCTGCAGCTCGATGCCCAGCAGCTCCATCACCAGGAACACCATCGCCAGCGTCAGCGGCACCGCCAGCGCCACCACGATGCCGGTGCGCCAGCCCAGCGAGGCGAACGACACCAGCAGCACCACCCCAAGGGCCACGGCGAATTTCAGCACGAACTCGCCCACCGCGTCGCGAATCACCTCGGGCTGGTCGGCGATCTGCTGCAGCTCGATGCCCACGGGCAGGTCGGCGCGGATGCGCGCGGCCTCGGCGTGCAGCGCATCGCCGAAGTCCAGGCCGTTGGTGCCCTTGCGCGTGGACACCGCGATCACCACCGCGCCCTGGCCGTTGTGCCGCACTTCGAAGGCCGGCGGGTCGGCGTAGCCGCGCGTGATCGTGGCGATGTCGCCCAGGCGGATGCTGCGGCCGTTGGCGTTCACGGGCACTTCGGCCAGGGCGGCGGCGCCGTCCAGCGCGCCCTCCACGCGCACGGGAATGCGGGTGTTGCCCGTCTCCACGATGCCGGCGGCGGCGACCGCGTTCTGCCGGGCCAGCGCGTCCGCGATCTGCGGCACGGTCACGCCCAGGCTGGCCAGCTTCGCCTGGCTGAACTCCACGAACAGCGTGCGCGCAATCTCGCCGGAGATGGTCACCTTCTCGGCGCCGGGCACGCGCAGCAGGCGGTCGCGCACGCGCTCGGCCTGGCGCACCAGCTCGGCATTGTCGGCACCGGTCAGCGCGAACACCGCGCCATATACGTCGACGTACTCGTCGTTCACCGCGGGGCCGAGCACGCCCGCGGGAATCTCCGGCCGCAGATCGTCGAGCTTCTTGCGCGCCTGGTAGAACAGCTCCGGCACCATCGAAGGCGGCGTGTCGTCGCGCAAGATCACCATCGTCGCGGCGAAGCCGGGCCGCACGAACGTGTCGAGGTGATCGAGGTACGGCAGGTCCTGCAGCTTGCGCTCGATGCGCTCTGCCACCTGGTCCTGCGTCTCCGCCGCCGTGGCGCCGGGCCACTGCGCGGTGACGACCAGCACCTTCACGGTGAAGCTCGGGTCCTCGGCACGGCCCAGGCGCAGATAAGACCAGCCGCCCGAAACGAACAGCAGCGCGATCAGGAAGCCGACGAGGCTGCGGTGGGCGACGGCCCAGGCGGAGAGATTGAAGCGGGACATTTCAACACAGGCCAGGGGCTTTGCCCCTGGACCCCAGCAAAGGCGGAGCCTTTGCAATCCTGGATTGCTCTTGGCTGGATCGACGGCCTTCGGGTGATATCAACTGATGGCGGGCGGCCTCGCCTTGCCTTCCCATGCTGCCTACTCCCCCGCCGGCCTGATATCCGCGACCTTCACCCGCGCCGCCGGATCGAGTTTCTGCACCCCCAGCCCCACCACCAGCTCGCCTTGCTTCAACCCGGTGACCAGGGCGCGGTCCTGGCGCAATGCGTGCAGGTGCACGTGCCGCGCTTCCAGCCGCCCGGCGGTGGCGTCCACCACCCAGACCATCGGCCCGTCGCCGCGGTCGGCCAGGGCGGAGGTAGGCAAGGACGCCACTTCCGCCGTGTCGGTGCGGGCCAGGCGCACGGTGGCGGTCATGCCCAGTGCCAGCCAGGCCGGCGGGTTCTCGATCACGTAGCGCGCGGCATAGGTGCGCAGCCGCGGGTCGGCGGTGGGCGAGAGCTCGCGCAGGCTGGCTTTCAGCGCCGCGTCCGGCCGCGCCCACAACGTGACGGTGGCCGGCGCGCCGGCATCGGCGACGGCGGATTCCGGCAGCGCCACTTCGGCCTCCAGCTCGCCGGCCTGGGCGATCCGCAGCACCGGCTGGCCTTCGCTGACGACGGTGCCGGGGTCGGCCACCACGGCGGTCACCACGCCGTCCACGGGGGCCTTCAGCACGGCGTAGTCCAGCCGGTTGCGCGCCAGCTCCAGGGCTGCGCGGGCGGAGGCCACGCGTTCCTGCGCGGTGCGGGCGGCGGCCTGCTTGGTTTCGTCGATGGCGGTGGCAACCCAGCCTTGCGCCAGCAGGGTGCGGCTGCGCAGGGCGTCCGCCACGGCCTGCCTGGCCTGCGCCTCGGCGCTGGCGAGGTCGGCTTCGGCGCTGCGCACGGGGAGCCCGAGATCGGTGGGGTCCAGCCGCGCCAGTTCCTGGCCCGCGGTGACGCGCGCGCCCATGTCCACCTCCCGCGCCACCATGCGGCCGCTGGCGCGGAAGGCGATGTCGGCCTCGCGCCGGGGCCGGATGGTGCCGGCATAGCTGCGCGGCGCCTCCGCCGGCGCCAGGATGACGCGCACGGCCTGCACCGGACGGACGGCATTCTCCACGGCCGGCTGCGCCCGCTCCAGACAGGCGGTCAGCAGCAGCGGCAGGGCGAGCAGCAAGGCGCGCGATGTCATGGGGGCCGGCCTCCGGTCGGGATCGCCCGGACCATAGGACGCAGGGCTGACGAATGTCAAATTTCGTCAGTGTTCCGAACTGTTAGTGGTCGGGGCGCAGCGCCCGCAGGCAGAATTCCGCCATGTCGCGGGCCATGGCAGGCAGGTCGTCGGCCATGCATTGCTGCATCACCGTGGGATGGCTGAAGCCGATCATGGTGGCGTGCAGCAGCCGGCCGGTGGCGTCCGGGTCCAGGCGCGCGAACTCGCCGCTGGCCTGCCCGTCCATGACGATGTGGCGCAGGGCGGTGTCGATGGCGTGGACGTGTTCCTTGATCACCGCCCAGTGCTCGTCCATGGCGACGGCCACCATGTCGTGCATGCGCTTTTCCCGGAACGCCAACGCCATCGTCTGCTGCTGCAAGGTCTGGAACAGCAGCCGCAGCCGGTCGGCGGCGCTGCCGGGGCCGCGGGCGACCTGCCAGGCCAGTTCGCTCAGCCCGCCCACGATGCGGGCACAGATGGCCTCGTTGATGGCGGCCTTGCTGGGGAAGAAGCGGTAGATGTTGGCGGGCGACATCTTCAGCGCGCGGGCGATGTCGGCGACCGCGGTCTTCTGGTAGCCGAGGGTCCTGAACAGCTGCTCGGCGGTCTCGACGATGGCGGCGCGGGTGCTCTCGGCCTTGGGGCCGCTGGGCACGTCCAGGCGGAGGGTGCTGACGCTCATACACCGGTTCATATGACGATTTTCGTCATTTGTCACGTCATCAGCGCGGGCGTGGACAGGCCGGTCCGGGCGCGCATAGGCTGGACGCCCCCACCGGAACCCCGCGATGCCGCCTGCCGTCCCGAATTTCGCCCTGACCGCCGCCGCCGGCATCGCCTGCAGCGACGGCACCGGCGGCGCGAGCCTGACCGCGGCGCCATCCGGCCTCGCGGCGGGAACGCGGATCGCGGTCCCCGGCGGCACGGCCGCCGTCGAGGACCTGCGCCCCGGCGACGCCGTGGCGACGGCATCCGGCACCGCCCATGTGCTGCGCGCCACCCGCCACGCGTTCACCGCCGACGCCCTGGCGCTCCGGCCGGACGCGAGGCCGGTGCGCATCGGCGCCGGCGCGCTCGCTGCGGGGGTGCCGGTGCGCGACCTGCTGCTGGCGCCGGCGCAATGGCTTGAACTGGACGGCATGGCGGCCCCCGCCGCAGCCCTGGTCAACGGCGCCAGCATCCGCCGCGACGCCGCCCCGGCCGATGTCGCCTATATCAGCCTGCGGCTGGACGCGCCCGGCGCCCTCCTGGCCGAGGCGGTCGCCTGCCCTGCCCTGCCCCGCCGGTCATCGCCCGCCGCCACCGCATCGCTGCGCCTGCTGCTGGAACGGCTTGCGGCGTTGTCCTACGGCCCGCTGCAAGGCCACCTCGAACAGGCGACCCATCACGGCGCCGCCGGCTGGGTGCTGGACGAACACCGCCCCACCACCCCGGTGGCGCTGGAGGCCGTGGCCGACGGCGTGGTGATCGCCCACCTGCTCGCCGACCAACGCCGCCCCGACCTGGAGATGGCCGGCCTGGGCGACGGGCGCTGCGGCTTCGCCGTCCGCTTCCCCCACCCGCTGCCTGCCGACCGCGGCCACATCCTGCAGATCCGCCGCACCGCCGACGGCGCCGACATGTCCGGCTCCCCCCTGCTGCTGCCGCCCGCCGGCGGCACCGCCGAGGCCCTGCACGCCGCGCTGGACCGCCCGCCCGCCCCCGGCGACGCGGCGCGCGACGCCCTCGCCGCGTTCCTTGCGGAGCGCATCGACCGGCTGCTGCAGGCGCGGATCGAACGCCAGGGGGGCATTCCGATCAGTCTGCGAACCCCGCCTTGCGGAAGCCGTCGATCAGGTGCGCCCGGTCTTGCGGGCGAAGCTCACGCAGGTCGTTCAACGGCAGCGACATGAGCGACAGGAAGGGTTCCCCGAACCGCGCCAGCGCGTCCGTCATCACTGCGCGGGCCTCATCGACCTTGCCGACCTGTCCCAGGGCTGCGATCAGCGTGTTGTAGGGTTGGCGGAAATTGGGAAACGACTGGCGCAGCTGGTGCGCGACCGCGATCGCCGCCTCGTACTCCTCGCTCCAGTAGCGGGCCCGCGCCGTGAAGTGCAGCCATAACGGCGTGAGCGGATCGAACGGACTCAACCGCATCGCCGTCTGCAATGGTTCGATCGCATCGCGCGGGAAGCCGCCCCAGAGGCGCGCGCCGCCGAGCGCGCCATGGGCCGCGGCCGAGCCGGGATCCAGGCTGACGGCGATTTCCGCCTTGGCCAGGCCCTCGGCATGGCGCCCCGAAATCCACAACGCACGCGCCAGCGCCGCATGGCCGGTCGCGTCCGCCGCGTCGATCGTCACCGCATGCACGGCGTGATCGAGGGCCAGCGGAATATTCACCGCGCGGCGTTCGGGGCGGAACAGCGTGATCTCGTTCAGATAGGTGACGGCGAGTGCCGCCGCCGCCGGCGCGAATTGCGGGTCGAGCTCGATCGCGCGTTGGAAGAAGCTGCGGGCCTTCTCGTTCTCGGCGACCGCGAACTTGGCGAAATGCCACATCCCGCGGTGGTAGCTTTCCCACGCGTCGAGACTGTCGGGCGGCTTGCGTACTGCGCGCTTCTGTTCGCTGCGCTCCAGCGCAGGCTGAATCGCGACGGACACGCTGGCCGTGATCTCGTCCTGGACCGCGAAAATATCGGCGAGGTCCCGGTCGTACCGCTCGGCCCACAGATGTCCGCCGGTTTCGGCCTCGACAAGCTGCGCGGTCACCCGCACCCGGTTGCCGGCCTTGCGCACGCTGCCCTCCAGAACGTAGCGCACCCCGAGCCCACGGCCGATCTCGTCGAGCGCGGCCTGCCTGCCCTTGTAGGTGAAGCTCGAGTTGCGGGCGATGACGAAGAGAGAGCGCGATTTCGACAGGGCCGTGATGATGTCTTCGGCGATTCCGTCGGCAAAGTACTCCTGTTCCGGATCGCCGCTCATGTTCGTGAACGCCAGGACCGCGATCGACGGCTTCTCCGGCAGCGGAAGAGCGGGCAAGGCGGGTGCGGCCGCACGCTTGTCGAGAAGGGCGCGGTAGAAGCGGACCGGCCGGGCGATGTTCTTGACCTGCTGTTCGCCCATGTCCTCGAACGCGATGTCGACCCGGTCGCGCACCTGATCGTAGGCGCCGGCGCTGAGGCAGAGGCCGCCTGCCTCGGCCAGGGCTTCCAGCCGCGCGGCGATGTTGACGCCGTCGCCGAAGATGTCGTCGCCGTCGAGGATGACGTCGCCGAGATTGATGCCCATGCGGAACGCGATGCGCTGATCCGCGGGCAGGTTGCTGTTGCGGGCGGCCATGTCCCGCTGCACGTGGATCGCGCAGCGCACCGCGTCGACGACGCTTTGAAACTCGACCAGCAGCCCGTCGCCGGTCGTCTTGACGATACGGCCGCGGTGCTCGGCGATCTTGCTGTCGACCAGTTCGTGCCGATGCGCCTTCAGGCGCTCCAGCGTGCCTTCCTCGTCGGCGCCCATGAGCCGCGAATACCCCGCCACGTCTGCGGCGAGGACGGCGGCGAGGCGACGGAGGGCGGGCATGGCGCGGCGGACTCTCTTCTCCTTAAAAGCATAATCCATTGCGAACCCTTCTGCCAACATTGCCATACGCGCCGGCAAACGAAGCGGCGGCGCCGGCACGGCGCCGGCGCCGCCATCCGATTGCGCCCGGACCGATCGATCAGGCCGACTTGCGCCAAGGCACCAGCATCGACACGCGGTTCTTGTAGCGGCGGTAGTCGTCGCCGAAGAGAGCGACCAGGTCGCGCTCCTCCAACAGGATGCCGACGACGATGTATGCCGTGGTCACCGCCGCGAACAGGAGACGTCCGGCCGTCATCGTTGGTGCCGCCCAGAACGCAATGATGAAACCGAGATAGAGCGGGTGCCGCACAAACCGGTAGTACAGCGGTGTCCGGAAGCGCGGTGCGGGCATCGCGCGGCCGGCGAGATTGCTTGCCACCTGGTGCAATCCGAAGAGTTCAAAATGGTTGATCAGGAACGTGCTGGTCAACACGATCAGCCAGCCGGCGAATGACAAGCCCGTGACCGCCATGGCGATGTGCGGATCGGCGACCTGCCACACCAGCGCCGGCATCGGGCGCCATTGCCAGAACAGGAGGACCAGCGCCAGGCTCGAAAACAGCACGTAGGTGCTGCGCTCGACCGAGGCCGGGACGAATTGCGTCCACCATTGCTTGAACGGCTTGCGCGCCATCACGCTGTGCTGAACGGCGAAGACGGACATCAGCAGAAGGTTCGCGATGCACGCCTGCGCCATGGGCACGACCGTTCCGGTGTCGATGGTCTTTGGCACCCCGAGCCCGGAGACGAAGCCGATGGCGTACAGGAAGGTTGCGAAGAACACGGCGTAGGATGCCAGTCCGTAGAGGAACGCGATGAACCTGCCCATGGGATTTTCCTGTGTTCCAGGCGTTGCTGTTGCCGGTTTGCCGCCGCGTGGCCGTTCGGATAGCAATCGGGATCTGCGCAGGATGCCGGGCGCGCGCCCGGAAGACTTTGCCCGGAGCTTGATTATCCCTTGAGAAGGGCTTGATTATTCCCTGAGAGCGGCTTCGCGGTCCGGCTCTGGGGTGCCGACGTGCAATTTCTCTTTACCGATCACACGCTTGATACCGACCGGCGGGAGCTGCGCCGCGGCTGCGAGCCCGTTGCCGTCGAGCCGCAGGTGTTCGACCTGCTGGTCTACCTGGCGCAGAACCGCGATCGCGTCGTCAGCAAGGACGATCTCATCGCATCCGTCTGGGGCGGCCGGATCGTGTCGGATTCGACGCTGTCCAGCCGCATCAGCGCCGCGCGCAAGGCGGTCGGCGACAGCGGCGAGGACCAGAAGCTGATCCGCACCATCCCGCGCAAGGGCCTGCGCTTCGTCGGCGCCGTGTGCACGCGGCCGAACGGCGGCAGAACTGCGCCGGACGCTCGCCACGCGCAGCCGCGCCCGGCCCTGCCGCTGCCCGACCGGCCGGCCATCGCCGTGCTTCCCTTCACCAACATGAGCGGCGATCCGGAGCAGGAGTATTTCTCCGACGGCATCAGCGAAGACATCATCACCGCGCTGTCCAAGCTGCGCTGGTTCCTGGTGATCGCGCGCAACTCCTCGTTCATCTACAAGGGCAAGGCCGTCCATATCAGGCAGGTCGCCGAGGCGCTCGGCGTCGGCTACGTGGTCGAGGGCAGCGTGCGCAAGGGCGGCGAGCGCGTGCGCATCACCGCACAGCTCAACGACGCCGCCACCGGCAGCCACATCTGGGCGGAGCGCTACGACCGCGACCTCGCCGACGTGTTCGCGGTGCAGGACGAGATCACCGAGGCCATCGTCGCCGCGATCGAGCCGCAGCTTTACGCCGCGGAGAATTTTCGCGCCCAGCGCAAGCCGCCGAACAGCATGGGCGCGTGGGACCTGGTGATGCGGGCGCTGTCGCATTACTGGCGGGTGACGCGGCAGGACAATGTGGTCGCGCAGGCGCTGCTGGAGAAGGCGACGGCCATCGATCCGAACTACGGCCAGGCGCTCGGCATGCTTGCCACCAGCTACACGTTCAGCGCCCACATGGGCTGGGCGGACATGGCGACGGCGGCGCCGATCGCCGAACGCGCGGCGCTGGCGGCGATCCTGGCCGACAGCGAGGACCCCTGGGCGCACCACGCGCTGGGCTGCGTCTATCTGTTCGAGCGGCGCTTCGACGACTCGCTGGCGGAGTTCGAGCTGGCGCTGCGGCTCAATCCGAACTTCTCGCTGGCCCAGGGCTATTACGGCCTGGCGCTGGCCTATTGCGGGCGCTGGGAAGAAGGCAGCGTGGCCGCGCGCCGTGCGCTGCGGCTGAGCCCGCGCGATCCGTTCACGGCGCTCTATTACGGCATTGCCGCCTTCGCCCAGTTCGTTGGCCGCAACTACGACGAGGCGATGCGCCTTGCGCGCGAGGGCATCCGGCAACGCGGCGATTTCGTCGGCGCCCACCGGGTGCTGACCGCCGCGGCGGGCATGGCCGGGCAGGACGACGTCGCCAAGGCCGCATTGCAGGAGCTTCGCCGCGTGCAGCCCAACATTTCGCTCGCCTGGATCGCAAGCCAGATGCCGATCAAGCAGGAGGCCGACCGGGAGCACTATCTGGAGGCTTTCCGCCGCGCGGGCCTGGACTAGAGCATGTTCGTCGCAGACGAACATGCTCTAGCGCATATCTCGCGAGCAATTTCATCGGCATGGAATCGCTGCGCGATTCCATCTGCGCCGATATTGCTCTAGCCTTCACCTCATACCGGGAGTCGAACGCAACGTGCGTCGCGTGGCGACGGAGTGCGCGGCAGCGGTGGCGAATGCGCGGGCCTCTCACGCCACCCGCCTCTATTTGGCGTCTTGCGCACTTGCCGCCGCGTCCATCAGCTTTTTCCGATCTTCTGGTGTCAGCCTCGGGGGATCGAGCGTGATGGTCAGCTTGTCGATCGTGCCGGTGAACCTGAACGGCACCTGGTAGTCCCCGTCATCCACTGGCGTGCCGGTATCCGCGCCGACGTCGAACGTCTCGTCGATCGGCAGAAGCAGCGGGATCGTGCGCTCCAGCGTCTGGCGGGCCACCTCCTTGCCGTCCACGCGAAACACGCCGGTGCCGCCACGGCCGATGCCGCTGATGTCGTTGAAGGCAAGGGTCGCAAAGCCAAGCCCGTCATATTTGAAGTCGTACTCCAGCATATGCTTGCCCGGCGACAGCGCGTCCGGCCCTTCCCAACGCACCCGCTTCAGGTCGAGCAGGTTCCACAGGAACACCGGCTTGCCCTTCAGCAGGTAGAGGCCGTAGCCACCGAACCGTCCGCCGTCGGTGACGATCATGCCCTCGGCACCGCCCGGCGGCACGTCGATCTCCGCCGTGATGGTGTAGGAGGTGTTCAGCAGACTCGGTGCGGCGCCAGTGGGGATGCCGGTGACCGTCTCGCCCGAATAGGTGAACACGTCCCTTCCGGCCGCCAGCCTCGGGCGCGGCGCCACCAGCCGCGTCGCGACCGACGCGTCGAGCGGCAGCACCTGGTGCTTCGCGAACTCGGCGAACATCAGGTCGGTCATTGCCCGCATCCTGGCCGGATTCTGGGCGGCCACATCGGTGTACTGCGTCCAGTCATGCCGCACGTCGTACAGTTCGAACCTGAAGGCACTGGCCGGGTTCTCGATCGCCTTGCCGACCAGCTCCCATGGCGCGCGAGTGGGAACCGCGCTCAGCATCCATCCGTCGTCATACAGCCCCTGCACGCCCAACATCTCAAAGTATTGGGTGGGATGGTTCGTGGCTGCGTCGGCGTTGGCCTTGTCGAAAGTATAGGCCAGGCTCACGCCCTCGATCGGCTTCTGCGCGATGCCGTCCACCATCACCGGCGCGGGGATGCCGGTGACCTCCAGCAGCGTCGGCACGATGTCGATCACATGGTGGAACTGCCAGCGGATGCCGCCCTTGTCTGTGATGCGCGCGGGCCAGGAGATCGCCATGCCCTGGCGCGTGCCGCCGAAGAACGACGCGATCTGCTTCGTCCACTTGTACGGCGTGTCGAACGCCCAGGCCCACGGCACCGCAAAGTGGTTGTAGGTCTGGTTGGTGCCCCAGGCGTCGTACCACTTCATCTGCTCGGCCACCGGCAGATCGATGCCGTTGAACGCAAGATTTTCGCTCGGCGTGCCGTTCGGCGTGCCCTCCGCCGAGGCGCCGTTGTCGCCGCTGATGTAGATGATCAGCGTGTTGTCGAGCTTGCCCAGGTCCTGCACGGCCTGGACCACGCGGCCGATCTCATGGTCGGTGTAGGCCAGGTAGGCCCCATAGACGTCCGCCTGGCGGATGAAGAGCTTCTTCTCGTCGTCGTTCAGCGTGTCCCACCTCTTCAGCAAAGCGTCCGGCCAGGGCGTGAGCCTGGCGTCCGCCGGGATCACCCCCAGCCGCTTCTGGTTGGCGAAGATCTCGTCGCGCAGCGCGTTCCACCCCTTGTCGAAGAGGTGCATGTCGCTGATCCTCTTGATCCATTCCGGCGTCGCGTGGTGCGGCGCGTGGGTGCCCCCGGGCACGTAGTACAGGAAGAACGGCATCGTCGGATCGATGTCGTTGAGCTGGTTCATCCAGTGGATGGCCTCGTCGGCCATGGCGGTGATCAGGTTCCACTCGGGATGCCCGATATACGGGTAGATGGCCGTGGTGTTGCGGAACAGGTTCGGGGTCCACTGGCTGGTGTCGCCGCCGATGAACCCGTAGAAATACTCGAAGCCCATGCCGATCGGCCACTGGTCGAACGGCCCGGCCTGGCTCGCCTGGTAGGTCGGCGTGTTATGCTCCTTGCCGAACCAGGAGGTGCGGTAGCCGTTCTCCAGCAGGATCCGGCCGATCGTCGCGCTGTCCCTCTCGATGACGCTGTTGTAGCCGGGGAACCCGGTCGATTGCTCGGAGACGACGCCGAAGCCCACCGAGTGGTGGTTGCGGCCGGTGATCAGCGCCGCCCGGGTCGGTGAGCAAAGCGCGGTCGAGTGGAAGTTGGTGTAGCGCAGCCCGTCATTGGCGATGCGGTCGAGCGTGGGCGTCGGGATCACGCCGCCGAAGGTGGACGGCGCCCCGAAACCGACGTCGTCGGTCATGATCAGCAGGATGTTGGGCGCACCTTTCGGCGGCACCACGCGCATCGGCCACGCCGGTTTGGACTGGTCGGCGTTCAGCCCGATCTGGCCCCGGAACGGCTGCGCCGGCGGCGGCAGATAGCGGCCGTCGATCGTCGTCGTCGCCTCGGGCGAGCCCGGCACACCGGTGGTCTGCTGCGCGACCGCCGGCTTGTCGATCACGGCAACGAGGCCGGCGATGGCAAGGACGAATCCGGCGAGCGCAGGCGTGATCCGATAACCTGGCATGGTGCCTCCGCTTCAACGGTTGGCCGACAGGCGCGTGCATGTCGATCGAAGCTGTACGGGACAGGCTGTTCGGAACGCATGAAACCGGGATGGGACAGCAGCGGTTGCGCGACCCGTTTCCGGTCAAGGGGCGAGAATCTGAAGCTGCGAAGTGCCACGATACCATCGGCACATCTCAAATATGCGTAATTCATGAATTGCGCAGGAAAAGTTAGCCGGCGGCGTTCGGCCGCCCATCTGTTCTGGCGCCGCAATTACAAGTACGCGCTTTTTCAGCGCCTGTTCTTTTGGTCGGGCCGGAATACCCCGCAGGCACCACGGTCAACGGCGTCGCCATCCGCCGCGACGCCACCCCGGCCGAAGCGGTCACCTGCCCGTCGCCGCCGCAACGACCCGGTTGAAGCCCAGCTCGGCCAGGTCCAGGCTGCTCGCGCTACGACCCCATGACATTGCGCCGGGTCGGCGGCGCCGTCCGGAGGCGGCCGTTTGCTGACCCACGCGTCCCCAACAGCTCGACCGTCCTGCCGCTCATGGGACCAGCAACAGTTTGCCGGTTGTCTTGCGGCTCTCCATGTCCGCATGCGCCTTTGCCGTCTCCGCCAGCGGATATACGCCGCCGATCCGGACCTCGAGCCTTTCCTCGGCGATCCAGTCGAACACCTGCGCCGCGCGGGCGCGCAGCAGCTCCGGCGTATGGATGTGGTCGAAGAAGACCGCGTAGCCGAGCTTGATGCTCTTCGGCAGGCTCATGATGTCGAGCAGGCCGGGACCGCCCAGGACGGGGCCATACCAGCAGAAGGTTCCTGACCGGCGCAGCACGTCGAGCGACCCTTGGAAGGTCGCCGGCCCGGACCCGTCATAGACGACATGCACGCCCTCGCCGCCCGTCAGGCGGATCGCCTCCTCGGCGAACCGGCCCTCGGCGTCGACGATCACGTGGTCGGCGCCGGCCGCCTTCGCCATGGCGACCTTCTCTTCCGACGACACCCGCCCGATGACATGGCCGCCGCGCAGCTTGATGATCTGGGTCAGCAGAAGGCCCAAGCCGCCTGCCGCCGCGTGGACGAAGGCGACGTCGCCAGGCTGCACCGGATAGAAATCGGTAGCGAAGTGGCTGGCGGTCAGCCCCTGCATCATCACCGACGCCGCCGTGCGGTCGTCGACCGCGTCGGGAACCTTCACCAGGGACGTAGCCGGGATGGCGATCCGCTCCGCATAGCTTCCGGGCGCATAGACCCAGGCGACCCGATCACCAGGCGCGAAGCCCTCGACGCCGTCGCCCACCGCCAGGACCCTGCCTGAGCCTTCCACACCGAGGACCTTGGGATTGGGCGTCTCGGTCCAGGCCATGCCCTGCCGCACGCCGATGTCCATGAAGTTGACGCCCGCATAGGCGATCTCAACCAGCGCCTGGCCGGGCCCCGCCACGGGGGCCGGACGCTCGACATGCTCCAGCAGCTCCCAGCCGCCCACACCGTTCATCACCACGGCTTTCATCGACTTGCTCCGTTGCCAAACGACCGTTCCGCAGCTGGTCAAAAAAAGGGGTGCCTACCGCAGCGCCCTGAGCGTCATCTCGGCGAGCCGGGTCAGGGCGGCGCGATCCGCGCCGCCGCGGCCGGCGACCCGGATGCCGGAGATGTTCGCGATCAGAAAGTCGGCGGTCGCCTCGGGGTCGAGATCGGACGCCACATCGCCATCCCTCAGCCCGTCCCGGACGCGGGCGGCGATCGCCTCGCGCAGGGTCCTGGCCAGGGGCGCCTTGACCTCGGCGAGGTCGGGGCGGGAGACGCCGAACTCCCAGGTCGAGCCGACGCCGAGGCAGGGCTGATCCGCCGTCTCCACGACCCGGTTCAGCATCGCCGCGATCCCTTCGATGGCTCGCAAGCCGCTGCGGAGCGCCTCGAAGTGCGCCGCACACTCGCCCATCCCGTAGCGGCGCACCGCCGAGCAGTAGAGCCGCCACTTGTCTCCGAATGTGTCGTACAGGCTCTGTCGGCTGATCCCCATGGCGTCGACGAGCATCTGGGCCGAGGCGCCCTCGAACCCGTGCTCGCGGAAGACCGCGATGGCGCCGTCGAGGGCCGCGTCTGTATCAAATTCCCGGGGCCTTGCCATGAGCCCCATCTGGTCGTTCAGGAACGATCGTTCAAGAAACCCCATGTTAAAATGTGGGCGATGGGCGCAAACCGGTCATCGTCGGCCCGCTGTCGCAATGACCGCTCACTGCCTCGAACCGAAGCCTGGAGCGTCTGCTCACCGGATACGGCGGAGGCCAGGCCGCTTGCCCACCCGGGTTTTTGCACAGCCTGCCCCGGAACGCCCCAACGATCACGCCCCCTCTGCATGCACCGCGAGTATGGCGCACACCGCCTCATTGGCCGGCGTCGGCACCCCTGCCTCCTGCCCCATGCGCACCACGTCGCCCGCCAGGAACGGCAGCTCCAGCCGCCGCCCGCGCTTGAGGTCTTCGTGCATCGAGCTGTTCATCTCCGCCGGCAGCCCGTCCACGAACGCCAGCCGCCCCTGGGCGTAGTCGGCCGGCAATGGCACGCCGCGGGCGCGGCCCACCGCCACCACCTCCTGCATCAGCTGCAGCAGGAAGGCGCGGCTGGCGGGGTTCTCGCGCACCGGGCCCAGCGTGCTGCGCATCGTCGTGGTGGCGCCGGACAGGCCCACCAGGAACACCAGCTTCTCCCATTGCCGCAGCTCGATCGCCTCGGTCAGCTCGGCGTCGATGCCGCCGGCCGTGCAGGCGGCCAGGAAGGCCTGCGTGCGGTCCGACCGGCTGGCGTCGAACTCGCCGAACACCAGGCGCTGCATGGTGCCGACATGCGCGATCACCCCCGGCCGCGCGATCGCAGCCCCGATATAGCCGACGCCGCCGAACACCCGCCCGGGGCCGAACGCCGCGCGCAGGATCGCATCCTTGCGCACGCCGTTCTGGAAGCTCACCACCGCCGTGCCCGGCCCCACCACCGGGGCGGCCAGCCGGCAGGCGGCCTCGGTGTCGTGCAGCTTCACCGCGATCATCACCAGGTCGGCCGGCGGCAGGCCCGCGGGATCCTCGGTGGCGGGCACGTCCGGCAGATGCAGGTCGCCCAGGCCGCTTTCGATGCGCAGCCCCTCGGCCTGCAGCGCCCGCAGATGCGCGCCGCGGGCGACGAAGGTCACGTCCGCCCCGCCCTGGGCCAGCCGCCCGCCGAAATACCCGCCCAGCCCGCCGGCCCCGACCACGATGATCCGCATGGGTTCCGTCATTTTTCCGTCCTGTTCTGTGGCAGCGTCAAAACGATACGCCGGATGCGGCTATTCGGCCCGTTTCTCAACGGTTCGGCAATACTCCGGCGTCACGCTCCCGCCGCGGGACAGCCCTCGGATCCCGGACACACGAAGCGACGGGGCGGAGATGCCTGTGGACATGCGCGACCTCTGGCGCCGCCGGCTCGGACTGTCCGGCCGGCTGTACGCGGCAATGTCGGCGCTGCTGCTGACGCTGGCGCTGCTCGCCGGCGGCGGCCTGCAGGTCGCCGCCGGCACCGCCGCGCCGGCGATGGCCTTGTGGGTGGCCGGCGCCGCCCTCTGCCTGCTCAGCCTGGCCTTCCTGCGCGGCGCGCCGGCGCGGCTGAGCCACCTCTCTTGCGCCGTCGCCAGCCTGCGCGCCGGCACCGCGGCGCTGGAACGGCGCGGCGACGCGCTGCAGGCGGCCAACCGGCGCTTCGAGGCGGCGCTGAACAACATGGCCCAGGGCCTGCTGATGCTCGACGCGCAGCAGCGCCTGCTGGTGTGCAACCGCCGCCTGCTGGAGCTCTACCACCTGCGGCCCGAGGCGATGCGCCCGGGCGCCACCCTGCACGACATGCTCCGCCACAGCATCGAGATGGGCAACCATCCCGGCCGCAGCCCGGACGCGCTGATGGCGGACCTGCACGCGCATGTCCGGCCCGGCCATCGCGGCATGTGGGAGCACACAATGCCGGACGGGCGCGTGCTGGCCGCGCGGTGGCAGCCGATGCCCGGCGGCGGCTGGATCGGCACGTTCGAGGACATCACCGAGCGGCAGATGTCGGTGGCGCGCATCGCCCACATGGCCGGCCATGACGGCCTGACCGGGCTGCCCAACCGCACCGCCTTCCACGAGGCGATCGGCCGTGCCCTGGGCCGTGCCCGCCGCGGCGAGGACTTCGCCGTGCTGTGCATCGGCCTGGATCGCTTCAAGCAGGTGAACGACACGCTCGGCCACCCGGTCGGCGACGCGCTGCTGCGCGACGCGGCGCTGCGCCTGCGCCGCTCGGTGCGCGAAATCGACACCGTCGCCCGCTTCGGCGGCGACGAGTTCGCGATCGTGCAGGCCGGCCTGGACCAGCCCGGCGGCGCCGAGGCGCTGGCCCGCCGCGTGGGCGAGACATTGAGCCAGCCTTTCACCATCGACGGGCAGGTGATCGTCGTCAGCGCCTCGGTCGGCATCGCGCTGGCCACCCGGGACAGCCACGACGTGCACCTGCTGTTGCGCAACGCCGACCTGGCGCTGTGGCGCGCCAAGCAGGACGGGCGCGGCACGTTCCGCTTCTTCGAGCCCGAGATGGACACCCGCGCCCAGGCCCACCGCGCGCTGGAAATGGACGTGCGCCAGGCCCTGGCGCGCAACGAGTTCGAGCTCTACTACCAGCCGCTCGTCAGCATCGACAGCCGCCGCGTGAACGGCTTCGAGGCTCTGCTGCGCTGGCGCCATCCCAGCCGCGGCCTGGTGCCGCCGGACGCGTTCATTCCGCTGGCCGAGGAGATCGGCCTGATCGGGCCGATCGGCGCCTGGGTGCTGCGCACCGCGTGCATGGAGGCCGCCGGCTGGGCCGCTCCCGGCGGCGGTGCCCCGCCACGCGTGGCCGTGAACCTCTCGCCCCTGCAGTTCGCCGGCCACGGCCTGGTGGAGACCGTGCAAGCCGCGCTGGCCGCCAGCGGGCTGCCGGGCGAGCGGCTGGAGCTGGAGATCACCGAAAGCGTGCTGCTGCAGGACAACGCAACGACCCTGGAAACCCTGCACCGGCTGCGCCGCCTGGGCGCGCGCATCTGCATGGACGATTTCGGCACCGGCTATTCCTCGTTGAGCTATCTGCGCAGCTTCCCGTTCGACAAGATCAAGATCGACAAGTCCTTCATCCAGTGCCTTGCGGACAGTGAGGAAAACGCCGCCATCGTGCGCGCCATCGCCGGCCTGGGCGTCTCGCTCGGCATCGCCACCACCGCCGAGGGCGTGGAAACGCTGGCGCAACTGGAGCACGTCATCGCCAAGGGCTGCACGGAGGTGCAGGGGCATTTCTTCAGCCCGCCACGCCCCGCCCGCGACGTGCCGGTGCTGCTGGCCGCCGCCCTGCAGCGCGAGGCCGCGTAGCGCCGGGCTTCGGCTTTATCGCCGCGCCGCGCGCAGCCGGTCGATCTGCGCGGTCAGGAACATGGCCAGGTCCGTTGCCGCCGCGGCGTCGTCCGCGCGCAGCCCGGCCAGCAGCGCCGCCGCCGACGGGGCCTGGTCGAGCAACGCCGGAGAGCCCGGCAGTTCGGCGCCGTCCTGGGCGCGGCGGACGGATATGAGGTGCCTGCGGTCGCCCGCGAGCGGCGCCGGCAAGGCGAAGATATAGCCGCGGGCGGGGCTGCCCGTCACCGCCTCCAGGTCCGCGCGCGGATGGTCGGCGAGCACCGCGCCCACCACGTCGCCGTTCACTGCCACCTCCAGCAGCACGGGGCGGCCGGGATTGCCGCGGTCATGCGCCCAGCCGGACAGCCTGTCCGCGGCGACGCGGCCGAGGATGCCGGCCAGCTCGCCGGGAACGACGCCGGCGCGGGCGTCGATGCGGCGGCGGATGCGCACCAGCGGCGCCGCGATGGCGGCGCCGCCGCCGGGCACGGCGCCTGGGTATTCCACCGGCTGGCCCTCGGCCAGAAGCCCGTCGGGCTGCTTCAATTCCACCTGGATATCGGCCGCCTCACCCGCCGCCTCGGTGATGCTGGCGCCGTTCACCAGCAGCAGCGCGGGAACCGCAACGACGCTGTCGCCATCGGGCAGCAGCACCGCCTGTCCGGGCGCCAGGACCAGGTCGCGCCGCGGCAGCCCGTCGGCCAGCGCGCCGGCGGCGACGCGCACCGGTGGCTGCCCCGGGCCGCGCCGGCCGATGCCCACGACGCGGCGGACCTTTCCGGCGGGCGTCAGCACGGCGTCGCCCACGGTCAACGCCTCCACTGGCACCTGGCCCAGCGGGGTGGCGATGCGGGTGCCGGCGCGCAGGCCGCCGGATGCGGCCGCCGCTTCCTGTGCCGGCGCCGCCCGTGCCGGCCCGATCGCCTTGTTCGTCATCCGCCCGTCCGCGCCCGGTTGTGCGCGTCATTCTAGGGCGGCGCGGTGCCGGCGGCCAATGTCACCGAACCGTCGCCGCCCGGTCACGCGGCGATCATCGGCCGGCGTCTATCAGCACGCCCCCCAGCCCGGCCGCGCCGCCGACGCGCCCGGTGGACCGGACCGCGCTGAAGCTGCCAGACTGCGCCGCAACGATCTGCGTGACTCCGGCGGGGCGGACAGCCGCTCCGCCGTTTTCGATGGAAGAAGCCCGATGATCCTCGCCCAGCTCACCGACCTGCACTGCGTCGCCCACGGCCGCCCCGCCATGGGCCGTTGCGAGACCAACATGCTGACCGAGCGTGCCCTGCGTGCCGTGCGCGCCTTCCGCCCGCGGCCCGACGCCATCGTCATCACCGGCGACCTGACCGACAACGGCCTGCAAGCCGAATACGAGGAAGTGGCGGCGATCCTGGCGCGCACCGCCGAAGCCCCGGTCTACGTCATTCCCGGCAACCACGACCGGCGCGAGGGCGTGAAGGCGCATCTGGCGCACCTGCCCGGCGTGTCCGACCACCCGACCTTCGTGCAGTACACGGTGGAAAATCTGCCGGTGCGCCTGGTAATGCTGGACACGGTGGTGCCCGGCGTCGGCCACGGCGAGCTGTGCGCGGACCGGCTGGCCTGGCTCGACACGACGCTGGCGGAACAGCCGGACCGGCCGACGCTGATCGGCATGCACCACCCGCCCTTCACCTGCGGCATCCGCCACATGGACCGCATCAACCTGCGCGACAGCGCCGCGTTCACGGCGGTGATCGCGAAGCACAGGCAGGTGCAACGCATCATCAGCGGCCACCACCACCGCCCGATCAACGTGCCGGTGGCCCACGCCATCGCCTCGATCGCGCCGTCGGTGGCGCATCAGGTGGAGCTGGACCTGTTCAGCAGCGCACCCGGACAGTGGAACCTGGAGCCGGCGGCGTTCCAGGTGCATGTGTGGATGGAAGAGGTCGGGGCGATCGTTTCGCACACCGCTTATGTGGAGAATTTCGCCGGGCCGTTTCCGTTCCTGGCGGATCCGGAGTATCCGGGGAAGGCGTAGGCAAGGCCAGGGGCTTTGCCCCTGGACCCCAGCAAAGGCGGAGCCTTTGCAATCCCGGACTCTCTTGGATGGATCAGCGGCCTTCAGGTTATATCGACCTTTGCCGGCGGACCTATCCGATGACGGGTTTGGGTGGAAAGCGGCCGTCCGGCCAGTCGCAAACACGTCAGACGGCGTTGCATAATTAAAGAATTTCGCACACCCTTCTCGCTGTGAAACTTGCGATTCTCAGCTGTGACCGTCCCGCCATCCAGAACAATTACCTCAACTTCGGCAGCGCCAGCCCTATACTGTTTTGCCGCTTGGTAGGCGGCGCTTTCATACCAGCGATTGGCAGCTTCCATGTCCGGAAACTCTATCAGCACGGCGGCTTCGAGAGGACCTTTCCCCTCCAGCAGCCTGAACGGCGTATAAGCGGCGAGATGTGTTGCGCCCGAGCCTGCAAATGAGGGTGCAGCATGGGACCAGTATTCCTCTAGTCCCCGTCTGTCAGTCACGGATTTCACCGTGGCGATCACATAAGCCGGCATCGTTCGCTCCATTGGTGAGTCCAGTCAGGAACAGGACGTGGCGAGAAATGCGGCAACGCGCCGAAACGCACCACACTGTCGCCAGCAACTTAAGCGGTTATGATCTTTCCATCCCATTCTCCCCCGGCGGGGAAGGAGGCATGTTCATGAATGAGCCACCACTCACCGCCACGCCGTTCAAAACAGTCGGTTTGGCGCACCAATGCTTGTTTTGTATCTCCACTCTTGAGCACGATGTTGACTCTCTGAATCGTGCAAACAATTCCCATGTCGCCGTTTATCACCACATCCTCTTCGAGAATGTCGATTTTGCATGACTTAAAGCCGCTAAATACACGGTCAAACATCTTCAGCGCCGGCTGAATGCCTCTTGAGGCAAAAGCAGGGATGTCGAACCATAGGGCGTCTTCTGACCAGTGTTTCGTGCTTTGCGCACCTGTCATGGACTGAGCCATTTCCTTGACGATGGAGGTAAGAACTTCCTTATCGCGCTGCTGGCTGCCGGTGATCCTTGTCATGGCGACTTCCCTTTCGATTTGCGGAGGCTCTGTTTCAATCTCCGGTGACGAATACCTATCCCATCCCAGGAAGAGGGAGTAGAAGGGCATGTGGAATAGGATCAATTCCGTTATTGGAATACATTGGGGACGTAGATGGACCGGATGGATGCCATCAGTCTCTTTGTCCGGGTCGTTGACAGCGGCAGCTTTTCTGCCGTCGCCCGCACGCTTGGCGTTGGCCAGCCGGCGGTCAGCAAACAGATCGCCGCGCTCGAAGCGCATCTCGGCGCTCAGCTATTGCAGCGAACCTCGCGCAGCCTGACCCTTACGGAGGCCGGCCGCGACTTCTACGAGTCCGGCGTGCGCCTTTTGGGCGATCTCGAAGCGGCGGAATCACGTGTCGGACGCGGCCGCATCGCGCCTTCGGGGCTGGTGCGAGCGACAGTCGTGCCCGTCTTCGGCCGACTCTATGTCGTGCCGCGATTGCACGAGTTTTTCGTGCGCTATCCTGATGTCGCAGTCGACCTGGTGGTCGCCGACCGCCTGATGAACCTAGTGGAGGAGGGTATCGATCTCGGCGTCCACAATGGCGAACTGTCTGACTCCAGTCTGATTGCCCGCAAGATCGCGCAAACGCCGGTCGTGACCGTCGCCACCCCTGCCTATCTCGAGGCGCACGGTGAACCCGCGATACCGGCCGAGCTCGAGCAGCACTTCTGCATTATCTACGCCCCGCAAGGCGCGCCGCGCATTTGGGGTTTTCATGGCCGCTTCGGCCCGACCACCCATCAGCCGAAGGGGGCCTTCCGCACCAATGACGCGGAGCAAATCCGAACCGCCGTTCTCGCCGACCTCGGTATCGCTCACACGCCCGGCTGGCTTTTCGCGTCAGAGATTGCCTCCGGCGCCGTGCGGCCGGTGCTCACGGATTACGAGCCCGCCAAGCTCTCGATCAGCGCTGTCCGGCCGGGCGGCCGCTTCCTGGCCAGCAAGGTCAGGGTGTTCATCGACTTTTTGGCCGAGATCTTCGCCCAAGATCCGAGCCTTGCGCTGTAGCAAAGGCCGACGTTTCCGCTTTGCGCCAACTTGGGAAGGACGGGCAGTGCATATCTTAAGAAATATGCAACACGCTGTCGCACCTGTGGATTCAATGACTTAGACTGTGCATAAGTGCGGTGCGGAAGTCCCGATTGAGACGGTCGCGGCAAGGCGCATTCGGCGGAGTCCGCTTTGGGTCGAATGCAGTCTTCGGGCAGGCGCCCGTGTCCCGTTCAGAAACCCATCGCCTTCCGAACCTCAACCTTCGCCACCTCGTAATCCGCCCGGTACGCAGCATCAGCAAACATCACCGCTGCCATAGCCGTCCCGGCGCGCCGCCCGGCTACCAAATCGTTCAGATAATGCATCCCACCGATGACGCGGCTTTACGCGTATTCGTCGGCGCGGGCCCAGATGATGCCTTTCTTTTCCGGCAGCATGCTGGCCAGGATGATCGCGGTCACGGTCACGCGGGTGGTCTGGCCGGACGGACAGGCGCCACTCCAGCACGGATACTTCACGGCATCGAGGTTGCCTACATCCACGAACGTGCCGATGATCCGCTCATGCCTGTCCGTGACCGCGTCGGCGGCCGTCTCATTGGCCGCCCGCGATACGCCCCCACACCCCGGCCGAACAGCGCCTTGAACGCCTTACCCGGCGTGCCGCTTCACCCAGGCGACATACTTGTCCATCCAGCCCTGAAGGAACGCCTTGCTGCCTTCCCCGATATTCCCGGCCTTATCGAACAGGCCGTCTGTGGCCTGGATGAAAGCTTCGGGTTCGCCGAGCGTCGGCATATCCAGGTAGGCCAGGGTATTGCGCAGATGCTGCTGCGCGACCGCAGTTCCAACAGCGCCCACCGACACACCCAGGATCCCGGCCGGCTTCCCGGCCCAGGCGCTTTGGCCATACGGGCGCGAGGCGTTGTCGATCGCGTTCTTCAGCACGCCGGGGATCGAGCGGTTGTATTCGGCGGTGACGAACAGCACGCCACTGGATCCGGCAATCTCGCTTTTGAGCCGCTTGACGGGATCGGCCTGATTCGCGTCGTCATCCTGGTTGTAGAGCGGCAAGTCGTCGATCCGCACCTGCGTGAACGAGAAGTCTGGCGGCGCCAGCTTGACGACAGCGGTCGCAAGCTTCCGGTTGAATGACTCCCGCCGAAGACTGCCGACGACGACAGCGATCTGGTATTGGGTCATGGTGGCTCCCCTGGAACGACGTGACTTCCGGCTGTCGCACCCAGACTAGAGCAATCCCGGCCCGGATGGAATCGCGCGGCGATTCCAGGCCACGGGACGTGATGGGGCCGGACGGAGAGCCGGGGGACCCGCGATAGTCCGCGCGACACTGCAGGCGCCGGCCGCGACATGGCGCCGTGGCGCCTGAATCAGAACGTATCCAGCGGGATCTTCAGGTAGCACACCCCGTTGTCCTCGGCCGGCGGCCGCTGGCCCGCGCGCATGTTCACCTGCACCGACGGCAGCAGCAGCTTCGGCACCGCCAGCGTCCTGTCGCGCGCGGTGCGCAGGGCCACGAAATCGGCTTCGCTGATCCCGTCATGCACGTGCACGTTGCGGGTGCGCTGCTCGGCCACCGTGCTTTCCCAGGCGTATTTGTCGCGCCCCGGCGCCTTGTAGTCGTGCGCGGTGAAGATGCGGGTATGGCCCGGCAAGGCGAGGATGCGGTGGATGGAGCGATACAGCGCCGCCGCGTCGCCGCCGGGGAAATCGGCGCGCGCGGTGCCGAAATCCGGCATGAACAGCGTGTCGCCGACGAAGGCGGCATCGCCCACCACATAGGTCAGGCAGGCCGGCGTGTGGCCGGGCGTGTGCAGCACGTCGGCCAGCAACTGGCCGATCGGGAAGCGCTCGCCGTCGGCGAACAGGTGGTCGAACTGGCGGCCGTCGGTCACGAAGGACGGCTCGGCGTTGAACAGGGTGCGGAACACCTCCTGCACCCGGCGGATGTGCTCGCCGATGGCGATCTTCGCCTGGCCCAGCCCCAGCTCCGCCAAGCGGCGCTTGAGGTAGGGCGCGCCGGACAGGTGGTCGGCATGGACGTGCGTCTCCAGCAGCCAGTCCACGGTCAGGCCCTGGTCGCGCACCGCGGCCACCACGCGGTCGGCGTTGGCGGTGCCGGTCCGGCCGGAGGCGGCGTCGTAGTCCAGCACCGGATCGATGATGGCGGCCCGCTGCGTGGCGGGGTCGGACACCAGATAGGTGATGGTGTTCGTCGCCTCGTCGAAAAAGGCGGTGACATCAGGGTGCATGCGCATCCTCCGTTGGGGCCCGGCGCGGCACTCTACCATGGAGGCGGCGGGAATGTTGCTGTCAGGTGTTCGTGAAGCGTAACGGGGGGCCCACGTCAGGCCGCGGCGAACAGCTCCTCCACATCGGCCTCGGTCATCCGCAGCGCGCCGCCGCGCTCGGCGTGCAGGATGCCGGCGGCCAGGGCGCGCTTGCGCTGCTTCAGCACCTCCATCTTCTCCTCGATCGTGCCCAGCGTCACCAGCTTGTGCACGAACACGGCCTTGTCCTGGCCGATGCGGTGGGCGCGGTCGGTGGCCTGGTCTTCCACCGCCGGGTTCCACCACGGGTCGTAATGGATCACGGTGTCGGCGGCGGTCAGGTTCAGGCCGGTGCCGCCCGCCTTCAGGCTGATCAGGAACAGCGGCACCTCGCCCGCCTGGAACCGGCGGATCGGGGTGGCGCGGTCGCGCGTGTCGCCGGTCAGCAGCGCATGCGGCAGCTTGGCCGCCGCCAGCCCGTCCTGGATCAGGCCGAGCATTTCCGTGAACTGGCTGAACAGCAGGATGCGCCGTCCGTCCGCGATCATGTGCGGCAGCAGTTCCATCAGCCGGTTGAACTTGGCCGACGTCGTCCGGCTGCGCCGCACCGACGCCAGCTTCAGCAGCCGCGGGTCGCAGCAGGCCTGGCGCAGCTTCAGCAGCGCATCGAGCACGATGATGCCGCTGCGCGCCAGCCCGCGCGCGGCGATGGCCGCCCGCACCCGCGCATGCATGGCCAGGCGGATGCTTTCGTACACGGCACGCTGGTCGGCCGCCATGTCCACGGCCTCGGGGATTTCGGTCTTCGGCGGCAGGTCCGGCGTCACCTCGTCCTTGGTGCGGCGCAGCAGGAACGGGCGGATGCGGCGCGCCAGCAGCGTCCGGCGCTCGGCATTGCCGGCCTTCTCGATCGGGGTGCGGTAGCGGGCCTGGAAGCCGCGGCGATCGCCGAGGAAGCCGGGGGCGACGAAGTCGAACAGCGACCACAGCTCGCCCAGATGGTTCTCCAGCGGCGTGCCGGACAGGCACAGCCGCTGGCGCGCCCGCAGGCCGCGCACGCGCCGGGAGGTGTCGGCCTGCGGGTTCTTGATGGTCTGCGCCTCGTCCAGCACCACGATGTGCCAGTCCTGCGCGGCCAGCGCGGCGTGGTCGCGGGTCAGCAGCGGATAGGTGGTGAGCACGAGGTCGTGGCGGGGAATGGCGGCGAAGCTGTCCTTGCGGGCCGGGCCGTGCAGCGTCAGCAGCTTCAGCGCCGGCGCGAAGCGGGCCGCCTCCAGCCGCCAGTTGGCGACGAGGCTGGTCGGGCAGACGATCAGGGCGGGGCGATCCAGCCGCCCCGCGGCCTGCTCGATGGCGATATGCGCCAGCGTCTGCACGGTCTTGCCCAGGCCCATGTCGTCGGCCAGCACCCCGCCCAGGCCGGCCGCGCGCAGGAACTGCAGCCAATCGACGCCGCGGGCCTGGTACGGGCGCAGGACCGCCCGGAAGCCGGCGGGCAGGTTGGCCCGCGGGATCGAGCCGGTCTCGTGCAACTGCCGGCCCAGCGCGCGCAGGCTGTCGCCGCCCTGCCAGACGATGCCGCGCCCGGCGGTTTCCGCTTCCAGCGCCGCCAGCTCGGCGGCCCGCAGCCGCGACAGGCCCACCTGCCCGTCCTTGTCGCCCGAGGGATTGAACAGTTCCAGCAGGGCGACGGCGATCGGGCGGATGCGCGCCATCGGCAGCGGCAGCAGCCGCCCGTCATCGAGCGTGATCCAGACCTGCGCCGCGTCTTCGCCCGGCACCTCATCAGCGGCGGCGAACAGGCCCAGCCCCTCGCGCTCGATCAAGCCCAGCAGCGGCGGCACCAGGTCGATGCGCGCGCCGTCCACGCTGACGCCGACATCCAGCTCGAACCAGTCGATCCCCGAGCCTTCGCTGATGCGCGCCTCGATGTCGCCGCTGAGCGTGGCGAGGCGGATCGGGAAGTCGTCGGCGATCTCCACCTGCCAGCCGTCGCGGCGCAGCGCCGGCAGCGCGTCCAGCATGACATCCAGCCAGCCCGCGAGGTCCGACTCGCTGTCGTTCAGCAGGAAATCGTCGCGATGCGGGTCCTGGGCGAAGACCGGGTGCATGGCGCCGAGCGGCAGGAAGTCCAGCGCGGCCAGGCGCCCCGCGGCATCCCGCTCGGCGACGGCGTCGCGCCGGATCTGCAGCAGCGCCCCCTCATGGGCATGCAGGCCCGGCCCGGGCTGCAGCGCCGGCAGGGTCACCGGGCCGTAGCGGAACGACAGCCGCGCCATCGGCTCCTGCCACCTTCCGGCATTCCAGCCCGGGCGCGGCCCGCCGCCGCGCAGCAGGCGCACATCGAACGGCACGCTGCCGGCGAACAGCCGCAGCACCGGAACGGGCGGCCCCGCCACCACGCGCGGCGGGGCCAGCTCCTGCGGCGCCAGCGCGGCCAGCGCCGGCAGGCGGCGCGCCATCTCGGCCCGCACCAGCGGCGCGGCGTCG
>NZ_JAPDNT010000032.1 GCF_025989185.1 Limobrevibacterium gyesilva
CGCGGCGCCGCGCCCCGCCGCGCGCCCGGCCGCCCCGGCCGCGGTCGCGCCGGCCCGCCGGCAGCAATTCGTCGCCGGCGACCCCGGCACGCCGATCCCGCAGGCCGGCTTCCTCGGCTTCGGCGGGAACGGCCAACCATAAGCACAACCAGGAAGGCCCGAGCGGACACGCCATGACGCCTGAAATCGACTGGACCCGCCTGACGGGCCCGGATATCCGCGCCGTCGCCGCCCGCGGCAACGCGCTGGCCGTACTTCCCGTGGGCTCGCTGGAGCAGCACGGCCCGCATCTGCCGGTGATCACCGACACCCGCACCGCCTGGGAAATCGCCATCCGCGCCGCCCGCCTCGCCGCCGCCGACACCCCCGTGCTGGTGCTGCCGGGCATGTGGACCGGCATGAGCGAGCACCATTTGCCGTTCGGCGGCACCATCAGCCTGAATTTCAACGAGTTCCGCGCCGTGCTGACCGGCGTCGTCCGCTCGCTGCGCGCCATCGGCTTCGCCCGGCTGCTGATCGTCAACGGCCATGGCGGCAACGTCGAGCCGCTCGCCGTCGCCGCCCGCGAGCTGGCCCACGAGTTCGGCCTGCCCGTGGTCGCCACCACGCCCTGGTACATCGTCGCCGACGAAATCCTGGCCCTGATGGAAACCGGCACCGGCCCGCAACACGCCTGCGAAGCGGAAACCTCGGTCATGCTGGCCATGACCCCGGACACCGTGCGCACCGACAAGCTGGAAGAAGCCGTCCGCCAGGCCCCGCCCGCCATCCCCGGCCGCCCAGGCTTCAGCCGCTTCTGGAGCTTCTCTGAACGCGCCCCCGTCACCGGAACCAAAGGCGACCCACGCCCGGCCACCGCCGAAAAAGGTGAGAAAATGCTGAACACCATGGCCGCCGCCCTGGCCGACGCCATGCACGACCCCACCCTGTGGCGCACCCCCGACCCGGTGTGGTCGCCCGGGCGCGGCCAAGGAAACACCGCGGGGTCGGCGCTGGATTGAGAAGGAAGGCCAGGGGCGCTGCCCCTGGACCCGCCAAGGGGCAGAGGCCCCTTGGATCCCGCTACTTTAAGTGGCTTGAAGAAGAGGGCCTGAGGAGCGGCTTCCGACCGTACCTCAGGCCCTCTTCTTCAAGCCACTTATGTCTGGGGTTCTAAGGGCTCCGCCCTTAGCGGGGTCGAGGGGCGGAGCCCCCGCCTTGCCTTCACACCCGCGCCCGAACCCCCTGGCGTTCCTCGGCCACGTCCAGGGCGGCCTCCACCAGGGTTCGCGGCAGGCGCGCCAGCAGGGAGCGGCGGCGGGGGCGGAAGGTTTGGGGGCGGGCTTTCTTGCCGCCGATTTCGCGGACCAGGGAGTCGATGTCGCCGAAGCGGTCGATCAGGCCGGTGTCCTTGGCGCGACTGCCGAGCATGAAGCTGCCGTCGAAGAGGCTGGCTTCGTCGGCGGTGAGCTTGCCGGCGCGGCGGGTTCGCACCCAGTCCTTGAAGCGGGCGTGGATGTCGTCCATCAGGGTGCGGACGAAATCGATGTCCTGCGGGCGTTCGGGGCTGAACGGATCGAGACGGGCCTTGTTCTCGCCGGCGGTGTAGAGGCGCCGGCGCACGCCCAGGCGGGTGATGGCGTCCTCGAACCCGAAGCCGCCGCCGACGACGCCGATGGAGCCGACCACGCTCATGGGGTTGGCCAGGATCTCGTCGGCGGCGCAGGCGAGCCAATAGCCGCCGGAGGCGCCAACATCGCCGATCACGGCGAGGACGCGGGCGTTGTTCTCCTCGGCGGCGCGGCGGATGCGGGCGGCGAGTAGGTCGGACTGCACCGGCGAGCCGCCGGGGCTGTTGATGTCCAGGATGACGTGTCCGTCCTTGCCGGCGGCGAAGGCGCGGTCGATCAGGCGGGCGTAGCCGTCCAGGTTCAGCGCGCCGCCGCGCGTGGCCAGGATGCCGTGCAGTACCAGCACGGGAATGCGCCGGCGGCGCCAGAACAGCAGCCTCATGCGGCGTCTTTCGGCAGGCGGTCGCGGGCGAGCGCGCGGAAATAGGCGACCACCACCGGCAGCGCGGCGTCGTTGAAGTCGTAGGCGGGATTGTGCAGCGGCGCGCAGGCGGTGCCGTTGCCGATGAACGAGAAATTGCCGGGCACATGCGCGAGCAGCCGGGCGAAGTCCTCGGAGCCCATGAACTGGGCGCAGTTGTCCTGCGCCGTGGGGCAGGCGGCGCGGGCGGCGCGCAAGGCCGCTTCGGTGGGGCCTTCGGTGTTGAGGGTCGGTACGAACTCGCGTGTGTAGGTGACGCTGGCGGTGGCGCCGTGGGCGGCGGCGGTGGCTTCGGCGATGCGGCGGATCTCGGCCTCGATCATGGCGCTGATGTCGGGGCGGTAGCTGCGGGTGTCGCCGCGGATGCACACCTTGGTGGGGATGACGTTGCGGGTGCCGTCGGTGATGAACTCGGTGACGGAGACCACGGCCGGGTCCACCGGGTCGATCCGCCGCGACACCACCTGCTGCAGCGCCATCACGACGGCGCTGCCGGCCAGGATGGGGTCGATGCCGGCATGCGGGCGGGCGGCGTGGACGCCGCGGCCGGTGACGGTGATCTCGAAATTGTCCTCGGCCGCCATGATCGGGCCGGCGCGGGTGGCGAAATGGCCCACCGGCGCGCCGGGGGCGTTGTGGATGCCGTAGGCTTCGTCCATGGGGAAGCGCTGCAGCAGGCCATCGTCCAGCATGGCCTGCATGCCGCGGCCGTGCTCCTCGGCCGGCTGGAAGATGAAGTGGATGGTGCCGTCGAAGTCGCGCGCGGCGGCGAGCGCGCGGGCGGCGCCGAGCAGGCCGGCAGTGTGGCCGTCATGGCCGCAGGCGTGCATCTGGCCCGGGGTGCGGCTGCGGTGCGGGCGGTCGGGCGCGTTCTCGGCGATCAGCAGCGCGTCCATGTCGGCGCGCAGGCCGATCGCGCGGTTGCCGCCGCCGTTGCGCAGCGTGCCGACCACGCCGGTGCCGCCGACGCCGGTGGTGACCTCCAGCCCGAACGCGGCCAGACGCTCGGCGACGAAGGCCGCGGTTCTGTGCTCGTTGAAGCCTGTCTCCGGGTTGGCATGCAGGTGCCGCCGCCAGGCGACGATGTCGGCCAGCTCGCTCTCGGGCAGTTCGTTTTCAGCGCGGGTCATGTCGGCCTCATATCACATGGTCGGGCCGCAGCCGGCAGGTGACCGCGGCGGTTTCGGTTTCCACCTGCAAGGTGGCATGGCGGATGCGGTAGCGCTCGCTCAGCGTCCGGCAGGCACGGTCGATCAGCACCTGGTCGTCGGCCGAATCCGTCCGCACCAGATGCGCGGTCAGCGCCGTCTCGGTGGTGGACAGGCCCCAGATGTGCAGGTCGTGCACCTCCACCACGCCGGGCAATGCGCGCAATGTGGCCTCGACGTCGAGATGCGGAATGCCGATGGGCACGCCGTCCACCGCCAGGTTCAGCGATTCGCGCAGCAGGCTCCAGGTGCCGATGGCGATCGTCACCACGATCAGGATACTGGTCAGCGGATCGAGCCACAGCCAGCCCGTCAGCATGATCAGCGCCGCCGACACCACCACGCCGGCCGACACCGCGGCGTCGGCGACCATGTGCAGGAAGGTGGCGCGGATGTTCAGGTCGTCGTGGCCGCGGCTGAACAGCCAGGCGGTGACGCCGTTGATGGCGACGCCGATGCCGGCCACCACCATGACGGTGATGCCGGCGACGGGCTCGGGCTCCATGAAGCGGCGCAGCGCCTCGACCCCGATGGCGCCGATGCTGACCATCAGCACGGCGGCATTGCCGAGCGCCGCCAGGATGGTGCTGCGGCCCCAGCCATAGGTGCGCCGGCGCGACGGCCGCCGGCGGGCCAGCCAGGCCGCCCCCCACGCCAGCAGCAGGCCCAGCACATCGCCCAGGTTGTGCGCGGCATCGGCCAGCAGGGCGACCGAGTTGGCGGTCACGCCGTAGACCGTTTCGGCGGCGACGAAGCCGATGTTCAGCGCGGCGCCGATGGCGAAGGCGGCGGTGAAATCGGCCGGAGCATGATGATGGTGGTGGTCATGCCCATGCGGGGCATGATCGTGGTCGTGGCCATGGTCGTGGCGCTGTTCAGCGGACATCCCGATCGGCTCCGGCGCTGCGGCGGCATCGCTCCCGCCCGCCGTCATCGCACCGGGCGCGACCGGGACGCAAGCGGGGTTACGGGGGGGCCGGCTGCGGCCAGTTCGGCCAGGTCAGTGCATCGGCATCGCGCCGGCGGTCCAGATGGTCCTCCACCGCCTTCACCCCGGGGATCGCCTGCGCCGCCACCACCATCGCCCGGCGCACATTCGGCTGGCGCACGATGCCCCACAGATGCACCACGCCGTCCTCGACGATGACGTTGCCTTCGTCCGGCACTCCGGCCCAGCCCTGGCTGCGCAGCTCGGCCAGCAGCGCGTCGCGGATGCGCATGTCGTCGGCCGTGCAGGCCGGCTGGGCGGCGCGGCTCGCCAGCCCTTGCAGCAGGTTGGCGCGGCTGATGATGCCCACCATCCTTCCGTCCTGGCCCAGCACCGGCACGCGCTTGATGCGCCGCCAGTCCATCAGCTCGGCGATCTCGGCGATCGGGGCGGTTTCCTCGACCGTGACCACCGGCGCCGACATCACGTCGCGCGCGGCACGGCCATGGGTGCGGACATATTCGGCGGCCAGGCTGTCGCGCGACAGGAACAGCTCCAGCCAGCGCGGGGTATGGGGCTCGGTGCCGGTTTCGGCCCGGCGCAGCAGGTCGCCTTCGCTGACGATTCCCACCGGCACGCCGCCCTCCACCACCGGCACGGCGCTGATGCGCTTGCCCAGCATCAGGCGCGCGATCTCGGGCACCGGCGTGTCCGGGGTCACAGTCACCACGTCGCGGGTCATGATATCGGCGGCCTTCATGGGCAAACCTCCTGCAACAATTTCGTAATGCTGCACCAGCGGCAGCAATTATGCGTTGACCTGGGTCAAGCTGGTGCCGGCGTTACAATATGGATCGTTGTGCGGGCGTCGTGATCGCTTGTATGGTCCGGGTCAATTCACGCAGTGGGCCGGACCATGTTCGCACGTCCTGCGATGGCCCGTCTGCCATCAACTCGGGACGTGCGCGCACGAGGGATTGCATGGGTGTTGGATTCGAGCGGCACCAACTCGTCAGCCGCATCAACGACGCGTTCCAAGCCAGCAATATCGCCGCCACCTCCGCCACGGCGGCCCGGCTGGGCCGGGATGCCGACGCCTTCGACATCGTCCATGCGCTCGGGCTGTTCGAGTTCCCGCCCGGCCTGGAGCTCGCCACCTATCGCAGCCGGCTGCCCATCCCGGACCTCAACAAGGCCATCCTGGCGCTGGCGTTCCGGCATTCGGTGGACAACAAGGTGCCGCTCAGCTTCGCCATCGCGTCCGGCCACGCCGAGGCGATCCGCGTCACCACGTCGGAGAAGCTGGTTTCCGTTGTCCTGACCCGCGTCGACTGAGCGCCGTTGCGGGCCGGCATGGCGCGCCGGCGCGGGGATCGTTGCCCTGCCGGCACGGCGCGCGTGCGATTCGGCCCTTCTGCGATTCCGATCGTTGAGCGCATGATGGCGCTTTCATTCCGCCGACGTGCCGGATCGGCGCCCAGGAGTCGATGCCGTGTCCGCGACTGGCGTGACGCCGCCCCCGAACGATGACGCGGAGCCCGAGCTGCGCCGGGTGAGCGTGATGTTCGCCGATATCGAGGGCTCGACGGCGCTGATCCAGAACCTCGACCCCGAGGACGCCGCCAGCCTCATCGACCCCGCCCTGCGCACCATGATCGACGCCGCCGAGCGGTTCGACGGCGTGGTCAGCAGCCGCGGCGACGGCATCATGGCGATCTTCGGCGCGCCCTCGGCGTCTGAGGATCACGGCGTGCGCGCCTGCCTCGCCGCGCTGGCCATCCGCGACGCGCTGGCTCCCGGCGGGGCGGCGGCACACGGCAGCGGCGGCGTGCGCGTGCGGGTAGGCATCCATGTCGGCGACGTGGTGTTCCGCCCGATGCGGATCGGCGGCGGCTGGAGCCAGGATGCGGTCGGCATCGCCGTCCATATCGCCGCCCGGCTGGAGCAGGTGGCCGAGCCCGGCACCATCTGCCTCAGCGGCGCCGCCTTCCGCCTGGCCGAGGGCTTCGTCAAGGCGGCCCCGCTCGACCCTATCGCGGTGAAGGGCGTCGACACGCCGATCGAGCGCTACCTGCTGCTGGAGGCCGACCGCACCGCCAACCGCTGGGGCGTGCGCGCGGCCAGCGGGCTCGCCGCCTTCGTCGACCGGGTGCACGAATTCGCCGCCCTGCACCAGGCGCTTGGCGGCGAGGGGCTGCGGCTGGTGCAGCTGGTGGGCGGCCCGGGCCTGGGCAAGTCGCGCCTGCTGCACGAGTTCACCAGCAGCGAGGCGGCCCGGGACTGCCATGTCGTCACGCTGGTCGGCGACTACCACCGCCGCTTCGTGCCGTTCCACCCGGTGGCCACCTGGCTGCGCGGCTGGCTGGACATCCGCAGCACCGACCCGGTCGCCGAGGCGCGGCAGAAGCTGGACCGCGGGCTCGCTGCCCTCGCCGCGCCCGATCCCGTCGACCGCGGCCTGCTGGAGCGCATCCTCGGCCTGGGCGGCCCCGGCCCCGACATCGCCAACCTCAGCGAGATCGCCAGGATCGACTTCGGCGCCACCGTCGCCGCCCTGCTCGCGGCGCTGGCCGGCGGCCGGCGCAGCGTGCTGGTGTGCGAGGACATCGACAGCTTCGACGCCGCCACCCGCGACCTGCTGGACAGCGCCTTGCAGTCCCTCGCCGGCCGCGACGTGCTGGTGGTCATCGCCAGCCGCACGCCGGTGCGCCTGGCCACCGTGCCGCCGGCGGCCACCCTGGCGCTGCCGCTGGGGCCGTTGCCGGACGAAGACGCGGCCCGGCTGCTGGCCAGCATCGACGAGAAGATCGCCGGCAACGCGGCGCTGGCCGCCACCATCCTGCGCAAGGCCGGCGGCAACCCGCTGTTCCTGGAGGAAGTGGCGCCCCTGGTCGCGCCGCCGCGCGAAGGCGCCGCGATGCCGGCACTGGACGATCGCGCGCCGTTCGACATTCCCGATCGGGTGGAGGCGCTGATCGCCGACCGCCTCGCCCGCCTGCCCAGGCCGCTGCGCCGCCTGATCCAGCTTTGCGCGGTGATCGGCGTGGACGTGCCGGTGCGGCTGGCGGCGCACCTCGCGGGCGTCACGCCCGACGAGCTGCATGCCCAGCTGCAGCAGCTGCAATCCGAGCAGCTGATGTACGAAAGCCGGAAGTTCCCCGACCCGCAATTCAGCTTCAAGCACGCGCTGACCCGCGACGTGGCCTATCGCACCATCCTGGCCGCGCGCCGACGGGCGCATCACGCCCGCATCGTCGACATCCTGGAAGGCGACGATGCCGACGAGCGCAACCTCGACGATCTCTGCGCCCATTCGATCCTGGCCCAGCTCTGGCCCAAGGCGGTGCTGTACCTGCACCGCGCCGCCCGCCAGGCCGTCGATCGCGCCGCCTACCAGCTCGCCGGGTCCTACCTCACCCGCGCGCTCGACATCTCGCACACGCTGGAGGACGACGACGCGACGGCGCGCCAGCGGCTGGATATCCTGATGGGCCTGCAATTGCTGCACGCGCAGGCCGGCAACTACCCGCGCATGAGCGCCTGCCTGGACGAGGCCGAGCCCCTGGCCCGCCGCCTGGACGAGCGCGGCATCCAGACCCGCATCCTGGGCCTTCGGGTGCATGTGATGAACATCCTGGGCCGGCTGGACGAGGCGGCCACCCTCGGCCGGCACACCCGGGCGCTGGCGCTCGAGTCGGGCAACGCGACGCTGACGCTGTTCTCCACCTTCTATCTCGGCCAGTCCTACTTCAACATGGGCCGGCTGCCCGAGGCGGCGGAGATGCTGGGCGAGAACCTGAGCATCCTGGCCGGGATGCCCACCGCGGCACGCCCGAAATCGGCCGGCACCATCGACGTGATGAGCTACGGCACGCGGGCGATGACCCTCTCCTTTCTCGGCGACTTCCCGCAGGCGCTGGCGAACGCGGCGCAGGCGCGGCGCCTGGCCGAGGAGCCCGGCCGCCAGCCTTATGACGGCGTCTTCGCCATGGCCACCACGGCCTTCACCCTGCTGCAGCGCCGCGACCTGGAAGCCGCCGAGGCCGCGTTCCGCGACGGGCTGGCCCGCTCGGAGGCGGGCGGGATCGCGCAGCTCAACCCGCCGCTGCTGGCCGGGCTGGGGCACGCGCTGCTGCTTCGCGCCGACCTGGACGCCGCCTCGGCGATGCTGTCGACCGCGCACCGCATGGCGCGCGATTCCAACCGCACGATGTTCCAGATCAGCGCCGCCACCGGCCTCGCCCTGACCGGGGTGCGGCTGGGCGAGCCCGACCTCGCGCTGCGCTTCGCCGACGAGGCGGTGGAGCTGGCCGAACGTTTCGGCTTCCACGGCTTTCGCGTCCCGGCGCTGCGGGCGCGCGGCATCGCGCTCGCCATGGCGGCGGGCCGCGAGGACGCGGGGAGCGACGTCCTCGCCGACGCGCTGCGCCTCGCGCGGTCGCTGCGGATGGCGGCCGAGGTCGCGCATTGCCACGCCGCGCTCGCCGCCTGCGGCGCGCCGGACCGGGAAGAACACCGGCACGAGGCCCAGTCCCGCTACGCCGCCCTGGGCATGACCGACTGGTTCGAGTCGCTGAACGGCACTCTCGCCCTGTAGGCGGCGCCTACGCCCGCAGCTCCGGGATCACCCACAACGGCGTCTCGCCCCGCTCCACCCGCTGCACGTTGTCGAACGCATTGCGGAAGCGCTTGAAGCGATTCTCCCAGGTGGGGCCGGCCAGATGCGCGGTCAGGATCACGTTCTCCAGCCCGAACAGCGGATTGTCGGGGCGCGGCGGCTCCTGCTCGAACACGTCGAGCCCGGCCGCGGCGATGCCGCCGCCGGCGAGGGCCGCGTGCAGCGCCGCCTCGTCCACCACCGGGCCCCGGCAGGTGTTGATCAGGATGGCCGACGGCTGCATCAGGGCGAGTTCCGCCGCGCCGATCATGTGCCGCGTCGCCGCCGTCAGCGGCACGTGCAGGCTAACCACATCCGACGTTTTCAGCACCTCGCGCAGCAAGCGGAAGCGCGCCCCCAGCGCGTCCTCGGCGTCTTCCGGCAGGCGGGCGATGTCGTAGTACTGCACGTCCATGCCGAAGGCGCGGCCGAGGCGCGCCACCTTCTTGCCGATGGTGCCAAGGCCGACGATGCCCAGCGTCTTGCCGTGCAGCTCGTACAGGTGCTTCTCGTTCCAGTCGTTGCCGCGCCAGCGCCCGCCGGCCACGTTGCCGTGCTGCCAGATCAGCCGGCGCGACACTGCCAGCATCAGCATCAGCGCGTGCTCGGCCACCGCCACCGCGTTGGCGCCGCCATTGTTGGCGATCGGCACGCCGGCGCGCCGCGCCGCCTCGACATCGCAACGGTCGTAGCCGGCGCTGAGCAGCTGGACCAGTTTGAGATTCGGGGCGGCGCGGTAGAACGCGTCGTCCATCGACGCGTCGCCCAGGCCGACGAGGTATTTCATGTCGGCAAGGGCCGCGCGGAATTCGGGGGTTCCCGGCTGGGTCACCACCAGGTCATATCCGTTCGGCGCCATGCCGCGCGAAATCTCCACGTCCGCCTGACCCAGCGGCACCAGCACGATCTTCGCTGTCATCCGTCTCCCCCGTTCCGGCCCGTTTGCTGGCGCCGATCAGCGTCCCTTGAACACCGGCCGGCGCTTTTCCATGAAGGCGCGCCGGCCTTCGACATAATCCTCGCTGTCGAAACAACCCTGGACCAGCCGCTCGCACAGCGCCAGATCGGCATCGGGGGACGTGCGCAGCAATTCCTCGACGGTGCGTTTCAAGGCCTGCATCGTCAGCGGCGCGTTCTCGGCGATCATGTCGCCGTAGGCACGCACATAGGCCTCCAGCACCGCCTCCGGCAGCACCCGGTTCACCAGCCCCATGGCGAGCGCCTCGGCGGCGTTGAAATGCCGGGAAGTGTAGAAGATCTCCTTCACATGGGCGGGCCCCACCAGGTCCATCAGCTTCTTCACCCCCGCCGGGCCATAGCCCAGGCCCAGGCGGCTGGCGGGCACGCCGAATTTCGCGCCCTGGCCGGCGATGCGCAGGTCGCAGCCGACGGCGATGCCCACGCCGCCGCCGATGCAGAAGCCCTGGATCATCGCGATGGTCGGCTTGCTGGTCCCCGACAGCCGCTTGCTCGCCTTCTCGGCCACGCTCTCGTAATGCGCGACGGTCTCGGGGGAGGAGCGCTGCTGTTCGAACTGGCTGATGTCGGCGCCGGAGACGAACGCCTTCTCGCCGGCGCCGCGCAGCACGATCACGCGCACCGCCGGATCCTGCTCGAAGCGATCGAGGATCAGCGGCATCGCCTCCCACATGTCCAGCGACACCGCGTTGCGGCGCTCCTGGTTGTTGAAGATCATCCACCCGATCGGCCCGTCGATGCGGGCGATCATGCGGGTGGTGGGAAGCTCGATGGTGTTGGGCGCGTCCATCGCGGATGTCCTTTCGGCTGGCAGGACGCGCATCGCGCCCGGGAATGGCCGGGGTGTCAACCGGGGGGCGGCGCCACCCCGCGTTTGGCCCGCGCGTTAGCCGAAGGCACCGGCGGCGCGCAGGGCGGCGATCTCGTCGGGCGCGTAACCGAACTGGCGCAGCACCGGATCGGTATCGGCCGCCAGCGCCGGCGGCCCGCGTGGCGGCACCGGCGGCGCTGCCCCCAGCCGGAACGGCGGGGCCACGGATTTCAGCGTGCGGCCCTCGGCCTCGTATTCCGTCACCTGGCCGATCGCGTGCAGCTGCGGGTCCTCGGCGGCGCGGCCGACATCGCGCACCGGCGCCGCCACCACCTTCGCCGCGTCGAGCATCGCCACCAACGCGTCGGTGCTGTGGCGGCGGGTGATGCCGCTCAGCAGCTCGACCAGGCGGACACGGTTGGCGCGGCGGCCTTCCACGCTGCGGAATTCCGGCTGATCGAGCGCCGCCGCGTCCAGCGTGCGGGCGCAGCGCAGCCACATCTCGTCGTTGCTGCCGATGATGATCGCCGCCCCGTCCGCTGTCGGAAACGCCTGGTTCGGCACCGTCAGCGCGTTGGCCGAGCCCATCGCGCGCGGCACCGTGCCGTCCAGCCAGTATTCCTGATAGAAATACGTCATCAGGTTGGCGCCGGCCGCCAGCAGCGAGGTTTCGACGCGCTGGCCCTTGCCGGTGCGCTCGCGGTGCAGCAGCGCCGCGAAAATGCCGGCGACCGCGCTCATGCCGCAATGCAGGTCGACCACCGCGCTGCCGCAACGCACGGGGGCGCCGCCGGCCTCGCCGGTGATGCTCATCAGGCCCGAATGCGCCTGCAGCGCGATGTCGTTCGCCCCGCGCGCCGCAAGCGGCCCCTGCCGCCCGTAGCCGGAGATCTCGCAATAGACGAGCCCGGGATTGGCCGCGCTCAGCGCGTCGTAGCCGAAGCCCAGGCGCTCGATCACGCCGGGGCGGAAATTATGCACCAGCACGTCGGCGCGCGCGCAGATCCGCAGCGCCACCGCCCGCCCGGCATCGCTCTTCAGGTCGAGGCCGAGGCTGCGCTTGTTGCGGTTCAGCGCCACGAACGAGGCGCTGGCGCCGCCGGCCGGATGCGCGCTGTTGTCGCCCAGGCCGAACACCCGCGCGTCGTCGCCGGCGCGCGGGTCCTCGATCTTGACGACGTCGGCGCCGTAGTCGGCGAGCAGCTGCGTTGCCGCCGGGCCGGAGAACACCCGCGTGAAATCCGCCACCAGCATCCCGGCGAGCAGGCTCATCGCGCCGCCCCCGCCGCCGGCATGATGCCGGCGGACGCGCCGCAATCGATCACCAGGGTCTGACCGGTGATGCAGCGGGCCTCGTCGGAGGCCAGGAACAGCGCCGCGTCGGCGAAGTCGCGTTGCGTGGGCATCCGGCGCAACGGCAGGCCGGCGGCCATGGTGGCGATGGCGGCGTCGGGATCGGCGCTGCTGCGCGCCAGTTGCAGGCGCAACAGCGGCGTGTCGATGCCGACCGGCGCCAGCGCGTTCACGCGCACGCCCTGCGGCCCGAACTCCAGCGACAGGCTCTTCACCAGGCCGGTCACCGCATGCTTGGTCGCCGTGTAGACGCTGCGCTCCGGCCGCGCCGTGACGCCCTGCAGGGAGCTCGTGAACAACAGCACGCCGCCGCCCCGCACCAGGCTGCGCAGCGCGGCGCGGGCGGAAAAGACGGTGCCGGTGAGGTTGACGGCGATGGCGCGCTCGATGCGCGCATCTTCCGCATCCAGCAGGCCTCCGCTGAACGCCATGCCCGCGTTGGCGTGGAAGATGTCGATCGGCCCGCCGAGGATCGCTTCCGCCGCCACCACCATGTCGTCGCATTGGCGCGGATCGGTGATGTCGCAGGCCAGGCTCGCCGCGGTCCGCCCCTCGGCATCCAGCGACCGCGCGACCGCCTCCGCCCGCGCGCCGTCGAGGTCGGCCACCACGACGCGCGCGCCTTCGGCATGAAAGCGCCGGATGGTCGCTTCGCCGAGCCCGCTCGCGGCGCCGGTGACGACGGCGCGGCGCCCCTGCAGGCGCATCAGGCGGCCTGCGGCCCGGGCAGGTAGACGGCGGCCGTGCCCACCGTCAGCACCGCGCCGGCATCGTCCTCGCACCAGACCTCGAGGCCGTAGCGGACCGTGCTGTCGCCCGCGTCGTCGGCGGCGGCGACCCGCAGGCAGGGGCGCACCCGCTGGTCCTCGTAGACCGGGCGGATGTATTTCGTCGCGAGCTCGCCGCGTTCGAGAACCGCCGACCCGAACGTGTCGAGCATGAACCCGTAGATCCAGTTCGTGGAGATCATGCCGTCGGCGATGATCGCGCTCAGGCCTTGCGCCTTCGCGAATTCGTCGTCGTTGTGGATGGTCGGCCCGGCGATGCGGAACACCCCGTCGTTTTCCACGGCGGTGTCCAGCGCGTCGCAGTACCAGCGCATCCGCTCGCGCGTCATCGCCCGGAACGGCGCGCGGAACTCCGCGCCCGGCGCAAAGGAGGGCGCGCTCATGCCGCCTGCTCCGCCTGCCGGTACGACAGGATGGCGGTGTCGCGGTAGCGCACGAACAGGCGCCCGTCCTCGGAAGACCGCAGCTCGATCTCGATCACGATGTGGTCACGTCCCTTCCGCGTTGCGCGCTCCACGACCTTCGCGGAAGCGGTGATGCGGTCGCCGGTGCGGATCGCGCCGCACCATACGCTACGAAATTCGTAATGGATGCGCGCCGTGGGGCCTGCGCCGCCCGGGCAGGCGCGCTTGAAGAAGCGCAGCTTGTCGATGTGGACCAGCGGCGCGGGCCAGGCTCCCTCCTCCTGGAATGCCGCCTGATGCAGTTCGACGGAGTGTGTATATTCGCGAACGACGAAGGGTGTGACGACATATTCGAAGCTGCCGAGGTCGTCCCCGGCCTCCAGATCGCTGGCATAGCGGCCGAGCGCCATCCGTTCCTCCTGTTCGTTCGGGTCTCCGGGGCAGGCATGGCGCCCCGGCGCATGGCCGCACGTTAGGGCTGGCCATTTCCGAGAGTCAACTCTATAACCGGGCCAACGAACGATTCTCGTCGTCATATCGCTCTTTCACGACGATAGTCGGAGAGGCCGGAAATCAGGTCTTCGAGGCACGCATGGGACGATCACCACGCCCGACACCGAAACCGGCGACACCCAGGCCGGCGGAACCGACGCAGGACGACGCGCCGCGCCGCCGCCGGCGCGGGTCCGACGGCATGCCTGTCGTGCTCGATGCAGTGGATGAGCAGATCATCGCCGCCCTGCGCCGCGACGGCCGGCAGGCCAACACGCATCTGGCCCGGCAGATCGGCGTCACCGAAGGCACCGTGCGCAAGCGCATCCAGCGGCTGCGCGAGGCCGGAATCGTCGATGTCCGTGCGTTCGTCGACATGCGCCGGATGGGCCTGGACTGGGATGTCATCATCCTCGTCAACTGCGCCTATGGCCGCATCGAGGACGTGGCCCGCCAGCTCGCGGCTCTCGACGAGGTCCGCTACGTCGCCTTGATGACCGGCCGCTACGACCTGATGGTCGCGGCTTTCTTCCGCTCGCAGACCGAACTGACGGCCTTCCTGCTGGAACGCCTGCCGGCGGTCGAAGGCGTGACCCGCTCCGAGATGCTGCACCGGCTGCGCGCGCTGAAATACGACTCGATGCGATTCCTGTAGCGCCATCCACGATGAAACGAAATGACGAAGGGAAGAGACACGCCATGACACAGGCCACCCAACCGGCGCTCGGCCGCCGCCTGCTGCTGCAGGCTTCGGCGGGGCTGCTCGCCCTGCCCGCCTCCCGCGCCGCATGGGCCAAGGACGCGACGCTGCGCATCGGCATGGCCGCGGCGCCATCGGCGATGGACCCGCATTACCATGTGCTGGCCACCAACCAGTCCGTGCTGTCGCATATTTTCGAAACGCTGGTGCGCCAGGATGCCGCGCAGAAGCTGATCCCGGGCCTCGCCGCGTCGTGGCGCCTGGTCGGCGACACCACCTGGGAATTCCAGCTGCGCGAAGGTGTTGCGTTCCATGACGGCTCGCCGTTCACGGCCGCAGACGTCGTGTTCTCGCTCGGCCGCGTGCCGAAAGTCCCGAACAGCCCGTCCTCGTTCGCGATCTTCCTCAAGCAGATCGCGACGACAGAGGTCGTGACACCGCACGTGATCCGCTTCCACACGCATGCGCCCTACCCCGACCTGCCGATCGACCTCAGCCAGATCGCGATCCTGTCGGAGACGGCCGCCGCCGGCCCGGTGCCGGAAGGCAAGACCACGCAGCAGCTCAATGCCGGCGACGGCACGATCGGCACCGGCCCGTACCGGTTCGTCTCCTTCACCCCGAACGACCGCGTCGTGCTGGCGCCCAACCCGTCCTATTGGGGCGACCGGCAGCCCTGGAGCGCCGTCACGATCATGGCGATCTCCTCCAGCGCATCGCGCGTGGCGGCATTGCTGGCGGGCGACGTGGACCTGATCGAAAAGGTCCCCGGAGAGGACGCCCTCAAGCTGCGCGGCAATCCGGCCCTGCGCGTGATGGTCACGCCGTCGAACAGCGTGTTCTATCTGTGCTTCGACCAGGCGCGCGACGACAGCCCCGGCGTCACCGACGCCAACGGCCGCAATCCGCTGCGCGACCCGCGCGTGCGCAAGGCGCTGTCGATCGCGATCGACCGTGAGCGGCTGACGGAGCGCATCCTGTCCGGCCTCGGCCAGCCGGCCGCGGAACTGGCCGCGCCGGGGATGTTCGGCGCGACGCCGGACGCCCAGGTGGACAAGTTCGACCCGGAAGCGGCGCGCAAGCTGCTGAGCGAGGCCGGATATCCGAACGGCTTCGGCCTGACGCTCGCCACCACCAACGGCTTCTATGTGCAGGATGCCCAGCTCGCCCAGTCGATCGCCGCGTTCTGGACGCGGGTGGGCGTGCGCACGAAGGTGGAGGCGCTGCCTTCCACCGTGTTCTACACGCGCCGCAACGCCCGCGGGTTCAGCGCCTATTTCACGTCGATGTCGATCATCACCGGCCAGGCCTCCGACACCCTGAAACTCCTGGCCGCCACGCAGGACCCGAAGCGTGGCCTGGGGCAGACGAATTTCGGCGGCTATTCCAACCCGCGCGTCGATGCCCTCATCGACGAGGCCGCGCGCACCATGGACCCGCGGCTGCGCGAACAGGCGCTGCAGCAGGCAAGCCGGATCGTCACGGTTGACGACCATGGCATCCTGGCTATTGCGATCGAGAAGATCGGGTACGCGTGCCGCAACGCCATCGAATACTCGCCCCGCGTCGACAAGTGGGTGACTGCGATGCAGACGCGCCCGGCCGCCGCCGGCTGACCGTCGGGGGAAGCGCGCGCCCGGGAGGGCGTACGAAACGCCGCCGCCTGCCGCATGACGGGCTGCCTGCCATTACCCAGATGTGCAGCATCGGTTCCGGGAAGGTGTGGTACGCTCGCCTCGCCCCCGGTGGCGCACGCCCGGGCCATCGCGGCTTCGCGTCCGGCATGGTCTTCCGCCATGCCGGGCCCGGCTTGCGTGCCACAGGGTCACGTGGGCCAGGGAGCTTGCGGCAATGGACAAGGACCCGGTCGCCGACACCACGCAGCAACGAGAAGCCGCCCTGGTCGGCCTCGCACAGGATTTGGCGCGGGAGCTGGGCCTGCGCCCACAGGCCGGGCGGCGCGCGGCGCTCGACATGGCGCTGGGGCGCGACTGGGGCTTCGACAGCCTGTCGCGCGCCGAACTGCTGTTGCGCATCGAGCGCGCGCTCGCCATCCATCTGCCGGCGCAGCTGCTGCAACGGGCCGAGACGCTGCGCGACGTGCTCGCAGCCCTGGAGCGGGCGGCCTCCGCGACCCCCATGGCCGGCGCGGCCGCGCCTCGGCCCATCGTCCTGACGGAGGCGGAGCCGGCGCCGGCGGATGCGCCGACGCTTACGGACGTGCTGGACTGGCATACAAGCGAGCACGGTGATCGCACCCATCTGGTTCTGACGCAGGGCGACGGCCAGGACGTCAGCCTGAGCTACCGGGAGCTGGCGGAGCGATCGCATGCGGTCGCCCGCGGGCTGCGCCAGCGCGGCGTGGAGACCGGCGAGCGGATCGCCATCATGCTGCCGACCGGCCTGGATTTCTTCGTGGCCTTCTTCGGCACGCTGTACGCAGGCGCCGTGCCGACGCCGATCTATCCGCCTGCCCGCCCGTCCCAATTTGCCGAACATCTGGCGCGGCAGGGCGGCATCCTGCGCAACGCCGGCGCGGCGCTGCTGATCGCTGCACCCGAGGCCGGCAGCGTGGCCGCCCTGCTCCGGCTCCAGGTCGGCAGCCTGCGCGGCGTGGCGACAGTGGACGCGCTGGCGGCCGGTGCCGGCGCGTTGCCCGGCCCGGCGCACCCCGACGCCATGGCCCTGCTGCAATACACCTCCGGCAGCACCGGCGACCCCAAGGGCGTGGTCCTGTCGCACGCCAACGTGCTGGCGAACATCCGCGCCATGGGCGAGGCGATGGACGCCGGCCCCGCCGACCGGTTCGTGAGCTGGCTGCCGCTGTATCACGACATGGGCCTGATCGGCGCCTGGCTCGGCAGCCTGTATTTCGCGGCACCGCTCGTCGTCATGCCGCCGATCACCTTCCTGGTGCGGCCCGAGCAATGGCTGTGGGCCATCCACCGCCATCGCGCGACGCTGTCGGCGGCGCCGAACTTCGCGTTCGAGCTGTGCCTGCGCCGGATCGCCGATGCCGCCATCGTCGGGCTCGACCTCGGCTCGCTGCGCATGGTGGCCAACGGATCCGAGGCGGTGAGTGCCGAGACGCTGCGGCGGTTCACCGCCCGCTTCGCGCCATACGGCTTCCGGGCGGAGGCGATGGCGCCGGTGTACGGGCTGGCGGAAAACGCGGTCGGGCTGACGTTTCCGCCGCTCGGGCGGGCGCCGGTGGTCGATCGCGTGCGCCGCGTTGCCCTGACCGCGCATGGGCGGGCCGAGCCCGCGGCGCCAGGCGAGGCGGATGCGCTGGAGCTCGTCGCCTGCGGGCGGCCGTTGCGGGGGCACGAAATCCGCATCGTCGGGCCCGCCGGCGAGCTGGGCGAACGCCAGGAAGGGCGGCTGCAGTTCCGCGGCCCGTCGGCGACCGGCGGCTATTTCGCCAATCCCGGAAAGACCGCGGACCTGATCGAAGGCGGGTGGCTCAACAGCGGCGATCTTGCCTATGTCGCCGGCGGCGACGTGTTCATCACCGGGCGCAGCAAGGACATCATCATCCGCGCCGGCCAGCACATCTATCCGGAAGAGATCGAGCGCGCCGTCGGCGACGTTCCCGGCATCCGCAAAGGCTGCGTGGCGGTGTTCGGCGTGCGCGACCCGCGCGCCGGCACGGAACACGTCGTGGTCGCGGCCGAGACGCGCGAGACCGACACCGCGCGTCTGGACACGCTGCGGGCGCTGGCGGCCGAGGCCGCGGCGCGGCTGCTGGATGCGCCGCCGGAACAGCTGGTGCTGCTGCCGCCGCGCTCGATTCCCAAGACCTCCAGCGGGAAGCTGCGCCGCGCCGCCACCCGCGCGCTGTTCGAGCAAGGTCAGTTGGGACGGCGGCCCGATTCGCCCGCGCGCCAGGTGCTGCGCCTGCTGGCCGCGGGCCTGCTGCCGCAGGCGCGCCGCGCCGCCGCTGCCGTCGCCGCCCTGGCTTATGCCGGCTGGTGGTGGCTGGTGCTGATCGGCGGCGCCGTCGTCGCCTGGCCCGGCGTGCTGCTGCTTCCCCGGCTGGCCTGGCGCTGGGCGCTGCTGCGCACCCTGGCGAAGCTGGTGCTGTGGCTGATGCGCATCCGGCTGGACGTGACCGGCACATGGCCAGCGGTGCCACGGCCGATCTTCGTGACGAACCACGCCAGCTATTTCGATTGTGTCGTGCTGGCCGCCGTGCTGCCGGGCGCGCCGGTGTTCATCGCCAAGAACGAGCTTGCAGCGCAGGCGATCGCCGGCCCGTTCCTGCGCGCGCTGGAGACGCTGTTCGTCGACCGGTCCGATCCCGAAGGTGGCGTGGAGGACACGCGCACGGCGCTGGCGGCGGCGGCGGCCGGGCGGGCGCTGGTGTTCTTCCCGGAAGGCACGTTCACCCGCGCCCCCGGCCTGTTGCCGTTCCGGCTGGGCGCCTTCGTCATCGCCGCGCAACAGGGGCTGGACGTCATCCCGGTGGCGCTGCACGGCACGCGTTCGGTGCTGCGCGGCGGGCAATGGTGGCCGCGGCACCACGGCGTGGCGGTGCGGATCGGCGCGGCGGTGGCGCCCGACGGCCGCGACTTCGCCGCCGCGATCCGGCTGCGCGACAAGGTACGCGCGGCCATTCTCGCCGGCTGCGGCGAACCCGACGCCGGCCCGCCATGAACCCCCTTCTGCCGGAGCCGCCGCGCCCCTGGCTGTCGCTTTATCCGCCCGGCATGCCGCGAGCGCTGCCGGCGCCGCAACGCTCGCTCGATGCGCTGTTCACCGATGCCGCCGCGCGCTACCGGGACCGCCCGTTTCTCACCTTCCTCCGCCGGCGCACCAGCTACGGCGAGGCCGCCGCGCTGATCGGCCGTGCGGCGGCAGGGTTTCGCCGCCTGGGCGTCGGCCACGACACCAGGGTGGCGCTGTGCCTGCCGAACTCGCCCGGCGCGGTGCTGTGCTATTTCGCCGTGCTGCGGGCCGGCGGCACCGTCGTGAACCTCAACCCGCTCGCCGCCGAGCAGCAGATCATCGGCCAGATCGGGGATTCGGGTGCGGAGGTGGCGGTGACGGTCGATCTGCAGCCGATGTTCGGCCGGATTTTCGGTGCGCTGCGGCGGACGCGGCTGCGCCATGTGGTGGTGTGCCGGATGGCGCAGATGCTGCCGTTCCCGCAGAGCCTTGCGTTCCGTATCCGCGAGCGCGCGCGCCTGGCGGCGCTGCCGGACGATGAGCGCGTGTGCGCCTTCGCGACACTGGGCGCGGACGCCGATGCCGGGGACGTGGCGCCCGCGCCGCACCCGTCCGGGGTGGCGGTGATCCAGTACACCGGCGGCACCACGGCCGATCCGAAAGGCGTGCTGCTGTCGCACGCGAATCTGTGCGCCAACGTGGCGCAGCTTCGCGCCTGGTTCACCCGCGCCGAACCCGGCGCGGAGCGGTTCCTGGCCGTGCTGCCCTTCTTCCATTGCTTCGGCATGACCGCGGTGATGAACCTCGCCGTCGCCCTCGGCGGCGAGCTGGTGATCCTGCCGCGCTTCCGGCCGGTGGAGACGCTGCGCACGATCGAGCGCCGGCGCGTCACCATCCTGGTCGGCGTGCCGGCGCTGTTTCACGCCTTGACCGAGTGCCCCGCCTGCACGGCGGCCGCCCTCGCGTCGCTGAAAGTCTGCGTCTCTGGCGGCGACTCCCTGCCGGAGGCCCTGGCGCGGCGCTTCGTCGCGCTGACCGGCGTTCCGTTGGCGGAAGGCTACGGCCTGACCGAGTGCGGGCCGGTGGTCACCTGCAGCAATCCGCTGGAGGGTATCGAACGGCCCGGCTCCTGCGGCGTGCCGCTGCCCGGGACGGATGTCGCGATCATGGCGGCCGAGGCGCCGCATGGCGTGCTGCCGCCCGGCGAGATCGGCGAGATCTGTGTTCGTGGCCCGCAGGTGATGCTCGGCTACTGGCAGCGGCCGGAGGCCACGCGCGAGGCCTTCCGCGACGGCTGGCTGCACACCGGCGACCTTGGCCGCCTCGACCGGGACGGGTTCCTCTATTTCGTGAACCGGCAGCCCGAGGTGATCGCGGTGCGCGGCTACAAGGTCTATGCGCGGGCGGTGGAGGAAGCGATCCGGCAGCACCCGGCGGTGGCCGAGGTCGCTGTCGTCGGTGTCCCCGATCCCGCCCGCGGCGAGGTGCCCAAGGCCTGCATCGTGTTGCGCGCCGGCACGACGCTGGCGGCCGAGGGCCTGCGCGTCTTCCTGGCCGACAAGGTATCGCCGATCGAAATGCCGCGGATCGTCGAGTTCCGCGCCAGCCTGCCGAAATCGGCATTCGGCAAGGTGCTGAAGCATGAGCTGGGCATCGGCGCCCGATCGCAGCCGAACCCGGACACCGGCAGAAGGCAATGAGCTGGCTGTGGGCGCAGTCAGGTGCGAACCAGTCTCTGCTGGGCAGATTCCCTGTTTTGCAGGGAGAAAACGGGGAACGGGTCTGATTTGACGGGCCAGGCGCCTGCCGTCCTGTGATGCCGACTGCAGCACGACGCAAGCCGGCCAGTTCATGGCAGACGGCTCTAACTCGCCACGAACACCAGCGAAGAAGAGGAACGCTCCAGCAAATCGGCTGCCACATCACCAAAGAATAACCTGCCGACGGACCGAGGTCTGACGCCGAGCACGACGAGGTCGTGACGCCCTCGCTTCACCTGCTCGGCGATCGCGTCGTCGATGGGGAGGTTCCTGCGGATAACTGTCCGCGTCGCGATCCGGTATTGATCTGCAAGGCTCACTGCCTCTCGCAGCACTGCATCTTCCGTATATGTGTCGTGGCTCCCAAAGGTGTGACGCGAGGCCGCGTGTTTCGGCGTGCCCGAAACGTACAGGAGTGTAATGGGAGCGGTACCGGATTTGGCGAAGGCAAGCGCCACTTCGAGGGCTCGTCGCGACGCGTCTGTGCCGCTGACAGGGACCAGGATGTTGACGTTCGCGGCGCGAGGGTCCTCCAGATGCGCTGCACGGGCTTCGACGACAACGAGCGGACCATCGAACGAAGCGGCAAGGCGGGTCACGTCCTTGTGGAATCCACCGTCCGGGTCCGTCGTGCGCCCCACGCCAATCAGCAGGAGGTCGTAGCCCTTGCGCGCCTCACGGGCGACAGCGTCCTCCGCGGCAGCGTCCCGGGCGCGTGTCGTGACATCAGCCGCCCTCTGCGCTCTTGCTTCGTCCGGCGCAAGGGCACTTTCGGCGGCGTTCTTGACCACAGTCTCCAACGGCGGGACCGGACCGGATGGCGGCGCCCCAGCGGGATGGTCTGGTCCCAACTCCAGCACCGTGATCGGCATGGGCCGCCACGCCGAGAGAAGTCCCGCCAGGCGCGAGGCAAACTGGCCGTTCGCTGACCGGTCGACTCCGAGGAGAACTCGCTCAAGATTGGCCACGAATCCCTTTGTCTCGAGTGCCTCACGGGCGAGGCGATCATGCTCCTCCGGGGTCATCGGCAGGCGGGCGAGTGCCCAGCGGAGCATCGGCGGCATTGCCATCGTGGTCACGAATGCCATCGTGACAATCGTCGTATACAAAGTCTCGTTGAGCACCCCAATGGACAGGCCGATCGTCGCGACAATCACCTCCGTCGAGCCGCGTGCATTCATCCCGCAAGCCAGGGCAAAGGCCTCGCGATGGGAAAGGCCCGCCAAGGCGCCTCCGAGGAAAGCCCCACCGAACTTGCCGACGCTTGCGATCAGCACAAGCCCCCCGACAAACAGAAGCAGCGCTGGATCGCGCAGTACCGTAAGGTCCGCGGTGAGCCCGGCTACACCGAAGAAGATCGGCATGAACAGAGCGACGATCAACCCGCGCAAATTGTCCCGGATGTGTTCAGCCAAAATCGGCGAACGGCCGACGAGAATGCCGGCAACGAAGGCTCCCAGGACCGTGTGCACACCGATCGCATGGGTCACCAGCGCCATCGCCCCCATGATGACCAGGATCGTCGTGATGACCGGAAGCTCGCTGACGAAACTGTCGTTGGTCCAGCGAATGAGCGCCGATACCACTCGCTGTCCGATTGTCAGGCTGGCCGCCAGAAAGAGCGCGGTACCGATCACGCTGACGCTGAGAGGCAACAATTCCACGCTGCCGCGCTGCGCGAGGCCCAGGATCACGGCGATGACGATCCAGCCGATGGTGTCATCGATGATCGCCGAGGCCACGATCAGCTGACCGATCGTTCGGCGCATGAAGTTCATCTCGCGAATGACTGCGGCGACGATCTTTACAGAGGAGATCGAAAGCGCGATGCCGAGGAACAACGCCGTGATGAGGCGCATCTCGGGTCGAGGCAGCATCGCCTGGGGCATAAACTGGCCCAGCAGGAAGCCGCACAGGAACGGAACGCTGATTCCCGCGATCGAGACGCTGGCCGCGGCGCGCCGCATCTTCCTGATCAAGGCGAGGTCGATCTCCATGCCCGTCAGCAAAAGCAGCATCAGGATGCCGAGCTGGGACACGGCGTCGAGCATGCCCTTCTGCATCCCCGTCGCAGGAAAGATGGCGCGCTGGATGTCGGGCAGCAGGGCGCCCAGCACAGAGGGCCCCAGCAGGATCCCGCCAAGCAATTGCCCCATAATCGGGGGTTGGCCGATACGCTGCATCCCCTCGCCAAGCAGCCGTCCGACAATCAGCAGCAGGACGATCTGCGCGACGAACAGGACCTCGGAGGGCTGGCCATGCGCCTCATTCGCGGCCAAGGTCGCCGGGGCCATGATGAAGATGGCCAGGGAACAGCCAAGCAAGGCGCCCGCGAGCGACTTGATAGACGTGGGAATACTCATGGGCAACTCCATCGGAGCGTTGCCATGCCGACCACCCGAATATGGGGCTGATTGCCCTGCGGCGCTACCGGACGCAGCGGCAGCAGCCATTTCATCGCAATGGACTAACTCCCATGTCCCGGTGGGCTTCGGTCCTCCCAGTCCACCCAATCCACCGCGTGGCTGTCTACGTAGCTGCTGACGGCGGCACCAACGGTCGGGAAAAAGAACTTTTCACCAATCTTGTCGAGGAGTCCGAACCGCTTGAGCTTGTCTTTTACAGGGTCTTTGAGTTCGGCGAAGCATAACTCGATCCCGGCGCCGTCTAGTGTCTTGTCCAATTCGGCGAGGGTATCAGCTGCGGTGACGTCCACGCTGGTGACAGGTTCGGCGGCAACGACCAGCCAGCGCACCGGCGCAGGCGCTTTCGCCGCTGCATCCAGAACACGCTCCTTGAAGAACTCGGCGTTGGCGAAAAACAGTGGTGCGTCCCAGCGAAACAGGACCAGGCCGGATATCTGGCGAGCATTGGGGTAGCGCGTGATGTCGTGGTAGCCCTTGACCCCTTCAGCGCGGCCCAGCACCGCTGAGTGCGGACGCCAAGCATCCCACAGGAACTCGATGACAGCAATCGCGATCGCCAGGCCTATGCCCGGGATGGCGCCAAGCACGGCGACGCCCACAAAGCAGACTATGGATAGCCAGAACTCCCAACGCTGGATGCGATAGATTCGAGTGAGATCCGCGACCTCGATCAAGCCGACAGCTGAAGCGATCACGACCGCGGCCAATGTGGCAGTTGGCAGATACTGGAGGAGATTCGGCGCCACCAACAGCAGCAGGGCAACGGCGAGTGCGCCAACGACTCCCGTCAACTGCGTTCGCGCGCCCGCAGCCTCTGCCACGGGGGTACGCGACGAACTGCCGCTCACCGGAAAGCCCTGAAAGAATCCGGCGGCCAGGTTCGCGACGCCAAGCCCTACCATCTCCTGATTGGGATCAACATTCATGCCGGTTCGCGCGGCGTAGGCGCGGGAAAGCACGCTCGTATCAGCGAACGACACCAGGGCGACTGCGCAGCCTCCGATCAGTACCGGGACCATATCGGTGTAGGTGAGCCACGGGATCGCGAACGCGGGCAGACCCTGGGGCAAGGGACCAAGGACCGACACGTCAGCGCCCGCGGCCAGATCCAGCCAGCCAACGATTGCCGTCGCGCCAACCACGGCAATCAGGATACTCGGCAAGCGCTTGTTGTTCTTGAGCAGTAGAATAACCGCCAAAGTACCCGCGCCGACGGCGAACTCCGTCCAGTTCGTTCGTCCGCCCAGAACCGCCTCGGCTGTGGCCCATAGTCTTCTCAATGGTCCATCGCCTTCTACCGAAAAGCCGAAGAGCTTGGGCAGTTGGCTGATCAACACCGTCAGCGCGATTCCGTTCATGTAGCCATAGCGGATCGGCTTCGAAAGAAGCTCCGTCACAAAGCCCAGCCGCGCCAGGCCCGCCAGAATGCACACGATCCCCGAGACCACCGCCATCATGCCGGCCAAGGCAACGGCGCGATTTGGGTCTCCACCAGACAGCGGCAAGACGACGCCGAGTATGACGGCAGCCAGCGAAGAATCCGGTCCCAGGACCAGAATGCGACTGGGGCCGAGCAGCGCATAAGCCAGCAGCGGCACGATCGTCGCATAGAGACCATGAATGCCCGGCACACCCGATGCGACCGCATAGGCGATCCCGACGGGCACCAGGATCGTTGCCAGCACCACTCCCGCAGCGATGTCATGAGCCAGCCAGCTGACCTGATACCGGCGCAGAGTAAGCAGCCCCGGCAACCACCGTATCCAGCCGCTCTGATTTGGCATTGGCCAGCTCCCGGTAAGCGGTCCGTGTTCAATTCATCATATGCCGGCCCGGCTGGTCACGAGGGTATTGTAACCCCAAGGGCATGCCACGCGTTTCACGGGAACGGCGGCGAAAGGAGGGATTGTGTCGGACCCCATGACCTATGGCTGCCCCAAGAATCCCCGTGGCCGCTTGCCACGCTGGGTGATCGCGGCCGGGTTGTTCGTGATTGCCATCGGGTTGCTGGCCGTGTTCTGGGACTGGAACTGGTTTCGCCCGCTTGTAGCACAGCAAGCCTCCGCCCCCCTTGGCCGCACCGTGACCCTGCGGCATTTCGATCTCCATCCCGGCCGACAGCTCGTCGCTGTCGCCGAGGGGGTGGAGATCGCCAACCCCGAGGGCTTCCCGGCCGACAGCCGATTCGCCACGATCGTGAGGCTGGCGGTCACCATCGACGCCATGGCGTGGCTGCGCACGCGCCGGCTCGTGATTCCCGCCATCGTCCTGGACCGGCCGACGATCGATGCTCAGGAGCCGGCGGATTCGGCCGCCAACTGGATGTTTCCCGCCCTCGCATCTGCAGCCGGCAGCGCCGCAGCCGACCAGCAGGCTGCTCCCAAAATCGGCAATCTGCAGATCAACGATGGGGCGGCACATGTGGTGGTGCCGCGTCTGCGCGCCGATTTCGACATCGCGATCGCCACAATCGACCGCGCCGGCGGCGGCCAGGTGAAGTTGGAAGCGCACGGCACCTATGCGGGGCAGCCCATTACCGGTCAGGCCCTTGGCGGGGCACTGCTGTCCTTGCGCGCCGCCACTCAGCCCTACCCGATCGACCTGCGTCTCGCCAACGGCCCGAGCACCGTGCACCTGGCAGGCACGGTGCAGAATCCGTTGGCCTTCGCAGGCGCCGACCTCGCGCTGGAAGTGAGCGGCCCGACATGGCGCTGCTGTTCCCGCTGACGGGCATTCCCATTCCCAAGACGCCAAATACCAGGGCGCCAAAATCCTGGGCGGCAGCATGCCCTTGGACTCGTTGGCAGCCGTTGTAGACATTGATAATGGCCACATTCGTGTAGCGCCCGGCACCGTTGGCGTGGGCAGCGGCCGGATCGAGGGGAATCTGGATCTGGTGCCCATCGGCGACGAGTTCAGGCTGCACGGCGATATTGCATTCCAGCGGGTCGACCTCGGCCGGATGCTCGAGGCGGCGGGGGTAGCCCATGGCAGCGGCGCGATCGGCGGACATGCGGTCATCGACTCCACCGGCAATTCCGTCTCCTCTGTCCTCGGCAACGGCAATGGCTCGCTGCAACTGGTCATGTCCGGCGGCGGCGACGTCAGCGCAATCTTCGTGGCGATCTCAGGTCTGCAGCTGGGCAATGCCATATTGGCCGCGTTGGGCGTGCCGCGGCGCGACCAGATCGAATGTTTCGTGGGCGATTTCGCCCTACAACACGGAACACTGGCCACGCGCACCCTGTTGCTGGAGACCAGCAACAATATCGTCACCGGCGGCGGCACGATCGACCTGCGAACGGAGACGGTGGATTATCGGCTGAAGACCGATGCGAAGCATTTTTCCATCGGCTCGCTGCCCACGCCGATCGCAATCGTCGGCAAGTTCAAGCACCCGGATATTGGCCCGGCGGTCGGGCCCCTGATTCCGCGTGGCGGTGCGGCGATCGGCCACGGCGAATGGGGGGCCAGGGAGCATGATCGGCGCCGCTGCCATCAGGTGGAAGGCTTGCGCAGCATTGCAGCGCGGCTGCCGCGCAGCAACGGGTGACTGGCCATGGGAGCGCCGAGGATGCGGCGCCAGTCATCGACCGGACGCCGCTCCACAGCCTTCTCGGCGATCTCGTCCTTGGGACCCTGGCGGAGGGCGAGATCAAGCGCGTGAGCACCACCGGAAATCAGCATGGCGATGATGGTGACAGCGCCCTCGGGGATGACACGGCGGACGCGAGTGCGCATCCCGACACCGGGCGCCCGCCGGGTTCATCGCGGATTCGACGCGCAGACGTCTTTGAGGCTCCCTCGCGTGAGGGAGGGGCCGACGGTTATTCGCCCCGCCAGACCGGGCGCCGCTTCTCGAAGAAAGCGCGTATTCCCTCCTCGTAGTCTTTCGTCGCCTCGAGGGGCCGGCGCAGCGCGTCGTTGAGGGCGGTCGCGTCGCCGATGGACATATCGGCCCCGACATTGACCATACGTTTCACGGCGGCGACCCCCAGCGGACTCGAATTGATCTTGATTTCCTCCGCCAGCCCGAGGGCGGCATCGTGAAGCTGTTGCTTGGGCACGACGCGCTCGACGATCCCGAACTCAAGCGCCTCTTGCGCGGTTATCCGCCTTGCCGTGAAAAAGAGCTCTTTCGCCCGGCCGCGCCCGATAAGACGTGGGAAAATGACGCCGGCGGTTCCTCCCGGATAAGCGCCGAGTTGCATTTCCGGCCATGCGAACACGGCATCATCGGCCGCGATCTTCAAATCGCAGTTGCAAGCAAGCTCGAAGCCGCCGCCCAGGCACCAGCCTTCGATCGCGGCGATGGCGGGTTGCGGCATGTTCCACATGACTTCGTTGGCGCGGCGAAGCGAGGAACTCTGCTCCCACTTCTCCTTCGGGGAAAGGCCCCGCCGTTCCTTGAGATCCGTGCCGGCCGAAAAGGCCTTCCCGCCGGCGCCCTTGATGATGACGACCCGAATCTCGGGCCGTCCGCTGATGTCGCGCAGGGCGGCCTCCAGAGCCTCGCCCACTGCCGTCGAGATGGCGTTGTGGATCTCGGGGCGGTTGAGCGTAAGGATGCTTACGCCGTCGCGGTCATCCCGCAGCAATATGGACATCACGTCTCCTCAGCTGAATGATGGAATCGGTTCCCGCCGCGGGCTCGTCGACGGGGGAGCCTCGGTTCATCCGGCGGCGGCGCCGCCAGCCTTGACGTCGAGCCAGCCCTGCAGCACTTCGTCCGTGTGCTCCCCGATCTTGGGCGGCGCAGTCCAGCCGGCCGCCACGTCGAAGTTTCCGTATTTCACCGCAGGTCCGATGAGCGGCATCTCGCCGCCGTCGGTCTTGGGCGCCATGACGCGCATGCCGCGCGCCAGAGTCTGGGGATGGCGGAAGACCTGCTCCATGGTGTTGACCGGGGCGCACGGCACCCCTGCATCCTGCAGCTTCTCGATGAGGTCGGCGGCGCGCCACTTGCGGACCTCGGCATCGAGGATCGCGTGAAGCGCGTCCCGATGGGTCACGCGGCCGCGCAACGTGGAGAAGCGAGGATCGGCCACCAGATCCTCCCTGCCCAGGACCCGGACGAAGCCGGCGTAGAGGCGCTCGACGCCGGCGCCGATGACAACCCATCCGTCGGCCGCTTCGAACGCCTTGTAGGGCACGGAGCTCGCATGCTCCGACCCCCATTTCGGCCGCTGGTGTCCGGTCAACAGCCATTCGAGGCCGGCATCGACGAGAAAGCTCACCACACCCTCGAAGAGGCTCGTTTCGATCCGCTGGCCGCGGCCTGTCCTCTCGCGATCGAAAAGCGCCGTCATGATGGCGCCCATCGCATATTGGCCGCACACCAGGTCGAAGGCCGAGGTGCCGAGCTTGATTGGGTTTCCATTCCTCTCGCCGGTGAGGCTCATGTATCCGCCTTCGGCTTGAATGGTCAGGTCGAACGCGCCCTTGTCCTTGCACGGGCCCGTCGCCCCCATACCCGACAGCGAGGCGTAGATCAGCGTCGGGTTCGAAGCCGCGAGATTGCGGTAATCGAGGCCCATGCGCTCCATGACGCCGGGCCGGAAGTTCTCGACCACGACGTCGGCCTTGCACGCCAGGGCGTGTGCAAGCTCGCGATCGCGCCGCTCCTTCGTGTTGAGCACGATCGAACGCTTGTTCCGGTTGACGGCGAGGTATCCCATGCTCGCGCCGTCATGGAACGGCGGCCCCTGCATTCGGATCGGATCGCCTTCAGGCGCCTCCACCTTCACCACGTCGGCGCCCAGATCGGCCAGGAGCATGGTGCAGAACGGGCCGGCGAAGAGCCTGGTGAAATCGAGAATTCGTACGCCTGCGAGAGGTTTTTTCTGCATGACCCATTCTTCCCTTATTCAATGAATGGCCAGGTCTTCGACGGCCAGCTTCCCGTCCGCCCCGAGGTGGAACGCGATGTGTTTCAGCCAGCGCGCGTCGTCCTGCCTGGGATGATCGCGCCGTTGGTGCGCGCCGCGGCTTTCGGTGCGCAAAAGCGCCGCCCGTGCGATGAGGCCCGCTATCGTCGCCATGTTCCGCGCCGACCGCACGCCGAGCGCCTCATCGACCGTTTCGGGCGCGAGTTCGGACGCTGAGGTTTCGAGGCCGCGAAGCCGTTCGACGGCGATCCGCAACGAGCCTTCGTCGCGGTAGAGTCCGACCGAGGCCGCCATGATCGAGCGGATTTCGTGCTTGATCGCTGCGGTTGACGGCTCCCGGACACGACCGCCGCGCAGAGCATCGAGGGCCTCTTGATGGATTCGCCGCCAATCACGTGCGGCTCCACCGACACCGCCGATGCTTGCGGCCGTCGCCCGCCCAACCAGCCAACCCATTGCGATCGTCTCGCCGCCCCCATTGCCCGCGAGCCGGCTCGCCCCATGGAGCCCTCCGCTCGCCTCGCCGCATGCGAACAGGCCGGGCACGCCTGCCCAGCCGGTTCCATCGATGAAGACGCCGCCCATCTGGCTGTGCGCCGCGGGGCGGACGATCGGCCCTCGAACGGTCGGCTCCCAGCCGGCGTTCCGCCTTCTCGCCGACACGCCCATGCCGTCCGGCCTTTTCCTCGACTTCCGCGATCATCTTCGTTCCATGCTCCCGCGAGCGCGCCGCAACCGGCCGGCTCAAGCCTTGATTTCGTTGCCGGCGAACCGGCGGACCACGAACAGCGCGACCAGGATGATCGCCGCCTGGACCATGGCCAGCGCGCTGACCCGCGGCAGGCCGCCCGAATCCCAGAAGTTGAAGATTGCCGGCCCGAGCACTTGGGTCCCAGCGCCCGAGAGGAAGAGCGAAGCGCTCACCTCGCGAACGGACACCATGAAGAGCAGCGCCCAGGTCGCGAGCAAGCCGGTGCGCAGCAGCGGCACGGTCACGGTCCGCATCAGTCTTCCCCAGCTCGCGCCGCTCACGCGTGCCGCCTCTTCGAGTGACCGGTCGATCTGGATCACCACGCCGCTCATGCCTCGATAGGCCAGCGGAATGAAGACCACGACATAGGCGAGCAGCACCGCGAAGAGCGTGCCGTAGAGATGAAGCGGCAGCGCCAGCAGCATCCAAAGAAAGCCGAAGGCGAAGATGAGCCGCGGGAACGCCTGGGGCAGCATGGTGACCTGCTCGAGCAGCCGGCGTCCGGAGCTGTTCGATCGGTGGACGTTCCAGGCAATGACCGTGGCGAGCGCCACCCCGATCGTCCCGGTGCCGACGCCGAGGAGGAGGCTGTTCGTGATCGCCTCCCGCGTGGTCGGGAAATCGATCAGGACGTAATGGTAGTTCTGAAGCGTCCATTCGGCCGGATGCCAGCTCGTGCCGCCGCTCCGCTGGAGCGAGGCCAGCAGGAGCGCGCCGAGCGGCAGCACCAGCGAGATCAGCACGTAGAAGCATTCGAGGCCGAACAGGACCGGCGTCCAGCCGCGCATGTCGAGCCGGCGCGGCCGGTAGCTCCGCCCCGAGACGACGGTGAAGGACCGCCCCTTGAGGACGCGGCTGTAGAGCCAGACGGCGAGCGCCGTGATCGCGACCAGCACGAGCCCGAGGGCCGCGGCCAGCGGATAGTTCGGCGGATAGCCCTGGAACAGCACGTAGATGGCGGTCGTGGCCACATAGAACCGGGCGCTCGTGCCGAGCATGGTCGGGATCGCGAAAGCGCCCATCATCGAGGTGAAGAGGAACAGCGCCGCACTCAGGATCGCGGGCAGCATGAGCGGCAACGTGACGCGGAAGGCGGTGCGCAACTTGCCGCCGCCGAAGACGGCCGAGCATTCCTCGAGCGACGGGTCCATGCGCTGCATCGCGGCACCGATCATGAGCACGGCGACCGGCGCCTCGAAGATCGCCATCACGAAGACGATGCCGGGCACGCTGTAGATGTTGATGAGGGGATCGGGGCTCCCGGTCAGGCTCGTGTAGAGCTGGTTGATGAGCCCGTCGCGCGGTGAGCCGAGCTCGCTCCAGGCGAGCGTACCGACAAGCGGACCGAGCGGATACGGTATGGCGACCAACAGCTCGAACAGGCGGGAGCCCGGCACCGTCGTGCGATGGAGCGTCCAGGCGAGCCCCACACCGATCGCCGTCGCCACCAGCGTGCCAAGGGCCGAGACGAGGAGGGTGTTCCAGATCCAGTCAAGATGGTCGAAGAGCTCGACGAAGTTCGCGAGCCCGTACTCGGTCGCCGGCAGCGCCTGCGGGTCGCCGACGTTGAAGGCGCTGGTGACCAGCAGGACGAAGAGGATGCCGGTGAGCGCCGGACGCGCGGGAACAGGCGGGCGACCGCCCTTGGGCTTCGGAGGCGCCGGCGGCAGCAGTGGCTCGATGAGCGACCACAGCGATTCGGACACGAGGGATAGAGGCATCCCCCTTCATGAACAAGTTGGCGACGCCCTGGGCCGGCCTGCAGTGGCACCCGGAATGGCACTACATTCCCGACGAGCCCAGCAAGTCCATCTTCCGGGCCTTTGGCGACGCCTGCCGCATGCACACCGCCGGCATCCGCCGGGTGGAGTGATACCAACGGCCCTTGACGATGACCCTTCCATCGTCAAGGGCCGTTGGTATCGCGCGCCGATCCGCTTGCGGCACGCAAGCGCGTGCCTGTCGCGGGCTTGGTGGGCGGCGGCGCGCAAAATAACGACTCATACCAGCGGTCATTTTTCATGGCCGCTGGTATGACGCCCCCGGGGCAAGCGGCTCAGCCTGCCGCTTCAGTGTTGAAGGGGGATTTGGCCGGGTCCGGTTCGGGCATGGCGGCCAGCAGCATGCGGGCATAGTCGCTGGACGGCCGCTCGAAGATGTCGTCCACGCCCCCTTCCTCGACGATGTCGCCGCGATAGATAAGTGCGATCCGGTCACAGATGTAGCGGATGACGCCGAGATCGTGGGAAATGAACAGGTAGGTCAGCCCCAGCTTCTGCTGCAGGTCGTGCAGCAGGTTCAGCACCTGCGCCTGCACCGACACATCCAGCGCCGAGGTTGGCTCGTCGAGGATGAGAAATTCCGGATTCACCGCCAGCGCGCGCGCAATGCCGATGCGCTGTCGCTGCCCGCCCGAGAATTCGTGCGGATAGCGATACAGGTGCTGTGCGCCGAGCCCCACCAGTTCCAGCAGCTCGATCACGCGGTCGCTGCGCTGCCGTGCGCCGAGGCCCAGCGTGTCCTGATGGATTTCCATCGGCTCGGCGATGATGTCGTGCACCAGCATGCGCGGGTTCAAGGATGCGTACGGATCCTGGAACACGATCTGGATACGGGCGCGCATACGGCGCATCTCCGCTGCCGGTAGGGTGGTGAGGTCGGTACCATCGAACACGATGCGCCCGGAAGTGATGCGCTCGAGTCCCAGAATGCAGCGCGTCAGCGTGGTCTTGCCGGAGCCGGATTCGCCCACGAGGCCAAAGCTCTCGCCTTTTCCGATCGACAGGCTGACATCGTTGAGCGCCGTGAAGCTGGTCTGCGGGCCGAGCCACCGCCTGCCACGGGACCGGAACGTCTTGGTCAGGTTTTCAATGCGCAGGATCATGCCGCGGCACTCCCGGCGGGTGTGGCAAGCACGCAGGCCACGTCATGGCCGGGCGAGACGGCGATGGTGGGGGGAACCCTTTCGGCGCAGCGCGGCTGGGCCACAGGGCAGCGGGGGGCGAGGCGGCAGCCGGGCGGCGGCGTGAACAGGTTGGGCACCGAGCCCGGCAGGCCCTGCAGTTCCCCCCGGCGGTGGGTGGCGTGCGGCACGGCTTTCATCAGCGCGCGGGTATAGGGATGGGTGGGGTTCCGGAACACCGGCCGCACCGGGCCGGATTCGATGATGTTGCCCGCATACATCACCGCCACATGCGTGCAGAGCTGCGCCACCACACCGAGATTGTGGGTGATGAGCAGCACCGCCAGCTGGTACTCCAGCACCAGCGAATGGATCAGCCGCAGGATCTGCGCCTGCACCGATACGTCGAGCGCGGTGGTAGGTTCGTCGGCGATCAGGAGTTCCGGCTTGCCGATCAGCGCCATGGCGATCAGCACGCGCTGGCGCATGCCGCCCGAGAACTGGTGCGGATAGTCATCAATGCGCCGGGCGGCGTCGGGAACGCCCACCTTGTCGAGCATCGCGATGGCCAGCCGCCGCGCCTCGACACGGCGCTGGCGGCGCGAGGCTCCCGGGGCGAGCCCCAGAATGGCAGGATCGACCGCATCCGCGTGCAGCGCCACGTCCACCATCTGCTCGCCGATGCGGAAGGCGGGGTTGAGGTTGGTGGTGGGATCCTGGAAGATCATGCCGATATGGCCGCCGCGCAGGCGGCGCATCCCATCCTCGGGCGTCGCCAGCAGGTCCTGCCCTGCGAAACGAATCTCGCCACGCAGATACCGCCCCGGCGGAGACGGCACGAGGCGCGAGATGGACAGGCCGGTCAGCGACTTACCGCATCCGGTCTCACCCACCAGGCCCCAGATCTCGCCGCGTTCCACCGAGAGGTTGATGCCGTTCAGCACATGCGCCTCACCCTCGAAGGTGCGCATGGCCAGATGCAGGTCCCTGATGTCGAGGAATGCCATGCCGCCGTGCCTCAACGCCGCGCTCTGGGATCGAGCACGTCGCGCAGGCCGTCGCCCAGAAGGTTGAAGCCGAACACGGCCAGGAAAATGGCGAGGCCGGGGAACATCGCCGTCCACCAGTAGTCGGGCATGTAGTTGCGCGCAATCGACAGCAGCGACCCCCATTCCGGCGTGGGTGGCTTCACACCGATGCCGATGAAGCCGAGCGACGCCACGGTCAGGATCGCGAAACCCATGTCGAGCGACATCTTCACGATGATGGGCGAGACGATGTTGGGCAGGATGTGCCGCCGCAGGATACGGCCGGTGCCGGCCCCAAGCGCCTGCGCCACCTGCACGAACAGTTCCTCTTTCTTCGCGATCACTTCGCCGCGCACCAGCCGGGCGTAGCCGGGCCACCAGGTCAGCGCGATGGCGATGATGGTGTTGACGAGCCCCGCCCCCAAGGCGGCGGCCACCGCCATGGCCAGGATCAGGCTCGGCAGCGTCAGCTTCAAGTCGGCGATGCGCATGAGGATCTCATCGGTCCATCCGCCGTAATAGCCGGCCAGCGCACCCACGATCGTGCCGGCCAGCGCGCCCAGCACGACCACGGCCACGCCTGACAGCAGCGAGATGCGCGCGCCGGCGATCACCAGCGTGAACACGTCCTGCCCCAGCTCGTTGGTGCCGAACAGATGGGCGATGGATGGCGCCTCGAACCGCGTGGCGGTGTTGATGCCGCCGGCGATATCGGCGGGGTAGGGCACCAGCGACGGGCCGGCCACGGCGGCCACGAACAGCAGCACCACGATGGCGAGCCCCACGATCGACAGCCAGCTCTGCTGGAACCTGTAGGCGGCGCGTCTCCAGTTCTGCCGCCGAGCGGCTACCGCGGAGGCGCGGGCGTCGGGGGTGGCGCTCGCGCTCATTCGTATCGCACCTTCGGGTTCAGCAGACCGTAGAGCAGGTCGACGACAAGGTTCACCGCGACGAACAGAACACCGATGGTCAGCGTGACCCCCATCACCGGCATGAAATCCTGCGTGACGATGGCTTTGGTGGCATAAAGCCCGATGCCCGGCCAGTCGAACACGGTTTCCACCAGCACGGTGCCGCCCAGCAGCCAGCCGAAATACAGGCCGATGACCGTCAGTGTCGACGACATCGCGTTCTTCAGCACGTATTTGAAGATGATCAGCCGTTGTGACAGGCCCAGCGCGCGTTCGGTCAGCACATAATCCTGCTGCAGCACTTCCAGCGTAGTGGCGCGCATCATGCGGGTGATGGTGGCCAGCGGCGACAGGCAGGTGGCGAAGGCCGGCAGCGCCAGATAGGCCAGCGCAACGCCGAAGGCGTGCGGATCACCCGCCCACAGGCTGTCGATGGTCAGGAAGCCGGTCACGAAGGGCGGCGGATCCTCGGTCAGCGGGAAGCGACCGCCCAGCGGCAGCCAGCCCAGCCACATCGCGAGCCCCAGCTGCAGCAGCAGCCCCAGGAAGAAGCGCGGCATCGAGATGGCACCCAGCGACACGACGCGGGAGACATAATCGGGCCAGCGGTCGCGGTAGACGGCGGCCAGCAGCCCCGCGGGAATGCCGATGACGATCGCCAGCACCATGGCCACGACCACCAGTTCCAGCGTGGCCGGCAGGTAGGCTTTCAGATCCTCCAGCACCGGGCGGCGGGTAAAGATCGACTGCCCCCAGTCACCGGTGACCAGTCCGGTCGCGTAGTGCCAGTACTGAACCGGCAGCGGCTGGTCCAGGCCGAATTCCCGCGCGAGGTCGGCGATCTCTGCCTGCGTGGCGTTGGGGCCCGCGGCAAGCGTCACGGGATCGCCCGGCAGCAGCCGCGCAATGGCGAAGATCAGCAGCGACAGCCCGACAATCACGGGCACCAGAAGAACAATGCGCCTGACGGCAAACCTGAGCATCGGCGACTCCAGAAGCGCGGGGCCGTTCAGAACCGGCGCCGCCGCATGCGTGTGGCGGCGCCGGGCAGACTCACTTCAGCGACAGCGGGAACAGCTCGATGGCGTTGGACGCCACGGGCGTGAAATGGAAGTTCTGCACATCGCTGCGCATGGCCAGCTTGCGCTTCTCCAGCACACCGAAGATGTCCGGCGCGTCTTCCACCACCGCCTTCTGGAAGGCGACGTAGAGTTCCTTCCGCTTCGCCTCGTCTGTCTCCGACCGCGCCCGAATGATCAGGTCATCGACCTTCGGGCTGGAATAGACGGGGTTCTGCCAGCCGCCGTTGCGCGAGGAATGATAGGCCGCGAAGGCGATGTTGTCGGGGTCGCCGTAATTCGCCGTCTGGTAGACGGGGAAGAAATCCGGGCAGGTTTCGGGTGAGCGGGCGGAGGCCACCATGTCCGGCCAGATCATCGGCTTGATGTCGAGCTCGATGCCCAGCTTGCGCAGGCTGTCGAGCAGCACGAGGCCCCAGCGGCGCTGCTGGTCGAGCCCCGAGACATAGTTCATCACCAGCTTGATCCCGCCCTTCGCATAGTCGGACTTCGCGAGGAACTCCTTCGCCTTGTCGAGATTCATGCGCGGCACGGCGAGCGTCGGGTCGAAACCCAGGATGCCGTCGGGCAGCGGGCCGGTCATCAGCTGGGCGTAGCCGGCGGCGTCGAGCATCGCCTGGTAGTTGAACGCCCACGAGACGGCGCGGCGCAGATTGATGTCCGCAAGAGGCCCGTGCCGCGTGTTCATCTTGATCGAGAAGGTGCGGTATTCCGGCTCGATGATCGAGACGACGCCGGGGCGCCCCTTCAGCGCGTCCATATCCTCGCTGGTGAGGTCGACGGCGATATGCGCCTCGCCGCGGCCCACCATCAGCCGCTGGGTGGAGGTCTCGCGCACGATCTTCCAGATGGCGCCGGTCAGGTTGCCGCCGCCCTGTTGCCAGCCGCCCTCAACGCGCTCGAACTCATAGAGGTTGCCGGCCTCGGCGCGGCGGACGCGCCATGCGCCAGACCCGGCGATGGTGCTGCGCAGATAGGTCTGCCCGTCGTCAGACCCCTTGTTGGCATCAACGGCTTTCGGGTTGACGATCCACAGCCACGGCAGCACCTGCAGGAACGCCGCGAACGGCTTCACCAGCCTGATCTTCACAGTGGCGGCATCGACCGGCTGCACGCTGTTCTCGTCGACGATACCGGCGACCATCCAGGCATTGCCCTTGTTCAGGCGCAGCAGGCGGTTGAAGGAATACCGCACCGCCTCGGCCGTGACCGGTGTGCCATCATGGAAGCGGGCGGCGGGGTCCAGCTTGAACACATATTCGGTGCCGTCGGCCGAGGCGGTCCACGATGCCGCCAGTTGCGGCACGGGCTTCGGCGGGGTGCCCTCGGTGCGCACCAGCGAATCATACGTGTTGCGCAGGAGCATGCTGGCCGAATAGCCGGTGGCGATATGCGGGTCGAAATTCGGGATGTCCTGGTTGCTCGCGATGACCAGAATCCGCTTGGCCTGCGCATGCGCAGCCCTGCCGCCCATGGCGGCCGAGGCCACAAGCGCGGTGGCGCCAGTGAGCGACTGGCGCCTGGTCAGATTGAACATGTCTTCATCTCCGCTTCCCTGTTGGTTTCGTGTCGGTGGTCCCGCACGCCGCCTGCTACGCGGTCAGTATGTGCTCGCGCGCGGGCGCGGCATCGCTCGCGGGATGATGGTCGAGGTCGATTCCGTAGTCGCGCTGGGCGCCTGCCCGTGTCACGAGGCCCAGCCGCACGTCGCGTTCAACGGCAGCGCGGTCCCGGTCATGCGGCTTGCCGTATCCGGCGCCACCGGCCAGCACCACTTCCACGATCTCGTCGGTGCGGGTGACCTGCACAAGGTCGCCGGTGCCGCAATCATGCAGCACGCGGCCCGAGGGATCGACAACGCGGCCGCTGGCCTCGCCGCCGGGCCGGCCACCGAACAGGCCGGGCGCGCGGTTTCCCACCCCCTCGGGGTAGACCGAGACCAGCGTGGTCATGCCGTCATCGGCCAGCTTTCGCACCCGCACGCGTTGGCCCAGCCCGCCGCGGAACCGGCCCGGGCCACCCGAATCCGGAACATATCTCTTCTCCAGCACCAGCACCGGCACCCGCGCTTCGAACAACTCGATGGAGGTGTTGGCCGCGGAGGTCGGCCACAGCAGGCCGGACTTGCCATCCCCCTTCGCCGAGGCGCCCTGGCCGCCGCCCATGAACAGCAGGTCGGAATAGGTATTGCTGGCGGCATCACGGCCATAGATGTTGGCGGCAACCGGCAGGCCGGTGAAGGCCTGCACCTTTCCTGGCGCCGCATCGGCCAGCGCGCGGAAGATGTTGGGCGCCAGATACCAGCCGGTGCGCGTGCGCAGGTTCACCGCTGCCGGGCGCTCGGCGTTCAGGATGGAGCCCTCCGGCGCGCGTACCGTGAACGCGCGGTAGCAACCGGCATTGCCGCGCACGGACGGCGTCAGCATGCATTTCAGCGGATAGGTCGCATGCGCCGCCGTGTAGTTGAGCGTGGAGTTGAGCCCACCCTGCGGAAGCTGCGGCGGCGCACCGTCGAAATCGATGTCGATCGAGTCACCCGCCACCGTCAGCTTCAGCGGGTAGCGCATCGGCTCACCCAGCGGGTTGTTCCACACTTCCGAGGTGTAAACACCATCGGGCAGGGCGGTGATCGCGTCGCGCATCGCCTTTTCCGAGCGGCCCTGCACCACCGTGGCCAGCGCCCGCAGGTCGTTCATGCCGTAATCGGCCATGAACGACAACAGCCGGTCGGCACCGATCGCGTTGGCGGCCACGAAGGAATGCACGTCACCCAGCACCTGGCTGCTGTTGCGCACATTCTCGGCCAGCAGGCGGAACAGAGACTCATTCGGCCGCCCCGCCTCGTAAAGCTTCATCGGCGGGATCTGGAAGCCTTCCTCGTAGATCTCGCGGGCGCGCAGCGAATCCTTGGTGCCGCCGATGTCGGAGACATGCCCCACCGTACCCATCAGCCCCACCACCTTGCCATCGCGGAACACGGGGGTGACGACGGCGATGTCGAACAGGTGGCCGGCGCAAAGCCAGGGATCGTTGGTGATCAGCACGTCACCGGGCTGCAGCGTATCGGCCGGATAGCGTTCCAGCAGCGCCTTCACCGCGCGCGGCAGGGTCAGGTTGAACACCGGCATGGCGCGCGGCGAATGCGCCAGCGTCTCGCCCTCCGGGTCGAGAAGTTCGCAGGCGAAATCCTGGGCTTCGGAGATGACCAGCGAGAAGGCAGTGCGGCAGACCGTGAGCCACATTTCCTCGACCACGGTCACGAGACGGCTCCACATGATCTCCAGCGAGATCGGGTCCGCCTCGATACGCGCTGCGGCCTCGGCGATCGGCATGCCGGCGGTGATGCCGAGATCGGCCGCGCTGGCCGCCCCGATCTCGATGCGCAGGTTCATGTTCGCATCGATCGTGACCATGTCGCCCGGGGCCACGACGGTGGTGGACTCGCGCTCCTCGATGATCGCCGGGCCCGCAATGACATCTCCGGGCACCAGGGCGTAGCGGTCATATACGGCGGTGTCGGCGAACCCGTCCTCGAACCAGGCGCGGCGGGTGCCCTTGCGCCGGGCGCCGGCATCGCCGCCGCCGGTGGCCCCGGTCAGCGACAGAACCGGCGTGGGCCCCACGCAACGAACCCGGAAATTGATCGCCTCCAGCCGCGCCCCTTCATAGACCGAGGTGTAGCGGGCCGAGTAGACGCGGATGAAGGCAGCGCGGATTTCATCGAGCTTGGCGGCACCGATCGTGCCCGCGGGCAGCGGCACCGAGATGTCGTGCATCTGGCCCATCAGCCGCATGTCTGCGGTGCGCTCCACCACGATATCGGCCTCGCTGACGCCGGCATCGCGCAGATGCTTGCGGCCCTCGGCCTCCAGCCCGGCCAGCAGGGCGTTGAGCGCCGGTGCGTCGAAATCCTCGGAGAATTCGGTCGGGTGCGAGCGCACCAGCTCGAACGACAGCGGGGCGGCCAGGAATCCCAGCGCCGAGGCCGCGCCCGAGGCCGGCGGGACGATCACCTCGCGCACGCCCAGCACGCGGGCCACATCGGCTGCATGGGCGGGGCCGGCGCCGCCGAAGCCCACCATGGCGTATTGGCGCGGGTCCTTGCCCTTCTCTACCAGATGCACGCGCGCGGCGGCGGCCATGCTCTCTGTCACCACCTTGTGGATGCCCCAGGCCGCCTGTTCCAACGACAGGCCCAACGGTTCGGCCACGGTGGCCACGGCGCGTTCCGCCGCTGCCTTGTCCAGCGCCATACGCCCGCCCAGGAAGAAGCCGGGGTCGTAGTAGCCGAGCACCAGGTTCGCGTCGGTCACGGTCGGGCGGGTGCCGCCGAGGCCGTAGCAGGCGGGGCCGGGGTCGGAGCCAGCGGAATGCGGGCCGACCTTCAGCAGCCCCACCTCGTCGATCGCGGCGATGGAGCCGCCACCGGCGCCGATCTCGATCATGTCGATCACGGGCGCCTTGATCGGCAGGCCGGACCCCTTGGTGAAGCGATGGACCCGGCCGGCTTCCAGCATCGGCGCAATTTCGGCACGCCCGTCCTCGATCATGCAGGCCTTGGCGGTGGTGCCGCCCATGTCGAACGAGATCACGTCCTTCTTGCCGGCCAGCGCGCCAAACAGGGCGGTGGCGAGGCCGCCGCCGGCGGGCCCGGATTCGAGCAGCCGGATCGGGAAGGCGCGCGCCGTGTCGGGGGAGACGAGGCCGCCCGCCGAATGCATCAGCCGCAGGGCGCCCGCGAAGCCGCGCGAGGCCAGCTCCTTCTCCAACCGGCGGAGGTAGCGGTCCATCAGCGGCTGCACATAGGCGTTGGCGCAGGTCGTGACGCAGCGCTGATATTCCCACAGCTCCGCCACCACGTCGGAGGAGAGGGAGACAGCAAGCCCCGGGAATTCGGCGCGTGCGATCTCGCCGGCCATGCGCTCATGCGCGGGGTTGCGATAGGCGTTGAGGAAGCAGATGGCCACAGCCTCCACCCCGGCCTCGACGCAGCGGCGGAAAGCGGCGCGCACGTCCTCGGGGTTCAGGTGTTCCACCACCTCGCCGTCGCGGTCCATGCGCTCGGCCACTTCCAGCCGCATGTTACGCGGCACGAACGGGTCGGGGAAGCCCAGGAACAGGTCGTAGATGTCGTAGCGCTGCTCGGTGCCCATCTCCAGCAGGTCGCGGAAGCCGCGCGTGGTGATGAGGCCCAGCTTCGCACCCTTGCGCTCGATCACCGCGTTGGTCACCAGCGTGGTGCCGTGCACGATCTCGCAGACAGCCGAGAGGCCGATGCCGCCCATGGCCACCAGCTCCTCCAGCCCGATGAGGGCGGCCTCTGAGGGGTCGTGCGGCGTGGTCAGGCGCTTGTGCAGGCGGACGGTGCCGGCCTCCCCGTCATAGAGGATGAAATCGGTGAAGGTCCCGCCGATGTCGAAGCCGATGCGCCAGCGCCTGGTCAGTCGAGTCATGTCCGGATTCTCCGTCAGTCCACCGAAAGCGGATGGAAAATTGGGTCGCCGACCAGGGTAGCGATACGTCGTGCGCCACTCCTGAGGGCATCGATGATGGTGCGGCGCTCATCGTCGGTGATGGTCGCCGCCGGGTAGGAAATGCAGAGGCTGACTTCCTCGCCCGTGCCGGGATCCCCCACCGCGACGGCGAGGGCGCCGACGCCCCGGTTCGATTCGTCGTTGGATTCGGCGTAGCCGTCGCGCCGTACCAGCGCCAGCCGGCCCAGTAGCTCATCGAGCGTCTGCGGCGAAGTGGCGGAGGGTGGGGTGAAGGGGCCGGCATACAGGGCGCGCACCGCATCGTCGGGCAGGCGCGCCAGCAATGAGCGGCCGGTGGCGCTGGCGGCGGCATCGAGCCGGTGGCCGATATTGCTGGCCACGCGCAGCATATTGGTGCCGGTATGGTCGGTCAGCGCCATGATGTCCCGACCGTGACGGACGCTGACATATCCGGTATGGCCGCATTCGGCGGACACGCGCGTCACGACCGCGTCGGCCCGGGTCAGGAGCGAGGAGGCGCGGCGATACTGCTCCCCCACCTCGGCCAGCAGCACGCCGGGGCGGTAGCGCCTGGTGGCGCCGACGGCTTCCAGGAACCCGGCATCGCACATGGCGCGCAGCAGGCGCGAGACGTTGCTCTTGGGCAAAGACAGCATCGCCGCCACGACAGTCACGCTGAGTTCGCGACGGTCGGCCGAAAAACACTTCAGCACGTCTGCGGCGCTGGAGAGCACGGACATGGCGTCATTGGTTCCAAAAAATGGAATTTAAGTGCCGATATATGGAACTTTAGAGCCATAAATTTGTCATCGCAATCCGATTATCGCAATACGGCGCTGACGTGCGGGCCACCTCTGGACGTCGAGATCAGCAGGCCGTGCTTCCTGAACTCCGCCTGGTGGTCAATCGCGCACTACCGGCTGCCACGATCCGAGTGGTGAATCAGCCCTGGCTTCGGTCGGCGCATGGCGATGGCCCTCCGCAGGGCGGTCAGCGCCAGTTGCTGATGCAGCCTGTCGCCGGTCGCCCGGCCAACAACGCGGCGGGCGAACAGGGCGATGACGACCCTGCAGAATGGCGACTGGTTGGCTGGTTGGCTGGGGCGGGAGGATTCGAACCTCCGCATGGCGGAATCAAAATCCGCTGCCTTACCGCTTGGCGACGCCCCAATGAGTCGCGCCCTTCGGCGCGGCCCCTGATTAGGTCCCGGCGCGGCGCTCGGCAACCCCCGTCAGCGCCCCGCCCCACGCCCACCAGCCGTGCCGGCGCAGTGCCGGCGCGGCGGCCTCGGCCACCGCCGCATCGGCGAACAGGCCGAAGCAGGTGGCGCCGGAGCCGCTCATGCGCGCGAGGCGGCAGCCGGGCTGGGCGCGCAAGGCCGCCAGCACCTCGCCGATCACCGGGCGCAGCGCCAGCGCCGGCGGCTCCAGGTCGTTGCCCAGCGCCGCCAGGTCGGCCGCCATCGCGTCGAGGCTGGCCCACCCGGCCGGCAATGCCGCCGGTGCCGAGAAGCCGGCGGCACGGGCGCGGAATACCTC
>NZ_JAPDNT010000033.1 GCF_025989185.1 Limobrevibacterium gyesilva
GCGTGACCAGGGCCGCGCGCGCGCCCGGCTGCTCCAGCGCGTCGCGCAGCACCAGCGCGATCGCCACCGCCTCCTCCTGCTGGTCGGCGGGCTCCAGGCGCAGCAGATTCGATGTGTCGATGGCAGACGGCGCCCGCCAAGCCTGCAGCGACGCGGCCGGCAGCAGCGCCTGCGACAGCGTGCGCACGCGGCCACCCGCCGTGCGCCATTCCGAAACGTCAGCCCGCGTGGCGCCCAGCCCTTGCAGCAGGCGCCGCAGCCCGGCCTGCGGATGGCTCTCGTCCAGCGCGTCCCAGGCGTCGTCGGGCAGGGTATGGTCCAGGCCCGGCAGCACCACCAGCCCGTGCGGCAGCCGCGCCACGCTGCGCAGCAGCCGGGCGACCGCGGGAATGCCGCCGGTGGTGCCGGCGACCCATACCGGCTCGTCCGGCGCCTGATCCTCCCAGGCGGCGGCCTGGGCCTTCAGCAGCCGCACCTGGCGCTCGGCCGGGTTCATCAGCCCCTGCCCCGCCAGCCAGGCCGGCCAGGCGCGGGTGACGATATCGAGGAATTCCAGTGTCACCCGCCAATGCTCGGCATGCTCGGCATCGGCAGCCCGCGCCAGCGCCTCCGGCAGGTCGAGCTCGGCGCGCTCGGCCTCGTCCATCAGCGCTGCCAGCTCCTGGGCCAGCATCCAGGCGCGGTCGGCGGTGCGCACGCCGCCGCGCGCTTCCGGCAGTGCGAGGATCAGGCGCGACAGGGCGGCAAGACGCTGCGCCGTCTCGACCGCCGGCGGCAGGTCGAGTGCTCCGGCCAGGGTCAGCGGCGCCTCGTCCAGCGCGCCCAGGGCGGTGATACGCGGCAGCAGCAGCGGGCGGCCATCGCCGGCGCGCAGGAACGCCTCGGACAGCGCGCGGGCGGCGCGGCGTGTGGGCAGCAGGATCAGGCCGCGCGCCAGTTCGTCGCCTGCCCGCTCCAGCCATTTCGCCGCCAGCGCATCGAGGAACGGCGCGTCGGCCGGCAGGGAGACGAGGTTCATGCCGCCGCCCGCCGCCCTTCCGCGACCGCCCGGGCGATCAGCCGGGCTTCGGCGTCCACCAGGTCGGGCGGCGTGGACAGGTGGAACCACAGCCCGTCATGCACCACGCCGCGCAGCCGGCCGCGTGCGATGGCGCGGTCCCATAACCGGTTCATGCTGAACTTCCCCGCCGGCGCATCGGCGAACAGGGCCGGGCCGACGATCTGGATGCCGGCATAGACATAGGGGACGATCTCGTGCTCCGCCGGGCGGCGCAGCAGGCCCATGGGATCGAGCGCGAAATCCCCGGTGCCGATCTCGGCCCGCACCTGGAAGCTGCGATGCACCAGCAGCAGCCCGTCCATGCTCCCGGCGTTCCAGAGCTGGCGCAGCAGGGACAGCGCCGGCGTCGGGCCATCCAGCCAGAACGAGTCGCCGTTGACCACGAAGAACGGGTCGGGGCCCAACAGGTCGAGTGCGGCGCGCACGCTGCCGCCGGTGTCGAGCAGCGCATCCTCGCGCTGCAGGATGGTGCGCGGGCCATGGCCGCGCTCCGCCAGATGGGCGGCGACGCGGTCGGCCTGCCAATGCGCGTTCACCACCACGGTGTCGACCCCGGCCTCGCGCAGCCGGTCGAGCGCGTGATCCAGCAGCGCCCTTCCGCCCAGCGGCAGCAGCGGCTTGGCGGTGGCATCGGTCAGCGGGCGCATGCGCGTGCCCAGGCCGGCGGCCAGCAGCATCGCCTTCATGCCAGCGCTCCGATCCGGTCGGGCCAGCCGGACAGCACGGCGGCGCGCGCATCGCCGTCCAGGGGGCGCAACGCGACGGTCAGCGCATCCTCGGGCCGCAGTGCGCCCAGCCGTTCCGGCCATTCCACCAGCACGATGTCGGCGCGCGCATCGTCCCAGCCGAGCTCGGCCAGCGCCGCGGGCCCGTCGAGCCGCCACAGGTCGAAATGGTGCACCGGCCCGTGCCGGGTGTCGTAGCTCTGCACCAGCGTGTAGGTCGGGCTGGGCACGTCCAGCGCCGGATCGGCGGCGGCGGCGCGCAGGAAGGCGCGGGCGAGCGTGGTCTTGCCGGCGCCCAGCGGGCCCTCCAGCAGGATGGCGTCGCCGGGACGGGCGCGGTCGGCGATGGCGGCGGCCAGCGCGCCGGTGGCCGCGAGGTCCGGCAGGGTGCGGGTGACGGTGGATGTCGGCATGAAGCCACTCTGCCGCAGGCGGGCGCGCCGCCACAACTGCGGCTTGCCTCGCCGCCGTTCCCGGCTAGTTTGCCGGCATGACACAACAGATCGATACCGACGTCGCCATCATCGGCGCGGGCCCGGTGGGCCTGTTCGCCGCGTTCGAGCTGGGCATGCTGAAGATGCGCAGCGTGCTGATCGACGCGCTGGCCGAGATAGGCGGGCAATGCACCGCGCTGTATCCGGAAAAGCCGATCTACGACATCCCGGCGCATCCGGCGATCGAGGCCGGCGACCTCATCGCCCAGCTTGAACGCCAGATCGCCCCGTTCAGTCCCGCGCGCCTGCTGGGCCGCCGGGTGGACCGGCTCGAAGGGGCCGCCGGCGGCTTCACCCTGGGCACCGACCGCGGCGACACGGTGCGGGCCAAGGCGGTGATCGTGGCCGTCGGCGCCGGCGCGTTCGGCCCCAACCGGCCGCCGCTGGAAGGGCTGCCGGGCTACGAGGCCAGCGGCGCGGTGCAATACTATGTGCGCCGGCGCGAGGATCTGCGCGGCAAGCGCATCGTGATCGCCGGCGGCGGCGACTCGGCCGTTGACTGGGCACTCGTCCTGCGCGGCATCGCGTCCAGCATCCAGGTGGTGCATCGCCGGGCGAAGTTCCGCGCCGCCCCCGAGAGTGCCGCGCAACTGGACGCGGCGGCCAGGCGCGGCGAGGTGGAGATGGTGATCCCCTACCAGCTCCATGCCCTGCATGGCGCGAACGGGATGCTGGAATCGGTGGAGGTGGTGGATCTCGAAGGGGCCACGAAGCGCCTGCCGGCCGACGTGCTGCTGCCGTTCTTCGGCCTGTCGATGGACCTGGGCCCGATCGCCGGCTGGGGGCTGGCGCTGGAGCGCAACCACGTGGCGGTGACGCCCTCCACCTGTCAGACCAGCGTGCCCGGCATCTTCGCCATCGGCGACGTGGCGAACTATCCCGGCAAGCTCAAGCTGATCCTGCAGGGCTTCTCCGAGGCGGCGATGGCAGCGCATGCCATCCATCCGATCGTGTACCCCGACGTGGCGCTTCATTTCGAGTACTCGACCACGAAGGGCGTTCCGGCCGCGTAGTGGATAAAATCTGACGCCTGGTTCCCGTCATGTAGATCGCGTCCGCACGTTACGGCCTCAGGATGGCAGATCTGGCGTCGAATGCGCGTGAGGCACGCCATACCCTGCCGCGACGCTCATCGAAGCGGCAGAAATCAAGAATTTCGCGCCCCGCCCGAGGTGTCTGCCTTCGCGATCATGAGCGCCATCGCACACGACGGGTTGGCGACGTGATCGTTCCTCAGCGAACCGCCGTTGCGCGAGCCGCCAAGTCTTTTCGACAGGCCTCGCCGAACTCGTTCAGGAAGTCCATCCCGCCCTTGCGAGCGTAGTCCATCATTTCATGGAGCGTGCGGTTTGGCCCGAGGTAGGTCGCGATAATGGTATCCTCGACGCGCACAGCCGCATCAACGACGGCGCGGTCGGAAATCAGACGCATGCGACCGACCATGGCGTAGAGCCGCACCAGAGCGGTGACATCGTCTGTCTGGTGGGTGAGGGCGTCTCCAAAAAGGCGCGAGGCTTCAGTGATGAAGTCGCTGTAAAGAGCCTCCAGCCTGGTCCTTTCCGCTTCGCGATGTGCGTGGCGAAGCTGCGCTCGCTGCGTCACCCATGACGTTGCGAACGACGTCAGCCCGCCGATGGTTGCGCCCGCCAAGGCCGCGAGTGCCGAGACATACGCCGAGTCCAAATCGCCCTCCAAGAGAATGCCGTCTTTGGCGATAGCCGGAACGCGCGTGGGCAGGCCAGTGAGCGGTGCACAAATCAGGAATCCTGCACCACTCGTCGGGGCCAGCCCGCCCAGTGGCTTACCCGATGCACAAGTCTGGTGCGGATGTCCGCTTCGGGTCCGCGGGCGGCCATGGCTCGGGGGGTAGCAAGCGTCAGAGCTTATTTACTGGATGGTGAACGTCAGGAGCACCCGTGATCGAGCAGGGCCTGACCCCGCGATGTCAGGACGACGCGGGACCCGCTCATGGCTGAGCGGCCATCGGTGTCGATCCGCACGAGACCGTCGCCCAACGCATCCTCCCAGACGGAAAGCCGTGGGCAGGTGCTGCGCCAGGCCTCCATGGTGTCGGCGTAGGTTCGCGGGCACGCGGCGACCCAGGTCAGGAACTGACGCAATGCGAGACCGGCCGCCTGCTCCGTCGGCTCGTGCATGGCATCCTCCATTCGTCCGCGGGACCGGACAGGAGCCTAGTGCAGACGCCTGTCCGGTTCGCGATCCCGACAACACCGCCTGCCCCTGAGTGACCACTCGCGCTACTCCCCCTCCGTGGGCCCGGAGCCGGCACGCGCCAGATGCGGGCCGAGCCGCCCGCACAGGAACAGCAGCAGCATGCGGTAGTCGCTCGCCAGCGACCACAGCGGATGGCCGAAGGTCTCCGGACGGTTCCCTTCGAGGAACACATGCGCCGTCCAGGCGAAGCCGTAGCCGATGACCGGCGCCGCGATCAGCCAGCGCCAGTCCCACACGGCCAGGAACAGCGCCGCAAGCGCGAGCAGGCTGCCGATGTAGTGCAGCGCCCGCGTTTGCGGCCGCGCGTGCGCGCGCAGATAACGCAGCCAGAACGCCTCATAGGTCATGAGGCCCCCCGATGGCTCAGGCCATGCGTCAGGTGGCGTAGTCGGGCTCTTCCTTGTCGAGGATGCGGCGCCAGGCATCGAGATGCATGCGCGCATCGGACTTGCCGCCCCACGGGCCGTTGTAGCGGCGGCGCAGGCGCTCCGGCAGGCGGCGCAGCGGCTGGCCGGTGGACATCGCGGTCATCTGGTACATCACCGTGCGCTCGGCGCTGAACAGCTCGTCGAACGCGTCGTGCACGGTGGGGCCGACCACGGTCACGCCGTGGCTGGCCATGATCATGATGGTCTTGTCGCCCATCAGGTCGGCGATGCGGTCACCTTCCGAGTTGTCGCCCACCGGCGCGTCGCCCTGCGCGTCGATCACCACGCGGTCGTTCAGCATCAGGTTGTTGTGGTGCGCCAGCGCGATCTCGGGGTTCTGCAGCAACGACAGCGCGGTGAGGTATTGCGGATGCACGTGCAGCACGCAGGCCGCGGCGGGATTGCGCAGGTGGATGCGGGCATGGATGTGGAACGCCACCTTGCGCAGCTCGCCCTTGCCGCGCAGCACGCGGCCGTCGAGATCGCAGACGATGAGGTTGGACGCCGTCAGTTCCTCGAACCGGTAGCCGCGCGGGTTGATGATGAAGGTCGGCGGATCATCGGGGCGCTGCTGCGGCAGCATCAGCGAGTTGTGGTTGCCGATCTGCTCGTTCCAGTTGTGGCGCGCGGAAATGCGGAACACCGCGGCCATGTCGCAGCGCAGCCGCCATTCCTCGGCTTCGGCTTCGCTGGATGACAGGGAGTGGACGATCGCGGACATGGGGCCTCCTTGCGCGTCGGGCGTTATTTTCGTGCATCGTGCCCTGGCACAACCTTCTTGCCAAGAGACGCTTTGGGCCGCAGCATCGCGATCTGGTGTTCGACAAGAAGGGAAATAAAAATGCTCCGCCGCCGCACCTTTAATGCAGGACTGCTCGCTTCCGCCGCACTTCCGATGCCCGCGATCGCCCAGGGCCTGCAAGGCAAGCGCGGCGGCGACGTCATCATCGCCCAACAGGCGCAGCCGCCCACGCTCGATGCCCAGACCACCACGGCCCAGGCCAGCCGCAACATCACGCTGCACGTCTATGAAACGCTGTTCACCCGCGACGAGGCGAGCAACCCGAAGCCGGACCTGGCCGAAGGCGTGGACATCGCCGCCGACGGCCTGACCTATCGCTTCACCCTGCGCACCGGCGTGAAGTTCCACAATGGCAAGACCATGACCTCGGCCGACGTGAAGGCCAGCATGGAGCGCTACGGGCGCATCGGCGGCTCGGCCTATGCCATGAAGCCGGTGGCCGCGATCGAGACGCCGGATGCCAAGACCGTGGTGATGAAGCTCAGCAGCGTGTCGCCCGGCTTCATCGAGGCGATCAGCTCGCCGCGCGCGCCCTTCGCCATCATGCCCGAGGAGGAATGCGCAAAGCCGCTGGGCCAGCCTGCGATGATCGGCACCGGACCGTTCCGCTTCGTCGAGTTCCGGCCAGACAGCCACGCCAAGCTCGCGCGCTTCGACGACTATGTGCCCAACACCAACTACCAGAAGCGCGACGGCTTCGCCGGCCGCAAGACGGCGTTCTTCGATACCGTAACGTTCCGTTTCATGCCGGAGGGCGGCGCGCGCACGGCGGGGCTGCAGACCGGCGAGCTGCAGGTGCTGGAAGCGCTCGACGTCGCCGCGGCGAAACGGCTGAAGGACGACAAGAACGTCCGCACCTACGAGATGATGCCCTGGGCGTTCCAGACCCTGATGATGAACACCAACTGGGGCCCGACCGCCAATGTCGATATCCGCCGCGCCATCCAGGCGGCGCTCGACCTGGAGGAGATCATGGCGATCTGCTCCGATGGCCTCTATCGCATGGATCCGGCCTGGCAATATCCCGGCACCAACTACTTCCCCGGCATTGACGGGCTCGACGCCTACATCAAGCAGGACCAGGCGAAGGCGCGTGCCCTGCTGCAGAAGGCCGGCTACAAGGGCGAGGAGCTGGAGGTCGTCACCGACAACGCCTTCCGCAACCATCTCGACACCGGCACCGTTGCCGCCCAGCAATTGCGCGCGGTCGGCATGAACGTGAAGCTCAGCGTGATGGACTGGCCGACCGTGCTGAACCGCCGCACCCGGCCGGACGGCTGGAACCTGTGGCCGCTGGGCATGGGCATCGAGCCGTATGAAGGCCCCTACAACGTCGTCGGCTTCTTCTCCGGCGCGCAGCCGGTGCAGATCAAGGCCGATCCGGTGATCGAGGAAGCGCAGAAGCGCCTGACCACCGATCTCAGCCTGCAAGGCCGCATCGACGCGGTGAAGCAGTTCCAGGCCCGGGTCTACGACCAGGCGATCTCGGTGAAAGTGGGCGATATCGGCATCGTGCAGGCCACGCGCGCCAATGTCGTGAACTATGCGCCGTACCGCATCCCGCGCATGTGGGATTGCTGGTTCGCCTGACGCAGAACGGGAGAAGACGCCTTGTTCCGGCTCGCTGCTATCCGTCTGCTCGCCGCGGTGCCGGTGCTGATGGTGGTCTCCCTGGTTTCGTTCGGCCTCACGCTGCTGGTGCCGGGGGACATGGCCGCGGAGATGGCCGGTCCCTCGGCCACCGCCGCCGATCTCGCGCGCATCCGCGGGGAACTCGGCCTGGACCGGCCGCCGCTGGTGCGCATGGCCAGCTGGTACAGCGGGCTGCTCCACGGCGACCTCGGCCGCTCCGTCCTGCTCAACCAGGGGGTGACCGAGGCGATCCTGGAGCGGCTGCCGGTGACGCTGTCCCTGACCTGCCTCGCCCTCGGCCTCGCCTGCCTGGCCGGCATTCCCGCCGGCCTGGTGGCGGCGGCCAAGGCGCGAAGATGGCCCGACCAGGCGGCGATGGGGGCCGCGCTGGTGGGCCTGTCGCTGCCCGATTTCTGGCTCGGGCTGGTGCTGATCTGGGTGCTGGGCGTGAAGCTGAACCTGATGCCCACTGGCGGCTATGTGGCCTTGTCGGCCGATGCCGTCGGCTGGCTGCGCTCGATCACGCTGCCCGCCGGCGCGCTGGCGCTGACCCAGCTCGGCCCGATCGCGCGCATGACCCGCTCCGCCGCCCTGGAGGTCGCCGACAGCGATTTCATCCGCACCGCCCGCGCCAAGGGCCTCACGGAGCCGCGCGTCTATGCCCGCCACGTGCTGTCCGGCGCGCTGGTGCCGATTCTCACCGTGGTCGGCATCGGCTTCGGCCTGTCCCTCGGCGGCGCGCTGGTGATCGAGCAGGTGTTCAGCCTGCCCGGCGTCGGCCGGCTGGTGATCGGCGCCGTGCTGCGGCGGGACTGGCCGGTGATCCAGGGCGGGCTGCTGCTCACCGCCCTCGTGTTCGTGATGGTGAACCTGATCGTCGACCTGCTGTACCTCTGGGTCGATCCGCGGCTGCGGAGCAACGCATGATCGCCGTGCTGACCCGCCGCTCTTTCCTGACGGGGCTGTTGCTGTTCGGGCTGATCGTCGTCGCCGCGATGCTGGCGGGATGGATCGCGCCGTTCGACCCGGTGAAGAACAACTACCGCTACCGCCTCGGCGCGCCCAACGACATCTTCCTCGTCGGCACCGACCGGTTCGGGCGCGACGTGCTGAGCCGCATGCTCTACGGCGCGCGCGTGTCCCTGCGCATCGGGCTGGCCGTCGCCGTACTGTCCGGCGTGGCCGGCGCGCTGGCCGGGCTGGCCGCCGGGTGGTGGAGCCGCGCGGATCCCTGGCTGATGCGGGTGATGGACGGGCTGATGGCGTTTCCCGGCCTGCTGCTGGCGATCGCGCTCGCGGCCACGCTCGGCCCCAGCGAGATCACCGTCGTCGTCGCCCTCACCGTCGCCTACACCCCGCGCACCGCCCGGGTGATGCGCGGCGCCGTGCTGGTCGCGCGCGCCCAGGACTATGTGGAGGCCGCCCGTGCCGTCGGCGCCCGCACCGGCCGCCTCCTGCGCCACCACGTGCTGCCGGCCTGCGCCGCGCCGCTGGTGGTGCAGCAGACCTACGTGTTCGCGATCGCCATCCTCGCCGAAGCCGTGCTCAGCTTCGTGGGCGTCGGCCCGCCGCCGCCGCAACCCACCCTCGGCTCCATCATCGCCGACGGCCGCGACGCCATGGTGGAAGCGCCCTGGATCACGCTCGCCCCCGGGGTTGCCATCGCCATGCTGGTGCTGGGCCTGAACCTGTTGGGCGACGGCCTGCGCGACGCGCTGGACCCGCGCATGCGCCGAATGTTGTGATAAGGGCTGCCGGTGGCCGGAATCGCGGCTAGGCTGCGGGACATCATCAGATGCGCGGAACGTCCATGAACACCGCTCGCCAGCAGATCGTCTTCATCAACGCGGCCCACAGCTTCACCCATTACTGCCTGCTGATCCTGCCCACGGCGGTGCTGGCGATGGCGCGCCCGGGCGGTGCATTCGGGTCCGAGTACGGCTCGATCCTGTGGCTGGCGACCGGCGGATTCGTGCTGTACGGCCTGTTCGCCTTGCCGCAGGGCTGGCTCGCCGGGTTCGTGGGGCGGCGCCACCTGATGACCGTGTTCTTCCTCGGCACCGGCCTCTCCATGGTGAGCACGGGGTTCGCCGGAACGCCGATGATGCTGGCGTTGGCGCTGGCGGCCACCGGCCTGTTCGCCGCGATCTACCACCCGATCGGCACCGCCTTGCTGGTGGAGGCGGCCGGGGACAAGCCGGGCAAGGCGATCGGGCTCAACGGGGTGTTCGGCAATATCGGCGTGGCGATGGCGCCGATGATCACCGCCTTCGTGGCGGCCGAGGCCGGCTGGCAATATGCCTTCATCCTGCCCGGGCTGGCCTGTGCCGCCGTGGGCCTGCTGTGGCTGCGCCTGCCCGCCCATGACGGGCACGGCCACCGCACGGCCCGGCCGTTCCCGCGAATCCCGGTGCATCTGGTGCGGCGCGCGGTGATCGTGCTGCTGCTGATCGCCGCCGTCTCGGGCCTGGTGTTCAATGCCTTCACCCTGCTGATCCCGAAGCTGATGCAGGAGCGGCTGGCCGACGATCCCGGCCTGCTGCCGCTGGCCGGGGTGGCCGCCACCGTGGCCACGCTGTGCGGCGCCGCCACGCAGTTGACGGTCGGCCGGCTGATCGACCGCACCACGCTGAAGCGCATCTTCCTGCCGATGGCCCTGGTGCTGGTGCCGGCACTGGCCTCGCTCGCGTTCGTGCGGGGCTGGATGGTGCTGCCGGTGGCCGGCGCCGTGGCGGCCACCATCTTCGGCCAGGTGACGGTGAACGAGACGATGACCGCCCGCTACATCTCGCCCGAGCTGCGCACGAAGATGTATTCGGTGCGCTTCTTCATCGGCTTCCTGGGCAGCGCCGCGGCCCCGCCGGTCGTCGGCTTCCTGCACGAGCGGACCGGCAACCTCTCGGCCGCAGTGCTGGTGCTGGCGGTGTTCGCCATCGTGATCCTGGCCTGCGCCGTGTGCTTCCCGGACCGCAAGGAGGAGCTGAACCCCGAGTTGTGGGAGCAGGCCCACCCGCCGCGGGCGGTGCCTGCGCCGGCGGAATAGCTCGCATCACGCACAGCGCTTTGAATCCGCAGACGGCGGTGCCACATCAGGGGCCATGAACCGTCGCACCCTTTTTGCCCTTCCGCTGCTGTCCCTCGCCGCCTCCGCGCTGCCGGGGTCTGGTTCGGCGCGCGCCCAGGCCGTGGCGCTGACGCCGCAGGACCGCGCCGACATTGCCCGCATCGAGACCTATCTGGACGGGCTGCACAGCCTCAAGGGCCGCTTCCTGCAGGTCTCGCCCAACGGCGCCACCTCCGAGGGCACGGCCTGGGTGGAACGGCCGGGGCGGCTGCGCTTCGAATACGACCCGCCCAGTCCGCTGCTGCTGATCGCGGGCCACGGGCTGGTGGTGTTCCACGACAAGAAGCTGCAGCAGACCAGCAACTTCCCGCTGAGCTCCACGCCGCTGGGCATCCTGCTGGCCGACAACGTGCGGCTGACCGGAAACGTGACCGTGACCGGCATCTTCCGGCTGCCCGGGCAGCTCCAGGTGACGATGGTGCGCACCTCCTCGCCGGGCGACGGCAGCCTGACGCTCATCTTCGCCGACAACCCGTTGTCACTGCGGCAATGGGCGGTGATCGACGGGCAGCGGCAGGAGACGCGGGTGTCGCTGTTCAACGTGCAGCTCGGCGACAGGTTCGACCAGAAGCTGTTCGAGTTCGAGGACCCGCGGATGCAGCCCGGCTACTACACCCCCGGGCGCTGACATGATGCGGCGGCGCGTGGCTGTGCTGCCACATGCGCGTTGATTGCAATGCGCGCAGTGCCGGGCTGCAACGGTTTGTCTTCATTTTGACGCGATCTTCGCCGATGATGCCGCTTGTCATAATGCACGTGGCGCCATGAAGCCCCTGATCGGCATTTCCTGCTGCACCAAGTTGTTCGGCCTGTACGGCACGCCGAACCACGCCGCCTCCGACACTTATGTGCGTGCGACCGACCGGCTGGTGGGCGGTGTGCCCGTGCTGGTCCCCGCCAATGGCGGGGCGGCGGACGTCGAGACGCTGCTGTCGCGGCTCGACGGCATCATCCTGACCGGCAGCCGCTCCAACGTGCAGCCATCGCTGTATGGCGGCCCGCCACATGCCGAGGGCACGCCCGAGGATGCGAACCGCGACGCGGTGACGCTGCCGCTGATCCGCACCGCGGTGGCCGCGGGGGTGCCGGTGCTGGCGATCTGCCGAGGCCTGCAGGAACTGAATGTGGCCCTGGGCGGCAGCCTGCACCAGCGCCTGCAGGATCTGCCCGGCCGGATGGACCATTCCACGCCGATGCAGCCCAATCCGCGCGTGCGCACCGGCAAGGCGCACAGCGTGCGCATCACCCCGGGCAGCTGGCTGCACCGGCTGGCCGGCAGCACCGAGCTTCCCGTGAATTCCCTGCACAACCAGGGCATCGACCAGCTGGCGCCGGGCCTGGTGGCCGAAGCGGTGGCGCCGGACGGCACGATCGAGGCCGTGCGCGCCCTGTCGCCCGGTTTCGTCATCGGCGTGCAGTGGCATCCCGAATACGACTGGGAGTCCGATGCCGTCTCCCGCCGCATCTTCGAGGCGTTCGGCGAGGCCGTCAGCGCCCGGCTGCGCGGTGCGGACTCCGTGGCCTCGGCCGCGGACTGATACCGGGTTCTCCCGCGTTCAGGCGGCGGCGCTGGCGAGGCGGGTCAGGGTGGACAAGCCGTCCTCGAGCGTGACGGTGTACTGAACCCCAAGCATATTGCGGGCAGCGGACGGGTCGCCGACCGACTGGCGGATGTCGCCGGCCCGCTCCGGGCCATGCACGATGCGCGGTGTCCGGCCATGGATCTCGCCGAGGATGCGGATCACGTCCAGCACCGAGACCGGCCGCCCGGTGCACACATTGACGACCGACGCATCCCGCGCCGCCTGCAGGTGCCGCATCGCCGCGGTCAGGTGTGCCACGACGTCCGAGACATGGACGAAATCCCGGATCTGCCTGCCATCGCCGTGCACCGTCACCGGGCTGCCCGTGGCCATCTGCTGGGCAAAGATCGAGATCACCCCGGTATAGGGCGAGCACGGGTTCTGGCGCGGCCCGTAGACGTTGAAAAAGCGCAGGCCGAAGCTGGGCACCTGGTGCACATGCCAGGCTGCGGCGGCATGCAGTTCCGAACCGAGCTTGTCCGCGCCATAGGCGGTGCGCGGCCGCGGCAGCATCGCCTCATGCGCGGCTGCCCCCACCACGTCGCCGTAGACGGCGGCGGAAGAGGCGTAGACCACGGGGACGCCGCCGCAACGGCGGGCGGCATCCAGCACCGTGATCGTGCCGGTCTGGTTGGTGCGGTGGGTGCCCAGCCAATCCTCGTTGGTACGCGCGACCGAGGCGATCGCGGCCAGATGGAAGCAGCCGTCCACACCCTGCATGGCGCGGTGCACGGCGATCGGGTCGGCCACGTCCGCGCGCAGCACCTGGCAGCGCGGGTCGAGATTCTCGATCAGCCCCGAGGAGAAGTCGTCCAGGCCGCGCACGCTGTGGCCGGCGGCCAGCAAGCCATCAACGAGGTGCGAGCCGATGAAACCCGCCGCGCCGGTCACCAGAAAGAGGGCCACTGCATTCTCCGCCGTTACGTCCATGACGCCATTGCCCAACCGGCCAGGCAACGGGGCTCCGGATAGGTCGTGCAGAAATATACGACACGCCCATGATTACGAACAGATATCAAGAATATGTTAAGATCTTAACATTCGCCATCAAATTTGACACATTTCTGCGAGCATACATCAAGTTCATGCGCCCGGCGGAAATGGCGGCATGCCGTTATTCAGCCGCCCTTTACCCCGCCTGCGGTCAGGCCGGCGACGATCTCTTTTTGCATCAGGAGTGTCAAAATCAATACTGGCGCCGTCACCAGCAACGCGGCAGCTGCCAGGGGGCCCCAGCTTACCTGCTCGAATGTCAGCACGTTGTAGACCGCCACCGGCAGGGTGCGGGTTTCGCGTCCCGCCAGCACGACGCCGAAGATGAAGTTGTTCCAGCTGAAGATGAACGACAGGATGGTCGCCACCACGATGCCGGGCCGCGCCAGCGGCAAGGCGATGTGCCGGAACGCCTGCCAGATCGTCGCGCCATCGACCAGCGCCGCCTCCTCCAGCTCGTTCGGAAGCCCTTCGAAGAAGCCGATCATAACCCACACGACGATCGGGACGGTTATGACAAGATGCGTAATTATGATCGGCGTCAGGGTGCCGGTCAGGCCCAGCCACTGAAACAGCAGGAACAGCGGGATCAGATAGGACAGGCCCGGGGTGACGCGCGCGATCATGATCAGGGCCGCCGCGCGCGCGGCCTTCGCCTTGGCGATGCCGAACCCGGCGGGCACCCCGAACAGCAGTGCCAGGCCCGTGGCGGTGAACGACACCACCACCGAGTTGTAGGTGTAGGTCAGGAAGTCGTTCTTCGCAAACACGTCGATGAAATTGTCGAGCGTCGGCGGGTTCGGGATGAACACCGGCGGGAAGGCCATATTGTCGACCTCGTTCTTCAGCGAGAGCGACAGCATCCACAGGAACACCAGCAGCGCCGGCGAGATCAGCGCGAACACCGACAGGTAGAAGAACACCCGCCCGACGATACGGCGGATCACATACGGCTTCATCGTCAGTACGCCCTCTGCCGCATGCCGAACAACACCAGGCTGATCAGCAGGATGATGACGAAGAACACCACGACCAGGGCCGAGGCATAGCCCATGTCGTAGAAGCTGAAAGCCTCGAGGTACAGGTAGATGTTCAGCGTCTCGCTGGCGGTTCCGGGGCCGCCGTTGCTGATGACGAAGATCAGGTCGAACGCCTTCAGCGCGTCGATGGTGCGGATCACCAGGGCCACGATGATGTGCGGCCAGACCAGCGGCAGCGAGATGTGGCGGAACATCTGCCAGCCGCTGGCGCCGTCCAGCCGCGCGGCCTCATAGGGATCGGTGGGCAGGCTGGCCAGCCCGCCCAGCACGATCAGCATCACCAGCGGCGTCCATTGCCACGTCTCGACCAGCACCAGCGTGGGGATCACGGTGGAGGCGTCGTAGCTCCAGGACGAAGGCGGCAGGCCGACCGAGGTCAGCAGGTAGTTCAGCACGCCGAGCTGCGGGTGGAACATCATCGTCCACACCAGGGCGATGGCGACCGGGGTCGCCATCATCGGCAGGATGAAGATGGTTCGTGCGATGCCGCGCAGGGGAAAGTTGCGGTGGAAGCACACCGCCGCGGCGATGCCCAGGACCATCGGGAGCAGCACCGCCAGCGACGTGAAATACAGCGTGCGCAGCACGGCGTACTGGAACCGGTCGTCGGTCAGCAGGCGCTGGTAGTTGGCCAGGCCCGCCCAGGTGACGCCGCCGCCGATATGCCACTCGTGCACCGACATGTACAGCGTGAACACCCACGGGAACACGATCACGGCGGCGACGATGAAGCCCGCGGGCACCACGAAGGGCCAGTATTGGCGCGCGTAGTTGCGGCCGCGCAGGCCAAGGCCGCCGGCCGGGGCCGATTCGCCCATCCGCGCCGATACGCTCATGCACCCGCTCCCGCCAATGCGGTGCCGGACCCGATCGTGGCATGCACCCGGATCTTCCTCCAGACCGTTCTTGCCGGCCGATCATAGCCCTGGCGGCACGTCTGGAAAGGGGAAAGCCCGACCGGCCTCGCGGGGGCCGCGCTCACGGGATCGCGAGTTCGGGAACGCGGCAGAGATTCGTGCGCTTCTTCTCCATCGCCCTGTTGTCGGCGAATACCACCCGCAGGTCGTAGATGCAGTTGCCGTCGCGCGGCAGCGCGATCAGCCGGGCGGTGTCCGGCGGCAGCGGCGTCTTATCGAGCCGGTTCTGCCCCCAGTTGGCCAGGCCCGCGGGGGCGGCGTAAATCTCGGTGATCGGCCGTGCCGCGCGGTTGAACAGCTTGAACGACGGATCGTCGGCGGCCTTGCCCGTGGCCGGATTGGCCGCGGCCGCGCCGCCGCCGATCACGACGTCCTCGACGGCGCAGGTGTTGACGCCGCGCTTCTCCTCGCTGCGGCCATCGGCGAACACCACGCGAAGATCGAAGACGCAGTTGGTGTCGATCCGCCGGCGCACCGCGAAGCTGGCGCCCGGGGCGATGCTGGTGGCGCCCGCGGTCTTGCCGTCCAGCCGGTTCTGGCCCCAGTTGGCGTTCCCGGCCGCGGTCACGAACAGCTCACGGATCGCCGCATTGGACCGGTTCACGAGGTTGAACGAGGAATTCTGCCCCACCGGCGGGGTGGCCGGCGCCGGCGGGGCGGCGGCGGCCGTGCCGCATGCGAGCAGCAGCGCCATCAGGACGGTCGGAACGCAAAGCCGGGGCATCGCACTGGTCTCCTTCACGGGGCGACGATAGCCTCACGGCGATGCAACGGTGAAGCGGGAGCGCCGATGTCGGCTGCGGGACAGCGGCGGGCCATAGCCGCCTGGGTGATGTACGACTGGGCGTATGGCGCCTTCACGACGGTGGTCTCGACCTTCGTCTTCGCCACCTATTTCACCCGCGCCGTCGCCGCCGATCCGGCGTCCGGGGCGGCGGGCTGGGCCGGGGCGCAGACGGCCGCGGCGCTGCTGATCACAGTGCTGTCGGTGCCGCTGGGGGCGGTGGCCGACCGCGGCGGGCGGCGGCGGCCGATGCTGGCGGCGGCCACCGCGATCATGGCCACGGCCACGCTGTGCCTGTGGTTCGTCCGACCGGTGCCGCAGGACGTGCCGCTGGCGCTGGCCCTGGTGGTGACGGCCACCGTGGCGTTCGAGGTCGCCACCGTGTTCTACAACGCCATGCTGCCGGGGCTCGCCTCGCCGGGCCATCTCGGCCGGTTGTCGATGCTGGGCTGGGGTGCCGGCTATGCCGGCGGGCTGTCCTGCCTGGGCCTGTCGCTGGTGCTGCTGATCTCGCCCGAGGTGCCGCCATTCGGGCTGGACCGCGCCCAGGCCGAGCATGTCCGCGCCACCGCCCTGCTGGCCGGCGCGTGGTTGATCGTGTTCGGCTGGCCGGTCAGCGTGTTCGTGCCCGAGACGGCGCAGAGGGCGCCATGGGGCCAGGCGGTCCGCGAGGGCATGGCCGAGCTGCGCGAGGTGCTGCGCGCGCTGGCCGGCGAGGCCAATCTGCGCCGCTTCCTGATCGCGCGGCTGTTCTACATGGACGGGCTGACCACCCTGTTCGCCTTCGGCGGCATCTATGCCGCAGGCACGTTCGGCATGGACGCGCAGGAGGTGCTGATCTTCGGCATCGGCCTGAACGTGACGGCGGGGCTGGGCGCGCTCGGCTTCGCCTTTCTGGAAGACCGGATCGGCGCCAAGACGACGATCATGACGGCGGTGCTGGCGCTGGCCGCGCTGGGGACGGCGGTGCTGCTGGTGCATGACCGCACCCTGTTCTGGGCCCTGGGACTGGGGTTGGGCGTCTTCGTGGGCCCGGCGCAGGCGGCCAGCCGCAGCCTGATGGCCCGCCTGGCGCCGGCGGACGCGAGTGCGGCCTGGTTCGGCATGTTCGCGCTGTCCGGGCGGGTCACGGCCTTCCTGGGACCAATGGCGCTGGGGGCCGTCACCGCCGCCTTCCACAGCCAGCGCGCCGGCATGGCCGTGATTCCGCTGTTCCTGGTCGCCGGCGCCGCGCTGCTGGCCGGCGTCGCCTCACCAGGCGCCGAGATTCGCCCGCCGCGCCCGGGAGGCGACATAGGCCAGCCAGACCAGCTGCGGCACCAGTAGCAGCAGCGCCAGCATCGGCTTGCGCTCCGGCGGCGCGTGCACGAACAGCAGCGCCACCACCCCGCCCAGGGCGGCGAAACCCCAATGCACCATCGCCACCACGTTGGCGTCCATCCCGGCCCGCTGCGCCACCTGGTAGAGGTGGCTGCGATGCGCCTGGGTGACGCGCTCGCCGGCCACCGCCCGGCGGATCAGGGTGAAGGCCACGTCGAACAGCACGCCCGACAGCAGCATCGGCACCAGCAGGAAGCTCATCTCCACCGCGCCGAAGCGGGCCGCAGCCACACCCAGCACCGCCAGCACGAAGCCGCAGAACTGGCTGCCGACATCGCCCAGGAAGATGCGGGCGCGGGGGAAGTTGAACGGCAGGAACCCGGCCAGCCCCGAGGCCAGCAGCAGGGCGGCGAAATAGACGAACCACCCTTCCTGCGACTGGGCGATCAGCGCCAGGAAGATGCACGCCACCAGCGCGGTGCCGGCGGCCAGCCCGTTCAGCCCGTCGATGAAGTTCATGGCATTGGTGGCGAACAGGATCCACGCGACGGTCGCGGGAATCCCCCACCAGCCGATATCCACCGGCCCGATATAAGGCAGCCGGAACACGGTGATGTACAGCCCGCTGCCCACGGCTGCGAGCGCCGCCAGCAATTGCGCGCCCAGCTTCACCGTGAACGGCCAGTCGCGGATGTCGTCGATGAAAGCGACCACGGCAATGGCGGCCGAGGCCAGGATGACGCCGCGGAAATACGGATCGGCGATGCGCGAGAAGGTGGCGGTGCCGTACAGCACGGCGATGCCCAGCATGAACGCCACCACCACGCCGACCCCACCGCCTTTGGGCGTGGGGTTGCGGTGCGCCTTGCGCGCATTGGGCACGTCCATCACGCGGGCCGAGATCATCGCCCGCACCATCACCGCCGAAATCGCGGCCAGGGCGGCGCAGAATGCCAGGTGGCGCAGGAAGGCAGCGAGCGTCATGACGCCTGCTTAGCCGTCCTGCCGCGTCGCGCCCAGCCCCGCCCCGCACGCAAGGTCTGATCAGATGCGCCGAAACCGGCACTGACGCTGACGCATGGCTGCGGTATAGGAGCGCGATGGCAACGCGACGCGCGCTCACCCGAATCGCCGTGAATGCGGGACTGGACGGCCTGCTGGCCGCGGCCGCGGTGCCGCTGGCGCAGTGGCTGGCCAATCCCGCGGGCGATCCGCTCACGCCGCTCTGGGCCATTCCCTGGGGCGCCGTGGCGCTGCTGCTGGCCGGCATCCCGTTCCGCCTGTCCGAGCAGTACTGGCGCTTCGCCGGCGTCGGCGACCTGCTGGGCGTGGCCGCCGCCAGCATCGCCACCGCGGCGCTGTTCCCGGTGGTGCTGCACGAAGCCGGCGTGCTGCCGGCGACCCCCGCCTTCCCGGCCGTGCACGCGCTGGTGCTGATGGTGCTGCTGGCGGTGCCGCGCATCGCCTATCGCCTGATGCAGGAGAACCCCACCCGCAACGGCGAAGGCGGGCAGGACGTGCTGCTGGTCGGCGCCGGCGAAGGCGCCGACCTGTTCATCCGCGCCCTGAGCGCCGACCGCGAGGCGCCATGGCACGTGGCCGGCCTGCTGTCGCTGGGCCAGGCGCAGACCGGCCGGCGCATCCACGGCTACCCGATCCTCGGCCCGGTCGACGAGGCGCCCGCGGTGCTGGCGCGCATGCGCGCCGAGGACCGCCTGCCGTCCCTGCTGGTCGTCACCGAATCCGATCTGGCCGGCCCGGCGCTGGCCGCACTGATGGAAGCGGCCGACCGCGAGGGCCTGCGCGTGTTCCGCGCCCCCCGCCCGACCGCGCTCGATCCCGCCGCCACCTCCAGCCGCGTCGAGCTGAAGCCGGTGGCGATCGAGGACCTGTTGAACCGCCCGCAGGTGGCGCTGGACCGCGCCGGCATGGCCCGGCTGATCCAGGGCCGCCGCGTGCTGGTGACCGGGGCCGGCGGCTCCATCGGCAGCGAGCTGGCGCGCCAGGTGGCCACCCTGGGGCCGGAACTGCTGGTGCTGCTGGACAACGGCGAATTCGCGCTGTGGCAGATCGACCTGGAACTGGCCGAGAGCGCCCCGGAGGTGCCCCGCCGCGCCCTGATCGCCGACATCCGCGACGAGCCGCGCATCCGCGCCGTCATGGCCGAGGTCCGCCCCGAGCTGGTGTTCCACGCCGCCGCCCTCAAGCACGTGCCGGTGGTCGAGTCGAATCCGCTGGAGGGCCTGCTGACCAACGCCGCCGGCACCCGCGCCGTGGCCGACGCGGCGCGGGACGCGGGCGCGCAGGCGATGGTGGTGATCTCCACCGACAAGGCGGTGAATCCGACCAGCGTGATGGGCGCGTCCAAGCGGCTGGCCGAGATGTACTGCCAGGCGCTCGACATCGCCACCCGCGGCCCCGCCGGCGGCATGCGCTGCATCACCGTGCGCTTCGGCAACGTGCTCGGCAGCACCGGCTCGGTGGTGCCGCTGTTCCAGCGCCAGCTCGCCCGCGGCGGGCCGTTGACCGTGACGCACCCGGACATGCAGCGCTATTTCATGACGGTGCGCGAGGCGGTGGGCCTGGTGCTGCAGGCCAGCGTCGTCGGCACCGACCCGTCCGACACGCGGCGCGACGGCGGCATCTTCGTGCTCGACATGGGCGCGCCGGTGAAGATCGTCGACCTCGCCCGTCAGATGATCCGCCTCGCCGGGCTGCGGCCGGATGTGGACGTGCAGATCCGCTTCACCGGCCTGCGCCCCGGGGAAAAACTGTTCGAGGAGCTGTTCCACGGCAAGGAACCGCCCACGCCCACCGGCCATCCCGGCCTGCTGATGGCCACCCCGCGCACCGCCGACCCCGCCATCGTCGGCCGCGCGATCGACGAGATCGCCTCGTCCTGCCGCGGCGGCCAGGTGCGGCTGGCACTGAACCAGCTCGGGCGCATGGTGCCGGAATTCGAGCATAACGTGGACGGCAACGCCGGCTCGGCGCATGCCTGAGAGGACCCTTACATGAACGATTCGCCGACCGCCCGCCCGGTTCCGTTCCTCGACCTCAAGGCCCAGCAGGCGCGCATCGCCGCCGACCTGCGCCGCCGGCTGGATGCGGTGCTCGGCCATTGCCAGTTCATCCTCGGCCCCGAAGTGGCGGAGCTGGAAGACACGCTGGCGAAATTCTGCGGGGCGAAGCACTGCGTCACCGTCAGCTCCGGCACCGACGCGCTGCAGATCGCCATGATGGCCGAAGGCATCGGGCCGGGCGACGCGGTGTTCCTGCCGGCGTTCACCTACACCGCCACCGCCGAGGTGCCGCTGGTGCTCGGCGCGACGCCGGTGTTCGTGGACGTCGATCCCCGCACCTTCCAGATCGACCCCGAGCAGTTGCGCGCGCGCATCTCCGTGGTGCGCGCCGGCCGCCGGCTGCGGCCGCGTGCGCTGGTGGGGGTGGACCTGTTCGGCCAGCCCGCCGACTGGCCGGCGCTGGCTGCGATCGCCGCCCAGGAAGGGCTGTTCACCATCGACGATTGCGCCCAGAGCTTCGGTGCCAGCCTGCACGGCCGCATGCTCGGCACCGCCGCGGACGCGACGGCCACCAGCTTCTTCCCCTCCAAGCCGCTGGGCGCCTATGGCGATGGCGGTGCGCTGTTCACCGACAACAGCGACCGCGCCACGCTGTATCGCAGCCTGCGCACGCACGGCGAAGGCACCACACGCTACGAAGTGCTGCGCACCGGCATGAACGGGCGCATGGACACGCTCCAGGCCGCCGTGCTGCTGAGCAAGATGACCGTGTTCGCGGACGAGCTCGCCGCCCGCGCGCGGATCGCGCAGATCTACGACTCGCGCCTCGGCAACGCCGTCACCATCCCCGCGCGCGTGCCGGACAGCGTCAGCGCCTGGGCGATCTACGCCATTCTGCTGCCCGACGCCGCCGCGCGCGACCGCATGCAGGCCGGGATGAAGGCGGCGGGCGTGCCGTCGGCGATCTACTACCCCCGCCCGCTGCACCGCCAGCCGGCGTATCGCGATGCCCATGACGGCGCCGCCCTGCCGGTGTCGGACGACCTGGCGACGCGCATCATGGCGCTGCCGATCCATCCGGACCTGACCGAGGAAGACGTCTCCCGCATCTGCGACGCGGTGCTGGCCAACATCTGACGGCGCCGGCCCGGCGGCCTGGGTCAGCCGCCGGCGACCGTCAGGATCGTGCCGGTGGTGTAGCCGGAGCGGGGGCTGGCCAGGAACGCCACGGCGTCGGCGATCTCCTCGGGCTTGCCGGGGCGGCCGAACGGCATGTCCCTGCACAGCTCCATCCAGCGCGCCGCATCACCCAGCGTCTCCTGCGCGCGGTGGCGCAGCAGCATCTCCATCCGCTGCGTGGCGGTGGAGCCGGGGTTGACGCCAACGACGCGGATGCCGTCGGCGGGGCTGGCCCGGCCCAGCGCCTTGGTGAACGCCATCAGCGCCGCGTTGCCGGCAGAGCCGGCGATGTAGTTCGCCGGCAGCTTCTCGCCGGCCGCGCCGATGACATTGACGATCACGCCGGACCCGCGCGCGGCCATCGCCGGATAGACGGCGCGGCACAGCGAGATGAAGCCGAACACCTTGAGGTCCCAGGCCCGCCGCCAGGTGTCGTTGTCCACGGCGGCGAGGGTGCCCGGCGGGATCGCGCCGGCGTTGTTCACCAGGATGTCGATCTCGCCCGCCTCCCGCGCGACGCGCACGACCTCGTCCTCGCGCGACAGATCGGCCGGGATGGTGGCGACATTCACCTGGCGGCGCGCCCGCACCACCTGGGCCGCCTCCGCCAGCACGGCGGCGTCGCGGGCCACCAGGATCACGTCCACGCCCTCGCCGGCCAGCGCTTCCGCGACCGCCCGGCCGATGCCCTTCGAGCCGCCGGTGATCAGCGCGCGCCGGCCGGCGAGGTGCAGGTCCATGTCAGGCCGCCTGCTTCAGGCCCGCCGCATAGGCGCGGCAGGCGTCGCCGAACGCGCGGAAGATGTTCATGCTCGGCGCATCCGTCAGGTAGTGCCATTCGGGGTGCCACTGCAGGCCGAAGGCCCAGCCTGGCGCACTGGCCACGCGCACTGCCTCGATGGTGCCGTCGGCGGCGGCGGCTTCCACCACCAGGCCGTCGGCCGGGCGGTCGATCGCCTGCTCGTGCAGCGAGTTCACCATGATCTCGGTGCCGCCGACGATGCCGGCCAGATGACCGGAGACCGTTACCGTGTGCTTCAGCCGGAAGCAGTGGTCCAGCGTGCCCTCGCCGGCGCGGTGGTCCATGCGGCCCGGCAGGTCCTGGACCTTCTGGTGCAGGGTGCCGCCCAGGGCCACGTTCAGCTCCTGGATGCCGCGGCAGATCGCCAGCACCGGCATGCCACGCCCCAGCGCCGCGCGCACCAGCGGCAGCGTGGTGCCGTCGCGGTGCGGGTCGTGCTTGCCGGGGGTCAGGTCCTGGTCCACGCCATAACGCTGCGGCTCGACATTGCTCGGGCTGCCCGACAGCAGCAGGCCGTCCAGCCGGTCGAGCAGCGCCAGCAGGCCCTCGCCCACCGGCGGCAGCAGGATCGGCATCGCCTCCGCGCCGCCCATCAGCGCGGCGCCGTAGCGGGCGGGGGTGGCGTGCTGCAGCAGGCCGTTGATGTCCTTGGAACAGGCGGGAACGCCGACGATGAGGCTCATGCAATGCGCATCCTGTTTCGTTCGGATCGCATCGATATCACGCCCGCCTGGGACGGCCCAGATCGCAGATCGCAGCCCCGATGGCACCTGCGAGCATGAGCAGCGCCATCGGCCGCGCGGTGCCGTCGCTCAGCACGCCGACGGCAAGGCCGCTGACCGCGCCGAGGCAGAACTGCATCGTGCCCATCAGCGCCGACGCCGCCCCCGCGTTCGCGGCATGGCGGCTCAGCGCGCCCACCACGGCGTTGGGCATGAGGAAGCCCTGACTGCTCATGGCGAAGAAGATCGGCGCCCACACCGCCACCCAGCCCCAGGGCCCCACGAACGCCACAGCCGTCAGCACGACCGTCGCCGCCAGGAACACCCGCACGGCGACGCGCATCACCCGCTCGGCGCCGAATCGCGTCAGCAGGCGCGGATTGATCTGCGACGCCGCGATGAACCCGGCCGCCGAGACGCCGAACAAGGCGCCGTACAGCGACGGCGACAAGTGGAACAGGTCGATGAACACGCCGGGCGACCCGCCGAGATAGGCGAACATGCCGCTCATCGCGAAACCGCCCATCAGCGCATGGGTGATGAAGCCGCGCTCGCGCAAGATGGCGGCATAGCGCGAAATGATCCCGCCCAGGCCCAGCCTCACCCGCCGCGCCTGCGGCAACGTCTCCGGCAGGAACAGCGCCACCAGCAGGCAGCACAGGCCGCCATAGGCCGCGCAGATCCAGAAGATCGCCTGCCAGCCCGAGAAGATCAGCACGACGCCGCCCAACGTGGGCGCCAGGATCGGCGCCGCGCCCATCACCAGCATCAGCTTGCTCATCAGCCGCGCCGCCGCGTGCCCGTCGGCGAGGTCGCGCACGATCGCCCGCGTGATCACCATGCCGGCCGAGCCGCCGAACCCGCACAACAGCCGCAGCACCGACAAGGTCACCAGGTCCGGCGCCACCGCGCACCCGACCGAGGCCAGGGTGTACAGCGCGGTCCCGACAATCAGCGGCCAGCGCCGCCCGTAGCGGTCCGACAACGTCCCCTGCGTGATCTGGCCGATCGCCAGACCCACGAACCACGTGGCCAGCGTCAGCTGCGCCGTGCCGGGCCGGCCGCCCAGGGCCTCCTCGATGGCCGGAAACGCCGGCAGGTACATGTCGGTGGACAACGGGCCGACTGCGGAAAGCAGCCCGAGCAGCAGCGGCAACCAGGCAGGAAATGTCATGCTTCAAGCATCGCAGTGAATGCTGCAGGTGCGAAGGGAAAATCGGGGGTGGCGGTTCGAGCGAACGGGCGAGGGTTGCGCCCCGCTCAATCGTCGCTTCGCCGCACCAGCACCTCGCGCTTGCCCACGTGGTTGGCGGGGCCGACGATGCCTTCCTTTTCCATCTGCTCGATCAGCCGGGCGGCGCGGTTGTAGCCGATCTGCAGGTGGCGCTGGATGAAGCTGGTGCTGGCCTTGCCCTCGCGGGAGACCACGTCCACCGCCTGGTCGAACAGGCTCTTCTCGCTGTCGCTGGCCCCCGTGATGCCGGACATGCCGGACGCCTCGGCCTCGTCCGGCGCTTCGGTGACTTCCTCGAGATAGGCGGGCTCGCCCTGTTCGCGCAGGAACGCGACGATCTCCTCCACTTCCTTGTCGGACACGAACGGGCCGTGCACGCGCAGGATGCGGCCGCCGCCGGCCATGTACAGCATGTCGCCCTGGCCCAGCAGCTGCTCCGCGCCCTGCTCGCCCAGGATGGTGCGGCTGTCGAACTTGCTGATGACGGTGAAACTGATGCGGGTGGGGAAGTTGGCCTTGATGGTGCCGGTGATCACGTCCACCGACGGGCGCTGGGTCGCCATCACCACATGGATGCCGGCGGCGCGGGCCATCTGCGCCAGGCGCTGCACCGCGGCCTCGATCTCCTTGCCGGCGACCATCATGAGGTCGGCCATCTCGTCGATCACCACGACGATGAACGGCAACGGCTCCAGCGCCAGCGGCTGGTCCTCGAAGATCGGCTTGCCGGTCTCGCTGTCGAAGCCGGTCTGCACGCGGCGGGTGACCACCTCGCCCTTGGCACGGGCGTCGGCGACGCGGTCGTTGTAGCCGCCGATGTTGCGCACGCTGAGCTGGCTCATGGCGCGGTAGCGCCGCTCCATCTCGCGCACGGTCCATTTCAGCGCCACCACCGCCTTGGCCGGCTCGGTCACCACCGGGGCCATCAGATGCGGAATGCCCTCGTAGACCGACAGTTCCAGCATCTTCGGGTCGATCAGGATCAGCCGGCACTGGTCGGGCGACATCTTGTAGAGCAGCGACAGGATCATCGCGTTGATCCCGACCGACTTGCCGGAGCCGGTGGTGCCCGCGACCAGCAGATGCGGCATGCGCGCGAGGTCGGCGATGATCGGGCTGCCGCTGATGTCCTTGCCCAGCGCCAGCGCCAGCCGGCCGTGGCCCTGGTGCTTCTCCCATTCGGCCGAGGACAGCAGTTCGGACAGATAGACGGTCTCGCGCCTTGCGTTCGGCACCTCGATGCCGATGACGTTGCGGCCGGGCACGGTGGCGATGCGCACGGCGGTGACGGACAGGCTGCGCGCCACGTCGTCGGCCAGCCCGATCACGCGGGCGCTGCGGATGCCCGGCGCCGGCTCCAGCTCGTACAGCGTCACCACGGGGCCGGGCCGGATCTCCACGATCTGGCCCTGCACGCCGTAATCGGCCAGCACCGATTCGAGCAGCCGCGCATTGGCCTGCAGCGCTTCCTCGGTGGGCGCACCGATGCTCGACCGGGTCGGCGCCGGCGCCAGCAGCGACAGCGGCGGGAAGCGCCAGGCGCCTTCCAGCGGCAGGCTGTCCTGGCGGACCGGCGCGGGCTTCTTCGGCGCGGGGGAGACCTTGGGCTTGGCGACGGCCGGTGCGGCGGCGGGGGCCGCCACGCGCGGCGCCGGGGCCAGGCGCGGCTCGCGGCGCGGCTGGGGGTCGTCTTCCGCCTCGGGCTCCGGCGCTTCGCAGGCGTCCTTGGCGGGATGGGTGCCGTTCAGCCGGTGCAGCACCGACAGGAAGGCGGAAACGATCCGGCCGGCCAGACGGCCGAGCAGGCCGGCGGCGCTGCGGCCATGCGTCATCGATCCGCGGGCGGCGCGCCCGGCCGCGCGCCATTCGCCGGCGGACAGGCCCAGCGCCAGCAGGGTCAGCACCACCGCCAGCACCGTGCCGAGGCCCCAGACGACCAGGCCGCCGAACGGACCCAGCATGTCGCGCCCAGCCGACAGCGTGTCGTCGGCCAGCAACAGGCCGCCGGCGCCGCCCAGCCCGGCCTGGGTCGGCCAGGCGACTCCGCCGCCATGCAGGCCGGGAATGCCCGCAAGTGCCCCGCCCAGCACCGGCATGGCGGCCAGCAGCGCCGCGAGGCGCAACGGCAGGCCGCCGAGGCCACGATGCGAGCCGATGCGCCAGGCCCATGCCAGCAGCGCCAGTCCCGGCAACATCCCGGCCACGCCGAAGCCCTGCAGCAACAGGTCCGCGGCGATGGCGCCGATCGGCCCGACCAGGTTGCGGGCGGGCGCCACGGTGGCGGTGTTCAGCGACGGGTCGTGAACGTCGTAGGAGGCCAGCGCCACCAGCACGGTCAGGCCGGCCAGGGCCAGCATGATGGCGCCGAGCTCGGCCAGCCGCCGGCGGATCAGCGTCCGCAGTTGCGGCGAGGCAAGGCCCGGCGACGCGTTTCGTCGAGTCTGCGCGGCGAGCGCCATCGGCAAGGTCTCCAAATCGCGGGCAATGTTCGTGCCCGGCAGGAACTATACCTTACAACCCTCTGACCGCAGAAGGGGCAGCGCGGCTCAGCCCTGGCGGGAGGGCCGCCAGCCCGGTGGCGCCAGCTCGAAACCCTCGAAGTGAAAGGCGGGCGACACCGTGCAGGTCACCAGCGTCCAGCCGCCCAGGCTGGCGGCGGCCTGCCAGCAATGGCTGGGCACTAGGCGCTGCAGCGAGTCGCCGGCGGCGAGGTCGGGGCCCAGCCGGCAGGCGCTTTCGTCGTGGCCGTCGGGCGACAGGCTGAGGACCAGCGGCGCGCCGGCCTGCCAGATCCACAGCTCGTTGGCGTCCACCCGGTGCCAATGGCTGGACTGGCCGGCGGCGAGCAGGAACAGGATGGCGGTGCCGGCGCCGCGGCTGCCGTCGGCGGGGCTGTCGCGCCAGGTCTCGCGGTAGGCACCGCCCTCGGGATGCGGCTGCAGCCCGAGGGCGCGGACCACGTCTTCCGCCGGGACGGAAGGGTCGCGCAGATCCATTCAGGCAGGGTCTTTGGGCACGGTCCGCGCAAGGCCCGGATTCTCCGAGAACGCGGCGAACCAGGCGGCCAGTTTCGGATGCGCGGGGCGCCAGGGCTCGGCGCCGAAGCGGAGATCGAGGTAGCCGAGCGCGCAGGCGACGCTGATCGAGCCGATATCCAGCGCCTTGTGCGGCGGCTCCTTCTCCAGCTCGGCCAGGGTGCGCTCCACCGCCGCCTTGTGCCGGGCCATGGTGGCGTCGCGGGCGGCCTCCTGCGGCTTGCCCTGCTCCATGCGCCGGCCCACTGCGGCGTCGAGGATCCCGTCGGCCATGGCCTGGAGCTTCAGCGCCCGCCAGCGCGGGCCGCCGGCGCGCGGGAACAGCTGCAGCGCGCCGTCGAGGCTGTCGAGGTATTCGCAGATCACCGGGCTGTCGAACAGCGCAACGCCGTCCGCGGTCAGCAGGCACGGCACCTTGGACAGCGGATTGGCCGCCAGCAGGCCGGCCGGGGAGAGGTGCGGGTTGGTTGGCACCAGCTCGATCTGCTTGTCGATCTCGCGGCTGATGGCGCAGGCCAACACCTTGCGGACGTACGGGCTGGTGGGCGAGTAGAACAGCTTCACGTGTGGGGGTCCTTCCCTCAGAACTTGTCTTTGCGCGCGCGCAGGTCGGCGAGCGTGGCCACGTCGGGGGCGCGCACGAACGGATTGCAGGCCAGCTCGTCGGCCATGCGGCTGGGCACGGTCGGCTTGCCGGCGGCGCGCAACGCCTTCACCCCCTGGGCATAGGCCTGCAGCGCCGCGTTCTGCGGGTCGGCGTGCAGGGCGAAGCGGGCGTTGCTTTCGGTATATTCGTGGCCGCAGCAGACCAGCGTGTCCGGCCCCAGCGAAGACAGCTTGCGCAGGCTCGAGAACATCTCGGCTGCCGTGCCTTCCAGCAGGCGGCCGCATCCCAGGCTGAACAGCGTGTCGCCGCACAGCAGCACGCCGCCGTCGCCGAAATGGTAGGCGATATGGCCGCGCGTGTGGCCGGGCGTGTCGAACACCCGCGCCGTGCCTTCGCCCAGGGTCACGCTGTCACCTTCCGCCACCGCGACGTCGAGCCGGGGCAGGCGGTGCGCGTCGGCGGTGGCACCCACGACCTTGGCGCCATAGCGGGCACGGATGGCGTCGGTGCCGGCGATGTGGTCGTCGTGGTGGTGGGTCAGCAGGATCAGGTCCAGCCGGCCGCCGGCGGCATCGATCGCGGCGACGACCGGCGCGATCTCGGCCGGATCCACGATCGCCGTCGCGCCGGTGGTGCTGCAACGCAGCAGCCAGGCGTAGTTGTCGGACAGAATGGGAACGGACTGTGCTGTGATCATGGGACCGCTTTACCATCGGGTGGGGAACTGGCAAACCGCGAAGCGATACCGTCGCCAGGCGATGACGACCGGAGCGCGCATGTCGCTGCGGAGGCACGGCGCGATGCCACCATAGGGCGGACCCGCAGCCGTGGTATATGGGCGCCATGGTGACGGGCACCCACGCGGCGGCCGATTTCTACATCACCCGGCAGGGAGCGATGGCGGGCCACCTTGTGCGCCAGCGTCTGCAGGCGCTCTGGCCCTCGCTTGCGGGCCAGTCCGTGCTGGGGCTGGGCTATGCGGGACCGTATCTGCGGCTCTGGCGCGAGCAGGCCGGCCGCTGCGTCGCCCTGATGCCCGCCCAGATCGGCGCGGCGCGCTGGCCGCCGGGGGCCGCCAACCTGTCCTGCACGGCGGAGGAGGACGCGCTGCCCTTCCCCGATCTGTGCTTCGACCGGATCCTGCTGGTGCACGGGCTGGAGGCCGCCGAGAACGCGCGGCGGATGCTGCGCGAGGTCTGGCGCGTAATGAAGGACGACGGCCGCCTGCTGGTGGTGGCGCCGAACCGCCGCGGCATGTGGGCGCATGTGGAGAGCACGCCGTTCGGCCAGGGCCAGCCCTATTCGCCCGGCCAGATCGGCCGGCTGCTGGCCGCGGCGATGTTCCGCGTCGAGCGGCGCGACACCGCGCTGTACATGCCGCCCACCCGGCTGCGCCTGGTGGTGCGCAGCGCCCGGCTGTGGGAGCGGGCCGGCCGCGCGCTGCTGCCGCAATTCGCCGGCGTCACGATCACCGAAGCGACCAAGGATCTCTACGGCGTGGTCCCGGTCAGGGCCCTGCCGCACCGGCGCAAGGTGCTGGCGGTCAACACCTGACGTCAGCAGCCGCCGTGGAGGAGGGTGAACTCCTTCAGCTTGCCGGTCATCACGAAGTCACCGAAATCCATCGTCAGGTCGTCGGCCACGCCGTTCTCCCAGTAGCGCATGCCGACTTCGTAATCGGGCTGCTGGCTGGCGGAGGAGCGGTCGAAGAACGCCACGTGCACGCGCCCGCTCGGAAGCTTCGCAAGCTCGGGCCATTTGCTCTCCGCCGGCCCGACCCAGCTGGTGATGGCGATTGAGCTGTCCTGCGCGCCCTCGGCCCCGGTGCCGTCGAACAGCGGCAAGGCCAGGAACTTCTTGCCCGCCTTCGCCGCGTCCAGGATCGCCGCGGTGTGGGCCATCGGGAACAGGGTGCCCTCGGGCAGCGGCCGGGTGGTGTCCTCGGGCACCGTGTAGTGCGCGACGCCCGGGCCGCCCACCCGCTCCAGCGTGGCGTCGCCGGCCACGTCCGAAGTCACCGCCTGGTCGGTGGTCTGGCGCATGCGGAAGCGCAGGCGCAGCCCGTCCTTGCTTTCGAAGGTGGTATAGTCCGACACCATCTCGATGTCCTGGCCGTCGCGGTTGGTCAGCGTCATCGACAGCCGCTGGCGCACCGCCCAGCCTTCGCAGGCGTCCAGCACCTCGAAGGCCATGGTGCCGTCGGCGGCGATGACGTCGCCGCGGGCGGATTGCAGGGTCAGGGCATAGAGCGCGCGGTGCGCCGCAAGGTCGGCCGCCGCGGCCGCCGGAGCGAGGGCGGTCGACAGCATGCCCCACGCAACGGCGAAGGGAACGGCAAGATGGCGCAGGCGCATGCTGCGGAGTCTCCCAAGATCTGGCGGATACACATAAGAACACCGGCGCCGCTGCGCCAGCAGCGATCAGCCGTCGTCCCGACCCGGGGCCGGGTCGGCCATGTCGGGTTCGGGCCCTGCGTGGGCCGGATCGGGTCCCTGTTCAAGCACCGCGTAGCCGATCGCCGAGAGATGTGAATTGATCCGCTTCAGGTCGCGCAACGCGGCCAGATGCAGCGAGCTGCCTTCCAGCGCGTCCGGGCGGGACGGTTCCAGCCGCGCCAGGTGCGCGCGGGTGGCGGTGCGCTCCAGCTCGCTGAGCCGCCGCTTGGCGTCCAGAAGCTGGCGGGCGCCGCGCGGGTCCTCGGCCATGAAGGTGGACAGCGCCAGCCGCAGGTCCTCCAGCACGTTGGCGTGAAAGGCCGCCAGATCGGCCCGGTCCTCGGCGGTGAAGCTGACCTGGCGCTTGGCCTTGCGGCGCGCCAGCTCGGTCAGGCTGCGCTCGACGATGCCGCCGGCATGGCCGAGATTGACGACGAAATCCAGGATCTCCTGACGGCGCACGGCATCGCGCTCGGTCATGTCCTCGGCGGAGATGCGGGCCATGTAGGTCCTGACCGCGTCCTCCAGCCGATCCCGCGCCTTGCCCAGCCGCACCACGTCGTCGATCGCGCCCCGGTCGTTCGCCGTGATGCCTTCAAGGAAGCGGCGCAGCATTGCCTCGATCAGGTCGCCCATGCGCAGGGTTTCGCGGGCGGCATTCGACAAGGCGAGGTAGGGCGTGTCGAGCGCCGCCTCATTGAGGTATCGCGGCCGCGCCGGGTCGTCCGGAGTCGCCGCCGCGGGCAGCAGGCGGGTCAGCAGCTTTGCCGCCGGGTCCAGCAGCCCGACCAGGGCCACCGCCAGCACCAGGTTGAAGCCGATGTGGAAATCCACCGCCTGCGCGCCGGGATAGGGGGTCAGCCGCGCGAACAGGTCGGCCAGCGGATGCAGCAGCGGCAACGCGACAAGGCAACCGAGGGCGCGAAAAGCAAGGTTGCCCAGCGGCAGCCGCCGCGCCGCCGGGTCGCTGCCGGCGGCCAGCACCGGCGGGATGGTGGAGCCGAGATTGGCGCCGAGCACCAGCGCGAAGGCGGCCACGGGGGTCACCACCCCGGTCGCGGCCAGCGGCACGATCATCAGCACCACCGCCACGCTGGAATGGGCGGCGAAGGTCAGGGCCGCCGCCAGGATCACGTCCAGCAGCGGCTCGCCGGTCAGCACCCCCAGCAGCTGGCGCAGCAGCGGCGCGGCCTCGGCGGGCTGCATGGATTCCACCAGCAGGCGCAGGGCCAGCAGCATCAGGCCCAGCCCCATGCAGACCCGGCCGATATTCTGCACCCGACTGTTCTTGGTCCCGCCCCGGTGGCCGCCGGCGCCGCCGCGCTTGAAGGCGGCGTAGCCGGCGATCAGCAGGATCGGCGAGATCCAGGCCACATCGAAGGTCAACGCCTTCACGATCAGCGCGGTGCCGACATTGGCCCCCAGCATCACCGCCAGCGCCGGCACCAGCGCCACCAGCCCCCCGGCGGCGAACGACGTGACCATCAGCGCAGTGGCGGTGCTGCTTTGCAAAAGCGCGGTCACCACCATGCCGGACAACAGCGCCACCAGCCGGTTGGACAGGCCCTTGCCCAGCAGGCGGCGCAGGTCGGAGCCGAAGGCGCGGACGATACCGGTCTGCACCATGCGCGCGCCCCACAGCAGCAGCACGACATGGCCGATCAACTCAACGAGAAGACGGGTCACCGACATCGGCCGCGCATCCTCCGCCCGCAGGTCCGGAACGATCGAGCATGCGCGGCTTTGCTCAGCTGTGCCAGCCTGCCGCCCGGCCTTGCGCTGCGCGGGCGTCGCGCAGCGCCAGCAGGATGGAGGACCGACACCACAGTTCCGGCGCCAGGCGGACGCGGCCGACAGCGAAGAAGGCGGCAATGCAACGCAGCATGATCAGTCCCCCTTTTTCCTTAACCCTGGCCAAGCGCCAGTTGCACGACACGCACGACCACCATCGCGCAAGCCAGCACGAGGTAGAGGCGCAACACCATCATCCACACGCGGCTGGACGCCGAGATGCGCGCCGGCACCAGTTCGTCCAGCGGCGGCATGCGCCAGGCCGCGCGCAGCGCGCGAGGCACCGCGCCGCCGTCCTGCGCCGCCTCGCGCCGGTTGAGCAGCAGGGTCACCCCGGCGCCGATCACGGCCAGCACCCCTCCCCCGCCCATGATCCACAGGATCTGCGCCTCGGTGATGTCGGGAAACAGCACCGACGCCGTGAGCACCACCGACAGCAGCACCAGCACCGCGATCACCGCCCCGGTGAACAGGTTCAGCCACTTGCCGTTGACCCATGGGCCCAGCACCGCGTGGTCGTTGCACAGCAGCAGCAGGAACACCGTGGCGCTGGGCAGCAGCACGCCGGCCAGCGTCTGCACGGCCACGGTGATCAGCCCCAGCGGCGCGTCCGGGATCAGCACCAGCGCGGCGGCCCCGGCGATCAGGCCGATATAGACCAGGTAGAACCCGACGGCGTCGGTGGGCTTGCGGTGCAAGGAGTGCCGCAGCGACAGCACGTCGCCGATGGCATAGGCGGTGGACAGCGACACCGCTGCGGCGCCGATGATGCTGGCATCCATCAGCGCCAGCGCGAACAGCACCGCCGGCACCTGGCCCACGTACCGCTCCAGCCCCGACGCCACGCCGCCGGCATCGCTGAACTGGCCGAACTCGGGCGTGCCCGCGAACGTCGCCGCGGCGATCGCGATCATCGCCGCCGCGCCCACGATCACGAAGACGATGCCCAGGCCCAGATCGACCTTCTCGTAGGCCATGAAGCGCGGGGTGATGCGCTTGTCGATGACGTAGCTCTGCTGGAAGAACAGCTGCCACGGCGCGATCGTCGTCCCGACGATGGCGATGACCAGCAGCATGATGTCCGACAGCTTGCCCGCGGGCAGTTGCGGGATGAAGAAATCGCGCGCGACCTGGCCCATCGGCGGGTGCGCCACCACGAACACCGGCACCAGCAGCAGGCTGCCCAGCACCAGCGCCAGGGCAAAGCGCTCGAAACGGCGGAAATCGCCGGTGCTGGCGGCGAGGATGGTCAGCGCCGCGGCCACGCCGACGCCGACGAGCTTGGAGACGCCGAGATAGTCCAGTGCCAGGCTGATGCCGATGAACTCGGTGACGATGGTCAGCCCGTTCAGGATGAACAGGTCGATCACGCTGAACGCGCCCCAGAACTTGCCGAAGCGCTCCAGGATCAGGCGCGCATGGCCGACGCCGGCGACCGCGCCCAGGCGCAGCACCATTTCCTGGTTCACGTACAGCACCGGGATCAGCAGCAGCAGCGTCCATAGCAGGGCGGTGCCGTAGTCCTGGCCGGCCTGGGAGTAGGTGGCGAAGGCGCCGGCGTCGTTGTCGCCAACCATCACGATCAGGCCGGGGCCGACGATGGCCAGCAGCGTGCGCAGCCGGTGCTTCCAGCTGTTGCGGGGGCCGTGGTCGTTGTGGCGGATAGTACCCAGCGCGCCGCGGATGTCGCCGATATGGGCGGAATCGAGCACAGCGGTGCGCGCGGCGGTCTTCGGGGGAATGAAAGTGCTCATGCGGGTCGTTCCTGCAATCGGCCTGGAAATCGGGCTTCGCGGGCAACGCGCCGCGTCAACTCGGGGCCAGGCCAGCAGGTTCCGGGGGAACGACGTCCCAATCGCGGGCCGATGCCCGCACGCGCTGAGTCAGCCGTCCGGACGGGCCGGACGGACAGCGATACCGGACCGCCATTGCGGCGGTCGTGTTGAGAAAGGCGGCCATCGGCGCCTCCTTCTGCTCAAGCTCATCTGCTCAAGCTCGGGAGGCCTGGCCGCTACGGGCTCAGCGTGTCGCTGTCCCCATGGCGGTCACATGCACGTCCCGAGCAACGGAACAGCCCGGCAGGATCGTCACGGCAGGCGCGGCGCGCCTACTATGGCTCTCCGTGGGCTGGCTGCTAGATCGCGGTTTCATGTGATCCCTGTCTGCGGTTGCCACACCGGCGGGCGCATTCGGCGTCCGCCGAGACGCGGCCGGGCAGGCCCGAGGGCTGCGCGGCCACTTCATCCCCGCGCATATACCCTTCGACCCCCTTGGATCAAGAGCTTGCAACAATTCGGAATAGAGGGCGGCCCGCCGGCGTCTATCCGGATGGATCTCCGGGGGCGGCGGAGCCGGGCACACGGCAACGGAGGATCGCATATGCGCGTGATCGTTTTCGCACGTTGGCTTGCCATCGCCGCCTTCCTCTGCGCGGCCATGGCGCCGGCCGTACATGCGGCCGGCGGCGGCGACATGGGTGGGCATGATTCCGGAGGCATGGGCGGGAGCGACTCCGCCGGGCATGACGGCGGCAACGCTTCCGGCAGCGACGCCACCAAACATCGCTGAACCCGGAGCGCCGTTCAGAACGTGACCACGCTCCGCAGCCCGATCACCACCGCATTCTTCAGCACCTGCGCCGGGTTGTTGGGGTTGGGCACCTTGCCGCCGGGCCGCATGACGTACTGGACGTCCGGCTGCAGCTGCCACCAGCCCGCCAGCTGCATCTGGTAGGTCGCCTCGATCACCGTCTCGTTGCTGCGCACCGGGAATGGCGCCCCGCTGAACAACGCGGTGTCCTGATCCAGCCCGCGCGCCGCTCCGCCGATGCGCAGATAGGCGACGCCGAGGCCGATCGTGTCGTCCGCGCGGCCGGGAATGGCGCCTTTCCAGGTGGCGCCGCCGTTGACGTAGAAATCCGACAGGTTGCGGTCGCCGGGGGCGCCCATGACCCGCGCGAACAGGCCGATGCCCTCGTCCTTGGTGCCCGGCTTGCGCCAGACCATCTGATCGGCCACGGCGTACAGGCTGTAGTTGCCGTGCAGGCCGCGCGGAATGCCGTTGCTGCCCGGGCTGGCCAGCGACACGCCGTTGCTGGCGGAGCGCTGGCTCGGGAAGCTGAGCGAGTTGTACCAGGCGCCGACGCGATACGTGCCGGGCAGCCCCTCGGCCCCCTCGCCCTGGTTCAGTGCGTACTGCGCCTCGAAGAACGCGAGCGCCCCATCGCCCACGCGCAACGCGGTGCCGGAGGCGTCGCGCGCCTGCGGATCGCCGGCCCCCGCCCCCGCCGGGTTGCCGTTGAACACCGCGGCGAGGACGGTCAGCGCATCCGTGGGCCGGAACTTCACCCGCACTCCCGGCGTGGCCAGCGGGTAGGCTGGCCCGCCCGACGGCAGGTCGACAGCGGCCAGCGCGGGGAAGCCGAAGCTGGAATTCAGGAACACCGCGCCGTAGGTGCTTACGATGAATTCCTCGTCGGCCCCCATCTGGCCGATCCGCACCGACAATCTGCCGTCCGCCAGTGCCTGCTCATACCACAGGTCGTAGAGCCGGATGCTGCGCGTTGCCTCGATGCCGCTGACGGTCTGCAGGTTGCCGACCAGCTGCGCCGAGGGGCCGGTGCCGCGGATCTGGTAGGCGCTCGCATAGAACGTGCCGCCCTGCCACAAACCCGCCCTGCCCGTGTCGACTTTGAGGGTCATCTGGGTCTGGCCGAGATAGACGGTGCCCGTGCGCAGCCCGCCGCGCAGGTTGCTCCACACCTCGTTGGTGTCCTGGACGCCCAGCGTCACGCCGGCAGCCTCCAGGCGGGAGCGGAGCCCGCCGGGATCGCCGAGCAGCTGCTCCCGGGCCCAGACCCCCGCCGGCGCGGGGGCGTCATTGGCGTCATCCGCCGGTTGCGCGGCGGCGGCACCCGCCAGCAGCGACAACCCGGCAACGAGCGCCGCACGGCGCAGTATCGGACTCACGAACATGGGCACCGTCCTGCGGGCGTGCGCGAGGCCGTCCCGCAGATCCGGCGCCGCGTCCGCGATCAATCCGTGCCCGACTGCGAGGTTACCCCGGGCGTCAGGCCTTCTTCGCCAGCGGCGGCAGATCCAGCTTCAGCGACAACTCCTTCAACCGCGCCGGCGGAACCTCGGCGGGCGCGCCCATCATCAGGTCCTCGCCCTGCTGGTTCAGCGGGAACAGGATCACTTCGCGGATGTTCGGCTCGTCGGCCAGCAGCATGACGATGCGGTCGATGCCGGGGGCGGAGCCGCCATGCGGCGGCGCGCCGTAGCGGAACGCATTGAGCATGCCACCGAAGCGCGCCTCCACGTCGGCGGCGGTGTAGCCGGCGATCTCGAAGGCGCGGATCATGACGTCCGGGCGGTGGTTGCGGATGGCGCCCGAGGACAGTTCCACGCCGTTGCAGACGATGTCGTACTGGTAGGCCTTGATGGTCAGCGGGTCCTGCGTGTTCAGCGCCTCCAGCTCGCCCTGCGGCATGCTGAACGGATTGTGGCTGAAGTCGATCTGACCGGTTTCCTCGTTCAGCTCGTACATCGGGAAATCGGTGATCCAGCAGAAGCGGAATTCACCGGGCTTGATCAGGCCCAGGTCCTGGCCGAGCTTCGTGCGCACCGCGCCCGCGAATTTCGGCGCCTCGTCCTTCTTGCCGGCGGCGAAGAACACGCTGTCGCCGGCCTGCAGGCCGCAGGCCGCGCGGATCGCCTCGGCGCGCGCCGGCTCGAGGTTGCGGGCGATCGGGCCCTTGGGGCCCTCGGCGTCGAACTGGATGTAGCCCAGGCCGCCGGCACCCTGCTCGCGCGCCCACTCGTTCAGCTTGTCGAAGAAGCTGCGCGGACTGCCGGCGGTGCCGGGGGCGGGAATGGCGCGCACGATGCCGCCGGAGGCCGCGATCTTCGCGAACAGGCCGAAGCCGGAGCCGGCGAAATGCGCGGTGACGTCGGTGATCTTCAGCGGGTTGCGCAGGTCCGGCTTGTCGCTGCCGTAGTCCAGCATCGCGGTGTCGTAGGGGATGCGCGGGAATGGCGGCTTCGTCACCGCGCGGCCGTCCGCAAATTCCTCGAACACGCCGGCGATCACCGGCTCGATCGTGTTGAACACGTCCTCCTGGGTGACGTAGCTCATTTCGAAATCGAGCTGGTAGAACTCGCCCGGCGAGCGGTCGGCCCGGCTGGCCTCGTCGCGGAAGCACGGGGCGATCTGGAAGTAGCGATCGAAGCCCGCCACCATGATCAGCTGCTTGAACTGCTGCGGCGCCTGCGGCAGCGCATAGAACTTGCCGGGGTGCAGGCGCGCCGGCACCAGGAAGTCGCGCGCGCCCTCGGGGCTCGACGCGGTCAGGATCGGCGTCTGGAACTCGGTGAAGCCGGCCTCGATCATCCGGCGGCGGATGCTGGCGATCACGCCCGCGCGCAGGATGATGTTGCGCTGCATCTTCTCGCGCCGCAGGTCGATGAAGCGGTATTTCAGCCGGATTTCGTCGGGATACTTCTCGTCGCCGGCCACCTGCATGGGCAGCACGTCGGCGGCGGACTGCACCACCACGTCCGCGGCCTGCAGCTCCACCTCGCCGGTGGGCAGGCGCGGGTTCACGGTCACGCCCTCGCGGCGCACCACGGCGCCGGTAACGGTGATCACGCTTTCCGGCCGCAGCCGGTCCACGGTCGCGAAGGCCGGGGTGCCGGCGGCGAACACGCATTGGGTGAGGCCGTAATGGTCGCGCAGGTCGATGAACAGCAGGCCGCCATGATCGCGCTTGCTGTGCACCCAGCCGGAGAGGCGGGCGGGCTGGCCGGCGTCGCTGGCGCGCAGCGCGCCGCAGGTATGGGTGCGATAGGCGTGCATCTGGCTGGTCCCGTCTGGAAAGGCGCGGCAGACAACCCCCCGGTCAGACCAGTGTCAAGTCACGCGCATGCCGTACACGCATGGACCGGGGCAGTTGTCGCCTTCGCAATGCCGCCCCCGGCGTGTAGAAGCCAGGGATGCCGAAACCGAACCGGGCGGACTTCCCGCCCCCGACCCTGATCACCACCAGCAACGACCTCGACGCCCTCTGCACCCGCCTTCGCGGCGAGCGCTTCGTGACCGTCGATACCGAATTCATGCGCGAACGGACCTATTGGCCCGAGCTGTGCGTGGTCCAGCTCGCCGGCGACAACGAGGTTGCGGTGGTCGACGCGCAGGCGCCCGGGATCGACCTGGCGCCGTTGGGCGCCCTGCTGGCCGATACCGACGTCGAGAAGGTCTTCCACGCCTGCCGGCAGGACATCGAGATCTTCGTGCAGCGCTTCGGCGACGTGCCCCGGCCCCTGTTCGACACCCAGGTGGCCGCCATGGTCGCGGGCTTCGGCGACCAGGTGGGCTATGACGCGCTGGTCTCCTCGCTGACCGGCGGGCATATCGACAAGGCGCACCGCTTCAGCGACTGGGCGGCCCGGCCGCTGTCGGCGGCGCAGATCACTTATGCCGCCGCCGACGTGACCCATCTGCGCCAAGTCTACGAGAAGCTGCGGGCCCGGCTGGAGAAGGACAACCGGCTGGAATGGGTCGCCGAGGAAATGGCCCTGCTGGCCGACCCCGCCACCTACCAGCCCGACCCCGATTCCATGTGGGAGCGGCTGCGCCCGCGCACCAACAACCGCCGCATGCTGGCCGTGCTGCGCGCCATCGCCGCCTGGCGCGAACGCGAGGCCCAGCGCAGCAACATCCCCCGCCAGCGCATGCTGAAGGACGAGGCGCTGCTGGAAATCGCCGCCATCGCCCCCGGCACGATCGAGGAGCTGGCGCGCGCCCGCGGCGTCACCCGCGGCTTCGCCGACGGCCGCATGGGCGCCTCCCTGCTCGCGGCGATCGCCGCGGCGAAGGCCCTGCCGGACGACGCGCTGCCGCCGGCCCCCAGCCACCGCGAAGGCCCCAAGCCCTCCCCGGCCCTGGTGTCGCTGCTGAAAGTGCTGCTGGCGGCCAAATGCGAGGAACACCACGTCGCCGCCAAGCTGGTCGCCAGCAGCGACGACATCGACCGCCTCGCCACCGAGGACAAGCCGGACATCCAGGCCGTGCACGGCTGGCGCCACGACGTGTTCGGCGCCGATGCCCTGGCGCTGAAGGCCGGGCAGATCGCGCTGGGCGTCGATGGGCGGCGGGTGAAATTGTTGCGGGCCTGAAGCCGCGGCGAGGGCTTTCCCCCGGTCTTCCGCCTATGGCTTCCGCCGCAGCACCAACCCGGCCGCCGCCAGCATCAGGGCCATGCCCGCCACGTCCAGCGGCTCCATCCGCTCGCCCAGCAGCAGGCTCCCCAGCAGCACGGCGATGATGGGCGAGACGAAGGCATAGGTGCCGGTGCGGCTGGCGCCCCAGTCCCGCACCAGCAGGAAGTAGATCACGGTGGCGCCCAGCGATCCCGGCAGCAGCAGATAGAGCCAGGCGGCCCAGGCGGTGATGCCCCAGTTTCCGGAAAGCGCCGCGCCGGCGCCGGGTTCGAAGGCGATCGACAGCACCAGCAGGATGGCGCCGCCCATGAAGTTCGTGGTCGCCGCCATCAGCGCCGGCGGCAGCGTGCGCATCAGCGGCCGCGCCAGCACCGAGCCGGCGCAGTAGGCGAGGCAGCCCACGATGACGCCGAGGGCGCCCAGCAACTCCGCCGTGTCCTGCCGGCCGGCCACAGCCTTGGGGCCGAACAGCAGCAGCAGGCCGCCAATGCCCAGCGCGATCGCACCGGCCTGACGGTGGGTATAGCGCTCCTGGCCGGCCACCACGCTGAATCCCAGCAGGCCGATGGGAGTCAGCGCCGAGGCGAGCACGGCGGCGAGCCCGCTGCCCACGTAGCGCATGCCATACAGCATCACCAGGTTGTTGAACGAGATCATCAGCACGGCCACGCCCAGCAGCCGCCCGGTCAGGCGCAGCGGAAAGCGGATCGACTCGCCGCGGCTGCGCAGCCACGCCAGCAGCACCACCCCACCCACCGTCCAGCGGAGACCGCCGAACACGCCCGGCGGCACCACGGCGACGCCTTCCTTCATCGCCAGCCACGTGGTGCCCCAGACGATGCAAAGGATCACGAACAGCACACGCTGCCGCGCGGACAAGGAGAGCGCCATTCGGCCCTTTGGTGAGTGCGTTTCGCCGCGGTTTATACGGGCGTTGCGCAGGGCTGTCCTGTCTGCTGGTGGAATAGCTGGGTCACGTCGTCCCAGGCGTAGCCGATGGAGCGCGTCGTCACGCCGTCGTGGCTGTTGTCCTTCTCGGCGACCGGGCGGCCGCCGAGCGCCGTGTAGAAGCGGATGGCCGGATCGTTGCCGTGCATCACCCACAGCGCAGCGGAGTGGTGGCCGGCCGCGGCCAAGTCGCGCGCCAGCACGTCCATCAGCCGGCGCCCGACACCCTGCCGCTGGGCGCGGCGCAGCACATAGAGCGCGGTGATCTCGCCGCTATAGGGCAGCTCGGCGGCGCGCTGGTCGCCGCACGAGCCGAAACCGACGATGCCCGCCGCGTCGCGCACCACGAACAGCCGGCAACCGGTGGCAATGATCTCGGCCCAGCGCGCGCCGCGCTGCACCGGGTCGAGGCCGGCGAGCAGCGAGTCCGGCAGCAGCCCCGGGTAGGTCTCGCGCCACGACTGCACATGCATGCGCCCGAGTTCGGCGGCATCGGCCGCGACGGCGAGCACCGGCGTCATGCGGCCCGCGCAGCCGCCACGAAGGCGCGGATCAGGGCTGGGTCCTTCACGCCGCGCGCGCGCTCGACGCCGGAGGAGACGTCGACGGTCGGCGCATGCGTCGCCCGGATGGCCGCCGCGACGTTGTCCGGCGTGAGCCCGCCGCCGAGCACCCAGGGCGAGGGCGCATGCCAGCCGGACAGCAGCGACCAGTCGAAGCTGACCGCGTTGCCGCCGGGGCGGGTGGCACCTTCGGGCGGCTTGGCCTCGATCAGCAGCCCATCGGCGCCGGCGGCGGCGTGCGGCAGGTCGGCGGCGGCGGCGATGCCGACGGCGCGCCAGACCGGGACGCCGAACCGCTCACGCAATGCGGCGACCCGCGCGGCGGGGGCGTAAAGCTGCAGCACATCCAGCTTCACCGCTGCCAGGGCGGCGGCGATCTCGTCGTCGCCGGGCTTCACGAACAGGCCGACGCGCAACGGGCCGCCCGGATGACGCGCCGACAGCTCCGCCGCCCGCGCCAGCGTGACAGAACGGGGGGACGCGGCGAAGAACACGAAGCCTACATAATCGGCGCCGGCCTCGATCGCGGCGTCGAAGGCCACTGGATCGTTGACGCCACAGATCTTGATCCGGGTCATGTCAGGAGGCCGTCAGGCGATCTCGGCGGCGATGGCGGCGGCGGCGGCGGCGGGATCGGGGGCGGCCGTGATCGGGCGCCCCACCACCAGCCAGTCCGCACCCGCCTGGGCCGCCGCGCGCGGGGTCATCGTGCGCGCCTGATCGTTTGCGGCGGCGCCGGCGGGGCGGATGCCAGGCACCACCAGCAGCGGCTCGGGCCCCAGCGCCTCGCGCAGCATCGCCGCCTCGTGCGCGCTGCACACCAGGCCGTCGGCGCCGGCCGCCACGGCGAGGCGGGCCAGCCGCAGCACCTGCTGGCGTGGCCCACCGGCCACGCCGGTGGCGTGCAGCGCCTCGGCGTCCAGGCTGGT
>NZ_JAPDNT010000034.1 GCF_025989185.1 Limobrevibacterium gyesilva
GGTTCAAGAACCGCGCCTGATCCTGCCGGCTAACTCTCCACCAGCGATCGGCCGACGCTGCTCACCGCTCCTCCACCTACGGCTCCGGAGCGGCGAACAGCGTCAAACTACGCGCACCGTAAGAGGGGTCACTTTTGGACGCCGATCTGGGGTCCCTTTTGCACGCCGATTGACAGATGCGCAGGAGACAGGCCCGCGGCACCCGCAGCTGCAATTCCCATCGCAGCGGTGCTCAAATGCTGGCGCCGGTCCTGATTGATAACTTCGCAACCGTTCGCGCGCACATCGTGAATCTCCCTGGCTTGGTTGAATTTCGGTAGCCGAGCTGCGGCTCGGCTGCGCCGATCAACTTGCGGCGATATCGACGACAGCCTCGGCAAACGCCTGCGGAGCCTCCTGGGGCAGATTGTGCCCGATCCCGCCCTTGATGAGCCTGTGCTCATACTTGCCCGCGAATTTCTTGGCGTACGAGCTGGGCTCCGCGTGTGGTGCGCCGTTGGCATCACCTTCAAGCGTGATGGTCGGCACCGTGATAACCGGGAATGCGGCCAGCCGCGCTTCCAGGTCGTCGTATTTCGGCTCGCCTTGAGCCAGGCCGAGCCGCCAACGGTAATTGTGAACCACGATCGCGACGTGATCCGGGTTGTCGAAGGACGCTGCAGTGCGATCAAACGTGGCGTCATCGAAGGCCCACTTCGGTGACGCTAGCTGCCAAATGAGCTTCGAAAATTCGCGCCGATATGTGTCATAGCCGGCTCGGCCGCGTTCGGTGGCAAAATAAAATTGATACCACCACTCGAGTTCGGCCTTCGGCGGCAACGGCATCTTGCTGGCTTCCTGGCTGCCGATTAGATAGCCGCTGACGGAGACCATGGCCTTGCAGCGCTCCGGCCAGAGCGCCGCGATGATGTTGGCGGTTCGGGCTCCCCAGTCAAAACCCGCGAGGAGGGGTCTTTCGACCTTGAGAGCATCCAATAGGGCGATAGTGTCGACCGCCAGCACCGATGGCTGGCCGTTCCGGGCGGTTTCGCTTGAAAGGAAATGCGTCGCGCCGTAACCACGGAGATATGGGACGATCACGCGGTAGCCCGCTTGTGCGAGCATGGGCGCGACATCGACAAAGCTGTGAATGTCGTAGGGCCAGCCGTGCAGAAGAACCACAACGGGCCCGTTCGTGGGACCGGCCTCAGCGTAACCCACATTCAGTGCACCCGCATTGACCTGCTTCAGCGGTCCGAACGACGTGTTTGTTCCTGGCTTGATTGCAGGCATTGTTGTCCTCGCCCCTTGTGCTGCTGCAGGACCGATCATCCCGATCTGAGTGGCGATGATCGCCATCGCGGCGCTGCCAAAGAAGCGGCGTCGATCTTGGTTGATTTCCTCCACAATCTTATCCATTGGGCAGCCTCCACAATTGATCATTGCGCGGCGGATCAGCCGAACGTGAAAGCAAATGCCTCTACGCCCGGAGCAAGAAACTCGATCTGGAACTGTCGATCGGCGATGGGCTTGGGTTGTCGGATCAGCTGGTACAGCCGCTGTTTTGTCACTGTGCCGTAGCCTTGTTCGTCAACGTCAATTCCGTGAGCCGCACCTGGCGGCCGTCCATCGATCAGCACGCGAAATCTCACGGACGTTCCCGGCACTGCCGGGCCCATGACGAGATGAAGATCGCGGGCATGGAAACGATACGCGATGCCTCCATTGGCTTTGTTCAGCACGGCGGTTTCCTTCTGCACCGTCCAATCGCCAGACAGCCCCCATTCATTCAGGCGCAATCGCGCGGGCAGTTCATACATGCGAGGTTTATCCAGGAACGCCCCGCCGGGCGACGCAAAATTCTCGGTTCGTTCGAACCCGACATAATTTTCTGGAGACTTCAGGCTGCTCCAATCGGCGGCCGCTTCGATACCGCGGCCATCTACCGACACGAGTTCACGATCGATCCCGCCGATTCCGGTCTCTGCCAGCAACTCTTGAATGATCATTTCCGACTGTTCGTACGCGCCTTCGCCGAAGTGATGATACCGAACGCGCCCCTGCGCATCGATGAAATATAGTGCCGGCCAATATTGATTCTTGAAAGCACGCCATATGACATGCTCATTATCCACTGCGACCGGATAATTGACCTGCATCGCTTTCACGGCTGAGCGAATATTGTTGATGTCTTTTTCGAATGTGAACTCTGGCGCATGGACGCCGATTACTACTAGTCCTTGATTCTTGTATTTCTCGGCCCAGGCGCGGACATAGGGAAGTGTGCGCAGCCAGTTGATGCAGGTGTAGGTCCAGAAATCGATGAGGACGACTCTTCCGTGGAGAGCCGCCGCCGTCAGGGGCGGCGAATTGGACCACTCGTTCGCACGCTCGAGAGAAGCCAACACGGGTTCACCAGAAATTGGGCCAGTGGGTAATCCGTGAAGGAACGGAACCCGTATCTCTGGGGATGTTGGCGGCTGTGGCATGTTTACGTCTTCTCCAAAGCCTGCAGCCGGCGTCCCGATCGCGGTGGCGAGTACCGCAGCTGCCAAGAGCTTGTTGGTCCTCATTGATGAATACCCTTCTGGATTCCGATCGATGTTGCCGCAATTGCACGGAAGCCGGCACCCACAGCGCGCGCCGAACGCTTCAGATCGATTTGCGGAGCGATCGGAACGCTTCTCGAAGCTCGGCACTGAAGAGCTCCGGCTGCTCCCACGCGGCAAAGTGACCGCCCTTGTCGACCTCGTGGAAGTAAATCAGGTTGCGATAGGCGCGCCGGGCCCATGTCTGTGGAGCTTGATAATACTCGTCCGGGAAAACCGTGATGGCGACCGGGAGCGAGATCTCGTCGGTCTTCTGCGTGGCCGCGTTAACAATGGGCCGGCCGCCGTTCTCCCAGTACAGCCGCGCTGCCGAGGTCGCGCTGTTCGTCAGCCAGTATAGCGAGATATCGTCGAGCACGTCGTCCTTGCTGAGCAAGCGCTCGGGCTCGCCGTCATTATAGTCATAGATGAAGGCCGCAAGCCCTGCAGGCGAATCCGTCAAGGCATAGCCGATCGTCTGCGGCCGCGTGCCCATCATCGCGGCGTAGGCTCTCTTCTTTTTATATAGATTGTCGAGCGCGACGAACGCCGCGCGCTCCTTGTCGGAAAGTCCCGCCGGCGCCGGCCCTCCGCTGGCCAGTACAGCGGCCACGTCGGGCGGAACCGTTGCCGGCAAGTTGATGTGGATGCCGAGCAATCCTGCCGGTGCCTGGAGCGCCATCGCTTCGCTGATGGGCGACCCCCAGTCACCGCCCTGGGCCACGTAACGGGTGTAGCCAAGGCGCTTCATCAGCTCTGCCCAGGCTTGGGCGATATGGTCGGGGCCCCAACCGGTACCCGTCGGCTTGCCGGAGAAGCCGTAGCCGGGCATCGATGGGATGACGACGTTGAACGCGTCCTCGGCACTCCCGCCGTGCGCAGTGGGATCGGTGAGCGGACCAATGGTCTTGATCTGCTCGATCACCGAGCCGGGCCAGCCATGGGTGATGACCACCGGCAGCGCATTGGGATGCTTCGAACGAACGTGAATGAAGTGAATATCGACGCCGTCGATCGTGGTCACGAATTGCGGCAAGGCATTCAACTTCACTTCCGCCTTGCGCCAGTCGTAGGCGCTGCCCCAGTACCTAACGATCTCCTGCATCTTGGCCAATTGACCACCCTGCGACCGATCACCGACGGTCTCCTTGTCGGGCCAGCGGGTTTCACGGATCCGGCGTTGCAGGTCGGTTATCGCCGCTTCGGGCACATGGATACGGAACGGCCGGATCGATTTGTCCTCATTTGGCGGGACGCTCGTTGCCGCGGGCATCTGCGCAAAGGTCTCCGCACCGCTTTGCGCCGACATTTCCGCGTGAGCTGCGGCAACCATGGCTGACAGCGACAGCGACAACGAAAGGACACATATTCTGATCACGGCAATTCTCCTTGAGACGGCTCATCGGTGGAAGCGGACGGCGCCCGAATGACGCCGACCGCTTCCAAGGTTTCAGCGCAGCGGTTTGAACGCGGCCCTGAGCTCCAGGACAAAGAGCTCCGGCTGCTCCCAGGCCGCAAAGTGCCCGCCTTTGTCGAGCCGGTTGTAATGAATGAGTTTTGGAAACGCTTTCTCTACCCAACTCCGCGGGGCTGCATAGATCTCGTCGGGAAAGACGCTGACGGCAACCGGGATGGCAATGTGCTTCGGCGCAAAAAAGGCAAGCTTATTTTCCCAATACAGACGAGCCGAAGAAACCGCCGTGTTCGTCAGCCAGTAGAGCGTGATGTTGTCGAGGATGTCGTCTCGCGTAAGACCCTCAGGTTGACCGTCAAAGACGCGTGCGATGAGCGCATAACTGCGCGCGTCGTGGTCGAGCATCCAAGCGGCGAGGCCGACGGGCGAATCCTCGATCCCGTACAGCGTCTGAGGGCGGTTCCCCATCTCCTGGGCATAGGCCACGCCGTGCTTGTAGAAAAAGTCGAGCTGATCGTAGGCATGCCTCTCGTCGGCTGAGAGGCCAGACGGCGGCGGGCCGCCGAATTGGAGTGCCTTTGCAACGTCGTCTGGTACAGTGGCAGGCATGTTGGTGTGAATGCCGAGCAATTCCGGAGGTGCCTGCAGGGCCATCTGCTCCGAGACTGCATCACCCCAATCGCCGCCTTGCGCCACAAATCGCGTGTATCCGAGGCGCTTCATCAGCACGACCCAGGCGCGTGCTATGCGAACAGGGTCCCAACCGGTGGTGCTGGGCTGCCCTGAAAACCCGTGGCCCGGCAGCGACGGAATCACGACGTCGAAAGCGTCCGATGCACTCTCGCCATGTGCCGTGGGATTCGTCAGCGGGTCGATGATCTTCAGCTGCTCGATGATCGAGCCGGGCCACCCGTGCGTGATGATCACCGGCAATGCATTCTCATGTTTGGAACGAACGCGGATAAAATGAATGTTCAGCCCGTCGATATTTGTCGTGAATTGCGGCAAGGCGTTCAACTCCGCTTCGACCTTGCGCCAGTCGTAGTCTGTCTGCCAATAGCGCGCGAGTTCGCGCATCGTCGCGAGCTGCACGCCTTGCGATGCATCTGTTACCGTTTCCCGCTTAGGCCACTTTGTCTCGGCGATCCGCCTGCGGAGGTCCGTGAGAGCCTCGTCGGACACATGGATCCGGAACGGGCGGATCGACGTGTCGTCCGCGGTCGGCGCTGCTGCGGCCGCGCCGATCACGGAAGCTTGGGCAATCGCCGCGCCGGGGCTCGAGCTGACGGGCGCCTGCGCAACGGTCTCGGCGCCGCCTGGCGCGGGAGAAGTCGTTGCGGTGTGAGCGGCGGCCGCAGGAACAAAGATTCCGATTGCTCCAACCAATGCGGAGGTCGCAAGGCACTGGCGCTTGCCAATCACCGAGTAGGGCCCGGACATGATCATTCTCCTCGTCTGTGAAGCGGCGACGAAACGCTGCCGACACACCTGTGAAATTCGAGGGGTGCGGACGGCGGGGGCGGGGAGGGAATCCGTCCGCGTCCCCTAGCTCCGCGTAGCGACCTGAAGGCCGCCCTCAATTCCTGAGCGAAAATCGTCGGCTGCTCCCACGCGGCGAAGTGGCCGCCCTTTTCGGCTCGGTTGTAATAGATGAGCTTGGGGTAGGCCCGCTCGGTCGAGCTCCGCGGGGCCTGATATTGTTCGCCAGGGATTACGCTCATAGCAACCGGGATGGAGACACCTTTGGCGTCGAAATAGCTGAGCTTGTTTTCCCAATAGAGACGAGGCGCCGAGACACTCGTGTTCGTCAGCCAATAGAGCGTGATGTTGTCGAGAATCTCGTCCCGCGTTACTTCGCCCGTGGCGCTCGTGGTCCGGTTGAGAGCGGAGTATACCGCCGCCGCGGGTTGGCCATCACCGTCATTATGGTCCAGGAGCCAGGCGGCGAGGTCGACGGGTGAATCCGCAATTCCGTATAAGGTCTGCGGGCGCGTTCCCGTCAACCTCGCGTAGGTGACTTGCTTGACGGCTTTTTCCAGCTGCTCATACGCGCGTCGCTCCTCGGCTGAGAGCCCGGAAGGTGGCGGGTCGCCGACCTGGAGCGCCTTCGAAACGTCGGCTGGAACCGTGCCGGGCATCGACGGGATGACGACCTCGAACGCGTCTTTGGCCTTCCCGCCGTGCGCGGTTGGTTCGGTCAGCGGTCCGATGAGCTTGATCTGCTCGAGCACCGAGGCCGGCCAACCGTGCGTGATGATCAGCGGCATGGCGCTCACATGACGCCAGCGGACGTGGATGAAGTGAATGTCCACGTCATCGATCGTTGTTGTGAATTGAGGCAGGGCGTTGAGCTTGGTCTCAGCTTTGCGCCAGTCATAGTCCGTCTCCCAAAAGCGCACCGACTCCTGGAGTTTCGCGAGCCGTATGCCCTGCGACTGGTCATTGACCGTCTCGCGGTCGGGCCACCGTGTCGCCGCGATGCGGCCGCGGAGATCGACGAGTTCCTCTTCCGGAATGTTGACGCGGAAGGGACGGATCGCGTCGCCTTCGGCTGCTTTAGCCGCGCCCACGGGAAGCACATTCAACCAACCTGCGGCAGCCGAGGCAGTCGAGGCAGCCAGGAGGTCGCGCCGGTTCGGGAGCGATGACGGCTCCGACATTGATCTTCTCCCTTCGTTCCGGTCGCCACAGGTGGCGATCATCGAGATTGGCGAGCGGACGACCGCGGGACTTCGACGGTCTTGTGTGCACAAGCCATCGCAGCGCAGTCGTCCCTAGACCACTCTCATACGTCGATGGAGGCTGCGGCTCGTCCGATCAGGTCCTCCTCCCTCGGGTTACGCAACCACTCGGTTCAGGAGCGACGTCGGCAAAGCTGTCGATCAAAAGCGGCTCGTCGGGAGTCCAAGTCCAACGCAGGGACGTTGATTGAGTGAAGAGGATAGGCCTTGGTGGCCGGCCTAACAAGCGGCGCCGTTGGGGGCGTGCCCCCCATGATCGTCGATCGTGAGATGGAGTGCGCCCCTGACGGTGGACTGTATCAAGCCGCCGTTTTGACCGTCTGCCGGGCGTGTTGATCCTCGAACTGCGCAGGGCGGATATAGCCTAATGCGGAATGGAGGCGTTTTTCGTTGTAGACCTCGTTGATAAAGCGCGGAAGGTCGGCGATGGCGTCCTCGAACGTCTCGTAGGCGGCCAGGTAGACGGCCTCGACTTTCAACGTCTTCATGAAGCTCTCGGCCTTGGCCTTCTCCAGGGCGACCAGTTGGCATTCGGTGAGCACGCCGCCGTCCTGGGCGACCTTGGCCTCGAGCGCCTTGAGCCGCTTCTTCCTGGTCTCGAGATCGTGGCGCAGCCAAATGCAGCGGACGCCGAAGGGGGAGACCTCGGTGCCACGCTTCTTCAACTCATTCGCGGCGCGGGCCTGGCCCCAGGCGGGTTCGTCGATGGCCATCGCCACCACCGCTGCCTCCACCTCAGGCGCGGCGCGGTTCTTCAAGTTCGGCTTGGAGCGCGTGATCTCCGCCAGCGCCAGGTCGCCGCCCTTCTCGTAGAGGTCCCGGAAGCGATAGAAGCTGTCGCGCGAGTAGCCCATCATCCGACAGGCCTGGGTCACGCTGCCCAGCTGCCCGGCCAGCTCCAGCAGGCCGATCTTGGCCTTGGTCACCTTGCGTTCGGTCATCGTCATGGCGGTTTCTCCGGTGATACCGGCCGGAGCGCTGCGCTTCAAAAGGGCTCCGCGCCCCGGCCTACATCCCCACCAATCCGGGTGACCGTCAGATAACATCAAGACTTCTACAGCTGACCGATACCGGCAAGCTGGCGCTGGACATTCCCCGCGACCGGCAATCGACCTTCGACCCGCAGCTGATCGCCAAGTACCAGCGCCGGTTCCCGGGCTTCGACGACAAGATCATCTCGATGTATGCGCGGGGGATGAGCACGCGAGAGATCGTCGGCCACCTGCGCGAACTCTACGGCATCGAGGTCTCGCCGGACCTGGTCAGCGCAGTGACCGACGTGGTGCTCGATGAGATCGGCGCCTGGCAGGTGCGGCCGCCGAAGCCGCCCTGGCGGCCTTCGAGGCCGGAGACTGAGGCCGCAAATATCCCGCCATCGGCCAGGCCTGGCGGCGGGCCTGGCCCGAGGTCATCCCGTTCTACGCCTTTCGTGATTGTGTCCGCCGACTGGTCTACACGACCAACGCCATCGAGGCACTTGAACGCGAAGCTGCGTCGGGCAGTCCGTACCAGGGCACATTTCCCGACCGACGTGGCCGCGCTGAAGCTGCTGTTCCTGGTCTTGATCCGGGCCGAAAAGGAGTGAACCGTGCCCGCCAGGGAACGGGGCATGGTCAAGGCACAGTTCGCCATCCTCTTCGGCCAGCGCTTCACCCAGACCGTGGCCTGATCGTGTGCAACTCCCTCCCGCACACGAAATTCATGACCGTCCCGTGACCGGTCGGGTCAACCCTTTTCTGGTAGCAGGCCGTGCTTGCCTTCCTGCCCCGAACCCCCAGAATTGACCAGCCTCACAAGGATACCACGAATGGCGCTCCCGTCCGATACCGCGACCCATCCCTCGATCGACTTAGTGCGGCGCCGGACGATCCTCGCCGGCCTCGCTGCCGTGGCCGGCGCCACCCCGAGCGCTCCAGCCCGCGCCGCCACCGCATTCGCTGCCATCCCTATGGCGACGCACGAGCGCGGCATGCGCCTCGCCATCGCCGAGGCGATGAAGAACCCGCGCTTCCCCTTCGGCGCCGTCATCGTCCGCGCTGGCACCGAAACCGTGCTGGGCAACGGCGTGAACAATTTCCGCGGCAACCCGGTGCTGCACGGCGAGATCGCCTGCATCAACGACTACGTGGCGCGCAACGGCAACACCGGCTGGGACGACGTCGTGCTCTACACTACCGCGGAGCCCTGTGCGATGTGCATGAGCGCGCTGGTCTGGTCCGGCATCGGCGGCGTGGTGTTCGCCTCCTCGCTTGCCACCGTGATGCATTGGGGCCGCGGCGAATACGGCATCGATATTCCCGCCCGCGCGGTGGTCGAGGCTTCTCGCGGCTACAACGGCACGCTGCTCGGCGGCGTGCTCGCCGCCGAGACCGATGCGCTGTTCGCCAAAGCCGGCGCGCTGGATTAGCGCTACTTCGGCAGATTCTGGGTGGCGTTGCGGTTTTGGGATTCCTGCGGCGCGGTTTGGCATGATTTATAGACGGTCGGCTGCGAAGAGGGCCGACCATGGAAAAGCACTGGAGAGCCGAGCTGGAAAGCTAGCTTGCGCCGCTTCTTGAGGATTTGCAGCATAAGTGCAGGGCACGGATGTGCCCAGCCCAGAGGGTCTTATGTACTTCTGCGAGGCTGTGGTCTAATGCAGTTGTATGTCTTCGCTCGCCGGTGCACCCCGCAAGTCCTACCCATCTGACGTCAGCGACGACGAATGGTCGCTGGTTGTGACCTGACCCCATTTCTCGTTCAGTCGTAATAAGAGGCCGGGGTTGATTTGATCCTTGGTTGTCGCGGCTGGCAAAAGGCCGGCGTGCGAAGTGGTCCGAGTTCGCAGTTCGCCGGCCGGCCTCTCCGCAGAGGCCGCGGGCGTGGATCGAAGGTCCACTTGGCCGTCGATATGCTGGGGCACTTGCTGGCGCTGCATGTTACGCCAATCACCCCGCCTCAAACAGGCGAAGCGGGAAAAAAGATTCGCCGGCCCGCCACCCCGCCCGAGCCTTCCAGCGATCCACACCACCATTATCGCCAAACTCCAACAACCGCCTCCCATGTGATGCCCGCATTGCCGCCGATCCTTTCCCCTGCATATCTGCCAAAGTAATGATGGGCTGATCCGACCGGGGCGTACCAGTACGGCTGGCAAGTAGGAGCCAGCGTCGGTTGGGATTCTTCAGTGCAAATGTTCTACAAATACATCAGCGATCGGGGGTTCTATAGACATTGCCTAGGATTTCTGCCAGTCGTTGCACCGGCGCCCGTCCGGGACCGGCCGCATTGGGGGAAGACGACGTGACACTGCAAATCACTGGCGGCAGGCCGCCACTCAGCCTGCACAAGGCTCGCGCACTCGTCGCGGTGATGGCCCTGCTGCCGGGCCTCGCGGTGCCCGCCGCCCTGGCGCTGCGCCCGGCGCCGGCGCTGGCGCAGGAGGCGGACCCGGCGGCGAAGCTCGCCGCGCTCGGCCTGCTGGTGGAGAAGCTGCCGGCCGGAACCGGCGCGAAGGCGACCCACGCCTACCAGCCCGGCAAGCTCGCCGAGGCGGTGCCGCTGCTGAAGGCAGCGGGGGTGGTGACGCTCGACCTCTCGCGCACCCGCACGGCCGACATCGCGGCGCTGAAGGACCTGGCCGGGCTCGTGGAGCTCGACCTGTCCCAGACGCCGGTGACCGATCTGGACGCACTGCGCGGGCTCGCCACGCTGCAGAAGCTCTATCTGAACGGCTCGCCGGTGGAGGATCTCGAGCCGCTGAAGGGGCTGACGGCACTGACCGAGCTCTACGCGGCGGGCACGCCGATCGTCTCGCTGGAGCCGCTGGCCGGGCTGAAATCGCTGCAGCGGCTCGGCGTCGCCGACAGCCAAGTGGTGAGCCTGGAGCCGCTGAAGGGGCTGTCCGGCCTGCAGCGCCTCTATGTCAGGCGCACGCCGCTGGCCGACCTGTCGCCGTTGAAGGGGCTGACCGGGCTGGTCCAGCTCGACGTCTCGGGCTCGCTGGTGGCCAGCCTCGCCCCGGTCGCCAGGATGACGGCGCTGCAGGACCTGTTCGTGGGTGGCACCAAGGTGACCGATCTCGGCCCGATCAAGGCGCTGCCAGCGCTGATCCATCTCGACCTGTCCCATCTTGCGGTGACGAAGCTCGATGCCATCAAGGGGCTGACCAAGCTGACGCGGTTGACGCTCACCGGCACGCCGGTGAGCGACCTCGCGGCCCTGAAGGGCATGACGGCGCTACAATCGCTGAACCTGGCCGGCACGCCGGTGGCGAAGCTGGAGCCGCTGTCGGGCATGACGGCGCTGACCCGGCTGTCGCTGTCGCGCACGAAGGCGGTGGACGTCGCGCCGCTGAAGGAGCTCTCCGCGCTGGAGGTGCTCGACCTGTCGGAAACGCCTGTGACGAATCTGGAGCCGATCAAGGCGCTGCCGAAGCTCCAGCGCCTCTATGTCGGCGGCAGCAAGGTGACGAACCGCGCGCCGGTGGCCGACAAGTCCGGTCTGGTCGTCTTCCCGAAGAGCTAGAGCTAGTGTCCTGCTGACAAAATCTGGTAACCAGATCTTGGCTGCGGCGATATTGAGAAAGCTGAGGAAGGGCAGGCTGGCCTTGTCGTATCGCGTGGCGATGCGGCGGAACTGCTTGAGGCGGTTGAACATGCGTTCGACGCGATTGCGGTTACGGTAGGCGACGTAATCATAGTCGATGGGCTGCTTGTGGTCCTTCTTCGGCGGGATGACCGGCTGGCGGGCATGGCGGTCTTCTTAAGCTTCCTGGCGGAAGTTCGATTTCAGGCAAGTTCGGTAAAGGTCGAATCCCGTCCCCGCAACCAACTTGACTTGCTCGCTCAAGCGCCGGCGTCCCCGGCGCCTTTGCCGTTTGCGGCGGCCCCCGCCAAAGCCAGGATCGCCCCCAGCTCTCCACGAATCTCGACGCGCAGGGTAACCGTCCGGTCGAGGCCGTTGACGGGTCTGGCTCAAGGTTGGACTGGCCAATCGCCCCGTGTGATGTGTTTGTGTTTTCCGAGGAGGCTTTCGATGAGAAAGAACTCCCGCACGATCCAGCCGATTGGCTCGATGGACATTTCTGGAACGTCGCTGAAGTCGTAGGAGAGGGTGACGTGTGGGTTGAATATCGGATCGACGTAGCGGCGGAGCCCTGTCTTGATGAGTGCGGTGGTGAGAGCCTGTCTGAAGTCTCTGAGCGCCGTGAGCTTGTCGGAGGCCCGCAGTAGGAATTGCCCTCGCGTGCCGCCGATGCGGTCGAAGGCGATCTCGAAGGGTGGCATTCTGACGTTTGACGCGGCGGCCTGTGCGGCCGGCATGAGACTGGGCGGGATCTGATCGACGAAGTCTCCAAGATGATGAAGCGTGAGGTGCAAACGGTCCGCGTCGACGGGTCTGCCCGGCATGGTCCCGTCGATACACAGCTGTGCCATCAAACGCGTCAGGCTTTTGGTGGCAAGGGCATCCGGCCAGAGCCCGAAGAACAGCCGATACTGCGGCTGGCTGTCGAACATCCCTCCGAACGAAGGCTGTTGTGCTGGGCGCGCCATGGTGATCACCTTCCTTTCCATTGCATCAGCTCGTCGATCCGGCTGATCGGGTGGCCCTGGGCGATCTTCATGAGCGTGTCGCGGAGATAGGCCTCGGGGTTGAGGTCGTTCATCTTCGCCGTCTCTACGATCGTATACATCGCCGCTGTCCGGTCCCCGCCGCTATCGGCGCCGGCGAAGAGGTAGTTCTTCCGGCCGAGCGCCACACCGCGGAGCGCATTCTCGGCGATGTTATTGTCGATCTCCAGCCTGACGTCGGCCAGGAAGCGCGAGAGTGCCTCGCGCCGCTTGATCGTGTAGTTGCACGCCTCGGCCAGGTCGGATTTGGCCGAGAGCTTCCGAACGGTCGCGCCAGCCCAGCCGAAGAAGGCGTCGACGAGCGGCCGCGTCCTCGCTCGGTGCGCCAGACGCTCGTCAGGTGGTGCGAAGCGGGCCTTGTCCTCGATGTCGTAGAAGCCGCGGATGCGGTCGATCGCTTCTTTGGCGACGGCGGACTGCTTGGCGACCCAGCAGTCGTGGAACTTCCGCCGACAGTGCGCCCACCACGCCACCTCAATGATCCCGGCATTGGCGGCCGGACCCACCTTGGTCTGGCGTGGTGCATAGAGTGCCTCGAACCCGGCATAGGCGTCGGCCTGGAGGAAGCCGGTGAAGCCAACCAGATGCTTCGCCGGATGCTCGCCGGCCCGGTCCGGGCTGTAGAAGTAGGCGGCCGCCGGCGGTGCCGTGCCGCAGAATGGTCGATCGTCGCGGACATAGACCCAGAGCCGGCCGGTCTTCGTCCGTCCCAGCCCCGGCGCCAGGACCGGCACCGTCGTGTCGTCGCCGCGCATCTTCTCGGCCGCGAAGACGTGCCGCCTGATCCCCTCGACGATCGGCCGAAGGAGCCAGGTTGACTGGCCGACCCAGTCGCTCAGGGTCGAGCGGTCGAGGTCGACGCCATCCCGGGCGTAGATCTCGCTCTGCCGGCAGAGCGGCAGGTGATCGCAGTACTTCGAGACCAGGAGATGGGCGAGCGTCGCCGGGGTCGCGCGACCACGCGGGGTCGGCATCGCCGGCGCCGGGGCCTTGGTGATCGCATCACACGCCTTGCAGGCATACTTCGGCCGGACGTGACGGATCACCTGGAAGCGGCCGGGGATGTAGTCCAGCACCTCGGTCACGTCCTCGCCGAGCTTCGCCATCCCGCCACCGCAGGCCGGGCAGGTGCAGGCACCACCATCGGCCGGCTCGTGCACGACCTCCTGGCGGGGAAGATGCTCGCGGAGCGGCTCGCGCTTCGCCTTCGACCGGGTGCGGACCGGAGCCGGACGATCCTCGGCATCGGCCTTGTGAGCTGTTGCCGGTTTGGTGGACGGGTAGTTTAGCTCGCGGCAGCGATCTGCTCGGCCCCGACGGGCCGAAGAGCGTGCAGCCGATCGCTGTCCGGCTCGGGCTGCGCGGCCACGGCCAGTTGCATCATTTTGTCAGCGGCGCCGCCTGGGACGACGCGCCGCTCTGGCGCGTGCTGGCCGAGCAGGCGGACCGGTTGGTGGGCGGCGCAGACGCTGTGCCGGTAATCGACGACACCGGCGTTCCGACGAAGGGGACGCTGTCGGTGGGCGTTGCCCCGCAATACTGCGGCGAACTTGGCAAGCAGGCCAACTGCCAGTCGCTGGCGTCGCTCACCCTGGCGCGCCGCGAGGTGCCCGTGCCGGTAGGCCTGCGCCTGTTTCTGCCGAAGGCCTGGACCGACGACCCGGCCCCCGGGCGGCCGCGCCAGCAACCGGTGCCGAGTGAACCTGGCCAGGATGCCGCCTTGGCCCCGGCCGATCGCCGGTGGCGCCGCATCGCCTGGCGCCAGGGCAGCAAGGGCGTGCTCGCCGCCCGCTTCGCGGCCGTGCGCATACGGGTCGCCGACGGCCCAACCGTGCGTGAAGGCAAACACCTGCCGGGCGAGGAAGCGTGGCTGATTGGCGAATGGCGCCGCAGCGGCGAGCGCAAATCCCACCTCAGCAACCAGCCGCCGCGCACCTCGCTGCGCACGCTGGCCGTGACGATCAAGGCACGCCGGGTGTGTGAGCAGGTGCATCAGCAACTCAAGCAGGAACTTGGTCTCGGCTCGTTCGAAGGCCGATCGTGGACCGGATTGCATCGGCATGCGTTGATGGGCTGCACCGCGTTCGCCTATCTCCAGCATCTGCGGCTCAAAGTTGCGGCGGATCGGGGAAAAAAGCCGATCCCATGTGCCCTGCCGCCGAAACCGACGCTGCCTGAAATCCGACGCGCCGTCATCGAACGGCCGTTCAAACCGCCACTCCCACCTACCCGATGCCCGCATTGCCGCAACAGGCTGCCACCGACAAAGCCGAAAGTGCCAAAGCAGTGTTAGGTTGGCGATGCTGCAGGACCGGGGACAACGACAGTTGCTGACCACTCGCGAAGTGCAAAAGGCCCCGCCGGCGCCGCACATCCCTTCGTCGATGAACCGCCTGGTTACCGAGCAGGGCGTGTCGTCGCTGCGCGAACGATCCAAACAGTTCGAAGCGGCCAGATGCGACGGGCCAAGCTCGAGCGCGGCTCACGTTGGAACAGCAAAAGGACCATCAGTTGGTCGGATCGTCAAGCTCACGGGGGGGAGCCCTGCGGCATCCTGCGCAAGCCCGGCCGTAGCTTTTGGTACGGGTAGGCGCGCAGATCGGCCATGTGCAGACCGGGTGCCGCGGCGACGATGATGCTGCTGGCGATCGCCTCGTATTCGGCGCGGAAATGCACGCTGCTCTTGAGCACGATGATGGCGTGCTGCTCCGGCTCGATTCCGGCGTGGCGAAGCACCGCGGTATCGGCCGCCTGTAGGCGGCGCTCGGCGACCAGCACGCGCACGCCGCTGTGGCGCAGCAGCGCGGTCAGCCCGATCTCCCAGCGGTTGCCACGATACATCGGCCCTTGCGCGATAATGCGGCCATCGGTCAATGCATCGACCGTGAATTCGGCCTCGACCGGCCGCTCTGGCACGGCACCGGAATGGGCGCCCAGCAGGAACCGCGCGGTAGCGCCGGTGCCGAGCGCATGCGCCTGTCGCGCAGCCTGCGGGTCGTGCAGCAGCGCCAGCACCGCATCGGGCGCCCGGGCGTCAAGCAGTGCGCGCAGCAGGCCGACGCCATCGCCGGTGCCGCCGGCGCCGGGATTGTCCTGGGTGTCGGCGATCACCACAGGCCGGCCGCTCGCAGCGAGCGCCAGCCGCACCGCTTTGGTGGCCTCCGGCAGTGGCCGCGAGAACTGCGACTCGGCGGCCAGAGCGACCCGTTCAAGCGCATCCGCGGCGGCCTCGGTGTCCGCCCCGAGCGTCCCCAGCGTCACGATCGACGGCCCGCAATGCGCCACGTCGGCCGGCGGAAATCCGAGCGCGAGTTCTGCGCCGACCATGCCGGGCGCCGTCTCCAGCTCCCGGGCTGCCGCATAGAGCCCGCTTGCCGGCCCTCCCTCGCCGGTTGCCTGGGCGTGCAGGGGCACCAGGAACGGCAGCTGGCGAAACCCGACAGCAAAGCGCTCGCCAGCCAGGCAGCGCAGCAGCAGCCGAGCCGCGCGCGCACCGGTCCGCGCCATGTCGAGATGCGGGTAGCTGCGGAACATTGCCAGCCCGTCCAGCGCCGCCACCCGCGCCGGCGACAGATTTGCGTGAAGGTCGAAGCTCGCCACTACCGGCACGTCCGGCCCCAGCCGCGCGCGCAGCCGGCGGATCAGCTCCAGCTCCGGATCGTCCAGATGCTCGGCGACCATCGCCCCATGCAGATCGAGATAGACGCCGTCGGGTCGGAAGCCGCCCGCTATGCCAGCGACGTTGACCCCGTCGACGATCATTCCGGCGATCGTCTCGAAGGCGTCCTTTGTCACCCGCCCGCAGGGCACCGCACTCGCCCAGGCAATCGGCATCACTGTGTGTCCGGCCTCGGCCAGCACCCGCATCGCGCCTGTCACCGGTACGTTCATTCCATCGAGCCGCGTCACGATGTCGTCCCCCAATGTCAGCCCGGGCAGCGTCGCCGGGCGGAGGAACGCGTCGAGATCGCCGGGAATGGGCGAGAAGCAGTTGGTCTCGTGGAAGAAGCCGGCGACGGCGACGCGGGTCATCCGCGCCGCACGTTGGTGAACACGATGCCGCCTTTGACCATGTCGACCAGGTCGTCGCGATAGGCCGTCGCGCGCTTGATCAGACCGAGCGGGATATAAGGCACGTTCTGGAACACCTGGCGCTGGATCGCGTCGCAGATCGATTTCTGCGCCGCGAAATCCGGTGCATCGAACCAGGCGCTCCGCAGCTCCTCGAGCTTCGGGTCGTCGGGCCAGCCGAACCAGGCATCGCGGCCGTTGCCGCGCATCGCCAGGTTGGAGGCAGGACTCGCCATGTCGAGCCCTCCGAAGCCGGAATGATGGACGTTCCACCCGCCCTTGTCCGGCGGTGCCTTGCTGGTGCGGCGCTGTACCACGGTCCCCCAATCCGCTACCTGGTAATCGAGGTTGAGGCCGATCCGGCGGAACATGTCGGCGGCGACTTCGGTGATTGCCTGGATCTCCGGCACGTCGGAGACGCCCATGAACACCACGCGCTCGCCGCGATAGCCCGCGGCAGCAAGGTCGCGCTTGACCCGTTCAATGTCGCGCGGGCCGGTCAGTGCCTCCATGCCGACCTCGCTCGCCAGCGGCGTGCCGGGACAGAACGCGCCGCAATGGTCGTTCCACATGGCCGGATCGTTGCCGCCGGCGGCCATCATGTAGTCGGTCTGATTCACCGCGCCGAGGATCGCGCGGCGGATTGCCGGATTGTCAAACGGCGGGTGCAGCCAGTTGAAGCGCAGGAACTGAAGTGCTCCGGCAGGGTCGAGCACCTGCACCCGCACGCCGCGGCCGCGACGCAGCAGCGGCAGGGTGTCGGCGGTCGGCCGCTCCCACCAGTCCACCTCGCCTGATTGGAGCGCCGCCGCGGCTGTGGCGGCGTCCGGGATGATCTTCCAGACGATGCGCTCGAAGCGGGCGATCTTCGGCCCCGCGGTCAGGCTGGGCACGCCGTCGGCGCGCGGCACATAGCCATCGAACCGGCGATAGACTGCCTGCGATCCGGGAACCCACTCGCCGGGCACGAACCGGTATGGCCCACTGCCGGTCGGGTCGGTCACTTTGGTCATCGCATCGGTACGGGCCAGACGCTCTGGCATGATGCAGGGCATGTTGACACCGCTCTTGCCCAGCGCGTCCGCCAGCAGCGGGAACGGCTTCTTCAGCTGGATCGCCACCACCCGGTCGGACTCGGCGCGCAGCTCGTCAGTCGCCGCTAGCAGTGCCGAGCCGAACGCGTCCCTGCGGCCCCAGCGCTCCAAGCTCGGCACGACATCCTGCGCCCGCACCGGCTCGCCGTCGTGGAATCGAAGCCCGTCGCGCAGCGTTAGCCGCCACAGCCTGCCGTCCCGTTCGATGCTGTGCCCGGCAACCATCTGCGGCTGCGTGCGGTATTGCTCGTCCTGGCCATACAGCGTGTCGTAGACTAGGCTGCCATGTTGGCGAGTGATGGTGGCGCTGGTCCACACCGGGTCGAGGATCGCAAGGTCCGCCTGCGGAACGAAGGTCAGCACCCGGTCCTTTTCGGCTGCGGAAAGGCGCGGTGCGGCCAGCGCCACCGCGCCGCCGGCCATAGCAGTAAGGAGAGTCCTGCGTTTCATGTCAGGTCATCTCCTGCGCCAGGATTACGTCATCGGGCCGCGGCCGCCATTGCAGCCCCGGCGCCGCCGCGTAGATGAACTGATAGGCGAACAGCGGCACGGCGGCGGCCTCGTCCTTGAGGTGGGTGACGATCTTGCCGACCAGCTGCTCGCGAGCCGCCCCAAGCGCGCCGTCTGTTTCGGTCAGCAGCCGGTCTAGCGCCGGTTCGCGCCAGGCCGAGATGAAGCCGTTGCTGTCGAAGAACGCGACCAGCTGCGGGAGCGGATCGAACCAGACATTGCCGTGCGGCTGGATGAATACCGGCGCCACTCTGCGCTGCTTCACATCGCCCAGGAAGGTGCCATATTCGGTCGCCCGCACTTTCACCGCAAGCCCGACGCGGCGCAGCTGGGCGCCAACCGCGAGGGCAATTTCGCGATCGAGCGGATAGCGTCCGGCGCCGCCGGCGATCTCGATCTCATGCCCGGTCAGGCCCAGCTCCTGGATCAGCTTGCGCGCCGCCTCCGGGTCGTGCGCGAAGGCGCCGTCGGCCCCTTTTTGCACGCCCTGCACTGCGGCGCCGAATATTGTCGCGACCGGTGTCGCATAGCCCTTCATCAGGCCGCGGATGATCTCGTCGCGGTTGACCGCCATCGCGACGGCGCGGCGAAAGCGCAGGTCGTCGGCTGGTGGCACTGCGGTGTTGAAATGCACCACCATCACCCGCGTGCTGTCTGAGCGCAGTACCTGCACGCCGCCGCCCCGCGCGATGCTGTCGGCCTGGTTGGGCGAAAGGGCGGTGACCAGCTGCGCCTCTCCGGTCTTCACCGCCGAGATGCGCGCGATCTCCTCGGGGATCGCCCGGAAGGTGACTCGCGTGTAGTGTGGCGCGGGAAGGCCGCTGTCGGGGCGGGCGGTCAGCACCACGGCATCGTTGCGCCGCCACTGCTCGAGCATGTAGGGGCCGGAGCCGACCGGCGCCTCTGTCAGCTTGCCGGTAGCGGCATATTTAGGCGGCACCACCAACAGGTTGGTCATCCGCGCCTCGAACAGCGCATCCGGTCCATCGGTGCGGAAGCGGATCGCGCCGGGGCTTTCCACGATCGCCTCGACGATCTTCGTGAACAGCGGCCGGGTCGGGGCCTTGGCCGCGGGATCGACAATGCGCGCGAAGCTTGCGCGCACCGCCTCTGCATCGACCGGCTCGCCATTGGCGAAGCGGCGGCCGGCGGGCAGCTCGACGCGCCATTCGGTGGGCGAGAGGTTCACTGCCGGGCCGGCGGCACCGGGGCCGATACTGCCGTCGCCGCGCCGCGATAGCACCGATTCGTAGATGTGCTTGAGTACGTTGCCAGTGGCGGTGTCCATGCCGTAGGCGGGATCGAGCGTCGCCACGTCGCTGGTCTGCGCGATTACCACGGCGCGGTCCTGTGCGCGCGCCTGGGGCGCAACGGCGATCGCCGCCGCCCCCGTCAGCAGTCTGCGGCGTCCGATCGAAACGGGTGGGCGCATCGGCTTCTCCTCCGGTTCAGGCGGCCACGAAGCGTGGCGTTGCGGGCAGGGTTTCGGCGTGGTGGCAGGCAACCAGATCGCCGTTTCCAAGATCTCGCAGCACCGGCGGCTCGGCGGCGCAGTGCCCGGTCGCGTGCGGGCAGCGCGAGCGGAAGGCGCAGCCGCCCGCGACAGAAAGCGGGCCCGGCGGCTCGCCGACAACGCCGAGCGGCGGCCGTATTTTCCGCGGCTGCGGGCGCGGAATCGCTGCCAGCAGGCTGCGCGTATACGGGTGGCGCGGGGCCGCGAACATCCGGTCCACCTCGCCCAGTTCGACGATGCGGCCAAGATACATCACCGCCACCCGGTTGCAGAGATAGCGCACCACCGACAGGTCGTGCGAGACGAACAGATAAGTCAGCGCCCGTTCGCGCTGCATGTCGACCAGCAGGTTCAGCACCTGCGCGCGGATCGAGACGTCCAGCGCCGAAACCGGCTCGTCCAGCACCACGAAACGGGGCCGGGTGATCAGCGCGCGGGCGATGGCGATGCGCTGTCGCTGGCCGCCAGAAAATTCATGCGGAAACCGCCGCGCCGCTTCCATCGGCAGGCCGACCGCGGCGAGCGCCTCGGCCACGCGGGCGCGGCGCTCCCGCGACCCGACACCTTCAATCGCGCGCACCGGCTCGGCGAGCGTCATGCCGATCGACAGCCGCGGATTGAGCGATGAATACGGGTCCTGGAAAACGATCTGAATGTCGCGGCGCAGAGCCCGCATGGCCGGCGCCGGCAGCGAGGTGACATCGATCTCGCCGCCGTCCCGGTGACGGAATTGTACCGTCCCACCGGTCGGCTGCTGCAGCCGCAGGATGGCGCGGGCCAGGGTACTCTTGCCACATCCGCTCTCGCCCACCAGACCGAAGGTCTCGCCCTCAGCGATGCCGAAGCTGACTCCATCGACGGCGCGCACCGCGCCCACCTGGCGGCGGAAGACGCCCTTTCGGATCGGGTAGTGCACGCGCAGGTCAGTCACTTGCAGTTGCGTGTTCATGCCGCCACCGTCGCGTGCAGGAAACAGGCCGCCTCGTGCTCCGGCGCGATCGCGGTGAGCGCCGGGCGGGCGGCGAGGCAGCGCGGCATCGCCTCCGGGCAGCGCGCGACAAACGGGCAGTCCGCGTCGGCGACACCGGCCGGCGGAACTTGTCCGGGGATTGGCCGCAGCCGCTCGCGCGGCCCGTCCAGTGGCGGCAGCGAGGCCAGCAAGCCGCGCGTGTATGGATGGGCCGGGGCGGTGAACAGCGCCTCAGCCGATGCCCGCTCGACGATCCGCCCGCGATACATCACTGCCACCGTGTCGGCGTTCTCCGCCACCACGCCGAGGTCGTGGGTGATCAGCAGCGTCGCCATCCCCAGCCGCGCGCCCAACTCGCGCAGCAGCTCGAGGATCTGCGCCTGCACCGTGACATCGAGCGCCGTGGTCGGCTCATCGGCGATCAGCACCGCCGGCGAACAGGCGACGGCGATGGCGATCATCACACGCTGGCGCATGCCGCCCGACAGCTGGAACGGGTAGGCGCGGACGCGGCGTTCCGGCTCGTGGATCCCGACCAATTGCAACAGCTCAACCGCACGGTCGTGTGCCGCCCGCCGGCTGAGGCCCAAATGTGCGCGCAGGCTTTCGGCAATCTGCTCGCCGACCTGGAACGCCGGATCGAGCGCCGTCATCGGGTCCTGAAAGATCATGCCAAGCTGGCCGCCGCGTGCCGCCCGCAGCTCCGCGGGCGACAGGCGGGTGAGGTCGCGCGGCGCGGCGCCCGGCGTGCGCAACAGGATATGCCCCGTGCCCAGGCGCAGCGGCGGCGCCAGCAAGTTCATCGCCGCCAGTGCTGTCACCGACTTGCCGCAGCCACTTTCGCCGACCAGGGCCAACGTGCGCCCGGCATGCAGCGCCAGATCGACGTCGCTGGTGATCCGCCGCGCCGCGCCGCCGAGCGGGGCCAGCTCCACGCCGACGTCGCGCATTTCCAAAACCGGTTCGGCGCCGCTCATCGCAGCACTCCCTGGGTGCGTGGATCGAGCCGGTCGCGGATCCAGTCTCCGATGAAGTTGCAGGCGATCGCGGTGGCCATTATGGCGAGCCCCGGCGAGGTGGTCAGCCACCAGGCGGTGTCGAGTTCGTCGCGCCCCTCCTGCAGCATGCCGCCCCAGGACGGGATCTCTGGCGGCGCGCCGAGGCCGAGGAACGATAGCCCACTCTCCATCAATATCGCGTAGGCGAGTTCGAGGGTGAGGATGACGGTAATCGGGCCCAGCATGTTCGGCAGTACATGCACCAGCAGCGTGCGGCCGAGCGATATGCCGCCGGCTCGGCAGGCCATGACGTAGTCCTTCTCCCGCAACTCGAGCGACAGCGAGTACGACACCCGTGCGAACTGCGCCCAGCGCACCGCCGCGAAACAGATGACGAGGTTGAGAAGGCTGGCGCCGAGCACGCTCATGATCACCAGCGCCAGCAGGATGAACGGGATCGACAGGATCATGTCGGCCAGTACCAGCACCGCCGATTCCACGGCACGGCCGAGGAAGCCGGCGGCGAGGCCGAGCGGCACGCCGATTGCCGCCGACGCCGCGGCCGCGCCGAACGCCACGGTCAGCGCCACCCTTGTGCCGAAGATCATCCGGCTGAGGATGTCCTGGCCCAGCCGGTCGGTGCCGAGCCAGTGTCGGCCGCCATCGCCGGTCGAGAACGGTGGCGCCAGGCTGTTGAGGATGTCCTGGTCGTTCGGATCGAACGGCGCGATCAGCGGCGCCAGTAGCGCGCACGCGATGACGAGGAGGATGATACAGGTACCGAATGCCGGTTTGGCCGGAAGGGACCGCATCAGTCGAGCCGGATCTGCGGGTTCAGGCTGGCGCACAGCACGTCCACCAGCATGTTCACCAGGCAGAAGGTCAGCGTCACCACCAGTGCCGCGGCATGCACCAGTGGAAAGTCGCGTGCATACACCGCGTTGACCGCCAGCCGGCCGACCCCCGGCCATGCGAACACCGTCTCAATCAGCACCGCACCGCCCAGCAGGGCGCTGAGCTGAAGGCCGACCATCGAGACGATCGGCACCGAGGCATTGCGCAGGCCATGGCGGAACAGCACCGAGCGCTCGGAAAGGCCCTTGGAGCGCAGCGTGCGGACGAAGTCCTGGCCGAGCACCTCCAGCATCGACGCGCGGGTGATGCGCTCGATGCGCGCCATGATGTTGAGGCCGAGCGTCGCCGCCGGTAGCACCAGGGCCACGGCGCCGTCCGAGCCCATCGACGGCAGCCAGCGCAGCGTCGTGCTGAACAGGAGGATCAGCAGCAGGCCAGACCAGTAGACCGGCATGGATTGCCCGAGCACGGCAATGAAGCTGGCCAGCGTGTCGATCCAGCTGTTGCGATAGACCGCGGCGAGGATGCCGAGCGGCACCGCGACTGCCAGCCCGAGGGCTATTGCTGCGCTGGTGAGCAGGGCGGTCGCCGGCAGCGCCTCGAGCACGATCCGTAGGGCCGGCTGGTGGTATTTCCAGGACAGGCCGAGATCGCCGGTCAGCGTGTTCCACAGGAACGCCGCGTATTGCGCGGCGAGCGGCTGGTCGAGGCCGAGCTGGTTCGCCAGTGTACGGCGCGCATCCTCGGTCGCGTCCGACGACAGCAGCAGCAGGGTCGGGTCGCCCGAGAGGTGCTGCAGGCCGAACAGGATGGTCATCACCCCCCAGATGGTGACGGAGACCAGCAGGGTGCGGCGGATAAGATACGTCAGCATCGCGGGCCCGTCTTGCCGCTGGCAGCCTGCCGGCGCTGGGCGAAACGATAGAAGAAGCTGGCCATCGACTTCATGAACGGTACGACGTCATCGACCAGGATGTACTCGTCCGGCCCGTGCGATCCGGCGCCATGGCCGACGCCGCCGAACGCGTAGGGAATGCCGATGACGTCGCTGAACCAGTGCATCGGGGCGGCGCCGGCATGGATCGGCAACACCCGGACATCGGGCGCATGGACGCTGCAGGCATCGATCAGCGCCGCCACCACCGGCTCGTCCAGTGTGGCGCGGGATGCCGGATAGGCGGAGCGCAGCAGGACCTCGACGTGCTGGAACCCGCGACGGTCGAGATGCGCGCGGATCAGTCCCAACACGGCCTCTGGCGCCACCCCGGGGACCACCCGCAGATCGGTCAGCGCCCGCGCCGTCCGCGGGATCAGCGTCGCCGCACCCTCGCCCTCCTCTATGCGGCCGGCCTGCAGCGCGTCGATGTTGAGCGTGCACGTCAGCATCAGCTCGGACAGCAACGCTCGGGCGCTGCCGAGATCCTTCAGTCGGGTCACGCCCAGATCGGCGCGGTGGGCGACGGCGTCGAACCGTTGGGCGGCGGTCTCGATCAACGCGAGGTCGGCAGAAGCCGGCGGCGGCACGATATCCGAAAGCCCGTCGACGACCAGCCGGTCCTGCGCGTCGACGAGGCTCGCCAACGCCCGCACCAGATGCCAGGACGGGCTGTCCACCAGCGCGCCGTTGGCGGCATGGATGTCGCCGCGCGCAGGGCCGCCCCAATCGCCGCCGGCGACCCGGAATTCGACCAGCACTAAGCCCTTGAAGCCAAGCCGGATGATCGTCTCGCCGCGGCCGTTGGTGCCGAAATAGGGGATGAACGCGGCATCGCAGGCGGCCAGCGCCGCGCGATTCGCGGAGATGTAGGCGGGCAGGCCAGGGCTGCCGACTTCCTCCTCGCCCTCGATCAGGAAGCGGAAATTGCACGGCAATGCGACCCCCGCTTCGGTAAAGGCACGCAGGGTTGCCAGCGTGCCGATCAGGGGGCCTTTGGAGTTGAACGCGCCCCTCCCGACCAGCCGCTCCCGCCCCTGCGCATCGGTGACCATGTCGGCGGCAAATGGCGGCACGCTCCATCCCTGCTGGCCGGCGGCGGGCTGCACGTCGTAGAGGTCGTAGAACAGCAGCGTCGGTAGAGCCGGGTCCACCACCAGCGTGCCCTCGACGATGGGGAACCGGTCGCCTGGCACCAGCCTGGCATCGGCGCCGAGGGCCGTGAGCGCGTCGCGCACCGACGCCGCCATCGCGGCCACCCCCTCGCCGGTGCGCGATACGCTGGGCTGGCGGATCGCCAGGCGGATCTCCTCTACTGAGGCCGCGCGACGCCCATCTATATGGGCAAGGACACGGGTCTCGGCGTCGGTCATGAGACCTCGCTGGCGACGATCAGGTCGTCCGCGCGCGGACTCCATTTCAGCTCCGGCACCGCGGCGTAGATCACCTCGTCGGCATACAGCGGCACGGCGATCGCGTCGTCGTGGAGCTTGCGAATCAAATCGCCCACGCGGGCTAGCCGCGCATCGCCCTCGGCGTTGCCGGCACGTGCGATCATCGCGTCCAGCGCCGGGTCGCGCCAGCCAGACCAATGACCGCGACTGTCGAAGAAGGCGATGATTTGCGGCAGCGGATCCAGCCAGACATTGCCGTGCGGCTGGATGAACACCGGGGCGACGCGGTTGGTCTTGATGTCCTCCGCGAAGCTACCGTAATCGCTGGTGCGGACCTTCACTTGCAGCCCGATGCGGCGCAATTGCGCGCCGATCGCCAGAGCGCATTCGCGGTCGAGCGGATAGCGGCCCGCGGCACCCGCCAGCTCGATCTCGCGGCCGGCCAACCCCAGCTCCTGAATGATCCGCCTGGCCTGATCGGGGTCGTAATCGAAGTCACCGCGCACATCCTGCGGCACGCCCTGGATGGCCGCGCCGAAGATGCCGCGGACCGGGCTGGCAAACCCTTTCAGCAGGCCGCGGATGATTTCGTCGCGGTTTATGGCGAGCCCGACCGCGCGGCGGAAACGCGGGTCGTCGGCGGGGGCCGCCATCTTGTTGAACTGCACCACCATCACCCGGTTGCTGGCGGTGCGCAGAACCTGCACCGCGCCGGCGCGCTGCAGGGCGTCGGCCTGGTTGGGCGAGATGTTCGTCACCAGCTGGGCTTGCCCGGTCTTGACCGCCGAAATCCGCGCAATCTCTTCCGGGACCGGCCGGATCACCAGCCGGGCGAAGCGGGGCGCTGGTCCACCATAGGTCGGGTTGGCGTTCAGCACGACTTCGTCGTTGCGGCGCCAGTGATCGAGCGTGTACGGGCCGGAGCCGATCGGTGCCTCGCCGAATTTCAGGCCGAGCTTCTCAGTGGCGCGCGGCGGCACAAGCTGCAGATTGGTCATTCGCGCCAGGAACAGTGCGTCGGGCGTCTCCGTCTCGATCAGCGCCGAGGTCGGGCTTTCCACCGTCACCTTGTTCAGCGGCTCGAAGAAGCTGCGGATCGGCGAACGGGTTTCCGGCGCGTTCAGCCGGGCCAGGGTGTATTGCACGCATTGCGCATCGACCGGCTCGCCGTTGGCGAAGCGGCGGTCTGGCCGTAGCCGCAGCCGCCACGCGGTCGGCCCGATGCGCTCGACCGCCTCAGCGGCTCCCGGGCCCACGCCCATATCGGGGCGCCGGGTCAGCACCGTGTCGTAGAGATGCTTCTGGACATTGCCGGTCAGCGTATCCACCCGGTAGGCAGGATCCAGCGAGACGATGTCGCCGGCCTGGCCGATCACCAGCGTGTCGCCCTTCAGCTCCGCCCGGGCGCCGCCCGCCAGCGCGCCCGCTCCGACCGCGACGCCGGCTCCGCCAAGCAATCCCCGCCTGGTCAGTGCTCGTCTGTTCAGCATCATGCGGCTCCTATTTCTGGGTCGCGACGATTTCGGCGATGCGCGCGTTGGTGCCGTTGATGTCGGGCATCCTCTCCCCTGCCTTGATGCGCGCCAGGGTCTTCTTCTCGGCCTGCTGCATCTCGATGGCGCGGTTGGCCGCGGCGGTGATCTCGTGCGCCTTCAGCACCAGTACGCCATTCTCGTCGGCCAGGATCGCGTCGCCAGGTGTGACCGTAACGCCGCCACAGGACACCGGGGTGCAGAATTCGCCGTGCAGGAACAGCCGCTTCCCGGTCACCGGCGACAGTCCACGCGCCCAGACGGGCACGCCGTAGTCGCGCAGCTCGTCGATATCGGTGGCCATGCCGTCGATGATGATGCCGAGGCAGCCGGCTTCCCGCGCGGCGTAGGCGACGCCGCCTCCGCAAGCGGCGTGGCGATGGTCGCCGGCGCGGTCGATCACCAGCACGTCGCCGGCGCGCAGCTTGCCCAGGGCGTAATGCACGATCGTCGTATCCGGGCCAAAGCAGCGGATCGTCACCGCGGTCCCGGCGATACGGTGGCCGGACAGCAGGCCGCGCATGCCGGGGTCCATGAAGCCGGTATGGCGGACATGGCCGATCGTCGCTGGTTCGGCTTGGCATAGCAGCGCCAGCAGGTCGGGCGCCACCGGGGCGGGAAGGGGTTGGATATCGAACATCAGCTCTGCTCCCGGGCTCTCATCGCGCACGCATCGCGGAAGGCTATGACGAAATCGGCACTGGTGGCCACGATATGCTCGGCGATGCGTCGCCCGGCCTCGGGCGAGCACATCGTGGGGTCGCCCGAGACGATGCCATTGTCGGTGAGGTCGGTGACGTCGAGCGGCATGGCGATTTCGATCCCGTGGAACCGCACCCCGGCAAAGCCCGCCGTCTCGAAGCCCATGAACGGCTTGCCGTTGGCCGGTGCCTCCCCGAGGTCGGGTCGGATCGCGTCGGGAAACAAATGCGCGTAGACCGAGCCCACCGGTTCCGCGCCGTGGCCGAAACCCTTTCCCGAGGGCACGCCGTAGGCCTCGGTCCAGACCTGCGGCGTGTGCAGGCGCCACAGGTTGATCGAGGGTACCACGACACCGGTGTCGCGACGGATGCCGCGCGTCACCTGGTCGATCAGCGGCGCATTGCCGCTATGGCCGTTGAGGATCACGAGCCGGTCCAGGCCATGGTCGAGAAAGTTATCGGCGAAGTCGCGCAGCACGGCGCAGAACGTGGGCGCGCGCAGCTGGATGCCGCCGGCGATCGGACGGAAGTAATCGGCGTAGCCGAACGGCAGGGTCGCCGCGGCGATGGCGTCGGCACGCTCGGCGATCCGCCCGGCCAATGCGTCGGTGAGCATGAAGTCGCCCATCGGCGCGGTCGGCCCATGCTCCTCCTGCGAGCCGAGCGGTAGCAGAATCACGGGCTTGTCCGGGATCCGCGCCTCGAACTCCCGGAAGGTCATGTCCTTGAGAAGGAATTTCCTCACGCGGCGACGTCCTTCGCCCGGAACGACTGGCGGAAGGCGCGGACATCGCTGAGCGAGCTGTCGCGCAGCCGGCTGACATCGCTGCCCGCGTTCACGAAGCTGTAGCCGCGGGCGAACATGTCGAGCGCCGAGCAGCCGGGATGCGGCACGGTGCCCATCGGCAGCCCGCGCGCCAGGATGCGTTCCTCGGCGCGCGCGATAAGGGCCGCGACATCGGGGTGCTTGAGGTTGCCGAGCTGCCCGATCGTGCCCGACAGGTCGTGCGGCCCGATGAACATGACATCTATACCCTCGACGGCGAGGATCGAGTCGATGTTCTCAACCCCCTTGGCAGATTCGATCTGCAACGCGATCAGCAGGTTGTCGGCGCAGGTGGCGACGTAGTCTGGCGCCATGCCGTAGTTCGATGCCCGTGCGCTGCTGGCGCCGGCGCCGCGATGGCCGACCGGCGGATAGCGGCAAGCGGCGACCGCCGCTCGGGCCTCCTCGGCGGTTTCGATGCTGGGCACCATCACACCCTCGACGCCGGCGTCCAGCACCCGCTTCAGGTAGACATGGTCGTTCCACGGCACCCGCACGATCGAGGTGCAGGCGGTGGCCGACATCGCCTGTAACTGCGCCAACAGGTTCGACGGCTCGCCGATCCCGTGCTCCTGGTCGAGCAGGATGTAGTCGAAACCGGCGAAGCCGAGCAGTTCGACCACTGCGGGGCTGCCGAGGGCTGACCAGCAGCCGAGGATTTTCTCGCCTGCCTGCAGGCGGCGCTTTGCGGCGTTCGGGCGGTACATCGGAAACCTTTCTGTGACCGGGGAAACGCGACCAGTGATATGACCGGTGAAACACGACCAGTGAAGAGTCCCCCTGCGGTTCGCGCTAATCGCTATTTGGTGCGGAGACATAAGATGCTCTTATGGCCCGCTTGTCGGGAGGTGCGCGTGAATTTGCGGCAGATGGAAGTGTTTCGCGCGGTGATCGAGACGGGCTCCGTGACGGCAGCGTCGCGGGTCCTCCACGTCTCGCAGCCGGCCGTGACGGCGCTGCTGCGCCACACCGAAGATCAACTCGGTTTTCGGCTGTTCGACCGCGTCAAGGGCCGGCTGGCGCCGACCGCGGAGGCGCGCACGCTCTACGCCGAGATCGTCCACGTGTTCGACCGCGTGGACGTGGTCAACCGAGTGGTTGAGGACATGCGCGACTCGCGAGTCGGCACGCTCGACCTGGTGGCGATTCCGGCGCTGGCATTGACTCTGCTGCCGACAGTGATCGGTGCCTTCACAGCCCGTGGACGTCAGGTGCAGATCCGCTTCCACATGCGCACCCGCCAGGAGATGGTGGACCAGGTAAGCAGCGGGGCCGCTGATCTCGGTTTCGGCTTTCTGTCGCCCGCCTCGCCGCGCATCACGATCCGCGAGATCGCGCAAGGCGACCTCGCTTGTATCCTGCCGCGCGGGCATGTGTTGTGCGAGCGCGCCGAAATCAGCGTCGGCGACCTGCGGGGGTATCCGGTGATCGGCTACACCTCCCGCCAGGGCCTGGCGCCGATCATCAACGGCCTGCTGGCCGAGGCACGCGTCGCCGTCTGCTGCCCGATCGAGGTTGGGCTGATTATCAACGCTTGGTCGCTGGTCAGTCAGGGCGCCGGGATCGCCATCGTCGATCCTCATTCCGGCTACCAGGAGCTGTTCCCGAACGTCGTCAGCCGGCCGCTGCGGCCGAAAATCTCGATCACGCTGGAAGCGCTGCAGGCCGCCGATCGACCGCTGCCGCGCCTGGCGGCCAGCTTCCTCGCCCATATCGATCGCGTGCTGAGCGGCAGAGCAGACAACGCGACACGCCGGCGAGGCTAGATCCTATGTTCGCACCACGGGATGCGCGGCCAGGACCTGCGCGATCATCACGAGTTGCCTTTGCCCGCCGCTCATCTTGCTGATCCGGCGATCTGCAAGATCCGCGATGCCGATCTCGGCACCATACCGCACGCTCAGACCCCGGGTTTGCAGGAACATCGTGTGCGCCCGATCGACAGGATGAGCCATGCAAAGCCGATGTCGTACCGCGGCGCACCGGCTACGCCTTGCTGATGTTCCAGAACGCCAGCACGTTTGATTTCAGCACGCCGGAGATGTTGCTGCGCCACAGGAACGGCTGGATGAACTGGCCCAGCGGGACGTACGGCACGACCTCCCATAGGCGGCGATGCATGTCCTGCAGCAATGCCATGCGAGTGGCGGGATCCGGCTCACGAATGTAGCGCAGGCGCATGTCCTCCTCGGGCTGGTCGCACGGCCACCCGTAGAAATTCTTGCCGTCACACGTGGTGATCGTCGACGGGCTGGTCAGTGGGCTGGAGAGTTGGGCGCCGTTGGCGCTGGTGTGGAACAGGTTCCATCCACCCTGCGCCGGTGCGTCCTTCTTCTGCCGGCGCGTGGCGACGCTGCCCCAATCGGAAAGCTGCAGGTCCACCTTGAAGCCGATCTTCTGCAGTAGATCGACCGTGACCAGGCTGAGCCGCTGATAGGCCGGAATATCCGACCCGCCGATCAGCACGACGGGTGTGCCGGCATAGCCGGATTCGCGGACCAGCCTGCGCGCGAGGTTGAGGTCGGGTTTGCGGAATGCCTCGGAACCGACCTCGGTTCCGTTGGGGCTGCCGCAGACCCAGAACGCATAGCATTCGCGCCAGTTCTTCGCATCGCCATACGCCGCCGACATGTAGTCGACCTGGTTCATGGCGTGCGCGACGGCCTGCCGCGCCCTGACGTTGCTGAATGGCGGCCACAGCGAGTTGAAGCGCAGCACCGCGTAGGATTCCAGTGGCCAGACCTCGCCGATAACGATGTTGGGGTCGTGCTCCACGGTCGTCAGAAGATCGAGCGGCGGGGCATCGAGCATGTCGACTTCACCCCTGCGCAGCGCCGTGAATGCGACCGACGGGTCGGGGATGATGATCCACTCCACGCGGTCAACCTTTGCCACCTTGCCGCCAGCAAAGCCGCTGGCAGGCTCGGAGCGCGGGACATACCCGTCGAATTTCTCATAGACCAGTTTCGCCCCCGGTCGGTACTCAGCCTCGACGAAGCGGAAAGGGCCGGAGCCGATGCGGTCGCGCACCGGAATGAATGGATCGGTGAGCGCGTCCTTCTCCCGCATGATCGCGCCGACGACGCCGTTGCTGCCGCCGAGCAGGAATTCCGTGAAGGCGAACGGCTGCTTCAGGCGGAGGGTGAATGTGCCGTCGTCGATCCGCTCGTAGCCATCGATCAGGTTCGCGAAGATCTGGTTCTGGGTGTCGCGCACGAACATGCGCTTCAATGAGGCGATAACGTCGCGCGTGGTCACCGGCGTACCGTCGTGAAACATCAGGCCGCGGCGCAGGGTGAAGGTGTAGAGCAGCTTGTCGTCGGAGGTTGACCAGGTATCGACCATCTGCGGGCGGACGTTCATCTTGTCGTCCCAGCCGAACAACTGGTCATAGATCATGGCGCCGTGCATCGAGGTATTATTGACCTGGGCGAACACGGGATCGAAGGATTGCGGCTCCGCCTGGGGCACCACGCGCAGCACCTTGCGGACTGGCTGCGCCGGGGCGCGGTGAATCCCAGCGCTGGTCAGGATGGTTGCCGCGGCGCCCGCGGCGAAGCTGCGGCGACGGAGCATTGCTCTCCTCCTCGGTGTACCTGCCGGGATTCTGCAAGTGGCGCGATGTTCAGCCGGTTTGCGGGAGGCTGCAAGGAAAACCGTCCAGCGCCCGCGCGAGTAACGGCCAACCCGCTTCAGCCAGGCGCCCGGTGCCGGCCTTCCGGCCTGGATGTCCTGGGCAATCAGCTCGGCGACGGCGTACCCGCGCCCGGGGTCGCGAGAATGGTCTCGGGCGGGATCGTTCCCGGATGGGGCGGCGGCGGGATCCAGCTTCATGCGTCGGTTCGCGGTTTCGCGGATTGTGGATTGGTACCAATTTTGGCTATAACGTATTTATGGCAAGTTGCCGCAAAAACAGTACGGCCCCGGAAACCTCCGGATTGCTCCGGCCGCAGAACGCTTGGGAACAGAGAAATGGATCTGGATCGTCGCTTGCTTCTCAGACTGGCCGGTATCGGCGGCATCGGCCTGGCCTCGCCGCTTGCGCTTCGCCCGCACGCCGCCTGGGGCCAGGATGCGGCGTCCACGCTGCGCATCGGCATGGCCGCGCCGAACACCACGATGGACCCGCATCTGCAAAGCAACGCGCCGAACAACGCGGTGGCCACGCATATCTTCGACTCGCTCATCGTGAACGACGAGGCCTCGCGCTCGCAGCCCGGTCTCGCCCAGTCCTGGCGGGTTGTCGACGACACGCACTGGGAATTTTCCCTTCGGCCCGATGTGCGCTTCAGCGACGGCACCCCGTTCACCGCCGAGGACGCGATCGTCTCTTTCGACCGGGCGACGAACCTGCCCAGCACCAGCTCGTTCCGCACCTATACGCGCAGCATCAAGTCCATGCAGGCGAAGGGGCCGCACACGCTGCTGATCGAGACGCGCGCGCCCGACCCGCTGCTGCTGAACTCGCTGAGCCGTATCCGCATCATCAGCGCGAAGTTCAAGGACGCGACCACGGCCGACTACAATTCCGGCCGCGCCGCCATCGGCACCGGCCCGTTCGTGCTGGCCGAGTTCGCATCCGGCAGCCGCGTGACGCTGGACCGCAACCCGAATTACTGGGGGCCGCGCCTGCCGTGGAGCCGGGTGGTGCTGAGCATCGTGCCCGCCACCGGCGCCCGGCTGGCCGGCCTGCTGGCCGGCGACCTCGACATGATCGAGGCAGTGCCGGCCGAGAACGAGGAGCGCATCAAGGCCAGCGGCAACCTGCATTTGATCAGCGGCATTTCCAGCCGCCTGGTGTATTTCGCTTTCGACCAGGAGCGCGACCAGGCCACCTTCATCACTGACAATGACGGCAAGCCGCTGCCCACCAACCCGCTGAAGGATCTGCGCGTGCGCCAGGCCCTGTCGATGGCGATCAACCGGCAGGCCATCGTGGACCGGGTGATGGAGGGCAACGCCGTCATCGCCTCGCAATTCCTGCCGAAGGGCGGCTTCGGCACCTCGCCGGCGCTGGCGCCGGAGACATACGACGCGGTGCGCGCCAAGGCGCTGCTGGCCGAGGCCGGCTATCCGAACGGCTTCCGCATCACCCTGCACGGCCCCAACGACCGCTACATCAACGATGGCAAGATCGTGCAGGCGGTGGCGCAGATGCTGACCCGCATCGGCATCCAGACCCGCGCCGAGGTGATGCCGTGGACGGCCTATGCCGGCCGCAGCGACAAGGCGGAATTCAGCATGTTCCTGAACGCCTGGGGCGTGAACACCGGCGAGACCTCCAACCCGCTGGGGGCGATTGCCGCCACCTATGACCGCGAGTCCGGCCTGGGCGTGGCCAATAGCGGGCGCTACAGCAACCCGAAACTGGATGCACTGGTGAAGCAGGCGCTGCGGACCATGGACGACAAGGAGCGCGGCCGGATGCTCGCCGAAGCGAGCGAGCTGCTGTTCCGCGACGTGGGCATCGCGCCGCTGCATCACGAAGTCTCGATCTGGGCGGCGCGCAAGAACATCACCTATGCCACGCGGGCCGACCAGTACACGCTCGCCATGGGCGTCGGCCAGACCGCCTGACCTGGCCATCTGCCGACGGGAATCCCTGACCATGTCCAGCACCGCAGCGCCGGAGCTTGCCGCCGAGTCCGCCGATCGTGCCCGCGCCATCTACGATCTTGGCAACACCGCCATGTTCGCCTGCAAGGCCGATCCGCGCTTTCACTACTGCCTCTATGTTCCGCCCGCCGTTGGCAAAGGCGGGAAGGTGGAGCTGCTGGTGGCCGTGCACGGCACCAGCCGCACCTCGTTCCTGGAGTTCCGCGACGGCTTCGCCGAGTTCGGGCGCTGGAACAATTGCGCCATACTGTGCCCGATCTTCCCCGTGGGCGTGCGCGGCGACGGGGCGCGCAGCGGCTACAAATACATGGCCGAAGGCGACATCCGCTACGACCAGGTGCTGCTGTCCATGGTCGAGGAAGTCGCCGGAAAATACCGGCAGGACTGGAGCCGCTTCGCCATGTTCGGCTTCTCCGGCGGCGGCCATTTCGTGCACCGCTTCGCCATACTGCACCCGCGCCGGCTCTGGGCCGCCTCCATCGGCGCGCCGGGTTCGGTGACGCTGCTGGACCCGGACCGGGACTGGTGGGTGGGCGTGCGCGACTTGCAACAGAAATTCGGCATCGCGTTCGACGCCGAGGCGCTGCGCCGCGTGCCCGTGCAGATGGTGGTGGGCGACGCCGATCTGGAAACCTGGGAAATCACCCACAAGGAAGGCGGCGCCTACTGGATGCCCGGCGCCAACGATGCCGGCCGCACCCGCCCGGAGCGCCTGCGCGCGCTGCAGCAATCCTTCGAGGCGGCGGGCGTGTCGGTGCGCTTCGACCTGCTGGCCGGCGTTTCGCACGAGCGCATGAAAGTGCTCGGCCACGTCAAGGATTTCCTCGCCGACCATCTTGCCCGCATGCGCCGGGGCTAGGCCCGTGAGCGGCATGATCGTGGCGCCGCAGCCCGAGGCGGCGGAGGCCGGGGCGCTGGTGCTGAAGCGCGGCGGCAACGCGGTGGACGCGGCCATCGCCGCCGCCTTCGTGCAGGGCGTGGTGGACCCGCAAATGTCCGGCATTGGCGGCTTCGGCTCGATGCAGGTGTTCGTGCCCTCCCGCGGCGAGCATCGCATCCTCGAGTTCTACGCCCGCGCGCCGCTTGCCGCCCGGCCGGACATGTGGGCCGACAAGCTGACCGGCCAGTCCCAGGACGGGTTCGCCTTCCTGCTGAAGGACGGCCTCAGCGAGATCGGCTACCTGGCCGCCTGCACGCCCGGCAGCCTGAAGGGCTATGCCGAGGCGCTGTCGCGCTGGGGCACGATGGATTGGGCTGATGCCATGGCGCCTGCCATCGCCCAGGCGCGGCGCGGCTTCATGGTGCGCCCGCACGTCCACTGGTACTGGTCGCAGGACCAGAGCGCCAGCGAGCAGGTCAACACCATCGACAAGCTGCGCTTCAGTGCCACGGGGCGGCGGATCTATTTCCACGCCGACGGAAGCCTGAAGCGGCCGGGCGATCTTGTGCTGAATCCGGACCTGGCCCGCACGCTGGAACGCATCGCCCGCTCGGGCGGCGCCGATATTTTCTATCGCGGCGAAATCGCCGAGGAGATCGCGGCGGATTTTGCGGCCAATGGCGGGCTGATCGCGCGCGAGGACCTGGCGCGCTACGAACTATCCGTCGCCGACCCGATCTGGGGCGAATATCGCGGCCATCGCATTTCCACCAGCCCGCCACCGGCCAGCGGCATGTCCATGCTGCAGGTCCTGCACATGCTGCAGCATTTCGACCTCGCGGCACTCGGCCATAACAGCGCGGAACATATCCGGCTGCTGGCGGAGGCGATGAAGCGCATGACCATCGACAAGGACCGCCACATGGGCGACCCCGCCTATGTCGACGTGCCCGTCGAACACCTGATTTCCGTCGAATATTGCAGCAGCCTCGCCGACAGCATCCGCGCCGGCGAGCGCGCGCGGGTCAGCCGGCTGGAACGCGCTTCGCAGCGGGAGACGACGCATATTTCGGTGGTGGACCGCCACGGCAATGCCGTCGCGCTGACGCACACGCTGGGCAGCCCCTCCGGCGCCATCACCGAGGGACTGGGCTTCATGTACAACGGCACGATGAGCCGTTTCGATCCGCGGCCGGGCCGCGCCGCCTCGATCGCGCCGGGCAAGCGGCGGGCGAGCTCGGCCGCGCCCACCATCGTCTTTCGTGGCGAGGCGCCGTTCGTCGTCATGGGCGCGCCGGGCGGCAGCTACATCGCGCCGGCCATGGCGCAGGGAATCATGAACGTGATCGATTTCGGCATGACCATGGCCGAGGCGGTGGCGGCGCCGCGCGTGATGGCCGTGTCCAACGCAATCGGCGTTTCCAACCGCGTGCCGCATTACGTGACCAACGCGCTGGAGGCGATGGGCTACACCGTTGCGCGCTCCTGGCAGAGCTACGCCTTCGCCGCGCTGCACGGCATTCGCATCGACGATGGCGTGTGCTCGGGCGGCGCCGATCCGCAGCGCGACGGCATGGCGCTGGCCGTGGACTGAACGCGGCGTCCCCCGGCGTTACCGCCGGTCGCGAGTGACCGATGGGCCGCCCGGGACATCGAGCATAGCCACTACCGCCGCGGCGACGTCCGCCAGTGCCGTGGCACCCAGCACCAGCGCCTCGGCATGTGATGCGTGGGCATTGTCCTGGAACCAGGAGACGTGCGCCCGGACGGCAGCATAACCGCGCCGGGTCCCCGTTCTCAGTCGGGCAACGATCTCGACCAGTTAACGTGACACTGTCGCGCCGAGGCCGAGCAGCCTCGTCTGGTGTTGCGGCGAGACCGCTGACGGAACCGGTTGCCGGGGCGGGGCGAAGGTGTTACGAGGGCTTCGGAAAAATGAACCGTCGGTTCGTTTCTATCGAAAGCCGATCAGGAACGTCCCGCGGTGCTGGCCAGCCCTGTCGGAGAACCGCCGCTCATGGTCAAACTTGCCACCCGTCTTGTCATGGCCGCGTTGCTCGCGCTGCCCGCCCAGGCGCAGGCGCAGGAACTGCGCATCGGCATGAAGGCAGCGATCGACAGCGCCGATCCGCATCTGCTCTACACCCCCAGCCGCACCGTGCAGCTGCATGTGTGGGAGCCGCTGGTGGTGCAGGATGCGCAGCTTCAGCCCACGCCGGGCCTCGCTTTGTCGTGGCGGCCGATCGGGCCGACGAGCTGGGAGTTCATCCTGCGCGAGGATGCGCGCTTCACGGATGGCAGCCCGCTCACGGCCGAGGACGTGGTGTTCTCGATCCGCCGCGCCCAAACCATCGAGGGCATCCGAACCTATCGCGCCTATCTGCGCGAGGTCGCCTCGGTCGAGGCGGCCGGGCCGCACCGGGTGGTGGTCCACACCGCGACCCCGACTGCCCTGCTGCCCAACAACCTCTCCACCTTCGGCATCGTCTCGGCCCGCGCGGCGAAGGACGCGACGGCGCCGGATTTCAACGGCGGTCGCGCGGCAACTGGGACCGGTCCCTATCGTTGGGGACAATGGCTGCCCGGCCAGCAGGTGACGCTGGAGCGCAATCCCGCCTATCGCGGCGGTGCGGAGCCCTGGTCGCGCGTGACCTTCCGCTTCATGGACAATGACAGCGCCCGCGTGGCGGCCTTGCTCTCAGGCGATGTCGATGTGGTCGATGCCGTGCCCGCCGGCCTGTATGGCCGCGTCGGCGATGGCAACCGCTCCCGCCTGGTCACAGCGACCTCCCTGTTCCTGCTTCAGCTCACGCTCGATCAACGGCCGCAATCGGGCTTCGTCACCGACCTCGACGGCAACACGCTGGCCGAGAACCCGCTTGCCAAGAACGCGGTGCGGGCGGCGCTCAACCTTGCGATCAACCGCGCGGGCCTGGCCGAACGGGCCATGGAGGGCGGGGCGGTGGCGGCGAACCAGTTCGCGCCGCCTGGCTTTATCGGCCATGTCGCCGATCTGCCCAAGCCGGCCTATGACCCCGCCGGCGCGCGCCGGCTGCTGGCCGAAGCCGGCTATCCCCAGGGCTTCGGCCTGACGCTGCACTGCCTGAACGACCGCTTCGCCGGCGACACGAAAAGCTGCCAGGCGATCGGCCAGATGTTCTCCGCCATCGGCGTGCGCACGAAGATTGAGGCGCTGCCGTCGTCGATCTTCTTCCGTCGCGCCCAGAGCGGCGCCAACGGCGAGCCGGAGTTCAGCGCGTCGCTGAGCATATTCGGCAGCGCCGCCGGCCTGCCGGACAATGCCTTCACCTCGCTGGTGCAGAGCTACGACCGCACGCGGGGGCGCGGCGTGTCGAATCTGGGCCGCTACAGCAACCCGAGCCTCGATGCGCTGATCGACGGCGCGGCCGCCGCGGTCGATCCGGCTGCGCGGGCGGCGAAACTCACGGAGGCGACGCGTCTCGTCTTCACACGCGATCTGCCGATCCTGCCGCTGTTCTACCTCAAGGCCGCCTGGGGCATGCGCACGGGGCTGACACTGCAGCCGCGCGGGGACCAGTACACGCTCGCCACGGGCATCCGCCCCGCGCCTTGATGTGCGGTGGCGGCGCCCCGGCCCAGGGGCGCTCCTCGCCGTCGACCCGCTGTTCTGACGAGGTTCCGATGCGTCCTGTCACGCCCGCCGGACTTGCCACCGCCGTCTCGGCCACGACCATGTTCGAGACGCTGGAGGGCCTGGCACGTCATGTGAAGCTCGCCGGTACGACGGCGGAGCTGACCAGCCTGCGCGGCCTCGAGGGGCTGCTTGCCGGCCTGGGCTACCGAACCACCCTGCTGCGCCATCCGGCCTATATCAGCCTGCCCGCCGCCGCCGCGGTGCTGGTCGACAACGAGCCGCAGCCCTGCATCACGCATTCCTTCTCGCAGCCCACGCCCGCCGCTGGACTGACCGCGCCGGTGGTCGACCTGGGAGGGGGCACGCCGGCCGATTTCGCCGCGCATGACCTGACCGGCTGCATCGCGCTCATCGAGGGCATGGCGACACCCGCCATGGCGGCGCGTGCCAATGCGGCCGGCGCGCTGGCGCAGCTGCACATCTCGCCCGACGCGCATCTGCATGAGATGTGCATCTCCCCGGTGTGGGGCAGTCCCGATGAGCAGAGTCGCGCCGATCTGCCGCGCTGCGTCGCGCTGACCGTGGGGCGCGCGGCCGGGCTCGCCCTGCGTGCGCGGCTCGCCGCCGGCGCGGCGCCGGCCGTTACCCTGCACGCCGCGGTCGATACCGGCTGGCGGGAGACGCCGATCCTGGTGGCCGAGATGGACGCCCCGGGGGCGGGGCCCGAGGCGCCTTTCGTGATGTTCTCCGGCCATCACGACACCTGGCACCTGGGGGTGATGGACAACGGTGCGGCGAACGCCACCATGGTGGAGGTGGCGCGCCTCTGCGCCCTGCATCGCGATGCGTGGCGCCGTGGCCTGCGTCTCTGTTTCTGGTCCGGGCATTCCCAGGGCCGATATTCCGGCTCGGCCTGGTACGCCGATGCATTCTGGGATGAGCTTGACCGGCGCTGCGTGGCGCATGTGAACACCGATTCCACCGGCGGGCGCGGCGCGGACCTCGTCAATCAGTCCGGCGCGGCTGCCGAACTCTGGGCACTTGCCGGCGAGGCCGTGGCGGCGCAGGCCGGCCAAGCCTATGCGCGGGCGCGCCATGGCCGCAATGGCGACGAGAGCTTCTGGGGCGTCGGCATCCCCTCCATCTTCAACAGCCTGAGCCATCACCCCGCCCCGCCCGGTGCTGCCGGCGAGGGGCACATGAAGCTCGGCTGGTGGTGGCATACGCCGGACGATACGCTGGACAAGATCGACGCCGACACGCTGGTGCGCGACACGCGGATCTTCGTCCATGTCGTCTGGCGGCTGCTGACCGATCCGCTGCTGCCGCTCGATTATGCCGAGCACGCCCGCGCCTTGCAGGCGGAGCTGGCGCGGCTGCAGGCGAGCCTGGGGGACGCCCTGGACCTTTCCCTGCTGGCCGATCGCGCCAGGGTGCTGGCGCAAGCGGCAACGGCGCTGCGGGCCCGGGCCGCCGGGGCAGGCGAGGCTGGCTTGGCGCGCCTCGATGCGGCGCTGATGCGCGCCGGCCGTGCTTTGGTGCCGATGGACTACACCCGGGGCGACCGCTTCCGCCCCGACCCGGCGCTGGAGCAGCCGGCCTGGCCGAGCCTGCAACCGCTGCGCCGCCTCGCCGCGGCGCGCGGCACCGCGGAGGCGCCGTTTCTCGCTGTTTCGGCGATGCGAGCGCGCAACCGCCTGGCGCATGCACTGCGGCAGGCGATCGAGGCGCTGGAAGGCTGATCCGCCGGGGGAGGCGCCGCCTGATCGGCGCGCCCGGTCATTTCCCTCCTCCGGCGCCTTCTGCTACCGACACCGGAGGAAGGGAGCCAGCCGGAACGTGATGGCACGACCGCCCAGAGAGGAGAGCGCCGCAGCGGCCGACGAGGCGGCGGACGACGGGCCGAACTACATCATCGCCGCGGTGGACCGGGCGCTGCGCCTGCTGGGCATTGTCGGGGACACCCCGGGCCTTGGACTGTCCGAGCTGGCGCGGTTGTCGGGCAACACGAAGGCGCGCACCTTCCGCCTGCTGCAGACCCTCGAGAATGCCGGCTTCGTGCAGCAGCGGCTGCCCGAAACCGATTACTGGCTGGGCCCCCGGGCGCTGCGGCTGTCGCTGCACGCCGCGGCCCAGATCGACATCGTGCAGCTCGGCCAGCGGGTGCTCGACGCCATCGGCCCGCGCTGTGAGGAGACGGTGCAGCTGCGCGTGCGGCAAGGGTTGGAAAGCCTTTGCGTCTGCAAATGGGAGACGCAGCGCATCGTTCGCTACCATGCCGAGGTCGGCCAGGCTTCCCCGCTGCATGCGGGGGCGAGCAAGGTGCTGCTGGCATATGCGCCGGCCGCCGTGCTGGACGTGGTGCTGGCATGTCCCCGCCAGCGCTACACCGACACGACGCCGGTCGAGGCGGCCGATCTGCTGGCGGCACTCGACCGTATCCGCGTTAGCGGCCATTGCATCAGTTGCGGGGAAGTGGCGCCGGAGGCGTTCTCGGTCGGCGTGCCGGTGCGCGACGCGACGGGGCAGGTTGCCGCCGCACTGCTGATCGCGGCCCCGCTGGCGCGGGTGGCGAAGGCGCGTGTGCCGGAGCTGCTGGCGCTGGCCGAGGAGGGGGCCGCAGCGCTGTCCCGCGCACTGGGCCATGGCTGAGGGCGCTTATGTCAAGAGTGGCGTGCGGCGCCCCCGAATCTGTGGGGTACGCGGTTCGTTGCGGCCTGGCCCAAGAAGCCCGCAACGAAAAGGAAGCGGGTGCCCGCTGCTGGCAAGGAGAAGCCCGCAACGTAGGCCACCAGACGAGGGCCCCACGATACAGAACGTCGCTTGTCCAACGCATCCGTCGAGTGGATCCTGGCGCGGTGCTGTGCGGGGAACCCATGTAGGCCAGAACGGCGGTCTCGGCCTCGTCCATGAAGGTCGCCAGCTTGGGCACACGGGGACGGGCCTGGTCGGCCACGTGGCGCCACTGCGTGCGAGCGGCGAGCGCGTCGGCCCGGGCAAACGCGGTTGCCACCCAGGCAGAGACGATGCTGTGCTGGGCCTTGCCGGCAAAGGCCAGCGCGTCGACGCGAAGCGCGCACGATGGGTTGCGCATGAAGTGTAGAAGCACGGACTTGATCTGACAGTCATTGGATCTGGCGTGGTGGGTGTCGCCGGATCGAGACTGTCAGCAGCTTCAGTCATGCAGCTCTGGCCGGGTTCTGTTTTTCGCGCGCCACGTGGATGGTGTCGAGAAGAGTCTGCATCGCGGCCGCACGCAAGATCGCCGTCATACTGCACCGCATCTGGATGGACGGTACCGCGTTCTGGCGGACTCGCGAGGCGGTCAAGACGGACCGACGCGCGGACGCCACACCAACTCCGCTCCGGCGGGGGCGCTGTCGTTGTCGGGACGGCGGGTGGAGATGACCGTGCAGAGGCTGTGGGCCGGTCTCCGCATAGGCCGGATAAGGTCGCTTCACACATCGCGGTGTCGCACCCCTTGTGTCCTCAGCGGCACGCGCACGGGCTTCATCACGTGACAGTCTCGAGCCGGCTGAACCGTACCGGGATCAGCTCGTGAATACGAATATCTCCAGCCACGCCCTTGTCGATGACCGTGAGAAGCTGCGTCTCAGCAGGACCCACCGGCAAAATCAGGCGCCCACCTGGCTTGAGCTGTTCGAGCAGCGCCGGCGGTGGC
>NZ_JAPDNT010000035.1 GCF_025989185.1 Limobrevibacterium gyesilva
CCTGGCCGCGCAAGCCCGCTGGCGGGCCCGACCGCTCGCGCTCGCCGCCCTGTGCGCGGCCACCATCGGCGCCACCCGCATGGCGCTCAAGGTCCACACCATGACCGACGTCGCCATCGGCGCCGCGATCGGCGTGGCCGGCGCGCTGCTGCTGGCGCGGCTGGCCGGCGACCGCCCGGCCGCATTCAACGTCGCCGTTCCTCTTGGCGTGGGTGCCGCCGTCATCGCCGGCTTCCACGGCCTGCACATGCCCGCCGAGGCCTGGCTCCGCCAGCTCGCCGGCCTCGCCGCTACCCCTTGACGGCCTCGGCGCGCACCCGGGCCATCCAGTCGTCCAGCACGTCGCGCAGCGTCCGCTCCCAGGCGATTGCCGGCGCCCAGTCCAGCAACACCCGTGCCGCCGAGGCGTCGCCGCACGCGGTCGGGATGTCCACCGGCCGCAACAACGCCGCCCCGGTCTCCACCTCCGCGCGCACCCCCGCCAGCGCCAGCAGCGCCTGCAGGATGTCCCCGATCCGCCTGGGCACGCCCGAGGCGATGTTCAGGATCGTCCCCGCCGCGACCGCATCCGCCCGCCGCAGGCACGCCACATAGGCGTCGCACACGTCGCGCACGTCCAGGAAGTCGCGCCGCGGATCGAGGGCGCCCACCTGCAGCGACGGCGGCTGCAGCCCGGCGGCGATGCGCGCCACCTGCCGTGCGAAGGCCGGCACCACGAAGGTCGGGGTCTGCCCGGGGCCGGTATGGTTGAACGGCCGCAGCCGGACCACCCGCAGCCCGTCCGCCGCCATCGCCCCCAGCGCCAGGTCGGCGGCGGCCTTGGTCGCCGCATAGGTGTTCATCGGCGCCGGCGCCGCGCGCTCGTCCAGCGGCACGCCGGCGCGGAACGACCCGCCATAGATCTCTGCGCTCGACACGTACAGCATCGTGCAGTCCGGTGCCGCCGCCAGGATCGCGTCGCCCAGCGCCAGCGTGCCATGCAGGTTCACCCGCCAGGCATGGTCCGGGTCCTGGCGCGCCAGCGGCACCGCCGACACCGCCGCCAGATGCACGCAGGCATCCGGCCGCACCCGCGCCACCAGCGCGCGCACCGCCGCCGCATCGGTCACGTCCAGGTCCAGGTTTCCGCCCCCACACAACGTCAGCGCCGCCTGCGGGAACGCCGCGCGCAGCCGCGGCACCAGGTGCCCGGCGACGAAGCCGCCGGCGCCGGTCAGCAGGATCCTGCGTGGTCCCCCCCCGATGGCGCGCGCGTCGGTCACGTGTGCGTCAGCCGGTCCCCTCGGCCAGCGTCGCCTCGCTGGGCAACTGCACCAGGGTACGGCTGCGGTGGCGCGCCAGGTCGGCCTCCACCATCTCCGCCACCAGCTCCTCCAGCGTCACCGTCGGCGCCCAGCCCAGACGCTGCCGCGCCTTCGAGGCATCGCCCAGCAGCACATCCACCTCCGCCGGTCGCAGCAGCTCGGGGCTGGTGCGCACGAAGTCCCGCCAATCCAGCCCGACATGCGCGAACGCCATGCGCGCCAGTTCGCGGATGCTCGTGGTCCGCCCGGTCGCGACCACGTAGTCGTCCGGCGTGCCCTGCTGCACCATCAGCCACATCGCCTGCACATAGTCGCGCGCATGGCCCCAGTCGCGCGTCGCGTCCAGGTTGCCCAGCGTCAGCTCGCGCGCCATCCCCAGCTTGATCCGCGCCACCCCGTCCGTCACCCGCCGGGTCACGAACTCGATGCCGCGCAGCGGGCTCTCGTGGTTGAACAGGATGCCCGAGGACGCATGCAGCCCGAAGCTCTCGCGATAGTTCACCGTCATCCAGTGCGCGTACAGCTTGGCCGCCGCATAGGGGCTGCGCGGATAGAACGGCGTGCGCTCGTTCTGCACCTTCTCCTGGATCTTGCCGAACATCTCCGACGAGGACGCCTGGTAGAACCGCGCCTCCGGCCGGGCGATCCGCACCGCTTCCAGGATGTTCACCGCGCCGAGCCCGGTGATTGCGCCGGTCAGCAGCGGCTGCTGCCACGAGGCGTGCACGAAGCTCTGCGCGGCGAGGTTGTAGACCTCGTCCGGCTGCACCGTCTGCATGATGCGAATGGCGCTGGACAGGTCGCCCAGGTCGCCGTCGATCAGCTTTACCCGGTCGATCACGCCCAGCCAGCGCAGCCGCTCGCCGATCACGTCGGCCGAAGCCGACCGCCGCAGCAGCCCGTAGACCTCATAGCCCTTGTCCAGCAGCAGCTGCGACAGATAGGCGCCGTCCTGGCCGGTGATGCCGGTCACCAGGGCCTTCTTCATCCGGCTGTCTCCTCTTCAACTGCGCCCATACGTGTCCTCCAGCCGGACGATGTCGTCCTCGCCCAGATAGCTTCCGGACTGCACCTCGATCAGCGTCAGCGGAATGCGGCCGGGATTCTCCAGCCGGTGGACGCAGCCCAGCGGCAGGTAGATGCTCTCGTTCTCGCGCACCAGCAGCGTCTCCCCGTCGCGCGTCACCAGCGCGCTGCCGTTCACCACCACCCAGTGTTCGGCGCGATGGAAATGCTTCTGCAGCGACAGCTTCTGGCCGGGCGGCACCACGATGCGCTTCACCTGGAACCGGTCGCCCTGGATCAGGCTCTCGTAGAATCCCCAGGGCCGGTAGACGCGATTATGTGCCACCGCCTCGTGCCGGCGCGCCGCCTTCAGCCGGTCCACCACCTTCTTCACGTCCTGGGCGCGGTCGCGATGCATTGCCAGCACCGCGTCCTCGGTCACCACCACCACCGCGTCGCTGAGCCCCACCACCGCGGTCACGATGCCATCGCTGCGCACATAGCAGCGCTCGGCTCCTTCCAGCAGCACGTCGCCCATCGCCACGTTGCCGGCCGGGTCCTTGCCGCCCAGCTCCCACAGCGCGCCCCAGCTGCCCACGTCCGACCAGCCGATATCGGCCGGCACCACCGCCGCCTGGGCGGTGCGCTCGGCCAGCGCATAGTCCAGGCTGATATTCGGGCAGGCCGCGAACGCCGCCGGATCCAGCCGGATGAAATCGAGGTCCTGCGCCCGCCGCGCCACCGCCGCGCGCACCGCCTCCAGCACCTCCGGCGCGTGCCGCTCCATCTCCGCGATCAGCGTCGCCACGGTGAACACGAACATCCCGGAATTCCACAGATGCCGCCCGGACGCCACCAGCCGCGCCGCCGTCTCCGGGTCCGGCTTCTCCACGAACCGCGTCAGGTCGTGCGCGCCGGGCAGGCCGGGCAGGGCGCTTCCCACCTCGATATAGCCATAGCCCGTCTCCGGCGCCGTCGGCCGCATGCCGAACATCACCACCCGCCCGGTCCGCGCCGCGGCCACGGCCACGTCCAGCGCCGCGTGCAGCGCCGGCACGTCCTGGATCGCGGCATCCGCGGCCATCATCCACAGCACCGCGTCGGGTGCCGTTTCCGCCACCAGCAGCGCCGCTGCCAGGATCGCCGGCGCGCTGTTGCGCCCCACCGGCTCCAGCACCACCCGCGCGCCCTCGATCCCCGCCAGCCGCATCTGCTCGGCCGCCAGGAACCGGTGCTCCTGGTTGCATACCACCACCGGGGCGGCGAACCCGTCACCGAGCGCCCGGCCCGCCGTCTCCTGGATCATCGAGCGGTCGGAAATCAGCGGCCAGAACTGCTTCGGGAAGCTTTCCCGCGACACCGGCCAAAGCCGCGTGCCGGTACCGCCGGACAGGATGACGGGAACCACAGGCGAGGTCTTGCTCATACAGGGCCTTTCCGTGCGACGTGCCGGGCCAGCTATAGGCAGCCCCGCCAATGCCTGTCCAGAACCCGAGCCGGCGGGCCCCCCGGCTTGCCGCACCGCACCGCCGCTCGCATGATGCCGCCCCTCTCCAGCGATGCAGGTTGCCGCATGTCCTCCCGTCCGAACGACCCCCAGACCGCCATCCGCGCCATCACCGCCCGCATCGAGCCCGAACTCATCGAGATCCGCCGCGACATCCACGCCCATCCCGAGCTCGCCTTCGAGGAAGTCCGCACCGCCGGCGTCGTCGCCCGCGAGCTGGCGAAGCTCGGCATCCCCCACCAGACCGGCATCGCCAGGACCGGCATCGTCGGCCTCATCGAGGGCGGCCGCCCCGGCCCCGTGCTCGCCATCCGCGCCGACATGGACGCGCTGCCCATCCACGAGCAGACCGGCCTGCCCTTCGCCAGCACCATCGACGGCAAGATGCATGCCTGCGGCCACGACATCCACACCACCACCCTGCTGGGCGTCGCCGCGGTGCTGAAGGAACTCGCGCCCCAGCTCGCCGGCACCGTGAAGCTGGTGTTCCAACCCGCCGAGGAAGCCATCGGCGGCATGCAGGCCATGATCGAGGAGGGCCTGATGGAGGGGCCGGCGATCGACATGGCCTTGGGCTTCCACAACCACCCGAACACCCCGGTCGGCAGCTTCGACTACACCCGCGGCCCCGGCCTCGCCGCCGCCGACGAGTTCACGGTCACCGTGCACGGCAAGTCCGGCCACGCCGCGCATCCCTATTCCGCGGTCGACCCCATCGTCGCCGCGGCCCACCTCATCACCCAGCTGCAGACCGTGGTGTCGCGCGAGGTGAACCCGATGCACCCGGCCGTCGTCACCGTGGGCGCCATCCATGGCGGCGAGGCCTGCAACATCATCCCCGACAGCGTCACTTTCCGCGGCACCGTGCGCACCCTGCACGCCGCCGCGCGCGACACGGCCGAAGAGGCGATCAAGCGCCTCTGCGCCGGCGCGCTCGACGGCCTGCGCGTGCGCTGCGACGTCAACTACCGCCGCGGCGTCCCCGCGCTGATCAACGACGACAAGGTGCTCGACCCCACCATCGCCGCCGTCCGCCGCCAGTTCGGCGACGTCGCGCACGAGAAGGGCCCCAGCATGGGCGCCGAGGACTTCGCGCTGATGTCCCAGCTCGTGCCCAGCTTCCAGCTCGGCATCGGCTCCGGCGCCCCAGGCCGCGACGACAAGCTGCACAACTCCGCCTACCAGCCGGACGAAGCCTGCATCGGCCTCGGCGTGCAGGCCCTGTCGCGCGCGGCGCTGGAGATCCTGGGCTGATGCGCGTCTGCGTCTTCGGGGCCGGCGCCATCGGCGGCCACCTGGCCGCCCGCCTCGCCACCGGCGGCGCGGAGGTGTCCATCATCGCCCGCGGCGCCCATCTCGCGGCGGTGCAACGCAACGGCCTGCTGGTCCGCGCCCCAGACCGGGAGATGCATGTGCGCGTCGCCGCCACCGACGACCCGCGCACGCTCGGCCCGCAGGACGCCGTGCTGGTCACCGCCAAGGCCCCGGCCTTGCCGTCGGTCGCCGCCGGCATCGGCCCGTTGCTCGGTCCCGACACGCCGGTGGTGTTCGCCATGAACGGCATCCCCTGGTGGTATTTCCACGCCCATGGCGGCGCGCTCGACGGCCGCACCCTGCCGAAGCTCGACCCCGGCGACGCCGTCCGCCGCGCCATCGGCACCGCGCGCAGCATCGGCGGCGTCGTCTATTCCGCCTGCGCGGTGGTCGAGCCGGGCGTGGTCGCGGTCGAGCACAACCGCAACCGGCTGGTCCTGGGCGAGCCCGACGGCACGCTGTCCGCCCGCGCCGAGGCGATCGCCGCGCCGCTGCGCGCAGGCGGCATCCGCGTCGACGCGACCGACCGCATCCGCGACTGGATCTGGTCGAAGCTGCTGATGAATCTCAGCTCCGGCCCGGTGGCCGTGCTCACCCAGTCCGCCCCCAAGGACGTCTACGCCGAGCCCGCCTGCATCGCCGCCGCCCGCGCCATCTACGCCGAGGCCGGCGCCGTTGCCGCCGCCCTCGGCTGCACCCCGCAGATCGACGTCGAGGCCCAGCTCGGCCTCAGCCAGTCGATGACCCACAAGCCCAGCATCCTGCAGGACCTGGAACTGGGCCGCCCGATGGAGATCGACACCATCTTCGACGCCCCCCTGGAGCTCGCCTGCATGGTTGGGGTGCCCACGCCCACACTCGACCTGCTGGTGGCGCTGGCCAAGGTCCGCGCCCGCGCCGCCGGGCTGTACGGCGGATAAGGCCGGGCCGCACCCCGGCATGGCGCCGCCTGGCCGAAGCCTATAGGCTCGGCCGCGATGAAAGACCCGTACGAAACACTCGGCGTCGATCGCACGGCCTCCGAGGCTGCCATCCGCTCCGCCTATCGCAAGCTGGCGAAGCGCCATCACCCCGATCTCAACCCCGGCAAGCCGGAAGCCGCCGACGCCTTCAAGGACATCGCCAACGCCTACGCGCTGCTCTCGGACGCCGACAAGCGCGCCCGCTTCGACCGCGGCGAGATCGACGCCAGCGGCGCCGAGGTCGCGCCCGAGCGGCCCTTCTACCGCGACTTCAACGATGCCGCCCGCCACGCCCGCTACGGCGCCGGGCCGGAATTCGACCCCGACGACCTCGAATCGCTGTTCGGCCATGCGTTCCGCGACCAGTTCAGCCGCGGTTCCGCCATGCGCGGCGCCGATGCGCATTACACGCTGACGGTCGATTTCCTCGACGCCGCGAACGGCGCCGTCCGCCGGCTCACGCTGCCCGACGGGCGGACGCTCGACGTCACCATCCCCGCCGGCCATCGCGACGGTCAGGTCCTGCGGCTGAAAGGGCAGGGGATGCCCGGCATCGGCGGCGGCCCGCCCGGCGACGCGCTGATCGCGGTCGCCGTCCGCCCGCACAAGCTGTTCCGCCGCGACGGCAACGACATCGTCCTCGAACTGCCGGTCACGTTGCAGGAGGCGGTGCTGGGCGCCAAGGTCGAGGTGCCGACGATCAAGGGTCCGGTCAGCCTCAGGATTCCCGCGAAATCCACCACCGGCAAGCGGCTGATGCTGCGCGGCCGCGGCATCGTCGGCGGGCACCAGTACGTCGACCTCAAGGTCATGACCCCGACGCAGGACGAGCCCGAGCTCGCCGCCTTCCTCGAAGGCTGGAAGCCCCGCCATCGCTTCAATCCACGCGGCGGGCTTCCATGATGCGCCTCGATGCGGTCGTCGCCCTGTTCCCGGACCTCGACGCGGTCGAGCTGTCTGCCTGGATCGAGCGCCGCTGGGTCCGGCCGGATCAGGCCAGCGGCAACGGCTGGGTGTTCACCGAGATCGACATCGCTCGCGTCCGCCTCGTCCGCGACCTGCGTCACGAGATGGACATCGCCGAGGACACCATTCCGCTGGTGCTGGCGCTGATGGACCAGGTCTACGACCTGCGCCGCACGCTCGCCGCCATGGCCCGCGCCATCGAAGACCAGCCGCCGGACATCCGCGACGCCGTGCTGGCGGCCCTTCGCCGCGGCTGACGCCGCAGAAGTGCCGCTACTGGCTTGAGGACTTCTTCCCGGCCGCGTAGCCCTGCTGGTACGAGGACTGCTCGTTCTTCTTCACCTGGTCGTAGATCAGGCCGCCGACGAGGCCGGCGCCCGCACCGGCCACGGCGCCGAGGCCCGCATTGCCGCCGATCGCGCCGAGCACGGCGCCGGCGGCGGCGCCGCCGGCGGTGCCGGTCAGGGCCCGTTGCTGCGTGCTCGTCATGTTGGAGCAGCCGGCGAGCGCGATGGCGCAGGCCGCCAGGATGGAGATGGATGTGGTGCGCATGATGTCGCGGTCCCTCACTTCTTCTTCGTGCAGGGGTATTGGCTGATCATATACGCCACGACGCCGTCCGCCGGCGGCTTGGTCAGCTGGTCGGGATTGGCCTTCGCCCAGACCGTGAAGCCGGCAATCGCCTCGCTGCGCGAGGGGCCCGGGCTCGGGGGGCAGAACACAAGGCGGTTGCGCCGCGCGCGCTCCTCTTCCTCCACCACCCGATAGACGCCGACGGTGAAGCCGTGACAGAAATTGCTCGCGGCCGTGTACATCGGGTCGGCGGACGGCGCCGTGCACAGGTCGACCAGATCGGACGTCGTGCGTACCAGGAAGCTGTCCTGCGTGACCGCGGCGCGTGCGGTCGCGGGCACGAGCGCCGCGCCAAGGGCGAGGCCAACGGCCCAATGACGGATCGTCGCTTGTCGGGTCTGCATCGGTCTGGTTCTCCCGTTTCGTGGAGACATCCGGGCTGCCAGGCGCCATGGCGGACATGTCGTGCCCGCGCCGTGGGCCATCAAGTCCCGGTGGACATCGGCCACCACCGTTTCACCGGCATGTCCGGCACCCCAGGCCAGACCGCCCACCGCGGCAAAAGTCTAGCTGTGGACCTCGGCATCTTTCAACGATTCCAACACCCGGCCTTTTGACGGCCGCGTGCAACTGTTCGGCATCGGCAAGAAGCCCGCGGCCGCGCGCCGGCCGGCGCGCGCCTCAGCCGGCGCCGTCCGGGCGCAACGGCAATGCCGTCTGACCCAGCACCCACCCCTCCCAGCGCCGGATCCAGGGATCGTCGGGCGTGCCGTCAGGACGGTTGCCTGCGAGCACGTTGAGCACGCACAGCGCGCCGAGCGTGCTGTCGAACCGGTCCTCGCCAGCGGCGTCCGCGCCGAAACCGTCCGCGATCGCCGCACGCATCGCGCCCTCGGCAACGGCGCCCAGCCGGGCCAGAACGGCGCGCAACGGTGCGGCCAGCGCCACCCGGTCGGCCTGCCGCCGCTTGCTGCCCGCGAGCCGCAGCCCGAGCTGACGCAGCGCCTCCGCCGGATAGGTCTCCGCCACCGCCACCGCGCCCGGTGCCAGCAAGGCGCGAAGATCGCCCTCGAACGGCCACAGCCGCACGCTGCCCTGCGCCGGCAGCAGCAGGTCCCGCCAGGCGGAGATCGCGGCCTTGCCCGACTGGTTCGCCCCCAGCGTCCAGAACAACGGCGCCCCCGCTGGCCGCTGTGCCGTCGCCCGGTCGCAGGCCCGCGACAATCCGGCCGCCCCGCCCAGCCCGAGTGCCGCCGCATGCGCCGCCCGCCGCATGCCCGCGATCCCACGGGCGGGATAGAAGGGGCGGTCAGGGCCCACCTCGTCCAGGGTCGCGCAGACCCGGAAGAATGCCGGCCGGTCGGCCAAGGCGCGCAGGAAGGCCGGGAAATCGGGCTGCGCCGCATGCAGCGCCGCAAAGGCGCGCGGCAGGCCCAGCGGGAAATCCACCCCCAGCGCCACCGCGCCGCCGCCGGCCGCCGCGCGCAGCCGGGCCATCAATGTCGCGAGGTCGCCGACCGGGGCGGGCGCATCGAGCCGCCAGCCCGCCTTTGTCCGCCGCGCCAGGGTCATCCAGCGCTTGCGCGGGTCCACGCTCCAGTCCGCGTGTACGGCGAGTGTTGCGGTGGTCATGCCGGATGTGGAAGGGTCACGCGGGCCATGCAGGAGAGGGATAATCGTGCGCCACGATCAACGCTACACCGCAACGGCGCGCTGGCTGCATTGGCTCATGGTCCTGCTGATTGCCGCCGCCGTCCCGGTGGGCCTGTGGATGGTGTATTTCGAGCCCAGGGATGAGACCTTCAAGCTGCAGCTCTACGACCTGCATGAGGGCCTCGGCTTCACCCTCGTGCTGCTGCTGCTCCTGCGCGTCGCCGTGCGACTGTCCCGGCCGGCGCCGCCAATGCCGGGCGACACCCCGGCGCTGGTCCGGCTGCTGGCGCGGCTGAACCATTTCGGCTTGTACGTGGTGCTGCTGGCCCAGCCCGTGCTGGGCTTCCTGGCCACCAATGCGTGGGGCTTCCCGTTCCACTGGTGGGGCGTGCTGCCCATTCCCTCGCCGATCGGCCGGGACGAGGCGCTGGCGCCCATACTCTCCGCCCTGCACTGGTACGGGGCGATGCTCCTGGTCACCATGGTGGCCGCGCATCTGCTGGGCGTGGCCTACCACGCCTATGTCCGCCGCGACGGCCTGCTGCGCCGGATGCTTTGATCCGGGCGCGAGAGCCGCATCAGGCAGACGATCTGCATCTGCCTGATAATGGTGCTCATCGAAACAATAAGCCGGCGCCGCTCACAGCGGCTTTTGCGCCTTTTCCAGCAGGCGCGAGAAGAAGCCCGGCTTCTTCGGCGCCGGCGGCGGCTTGGCCGCCTCGGCGCGGACGCGGGCTTCCTGCTCGCGTTCCCGGTCCCTCTGGGACAGCCATTTCTCCAGGCTCATGCCGGCCTTGGCCGCGCGCTTGGTTTCGTAGGCCCGCTGGCCTTCGCTCATCTGCTTGGTCATCGTATCCTCGTGCGGTCGAGTCGCGTTTTGGCAGCGACCGGCCGTGGCTTCAAGCCCGCGACGCCGGCCTTTCCGGCATGACGGGGCGGCGCTCCCGTGCACGCGGCATGGGCAGGCGGCGAATCTCGGCTTCGGGACACTGGCGGTGAAAAAAGGCAGGCTGAGGGGACGATGGGCAATCTCGACGTGATGACTGTGATACTGGTCAAGCTGCTCGGGCTTGACCCGCTGAACGTGCCGGCGCCGATCTCCCTGCTCGGCTTCATCATGTCGGTGATGCTGGTCACCGGCCTGGTCTGGGCGGTCTGGAACGGCCTGCGCCTGATCGGCGCCCTGGCCGCCGACATGCTGGAGGTGCAGTCCACCACGCAGCGCATCGTCATCGCCCGCGGCCTGACCCGGCACGACTACGAGCAGGTGCGCAAAGGCATCCGCGCCTGGCACCTGCTGCTGGTCCGCTACGGCAACGACGACTACCTGCGCAGCATGGCCGGCGAGGCCGACCGCCAGGTCGGCCGCCCCCGCTACACGATCGTTCCCATGAGGCTGGCGCTGTCGCCGACCGGCGAGGTGACGCTCAAATGGTCGCTGCCGGTGCATCGCCGGCTCGGCACCCAGTTCCGCTGCTATATCGAGATCCGCCCGGGCGGTTCCGGCCCCGCGGTGCTGACCGGCATGTTGAAGCATTACGACGAGATCGAGGTGCTGGACCCCGAAGTCGAATCGCCCACCCGGGCCTATTTCCTGCTGAAGCGCTTCCGCGTCGTCACCACCGCCGAAGGCGTGCGGCAGAATTTCGTCTCCCCGGAATGACCCGGATCGGCGCAGGCAGGACCGTTCCATGATCGGCCGCCTGGTCCTCATCCTTCTGCTGCTGTGCCGGGTCCTGCCGGCCGGCGCGGCCGAGCCGGTGCTGACGCTGTCCGTCGGCGACAGCGAGCAGCGCTTCAGCGTGGCCGGATTGCTGGCCCGGCCCGATGCCGCCGATCTCGCGGTGCCGCGCGACGCGTCGTATGGCCGCGCCATGTCCTACCGCGCGGTGCCGCTGCGCGCCCTGCTGGCGATGCTGCCGCAGGGCGCCATCGACACGCTGGAGGCGCGCGCCACCGACGGCTTCGTCTCGCAACTCCCCTTCGCCATCGTGGCGGGCGGCGCCGCCATCCCCTGGATCGCCGTCGAGGACCCCGCGCATCCCTGGCCGAACTTGCCCGGCAAGGCCGTCAGCGCGGGGCCGTTCTATCTGGTCTGGGAGCATCCGGAGCGCGCCGGCATCAGCGCCGAGCAATGGCCCTATGCCTTGTCCGGCCTTGCCGGCGTGGCGCCCCCGGCGCAGCGCTGGCCGGCGCTCGCCGTCGCCGCGGCGCTGCCGCCGGATGCCCCGGCGCGGCGCGGGCAGGCGGTGTTCGCCGTGCAATGCCTGCCCTGCCACCGGCTGCACGGTGCCGGCGCCGGCGAGATGGGGCCCGACCTCGGCAGCCCGATGCCGGCGGTGCGCTACATGACCATCCCCGGCCTGCGCGCCCTGATCCGCGACCCGAAATCCGTGCGCGCCTGGCCGCAGCAGCAGATGCCGGCGTTCGACGCGGCTGCGCTGCCGGACGCCGATCTCGACGCGCTGATCGCCTATCTCCAGCACCTCGCCGCGCGATGACCGGCGCCACGGACGTCGCCATCCTCAACGGCTTCGGCCGCACCCTGGGCGACAGCATCATCGGCCTGCAGGCGTTGCACGCCGCCCGGACGCTGGGTGCGATCCCCGGCAAGCCCGTGCTGTTCCGCCTGCCGGGCCTGTCGCCGTTGATCGAGGCCGTCTACGCCGCCGCCGCCGACCTCGCGGAGGTCCGCGAGCTGCCCTGGACCGACGCGACGCCCGAGCGCCCCTTCACGCCCGCCGCTGCCTTCGCACGGGTCATCGACATCCGCGACTTCGCCTTCGACCCGGCATTCCGGGGCGCGCCGATGATCGACTACTTCCTGCGGCACCTCGGCGTGGCCCCCGCCGGCGTGCCGCCGGCGCTGAAGCGCAACGCCTGGCTGGCCCCGCGAGTCACGCTGCCGCCGCAGCCGGCGGCAGGCCATGTCCTCGTCTGCCCCCGCACCGCCAACCCGATGCGCGACATGCCCGACGCGGTGCATGCGCACATCCTCGACTGGCTCGGCACCCATACCGGCGCGCCGGTGCTGACCCAGGCCATGCTGCCGCCCGCGGGGAGCCTTGCCGAATTGTGCGGGCTGGTCGCCGCGGCCCGGCTGGTGGTCGCCGCCGACACTGCCATGGTGCACCTGGCCGATGCCTTCAGGGTGCCGTGCCTCGCCTTCTTCACCACCCACCGGCCGGAGTGGCGGGTACGCGACTACCCGCTCTGCACCCCGGTGCACCGGCCCGCCCCCGGCTTGCCGCCGGCCATCGAGTTCGTGCGCGGCCCGGACGACGTGGCGGCGGCGCAGGCCGCGTGGGGCCCCGGCCTCGCCTGGCTGGACCCCGTACTTGCGGCGGCCTGGCGCCGGAGCGAGAACCCCTGATGGCCGAAGCACGGGTGAAATCGGGGATCTGGGTGGCGATGGCGTTGCGCCTGGGCAACGCCAACGGCCGCTACGGCGCGGTCCTGCGCAAGGGCGACCCGGATGCCGGCGGCATCCTCGTGGTGCTGCGCGGGCGCAACGGCCTTTCGGTGCTGGCGCAGGTCCGCACCGCCGACGGCGATCTCGCCTGGATGCGCGGCACCGGCCCGGCCCCCGTGGCGCAGGACGCCGCCGACGCCTATGTCGCCCGTCAGGTGAAATTCGACCCCGATCTCTGGGTACTGGAATTCGAGAGCCCCGACCTGCTGCCGCCCTTCGAGGGGAAGATCCTGTAGGCAGCTAGCGGGCGTCGTGAAAGATGATCCCGGCGGTGAACCGCCGGCCGGTGCGCACCCGGCTGACGCCATGGCGCATCGCCACCCGGTAGTCGCCCCGCGTGCCCGCCACCGGCCGATGGTTCACCGCGAAGATCACCGCCTCGCCCTGCGCCAGATCGACCACCTCGGGGCGCGACTGCATGCGCGGCCGCTGCTCCACCAGAACGAAAGCGCCGCCGGTGAAGTCCCGGCCGGGCGCGCTGAGCAGGAACGCCGCCTGCAGCGGGAACGCGAGATCCCCATACAGGTCCTGATGCAGGCAGTTGTAATCGTCCGGCCCGTATTTCAGCAGCAGCGGCGTCGGGCGGGTCTGCCCCGCGGCATGGCATTGCGCCACGAAGGCGGCATGCTCGGCAGGGTATCCCCCGGCCTGCCCCAGCCGCGCCGCCCACCGGTTCGCCACCGGCGCCAGATGCGGATACAGCGACCGGCGCAGCGCCGCGACGGGCGCGGGGAGGGGGTTGGCGAAATACTGGTATTCGCCGCGCCCGAAACCATGACGCGACATCACTATTCGGCTTCGAAACATCGTGGCGTCGTCATAAAGCCCCGCGAGCGCCTCGCATTCTGCAACGGTGAGCACCGCCCCCGTCGTTGCCCATCCCGCCGAATCGAGGTCGGTTGCGATCCGATCCCAGTCCAGTGCGCCCACGCGCTGCCCGATGTCATTCATGCCGCCATCAGGACGCAGCCGCCCCACGCGCGCCATCCGGCCTGTGCTCCCACCGTTCCGCCTCCAGGCCCAGCAGCGTGATCGTCCCGGTTCGCACTGCGCCCAGCTTGCGCGCCACCGCGGCCGAGGCGGCGTTGTCCGGCAGGATGAAGCTTGCGAGCTTGGGCAGGCCGAGCGTGGCGAAGGCCCAGTCGCGGATGGCGATGCCGGCCTCGGTGACCAGCCCCTGGCCCCAGAACGGCCGGTCCAGCCCATAGGCCAGCTCCGGCTCCGGCCAGGGCAGCGGGTAGAGGACACCGGCGCGACCGGCAAAGCGGCCCGTCGCAGCCTCCTCGATGGCGAACATGCCGAAACCGCGCAGGGCCCACTGGCCGAGCATCCGCGCGATGCCGTCCCAGGTTTCCTGCCGCGTGCGGGTCGCGCCGGCGCCGAGATAACGCATCACCTCGGGGTCGGCTTGCATGGCGGCGAGGCCGTCCAGGTCGTCGGCGCGCAGGGCGCGCAGGACGAGGCGGGTTGTGCGCAGCGTCGGGATCTCGATGCGGGTCATGCGTCCTCCTAGCATGAAGGTCTGCGCAGGAGAGCCCATGCCGGATGCCGCCGAACCAATTCCGAGCACCCGCGTTCCGGAGTCGGATCGGTGGTCGCGGCCGCTCAAAGCCGCGAGTCGCAGCCAGAACCGGACGAATAATCAAGAAAAATGCGACAATTCGGGTTGTCGCGGTCACTCAACGTATCGTGATAGCCACAGCCTGTGGCAACACTGCAACAGGCGTTGCCGGAAAACGTTGCTATCCGGGCCCGAGTGGCATTCCGCGCTGGTTTCGTGCCGGCTACGTCGCTAGCTTTCGTTGCATCTGGACACGGGCGGCATGCGCAGCCCAAAGCTGGTGGCACCGGTGGCGCCACCCCGGAAATGAGGAGAGAGTTCGACATGAAGTTGCGCAATATGTTGCTGGCCGCCACCCTTCTGGCTGCGCCGGCCGTGGCACAAGCCCAGCCCGTCACCGGGATCTATATTGGCGGCGGCGTGGGCGGGAATTACACGACGGGCACCGACCTCAAGGACGTGTTCGTCAATGGCGTGGCCGTCAATGGCAGCACGCACACGGGCGGCGGCTGGGGCCCCGTGGGTGTGGCCAGCGTCGGTTACGGCTTCGGCAACGGCCTGCGCGTCGAACTCGAGGGCAACTGGCGCCAGGCGCACGAGCATATCAACGGCGGCATCTCCAACGGCGGCCTCAATGCCCAGACCTACGGCGCCATGGTCAACGCCCTGTATGACTTCGACGTCGGCTACCCGGTCTATCCGTATGCCGGTGCTGGCGTCGGCTACGAGTGGACCCGAATCCAGAATGTCACCGGCAACATCGGGGCCAATTCCGTCAACTTCGGCAGCCAGTCGAGCAGCGGCTTCGGCACGCAGGGCATCCTTGGCGTTGCCTACCCCATTCCGGGCGCGCCAGGCCTGTCGCTGACCGCCGAGTATCGGTTCCTGGCAGTCCTGAGCAATCCGAAGTTCGAGGGCACTGTCGGCGGGCTCCCTGCCGGGGCCAAGCTGGAGCACCAGTTCAACCATGCCGGCCTGATCGGCCTGCGCTACAACTTCGGCGTCACCCCGCCGGCTCCGACTCCGGCTCCCGTCGCGGCTCCGGCCCCGGCCCCGGCCCGGACCTACCTGGTGTTCTTCGATTGGGACAAGGCCGACCTGACCGCCCGCGCCCGCCAGATCATCGCCGAAGCGGCGCAGGCCTCGACCCGCGTCGCCGTGACCCGGATCGAAGTTTCCGGCCACGCCGACCGGACCGGCAGCGCGGCCTACAACCAGACGCTGTCCCTGAAGCGTGCGCAGAACGTGTCGGCCGAGCTGGTGCGTCTGGGCGTGCCCCAGAACATCATCACGGTGCAAGGCTTCGGCGACACAAGGCCGCTGGTGCCGACCGCCGCCGGCGTTCGCGAGCCGCAGAACCGCCGCGTCGAGATCGTCCTGAAGTAAGCCTTCCGACAGGAATGTGCGAAGCCTACGGAACCGGCCCGAAAGGGCCGGTTCTTTTTTGTTCGCGCGGCGGGCCTTGCCGGCCGCCGCACAGGACACACTTGCGTCCGCTCTTTCGCCCGGATTCCAGGCGCCCCAAACGCAAAAGGGGCGCCCTGCGGCGCCCCTCGGTATCGCGGGCCATGGGCCCGGTCGTGCGCCGGTTGCCGGCCTTGCTGCTACTTCTTCTTGGTGGCCGCAGGCTTGGCCGCCGGAGCGGGTGCGTTCGTGCATTCCTGGACCGCCATCGACTGCTGGATCGGCTTGGCGGCCGCGAAGGCGGGAAGTTCGGCACTGCTCTTGAGCGCCATGACCTCGTCGAACATGCCCAGATTGGCTTCGCAGAACGCCGTGCCCGACTTGATGCCCAGCTGTGACTGCGCGTTGGCCAGCTGGGTGATGTAGTCGTCGTGCTCCTGTTGCGCGCGGCGGCCATAGGCGCGGCCGAAGAAGCCGGTCAGCGATTTCTCGCCGCTCACCAGGTCGGGGCGGAAGCGGTTGACGAAGGCGTTGTACTTGTCCTCCGCCTTGCAGGAGATGGCGGTCACCATCAGCTGGCTCTTGAGGCCGGACAGGTCGAAGGCGACCTTCTCGGGCGGGCGCACGCAGACCGGCGCGTTCTGCGCCGGCGGGACTGGCTTCGGCGGCACGAAAGCGGCGACCGGGGGCGCAGGCGGTGGCGAATCCTTGCAGCCGACCAGCCCGACGGCAAGAAACATGGCGAGTAGAACGCGCATCAGCAACTCCAGGGGAAAGGGTATGCGACTCGAAAGCCGGCTCGGCACGGTGGGACGGTTGAGACGCGGGGCGAGGTAAACTGCCTGCCGCACGGATTTGCAACCGAAAATGGCGACTCGTCGGGGGCGCCGGCTCCCCTCAGCCAGCGCCGACGATTGCAAGGTTCTGTTTCATCAGCACCGAGACATGGGTTGCATTATGCGCGATGCTGTTATGCTTCGCTCCTGGACCACCGTCGCGAGACCCCGCCAGAGGACACGAGCAGCCCGTTCATGCAGAGCAGCCCCGCCGATCCGTTCCGCGACTACGATCCAGGCCCTTATTTCTGTGAACTCGCGACGGAACGGACCGGTGATGGCGGCGCCCGGGACGTGGTGCGTGGCCGCATCGGCGCGATCGGGCTGGACGCGCTGCGCGCCAGGGCGGCCGCGGCGGAGAACGACCTGATCAATCTCGGCATCACCTTCACGGTCTATTCCGAGGCGAGCGCCATCGACCGCATCCTGCCGTTCGACTGCATCCCGCGCATCCTCACCGCGGCGGAATGGCGCACGCTGGAAGCCGGGGTGCAGCAGCGCGTCGCCGCCCTCAACCTGTTCCTGCACGACATCTACCACCGCCGCGCCATCCTCAGGGATGGCGTGGTTCCCGCCGACCTCGTGCTGGGGAACAGCAACTACCGCCCGGAAATGGAGGCGTTCCCGGTCCGCTTCGGCACCTACGTTCATATCTGCGGCACCGACATCGTGCGCGACGCGGAAGGGCGGTTTCTGGTGCTGGAGGACAATGCCCGCACCCCGTCCGGCGTCTCCTACGTGGTCGAGAACCGGCATTTGATGTCGCGCACGTTCCCGGACCTGATGGCCGGCGTGCGGCTGCGCCCGGTGGACGATTACGGCCGCCGCCTGCTGGAGGCGATGAGCGAGATCGCGCCCGAGGGCGTGGACAACCCGCAGGTCGTGCTGCTGAGCCCCGGCATCTACAACTCCGCCTATTTCGAGCACGTGTTCCTGGCACGCGAGATGGGCGTTCCCCTGGTCGAGGGCGCCGACCTCGTCGTGGAGGACGAGCGCGTGTGGATGCGCACCACCGGGGGGCGGCGGCCGGTGCACACCATCTATCGCCGCATCGGCGACGATTTCCTGGACCCCACGGTGTTCCGCCCGGACAGCCTGCTGGGCGTGCCCGGCCTGATCGGGGCATGGCGGCGCGGCAACGTGACCCTCGCCAATGCCGTTGGCACCGGCGTTGCGGATGACAAGGCGGTCTATGCCTACATGCCCCGCATCATCAAATACTATCTCGACCAGGAGGCGATCCTGCCCAACGTCGAAACCCATATCTGCCGCGAGCAGGCGGGGCTCGCCTACACGCTCGCCAACCTGGACAACCTTGTTGTCAAGCCGGTCGGCGAGTCCGGCGGCTACGGCATCACCATCGGCCCGCGCGCGACCCGTGCCGAGATCGCGGCGGCCCGGGCCGCCCTGATGGCCGATCCGTCGAACTGGATCAGCCAGCCCATGATCGGCCTGTCGGTGGCGCCGACGCTGACCGACACCGGTATCCGCCCACGCCATCTGGACCTGCGGCCGTTCGCGGTGACCGGGAAGACCACCTGGGTGCTGCCCGGCGGGCTGTCGCGCGTGGCGCTGCGGGAGGGCAGCCTGGTGGTGAACTCGTCGCAGGGCGGAGGATCGAAGGACACCTGGGTGCTGATGGACGAAGGGGAAGCGCCGTGATGACGCGCGATACCCCGCTGCTGGCGCGCTATGCCGAGGGTCTGTTCTGGATGGCGCGCTACCTGGAGCGGGTCGAGAACCTGGCGCGGTTGGTGGACGTGACGCAGACCTTCGAGAGCCCGGGCCATGAGATCGAATCCTGGTTCGCACTGGTGCGGATCAACGCCGACGAAGCGGGGTTCGCCAAGCGCGGCCTGATCCCCACCGCGGAGTCGGTGAAATTCTTCTACCTGCTGGACCACGACAATCCGACCAGCATTCCCGCCAGCCTGGAAGCCGCGCGGACGAACGCCCGCACGCTGCGCCCGCTGATCTCGACCGAAATGTGGACGCAGCTGAACGTGTTCCACCGCGACATGACCCGGATCGCCGAGGCCGAATTGCAGGGCGACCGGCTGTCGCGGCTGTGCGGCCGGATCAAGGAGGGTGTGCAGGCCCATACCGGCATTACCGACGGCACATTCTTCCGCGACCAGGGCTGGTTCTTCTACCAGCTCGGCCGGCTGATCGAGCGGGCGGACCAGACCACGCGCCTGCTCGACATCCGCTATCACCTGCTGATGCCCGCCGCCGGCGAGGAGCGGCGCATCGCCGAACTGACGCAATGGGGCAACGTGGTGCGCGCCGCCGCCGGCTATCACGCCTTCCGCCGGGTCGCTCCGCCCGGCTTCACGCCGGCGGACGTGGTGGCGTTCCTGATCACCGACACGGCGTTCCCGCGCAGCGTCGGGTTGTGCGTGACCCAGATGGAGTGGTGCCTGACCCAGCTTCGCCGCCGCTATGGCCTGCGCGGCACGGTGGCGGCGCTGGAGCGGGTGGAGGATTTGCGCGCCGGGATCGTCGGCCGCCCGGTGGAGCAGATCATCGCCGACGGGCTGCACGAGTTTCTCGACCGCGTGCAGAGCGATCTGATCCAGCTGGCCAGCGAGATCGGCACCGCGTTCTTCCGCGACTGGCGGCCGCTGGCGGACGGGCAGGGGCAAAGCCAGAGTCAGAGCCAGACCGCGGCTTGACGCGGCGCGGCTTCGTCCGCTCCATCGGATGATGAACGCATCGCTGTCGTCGCTGCTCGCCTATGGTTTCGTGCTGGGCTGGTCGGTCGCCTGGCCGCCGGGCCCGATCAACGCCGAGATCGCCCGCCGCTGCCTCGCCCGCGGATTCTGGGCCGGCTACGGCCTGATCCTCGGCGCCACCTGCGGCGACGTGATCTGGGCGCTGGTGGTGGCGCTGGGAATCGGCGTGCTGCTGCAGGGGCCGACGATGCACTTCGTGCTCGGCGTCGTCTCGGTGGCGTTGCTGCTGTTCCTCGCTTTCACCTTCCTGCGCGGCGCGTGGCGCAGCCTGGGCGGCGCATCGGCGGCCACCGCGCGCTTCGAGAGCAGCCGGGCAAGCTTCGCGCTTGGCATCACATTGGCGCTGACCAGCCCCTGGAACATCGCCTTCTGGCTGGCCGCGATCGGCCGGCCAGAAATGACGCAACTCGGCCTCGCTGCCCTGCTGGTCGTGGTTGCCGCGGTGGTCGCGGCGGTGCTGACCTGGGGCTTCGTCTGGTCCGGCATCGTGTTGGTGCTGCGCCGCACCGCCTCCGGCCGCGCCTGGGACGTGATCGTGCGGGCGCTGACGGGGTTGCTGATGCTGTATTTCGCCGCCACATCGGCGCAGCGCCTGCTGACCGGCTGAGGTGGCGGCGGGCTGCAATCGGCGGCGGCGCACACGATATCAGGCGGGAGAGGCCCGTGGAGGCCGGGGGCGCCAGCCTGCCGCTGAGTGAAGGCAACGCGCGGATGGCACGCACCAGGCGCTCCGGGCAGTGTGCGGACATGCCGGCCGTGCCCCGCATGGGCGCCCGGCCACCAGACAAGGGGACCGTCATGAGCACGCTCGACGACACACGCTGGGATCTCGTCAGCCGCCGCCAGCCGGCCGACTTCCTGTATGCCGTCACCACGATGGGGATCTATTGCCGTCCGGGTTGCCCCTCGCCGCGGCCCAAGCGGCAGAACGTCACCTACTTCCTGAGCTGCGCGCAGGCCGAAGCCGAGGGGTTCCGCGCCTGCAAGCGCTGCGACCCGAAAGGCGAGCGCCGGGCGATCGCGCAGGAGGTGGTGCGCGACGCCTGCGCCTTCATCGAGGCGGAGGAGACGATCCCCTCGCTGGAGTCCTTGGCCAGGCGCTCCGGCTATTCCCGATTCCACTTCCTGCGCCTGTTCCGCGAACATACCGGCCTCACGCCGCGCAGCTACGCCGAAGGAGTGCGCGCCCGCCGGCTGCACGCCTCCCTGGTGTCGGGCGCGCGGGTGGCCGACGCGGTGGCCGAGGCCGGCTATGGCTCCGAATCGCGAGTCTACGAGGACACCGGCAAGCTGCTGGGCATGACCCCCGGCGCGCTGCGCCGGGGCGGGGTGGGCGAGACCATCCGCACCGCGCTGGCCGACTGCCCGTTCGGGCGCCTGCTGGTAGGCGCGACGGAGACCGGCGTGTGCTTCCTCGGCTTCGCCGAGCCGGACGACGCCCTGCTGGGCGACCTGCGCCGCCGCTTCCCCAAAGCCACCATCGTCGCCGATGACGCCGCGCTGACCGGAACCGTCGAGGCTATCATCGATTTCATCGAGGAACCGAAGGCCGCCCTGTCGCTGCCGCTGGACCTGCGCGGCACTGCCTTCCAGCTGCGGGTGTGGGAGGCACTGCGCCAGATCCCGCCAGGCGAAACCCGCACCTACGCCGACCTCGCGCGCATGATCGGCAATCCCGCGGCCATCCGCGCCGTCGCCCGCTCCTGCGCCACCAACCCCGTCTCGCTCGCCGTGCCCTGCCACCGCGTCATCGGCAGCGACGGCGACCTGACCGGATACCGCTGGGGCGTCCCCCGCAAACGCACCCTCCTCGCCCGCGAACGCGCCCTCGCGACCGCCGCAGAGTAGGGATGACGGCGGTTCGGAGGAGGAAAGAAAGGCCAGGGCTCTGCCCTGGACCCGCCAAGGGGCAGAAGCCCCTTGGCGGGTCCAGGGGCGGCGCCCCTGGCCTTTCTTTCCTCCTCCGCACCGCCGCCGTCCCTATGCGCCGCGGGCGGCGGTGCGGAGGAGGGAGGCGATTTCGAAGACGATGGTGATTTGGTTGGCCAGGGATTCGAAGCGCTGGAACTGTGTCAGGGGTGGGCGTGGTGGGCCGATGTCGAAGCGGCGGTGTGTGGCGAAGGCCAGCAGCACTTCGCCGCGATCGAAGCCGATCGACACGGTGGCGCCTTCGATCAGCCCCGCGATGCGCAGCATGGCGCGGCGTGTGGCCGGGTCCAGCCGGCGTTGGGCCGTGGCCAGATTGTCGGCTTCCAGGGTGAAGACGGTGTCGAAGGTGTCGTCGCCGGTGCCGGCGGCGGTGCGGCTGGCGATGTGGGGCAGCAGGCGGAAGCGCGCGGAGGGGGTGGGGTCGGTGAAGCGCATGACGATGCCGTCCAGCCGGACCCGGGGCCGGGCCGAGGCGGGCGCGCCGGCGGGGCGTTCGGCCAGCACGCCGGCGGCGAGGTCGAATGCCAGCCCCTCGGCGCGGCCGGTCAGGCGATCTTCGAGCTGTTTGTCGTTGCAGCCCGCGAGGCCGAGGATGGCGAATGGCGCGAGCGGGAATGCGGCGCCGTCGCGGGCGTAGGTGAAGCCGAGGAAGCGTGCGAGGACTTCCAGCATGCGGCGCCGGGCAGCATCGGGGGGACGGTGCGCCATGACCCGGACGATCAGCAGGGTGGCGGCGCCCAGCAGCACGGCGGCAAGCACCGGGATGTTGTTGCCAGTGCTGCGCCAGGCATAGGCGAGGACGGCGGCGGCGAGTCCCAGGCCGCCGGCCAGCACCAGCCAGCGGTTGCGGCGTCCGGCGGCGGCCCTGGCGTCCTCGGCTGCGAGCCATGCCGCGAGTTCGCGGTCGTAGAGCTCTCGAAGGCCGGCGAGGGAGCCGCCGGCATCGGTCATTTGACGTGGGCAACGCGCAGCGCGTTGGTGGTTCCGGGCTGGCCGAATGGAACGCCGGCGATGACGACGACTTCGGTGTCGTGCCCGCTGAAGCCTTCCTGCAGCGAGATGCGCGTGGCCTTTGTCACCGTCTCGGTCATCGAATGGGTTTCCGGTGTGACCACCGCGTGGACTCCCCAGACGAGGGCGAGCCGGCGCGCGGTTTCGGCCGCGGGGGTCAGGCCGATGATGGGGGCTTCCGGGCGTTCGCGTGCAACGCGCAGCGCGGTGCTGCCGGAGGCGGTGAAGGCGCAGATGGCCGAGGCGCCGATGGTGTGCGCCACCTGGCGGGCGGCGGCGGAGATGGCGTCGGCGGCGGACCGCTCCGGCGCCGGGCGCGAGGTTTCGATGGTCTGGCGCCAGCCGGGATCCTGCTCCACGCGGGCGACGATGCGGTCCATGATGTTGACGGCTTCGTAGGGGTATTGGCCGGCCGCGGTCTCGGCGGAGAGCATCACCGCGTCGGCGCCGTCGAACACCGCGGTGGCGACGTCGGAGGCTTCGGCGCGGGTGGGGGCGGGGGCGCTGATCATGCTTTCCAGCATCTGGGTGGCCACCACCACCGGGCGGCCCATCTGCCGGGCGGCGCGGACGATGCGCTTCTGCGCCAGCGGCACTTCCTCGGGCGGCAGCTCCACGCCCAGGTCGCCGCGCGCGACCATGACGGCATCGGACAGGGCGAGGATGGCGTCGAGATTGTCCAGCGCCTGCGGCTTTTCCATCTTCGTCATGATCCAGGCGCGGCCGGCGGCGATGTCCTTCGCCTCGGCCACGTCCTCCGGCCGCTGGACGAAGGACAGGCCGATATAGTCCGCGCCATGCTCCAGCGCGAAGGCGAGGTCCTCTCGGTCCTTCGGCGTCAGCGCCGGGATCGGCAGCACCATGTCCGGCACGTTCACGCCTTTGCGGTCCGACAGCGGGCCGCCGACGGTGACTTCGGTCTCCAGATGGTCGTCGCGCACGCGGACCACCCGCAGGCGCAGCTTGCCGTCGTCCAGCAGCAGCGAGGTGCCGATCGAGGCGGCGGCGATGATTTCGGGGTGCGGCAGGTTGACGCGGGTGACGTCGCCGGGGGTAGGGTTGAGGTCGAGCTGGAATTTCTGGCCGGTCTGCAGCTGCACGCGGCCGGCCTGGAAGCGGCCGACACGCAGCTTCGGCCCTTGCACGTCGGCGAGGATGCCGATGGGGCGGTCGAACTTCTCCTCGAGGTCGCGGATCATGGCGATGCGCGCGTAGTGGTCGTCGTGGCTGCCGTGGCTGAAGTTCAGGCGGAAGACGTCCGCGCCGCCCTGGAACAGGCGGGCCAGCACTTCGGGGGTGGAGCTGGCCGGGCCGAGCGTGGCGATGATCTTGGTGCGGCGGCGGCGGCGGATCTTGACGCGGGCAGACATCGGCAATTCCCCTCAGGCGACCAGGATGGCGCGGATATCGTTGACGTTGGTCAGCGTCGGCCCGGTGCGGACCAGGTCGCCGACGGCGTCGAACAGGCCGTAGCTGTCATGCGCGGCCAGGACGGCACGGGGGTCAAGCCCGGCGGCGCGGGCGCGGGCCAGCGTGTCGGGGGCGACGATGGCGCCGGCCGTGTCCTCGGTGCCGTCGATGCCGTCGGTGTCGCCGGCGATGGCCCAGACGTTGGGGGTGGCGGCGAGGGCGAGGGCGAGGCCCAGCAGGAACTCGGTGTTGCGGCCGCCGCGGCCGGCCGGGCCCTGGCCGATGGTCACCGTGGTCTCGCCGCCCGACAGCAGCACCGCGGGCGCGGGCAGCGGCAGGCCGTGGCCGCGGATCGAACGGGCGATGCCGGCCATGACGGTGCCCATCTCCCGGCTTTCCCCCTCCAGCGCGTCGCCCAGGATCAGCGGGGTCAGGCCGTGGCTGCGGGCGGCGGCGGCAGTGGCCTGCAGGGCCATGGCGGGGGTGGCGATCATGCGGAATTCGGCATGGGGCAGGCTGCCGGGCTTGGGCGTCTCGTCGGCGTCCTGCGCCAGGCGGGCGGCGATAGCGGGGGAGGGGGTGATGCCGTAGCGGGCCAGCAGGGCACGGGCGTCGGCGAAGGTGGTGGGGTCGGGCACGGTGGGGCCGCTGGCGATCACCGCGGGGTCGTCGCCGGGCACGTCGCTGATGGCGAGCGTGACCACGCGCGCCGGCGCGGCGGCGGCGGCGAGGCGGCCGCCCTTGATGCCGGACAGATGTTTCCGCACCGTGTTCATTTCGTGGATCGTGGCGCCGGAGGCGAGCAATGCCTTGTTGATCGCCTGCTTGTCCGCAAGCGCGAGCCCGGGGGCGGGCAGCGCCATCAGCGCCGAGCCGCCGCCGGAGATCAGCGCCAGCACGAGGTCGTCGGCGGTCAGTCCCTGCACGGCGTGCAGGATGAAGCGGGAAGCGGCCTCGCTGTTGGCGTCGGGCACCGGGTGGGAGGATTGCATCACCTTGATGCGCTGCGTCGGCACGGCGTGGCCGTAGCGGGTGACGACGAGGCCGGACAGGTCCGTATCGGGCCAGGCCCGTTCCACCGCCTGCGCCATCACCGCGGCCGACTTGCCGGCACCGACCACGACGACGCGCCCGGGCGGCTTGTCCGGCAGGTGGCGGGCCAGCACCTTCAGCGGGTCGGCGGCGGCCACGGCGGCGTCGAATATTCCGCGCAAGGCCGCCCTGGCGCGCGCGTCGTCCCACTCCATGCCCGTCTTTCCTCGTCCACTCGACTTGGGGGAGTATGGCGAAGCGCAGCACGCCGCGCCATGTATGGCGTGTGAACAGGAGCCCGCGATGCCCGTACCCGACATGGACGAGAAGACCCGCACCGAGCTGGAAGCCGCCGCGTTCCGCCGGCTGGTGGAACATCTGCGCGAGCGCACGGACGTGCAGAACATCGACCTGATGAACCTGGCCGGGTTCTGCCGCAACTGCCTGAGCCGCTGGTATCGCGAGGCCGCCGCGGCGCAGGGGCTGGCCCTGGCCGACCCCGATGCGCGCGAGATCGTGTACGGAATGCCGTACAAGGAATGGCAGGCGAAATACCAGAAGGAAGCCAGCGCCGAGCAGAAGGCGGCACTTGCCAGGTCGCACCCGGGTCATTGACCAGAGTGGTCCGCGCCGCTAAGCCCGCCGCCCCATTACGGACAAGGGAGGCGCGCATGGCCCCGGACGCGACAGGTGTCGAGAAAGTCGAAGAGAATGCCCAGTGGGGCAACATCGCGGCCGACCGCCTGCGCAGCCTGATCGAGCGGATCGAGCGGCTGGAAGAGGAAAAGAAGGCGCTGTCCAGCGACATCAAGGACATCTTCGCCGAGGCCAAGAGTGCCGGCTTCGATGTGAAGGTGATTCGCCAACTGATCCGCATCCGCAAGCAGGAGCCCGCCGAAGTCGAGGAGCAGGAGACCCTGCTGGACGTCTACCGCCGCGCGCTCGGAATGTAGCGGCGGCCGAAGTTCAGAAGCGGATCGGCGGCTTTTCGATCCGCGGCTCTGCTCCATTCCATTGATAGAGCGCGTGATTTCGTCAGGCGGGCCAGTTCTGGTCCGCCTGATGTCGTTTGTGCGCCTGACAGCGCCTGTCCCGGGCCGGCACATTCCGCTTGCGCGAATCAAATACATAAACGTATGTTTATGTGTCGATGGTCCCGCGCGAGCGGGTGAAAAGGGAATGCCGTGAGCCCCGGCCGGATTCGTTCCGGGGGCAAGTCGGTGGCTGCCCCCGCAACTGTCAGCGGTGAGCCACCGGCCCATCTGCCTGCTGCCCGGAGTCGGGCGCGGGCAGGCCACTGGACCCGTCGGGTTCGGGAAGGTCGGGCCGATGGCGGCGATCCGCGAGCCAGGAGACCTGCCATCGTCGCGCGAGCAAGCGCCGCCGGGCGGGGTGTACCGGGGGCAGGAGACGGATGATGACGACCACCCCTGACGGCCGCACCGGCCAGCCAAACGCCCTTTCCCGGCACGCGCCGCGGCGCGGGAGGCCGGCATGACCCTGGCCAGCAACCTGGGCTTCCCGCGCATCGGGCGGCAACGCGAGCTGAAATTCGCGCTGGAGAAATTCTGGTCCGGCGAGCTGGACGAGGCCGGGCTGCAGGCCAGGGCGGCCGAGCTGCGGGCCACGCATTGGCGCCTGCAGCAGGGGCTCGGCATCAGCCATGTCCCCGGCAACGATTTCGCGCTGTACGACCACGTGCTCGACACCGCCTGCATGGTCGGCGCCGTTCCCGAGGGCTATGGCTGGTCGGAAGGGCCGGTCTCGCTCGCGACCGTCTTTGCCCTGGCGCGCGGCGCCCGTGGCACCGAGGCCGAGCGCGCGGCGGGGATCGCCGCCGGATCGCCGGCGCTGGAAATGACCAAGTGGTTCGATACGAACTACCACTATCTGGTGCCGCAACTGGCGCGCGGGCAGCGCTTCGTGCTGACCGGGAACCAGCCGCTGGCGATGTTCCGTGAGGCGCAGGCGCGCAACACGCGCACCCGCCCGGTGCTGCTGGGGCCGGTCAGCTTCCTGATGCTCGCCAAGACGGTCGACGGGTCCGACCCGCTCGACCTGCTGGACGCGCTGCTGCCGGTCTATGCCGAGATCCTGGCGCAGCTCGCCGAGGCCAAGGCGCCCTGGGTGCAGATGGACGAGCCGGTGCTGGCGCTCGATCTTTCCGACAAGGCGAAGCTTGCTTTTGCCCTGGCGTATGGTCGGCTGGCGCAAGGGCCGGCGCCGGAGCTGCTGCTGGCCAGTTATTTCGGCCCGCTCGGCGGCAACCTTGCCACCGTCGCGCGCCTGCCGGTGGCGGGCCTGCACCTTGATCTCGTGCGCGGCGCGGGGCAGCTCGACGACGCGTTGGCGGCGGTGCCGGCGTCCACGTGGCTGTCGCTGGGCGTGGTGAACGGGCGCAACGTGTGGCGCACCGACCTGCGCGCCGCGCTGGCGACGCTGCAGCGCGTGGCGGCGGCGCGGGGCACCCGGCGGCTAATGGTGGCGCCGTCCTGCAGCCTGCTGCATGTGCCTGTGGATGTGGAGCAGGAGGCAGGGCTCGATCCCGAATTGAAGGGCTGGCTTGCCTTCGCCACGCAGAAGCTGGGCGAGGTGGCGCTGCTGGCGCGTGGCCTGGACGAAGGCGAGGCGGCGGTCGCTGCCGCGTTGAAGGACAGCGACCGGGCCGTGCAATCCCGCCGCGACAGCGCCCGCGTGCACGACCCCAAGGTCGCGGCACGGCTGGCATCGATCACGCCGGAAATGGAACGGCGCGCGACCCCGTTCGCCGAGCGGCGGGCGCGGCAGCGGACGCATGTGAGCCTGCCGGCGTTCCCGACCACGACGATCGGCTCGTTCCCGCAGACGCCGGAGGTGCGCAAGGCGCGCGCCGCCTTGCATCGCGGCAGCCTGGCGCAGCCGGACTACGACCAGGCCATCGCCGGCTGGATCGACGAGGCCGTGCACTGGCAGGAGGAAGTCGGCCTCGATGTGCTGGTGCATGGCGAGTTCGAGCGCAACGACATGGTGCAGTATTTCGGCGAGCAGATGGCGGGCTTCGCGTTCACCCGGCATGGCTGGGTGCAGTCCTATGGCAGCCGCTGCGTGGCGCCGCCGGTGATCTGGGGCGACGTGTCGCGGCCGCAACCGATGACGGTGCGCTGGTCCGCCTATGCGCAGTCGCGCACCGACCGGCCGGTGAAAGGCATGCTGACCGGGCCGGTGACGATGCTGCAATGGTCGTTCGTGCGCGACGACCAGCCGCGCGAGACGGTGTGCCGCCAGATCGCGCTGGCCTTGCGCGACGAGGTGGTTGATCTGGAAGCGGCCGGCATCGCCATCATCCAGATCGACGAGCCGGCGCTGCGCGAGGGCCTGCCGCTGCGGCGGCCGGACTGGCCGGGCTATCTGGACTGGGCGGTGGCGAGCTTCCGGCTGTGCAGCAGCGCCGTGCGCGACGAGACGCAGGTGCACACGCATATGTGCTACAGCGAGTTCAACGACATCATGCCGGCGATCGCGGCGATGGATGCGGATGCGATCAGCATCGAGACGACGCGCAGCCGGATGGAGTTGCTCGACGCCTTCGCGCAGACCGCCTATCCGAACGAGATCGGGCCCGGCGTGTGGGATATCCACTCGCCGCGCGTGCCCGATGCGGGGGAGATCGCCGAGCTGCTGCAACGCGCGCGGCAGCGCCTGCAGGATTGGCAGATCTGGGTCAATCCGGATTGCGGCCTGAAGACCCGCAAATGGGACGAGGTGCGCCCGGCGCTCGTGAACATGGTGGCGGCGGCGCGGCAGCTTCGGCGCGGCGGCGAAGCGCGGCCCTGACGCCGCTGCGGAGCACGCCCCGGGCGGGGCGTGCTCCGGCCTTCCGGCGAAGTGCGGGGCCGCGATACGGAAACGTTACTTGACGAAATAAAGAAATCATCATGATCTGGTAATAACGGCGGGGTTTCCAGCCCTCGATTCAACGGCCCTCGATGTCGAGACGCGGGAGCGTTCAATGCCCGGCTTTCCAGGTTTCGATACCTCGGAGTTTCCAGGCAACGCCGAAATGGCGTGGCTGCGGGCCAACACGAATCTCCGGTGGTGCGGCTACTACCTTGGCCCGGCCCCGAGCCATGCCAGTACGAGCTGGATGGGAACCCGCGCGGCGCTGCAAGCCGCGGGGTGGGGGATCGCACCGGTTTATGTCGGGCAACAGATCGCCGGCCCCGGGCGCCATAACGTGTCGGCGTCGCAGGGCACGATCGACGGCAACGACGCGGCGGCGCTGATGCGCAGGGAAGGATTCCCTGCGGGCAGCTGCGTGTATCTCGATCTGGAAGATGGCCCGCCTTTCTCCGCGCCGCGCACGAACTACGTTGCGGCATGGGTCGATGCGGTCGCGGCGGCCGGCCTTCAGGCGGGCGTATACTGCTCGCACGGATTTGCCGAGGACGTGCATGCGTTGCGCCCGGACGCGCGCGTGTGGGCGTTCAAGGTCGAGACCGCAGCGGAGCATCCTTTCCCCGGCGTCAACTTCCCCGACCTGCACCCGGCGGGCTGCGGCTATACCGGCGCGTTCATCTGGCAGCTCGGGCAGAATTGCCGACTCAACCTGCAAACTACCCCGTTGCGCGCGCCCCTGGTCGATCTCGACACCGCGCTGACCCCTGACCCGGGTGCGCCTTAGATCCAATATCGAAACGGTTCGTGGCATGGGCGCAGGACGGCACATTGTCGGGAGCGCGATCGGGCTCGTGGCGCTCTTCGCCGTCGGAGGCTGCCAGGTCGTGTGGGACGACGGACATGGGATGCGACACGCGCTCGGGATCGGGCACGTCGCCTGGCCGGTCGCCCGCGAAGACACCGGCACGCAGGTGTCGGGCGTCGACGCCTACGGTGTCGTGCTGCTCATGACCCGAAGTGCCACCGGCATCACGGTCGGCGGGGTCAGCGAGCGCTCCGTCAGCCTCGATGGCTCGAATCTCGTCACGCTGGACTGCCTTGCCTGCGATCTGGCGCAGGCCAACCCGAGGCAGCTGCGGATTGCGCCGGGAGCAGGCGAATGAGCGCGCATGGCGCAAGGTCGATCATCCTGGTCTCGGGCATGGCGGTGCTGTCAGGCTGTGTCGGGGTCGATACCGCGGTGATGTTCACGACGGACAATCTGGGCGTGAACATCAGCCCGACGCCCACGCCGACGGCCGAGATCGGCTTTTCGAGGCAGGAAGGCGTCATTGCGCCGGCCCTTGAGAATGGGGCGGTCATTCCGGGGGCGGCAAGCGTCTATCACAGCGTCCCGACGTTCCTTCCGCTGGCGACGGAATCGGGGGCCGTGTTCGCGGGCGGTCAGGCCGCCGCCCAGTTGCTCACCGAGCCGGGCGGGACGGCTGGCGACGCCAAGGCGTGCATTTCGCGCGCGCCAACGGATTCCAGCGGCCACCCCGTGATCACCAGCGGCAAGGCGCGGCCGATGTTCTTCGGCACGACGACGTCGATCGGTTTCAGGATCAGCATTCCCAATCCTTCGGGCGACGTGCCGTTTCCCAATGTCCATCTCGGCTACAAGCGCAACGAAGCCGCCATAGCCCCGGTCTCCGGAAAGCCCGATGGCTGTGCGGACGATGCCGCGGGAAACAAGTACGCGGTCTATGTGCCGAGCTTCCTGGCCGTGATCCGCAATACGGCCGGGCAGCAGCCCGGTGCGGGCGTCCAGGGCAACGTCAACGGGAGCTTCAATGTCGGTCAGGTGTTCGCGACTGGCATTGCGGCGACCGAGGCGGCCAGGCTGCCGGCCATCGGCGAGTCTTTCCGGATCGCGGCGGGTCAGACCGCCCAGGGCGCCACCGGAACGAATCTCCAGGTCGTGACCGTCGTGCCGAAACAATTGAACGACCGTCAGCGGCGGGCGGCGGAGGTCGTCAAGGCGCTCGATCAGGCGAAGACCGATCGGCTCGCGGCGCTGCTGGGCATCCCCCAAGGCCCAGGCGCGCAGATCGAGATTCTCAAGGCGATCGCCGCGGTGACGACGACCACGCAGTTCGAGCCGCTGGCGGCCAGGATCAAGGCGGTGTCGGGGGAGGATGTCTGACCATGGCGACGGTGCGTGAAATGACTCCCGGTTCCCAGGATCTGGCGACATTCCAGACCGTCGTCCAGCAGCAGGAAGCGATATTCGGGCCGCTGCAGGGCATCGGCGGCGAAGGCATGAACAACATCATGACCTTCGTGATCGGCCCGAGCCCCGACGCGGCGCGCGCGACCATTCTGGTGACGTACACCGGCCATCCGCCTGCCAAGGACGGATTCCAGCTGGTTGCCATCGGCACGTGCCTCGTCAGCGGCGCGCCGGTGCAGGTTGCGGCGTATCGCCCGACCCCATGATGCGATGCTGCGGGACGGCTGGCCCGCCAGTGCTCCGACCGTTCAGGCTCCCAGGCGCGCCAGCACGTCGGCATGGGCTTCGGCCACCAGATGCCGGCGGATTTTCTGGGTGGCCGTCATCAGCCGGTTGTCCACGGTGAACGGCGGCACCACGGCGTGGCGGCGGATGCGTTCGGTGACCGACAGGCGGGCGTTCACCTCGGCGACGGCGGCGGCCACGGCAAGCTCGTCGCAGCCCTCATGCGGCACCACCAGGGCGGTCAGGCCGGCGCGGCCCTCGCCGAGCACCACCGCCTGGGCGATCGCGGGCTCGGCGATCAGCATGCCCTCGATGCGTGCGGGCGAGACGTTCTCGCCGCCGGACAGCACGATCATGTCCTTCTTGCGATCGGTGATGCGCAGATAGCCGTCGGCATCCAGCGTGCCGATGTCGCCGGTGTGCAGCCAGCCGTCGCGGATCGCCGCCGTGGTGTCGCCGGGACGCTGCCAGTAGCCGTCCATCACCAGGTCGCCGCGCACCAGGATCTCGCCGTCCGCGGCGATGCGCAGCTCGACGCCTGCCAACGTCTTGCCGACGCTGTCGATCCGGCAGGCATCGGGTGGGTTGGCGGCGATCACCGGGCCGGCTTCGGTCTGGCCGTAGCCTTGCAGCATGGCGACGCCCAGGCCCAGGAAGAAGCGGCCGACCTCCGGCTCCAGCCGCGCGCCGCCGGAGATGGCGGCGCGCAGGCGGCCGCCGAAGCGGGCGCGCACCTTGCGGCGCACCAGGCGTTCCAACAGCGGGTCGAGCAGCCGGTCGAGTGGCGAAAGGGGCTGGCCCTCGGCGCGGCGCCGGCCGACCCGGAGGGCGCGGTCGAACAGGGCGCGCTGCCAGGCCGGCTGGCGCGCCACCTGGCCGAGGATGCGCGCGCGGATCACCTCCAGCACGCGCGGCACCATGGTCATGATGGTCGGGCGCACGGCCAGCATGTCGGCCGCCAGATGCTCGACGCCGCGGGCATAGACCACCTCGCTGCCGACGCTGAGCAGGAAGAACTGGCCGACCGTGTGCTCGTAGCTGTGCGACAGCGGCAGGAACGAGAGGTAGGTCTCGTCGCGCAGCCGCAGCGGCCGCACCAGGTCGAAGGCGCCGCGGCAGTTCGACAGGATGGCGCGATGCGGCAGCATCACCCCTTTCGGCGCGCCGCCGGTGCCGGAGGTGTAGATCAGGCAGGCCAGCGCCCCGGGCGCGATCGTGGCCGCCTCGGCGGCGATGTCGGCGGGGTCGGACTCGTCCTGGACCAGCGCCTGCCACGCCAGCACGGGAACGCCGGGAGAGGAGAACGGCTCCATCACCACCAGCACGTCGAGCGGGCCGGCCAGGGCGAGCTTCGCGGCCAGTGCCGCGGTGGACGCCACGGCCGCGCGTGCGCCCGAATCGCGCAGGATATGGGCGTGGTCGTCGACCGTGTTGGTGGTATAGGTCGGCACCGGGACGGCGCGGATGGCCATCAGCGCGGTTTCGACGATGGGGAATTCCGGGCGGTTCTCCGAGACGATCACCACCCGGTCGCCGGCGGACACCCCGGCGCGGCGCAGCGTGCGCGCCACGCTGGCGGCCTGGCGGGCGAACTGCCCCCAGGTGATGGCCTGCCAGGCGCCATCGTGGTACGACCGCAACATCGGCCGGTCGGGCCATTGCCGGGCCCGGTCGAACATCATGGCCACGAGATTCGGCCACTGCGGATAGCCGTCCAATGTCGCGTTTCCCCTTGCGCCGGGGCGGTGATGCCATCCGCCCCTTTGACCTTCCCCTCGCATAACTTACATCTTCGCCCACGACCAGCAGGACAGGACCTTCTTGCGCATGCCCGACGGACACACCGGCGCCGCCCGCAGCGGCGCCGATCTCCCCACCTGGGACCTCGCCGACCTCTATCCGGGGCCCGACAGTCCGGAGCTGGCGGCCGCCCTGGACGGCGCCGAGCAGGCGGCGAAGGATTTCGCCACGGCCCATGCCGGCAGGCTGGCCGCCATGCCCGGCCGCGAGCTGGCCGCCGCGATCGCCGGCTACGAGGGCATCGAGGAAGTGCTGGGCCGGGTGATGTCCTATGCCCAGCTGCTGTTCAGCGGCGATTCGAACGACCCGGCCATCGGCCGGTTCTACCAGTCGATGAACGAGCGGGTGACCGCCATCTCCAGCCGGCTGATCTTCTTCGTGCTGGAGCTGAACCGGCTGGACGACGCGGTGCTGGAGCAGAAGCTGGCCGACCCCGCGCTCGCGCGCTGGCGCCCGTGGCTGCGCGACCTGCGGGTGTTCCGCCCGCACCAGCTTTCCGACGAGCTGGAGAAGCTGCTGCACGAGAAGGAGGTGGCCGGCCGCACCGCCTGGTCGCGCCTGTTCGACGAGACCATCGCCGCCCTGCGCGTGCCCGTGGGCGGCGAGGAGCTGACGGTCAGCGCGGTGCTGAACAAGCTGTCCGACAAGGACCGCGCGGTGCGCGAGGCGGCCGGGCGGGCGATCGGCGAGGTGTTCAGCAAGAATGTCCGGCTGTTCGCGCTGATCACCAACACGCTGGCCAAGGACAAGGAGATCGTGGACACGTGGCGCCACTATCCGCGCCCCGCCAGCGCCCGCAACCGCGCCAACATGGTCGAGGACGAGGTGGTGGACGCGCTGGTCGCGGCCGTGACCAGCGACTATCCGCGGCTGGCGCACCGCTATTACCTCATGAAGGCGAAATGGCTGGGGCTGGACAAGCTGCAGCATTGGGACCGCAACGCGCCGCTGCCCGGCGACGACGACCGCGACGTGTCCTGGCCGGAGGCGAAGCAGCGCGTGCTCGACGCCTATGGCGCGTTCTCGCCGGAACTGGCCGAGGTCGGCGGGCGCTTCTTCGAGCGGCCGTGGATCGACGCGGCGCTGCGGCCGGGCAAGGCCGGCGGCGCCTTCGCGCACCCGACCGTGCCGTCGGCGCATCCCTATCTGCTGCTGAACTATCACGGCCGCACCCGCGACGTGATGACGCTGGCGCATGAGCTGGGCCACGGCGTGCACCAGGTGCTGGCGGCCGACCAGGGCTACCTGATGGCCGGCACGCCGCTGACGCTCGCCGAGACCGCCAGCGTGTTCGGGGAGATGCTGACCTTTCGCGCCCTGCTGGATGCCGAGAAGGACCCCGCCCGCCGCCGCATCATGCTGGCCGGCAAGGTCGAGGACATGCTGAACACGGTGGTGCGGCAGATCGCGTTCTACCAGTTCGAGACGCTGCTGCACGACGAGCGCCGCAGCGGCGAGGTGATGGCCGACCGCATCGGCGAGATCTGGATGCAGGTGCAGACGGAAAGCCTCGGCCCGGCGTTCGAGTTCACGCCCGAATACAGCGTGTTCTGGACCTACGTGCCGCATTTCATCCACACGCCGTTCTACGTCTATGCCTATGCCTTCGGGGATTGCCTGGTGAACGCGCTGTATTCGGTGTTCCAGTCCGGCCATCCCGGCTTCCAGGCGAAATATCTGGACATGCTGCGCGCCGGCGGCAGCAAGCGGCACAAGGAGCTGCTGGCGCCGTTCGGCCTCGATGCCTCCGACCCCGCGTTCTGGCGCAAGGGGCTGGACGTGATCTCCGGCTTCATCGACGAGCTCGAGGCCACGACCTGATGGATGACCGCTCGTCTTTGTTCGGGGAGATCAGGCGCTTCGCCCGCACCTCCGGGGCCGTGGGCGGCATCGCCGCCCGCGTGGTGGGCGAGCGGGCGTTCGGCATCAAGACCAATCGCGCCGACCACGCCGAGGATCTGAAGGTGATCCTGGGCGGGCTGAAGGGCCCGCTGATGAAAGTGGCGCAGTTCCTGTCCACCGTGCCGGACGCGCTGCCGGCGGAATACGCGGCCGAGCTGTCGCAGCTGCAGGCCAATGCGCCGGCCATGGGCTGGGCCTTCGTGCGCCGGCGCATGCAAAGCGAGCTGGGGCCGGACTGGGAGTCCCGCTTTGCCAGCTTTTCGCGCGAGGCCGCGGCGGCGGCGAGTCTGGGGCAGGTGCATCGCGCGACGCTGCCGGATGGCGCCGACGTGGCGTGCAAGCTGCAATACCCGGACATGGCCAGCACGGTGGACGCGGATCTGCGCCAGTTGAAGCTGGCCATGGCCGTCTATCACCGCATGGACGGCGCCATCCAGCACGACGAGATCTATGTCGAGCTGGCCGAGCGGCTGCGCGAGGAACTGGACTACGAGCGCGAGGCCGCGCAGATGCGCCTGTACGGCCTGATGCTGAAGGACGTGAAGGACGTTCACGTTCCCGTGCCGATCGCGGCCTTCAGCACCAGGCGCCTGCTGACCATGACCTGGCTGGACGGGCGCTCGCTGTTGCGCCGGCTGGAGGAGAATCCGCCGCAGGCCGAGCGCAACCGCATCGCCGAGGCGCTGTTCCGGGCCTGGTACGTGCCGTTCTACCGCTACGGCGTCATCCACGGCGATCCGCATCTGGGCAACTACCAGGTGCGGCCGGACGGGTCCGTGAACCTGCTGGATTTCGGCGCTATCCGGGTGTTCGAGGCGCGGTTCGTGCGCGGCGTGATCGACCTGTACGAGGCGGTGCGCGACAACAACGAGGCGCAGGCCGAGCATGCCTACCGAAGCTGGGGCTTCGCCGACATCACCAGGGAGAAGATGGAGGTCCTGAACGAGTGGGCCCGCTTCCTGTACGAGCCGCTGACCCAGGACCGCGTGCGCCGGATCACCGAGAGCGACGACCCGCAGTTCGGCCGCACCGTGGCCGAGCGGGTGCATGCCGGGCTGAAGCGCACCGGCGGCGTGCGCCCGCCGCGCGAATTCGTGCTGATGGACCGCAGCGCCATCGGCCTGGGCAGCGTGTTCCTGCGCCTGAAGGCGGAGCTGAACTGGTCGCGGCTGTTCCAGGAGATGATCGCCGACTTCGATACCGAGGCATTGGCCGCCCGGCAGGCGGCGGCGCTGGCCGAGGCGCAGGTGCCCGCCGCCGCATCCGCAGCCGCCGCGTAACGTCTCCCCTTGCGCCTGCCCGCTTCGGGCGGGCATCTTGCAGGGCCACGGACGGGGTGGCCGCTTCCCGCGCTCATCCCGTCACCAGGAAAGGATGAGCGGATGCGCCTTGCGGTGCTGAAGGAGCGCGCGGCTTTCGAGACCCGCGTGGCCGCCACGGCCGAGACCGTGAAGAAGCTGGTGGCTCTGGGCCTGACCGTGGCCGTGGAAAGCGGCGCCGGTGTGCTCTCTGCCGTGTCCGACGCCGAGTACCAGGCCGCGGGGGCCGAGATTGCACCCGATCCGGCCGCGGCGCTGGCCGGGGCCGGCATCGTGTTTGCCGTGCAGGCCCCCGAGCCCGCCGAGCTGGCGTTGGTCCCCGCCGGCGCCCTGCTGGTCTGCATCGCCGGCGCCTTCGGCAACCCGGAGCTGGTGCCGACGCTGGCCAGGGCCGGGATCGACTGCGTTGCCATGGAGATGCTGCCGCGCATCACCCGCGCGCAGGCGATGGACGTGCTGTCGAGCCAGGCCAACCTGGCCGGCTATCGCGCCGTGGTTGAATCCGCGACCGCGTTTGAGCGCGGCTTTCCGATGATGATGACCGCGGCCGGCACCGTGCCGCCGGCGCGCGTGTTCGTGATCGGCGCCGGCGTGGCCGGGCTGCAGGCCATCGCCACCGCGCGCCGCCTGGGCGCCATCGTGTCGGCGACCGACGTGCGCCCGGCGGCGAAGGACGAGATCAAGTCGCTCGGCGCCAGCTTCGTGGGCGTGGAAGACGAGGAGACCGCGGCCCAGCGCGGCGCCTATGCCAAGGAGATGAGCGAGGCGTTCCGCCAGAAGCAGGCCGCGCTGATGGCGACGACGGTGGCCAAGAACGACATCGTCATCTGCACCGCCCTGGTGATGGGCCGCAAGGCGCCGGTCATCGTGACCGCGCCGATGGTGGAGAGCATGAAGGCCGGCAGCGTGGTCATCGATCTCGCCGCCGATGCCGGCGGCAACTGCGCGCTGACCCAGCCGGGGGCCAGCATCGTGACGCCGAATGGCGTGCGCGTGCTGGGCTGGCGCAACTGGCCCGGCCGCATTCCCGTCGCCGCCAGCAGCCTGTACGCGCGCAACCTGCTGACCTTCCTGACGACGTTCTGGGACAAGGACGCGAAGGCCCCGAAGCTTCCGGAGGCCGACGACATCATCAAGGGCACGCTGCTGACCCGCGGCGGCGCCGTGGTGCATCCGCAGTTCCTGCCACCCCAGGCGGCCTGATCCCCTCAAGCGGCCTGACATCCGGAGAACCGCATGACCCCGTCCCAGCTGGCCGATCAGGCCGCGCAACTGGCAAGCCGCGCCGCCGACCTCGCGGATGCCGTCCGCAACCTGGCCGCCGCCGCGGGGCCCGTGGCCGAGGCCGTCGAACCCTTCGTCTTCCTGCTCGCGATCTTCCTGATGGCCTGCTTCGTCGGCTACTACGTGGTGTGGAACGTGACGCCGGCGCTGCACAGCCCGCTGATGGCCGTCACCAACGCCATCTCCTCGGTGATCGTGGTGGGCGCGATGCTGGCCGCCGGGCTGGCGCTGTCCGGCTGGGCGATGGGCTTCGGCTTCATCGCCGTAACGCTGGCCAGCGTGAACATCTTCGGCGGCTTCCTCGTCACCCAGCGCATGCTGCAGATGTTCAAGAAGAAGGCGAGGTAAGCAACGATGTCCGCAAGCCTCACCTCGGCCGTCTATCTCGTCTCCGCCGTCCTGTTCATCCTGGCGCTGCGCGGCCTGTCTCATCCCGAGACGTCGCGGCGCGGCAACATCATGGGCATGGCCGGCATGGCCATCGCCATCCTGGCGACGCTGGTGCACCAGGGCATGTCGCTCGCCGGCATCGCCCTGGTCGTGGTGGGCATGGCCATCGGCGGCAGCATCGGCACGTTCATCGCGCTGCGCATCAAGATGACCGCATTGCCGCAGCTGGTGGCGGCGTTCCACTCGCTGGTCGGCCTTGCCGCGGTGTTCGTGGCCGCGGCGGCGCTGAACGCGCCGGAAGCCTTCGGCATCGGCACCGCCGGGCACGTGCACACGCAAAGCCTGATCGAGATGTCGCTGGGGCTGGCGATCGGCGCCATCACCTTCTCCGGCAGCGTGATCGCGTTCGCCAAGCTGCAGGCGCTGATGAAGGGGAACCCGATCACCTTCCCCTACCAGCACCAGCTGAACCTGGGCCTGGGCATCCTGCTGCTGCTGCTGATCATCGGCTTCGTGCTGACCGGCAGCCAGCCGCTGTTCTGGCTGATCGCGCTGCTGGCGATCGCGCTGGGTTTCCTGCTGATCATCCCGATCGGCGGGGCGGACATGCCCGTGGTCGTGTCGATGCTGAACAGCTACTCCGGCTGGGCGGCCTGCGGCATCGGCTTCACCATCCAGAACCTGGCGCTGATCATCACCGGCGCGCTGGTGGGCGCTTCGGGCGCGATCCTGTCCTACATCATGTGCAAGGGCATGAACCGCAGCATCATCAACGTGCTGCTCGGCGGCTTCGGCACCGAAAGCGGGGCCGGGCCGGCTGGCGGGACGGCGGTGGACCGCACGGTGAAATCGGGTGCGGCCGAGGACGCGGCGTTCATCATGAAGAATGCCTCCAAGGTCATCATCGTGCCCGGCTACGGCATGGCGGTGGCGCAGGCACAGCACGCCGTGCGCGAAATGGCCGATACGCTGAAGAAAGAGGGCGTGGTGGTGAAATACGCCATCCACCCCGTCGCCGGCCGCATGCCCGGCCACATGAACGTGCTGCTGGCCGAAGCCAACGTCCCCTATGACGAGGTGTTCGAGCTGGAGGAGATCAACAACGAGTTCAGCACTGCCGACGTGGCCTATGTGATCGGTGCCAACGACGTGACCAATCCGGCGGCGAAGACCGACCCCAGCAGCCCGATCTACGGCATGCCCATCCTGGAAGTGGACAAGGCCGGCACGGTGCTGTTCGTGAAGCGCTCGATGGCGTCGGGCTATGCCGGTGTGGAGAACGAGCTGTTCTTCCGCGACAACACCATGATGCTGTTCGGCGACGCCAAGAAGATGACCGAAGAGATCGTCAAGGCGCTCAGCCACTGACACCGGGCAGGGCCAGGGGGCATCCTCCTGGCCTTGCCGCTTTCACGCACCGTTTCAGCGCCAGTAGCCGCGGCCATGCCCCCAGCCGCGCCCATAGCCGTAGCCGTAGCCGCCACCATAGTAATAGCGCGGCGCGGGGGCGTAGACATAGCCCGCTGCCGGCGCCGCGTAGTAGCCGTCATAGGCCGGATAGGCGACGCAGCCCGACAAGCCGAGAAGCGCCAGCGTCGCAGCAGGCAGCAGCAGGCGACAAAGAGATCTGCAAACCATGGTACGCCTCCGTTCGTGAGGGCGCACTTCGTATGGGCATGGTTTGCGGCGAGACGGTGTCGCTGCTCCGGCCCAAACATGTCTGAAGAAGAATTAATTCTGTACCTGCCGGTCTTGTCGCCGTTTCGCCATGATACCAGACGAATCTGGCAGCCTGCCCGAGCGGGGCAGCGCGCCAGAAGGATGTGCCGAGATGCGCACGCAGAACACGTGGTTCCGATTGACGGCGGTGCTCGCCATTGGCGGCCTGCTGCTCGGACCCGGTGCGGCTCCGGCGGCCTTCGCGCAGGCGGAGGCGCCGCAGGCCGGCGGCGATCCGCCGGCACGGGTGGGCCGGCTGGCGCGCATCGGCGGCACGGTGTCGTTCCATGCAGCCGGCCAGACGCAGTGGGAACCGGCAACGCTGAACTTCCCGGTGACATCGGGCAACTCGTTCTGGACCGAGCCGCGCTCGACCGCCGAGATCGAGGTGGGGCCGACGCATATCGCGCTGGATCAATCCACCGAGTTCGACATCGACACGCTGGACGACCACACGCTGACGGCGACGCTGCCGCAGGGGGCCGCCTATCTGCGCCTGCGCAACGTGCCGCCCGGCGACACCTATCAGATCCGCACCCCCCGCGGCGTGGTGACCATCGCCGAGCCCGGCCAGTACGCAGTGGCGGCCGGCGACACCGACCACCCGACCACCGTCTCCGTCGTCGACGGCAGCGCGCAGGTGTTCGGCGACAATGTCTCGCTGATAGTCCGGCCCCGTCAGACCGCGCAGATCACCGGCGCCGACAGTTTCCAGCCCAGCGTTGGCCCTCTGGTGACCGATCCGTTCCTGTCGGCGCACCTGGCGCAGCAGCGCCCGCCGGTGACCGGCCCCTATGCGCCGCCGCCGGTGGTGTCGCAGATGACCGGCGGCGATGCACTGGCGGAGACGGGCAGCTGGGAGCCCAACCCGGAGTACGGGCAGGTCTGGTATCCGCCGGTGGCGCCGGGATGGGTGCCGTATCGCAGTGGCCACTGGGCCTTCGTGCCGCCCTGGGGCTGGACCTGGGTGGACGATGCCCCGTGGGGATTCGCGCCGTTCCATTACGGCCGCTGGGTGCAGTTCGGCCCGCGCTGGGGCTGGGTGCCGGTCGTACCCGGCCTGGCGGTGGCCGCGCCCATCTATCCCGTCTATGCCCCGGCGCTGGTCAGCTTCGTCGGCGTTGGTGTGGGCGTGGGGATCGGCTTCGCCCTGGGGTCGTCGGTCGGCTGGTGCCCGCTGGGGCCGCGTGAGCCGTATTTTCCGCCCTATCGGGTCAGCAACACCTATATCCGCAACGTGAACGTCACGCATGTGACGAACGTGACCAACTTCAACAACGTGACTGTGAACAAGTTCGTCAACCGCAACGCGACCACGGTGGTGCCGGCGGCGACGATGACCGGCTCTCGCCCGGTCGGCCCGGCGGCGCGGCGGGTTCCGCCGCAGACGCTGGCGTCGATGCAGGCGATGCGGGCGCCGCCGGTGCAGCCGACGGCCGGCACGGCCGGCGTGACGCCGGCGGTGGCGCGGCAGATGAACCTGGCGCAGCCGGGACCGGGCCTGGCGGCGCCGCGGCGGGTTGCGCCAGGCCCTGTGGTGCAGCCGAATCCGGCCGCCGGAATGGCGCTGCGGTCGCCGGGCGGCCCTGGTGCGCCGCGCGGTCCTGGCGCTCCTGGCGCTCCTGGCGCTCCTGGCGTCGTCGGTGCGCCAGTTGCGCCGGGCACAATGCAGCCTGGGCATCCCGGGCTGGGCACGGCAGCCGCCGGTGCGGCTGTTGGC
>NZ_JAPDNT010000036.1 GCF_025989185.1 Limobrevibacterium gyesilva
GACCGGACAGTAGACAGGACGGAACGGACAGATGAACGTAAATCAACGCTCTAGCCTGCAAACCCCGCCCGCTGCGGACGGCGTCGAGCGGGCCGACTGGCTCGCGCATTGCCGCGCGCAGGTCGAGGCGCGCCAGGCTGCCGAGGAAAGCGCGCGCCAGGCCGAGCTCGAGCTCGCCGCCACCGAGCCGACGATCCGCAAGCTGCGCCGCAGTGTCACCGAGAAGTTGTTCGAGGCCGGGCGCCTGTCCGCCCTGCAGATCCGCGCCGCGTCCGAAATCTGCCGCTGCTGGGAGGCGATTTGCACGGGCTTGTTCGCGAAGGCGATGCGACTCGACAAGCAGCCGCGCGGCGCGCCGGCCGAGGACTGGTCGCCCAGCCTCCGGGTGGCCTATTCCGCGCGCTATGCGCCCTGGCGCGACGAGGCCGCGCTCGTGACCTTGCGTCACCGCTACAGCCTCGCCGACCTGGTGTTCTCGATCGTGGTCGACAATCACGGCGTCTATCAGGTCGGCAAGCGACTCGGGATGGATGAGCGCACGGTGCTGCGACACCTCCAGTTTTCGCTCTACCGCTACGTCGAGCAGGCGGACTGGCTCGACGACAAGGGGCGCGCCGAGGCGCTCGCGCTGGTGGCGCATCGGGCCGCAGCACCGCAGCCGAAACAGCGGAAAGCCCGGCCGGAAACGCCGCCGGACCACGTTCGCGGCACGGCCTGGAAGGCGCCGAGCTACACGCCCGAGCAGCTCGCCGGTGCCCGCGCAAAACTCATCGCTTGACTCGACGCCGGGTTTCGAGCCTACAAATTGCCACTCTCGCAGAGTCACGCCCGCCCGGCACCGCCGCGGCGGGCGTTTTCGTTGGGGTCTGGCGGCCCTGACCTGATATGCATCAGGCGCATAGGTCGTCTCTCAGCTATGCCATGCATATGGTGCATGGGATGGCCGAAAATGGCCGGAAGGCATGCGATTTGTGCATGTCATGCGCGAAATGCATGGGGATGGCATTAGCTATGCATGCCCCCCTTCGGGTCCTTCCAGCCTCCGCGCTAATACGGCGCGCAGAGGCGCTTAAGATCGCTAGTCGGTTAATTTACAAAGGGTTAACCGGTTCAGCCCCGTGAACGCACGCAGTGAACAGCCGAACGTGGTCAAGAAGGGCAGCTACGCGGAGCATCGTGGCTGCTCGGCGGCCTACATCTCGAAGCTGATCCGGCTCGGAAAACTGGCGCCGCCGGCGGTTACGCCAGACGGACTGATCGATGTCGCCCTCGCCGACGCCATGCTGGGCCCGGCATCGCCCCAGCTGAGTGCCGGTCGCGATCCAGCGCCGAGGCCTGACCCTGACGGCGACGCGGACGCCGAAGCCTATGCCTCCAGCCGAGCGCGACGTGAAGCGACCAACGCGAAACGTGCTGAGCTGGAGCTGGCCGAGCTTGAGGGCCGCCTGGTCGACCGTGCCGCTGTTCAGCGCGAGGTCGAGGAGATGGTCCGAAGCCTCCGCGACCGTGTCCTCAATGTGCCGCGCGATATCGCCGCCAGCGTCGCCACCATGACCGATGAGCGCGCCATCGAGGCCCGGATCACGCTGGCCCTGAAGGCTGCCCTCACGGAGGCCGCCGACGAAACGGAGTCGCCGGAGGATGCTGCCGTTTGACGCGCTACCGCAAAGCCGCCGCGCGGCCCGCCAGGCGTTTGCCCGCGCGATCCGTCCGGACCCCGAGCGCACCGTTGCCGAATGGGCCGATGCCACGCGGATTCTCGGCACCGAGGAGGGGCCCTTCCCCGGCAAGTGGCAGACCAGCCGCACGCCCTATCTGCGCGAACCGTTAGAGGTCGCCAGCCTCTCCCACCCGGCCGCCAAGCTGACGCTGAAGTTCAGCGCGCAGACCGGCAAGACGCAGGTCCCGCTCAACCTGCTGGGCCAGATCGCCACCGAGACGCCGACATCCGTCCTCGTCGTGCTGCCGTCGATCGAGGAAGCCCGGACCTGGAACCGCGAGAAGCTCGATCCGATGATCGCCAACACGCCGGCGATCCGAAGCCGGGTGCTGGAGATCACCAGCCGCGACGAGAAATCGTCGACCACGATGAACAAGATCTTCGCCGGCGGCCGCATCGCGCTCGTCGGGGCGAACGCCTCGAAGGCACTCCAGTCTCGCACGGTCCGCGTGCTGATCTGCGACGAGGTGTCGGAGTTCCCGTTCGATGTCGATGGTCGAGGCGACCCCCTCGCCATGGCGCAGGCCCGCTACACCGCCTTCACCGGCCGCGAGAAGGACGTCGCGGTCTCCACCCCTGGCACGCTTGGCTCCTGCCGCATCACCAAGCGCTACGAGGAGAGCAGCCGCGGCGTCTACCACGTGCCGTGCCCCCACTGCGGCCACCGCCAGCCGCTGCTGTTCACGCAGCTCCGCTGGACCAAAGGCCACCCGTCCACCGCGGCCTATTACTGCGCGGCCTGCGGCGCCGCGATCCAGCACCACCAGAAGACCGGCATGATCGCCGCCGGCGCCTGGGTGCACGGACGGCCCGACCTGATCTACGTCCACGCCGGCTATCACCTCAGCGCGCTCTACAGCCCGGCCGTCAGCTGGGCCTGGGTGGTCGAGCGATACGAAGCCAGCGTGCAGGATCCATCGCTGGAGAAGGTCTTCCAGCAGCAGGTGCTGGGCCAGGCCTACGAACAGCGCCACGACGTCGTGCCGCACCAAGCGCTGTGGGAACGCCGCACACCCTACGCAGCGGGACGTATCCCCGCCGGCTGCCTGTTCTTGACGGGGGCAACCGACGTCCAGGGCGACCGGTTGGAATGGGCCGTCTACGCATGGGATCGCCACCTGACGGCCTGGTATGTCGACGGCGGCATGCTGATGGGCGACCCGATGCGCAAAGACGTGTGGGAAGCCCATGACGCCCTGCTCGAGCGGCGCTACCGCGATGCCTGGGGCCGCGACTGGCCGTGCGAAAGCTGGGGCATCGACTCCGGCTACCTGTCACAGCGGGTCTACGCCTATGCCCGCCGCAACGCGCACCGGGGCTCGCCGCGCATCCTGGCGCTCGACGGCCGCGCCAAATGGGGCGAGCCGCCGATCGGCACGCCGAAGGCCGTCGAGGTCGACTTCGCCGGCCGCAAGATCGGCTCCGTCCAGCTCTGGCCGGTCGGCACCTGGGACCTGAAGACTGAGGTGACGGCAGCCCTCCGCCTCACCGAGCAGGGCCCGGATACCGACGGCATGTGGCCACGCGGCTGCATGCGCTTTCCGGACCGCCTGGACATCGGGTTCTTCGAGCAGCTGACCGCCGAGGTGTGCCAGGTGCGCGCCACGCGCTCCGGCTACGAGATCCGCGAATGGATCAAGCTGCGCGCCCGCAACGAACAGCTGGACCTGGCCGTCTACACCCGCGCCCTCGCGCATCACGACACGCTGCGCTTCACCGAGGCCGATTGGGATCGACTGGCCGCCCGGCGGATCGGCCATGCCGCCGATCTCGTGACCCTGATGCAATCCGATCTCGCCGCGGCCAGCGCGGTGCCACCCATGCCCCCGCCAGCGCACCCGACCACGGGCCCGGTGATGCCGCCGCAGTTGGCGTCACCGGGCCAGGGCGACCGCGCTCCCCCGTTCATCCCGACGCCGAAGTCAGGCGGTTGGATCCGCCCCAGCGGCGGCTGGCTCTAGGACCCGATCATGGCATTCACCGCCGCAGACCTGGACACGATCGAGCAGGCCATCGCCACGGGCGCGCTCAAGTGCAAGTTCGCCGACGGGCGAGAGGTCTTCTATCAGACGACGACGGAGCTGCTTCGCGCCCGCGACGCAATCAGCCAGGTCCTGGCCGGCCAGGCCGCCGCCCCGCCGTCGCGCATGACCCGCGTCATCCACAACCGCGGCGACTTCTCCCAGGGCCGCGCCCGGTGAACCTGCTCGACCGTGCCATCGCAGCCGTGGCGCCGAAACTGGCGCTGAGCCGCGTCCAGGCGCGCACGCAGCTCGAGCTGATCGGCAAGCTGGGGGGGGTGAAGCGCGGCTACGATGCCGCTTCCCGCGGCCGCCGCACCCAGAACTGGCGAACGCCGGCCCGCGGCGCGGTGCTCGAGGTGCAGACCGCCCGCGCGCTGATCCGCGACCGGGCGCGCGACCTGGTGCGCAACAACCCGTGGGGGCGCCGCGCCGTCCACGTCCAGGTCAGCAACCAGATCGGCACCGGCATCCGCCCGCGCGCGAACACGTCCAGCAAGGACCTGAACAAGCGCATCGACGAGTTGTGGGAGGAGTGGGGCGCAGGCTGCGATCCCTCCACCGGCCTCGACATCTACGGCATCCAGGCCCTGGCGGCGCGCACCCGGTCGGAGTCGGGCGAGGGCCTGGTGTTGATGAGCCGCCGCGGGGAGAACAGCGCGCGCGTGCCACTGACGCTGCAGGTGCTGGAAACCGACTGGCTGGTCGAGGATCATACCTCGGCCGCGCTGCCGCAATCGCCGGTGCGCGAGGGCATCCGCTTCGACGCGAACGGGCGGCGCATCGCCTACCAGCTCTACGATGCCAACCCGAACGACATCTGGCAGTCCGGCCTGGCGAATTTCCGCGAAGTGCCGGCTCGCGACGTCGTGCATCTGTACCGCATCGAGCGGCCGGGCCAGCTCCGCGGCGTGTCCGACCTCGCCTCGGTCATGGGCCGGCTGCGCGACCTCGACGACTACCACGACGCCGCTCTGATGATGGCCAAGGTGCAGGCCGTTCTGGGCGTGTTCGTCACCCAGACCGGCGGCCCGACGGCCAGCCCCCTCGGCGCCGCATCGAACGACGAGCTGGGCCGGCTGGAAGAGCTGATGCCCGGCATGATCGGGTATCTGCGGCCCGGCGAGGACGTCAAATTCCTCGCCCCGCAGGCGAGCGGCCCGTTCGCCGAATACACGCGCGCCGCGCTGCACGCGATCGCGATGGGCGTCGGCCTCACCTACCACTTGCTGACCGGCGATCTGCGCGACGCGAATTATTCCAGTCTGCGCGCCGGCAACATCGAATTCCGCCGCAACGTGGAGCAGGACCAGTGGCTGATGCTGATCCCGCTGCTCTGCGTCCCGATCTGGAACGCCTTCATCAGCCAGGCCGTGCTGTCCGGTGCGCTGCCCACCGCCGCCGCGGGCGCCACCGCGCTATGGACGCCGCCGCGCTTTGAGCTGGTCGATCCCAGCCGCGACACGCTCGCCATCATCGCCCAGGTGCGCGCCGGCCTGATGACGATGCCGCAGGCCATCGCCGAGATGGGCTGGGACCCGGAAAAGCAGGTCGCCGAGATCAAGGCCTTCAACGAGCTGGTCGATGCCGCCGGCGTGATTCTCGACACCGACCCGCGCCGCATCAGCGGCCCCGGCACACCGAACGATCCGAAGCAGCTCGCGAAGATCGAGCTCGATGCAAAAGCAGGAGACAAGCCATGAGGTCGCTGAGCGCACCGCGCAAGGAGCGTGCCTGAATGCCAAACGATCTCATCACGCGGCCGGCCGGCGCCCAGGGGATCCGTGCCAGCTTCGCCCCCGAGACCTGGAACCCCGAAACCCGCACCGTCGATGTGGTGTGGAGCACCGGCGCCGCCGTCCAGCGCCGCGATTACTGGACCGGCAAGAGCTGGACCGAGAAGCTGGATGTGTCCGCCGCCGCGGTGGATCTCGGGCGCCTCAATGCCGGCGCCCCGCTGCTCAACACGCACAGCAGCTGGGACCTGTCCGACATCGTCGGCGTCGTCGTCGACGGTTCGGCGACGGTGTCGGGCGGCGTGGGGCGTGCGCAGGTGCGCTTCAGCGAGCGCGACGAGGTCGCCGGCATCGTCGCCGATGTCGCGGCCGGCATCATCCGCAACATCTCCGTCGGCTACACGGTGCAGAAATGGACGATCGCCGAGGCCACCGCCGACTCGCCCGAGATCCGCACGGCCTCGGCCTGGACTCCCTATGAGATCTCCCTCGTGCCGATCCCGGCCGATGCGGGCGCGCAAGTGCGGGCCCAGCCGCAGCCGGGCGCCGTGCCGCCCCCTCCCACCCCCCAGGCGGCCCGCGCCGCATCCCAGGAGCCCACGATGACCCCCGAAGAAATCACCGCGGCCACCGAGGCCGCTCGTGCCGAGGCGCGCGCCGCCGAGCGCGCCCGGCATGCCGATATCGCCATCATCGCCCGCCAGGCGGATCTCGATCAGGATTGGGTGCAGACCCAGATCGCCGGCGATGCCACGGTCGACCAGATCCGTGCCGTGGCGCTGGAACGGGTCGCCAGCCGCGCCACGTCGCGCATCCCGGCCGAGGCGGCGGATGCCCGCCGCGACGAGCGCGAGACGATCATCACCCGCATGGCCGATGCGCTGACGGCCGCGCGCACCAACACCGCCCCGCCGGACCACGCGCGCGAGTTCATGGGGCTGGGCATGCATGGCGTGATCCGTGAGATCGCCCTGCGCCACGGCGTCAAGGGCGTGCACCGGATGACCGGCTCGCAGCTCGCCGACCTGGCACTGTCCCGCCGCGACGGCGCTGGCCTGACCTCGTCGGACTTCGCCGCCATCCTGACCAACTCGACCAACAAGTATCTGCGCTCCGTCTATGGCGGCTTCCCGCAGACCTGGAAGGGCTGGACGACCGAGTACGACGTCGCGGACTTCAAGACCATCACCAGCGCCGGGATGGGCAACTTCCCCGAGCCGATCCCCTTCGCCGAAGGCGCTGCGGTGCCCGGCGGAGTGCTGTCGGACGAGGGCGAGACCTTCGCCGTCGCCGAGCGGGGGCGCGTGGTCTCGCTTTCCCGCGTCGCCATCGTCAACGACGACATGCGGGCGATCGATCGCGCCGTTCAGAGTGCCGCGCTGGCCGGCTACACGGCGCTGCGCCGGGTGGTCTTCGGCATCCTGACCACCAATGCGGCGATGCAGGACGGAATCGCCCTGTTCCACGCCACTCACGGCAACCTGGGAACGGCCGGCACGCTGACCGCCACCACCTACAGCGAGCTGCTGCAGTTGCTGATGCAGATGAACGACGTCAGCGGCCAGCCTATGCCACCGCCGACCTCCGTCGCCCTGCTGGTGCCGCCCAGCAAGCAGCGGACCGCCCTAGAGATCACTTCGGCACTCATCGTGCCGACCGCGATCGGCGCCACGCTGCCCACCGAGTACAAGCAGATGACCGAGGTCGTGATGGAGCCGTTCCTGCGCACCGGCAACGACCCGTATTTCCTGATGCGCAAGGACGTGCCGGTCATCGACATCGCCTATCTGCAGGGCGACGGCCGCGTGCCCGTGCTCACCAGCGAGTCCGAGATCGAATTCACCGGCATGACCTGGCGGGTGACGTTCAACTTCGGCGCCAAGGCGGTGACCTGGCGCAGCGGCGCCTCCAACGTCGGCGGCTGAGCCGCCGCTTCCCTGGCCCGGCGCTTCGGCGCCGGGCCTCCCACCCACTTCGCCAACAAGCACCAAGGGGACAGCCCGTGGCTCGTAACTACATCAACGACGGCACCATCGTCGAAACGGTGGCGCCCTCCGGCGGCGCCGTGTCCGGCCGCGTCCTGGTCCAGGGCCAGCTCGCCGGCGTGGCCCTCAGCAATGCCGCCTCCGGCGCGAACGTCGCGATCCGAACGCTCGGCACCTTCACCTTCCCGAAGGCCTCGGGCGCCAGCACCTCCATCGCCGCCGGCGGCAACGTCTACTGGGACGCCGCCGGCAACGCCGTCACCAACAGCGCCACCTCCAACACCCGCATCGGCGTGGCGCTGGCGGCCGCGGCGAATGCCGACACCAGCGTGGTGACCCGCTTCAACGGCAACTTCTAGCCCGGGATCTGTCATGTCGGTGAAAGACGGCGCGCCGGTCATCGCGGCGAATGTCCCGGTGACCGGCGTGCTGGTCGGCACGCCGATGTATGGCGGCCAGTGCTACGACAGCTATCTGCACGGCATGCTGGACCTGCGGGCCGAATGCCTGGCCCGCGGGTTGCCGTGCCACGTCATGACGACCCGCAACGAGAGCGACATCGTGCGCGCCCGCAACCACATCCTCGCGGAATTCGTCGCATCGTCCTGTTCGCATCTGGTGTTCATCGACAGCGACATCGGCTTCCGCGGGACCGACGTGCTGAGGCTGATCGCGCACGGCCAGGACCTCGTCGGCGCCACCTACGCGAAGAAAAATCCGCACGCGGTCGATTTCGCCTACGTGCCGCTGGACCGGGCGCCCCGCCTGGCCTCCGGCCTGGTGGAAGTCGCGGCCCTCCCCGGCGGCTTCTTCTGCATCCGCCGGGATGCGGTCCTGGAGATGACCGGCGCCTATCGCGACCTGCGCTACGTCAAGGCGCCGCAGGAGCTGAAGGGCGAGCCGTGGGAGCACCATCTCTACAACCTGTTCGGCACCATGATCTGCCCGCAGAGCCGCACCTACTGGACCGAGGACTATGCGTTCTCGCGCCGCTGGCGGGATCTGGGCGGCAAGATCTGGCTGGACCCCGCCATCATCCTGGAGCACAGCGGCACGTCGGTCTTCACCGGCGACCCCGCCACCAGCTTCACGAGCGTGGCGACGGCGGCGCAGTCTCCGCGGCGCCGCAAGGGCGGCGTCTGACATGACCGTCTTCGAGGCCGCGCTCAGGACGCTGCACGCCGATCCGAACCTGTCCGTGCCGGCTGACTACCAGCCGGGAGGGCAGGGTCCGGCGACCTCGATCCGCGTCACGCGCGTGACGCGCGAGGCACGGTTCGACGCGTTCCAACCGGTGAAGCAGCACGGCGAGGACCTCTCGATCCGCCGTATCGACGCCCCGGCGCTGGCGAAGGCCGACACGCTCACTCTCTACGATCCGACCCGCCCGGGTCCCGAGCTGGTGGTGGTCCTGGAAGCGAATCTCGACCACGAAGGCCTGACCTGGACGGCCACGGTGCGGCGCGCATGAGCAAGCGCGAGGCCGCGATCTCCGCCCTGGCGGACCTGCTGCGCCAGACCGGCGCTGAGGTCTGGCGCGGGACGGATCTGGCGCGCGAGATGGTGCCGGAGGGGTTGATCGAGGTCAGCGAGGGCGATTCGACCGACACGCCCCTGCTGTCCCCGTTGGCCTGGGAGATCGAGCAGCACGCCGAGGTCGTCGTCTCGGTCGCGGCTGCGGATGAATATGCTCGCGACGCCGCCATGGACGCGCTGCTGCAGCGGATCGCCGGCCTGATCGCCGTGGATCGCACCCTCGGCGGCGTCGTCGACTGGGCCGAGCCTGGCGCGCCCACCTTCCAGCCGGCCGAGATCGACGGCGCGGCCAAGTCCGCCCGGTTCTCCGTCGCGCTGAGCTACGTCTCAACAGACACAGTCCTGTCCTGAAGGAACCCGAAATGGCCCTCATTCCCGCGCGCGCGCGTGGCACTCGCCTGCAGCTGCTGGCCAAGGCCGAGACCACCGTCGGCACCAAGGCCACCGGCGCCTATGCGCAGCTGCCCTGCTACAGCTTCGACATGTCCGCGCAGCAGCCGCAGGTCGAGGATCCGGTGCTGTCCTATGGCATCGGCCGCAACCCGATGGACCCGTTTCCCGATGCGCTGACGCTGAAAGGCAACGCGAAAGTGCCGCTGGAGACCGGCAACATCGATTTCTGGCTCACGCTGCTGTTCGGCACGAAGGTCACCACCGGCACCACGACCAAGACGGACACCTGGACTGCCGGCGGCGCCCTGCCGTCGGCCACGTTCGAGAAAGGCCTGCTTGACACCGTCGATTTCTACGAATTCGACGGCGTCTTCGCCGACACGCTCGGCATCGATATCGCGCCATCCGGCACCGCGACCATGACGGTCGGCCTCGCGGCGCTGACGCAGCAGCCGGTCGCGAATGCCAGTATCGGCGGCACGCCAACCCGCGCCACATACGGGCGCCTGCTCAACAAGTCCGCGTCGGTCCTGCTTGACAGCACGGCAGTGGCCAACGTCACCGGCGGCACCCTGTCCATCAGCAACAATCTGGAGGAAGTCCGCACCGTCCGCGGCGACACGACGGGCGCGCCGGCCGGCTACGATGCCGGCGAGCTGAAGCTCGATGGCAAGCTGTCGCTGCGCTACGACAGCCGCAGCATGACAACGGCGGCGCTGGCGAACGCGCCGCATACGCTGTCGCTGCAATGGCCGCTCACCGGCGGATACCTGCTGAGTTTCAACTTCCCACGCTGCTTTATCGAGACGCCCTCGGTCCCGATCGCGGGTCCCGGCGGCATCGAGCAGACCATCAACATCAAGGCCGCATACGACGCCACCGCCGCCGCGGCCTTCACCGTAACGATGACGCACACCTGATGTTCTCGTTGCACATCCCGACCGAGCCCTACTGGCTCACGCTGCAGATGGGCGTGCGGGTGCAGGTGCGCCCGCTCGGCAGCGCCGTCATCAGCGCCGCCACCGCCTACGCCAACCGCAAGATGCTGGACATCGTCCGCGAGCACGCCGACCGCCTGGCCGCCGGCATGCCGGCCGACGACCTGCCGGACGTCGTCGACGACGACGTCCGGCGCGGCCTGGTGGACGAGCTCACCGCCGCCGGCCTCGCCCGCCACGGCATCCTGGACTGGGAGGGCGTGGGTGCCGCGGACGGCAGCGACAGGCCGGCCCCGTGCACGAAGGACAATGCGGCGCTGTTCGGCCGTTCCGCCCTCGGCCTGGACTTCCTGGTCAAATACCAGCGCCTGCAGGCTGAGGTCGCCGCGGAGGGAAACGGATCGGCGCCCATGCCGAATGGTGCTTCGGGCGTGGGCGCCAATACTGCAGCGGCTGCCGGTCTGACTGCGCCGAATGCCCGGGACGCCTGACAGAGCCGCATACCGAGCAGGGCTGGGTGGTGTGGGATGCGGCCATGGCCTGCCTGCGTGGCGGCTTCGCGGGCCTCGAGCTGGACATCGCCGCCGCCGTCGCGATCGCCGCCGCCGGCGGCGTTCCCGCGCCCGTCGCGGCGCAACTGCTGAGCGCCTTCCACGCCGGCATGGCGGCTGGCACGGAAGAACGGAGAGGGGCGAACGGCGATGGCGCATAGCTTCCGCATCACGCGGTCCGGTGGCGACCTCGCAACCGCCATCGGCGCCGTCGGCACCACGTTGTCGAAGGCGGTCGCCGTCGGCGTCGCCGCCGCGGCGGAAGGGGCGAAAACCGATCTGCGCAAGCAGCTGCAGGGCAGCGGCTACCGCTTCGGCCGCGCCGTCAACGCCGTCCGCAGCACCGTCTACCCGAGGCCGCCCGCACACTCGCCCAGCGCCGCCGCCACCGTATTCGCCGCCGGCGACAGCGCCGATCGGTTTCTGTCCGCCTTTGCCACCGGCGCCGTCGTCACACCGAAGCGCGGCCGCGCGCTGGCCATCCCGCTGCATGATTTCCGCGGTTTCGACCGGCGGCTGGTCGGCCCGAATTCGTCGTTCTGGGGCGGACGGCTCATCTTCATCCCGGCCGCCGGATATGATCGTGCCGCCTCCGGTACCAGCCTGGGCGGCGCCAAGATCGGCATCCTAGCCAGCAAGATTGACGCCTACAGCACCGGCGCGCGCTGGTCGCGCAACAGCCGCGCACGCCGTTCCTTCAGCCGTCAACTTGCATCTTCGCTGATCCCGCAATTCCTCCTGGTGTCCGTCGCGCGCATGCCGAAGATCTTGAGCCTGGACGACGTGCTGAACACCTGGGCCGACCGGATGCCGGATCTGGCCGCGCGCGCCGCCGAGATCCTGGACGCCTGAGATGGCTCAGAAAACTTTCAGCTTCCGCCTCTCGGCCGATGGCTTCGGGCAGTTCAGTGCCGATCTGCGCGCGATCGCCGGCCAGGGCGGCGACGCCGAGCGGGTGATCCAGACGCTGACGCGCTCGTCGCCGCAGCTCGCCTCGGCGATGGACGCCGCACAGGCCAAGGTCACCGGCGCTGCCAACGCGTTGCGCGACGTGAAGGAGAAAGGTGCGGACGCGCCAGGTGTGATGCAGCGCCTCGCCGCGGCGACGCAGAACGCTCAGGGGCCTGTAGGCAGCCTCGCCAGCGCGTTCCTTACAGGCGGCGTGTTTGGTGTCGGCATCAAGGCAGGCACGCTGGCTCTGGAGAAACTGACCGAAACGCTGAAGCAGGCGGTGGTCGCGATCCCGGAAGCCGGCGACGCGTACAAGCTGATCTCGGCCCGTCTGGAAGCTGCCACCGGCACCGCGACGCTGGCGACCGCCGTCTATGAGAAGTTGCTGCTGGTGTCGCGCCAGACCGGCATCAGCGTGCAGGACAGCGCCGAGTCGTTCACGCGGTTCGCCGTCGCGGCCAAGGATGTCGGCGCCACCAGCGACCAGGTGGTGCAGCTGGTCGCCGGCATCCAGAAATTCGGCATCATCTCGGGCCTGTCCACCACCGAGCTGGTCAACGGCACGCGGCAGCTGGCGCAAGGCCTCGCCGCCGGCCGCCTGCAGGGCCAGGATCTGCGGGCGACCCTGGAAGACATGCCGCAGCTCGGCGCCGCGCTGGCGGCCCAGCTTGGCACGTCCATCGGCAACTTGCGCAAGATGGGCGAGGAAGGCCGGCTCACCGCCGACACCGTCTTCCCCGCGCTGCTTCGCGTCGTGCAAGACGTCGACAAGCAGTTTGAGAAGATGCCGTCGAACATCGCCCGCTCGCAGAAAGCGGCCGCGGCGGCTGGCGAGCAGTTCCTTGCCCAGTTGGATCGCGCTTGGGACATTTCCGGCAAGATCGCCGCCAATTTCGACCAGGTCGCGCGCGCCATGGACGCGTGGCGGCAGTTTCTTGGCTTCAGGACCGCGACCGAGCAGCAGACTAAGGCGCTGAGCGACCTCGCCACGCTGGACGCCAGGATCGCATTCACCAAGCGAAATCTGAACGATCTGCGGTTCACCTCGGTGTTTCAGGACAGCGAGAAGGATCCGGCGGTCCAGACGGTAAAGCGCGAGGTCGACGCGCTGGTCGCGCAGCGGGCCGCCATTTCCGCCACGCTGATCACTGAAGTGCAGGGGCAGATCGATAAGGTTTCGGCGGAACAGGAGCAGGCGCAGACACGCCGCGCGACCGCGACCAAATCCCGCCTCACAGAAGAAACCGAGAAGCTGCGGGACGCGCTCGACCAGCGCTACAAGCTGCAGAAGGAACATGAAGAGCGGATCAAGACGCTCACGGAGTCGAAGGGCGCCGGCGCCATCGACCCGGCGGAATTCACCCGCCTTAAGGATCTTGCTGACAAATCCTACAGCGATGCCATCGCCAAACTCGCTGGCTCCGGCCATGACCCCGATTTCGGCCTCGGCAACAAGGATGTGCAGTCGATCCTGGACCGGATCACCGAGCACCAGGAAGCCGCCGCCCGCCAGATCGAGACCGCGCTGGACCCGGCCGCCGCGGCGGCGGCCAAGCTGCGCGAGGAAATCGAAAAGCTCAATGCCGCGCAGGATCTCTACGCCCGCACCATCGACCGCGAAGGCGGCCCGCTGGGCCTTTCGCCTGAGCGCGTCTCGGCCCTTACCGACACGGCCTACAAGAACTTCTACGGCACGCTGGAGAAGATCGACGACAAGGCGAAATCCTCCACGCAGTCCTTCGATCAGTTTTTCGCCCGTGCCACCTCGGGTTTCGAGGACGCGATCGCCAGCGGCAAGAAATTCAGCGACGTGCTGCAGGGCCTCGAGCGTGACCTGGCGCGGCTGATCATGCGCGAGGCGGTCACGGGCCCGCTGACCAGCGCGCTGGCTGGCGCGGGCGGCATCAAGGGCCTGCTCGGCAGTGCGTTCAATGCTTTCTTCGGCCCCGGCGTGGGCCCCGCGTCCGGATCGTTCAGCCTCGGCGCCGGCGTGTCCACGCCCTACGTTGGAAGTATCGGCGGCCCGGGCATCGGCACGCTCGGCAGCATCGTCCCGTTCGCAAACGGCGGGATCATGACCTCGCGCGGCGCACTGCCTTTGCATCGCTATGCCGGCGGCGGCGTCGCGGACCGGCCGCAGCTGGCGCTGTACGGCGAGGGCGACCGCCCGGAGGCCTATGTGCCGCTGCCGGACGGCAGGCGTATCCCGGTGGCGATGCAGGGGGGTGGTGCCACCACGATCGTCCAGGGCGACACCCACGTGCACGTGGCTGAGGGCAGCGCCAAGGCGCCGCAGATCGTCCATCTCGTGCGCGAGACGGTCATGGAGCAGCTGACGAATGTGCTGGCCGCTGGGGGCAATGCGGCGCCGGCCGCGGGCGCCATCCACGTCGGCACGCTCGGCCGGGTTGCCGCGTTCGCGGATGGCGGGATCATGACCGAGCATGGTCCGCTGCCACTACGCCGCTATGCCGGCGGCGGTGTCGCGGACCGGCCGCAACTGGCGATGTTCGGCGAGGGCGACCGCCCGGAGGCTTACGTGCCGCTGCCGGACGGCAGACGCATCCCGGTGGCGATGCAGGGTGCCGGTGCCACCACGATCGTCCAGGGCGACACCCACGTGCATCTTGCTGACCGCGACGGCAGCGCGCCGCAGATCGTCGATCTCGTGCGCGAAACGGTCAGGGAGCAGCTGACGAATGTGCTGGCCGCTGGGGGCAATGCGGCGCCGGCCGCGGGCGCCATCCACGTCGGCACGCTCGGCCGGGTCGCCGCGTTCGCCGATGGCGGGATCATGACCTCGCGCGGCGCACTGCCGCTGCATCGCTATGCCGGCGGCGGTGTCGCGGACCGGCCGCAGCTCGCCATGTTCGGCGAGGGCGACCGCCCGGAGGCCTATGTGCCGCTGCCGGACGGCAGGCGCATCCCGGTGGCGATGCAGGGTGGCGGCGGCCTCACCATCGTTCAGGGCGACACCAACGTGCACGTGGCCAATAGCAGCTCCAGTCCTGAGCAGATCGCCCAGATGGTCTCCATGGCATCTGCCCGCTCGCGCGCCGAGCTGCTGGCGGAGATCGAGCGCGGCGGCACCGTAGCGCGCCAGGTGGGGCGGCGCCGCGGATGACCATCGTCACCTTCCCCAGCCTACCGATGCCGAACGGCCTGCAGCGCCTGCCCAGCTCGGCCACGCTGCGCCTGATGGCCGCGACGCAGTCGAGTGAGTCGCCGTTCGACGGCTCGGTGCAGACCATCGCCATGCCCGGCGCGAAATGGCATGCGGTGCTGACGTGGCCGCCCATGCCGCCGGACGTCTGGCGCGTCCTGCAGGCGTTCGTGACGCGCCTGGGCGGCCGTGCCGGCCGGTTCCGCTACACCCACCCAATGACGTGGCGGCGCAGCCCCACGCCTGTCCTCAGCCTCGGCGCGCCGGTGGTTTCGGGCGGTGGGCAGAGCGGCGCCACCCTGGTCACCGCCGGCTGGACCGCCAGCACGGCGCTGTTCAAGGCGGGCGACTTCTGCAGCTTCGTCGATCCGGCGGGGCGTGACCGCCTGCACCAGGTTCTGGCGGACGTGTCGTCGAATGGCAGCGGAGCGGCCACACTATCAATCGCGCCGCCGCTGCGCACGCCGCCGGCCAGCGGCGTCGCAATCGAATGCGCCGCGCCGAAAGCGGTGTGGATGTTGGCGTCCGACGACCAGGGCGATTTCGGCCAGATGGCCGCGAGCGGCGGCGCCCGCGCCTCGGTCAGCCTGGAAATCATCGAGGCACTGGTATGACCCGCAACCTGACCTCCGGCGTCCTCGCCGCCGTCTCCGGCGAGGTCGTGACCCGCGCCGTGGCCGTCGAGCTCGATTACGATCTCGGTGTCGTGCGCATGGCCGGCACCCCGTTCGACATTGAGGTGCTCGGCCACACATTCACCGGCGTGGGCGCGCTCGGCCGCATCAGCACGGCGGAGGAGGGCGCCGATCTGCAGGCCTACTCCATGACGATCCAGCTCGCCGGCATCCCGCGCGACGCCATCGCCATCGCGCTGTCGGCCGACTACCAGGGCCGTCCGGCCACGATATGGGAGGTGCCGCTGGACCCGGACACGATGAAGCCGATCGCAGATCCGATCTGCATCTTTCGCGGGCGCATGGACACGATGGCGGTCGAGCTGGACAAGACCTTCGCCACCTGCACGGTCGCCGTTACCAACAGGCTCGCGGACTGGGAACGCCAGCGCACCCGTCTGTTCTCCGACGAGGAGCAGCAGCGCGTGCATCCCGGGGACCTCGGCCTGTCCTACGCCACCGCGATGGAGAACGTCGAGATCAACTGGCCTGCCTCCGAATGGTTCCGCGACTTCGCGCGGCGGCACGGCTGATGCGCGTCCCGTCGCGATATGTTCGCCCCGCGGACTGGCCCGAGCGCCTCCACCGCTTCATTGATTCGCGGCGCGAAATCCCGTTCGCCTGGGGGCAGCAGGACTGCGGCACGCTGGCCTGCGACGCCGTGCAGATGCTGGCCGGCATCGACCCGCTTGCGAGCCTGCGTGGGTCCTATGCGTCCGAGGACGAATACGAGGCGATGCTCGCGCCGCATGGCGGCCTGGAGCAGCTTGCGTGCGCCACTTTCGCCGCCGCCGGCCTGCCGGACTGCCCGCCAGGCTACGCGCAGCGCGGCGACGTCGTGCTGGTCGAGGTCGGCAACCAGATGCTGCTCGGTGTCGTGACGGACGTCCATGTCGCGGTCCCTGGCGCGGATGGCCTTCATTTCGTCAAGCGCGCGATGATTCGCCGCGCCTGGGCGGTCTGATGCCCCAGCTCATCGTCGCCGTGGCTGCCGCGATCGCCTCCTGGGGCGGCGCCGCATTGGCCGTCGAGATCGGCATTGCCGCATCCATGACGTCGTTCGCGGCGGTGGCCATCGGCGCTGTCACCGGGTCAATCGTGGCGCTGGGCCTGTCGATGTTGTTTCCGGTCAGCACGCCAAAGGCATCCGTGCCGGACGTCGCCCGCGACCGCAAACAAACGTTGCGAAGCGGCGTGGCGCCGAAGCGCATCATCTACGGCACGTCGCTGGTGAGCGGGCCGGTGGTGTTCATGGACAGCTCCGGCGCCAACAACGAGTACATCCACCTGGTCGTTCCCCTCGCCGGCCATGCCATCGCCGCCATCGACACGGTGCACCTCAACAACTACGTGATCGACGTCAACGCCGCGATCGGCGGCGTCGGCAGTGCCGGCCGCTACGCGCAGGTTTTTGCGCTGGTCCAGGCGAACTCCGGATCTGGGCCTGTCAACGTCGCTAACGTCTCGACATCAGGATTTCCGTCCGGGTCGGACCGTGATGGCTACGCGCGGTTCAGTTGCTACGACGGCACCCAGGTCGCCGCCGATCCAGACCTGTCCGCTGAGTTGCCGGCGCGCTGGAATGCAAATTACAAACTGCTAGGCCTGCCCTACATCTATGCCCGCGTGACCTATTCGCAGGACTGTTTCCCGGGCGGCTTCCAGTCGCTGCGTGCGCAGGTGCGCGGCAAGAAGGTATATGATCCGCGCGACGGCAGCACGGCCTTCCGCAACAATGCCGCGCTCTGCATCCTCGACTACCTGATGTCGTCGGATGGCCTTGGCGCCACGCTGGACGAGATCGACCTCGACTACTGGATCGCGGCAGCGAACCTTTGCGACGAGAGCGTTGCCATCGACGTCGCCGGCACGGTCTACCAGCCGCGCTACACCATCGACGGGTCCTTCACGCTGGACCAGGCGCCGCTGCAGATCATGGAGCAGCTGCTCTCGTCCTGCGCCGGCGCGCTGACCTATGTCATGGGCAGGTATCGCCTGCATGTCGGCGCGTACGACGCGCCGACCGTCGCGCTGGGGCCGTCGGATTTCGCGGGTAAGGTAGCTATCCTGACCAAAAACCCGATCCGGAGCCAGTTCAACACGGTCCACGGCACCTATATCGATCCGGCGCAGCTCTGGTCCGCGGTGGCATTCCCGCAGGTCCAGGTGGCGGACCTTGTGGCGGAGGATGGCGAGGTGGTTCCGGCGAGCATCGAGCTGCCCTTCGCGATCGACGCCTATCACGCCCAGCGCCTGGCGCGGCTGAAGTTGCTGACATCGCGGGCCGGCCAGATCCAGATGACGGCGCCGCTCAAATACGGCGCCCTGCGCATTGCCGCATGGGACACGGTGAGCGTCACGCTGCCGGATGTCGGCTGGACCAACATGGTGTTCCGCGTCGCCTCGTGGAAATACGATCCGGTGAAATGCGAAGTCACTGCGGTGATGCATAGCGAGGACGCGGCGGCCTACACATGGAACGCTGTGGACGCACAGCCGCCGATCCTCAGCCAGTCCACCGACCTGGTATCCCCGCTGGTGCTGCCCGCCGTCGCCACCCCGACGCTCGCGACGGGATTCGGCATCAACAACGATGGCACCGTGGTGCCGGATATCGTCGTCAGCTTCATCGCGCCGGCGCATCCATTCATCACCGCAGTCGAGATCCAGTGGAAGAAATCCACGGATGTGGTCTGGCTGTCCGCGCTGGTGCCGTTGCCAGCCACGCAACACACAATCATGCCGGTGATCGTCGGCGCCACCTATCAGGTCCGCTGCCGGGGCATCGCCGGCCTGGTGCGCGGGCCCTGGTCCAGCATCGCCAGCACCGCAGGCGCCGGCAAGTCCGGCGCGCCGGCCAGCCCCACAGGGGCGACGGTCACGAGCATCCTGGGTGGCTACAGCGTGTCGTGGATCAAGCCGCCCGATGCCGATCTGGACGCGATCGAGATCTACGAAATCCCGGCACCCTATACCGGCACCTATTACTACGTCGGGGAAAGCAAGGGCGGCGGCGCGGTCGTGAAACTCGGTAGCGGCGACTATATCAGCCGGGGCGTCGCCGTGATTCCGCGTGACACCAGCGGCAACAGGGGTGACGCCACATTCGTGGGCTTCGTGACCGCCCAGCAAGCCGCCACCGCGGACATCGTCATCGACGCCCTGTCCGATATGCCGGTCGCCACCAGCACCACCCGCCAGGTGGCGACGGCGATAGACACTTGGGAGGATGCGCTGACGCTGAGTGTGTTCGTGCCCGTTGCCGGCAAGGTGATGTTGGACATGAAGGCCAGCCTCGAGGTCTGGAACGGGGGCACTCTCGAGGCTGGCGGCGGTGGCGAAGGTGGAGAGGGTCCAGGATGAGCACCCTACTTGTACGCGTCGTGCGCGTGTCGCCCGGAGGCGGCCAGGAAACCGTTATAAATTCGCAGGGCGGGTCGGCCAGCATCACGGACAGTATCGTCGACACGCCGGCCGGCGGGTCCACCTATGTTTATAAGCTGCAGGTCAAGGACCCGTTTCTACTGTCCGGCGCTGGCATCAATTTGCGTCGGCTCGTGGCCCTGGTGGCCAAGCGCTGATGCCGGCGTTCCCGCCTCTGCCGACCCCGCCGGCGGACCCGCCGCCACCCCCGCCGCCGCCCTGCTGGGCGCAGATCGAAGGCTCCGGCCTGGTGACCGCCTACGGCATCGTCCAGCCCGCCGCCCTGGCAACCCATCTCGCTCTTCCGGGCGTCGTCGCGATTACTTCGGATCAGCTCGTTATATTGCGCGCCGGCGGCGCCTGGGTCCTGCAGGACGGCACGCTGACCGCGGCCTGACCCTAATCCCAGATCACTCGAAGAGGCACCATGGCTGGCACTGTCTCGAACAGCCCCTCGCAGCTGCCGCTCGCCGGCTCGGTCGGGGAAAGCGACCTGATCGCCGTCGATCAGTATGACGGCGACGGGGGATACGTCACGCGCGGCGTGCCGCTGCAGCTGCTCGCGCAGCTGGTGGCGCCGCTCCTCGCCCGCACGCTGCCGGTCACCGCCGGCGACACCGCCTTCGTCGGCTCAGTGACTTTGTCGAATCTGCCAACGGCACCGGACGGTCTGATGCCTGGGCAGCTCTGGAACAATGGAGGCGTGCCGTGCATCGCCTGATCGTCTTCGTGGCTGCGCTATCGTTCGCGGCGGGCGCGCGGGCGCAGTCCCCCACGTTTCAGTCGTTGACTGTTACTGGAGGGATCACCGCGAACGGCTTGCCGGCCGCTTCGTCGGTGGCTGGCGCAGACTCCCTGTGGGTAATCCAGGGATCGCCCGGCACCACGCGCAAGGCGCCTCTCTCGCTCGTGCTGGGCGATGTGCTGCCGTCGGCGTTGACGAGCGGCATGATCACCGGGGCGCTGGGATACATTCCGATCCAGCCGGGGGCGGATGTCTCGACAAGCACTGTCACGGCTCCGGGTGGCGTCGCGCGGACCACTGCGGCGATGGCCGGCGATGTCATCAACGTGCTGAACCTCAGCCCTTCGATCAACAACGGCACCACGCTGGCTGCGACGACCATCAATGCGGCCATTACCGCCGCCAACGCCATGCCGTTCGGCGGCGAGGTCTACCTGCCGGCCGGCAAGTATCATGTTGACGTGTCGGTCCAGAACATCATCCTGAAATCCAATGTCCATCTGCGCGGCGCGGGTGCGGGCAAGACGATCATCGATATCGACGACACCAACGGAACTCTCAACTCCATTGGGGTGATCGCCAATCCGCAGCGCACCAATATCCGCGTCTCCGGGATCACGTTCCAAGGCCGGCGCCCGCAGGGCGTCGTGGCGTCCGGCAACAATCTGGTGGTGCCGCTAAAGGCGACGCTGGTTAATATCCAGGCGTCTACCAACATCGACGTCTACGGCTGCGAATTTCTGGACAGCAACAACGTGTCACTGCTGATCAGCAAGGACGGGAGCAACAATATCCGCGTGCGGGACAATCGTGTCGCGCGGTCCAATCTCGACAGCATCGCAGTGTGGAACTCGTCGAATGTCTTGATCGACGGCAACCAGATCGAGCAGTCCGGCGATGACTCCATTTCGGCCAGCGAAGGCGATGGCGACGCCGCTCCGGTCCGCACGAACGTCATCATTACAAACAACCGCGTCACGGACGGGACCGGGGGAATCAAAATCAACGGTGCCCGCAGCGCGTCGATCCGCGGCAATAAGCTGCAGCGCATGAATACCGGGATCACCGTCGCATTCGGGCAGGGTGGCGGCAACAGCCCGGTCTATGGGGTCGATATCGCCGACAACATCGTTGAAGATATCTACTCGCTTGCTCCGGTTCTCAACACGGCCCCGGGCGGCGTTCCGCTCACGTCCTACATTAAAATCTTCGGGTCTGCGAAGCAGGCGGGCACTGCGGTATTCCCGGCATGGGCGCAGAGCACTCCGTACACCGCTGGCACGATCGTCTCGACGAACAATAGCGCCGGCCAGAATTTGTATCTGGCGTTCGCCAATGGCACGTCGGCGTCTAGCGGCAATGGACCGGTCGCGACTCTGCGGAATAACGGGATCGTGGACGGCACGACGGCGTGGACCTATCTCGGCCCGGCCTGGACCGATCCCGGCATTTCCGCTCCAGGCACGCCGATCCCGCCTTGGGTCGCTAGTAAGCAGACATTTTACGGCCAGACCGCCAGCAACGGCGGCAACGCCTACATCGTCAAAAGCGTCAGCGCGCTCGGCGCGCAGGCATCTCCCGCGACGTTCTTTGTCGGCGGAAGCGGCACGTCTCTGGTCGATGGAAACATTACATGGATATGGGTGTCCGGGATCGGGAACCAGGCCTATGTAACCGGCGACCGTTACTATCTCGGCGATAAGATCACCCAAGGCGCAAATAGCTACCAGGCCGTCGTCATCAAGGCTTTCACAGCCTCGTCCGGTGGTCCGACCGGAACGGGAACCGGGATCGTAGATGGTGACGTCGTGTGGGCCTACACGGGCCCGGCCGCACCCGGAACCTTCACGCCGCTATGGGGCTCGAACGGACCCGGTCAATTCCATCGCACGCGTCAGTTCAACACGCAAAACGTCTACCCGCAGAATATCGGCGCCAACATGCCATCTCCTGGCGCCTACTGGATCACCGTGCGCGGGAACAAGCTGACGCGGACACTCCCGGACGTTACTTCTCTCAGCCAGTGGGGATACGGCACCACCCGCGAGGCCGGGCAATATGGTTCGTTTAAGACGGCCGTCACCAATCGCTTCTTGAATATGGCGGGAATCTATATTGCCGGCGCGATGCGCAATTCGGAGATTTCGGACAATATTATCCAGATCGGAATGTCGACGGGCGAATCCATTGTCGATGCGGGCAGCAACGGCATCCAGTTCGACCCGAATATTCAGGACCTGGCGCTTGACGGCTTAAAAATCCGCAACAACACCATCGTTGGGTTCGGTAATGCCGGCATAGCGTTCCCGGTGAACATCGCCACGCAGCAGCGCATACTGGTCGAGGGCAACATCATCGAGGCCGACCCTTATTTCACCAGCGCGGCCCGCTCCCCTGCTGGCTCGAATACCTGGCTGTCAAGCGGTCCTACAGGGATCGTGCTTAACGGTACGTCGGGTCTCCTGATCGCGCGCAACCACTTCCGCCACATGGTCGCGCCGATCACGGGATCTGGCACATACACGGCGATCGGAAATCTCGTCTATGGCCGCCCGGCGGCCATTGGCTACAGCGCCTCGAACCAGGGCGTCGGGACCACATACGCGGCAGGTGTAGGCTGGGACTACATCATCGAGGAAAGCGACCCGACCAGCGCGGCGTTTGGGCAGATGTTGCAAGCGCGCGTCCACACAGCGAGCGCGCAGCCGACGACCGGATATTGGATCGTTGGTCAGTTTGTCGCCAACTCGGCGGTCACCGCCGCGGGTGGCAAGATCCTGATGGGATGGCTGCGGCTGACCACCGGCAACGGCCACGTCACCAACACCGACTGGACGCCTGTCTACAGTACCAGCAGCTGAGAGTCGCCGCTCTCCGCCTCTCGCCACACAACACGGAGGCCACATGACAACCGCTTTCTTGCGCCCGCTGGGCCGCATCATCACGCCGCAGATCCAGCGATTCGCGGATAAGCCACGCATTGCACGTCGTCGTGTGGAGCTGGATCTTACGGCCTGGGTCGCAGAGGTCGACGCCGATCCGTTGCAGACGGCATCAGTCACGGTCGTTCCGGCGGTGTCCGGTGGCCTGCGGGTGTCGGAGCCGAAGGTCACCTCGACCGGCGTCGTCGTGATCCTGACCGACGGGGTGGAGGGCCAGGATTATGCGGTGGCCGTCACCTATGCGACCGCGCTGCGCACCGAGCAGCAAACGTGGCGGATCTACGTGCCCATCTCTGTGCCCTGACGGCGGGGGAAAAGACAGACCATGAAAATCTGTGCTCGTGCGCGGCGAGCTCTGGCCGCGATCGCTCTGCTGTGCCTACTCCCGGTTCCGACCGGGGTGTGGGCCGCAGGAGCGGTGCCCTCCGACCCGGCCTATGTGACGGTGAGACCTCCAAACACAGCCGGCACGATTGCCGGCTGCAGCGTTGGCATCGCGTCCGCACAATGTCTCGCGGGTTCTCTCGCGAGAACGCATCTGCAGGTTCAGAACGTCTCGGCCGCCGCCGCCATCGCTTGCACGTTCAGCGGGCCGGCGGCGTTGAATGCGGCGGGTAGTTTCCTGCTGCAGCCGGGCCAGTCCGCGTCCTGGGGTGGCGGCACCGGCTGGCTCCCGTCCGGTCCGCTCAACTGTGTCGCGTCGGCCGCCGCATCGCCGTTATATGTGGAGTACAACTGATGCGGGCGCTTCGGCCGCTGCTGATGCGCGGCGCGCTCGTCGCCGGGCTTGTCCTCAGCTTCCTGGCGCCGGCGCCGGCGCATATCGGGCCTGTTCCATACGCGGCGAAAGTCACGGAATTTGGGTCGTCCGGCGTATGGACGATGGCGCCAACGACGCGCGTCGCGCAGCTCTGCGCCGCTGGCGGCGCCGGCGGTGGCGCTGGCGGTCCGACACTATCCGGCAGCCAGTCGGGTAGCGGTGGCGGTGGCGGCGGCGCCGGTGGGGCCCGGTGCGTGTGGGTGCTGCCGTCGCAGGTCTCTGGTCCGCAGGCGGTCACGATCGGCGTCGGAGGAGCTGCGGGCGCGCCTGGCGCCAATGGCGGCGCTGGCGGGGCGACGTCGATCGGCTCGCTGCTCACGGTGTATGGCGGCGGTGGCGGCGGGTTCGGCGCAAATGGCGCGGTGTCTGCTGGCGGAAATAGTTCTGCGGCGAACGTTTCAGCTGGTAGCTCGAACGGCGCATCGATCGGCAGCGCGGGCAACTTTGCTCTGACCGGCGGCATTGGGGCCGCCGGTCAGAGCAACGTCAATTCTGGCTTCGGGCTTGGGGCATCTGGCGGCGGGTCGTCGGCGACGGGGGCAGGAAGCAATGGAGGCGGCTTTATATTCTCCTGCACTGGCGGCGGCGCCGGCGGCGGGTGGAATGTGGGCGTTGCGCAGACTGGTGGGGGCGGCGGCCTGAACGGCCCAACCGGCACGAGCGGCGGCGCCGCGACGGGTGCCCCTGGCGGCACGTTCGCAGCATCCACCTGGCCCTTTGGCCTGCCAGGGGTGGGTGGCGGCGGTGGCGGCGGCAATGCCGCCGGCGCCGGTGGGGCCGGGGGTGCTGGGCAATCGCCATGCGGCGGCGGCGGTGGCGGCGGCGCCGGGTCCACGGGCGGCGGCCCCGGCGGCAGGGGTGGCGACGGTTACGGCGTGGCGCTCGAGTGGTAGCCGCGATGCAGGACGCGGTCGATCTGCGGGCGAAGCTGGACGGCCTCGACATCCGCCTGACGCGCCTCGAGACGCAGCGCGCGCTCGACCGTGAGGCGCTGGACGAGTTGAAGGGATTGACGCGCGACACGCTGCAGGCAGTGCAAAGGCTGGAGATCGCGATCGCGCGGGATGCGTCCGCCAGGTCTGGCGAAAAGGCGGGATCTGGGTCCGTGCTGCACTGGCTGTTCAGTGCATTTGGCGCCGCAGTCGCCGCGGTGGCGCTGGGGATCAACATATTCCGCTCGCATTGATCGTGCGGCGCGAAGCGCTCTCTCCGCAATAATCACAATAAAAGATTGAACCTCACCGTTCATAACAAGACATGATCCCGTTATTGCGCAGACTTTCCTCAATAACCGTGGGTCGATTCCTGCATCGTGATTTATTCATGACTTACCGTGAATGCAAACGCCGAGCGAATATACAGGGTTCATGGAGCGTGCGCCGTGTCTGCATTTGATATTTTTCTGGCGTTTGTCTTCGCGCACGAGGGAAGCCGCCTCGATCTCACGCCGTCAGATCGGGGAAACTGGACCGGAGGCCGTGTCGGCGCCGGCCTGCTGCGCGGCTCGAGGCGCGGCATTTCCGCGGCCGCCTATCCGACCCTCGATATCGCTGGCCTGACCGACGGGCAGATCGCGGCGATCTATCGCGTCGACTACTGGCGCCGGATCGCCGGCGACGATCTGCCGCCGCCCGTGGCGCTGGTGGTCGGCGACGGCGCGGTCAACCAGGGCGTCGGCGCCGCGTCGCGCGACCTGCAGGATGCCGTCGGCGTGCCGGCCGATGGCGTGGTTGGCCCGGTGACGGTCGCGGCTGTGCGCCGCAAAGGCAACCAGCTCGACGACCTGGCGGTCGAGCTGGTGGCGCGTCGTGCGGTCCGATACGCGCGTGCCGACACGTTCCCGATCTTCGGGCTCGGATGGTCCCGCCGCCTCGCGGCGGCCGCCCGCGCCGCCTTTCGTGCCTAGTCACCAACAATCAAATAACCGGAGTCGTCTGATGCGTTTTGCATCTCGTCTGTGCGCGCCTGCCATCCTGGCATGCGTGGTGATATTCGGCCCGGCTGTGGCGCTGGTGTCGCCGGCGCTGGCGCAGCTCGCGCCGGCTGGCGTCGCGTCGCCGACGACGGGTCCGTTCGGCCCGCTGGTCGACGCCGTGCTGCAGCTCGTCCAGCCCGTCCTGCTGGCTGTGGCCGCGATCCTGGCGCGCGCTCTGCTGCAGCGGTTCAAGATCGACCAGCATGAGGCTGCGGTGACACTCATCACGGGGGCGGCGCAGCGCGGCGCCGGCATCGCGTACGGATTCATCGCCGCCGCCGGCGCTACCATCGCCGATGCGCAGATCCACAACGTCGCGGTGGCGAAGGGGGTCAGCTACGTGACCGCCGCATTCCCCGACACATTGCGCGCGCTGGGCGTCACACCGGACCGGATCGAGGCCATGGTCCAGGCCGAGCTGGGCCGCCTGCTGGGCGTCGATCCTGCGGTCACGATCGCGCCGATGCCGATGCTGTCGCCTGCCACCGCCGGGCTGGCCGCTGCCGAGGCGCCGGCTGCCGCGGCGGCGGCGTGATGGGCGCCTGGTCCTATGTCGCGCTCATCGGTGCCGTGCTCGGTGGCCTGGCGGCGGTGTGGTACTGCGGCTGGCGGGCGGGCGCCGCGGCCGTGCGCACCGCGGATCTCGCCAGTGACCAAGCCGCCGCACGCCGGGTGGCGGACGCGATCGCTGCCGCTCCTGGCGATCCTGCTGCCCTGGCTGACCGGCTGCGCGGTGGCGGGGTCCTGTGACAGCCTGGTGCTGAGGGACTACCCGCCCGCGGATCGGCAGCGCCTGGCCGACGAGCTGGCCGCCGCCCCGTCCTCGGCCGTCTGGCCGCGCGTGGTGGTCGACGCCGCCGGCCTGCGCGACCAGGTGCGCGCCTGCCAGGCCAAATAGGCCCGCCAGGCGGCCGCCGCGAGTGGCGGCACCTTCCTTCACCATCCAGACGTCCAAGCGCCGCCGGTGCCCTGCTGGGCGCCGGCGGCGCTGCTGTTTTGCGTCTTAGAAAACAGTGGCGAGCAGCTCACGCACCTTCGGCGCCCAACGAGCTGCACTGTCGTCGCGCACGTCGTTCCGGTCGTAGAAATCGAACTCCTGCGGCTGGCGCTGCAGGTCATGGTATCCACGCGCGAGCTTCGCATCCCAGTCTGCCCTCGACCGGGTGAAATAGTGGTTGAGCTGGCCCGCCGCGTAGTCCGGAGCATCATCCAGACGGGCCTTCACATCCACAATCGCCCGCCCGGCGAGGTCCACGTAGGGTCCGTCAACCTCGAACCAGTGCGATACGCGGCACGTCCGAACTTGTTTCGGACGCACAATCGACTTGATGTGGCGGTTCGGGCCGAACGTCGCGGGTGCGCGCTGCGTGTAGGACTCGATCACCAGGCCGGCCGGCCGCTCAGCATGTCCGGACGATCCGAACATTGCCCACGGCACCGCGATAGCGGCGGCGTCACTATGTCGCGCGAGCATGTCGCCGAGCGGCCGGTCCAGCACCAGAAATTCATCCGCGTCGAGACATGCCATCCAGGCAAATTCGTTGCGGAACAGCTCGAGGGCGAATTCATATCCCTTCCGCTGGTAGTCCGGCGTCGTCAGGGTCCAGTCGAACACGCGCACGTCGAAATGCTGCTTGAAGCGCTCAGCGGCAGCCTTGGTCCCGTCGGTCGACTTGTTGTCGAGTAGGATTACGGCGTCAAAGCGGATCGCAAACTGATAGGCGATCCACTCGGCGATATATCGCTCCTCGTCTTTCACGACGGCGACGACCGCGGTCCTCACGTCGGATTGCCGTCCACGTCGACGTGGATCTGCGGTGGGTTCCAGTCGATTTCCGCATCGGCATCCCGCCCGGCGAGATCTGTAGCTGCCAATAGCCGTTCGGCCGCGGCGATGATGTGCGCGTCCGCCACAGGCGCACCGGGATTCGTGATCCACGAGGCCTCAGGCGAGGGATCGAGGCCGAGTGCAACCGCCGCGACAGGGCCGATCTTCATGACGCTGTGCAGCGTCGCGCCGCCGGGCTCCAGGGCTAGGCGCAGAAGGGCAAGAATCTGGTCTCTGTGTGTCGGCATGTCTGTCTCATCTATGTCGGGGTGTTGGTGTAGTGCTGCTATCTGGCGCGGGTAAACCGAGGTTTAGGTGTGCTTTTAGAACTGCGCGGCGAGCGGCAGGGCTAGCAGCTCGTGCTGCGGTTCCCCGCGCTTCCACTCGGTGCGGCGAGCGACGCGGTAGCGTGCGCCCGCCGCTATCTGCACGATCGCGCTCAGGTGCCGCGCTTCACTGGGCTGCGTCCATGCCTCGGCCGCATTCCAGCCGCCATCCTCGCGTGCCAGGACAATAACGAGCGCGTCACCGTCGCTTTCGCCCGGCAGGGTGATTTCCAATTGGGTCCCGCTCAGCGATGCCCATTCGGGCACTGCGTCCGCCGTGATCTGGCACACGTCCAGCACTACACCGAGCGCCTCCGCACCGAGAGGGCGACAGTGGCCGGGGATTCCCTGCGCTGCGGTGGCGTCGAACAGCGGAAGAAATGCCCGACGCCAGGCGGCCTCGTGTTCGCGGGGATGCGCCGCGTCGAAATTGCCGAGATCGGCCCGGCGGAGCAGATCGGACAGCTCGATCAGGCGCTGGGGGATGAAAGCGCTGCCGGCGGTGCGGCTGCTGCGGTTCGGATGGTTCGCCATGGTCTGTCTCCTGCCCCTGAAAAACCGCGAGGACGCCGGTTCGTTATTGCCTTTGTAATCCCCTTCGCCACGCTGTGAACGGTGCCTCGACCGACCAGTGACGAACGACCTAACCCTTTGAGTTTCCGGCGTGATCGAGCCGTATCGGAAGCAACAGCAGCGGGTCCGCCCGCATGTCGGGCGATTTGCCCGGCCCCCGAATTCCCGATGCTTTCAACGTCACTGCGGCGTGCTTGGTGGCGACCCGCACGACCGAATGACGCCAAGAGCCGCAGGAAACCGCCAGTTTCAGGCGGTGATCTAGGCTGTCCAAAAGCTCCGACATCATGCTCATACGGGCGGCTGTTAGTGACGTCTGACATTGGACAGGGCGCCATCTACCCTACTCCCGCACCAGCCGGGTGAGCTGGTGCTGATGCGCGAACAAATCGACCATCTCCTCGACGATATCCTGCATCGTGCGCCCCTCGCGCGCGGCGAAGATGTCGAGCTGGCGCTTGGCGTCGCGGTCGATGTAGCCGGCGAGCTGCACCTTGCCGGCGCGTGCGGGGGGCTTCGCCGGCCGCGCCGGGGCGGCCTCGGGAGCGGCGGCCGGTGGCTCGGCCGCGCGGGTGGCCGGCGGCATGGTCAGCGTGGGGCGAGGGCGAATGGTCATAGGGCGGGCGTCCTTGTCGTCGCGTCGGCATGTAGACGTGTCATCACGTCGTCATAGAGGGCAGTGATTTCGGCGGCGGCCGCGCCGCCCGGCTCGAACTCGGACGCGACCCGGCCGTCGATCAGGCAGTGCTGGAAAGCCACGCGCTGGCGGATCACGATCTGCATCACCGTGCCGCCCTGCCCTGTCACTGCTGCTCGTGCCTCGTCGACCACGCGCGAGCGGATCGGCGCCGCATTGAGGATCACGATGCCCGGGCGCTTGACCAGCTCGCACACGTCCAGCGTCGCGCGGATCGCCTCGAGGTCGAACGTGGCCGGTCGGCACGGCACCAGAATCAGGTCGGCTGCCTTCGCAGCGCGCAGCGAGGCCCGGTCGGCGTGCGGCGCGGTGTCGAGCACGACCAGGCCGTAACCGTCCTCCTGGGCGCCGGCGAGCGTCTGGTCCAGGTTCGCAGGATGCTCGGCGGTCACGTCCGGCGGCAGGTCGCCGCGGCGCGTGCCCCATCCCGCAAGGTTGCCCTGCGGGTCCAGATCGATGAGCAGCGTCTGCACGCCGCGCGCCGCACCCTCAGCCGCCAGATGCAGGGCGAGCGTTGACTTTCCGGCCCCGCCTTTCTGGCTGACGACCGCAACTGTCAGCATGCTGGATATCCCTCGTGTTGTATTGCCGGCACGATGACACGCGGACATGTCGGAAACAAGGATCGTCAGCCTGTCATCGCGTCAACATGCCGACATGTGGGCGCCGCGCCTGCCATGCAGCGACGATTGCGTGCTGTCGGCGCTCGACGGATGCGGCCAATGCCGCCCGCGCGGCCTCCAGTGGCAGCAGCGCCAGGATCGTCCTCGGCTCTTTCTTTCTTACTTTCTTGATTCGTCGGCCTGCCTGTCCGCCTGGTGCCGGCCGCACCGGCTCGGCCGGCACGCGGGCCTCATACTGGTTCGGACCCTGGCGCCGGCGGCCGCGCACGAGCTGGGACGTGTGCGACCAGGTCAGCAGGCCGAGCGTGCGGGCCTTGGCCCTCGCGCGCCGCACGGTGCGGTCCGAACAGGACGCCAGGCCGGCGACCGTGGCGTCGGACGGAAACAGGCCGGCCGGGCCGTCGTAGCAGACCAGGGCGAGCAGGGCGTCTTTCTCGGTGCGCGTAAGATTGCCCGCTTGCCATTCCTGGCGGATGCGCAACTTCACGGCGAACAGGTGGTCGGACTCAAGCATCGTCGATCTCCCCATGCGGAGAGGCCGGCCGGAAAAAGGGCGCAAATCCCCCATGCAAGACGCCGCTTGCAAAAATCGCTGAGAGAGGGGAGGATCGGTTTACCAGACACGATCATCCCCGGCTCTGCCGGACATGGGGGCCGCCTTCGGGCGGCCTCTCTGCTGTTTAGGTCATGGTGACTCCATCATCCGCGCAGACTCGATGCGCGGCCGGCAAGCATGCCTCGCCGGTCGGCGCCGCGTCCATGGCATTCAGCCTGGCCCGCTGCAGCTCGTGCGCCAGGTGCAGCACCAGGCCGAGCAGCGCGTGCCGGCTGCCGCCTGGTCGGTAGATCCCCCGCTCGTGCTCGGCCGCCCGGATGATGTCGGCGAGCACGACGTCGGTCAGGGGTGGCTGGTCCAGGCCGGGCAGGCCGAGCTGCAGGGACGTCATGCGGCGGAGGTGCGCTTGCGATGGGCGGTTTGATTATCGACCATCCGCACTCTCCACCTTGCACCGCATCCAGTGATTTTTCAGGCTATTCCAAGCGTCGCGGCCCAGAGCGACCGTGTCGAACCAATCGCCGTTCGCATCCAGCAGATCGGCCCAATAGTCTCCTGTTTCGCCGACGGGCCCGACCCTGCCCGAGATCGCGGCGCGGCGCAGGACGGTATCGACCGCTGGAGCGCCGCCGGGGAATCGAACTCCCTCGCACATCGCGAGGCGCCCGTGGATCACCTTGCACAGCCGCAACCCCTGCGTTTCTGGCGGCAGATCGACCTTGGGCATCGTGGTTTTCCGATCGACGGTCACGACGCCACCATGCCTCGGAACGCCTCATGCACCCGGTCGGACCATTGCGGCCGCGGGAACTGTCGCGCGTAGAGGAACGCGATGACCTCTCCGGCAGAAAATCCCCCCCGTTCGCCAAGGCGGGAAAGCGACTGCCGATCGCCGTGCAAGGCCGAGTAGACTTCGTAAGCCTTCTCCGCGATGCACAGGGGTAAGCGACCGGGCTCGCGGCGGTAGCTGGCAATCTGCATCGGCATCGTGGCCGGCGCCGGAGCGGCCCCCGGCGGCTTGCCGCTCGTGCCCTGGTGCGGAGGCTCTCCGATCGGCTCGCGTGGCGCTTCTGGCGTGCCGCAGTTTATGCATTTCCGCGGGTAGGGCTGGTGCATCGATTTGCTGTAGATGCACCCGCAGCTGCACTTCGTGGTGTGTTCACGCGACATCGAGCGATCTCCCGTCCTTCAAGCCCTTCTCATAACCGGCCTCCTCGGCACGGATCAGCGCCCGTGCATGGGCGGCCCGCATGGCATGGAATTGCCGGTCCGCGGCGCTGTCCTCGGCCCGGTAGCGTTCCAGTTCCTTCTCAGCGCGACGGAGTGCCATTAGCAGCCCGCGCTCCTCGCCAGCCTTGATCTGACAACCCGCCTCGGCCAGCGGATCGGCGCCGAAGTGATCGCGGGCAGAACCCGGCGTGGTGAACGTCTCGCCGCAATGGAAGCAGGTCCAACCGTGCTTCGGCTTCAAATAGGTGGCCGGCTCGGCTTTGGTTTCAGTTGACGCGGGCATTGATTGCATCTTCTTCTCTGCGAAGCCGTTCTACGGCACTGAACAGTGCGCCTTGGTATTCGTGGCAGGCTGCCAGGTCACCTGCGAATTCCGTCATGCATGCATCAAAACGCTTGGCTGCCTTGATGACATCGGTCTGGCATATGCGGAGTCGCAAAAACGGCATGTCCGCCTCGAACTGCGCGTTCACGTTGGTGGTTTTCTGGTCAGCCGACATGCCTCACATCCTCCGCGATAATGGGCACCATACTGTGCACGAACCACTTCGTTTCGTGCCCGCAGCCGAGGCACGTCAGCCCTTCATGCATCGGGTCGATTTCGCGGATGTTCGCCCAGTCCATCCCGACGATCGCGCCCCATTGCCCGCAGTTCGCGCAGCGCCGGTCGTGCTTGAACGTGCGCATATGGTGCTCTCGAATTTTTGCCTCTGCCCTGGCACGGACCCAACGCCAGAAGCGAAGCCCGCGAGGCTCGGCCGTGGTGTTCGATGCGTCGTGCTGAGCGCTCATCGACTTCCCCTCCCCCGGAACCCAAGCGGCCCGCGCTCTTCCACGCGGTAGAGCGGCGTCCCCGACGCATCAAGGAGCCCGGTGGGCTTTGGGGTGGGGTCGCTTTCCCACACCGTGCAAGTCGGAAGGCTCTCGGGCGTGTAGTGCGCGGACAGCCAGGCTTTGGACGGTATGGCGATGTAGCGGGGGGTTTTCTGGTCAGCCATTGATGCTCTCCGCCGCGACCTCGATGCCATCGAGCCATTCGGCGATGATCGCCTTCGCGTCTCCTGCACCCGGTGCTGCGAAAGCAAGCTGCACGCTTATCGATCCGCCGCAGAGCACGGTCAGCTCGGTGCGCTCGGCGATCGCGCGTGCGGTTGCGGGCGTCAGGAAGACGCACCGCACCGCAACCGAGTCTGGCGGATATGTCTGGATCCTTCCATCAGCGGCGATCAGGCCGACACGTCCGGTGGCCGGCGACGACACGGTTTCCGCAATCACGCCAGTCCAATTCGTCGACACGAGCAGCACGACCGGAACGTCGCCGGCGCGCTCGAGTAGGCGCTGCCAGTGGATCGGACGTGGCGGCAGCAGGGCAAGCGGATCGGACCGCGCTGGCGCTGGTGCCGGTGCAGCCGGCGCCGGCCTGGTTGCGGCCGCCGGCGGGGCGGAGAACAGGTCGAGCTGGTCAAGCATCCTCCTCCTCCTCGATCCGGACGTCCGCCTTCGGGGCGGGCGCGCCGAAGCGGCAGGGGCGCCAGTCGGGCAGATTGCCGGCCAGACGGGCGCGCAGGTCGCCGGCCTTCGCCGGCGCCTTGATGCCGGCTTCCATGGCAACGCGCCTCAGCTCGGCGGTCGATACCTGGGCGAGAAATTCCGGGGTGTCGAAGCGGGGCAGGGCGGCGTCGGCGCCGATCGCCTGGCCGATCCATTCCGGCACGTGGTCGTGGCGCTCGTCGTCCGCGGTGGTGATCAGCAGCAGACGTGCGAGCGCTTCGGCCGCGATCTCGGCGATGTTCTCCGGCTCCGGCAGGATGCCGTCGACGTTGTCCCGCGGCACCAGGCGCAACGCCAGGTCGCGCATGCCGGTGGCGTCGTATTTGTGGGCCTCGGCGCTGACCCGCACCGTGCGGGCGCCGAGTGCTAGCACCAGCAGCGTGAGCAGCTCATCCGTGCGCAGCATCCCCCTGCGCACGGTGGCGATGATGTGCTGGCGCAACGCCTCGGTCTTGGCGCTGGCGATCGCCGCATGCCCGGCGCGGCTGATCGGATCGCGCGGCGGCGCGGGTTCGGGTGCCGTGGGTTCGGGATCGGCAAAGTCCGTGTCGTCGTCGGCCTCGTCGGCCGTCGCCGGCGCGTCCGCATGGGCGTCCTTCGCCGCCACCTTCCGCGCGAGCACGCGCGCGACCCGGCCCGGAGAATATCCGGACTCGGCAACGACTGCGAAGATCGCTTCGTCCTTCCGCGGCTTCTCGTGGTCGCCATGTGTGCGGACCCAGCCGGCCGGCAGCACGACCGAATTACCGCGGGGGTCCCATTTGCCGATCTGCAGGCGCTTCTTCGCCTTTTTCGCCTCCGCTTCCAGCGCCGCCTTCTGCGCGGCGATGAAGCCGGCAACGTCGCGCGTCGTGAACTGGTAGTGATCGCCGGGCTGGGCGAACAGATCCTCCTCGAACACGATCCCTGCCTTATCGGCGTCGAAAATGGCGTCCTCGCGCGAGATCCGTCCAGTGGTGCATAGCGTGGTGACACGCCACCAGTCTGGCTCGTCGTCGAGGGCCTGATGACCCGCTTTCAGGACGTCCCGCAGTGCCTTGGCCTGCACCTCCGGCGGCACCATGGCGATGACATAGATCGTCTCTTGCGGGTCGTCCGGCATGCCATGCCGCTCGAGCTGCGCCAGCACGTCGGGATGCAGCCGGCCGAGCTTGTCGAGCTGGCGGGTGCGTCGGTCGGACAGGCCAAGGCATTGCGCGGCCTGCTGCAGCGTGTAGCCCTGATCCTGCAGCCGCACGATCGCGCGCCACTGGTCGATCGGCTCGAGGGGCGCCCGCACCATGTTCTCGACGGCCTGGTCGGCGGCGTCGAATGTCGCGAGGTATTCGCTGACCGCGGCCGGGATGTGGCTGAGGCCGACGGCCCGCGCCGCGGCCAGGCGGCGACTGCCGGCGACGGTCACGTAACGGTTGCCGGCCTTGCGCACCAGGATTGGCTGCAGCACGCCGCGATGGCGGATGCTGTCTTCGAGCTGCGCCTCGGCCTCCCGGGTCGGTGGGCGCTTGCGAACGCTTTCGATTGGCGGGTCGATGTCGTCGATGGCAATCATCGGCATGATTCTCGCTCTCCCTGTTGCAGTCGGTGGTGATGGTGTCAGCCGGGAAGGGGAGGGGCCGGCGCTATCGCGCGGCCGTCTTCGCCTTCTTCGCCCGCTTCGGCTTGCCGTGCGCCAGGCCGTAGGCTTGGCTCGGCCGTGCCGGCCCTGGCGTGTGTCCGTGCGAGCGGATGATCATTTCCGCGTCGTCGCGGCCGATCAGGCCGGCCCGCCCGTCCTCGCCGCGCCACGCGATCGCGCCGAGCTGGTCTTTGACGGACCATGTGCCGCTGTCCGCCTGGTCGGCGTAGTAGGGCGGCACGCCCTGCAGTGTCCCGATCGGATCAGGCATGTCCGACCACCTCCGGCGCCGCGATGCTCATGCGCACCAGCTCGATGAACACGGCGAGGTCACGCTCATGCGCCTCGGGGTCCGTCGATTCCGCGCGTAGCGTATCGGCGAGAGTGCCGGCGAGGGCGCACAGCGTGACCGCCTTCGGCTGCGTGCCCGACAGCAGCAGCGCTCCGGCGATCGCGTCGGCGAGCTCGACCATCGCGGCCGGATTGGCGTCGCCGATCATGTCCGCGATGTCCGCCTGTGTGGCTCGGTCCATGGGTGGGCTCCTGGTGGTTGCGGGGCGCGTCATTTCGTGCGCGCCGGACGCACGCTCCCTGGCTTCCAGCGCCAGGACTGCGACATTTGCGGGGGGAAGCCGGGCAGGGCGTCGCCGGATGGCACCAGGCGTCCCGGCGGTGTGTCCGGTGTCCGGCTCTTGCGGGACTGGAACAGCAGCGGCCAGACCGCTTCCTTGGTGACGGACCGCTGCGCCTTGACCAGCGACCAGGCGCCGCTGGTGCAGGTCAGCACGTCGCCGGCGCGCACGTGCTCGAGCAGGTCGCCGGTGTCGGTGATCGGTGTGTCCGTCATCCTGGCGGTGCCTCGGCGTCCAGGACGGACAGCAGTGCGAAGTGCGGATACGGCCCGGCGCGCTGCGCCAGCAGCGTGAGCACGCGACGATTCCACCGTTCGCGGCTGAATGTCTCGTTTTGCGGCGCCAGGTCACCGATCTCCGGCGCATCCGGCAGATCGGTCCACGGGTGCGGCGCCGGGCCTTGGAACCGTTCGTGTTCTATCCGCAGGGCCTGCAGGTCGGCGCGCTTGATCGCCACTGCGTATGCCTCGGACAGCGGCCAAGGCACGGCAAAGGCGGCATGCACCGCGCCGGAGATGCGCGCGGAGATCTCCGCGATCGGATCGAAAACGGCTCGGCCCTCGATATCGAGTAGGATGCGAATCGCCGATTTCAGCGGCGATATCACGTCGCCAATGTATGCCTCGTGGGCATCATGGATCAGTGCAGCAAGGCGCAGCTCGGCCGATCCGCCGGCGATCTCGACGAGACGCTCGACCAGCAGCGAATGCTCCGCGACGTTCCAGGCGACCGGCCCCGTGGTCTGCCCGCAAAAGCGCGGCAGCCGGGACAGGCCGGCGGCGATATCCATCAGGCGGACCATGTCGGCGCGCGGATACACCAGATCAAATGCCTGGCCGCTGACGGTCTGCATCCAGGGCGCAATGTCCCTCATGCCGGCACCGCCTGCCGGCGCAGCACGTCGCCGACCTGCGTCAGTTCATGCACCCACGCCAGATCCACGCGGCGCCAGGCGCCGCTGTCGAGCTCGACGCCGGCGGCATAGTCGTGATCGGCGAGACTAAACAGGCACGTCATGCGGGCGAACCCGACGGTCACGCCGCCCCGCGCCGGGTCAGCAACAAAAACCGGCCGCGGCGGCACGGTCCTAGACGTGATCAGCATGTTGGCTGTCCTCGATTTCTGCGACATCATCGGGATTGACAAAGGTCGAGCCGGTCACGACGTCGGCCCAGATCGGTCGGCCGCGGACATCGGTCCAGTGACCGAGCAGCAGCGCCGGCCGCCCGCGTCCACGCACGAACACGACGCGCGCCGGGCGCGCCTCGCGGTACAGCAGGTCCGTGGCCGGGCCTGCGACGGAAGGAAATGCCACTACGCGCCGTCCTGCGCCGGGGCTCGGTCATCCTCGAGCTGGCGCGTCGGCACCAGGGCGCGCAGGGCCGCGGCGGCGAGGCGCAGCTCGGTCGCGGCGGCCTCGTGGCGTGGGTGGATGGCGGGCAGGACCGAGATCACCCGCTCGGGCTGGGTCAGCAGATCCGCGGCGATCCGATCGAGCCGATCGGCCGCGATCAACACGGCGTCGGCGTGCTCGTTCGGGTAGGCGTGGGCGATGTCGAGCAGCGCGTCCCTGAGCGCGTCGAGCTCGCGCGCGACGATCGGCGCGCCCGCGTCTGGCTCGGCGGCGGGCGGGGTGAGACGGGGCATCCGGCGGCCTCCCTGAAGGGTGAGGCCGCCAGCCTATTCAGCTGGGCTTAATGTCGTCAATGCAGATGTTCAGCCATCCTATACGTCTGGCGATGGTATGGTGCGCACGCTGGCCGGTGCGTCGGTGTCGTCACCGACTCGCATCGGACCAGGCGGTTTAATAACGTTCTGCATCAAAGCGTCGCGCGTCCGAGAAGACAGCGCATCGTAATCGCCAGATAGTATCCAGTCCGCGCCGATGCCAAACCTTTGCTTAAGTATGGCAAGGTAAGCGGGCGGCGGAGGGTGACGCTCTTGTTCCCAATTATTGTAGCGGTAGGCGGAAATTCCAAGTAACCGCGCAAAAGCCGCTTGGTTGTTGTATCCGGCTGCCACGCGCGCATCGCGCAGCCGCGCGCCGAATCCTGCCAATACGTGCGACATGATCGGGTCGGGGTGCTTTGCGTCCATGTCGCACCATCCCGCAGCGTGTCGTGCCATGGTATTAAACTCCACGATTGACGGCATTAAGGCCGGCTGAATATCCTCGCGGGATGATCTCGACCCGCGACCTCATTGCCCGGCTGGGCGGCGGCGCTGCAGTGGCCCGCCGGCTTGGCGTGTCAGCGGCGGCCGTCTGCAACTGGATCGCCAGCGACCAGATCCCGGCGGGCCGGGTGCTGGCGCTGTGGGCCCTCGCGGTTGAGGCTGGTATTGACTGGCGACCGGCGGATTACCGCGACTACGCACTCGTGCGCGTGCTGGCGGAGGCGGCGTGATCGCGCGCGGGCCTCTGTCGTTCGAGCCCTCGCGCCATTCGCCGCAAGGTGCGGCGGTGCCGCTCACGGTTGATCTGGTCAGCCGCACCGCCGAGTCCGGCGAGCGTGAACGGCCATCCGATGGCGATCAAAAACCCTCTCATCGTCGTGAATCCATCGTTAATCGGGCGATCCTGTCCCGATTTTGTGGCGATTTCGAGGAAATAAATCGTGTTGTCCGTTCCTCCGGAGGTGCGCGCCCATGAAAACCCGCTATCGACCGGACTGGCCGCCCGGCAGTAACGCGGCGCTCCTGCTGGCGCAGGTGCGCAGCAGCGGGGGATATACAAGCGGGTGGCCGACGCCCAGCGGCCTGCCGACCGCGCCCCTGCTGCCCTCGTCGCTGCCGCTCGGCACGCGCACCGCCCCGCGCGCCCGGAAGCGCGCACGCGCGCCGGTTGTCGCCGAGGCATGACGTCAGCCGGCTACGCCGCCGATGTTTTTCAGGCCGCATCGCGCCTGGTGCCGACGCGGTTCGATTGGCAGGCGGTGGTCCCGTGGGGCCGCATCGCTGGGATGGCACGCCTTGTGATCGGCCTTCTGCCCGTCATGGCTGACGGCCCTGGCTACTGGCAGCCGCATCCGCATCCGCACCGCGCACCGCTCGGCGCCTGGCGCTGGGTGATCGCGGTGCGGCAGGGTCCGGTGCCGCGCTTCGATGCCGTCGGCCTCTATGATCCGCAGGAACCAGGCGACGCGATGCGCCAGCTGCACCTGCTGCCGTCCGCTGCGGAGCGCGCCATACCGGTCGCCATCTTCGGTGGGTCGATCGTCGATTGCCTCGCCGTCGATATCAGCCTGACCAAGCCGCCGCTGCGCCTGACGGGATTCGCCGACGTACTCGGCGACCCGCCGGAATGGGGCGAGGATCGTGCCGTGCCGATGCGCATCCATCGCAACGTGCGTGACTGGCTCGGCGATTTCTGCCGCGGCCTGGTGCTGATCGGCGCCGACACCGGCGCGCACCAGGCCGCCCTGCTGCGCTGCCAGTCCGGTGTGGTGGGCAGCGACGTCGCGCATGCCCGCGCCCTGAAAAAACTGATCGAGCGGCCGCATCCTGCGGCGCCGCCGATTTTTGTCGCCGACAGCGACCGAAGCGAGGCCGCATGACGTCGCCGAAAATCGTGCCGTTCAAGGAAGCGGAGCGTGCCGAGAAAAGCCGGCGCAAGGCCGCCGCGGCGCCGGCCGCATCGCCGCCACCAGCTGATGGCGGCGGCGGTGACCACGATCACCCAGCCGCCTGGCTGGTCAGCGGCGAGTGTCCCGTCGTGCCTCTTGGCCACCGCGACGGACAATACTTTTTTTTCGATACGGCGGGCCAGCTGCGCAAGTTCGCGGCCAAATCGCTCGGCCAGTCGTCGGAAATCGTGTCGCTGTTCGGCGGCAATCCCGGCTGGCTGCTGGGCAATTTCGTGCAGTACGACCGAGAGGGGCATCCGACAAACTGGTTCTCGGCCCGCAACGCCGGCGCCTGGCTGGTGCGAGCCTGCCACGACCTGCCGCTGTTCGACCGGTCGGCGCGTAAGCGGGCCGTCGGCGTCTGGCTCGCCGACGGCCGCATCGTCGTGCATTGCGGCGACCATATCCTGTGGCCGGACACGCGGGAGGAACGCAAGGCGGGCTTTCGCGACGCCGGCGCGCTGTGGCCTGCGGATGCGCCGATCACCCCGCCTGGTGAAGCCTGCGATGCTGGCCGCGCGCGCCAGGTCGAGCTGCACATGCGGTCTTGGCATTGGGAACACGAGGAAGCGGCGCGCGTGTTTTTCGGGCTGTGGGTGGCCGGCCTGCTGGGCGCGGCGATCGACTGGCGGCCGCACGGCCTGCTGATCGGCCCGCCCGGGTCCGGCAAGTCGACGTTGCTGCGCTACTACGCCGCGCTTTCACCGATGGCAGTGCTGGTCAACGATTATTCCGAGCCTGGCCTCCGGCGCGAGGCCGATGGCCGCTCGGGCCCGCTCATCCTCGACGAGGCGGACGAGGACCCGGAGGCGCTCGGCCGCCTGCAGCGCGTGATCGGCCTGTTTCGCCGCGCCAGCTCGGGTGATGGCGCGGTGGTGATCAAGACCGGCAACGACGGTCACGCGCAGCGTTTCGAGGTCATATCCTGCGCCGTTTTCGGGTCGGTGCTGCCGCCGCCGCTACTGCCGCAAGACGAATCGCGGCTGACGCGACTCGAGCTGCGCCCGCGCCCAGACGACTCGGTGGTGCGAGTCGCGCCCGATGATTTGATCGTATGGGCGCGCGAGCATGCCGCAGATCTGTGGGGTCGCGCGCTTGAGGGCCTGCCGCGCATGCGCGGTAACCTGCGCCTGGTGCGCGATGATCTGCTCGGCCGCGGCTGCGAGCCGCGGCTCGCCGACCAGCTCGGAACTATCGTGGCCGCGCGCGCGATGATGATCGACGATCGCCCGCTCGACGCCGCCCGCGCCTGTGCGGAGGTCGATGCGGTCGCCTGGCTGATCGTCACCCGCCAGGAACAGGCGGCGGTCGCGGGACCGTACCAGTGTCTGCAACATCTGCTGTCCAGTTCTGCAGAAGTGATGAATTCCGGAGAGCGTCCGACACTCGGCCGGCTGGTGGAACGTGGGGCGCGCGAGGCTGGCGACGACGCGCGCCGCCAGCTCGTCGACCACGGGCTGATGTTGGCACCCTATCCGAAGAAAGCCGCGGGTCCGCCCTGCCTCTACGTCGCGAACGCCCATCCGCGCCTCGAGGCGATCTTTCGCGGAACGCAATGGGCGGGTCGGCGCTGGGGCTTTGACCTGGCGCGTCTACCTGGCGCCTCCGAGCCGATGGGGCCGATTTTCTTCGGTGGGCAGTTCAAGCCGCGCTGCATCGTCGTGCCGTCGGACGCTTTGCCGGCCTTCGGCGAAGGCGAACCGCCTCCTCCGGATGACGCCGATGCCGTCTTCTAACCCATTGATGCGCCCGCGCCCGTCCGGTTCGTCCGGCTTTTGTCCCGCCCTAACCCATTGACGGGAAAGGGACCGGACAG
>NZ_JAPDNT010000037.1 GCF_025989185.1 Limobrevibacterium gyesilva
CGCAGCGGCGGCGCCAAGCGAGCCCGCCGGCGGGCTTTGCGCCGGTGCGGCGCCGGGCGCCGGGCGCGCGGCGCCGGCGGGGCGGCCGGTGCCGTTGTCGATCTTGAAGTTCAGGTCCTCGATCTGCTTGCCAAGGTCCTCGCCCTGGCGCTGGCGGGCGTTGTCGGCCTCGTCCACCCGGCCGCGCAGTTGGCGCACCTCGTCCTCCAGCCGCGTCACCCGGTCCAGCAGCGCGGCGGTCATCTCACCGCCGCCGCCCGGCGCCGGCGTGCTGCTGCGCGACGATCCGAGGGCCGAGCTGCCGCCGCCGCGCCCGATCTGATCGCGCAGCGACTGCACATCGCGGCGCAGCTCCAGGATCTGGTTCTGCAGCGCGATCCCCTCGCGGCTCTCGACCTGCGCCTGGGCGGGCAGCGCGCCCAGGACGGGCAGCAGGGCCAGAATGCCGGCCAGCACAAATCTCATGCGGAACTCCTCCGGTCACGCCAACGCGTTCTGCCGGACTACTTAGGCGAACAGTCGAAAAAGAGAAACCGGCAGCCTCGCGGCCGCCGGTTTCATTTTCGTCACGCCGTGCCGGCCTTGCGGCCGGCGGGCCGGCCGGATACCCGGCCGGTCCTCATGACCTCACGCTGTATCAGCGGACCGAGGTGATGGCGTTGCGGTTCTGCGCCCAGGCCTGCTCGTTCGAACCGAGCGCGACCGGACGGTCCTTGCCATAGCTGATCGTGGTGATGCGGCCGCTGGAAACGCCCTTGGCCACCAGGTAGTCGCGGGCGGCGTTGGCGCGGCGCTGGCCGAGCGCGAGGTTGTACTCTTCGGTGCCACGCTCGTCAGCGTTGCCGGCAACCTGCACGTTGTTCTGCGCCCACTTGGCGAGCCACGCGGCCTGGCGGTCCAGAGTGGCCTTGCCGTCCGGCTTCAGGGCCGACTTGTCGAAGTCGTAGAACACGCGGTCGCCAACGTTCGCGACCAGGTCTTCCTGGCTGCCCGGGACCGGACCGGCCGTCACGGGAGCGGACGGGGTGGGGGTTGGCGTCTCGGTATTGGAGCACGCCGCCAGCAGCGCCACTGCGGCGAAAGCGCCAAGAATCTTGATGTTCATAACTGTTGCGTCCCTGGTAGTGGTGAGCAGCGGTGTTGTGCCCCTGCGGGCGGTTCAGGCGTAGCCATCAGCAAGATCAAGATAAGGTTTAGCCCAGGCAAAGCAGCGAAGGCGGCTCCAGCGAAGCGATTGCCCCGGAGGACGCGCTGTCCGCATAACACGGACAGCGCTTAACCCGTTGAAATGAGGTGGTCAAGAACTCGTGTTACCCGGATGCCACATATCTTCCATGTTCACGCAAATTCGCTCCGAAATGACACGTCCAGGCGCACGTCTTACTGCAGCAACGGGGACCATGCAGGGTCGGAGGCGTCGGTCGGCGTGCTGACCGCCCGCTCGTTGAAGCCGGTGATGTCGATGGAGACGAGTCGGGCCGAGAAGCCGTTGCCGCGGTTGTCGCGCGCCGGCGTCTCGCGCCAGAACATGATCACGCGCCCGTTCGGCGCGAAGGTCGGCCCTTCGCAATAGAAGCTCTCCGACAGGATGCGCTCGCCCGACCCGTCCGGGCGCATCACCCCGATGGCGAACGTCTCCCCGATCCGGGTGAAGGCGATCAGGTCGCCGCGCGGCGACCACACCGGCGTCGCGTAGCGGCCGCGGCCATAGCTGATGCGCTTCACGCCGCTGCCGTCGGCATTCATCACATACAGTTGCTGATCGCCGCCGCGGTCGGAGTTGAAGGCTATCTGGGTGCCGTCCGGGCTGAAGCAGGGAGAGACGTCGATCGCCCCGGAATCCGTCAGCCGCCGCGCGCCGCCGCCGTTCAGCCCGACCAGCATGATGTCGGAACCGCCGCTGTTGGTCTGCGCCATGATCACGCTGTTGCCGTCCGGGCTGAACCGCGGTGACAGCGTCATGCCGGGAAAATTGCCCAGCATCTGCTGCCGGCCGGTGCCGAGGTCGAACAGGTAGACGCGCGGCTTGTCGTTCACGTAGCTCATGAACGCGATCTGGTCGCGGGTGGGATGGAAGCGCGGCGTCAGCGCCAGGAACCCGCCATCGGTCAGGAAGCGGTTGTTCTCGCCGTCCTGGTCCATGATGGCCAGTCGCTTCACGCGCCGGTCGCGTGGGCCGGAGCCGGCGATATAGACGACGCGGGTGTCGAAATACCCCTTCTCGCCCAGCAGCCGCTCATAGATCACATCGCTGATGATGTGGGCGATGCGCCGCCAGTTCGACTGCGTGGTGGTGTAGGCGGTGCCCTGGATCTGCTGCTGCGGCAGCACGTCCCACAGGCGGAACTCCACGCGCACCTTGTCGCCGCCCTGGCTTTCGACCTTGCCGGTCACCAGCGCCTGGGCCCCGATCGCCTTCCAGTTCTGGAAGTTCGGCACGTCGCCGGCATTGGCCGCGCCGCCGATGAAGGCGGCCGGGTCGATCGGGCGGAACAGGCCCGACCGCACGAGATTATTGGTGATGACACCGGAGATGTCGCGGCCCAGCCGGTCGGCGTCGCCGCCCGAGCCGACCAGGTTGGGGATGGCCACCGGAATCGGGTCGGTGCGGGCGCGGTTCACGTCGATGACGGCGCTGTTCGGCGCGGCCGGCGCCTGCGCGTGCGCGGCGCCCGGAATGATGGCCGGAGCCGCCAGGATGCCCGCCGTTCCTGCCACCAACCCACGCCGGCCGATCAATCGCTGGGTCGAGGGGGGCTTGATGAAATTGCTCATGGTCTCGCCGGCTTCATTGGTCATGGATACACCTGTCAGCTTCAGGGGATAGTCTACTCGAGGCCGATATACGCAAGCCCCGTCTGCACAAACCCAATCTACACTATGGGCTGAAGCGGAACGTGAGCCTGTTCGGCGTGCCCAGTTTCACGAGCTTGTCCGTGGGCACCATGTTGTTGCCGCAGCGCGGATTGAGCACCGCGCGCACCGCGCGTTCGGCAAAGGCCCGCAGCCGCGGGTCGCCGGCCACACGGCCCTTGTCCTGGTCGGCCACCTCGGCGATGCGCGCGGTGCCGCCGTCATCCACTGTCACCGTCAGCATCACCTGCATCTTGTCGGCATCGAGCGCGCCGGCATCGCGGGTCCAGCATTCGCGCACCCGCTCGCCGATGGCGCCACGCTGGGCGGCGCTGAGCGTCGCCGTGATGTCGCCGCGCGGATTGCCGCCCGTCTGCGGCGCGCCGCCCTGCACCGGATTGGCGCGCGCCGTCGGCGGCTGGGTCTGCCGCTGCATTGCGCGCAGCTTCTCCATCGTGTTCTCCAGCTCCTTGCTGTCCGGCGCCGGGTTCTTGGTCACGTTCGGCTGGCTGGTCGAGCTCGGTGGCGCCGGCGGCGGCGGCAGCGGCAGCGGTGGCGTGGGCGGCGGCGGTTGCGGCGGCGCCGGTGGTGCCGGGGGCGGCGGAGGCGGCGGCGGAATCGGCGTCGGCGGCGCTTCCGCCGGCGGCGGGGGCGGCGGCTGCTGGGTCGGCGGCGGCGGCTCCTCCGTGGGGGTCGGCGGTGGCGGCGGTGGCGGCGGCGGCGGGGGTGGCGGTGGGGGTGGCGGCTCGTTCGGCGTGTTCTTCGGCGGCTCGACGGCCGGCGGCGCGTTCACCGCCTCGGCCGTCTGCTGCGCGGCCGGGGTCGGGTTGGCCTGATCGGCCTTGGTCACGTTGTCCGGCTGCTGGCCCGTATCCATGGCCAGTTCCACGTCCATCGGCGGCTGCTCGTCCTGCGGACGAATGATGGTGATGCCGGCCAGCAACACCACCACCAGCACGACATGCACCGCCAGCGATATCGCCGCGCCGCGCTTGAGCTCCGGACTCATGTCCTGCCTTCAGCCATGCCGTGCGGCCGCACCCCAGCTCAGCTACGGCCCGCGGGCCGCGGGGCAGGACGCGCCGGCGGCGCCGGCTGGCCCGGCGCGGCGGCGGGCACGGACGGCGTCGTGGCCTGGGTCGTGGCGCCGCTGGGATCGGTCATCAGCGCCACCTTGGTGAAGCCGCCCTGGATGATGGTGGACATCACCTCCAGCATCCGCCCGTACGAATTGCCCTTGTCGCCGCGCACGAAGATGCGCCGGTCCTTCTGGTCCTTGGCGATCGCCTGCAGCCTAGCCACCAGCTCGGGCAGCTGCGTCGGCTCGTCCTGCAGGAACACGTTGCCTTGCGCGTCCACCTGCACCTTCAGCGGCTCGCTGTCCTGGCTGATCGGCGTCGCGGCCACCTTCGGCAGGTCGATGTTGACGGCGCTGCTCATCAACGGCGCCGTGACCATGAAGATGATCAGCAGCACCAGCATGACGTCGACCAGCGGCGTCACATTGATTTCGGCCAGCGGCCGGTAGCGGCCGCCCTTCCCGCGCCCGCCTTGCAGCGACGCGGCCATTCAGGCGCGCTCCTCGCTCTGGCGCGAGAGGATGGCGCCGAACTCGGTGCTGAACCCCTCCAGCCGCGCGGCGAAACGGGCGAGGTCGGTGCTGATCTTGTTGTAGGCGAGCACTGCGGGAATCGCGGCCACCAGGCCGATCGCGGTGGCGAACAGCGCTTCCGCGATGCCCGGCGCCACCACGGCGAGGTTGGTGTTGTGCATGGCCGCGATGGCCGAGAAGCTGTGCATGATGCCCCACACCGTCCCGAACAGGCCGATGAACGGTGCGGTGGAGCCAACCGACGCCAGGAACACCATCCAGCGCTCCATCCGGTCCATCTCGCGCTGGATCGTCACGGTCATCGAGCGCTCCACCCGGTCGCGCATGCCGCTGCGCGCCACGTCGGCCCCGGCGGCGCGGGCGCTGCGGCGCCATTCCGCCATGGCCGCGCCGAACACGGCAGCCATCGGGTGCTCGGGCTTCTCGCCCTCTTCCTCGTACAGCTCATCGAGGCTGCCGCCGGACCAGAACCGGTCCTCGAACGCATCCGCGCTGCGGTTCGCGCGCCGCAACGAGGTCACCTTCTCGAACACGATCGCCCATACCCACACGCTCGCCGCGATCAGCATGAACATGACGAGCTTCACGACGATATCGGCCTGCATGAACAGGCCCCACAGCGACAGGTCGCCCGCCGCCGCGCCGAGATTCACTGCATCGACCGCACGGTCCACTGCTCTATCCCCTCACCCGAGGTCCGACCTTCCGGTCCGACCGTGGCGTCATTGTGCCCCGACGGGGGCAACTTCGCGTCCGTCCTCCGGCGCGCCTGCGTCACGCAGCCGCACCAGTGCATCCCGCCAGCGTGCCGGCACCCGCGCCGGACGCTGGTCCGACAGGCGCACGCAGGCAAGCTGGATCTCCAGCGACACCAGATCGCGCCCCGCCTCGCCGATCCGCACGAATCGCTGGCGCAGATCGGTCGATGCCGCCCGGATCGCCAGCGGCTGTGTGATCACGACGAGCGAATCGTCAAGCCGCGCGGGCCCGAGATAATCCACTTTGACGCGCCGCACCATGAACATAAGGCCATACTGCGATGTCATTTCCGCGTGCGGAACGCCGAGATCGCGCAGCGCCTCGGTGCGGGCACGTTCGGCGAAGCGGAGGTAATTGGCGTGATAGACGACACCGCCGGCATCCGTATCCTCATAGTAGACTCGGACAGGATAATGGTGACTGCCGTCGTGGACCGAGGCCGTGGGATGAAAAATCATTCATCCTCCGCCAGCAGATCGAGTTGCGGCTGCGTCCCCGCCGGCGGCGCCAGGCCGAGATGCCGCCAGCCGCGCTCGCCCAGCATGCGCCCGCGGCTGGTGCGCAGGATCAGGCCCTCCTGGATCAGGTACGGCTCGATCACCTCCTCGAGCGTGTCGCGCGCCTCGGCCAGCGCCGCCGACAGCGTCTCCACCCCGACCGGACCGCCGGCATGGTGCTCGGCCATGCGACGGAGATAGCGGCGGTCCATGGCGTCCAACCCCAGCCGGTCCACCTCCAGCCGCGTCAGCGCCGCGTCGGCGACCACGCGATCCACCGGGCCGGCGCCCTGCACATGGGCGAAATCGCGCACGCGACGCAGCAGCCGGCCGGCGATGCGCGGCGTTCCGCGCGAACGGCGGGCGATTTCCGACGCGCCCTCGGTGGTCAGGTTGAAGCCGAGCTTCTGCGCGCCGCGCGCGACGATCAGCTCCAGCTCCGCCGCCGTGTAGAAGACCAGGCGCAGCGGAATGCCGAAACGATCTCGCAACGGAGTCGCCAGCAGCCCGGCGCGCGTGGTCGCCCCGACCAGCGTGAACGGCGCAAGGTCGATGCGCACGCTGCGTGCCGCCGGCCCCTCGCCGATGATGAGGTCGAGCTGGAAATCCTCCATCGCGGGATACAGCACTTCCTCGATCGCCGGCTGTAGCCGATGGATCTCGTCGATGAACAGCACATCGCGCGGCTGCAGGTTGGTCAGGATCGCCGCGAGGTCGCCGGCGCGCTGGATCACCGGGCCGGACGTGGCGCGGAACCCCACGCCCAATTCGCGCGCCACGATCTGCGCCAGCGTGGTCTTGCCCAGTCCGGGCGGGCCATGAAGAAGCACATGATCAAGCGCTTCGCCGCGGGCGCGCGCCGCCTGGATGAAGATCGCCAGGTTCTCGCGACTGGCCTTCTGGCCGATGAACTCCGCCAGGCTCTGCGGCCGCAGGCTGGCCTCGGCGGCATCCTCCTCGGCGCGGGCCGGAGAGACGGTGCGGTCGTCGCTCAACGGGCCAGCTCCTTCAGGCTGTCGCGGATCACGGCATCCAGCGCCGCCTCATCGCCCAGCCGTTCCAGCACCCGGCCCACCGCAGACTGCGCCTCCGGACGGCGGTATCCGAGATTCACCAGTGCGGACAGCGCATCCGCCTCCACCCCGCCCACCGGCGCCGGCAGCACCGGCGAGAACCCCACGCCAGCCGGCATCGCACCGGCCTTTTCGCGCAGTTCCGTCAGCAGCCGCACCGCCAGTTTCGCGCCCACCCCCGGCGCCCGAGTCAGGCTGCCGCGATCGCCGGCCTGGATGGCGGCGATCAGGTCGCGCGGCGACAGCGCCGACAGGATGTTCAGCGCGACCTTCGCGCCGACCCCCTGCACGGTTGTCAGCAGGCGGAACCACTCGCGCTCGGCCGACTCGGAAAATCCATAAAGAACAATGGCATCCTCGCGTACCTGCGTCTCGATCAGCAGCGACGCCGATGCCCCCGCCGGCAGCGCGGACAAGGTGCGGGTCGAGGCGTACACCAGGTAGCCGACGCCGTTCACGTCCACCACGCAGCGATCCGCCTCCAGCGCCTCGATGCGTCCCGTCAGCTTCGCGATCATGCCATGCGCGTCCCGGCCGCCCAGCGGTTGCGGCTGGCGCGGTGATGCGCGTGGCAGATCGCCACCGCCAGCGCGTCCGCGGCGTCGGCGCGCTTGATCGTGGCCCCCGGCAGCAGGCGCCGCACCATCATCTGCACCTGCTCCTTCGCCGCCGCACCCGTGCCGACCACCGCCTGCTTCACCGCCATGGCGCCATACTCGGACACCGGAATGCCCAGCAGCGCCGGCGCTAGCAGCGCCACGCCGCGGGCATAGCCGAGCTTCAGCGTCGCCGTGCCGTTGCGGTTCACATAGGTCTCCTCGACCGCCGCCTCGTCCGGCCGCAACTCGGTCATCATCGCCGCCAGCGCGTCGTGCAAGGCCTTCAGCCGCTGCGGCACGCTGGCCTCCCCGTCGGTTGCGATCACGCCGTCGGCGATATGGCGCAGCCGGTTGCCGTCGGCCTCCAGCAGCCCCCAGCCGGTGAAGCGCAAGCCCGGATCGATGCCCAGCAGACGAACCAATACCGCTCCTTACGCCGACATCTTCTGCAGCACGGAGTCGGGGATGTCGAAATTGGCGTAGACGCTCTGGACGTCGTCATTGTCCTCCAGCACGTCCAGCAGCTTCATCAGCGCCCCCGCCTTCTCCTCGTCCAGCGTCACCGTCGTGGTTGGCCGCCAGTCCAGCTTCGCTGATTCGGGCACGCCGAACCGGCTCTCCAGCGCGTCGCGGACGGCGAAGAAACTGTCCACCGACGTCGTCACCTCGTGCCCGTCCGGCCCGCTCTCGACATTGTCCGCCCCGGCCTCGATCGCCGCCTCCAGCATCCCGTCCTCGCTCGCCGCCGACGCGGGATAGCGCACCACGCCGAGCCGGGAGAACAGAAAAGAAACAGAGTTGGTCTCCCCCAGCGCCCCGCCATGCTTGGAGAATGCCGACCGCACGTCCGACGCCGTCCGGTTCCGGTTGTCCGTCAGCGCCTCCACGATCACCGCAACCCCGGCGGGGCCGTAGCCCTCGTAGCGCACCTCGGCGTAGTCCTCGCCGCCGGCCGCCCCGGTCGCCTTCTTGATCGCGCGCTCGATCGTGTCACGCGGCATGTTCGCCTCACGCGCCGCCGCCACCGCCGCCCGCAGCCGCGGATTCGCCGCCGGGTCAGGCAGGCCGCTGCGCGCCGATACCGTGATCTCGCGAATGATCTTGGCAAACATCCGGGCACGCTTCGCATCCTGCGCGCCCTTCCGATGCATGATGTTCTTGAACTGCGAATGGCCCGCCATGGCCGCTCCTCGGTGTGAAAACTGTGACGTGTCGGGGGTGGGGCGGAGAAGAAGGAAGGCGGGGGCTCTGCCCCTCGACCCCGCTAAGGGCGGAGCCCTTAGAACCCGCTACTTTGGAGTGGTGTTGAGGAGAGGGGGCCTACGGAGCGGTTTGCAACCGCACGGTCGGCCCCCTCTCCTCAACACCACTCAAGTCCTGGGATCCAAGGGGCATCTGCCCCTTGGCGGGTCCAGGGCAGAGCCCTGGCCTTCCTTCCTTCTCGCACCAACTCCCGACATGCCGCGGTTTCTACACCGATGGCATGGTCTGCGACAGGCGGCCGCCCAGGCGCAGGGGTTCGACGCGGGTGGCGAGGCCGGTGGCGTCGTCGGTTTCGACGAACAGGCCGCAGATGGTGGTTTCGCCTTCGGCGGGTTGCAGGCGTTCGCCGGGCATCTTGCGCCAGAAGCGGCTGGCGGCACCTTCCTTGGACATGCCGATCACGCTGTCATAGTCGCCGCACATGCCGGCGTCGGACTGGAACGCGGTGCCGCCCGGTAGGATCTGATGGTCGGCGGAGGGGCAATGCGTATGGGTGCCCACCACCAGGCTCACCTGACCATCGAAGCTGTGGGCGAACGCCATCTTTTCGCTGGTGGCCTCGGCATGGAAGTCCACCACGATGGCGGAGACGGTGCTGCCCAGCTTGTACCTGGAAAGCTCGATGGCGGTGAGCCGGAACGGGCAGTCCAGCGGGTCCATGAACAGCCGCCCCATGGCGTTCATCACCAGCGCCTTACGCCCGTCGGCGAGCTCGATAAGGGCGCTGCCGGTGCCGGGGGTCCCCGGCGGAAAGTTCAGCGGGCGGATCAGCCGCGGGCTGTCGGCGATGAAGGGAATGATCTCCTTGCGGTCCCAGGCATGGTTGCCCAGCGTGATCACGTCCGCCCCCGCCGTCAGCAGCTCGCGCGCCATCTCGGGCGCCAGGCCGAAACCGTGCGAGGCATTCTCGGCGTTCACGATTGCGAGATCGATACGCAGTGAAACACGTAGCTGTGGCAGGCTTTCGGCAACGGTCTCTCGGCCGGATCGTCCGACCACGTCGCCCAGGAACAAGATGCGCATTAATCCGGATTCATGCTTATGGGAGGCCGGGCGCGTATCTGCGCGGCCTCAGGGTACTAAGGGAAATCCCACATTGCCCTGCGGGGCCGCCGCCGACAAGCGGGCAGCATGACACGGCTTGCCGTCTCGCCGGAGGACGTGATGGCGCAGGAGCGCGCGGCGCTGCTGGGCGAATATCTGTATCCGAACGGCGTGATGGGCGGCGTGCAGGTGCCGCCGTACTGCGCCATTCCCGACTGGCATGTGCTGAGAACGACGCCGACGCCGTTGCGGCAGCGTCACCCCATCCAGCTCATCGAACTGCCCGGTAGCCGGCCCGGCCATGCCGTGGTGCAGCTCTGCCCGAGCCTCGACTATGCGTTCCTGTGGGCGCATGTCGACAACGACAACTACCGCAGCGACTATGTCCGCTTCCTGGGCGCGCATCACAACCTCACGCTGACGTCGCTGCCGCGGACGTACCATGTCGATCACCTGTTCAACCGCGCCCGCGCCCGCAGCATGGCGCTGCCCTGGGTGCGCATGGTGTTGCTGCCCAGCTTCATCAACGTATCGCATGGCGGCGGCTACGAAGGATCGCGCACGCGCGGCGGCATCGGCAGGCCGGGCCGGCCGCGCGGCATCGACGAAATCGTCCTGCTGAAGCTCTGCGGCGTCTCCTCGCCGCGCCAGGGGATGCCGCTCACGCCGCAGATGCGCGTCCATCTCGCGCGCATGGCCGCGCTGTTCCATCTGCCCGCGGCGGAACTGGAACGCAACATCGCCGAATTGATGCAGGTGGCGCGCTTTCGGCCGCAGGGTTGAACTGCGTTTTATTGAGCTGGGCCTTACGGCCGGCAGGTGATCACGCCGCGCTCGGTGGCCACGGCGTGCAGCCGTGCGTCGTGATCCGTGGCAGGCACCTCGTCGACTTCCTGGGCGGCGAAGGCGCAGCCGATGGCCCGCGCCCGCGGCAGGCCCGCCAAAGTGCGATCGTAGAAGCCGCCGCCATAGCCGAGGCGTCGCCCGGCCCGGTCGAAGGCCAGCAGGGGCACGAACAGCACATCCGGCGTGCGGGGCTCGCCGGTGGGCCGGAACGTGCCGAAACGCTCCTGCACCATCTCCATGCCGGGATGCCACAGGCGGAAGATCAGCGGATTGCCGCGCCTGGGCGTTTCCGGCAGCACCACGGCGTGACCGCGCGCGTGCAGCGCCTCCAGCAGCGGGCGGATGTCGATCTCGCCGTCCATCGGCCAGAAGCCGGATACCACCGCGCCGGGTGGCGGCGGGCACGCGGCCAGCACGTGCTCGGCCAGCGGCGCCCCCCAGGCGGGGTCGCAGCCGGCGCGGGCGGCGAGGGCTCGTTCCCTCGCCGCCTGCTTCAGCGTGCCGATCGCGGAAATAGGTGGAGCCGCCATGGCCGTTGGCGTCTCATCCTCCCAAGGCCTGCGTGAGCAGGTGGGCGCCGGGTACCGTGACCAGGATCACGACAGAGCCAGCTCCCGGGAGTTGCTTATTGGCCCTGGGGATGAATTACCTGACGCACCGGGCAGCTCCGTTCCCATACTTAGGGATGCTCGAGGTCGGCTGCAATCTGTTCCGCGCGCGCGGCCAGCCGGCTGATCTTGCGCGTGACGTCCGCCTCGCCCTTGGCAGGCTTCGCGGCCGGGCGGGTGGCGGTGTTGCGCAGGCCCTCGACCTCGATGCGCATGTCGTGCAGCTCGTCGGCCATCAGCAACGCGGCCAGCACCAGCAGCCGCGCCTCGCCGGAGCTGCTGCCGAGCGCCTTGATGCTCTCGATGCGGTTCTCGACCTGGGCCGCCATGGCCATCAGATGCGCTTCCTGCCCGTCCTCGCAGCCGACGGTGTAGGTGTAGCCGTTGATCTTGACGGTGACCTGGGCCAACTCGGCCTCCTTTCTGCGCGCCGGGCCTGGGCGCCCGTGGTCTGAATACCCGGACTCGGGCGTCCCGGACTCGGACGTATAATGCTGACCGGGACAGGCCACTGATAATGGTTTGGCAGCCTGATTCAACCAGCACGTGTTGCAGCCGCCATTATCAAGCGATTAGGTATCCGTCGTGCCGAGCGCCGAGCGCAACTGGGCGATCAGCGTGTCCAGCCGTGCCGCGATTTCGGCGGTCGTGTCGGCCGACTCGTGGCCGGCAGCCTGTTCTTGCCGGCGATGAGCCAGTTGCGCGATCCGCTCCAGGGCCTGTTCCAGCCGTGCGGCGGCGTCTTCCGGGTCGTCATTCGGTGCCAAGCAACCCTCCGCCGTTCCCGTGGAACTTGAGTTTCAACCCGTCAGAGACTTGAACGTCAAGCATGTTCTCACCACCCGCCATCATCGTCCACGGCCTGGACCACGCCCGCACGGCGCTGCGGCCCGGCTTGCCGGTCACGTTGCTGTCCGCGCCGGGGGCGGCGCTGTATGCGGGATGCGGCTGGTGGCGGGCGCTTGTGGCGGCCGCCCGCATGGAGTTTCCGGGCACGCAAGGCACCGACCTGCTGGATTGCGGCGATGCGCCCGGGCGCGCCATGGCGGCACTGCGCATCGGCCAGCGCGGCCTGATCCTCGATCCCGCCTGCCCCGCCTTCCCTGCCGTTGCCGCGGCCGCCGGCACGCTGGGTGCCACCGTGCTGCCACATCGTCCCGCTTCACTGGACCTCGCTCAGCCCGGCGCCGCGCGGCTCCTATCCGTATGGCTCCGGGGTGACAACAATGTACGGCTGGGCTAGGAGCCCGGCATCACCGGCAGCTTCGTGCTGCGCAGACGACCGGCCACAGAGGAAGCACTCATGCGGATCACCCAGCGCGTCAAAAAGATTCTCGACTGGTACGAGAGCGACAATCCCGGCACGAAGGCGAATCTCGCCCGCATCCTCATGGAAGGAAAGCTCGGCGGCACCGGCAAGCTGGTCATCCTGCCGGTGGACCAGGGCTTCGAGCACGGGCCGGCCCGCAGCTTCGCGCCCAACCCCGCGGCCTATGACCCGCATTACCACTTCCAGCTGGCGATCGAGGCCGGGCTGTCCGCCTATGCCGCGCCGCTGGGCATGATCGAATCGGGTGCGGACACCTTCGCCGGCGCGATCCCCACGATCCTGAAGCTGAACTCCTCGAACAGCCTCGCCGGGGCCAAGGACCAGGCCGTGACCGGCAGCGTGAACGACGCCCTGCGCCTGGGCTGCGCGGCCATCGGCTTCACCATCTACCCGGGCAGCGAATACGCCTTCGAGCAGATGGAGGAGTTCCGCGAACTGGCCGACGAGGCGAAGTCCGCCGGCCTGGCCGTGGTGCTGTGGAGCTATCCGCGCGGCCCCGACCTGGACAAGGCCGGCGAGACGGCGATCGACATCTGCGCCTATGCCGCGCACATGGCCGCCCTGCTCGGCGCCCACATCATCAAGGTGAAGCCGCCGACCGCGCATCTGAGCCTGCCGGCGGCGAAGAAGGTCTACGAGGCGCAGCAGATCGACATCTCCACCCTGGCCAAGCGGGTCGAGCACGTGATGCAGGCGACGTTCTCCGGCAAGCGCATCGTGGTGTTCTCGGGCGGCGAGGCGAAGGACCTGGAGGGCCTGTTCGAGGAGGTCCGCGGCCTGCGCGACGGCGGCGCCTGCGGCAGCATCATCGGCCGCAACACCTTCCAGCGCCCGAAGGCCGAGGCGCTGGCCATGCTCGGCAAGATCATCGAGATCTACCAGGGCCGGGCCTGACGCGCATGGCGGGCGGCGCCCAGGAAGCCGGATCGTGCCGGCTGTATCTGATCACGCCGCCCGCCATCGAGCTGGCCGGATTCCGTGACACGCTGGCGTCCGCGCTCGACGCCGGCGATGTCGCGGCCGTGCAGTTGCGGCTGAAGGATGCGCCCGACGACGCACTGCGGCGCGCCATCGATGCACTGCGCCCGGTGGCGCAATCGCGCGGCGTGGCCTTCCTGATGAACGACCGCCCGGATCTGGCGGTGGCGCATGGCTGCGACGGCGCCCATGTCGGCCAGACCGACACTTCGGCGGCGGCGGCGCGCAAGATCCTGGGCGACCTCACTCTGGGCGTGACCTGCCACGACAGCCGCGACCTTGCCATGGCCGCCGGCGAGGACGGGGCGGATTACGTGGCCTTCGGCGCCTTCTTCCCGACCACGACCAAGGATGCCTCGACCCGCGCCGATCCGGAGATCCTGCGCTGGTGGTCCGAACTGATGGAACTCCCTTGCGTGGCGATCGGCGGCATCACATCTGCCAATTGCGCCCCGCTGGTTCACGCGGGCGCGGATTTCCTCGCCGTTGTCGGCGCCGTGTGGAACCACCCGGACGGCGCAGCGGCCGGGGTGCGTGCGATGAACGCGGCGATCGTCGCCGCGGCCGACGGCAGGGCGAGCGCACAATAAATCGCGCAGTCGCGTGGCCAGAGCGCGCAAACTGTTGAACTAATAACGCCGTTAGCAGCAACGATTTCATACCAACATGGTATGAAAAGTGTTCCGATGTCACATTGTCGGGATGTATCGGAAATTTAATACTCGTTTCGCCATGGAGCGGGAGACCGTTTCTTGATATCTCTTTGCCGACTATCGGCTCGAAGGGACAAGAGAATGACGACTGATATTTCGGAACTGTCCGCTCGATTGATGGCCCTTGAAACTGTTGTCGGCCATATGGTCACCCGCCATGCCATCCGCACCGACGACCCGCAGCGATGGCTGAGCACCCGAAAGCGTCTCGCTTTGCAGGCCATCAGCAATGTCCAGGCGGGCGCCCCCGGCACGGGGCAGCAGTCGCAGCTCATGGAAGCGCTGCGCGATGCCATCGCCGAATTCTTCGATAACGCCGAGCAAGCCGTCTGTTCCGCGGAACCACAGGACCAGCATGCGGCAGAGGCGCACAGGCGCAGCATCGCCGGGCACTGACGGCCGTGCACAGGCGGAGGCGCCGGTGGGGCGCCCCGCCTGCTGCCTCAGCCCGCGCGACCGTCCGCGGCTGCGGGGATCGCGCCGAAACCGTCAGCCGCAGGCATTGCCGCGCAGGCTGAAGGACCGCACCGTGCCGTCCGCGATCTCGAACGTGGTTTCGCAGACCAGCTCGACCACTTCGGCCGGGAATCCGCCATAATAGCCGAAGCGGCCCCAGGGCCCCCACGGCCCCCACATCGGCGGTGGCGGCAGCAGTTCCACCCGGCGGTCGACATAGGCGAGGAAGCGCCTCCCGCTGGTGTCGAAGCTGCGCGTGGGCACGCCAAGTTCGCGCACCAGATCCGCCTCGGGCCTGCCGATGAACTGGCTGAGGAACGCCTGGCGCTGCGCCAGCATGTTGGCGCAGCCGGCCAGCAGCGACGACGCGACAATCAGGGCGGCCAGCAGCAGGCGCATGAATCCTCCGAACCGGTGCGAGTATAGACGTCCGTGACGCGACAGGCGTTCCTCACGGGGACGGCAGCCAGAGCACCTGGTCGATGCGATCCGCGCCGCCGGCGATCATCGCCAGCCGGTCGAAGCCCAGCGCGATGCCGGCGCTCGCGGGCATGCCATGCTCCAGGGCGGCGAGGAAATCCTCGTCGAGCGGCCAGCCTTCGTCGCCATACAGGGTGCGGCGCCGGGCCCGGTCTTCCAGGAAGCGGGCGCGCTGCTCGGCCGGGTCGGTGAGTTCCACGAAGGCGTTTGCCAGCTCCATGCCGCACAGGAACAGCTCGAAGCGCTCGGCCACACGAGGGTCGGCCGGGTCGCGGCGGGCCAGCGCTGCCTGGGCGGCGGGCCAATGCGTCAGGAAGGTCGGGCGCTCGCGGCCGATGGCCGGTTCGACCCGCTCCAGCAGCAGGCGGAAGAACAGGTCCTCCCAGCCCTCGCCGTCGCGCAGCCGGGCCCCCGCCTGCGCGGCCAAAGCCGGCGCGTCGCCGGCGGTGCCCAGCAGGTCGGCACCGGCATGGCGGTCGAACGCCTCGGCCACCGTCAGGATCTCGATCGTGTCGATGTCGGCGGCAATGCCCCGGCACGTGACGCGCGGCGGCAGCACGGCGCGCAGCAGGGCATGCGTCTCGGCAATCAGGTCGGCCATGGAAGCGCCGGGGCGGTACCATTCCAGCATGGTGAACTCCGGCGCGTGCAGGGCGCTGCCCTCGCCGTTGCGCCAGACCCGGGCGAGCTGGAAGATCGGCCCGGCGCCGCCCGCCAGCAGGCGTTTCATGGCGAATTCCGGGCTGGTATGCAACCAGAGCGGCCGGCGCTCGCCGGTTGGCGTCACGCGCTCGGTGCGGAAGGCCGCCAGGTGCACCTCTTCGCCCGGAGCCGGCACGGCATAGGGCGTTTCCACCTCGGTATAGCCGCGTGCAGCGAAGAAGGCGCGGGTGCCGGCGGTGAGGCGCGCCCGGCGCCGCAGGAAGGGCAGCCGTGCAGCCAGGCTTTCGGGGTGCCAGGGAGGTTGCGACATGATGCCGGGCAGACTACACGGCCCGCCATGCCGGATGGCACCCCCTCCCCCAGTCTCCTGCGCGACGCGGATGCCCTCATTGCCGCGGGCCTGATCGCGCCAGACGCCCGCGACGCCATCGCCGCGGTCGAGGCGCGCTATGCCGTGGCGATCACGCCGGCGATGCGGGCCTTGATCGATGACCCCGCGGGCCCTGTCGGTCGGCAATTCGTCCCCGACCCCGCCGAGTTGGTGACCGCGCCGCACGAGATGGCCGATCCGATCGGCGACGACGCATTGTCGCCGGTGAAAGGCATCGTCCATCGCTACCCCGACCGCGCGCTGCTGAAGCCGCTGCTGGTCTGCCCGGTCTATTGCCGGTTCTGCTTCCGCCGCGAGCATGTCGGCCCGGATGGCGGCCTGCTCACCGAGGCGGAGCTGGCGGCCGCCTATGACTGGATCCGCGCGCGCCCGCAGATCCGCGAGATCATCCTCACCGGCGGCGACCCGCTGATGCTGTCGCCGCGCCGTCTTTCTTCCATTATCAACACGCTGTCCGCCATTCCGCATCTGGAGATCCTGCGCATCCACAGCCGCGTGCCGGTGGCCGACCCCGCCCGCCTGACGCCAGCGCTGGCGGAGTCGCTCGCCACCGACAAGGCCATGTGGCTGGTGCTGCACGCGAACCACGCCAGCGAGCTCACCCCGGCCGCGCGCGCCGCGATCCGCCTGGTGCAGGCCCAGGCCGTGCCGGTGCTCGGCCAGTCCGTGCTGCTGCGCGGCGTCAACGACAGCGAGGCGGCGCTGGAGGCGCTGTTCCGCGCCATGCTGGCGGCGCGGGTGAAGCCGTACTACCTGCACCAGCTCGACCCCGCCCCCGGCACCGCGCGTTTCCATGTGCCGATCGCCGAGGGCCGCCGGCTGCTGGCCGGGCTGCGCGGCCGCGTCACCGGGCTGGCTTGGCCGACCTACGTCCTCGATATCGCCGGCGGGCACGGCAAGGTGCCGCTGGGCCCGGACTACCTTGAGCCCGACGGCCACGTGCGCGACCCCTGGGGCGTGCGCCATCGTCTGGCCCCGAACCTTGCCCCCGAAACGGCTTCGGTCTAGAAGCCGCGCTCCCTAGATTATCCTCTTTGAAAATTCCCGAGAGAGCCCGATGAAGCAGCAGGCGAACCTGATTCGTGCCGGCCAGGTAATCGAGCACGATGGCCGTCGCTGGACCGTGCTGAAGCAGCAGATCATTACGCCCGGCAAGGGCGGCGCGTTCATCCAGGTCGAGATGCGCGACCTCAAGACCGGCAACAAGACCAACGAGCGCTGGCGCACCGCCGACACGGTCGAGCGGCTGATGACCGACAACAAGGAGGCCATCTACTCCTACACCGATGGCGAGAACCTGGTGCTGATGGATCCCGAGACGTTCGAGCAGACCATGGTGCCCGTCGGTATCCTGGGCGACCAGGCGCCGTTCCTGCAGGACAACATGAAGGTCGAGGTCGACCTCGTTGAAGGTGAAGTGGTCGGCGTGCATCTGCCCGCGACGGTGGTGCTGCAGATCGTCGAGGCCGATCCCGTGGTGAAGGGCCAGACCGCCGCCAGCAGCTACAAGCCGGCGGTGCTGTCCAACGGCGTGAAGACCTCCGTGCCCCCGTTCATCGAAAGCGGCGAGAAGATCGTGGTGCGGACCGAGGACGCCTCCTACGTGGAGCGCTTCAAGGGCTGAGTTCGATGGCCCAGCGCCTTTCCGCCCATATGACGGTGATGCAGAACGCGGCGCAGCGCGCCGCGAAGCGGCTGTTGCGCGACTTCAACGAAGTGGAGCAGCTGCAGGTCAGCGTCAAAGGCCCCGGCGACTTCGTCAGCCAGGCCGACATGCGCGCCGAGCACAGCCTGCGCGAGGACCTCAACAAGGCCCGGCCGGGCTACGCCTTCCTCATGGAGGAATCGGGCGCCTCCGGCTCGGAGAACTGGACCTGGCGCTGGGTGGTGGACCCGCTGGACGGCACCACCAACTTCCTGCACGGCATTCCCCACTGGGCGATCAGCATCGGGCTGGAGAAGCGCCAGACCGACGGCACCGTGGAGATCATGGCGGGCGTCGTCTACGCCCCCGCGGTGGACGAGATGTTCTGGGCCGAGAAGGGCGCGGGCGCCTACCTGAACGAGCGGCGGCTGCGCGTGTCGGCCCGGCGCGACCTGCGCGAGGCGGTGTTCGCCACCGGCATCCCGTTCGCCGCCGTCGAGCCGCGCAACCGGCTCGCCTTCGCGCGCACGCTGGGCACCCTCATGCCCCAGGTCGCCGGCATCCGCCGCTTCGGCGCCGCCGCGCTGGACCTCGCCTGGGTGGCCGCGGGCCGCTACGACGGCTTCTGGGAGCTGGGCCTGAAGCCTTGGGACATGGCCGCGGGCCTGCTGATCGTGCGCGAGGCCGGCGGCTACGTGACCGACCCCGCCGGCGGTGACGCCCGCGAGGGCGGCAATGTGGTGGCAGCGAACCCGCACATGCATCCGCAGCTGCGCGAAGCCGTGGCCGACGGCGTGGCGGCGGCCGGCGCGCGTCACACCTGAACGTTCCCGCGGACCGGCCGGGGCGTGATATTCTGCTTCCGTGGCGTCCGATTCCCGCCGGGCTTGATTGAGCGCGGCGCGACCCTCTACTAGGGTGCGTTCGCGCATGCAAAATTCTTATCCCCTTCTCGCCGGTCTGCTGCTGGTGATCGCCTGCGGCCCCGCGGCCGCGCAGGTGACGGTCAACCCGAAGGCGCTCGACCAGCTGACGCCGCCGGGCACTGCCGCCGACCAGGCGGACGAGGCCAGGCGCCCGGCCACCAGGCCCGCCCCCCGGCCCACCACGACGCGGCCGGCGACGCCGGCCAAGCCGCCGGCCGCACAGACACAGGCGCCGCAGCCTCCCTCCCCGCCGATGCCCGTGGTGCCGCCGGCGCCGCCGCCGCTGCCGGTGATCCCGCCGCCGGTCGCCGTCCCCGTGCGCCCCACGCTCGCCCCCGTGCCGGCCGCGGTCGCGGATGACGCGCCGGGCGTCGCATCGCCGATCCCGGACGGCATCCGGGTGACCTTCGGCACCGCTCGCTCGGACCTCAACCCGGCCACCGTCGGCGCCATCCGCGGAATCGCCCACTGGGCTGCCACCAACAGCACCCCCCCGGACGTCGCGACGTTCACGGTCACCAGCTTCGCCGCTGGCGTGCCGGAAGATGCGTCGGCCGCGCGGCGCCTGTCGCTGGCGCGGGGGCTGGCCGTGCGCAGCCTGCTGATCGGCGAGGGCGTCGCGTCCATGCGCATCTACGTGAAGGCGCTGGGCTCCGGCACGCCTGCCGTCGCCGACGGGCCGCCCGACCGTGTCGACCTCACCGTCGACGGCGTCGCGGCGAAGGCAAAGGCCACGCCCGCATCCGGCTCCGCACCGCCGCCCACCCCGCAGGCAAGGCCCGCCCCATGACGCGACCGACACATTACCTGTTCCGCATGCTGGCGTTCCTGGCCGCGGTGATCGTGGTCGTGGCGCTGCTGTCGGATGCGCTGCTGGCCGCCTTCGCCGCCAACCCGGTGCTGAACAGCCTGATCGTGCTGGTGGAACTGCTGGGCATCGCCTGGAACATCCGCCAGGTGACGCGCCTGACGCCGGAAGTGACCTGGCTGGAGACGTTCCAGAAGGCCCGCAACCGCCTCGCCGCCCTGCCCGCGCCGAAACTGCTCGCGCCGATGGCCAGCATGCTCGCCTCGCGTGGCGGCAAGGGCCGCGAGGGCCAGGAGCGCTTCACCATCTCCGCCCCGGCCATGCGCTCGCTGCTCGACAGCATCGCCAGCCGCCTCGACGAGAGCCGCGAGCTGTCGCGCTACATGGTCGGATTGCTGATCTTCCTCGGCCTGCTCGGCACGTTCTGGGGCCTGCTGCTGACCGTGCACTCGGTCGGCGACGTGATCACCGGCATGTCGGTGGGCTCTGGCGACATCAACGCGCTGTTCGAGCAGTTGAAGTCCGGCCTCGCGCAGCCGCTGAAGGGCATGGGCACGGCGTTCTCGTGCTCCATGCTCGGCCTCGCCGGCGCCCTGGTGCTGGGCTTCCTCGACCTGACCGCGGGCCAGGCGCAGAACCGCTTCTTCAACGAGCTGGAAGAGTGGCTGGCCGGCCTCACCCGCCTGTCCTCGGGCGTGCTCGGCGGCGAGGGCGAAGGCGGCTCCGTGCCCGTCTACGTGCAGGCCCTGCTGGAGCAGACCGCCGAGAACATGGAAACCCTGCAGCGCACGCTGATGCGCGGCGAGGACGACCGGCGCGGCAACAACGAGGCCATGCTGGCCCTGACCGAGCGGCTGGCGACGCTCACCGACACGATGCGCACCAGCCAGCACCTGATGCTGCGCATCGCCGAGAGCCATCAGGCCCTGACCCCCGCTTTGCAGCGCCTGGGCGAGGTGCGCGACGGCGACGACGTGGCCCGCGCCCATCTGCGCAACATCGAGATCTACATGCAGCGCCTGCTGACGGAGAACGAGCAGGGCCGCGCCCAGACCACGGCGGAGCTGCGCAACGAGATCAAGGTGCTGACCCGAACCATCGCCGCACTCGCCGAAGAACAGCCAAGGTAGCACGCCATGGCGCTGCGCCGTCGCGGAACCAACGGAGAGAGCCTGAACGCCTGGCCCGGCTACGTGGACGCGCTGTCCACGCTGCTGATGGTCATCATCTTCGTGCTGCTGGTGTTCGTGCTGGCGCAAGCCTTCCTGTCGGTGGCCCTGTCCGGCCGCGACCGCGCGCTCGATCGGCTGAACCGGCAGATGGCGGAGATGTCGGACATGCTGTCGCTGGAACGCGGCCGCGCCTCCGAGCTGCGCCTGTCGATCGCGCAGCTGAACCGCGAGTTGCAGACCGCGACCACGGCGCGCGACACGCTGAGCCAGCAGCTTGCGGCCTTGCGCGCCGAGCAGACCCGCCTGGCCGCCGACCGCGACGCCCTGAAGACGGACCGCGATCGGCTGGCGGCGCGGCTGGCCGATTCCGATCTGCAGGTGCAATCGGCGCAGTCCCGGGCCGAGCAGCTGCAGGCACAACTCGCCGATGCCGCCAAACGCACCGACGCGGTGGGCCAGGACGCCGCGAGCACGGCCGCCCAGTTGACCGACACGCGCCGGCAGCTCACCGCAGCGCAGTCCCGGCTGGAAGAGATGCAGCGCCAGGCCGCGGAGCTGGACCGCACGGTGCAGGCCGACCGCGCCACCATCGAGGCCCGGCTGTCGGACCTCGCGAAGATGGCCGAGCAGATGCGCGCCCTGACCGCCTTGCGCGACGAGCTGGAGCAGCAGGTGCGCGACGCCGCCGCGCGGGCCATGACCGACGAGCAGAAGCGCGCCGCCGTCGCCGCGCAGCTGGCCGAGGAGCAGAAGCTGGGCGAGAGCGCCCGCGCCCAGATCGCGCTGCTGAACCGCCAGGTGGAGGAAATGCGCGCCCAGCTCGCCAGCGTGGCCGCGGCGCTGGAGGCATCGGAGAAGTCCGGCAAGGACAAGGATACGCAGATCGCCAACCTGGGCTCGCGCCTGAATGCGGCGCTGGCGCAGAAGGTGGAGGAGTTGCAGCGCTACCGCAGCGACTTCTTCGGCAAGCTGCGCGCCGTGCTGGCCAACCGCCCGGGCATCCAGGTGGTGGGCGACCGCTTCGTGTTCCAGAGCGAGGTGCTGTTCCCCGTGGGCAGCGCCGACCTGACGGTGGCCGGCTGGGAGCAGGTGAAGGCGCTGGCGGCGACGCTGCTCGACGTCTCGAAGGAGATCCCGTCCGACGTGAACTGGATCCTGCGCGTGGACGGCCACGCCGACCACCAGCCGGTGCAGAGCGCCCGCTTCCCGTCGAACTGGGAGCTGTCGGCCAGCCGCGCGATCACGGTGGTGAAGCTGCTGATCGCCGAAGGCGTGCCGGCCAGCCGCCTCGCCGCCACCGGCTTCGGCGACAACCAGCCACTGGACAACGGCGATACCCCGGAAGCCTACGCGAAAAACCGGCGCATCGAGATCCGGCTGACGGATCGCTGAAGGGCGGCCAGCAACGCGCGCGCGGCTTTGCCGCGTTCAGTGCAGCGCCGTTCCTATTCGGCTGCCTGCCGCCCACGCTCCCAGATTTCCCGAACCGCCTCGGTTCCGCCCAGCGCTTGCATGCGTTGCGCGTATCTGGCTTCGACTTCCGTCTCGGCCGCGGTGATCCCCGGCAGCGAACGCAGCATGCGCAACTCCGCATGAACGCGGGCCAGCAGGTCGGGCGGCGGCGGCGCGAAATTCTCGTCCGTGGCGCAGGCGTTGTTGTGCGGCTTGAAGAACAGGCCGATCTCGTGGCTTCCGATCTGATCGTAATGACTTGCCGGCGCCTGACGGCCGTCGCCGCGGCGCCGCTTGATAAGGAACTCCTCGAACGACTTGCACCAGTAGTGATTCAGCTGTCCGCCGACATAGGCGCTGTTCGCGTATTTCCACATCGCCTTTTTGTCGTCGCCCAGGCTTTCGGCAATGACGTTCATGGCGGGATCGACGAAGAAGCCGCCTTCTGCGGCCTCCGGATAATGCACCTCACGCATCGAGAACAGGTCGGGCATCCGAACCATGCTCTTGAACAGCCCATGCGGCATGGCGTGCCGGAAACGCTCCAGCAGCAGGCCCGTCGTCCGCGATACGTCGAAATTCGAGACATACCAGCGCCACGTGTAGCAGATGGCCGATGGGCGGCGCTCAGGGAACCTGGCGCCAACCGCGTCCACGACATTGCCGATCCGTCCTGCGAAAGCATCGGAAATCACAAGGAATTCGTCGGAGTCGCAGTAGAGGGCCCATTCGTAATCGCGCAGTTCGGGCAGGCAGAACACGGAATGGTCGTAGGCCTTGCGCTGCGGCTTCACGCCGCCGCCGACGCTGTTCTCGATAAGGGTTACGATGCCCTGCGCGCTCAGCGTCCGCAGCAGTTCTTCGGATCCGTCGCTGTTGTTGTTGGTATAGACGAACAATCCCTCGAAACCAAGCGCACGGTAGTGGGCCACCCACTCCAGGATGGTGATCCCCTCGTCGCGCATGGTCACCACCACGGCCGCCTTCCGGGTCGGGCGGATCCGCGACAACGCCAGATGCGTGAACAAGGCCACCGCGCTCCAGGCGTGCTTGCCGGTCAGATGGGCGGCAACCGGGCTGACCATCTGTCGCCGCGTCGCGCCCGGACGAAGGGTGCACGTCTTCCAGTCAACCATCTCCCGCAACTGCACGAGGATCTCGACATAGTCGGCATCCGTCGGAAGATTGCCGGCAGTCGCCGGCAACGGGACGTCCTCATGCAGAAGGTAGTCGGCGAACCGGGGCACCAGTTCCCAGCCCGGTGCGCCACGGATCGTCGCGGCAAGGCAGGCGGCAGCCTCGGCCAATCCACCTGGGGTGGCGCGGCTTTTCGCCAGTAAGCCCTCGGCCATGCCCGGGGAATACCGTGTCTCACGCGGGAAGCGTTCGCAGTACAGGTGCCAGCGGGCAAGCGCCTCAGGCCAGTCGCGGCGCAATGTTGCGAGGCGTGACCAGAGATACAGCAACTGCGGATGTCGCTCGATGCGCTGCGCGGCCGCCTGCAGCACCGCTTCCGCCTCATCGAGACGTTCGAGTTCCAGCAGGGCCTGCACGACCCCGGTTTCTCCGTCGGCATCGGCGGGGAACCGCTCGCAGAAAGACTGCCAGCGTCGCAGCGCGACCGCCGTATCGCCCCTGCTCGTTGCCGAGTCCGCATGGGCGAGCCCGAGCTCACGCGAGCCAGGGAATTTCGCGACCGCCGCGTTCAGGAACGTATCGGCGGCGCCAAAGCGCCTCCGCCTCTTTCACATATCCGGCGGGCATAACACGGCGATGCGCCTACCCTCTCGCCTTCCCGCCGGGCTGGACAGCGAATTGCCGCACGCTGTACGTTGCGGCAGCATCAAGAGGCAATGCGCGTATGCCGACCCCCTATGACTCGCAACCCCCGCGATCCTTCTGGCGCACGGGTGTCGCAAATCTTAGCCCGCTGGAATTTCGCGACTTATATCGCAAGAAATTCACGATATCGGAGAATGACCTTATCGGATCGGCAGGAAGCTGCTTCGCCCAGCATATCGGCAACAGGCTGAAACGAAGTGGCTTCAGATACCTCGACGTCGAGCCGCCGCCGGCATTATTGCCAGCCGCGGAGCACGGCCGCTATGGCTACGGCATCTACTCCGGCCGCTTCGGAAACATCTACACCGCCCGGCAGATGCGCCAATTGTTCGAGCGTGCCTTTGCCGAGTTCGAGCCGGTTGACCACATCTGGATGCGGGGCGACCGATTTCATGATGCCTTCCGGCCCACGATCGAACCAGACGGATTCGGCTCCATCGAAGAATTGCTGGCAATGCGCCAAGGCCATCTGGCCAGCGTGCGAACGATGTTCGAGAAAGCGGACGTATTCGTCTTCACGTTCGGCCTGACAGAGGCCTGGATGTCGCGCCGCGATGGCGCTGTCTATCCGCTGTGCCCCGGAACAGCCGCCGGAACTTTTTCGGACACGGAGTACCAGTTCGTCAATTTCGGGTTTTCCGAAATCATCGCCGATATGAGCATGCTCATTCAGCGCTGGCGTGCCATAAACCCCGGCATTCGCTTCCTGTTCACCGTCTCACCTGTGCCGCTGACCGCAACCGCCACCAGCAGCCATGTCATGGTCGCCACGACCTATTCCAAATCCGTCCTGCGCGCTGTGGCCGGCGAACTCGCCCAGGACGAACTGATCGATTACTTCCCGTCCTACGAACTGATTGCCTCGCCGACCCAGCGCGGGTTTTTCTTCGCCCCGAACATGCGTGCGGTTGTCGCGGGCGGCGTGGAATACGTTATGCGGCATTTCTTCGACCAGCACACGCCGCCAGCATCCTCCGGTGCCCGGGCCCCAGCCACCACCGGCGGGCCGGCACAAGCGACCGCACCACCGATGCACGAGGACGACGTGATCTGCGACGAAATGCTGCTCGACACCCACAACGCGGCTTGAAGTCAAATTGCGATGAACGGTCATGTCCGTGTCCTGATGATCGGCGACTCGCATGTCGGCGCGTTGATATCGGCGCACAGACGCATGCGCAGGCTGGGCGGATCCCTGCCCGCCAACATCGCATTTGAATTTTCCTACCTCGGCAACGGCTTCCATTTTTCCCACTCGTTCTTCGAACTGCACGAAGCCACTATTCGCTTCACCCATCCGGAATTTGCGGCGAATCTCGGCAGGGACTTGCGGCTCGATGCCATAGCGCGGCAGGAGGGGGTGGTGTTCGGTCTGAGCATGGGGTTGCACACGGCAAGGGTGTTCCGCGACCCGCAATGGACCCGCCACGTGCCCTGGGACCTGTCGGCAAATCTGCCAGGGCAGCCGGTCTCCAGCGATGTGCTTAACGCCATAATCGACCAGGATTCGCAGTACATCGTTGCGTTCTACCGCGCCATGCAATCGCTGGAGATACCGTTCTTCGTTGTCGCGGCGCCGCCGCCCTATCGCCTGCACAACTGCATGTCGCTCTATGGCATTGCACCCGAAATCATCGTGCAGGTCGATCGCGCATACCGCACGCGTATTTCAGGCATTCTGCGGCAGGCCGGGATTGATTGCATTCATCCGCCCCGGGAAGTGATCGGAGAGGATGGGTTCATCAAAGCGGAATTCCGCGCAGGCATCCCCGAAGACGATCCGCACCACGCCAACGCGGATTATGGCCAGATCATGATGCAGCAAGCATTCCCCGTCGTTGAATCGCTCAGCTGCCAAATGGCCGCCGCCGGGCAATAGGCGCCACCCCGCCGCTCAGGCGTTCTCGCCCAGCGCCTTGCGCGTCAGCAGCTTCAGCCGCTCCTCGCCGTCCGGCGTCTTCGGGCTCAGCTCCAGCGCCTTTTTCCACGCGGCCAGGGCGCCGCGGAAATCCTCGCGGGCCTCGGCGATGCGCGACAGGCTCTGCAGCGCCGCGAAGTGCCGCGGCTCGCGCTTCAGCGTCTCCTCGATATCCGCAAGCGCCCCGGAATAATCGCCCAAGGCGAAGCGGGCCAGGCCGCGGCGGTAATAGGCGTCCGGCAGGTTGGGCTCCAGCGCCAGCACCGCGTCGAAGTCGTCCAGCGCCTCCTCGTCGGCGTCGTTGCCGAGGTCGCGCATGCCCCGGCCCATCAGCAGCGTCGCCGCCGGCGAGCCGGATTGCATCCAGATCTGGCGGATGCGCTGCTCCAGCGCCGCCGCCGTCTCCTCATTGGGGGCCAGCTTCAACGCCGCGATCATGGTGTCGAGCTCGGGCTTGCGCGGGTCAGGACGCGCCTGGTCCTGGCGGGGCTGGTCCGCGCGCGGCGGCGCGGGCGGGGTCTGGGCCCAGACCGGGGCTGCGATCAGCAGGAACGGCAGCACGAGGCGGCGCATGGCCGCATGGTGGCGCCCGGACCCGGCAAAGTTCAAGTCAAACCGCGCCCTTCTCCCGGCGCCGGGCGGCCACCGCCTCAGGCTCCGGTCCGCCGGCCATCCAGTCCAGCAATTGCACCGTGTGCAGCATCGCCAGCCCGCTGCCGGAAAGCTGGGTGATGCAGCCGATATTGCCGGCCGCCACCAGATCCGGCCGCGTCGCGTTGAGATTGGCGAGCTTGCGCTCCTTCAGCCGCCCGGCGATCTCCGGCTGCATCAGGTTGTAGGTGCCGGCCGAGCCGCAGCACAAATGCCCCTCGGCGGGTTCCACCACCGCGAAGCCGGCCTTGCGCAGCAGCGCTTTCGGCTCGCTCGTCACCTGCTGGCCATGCTGCAGGCTGCAGGCGGAATGATAGGCGACAGTCAGGCCAGGCGCCTCGCGGGTCGGCGCGTAGCCCAGGCGGGTCAGGTACTGGCTGATGTCCAGGGCCAGCGCCGACACGCGCTCCGCCCGCTCCTGCCACGGCGCCGGCTCGGTGCGGAACATGAAGCCGTAATCCTTCACCGTGGTGCCGCAGCCGGAGGTGTTGATGACGATGGCGTCCAGCCCCTCCCCCTCCAGCTCGCGGCTCCAGGCGGCGATATTGGCGCGCGCGCTGGCCATGGCGGGGTCATGGCGGCCCATGTGGTGCGTCAGCGCGCCGCAGCAGCCGGCGCCCTTGGCCACCACCACCTCCACGCCCAGCCGCGTCAACAGGCGGATCGTGGCTTCGTTGATGGCGGGGTCCAGCACCTGCTGGGCGCAACCGGCCAGCAGCGCCACCCGGCCGCGGCGGGCGCCGATGGCACGATGCACTTGCGGCGTCTCCACCTGGCTGGGCGGAGGCACCCGCGCCGGCGCGAGCGTCAGCAGCGCGCGCAGGCGCTTGAAGGCCACCCCCTCCTGGGGCAGCAGCCGCACCACTGGACGAGCCAGCCGCGCACCGTACAGCGCCACCCGCATCAGCCCGGGCCGCGGCAGCACCTGCGCCAGCACCCAGCGCAGCGCCCGGTCGTGCCAGGGCCGGCGATAGGTCCGCTCGATATAGGTCCGGGCGTGATCGACCAGGTGCATGTAGTTCACGCCGGACGGGCAGGTGGTCATGCAGGCGAGGCAGGACAGGCAGCGGTCCACGTGGCGCACCACCTCTTCGGTGGCGGGGCGGCCGGTCTCCAGCATGTCCTTGATCAGGTAGATGCGGCCGCGCGGGCTGTCGAGCTCGTCGCCCAGCAGCACGAAGGTCGGACAGGTGGCGGTGCAGAAGCCGCAATGCACGCAGGTCCGCAGCACCTGGTTGGACGCGGCGGTGTCGGGGTCGCGAAGCTGCTCGGCGGTGAAATTTGTCTGCATTGACAGCCTACAAGCCGGCGAACATGCGGCCGGGATTCAGGATACCCTTGGGGTCGAAGGCGGCCTTCACCCGGGCGGAGATGCGCGCCAGCGCCGCCGGCTCGGGCGGAATCACCGCCACGGCGGCGCGCATGGCCTCCGGCGCGCGCACCAGCGTCCAGGTGCCGCCGGACTGGCGCGCGGCGGCGGCCACCGCGTCATGCGCGGCCTCGCTCGCCGGGCCGGCGATCCACACCAGCCCGCCGCCCCAATCCATGTACCAGCGCGCCCCGAACGCCTGCTCCACCGCACGCGTCACCGCCGGCCCCGCCGACGGGCGCACGGACACGCGCCACACGGCACCAGGCGAATCGACCAGGGGCGCGGCATCGCGCACCGCCGTCCAGGCCGCCTCGCTGGCGCCGTTGTCCAGCATCTCCGCCAGCCCGAACGCGGCGAGGTCGGCGCGCAGCCGCTCCGTGCGATAGGTGACGGACGGGGCAAAATCCTCGATCCGCGCCAACGTCACCGCGCCGCCGAACCAGGCCAGCACCGGCACGCGCGCGGCCTGCTCCGCCGGCAGGTGCGCGGCGGCCGACACGGCATACGGCGAGCCGAGTGCCGCCGACAGCGCCGCCACGCCGCGCATCGGGTCGAGCCCCGTCAGCACCAGCGTGGCCCGCCGCTCCGGCGCCGGCAGCACCTTCAGCGTCACCTCGGTGATCACCGCCAGCGTGCCGTAGCTGCCCGTCAGCAGCTTGCAGATATCGAGCCCGGTGACATTCTTCAGCACCCGCCCGCCCGAATGGATGGTCTCGCCCATGCCGCTCACGGCGCGGACTCCCATCACGTGGTCGCGCATCGCGCCCCAGGCCACGCGGCGCGGACCGGACAGGTTGGCAGCCACCACGCCGCCCAGCGTCGGTTCGGCGCCTGAACCAAGAAGAGCCGAAAAATCAGGCGGTTCCGCGATGATATATTGGCCCTTCCCGGCCACCGCGGCGGCGACGTCGGCCAGCTTCGTTCCCGCGCGGGCGGAGATGATCAGCTCCTGCGGCGAATACAGCGTGATGCCCGACAGCGCCCGCGTGGACAACGTGGCCGCCGCCTGAACCGGGCGCAGCAGGCCGGACTTGCTGGCATTGCCGCACACCAGCACCGGTTTGCCCGAGGCATGGGCGGCGGTGATCGCCTCCGCAATTCCGGCTTCGTCGCCCGGCGTCAGCCACGCCGTGTCGGTCTCGCTCATGCGGCCTGCGTCAACGCCGGCGGCGCCTTCAGCGGGAACACCTTGGACGGGTTCAGCAGCCAGCCGGGGTCGAAGGCCGACTTGATGCGGCGCTGCTGGTCCAGCTCGATCTCGGTGAACTGCACGCCCATCAGGTCGCGCTTTTCCACTCCCACGCCGTGCTCGCCGGTCAGGCAGCCGCCCACCTCCACGCACAGCCGCAGGATGTCGGCGCCGAAATGCTCGGCCTTGCGGAAGCTCTCGGGGTCGTTGGCGTCGAACATGATGAGAGGATGCAGGTTGCCGTCGCCGGCATGGAAGATGTTGGCCACCTGCAGGCCGTATTCCGCGCTCATCGCGCCGATGCGGCCGAGCACCTCGGGCAGACGGCTGGTGGGGATGGTGCCGTCCATGCACAGATAGTCGGGGCTGATGCGCCCCACCGCCCCGAACGCCCCCTTGCGGCCCTTCCAGATCGCCGCGGACTCCTCGGCCGACTGCGACACTTTCAGGCTGATCGGGTCGTAGCGGTTGCATATATCCTTGATCCGCCCCAGCAGGTCGTCCTGCTCGGCCGGGCTGCCCTCGACCTCGATGATCAGCATCGCCTCGGCATCGAGCGGATAGCCGGCATGGGCGAAGGCCTCGCAGGCATGGATGGCCGGGCGGTCCATGAACTCCAGCGCCACCGGGATGATGCCGGAGGCGATGATCGAATCCACACAGGCGCCGGCGATCTCGTTCGACCTGAACGCGGCCAGCATGGCGCGCGCGCCTTCGGGCCCGCGCAGGATGCGCACCGTCACCTCCGTCACCACGGCAAGCTGGCCTTCGCTGCCGGTCAGCAGGCCCAGCCAGTCATAGCCGGCGGCGTCCATGTGCGCGCCGCCGATGTCCAGCACCTCGCCCTCGACGGTCACGACCCGCAGCCCCAGCAGGTTGTTCGCGGTCACCCCGTAGCGCAGGCAATGCGCGCCGCCGGAATTCATGTTGACGTTGCCGCCGATCATGCAGGCGAGCTGGCTGGACGGATCGGGCGCGTAGAAGAAGCCGCGCTCCTGCACCGCCTGGGTGATGCCGATATTGGTGACCCCCGCCTGCACCACTGCGCAGCGGTCGGCGTAGTCGATGTCCAGGATGCGGTTCATGCGCATCAGGCCCAGCACCACCGCGTCCGCCATCGGCAGCGCGCCGCCGGACAGGCTGGTGCCGGCGCCGCGCGGCACCACGCGCACGCCCTCGCGGTGGCAGAACGCCATCACCGCGGCCACCTGCTCGGTGGTCTCGGGCAGCACCACGACCAGCGGCACCTGGCGATAGGCGGACAGGCCGTCGGTCTCGTAGGGCTTCAGCCGCAGCGGCTCGGCGATCACGCCGTCGGGCGGCAGCAAGGCGCGCAGGCCAGCCACGATGGCATCGCGCCGGGCGAGAACGTCCTTCTTGGGCTCCGGTTGGGCGATCATCCGAACGCCTCCCTGGTTCGTGCGTGTCGCGTCGTTGCTAGCAGCGAATGTGAGACCGATCCGCAGCCGCGGCAAGACGCACAGCGCCCCGGAGAAGCATCTCCGGGGCGTTGTTCATGCGTGCATCAGGCAAACCTTGCGCCGCCGTCGGGCAGGCACGGCCCCGAAAGGCCGCCGGATTCAGCCCTGGCGGGCCTTCATCCGGGGGTTCTTCTTGTTGATGACGTAGACACGGCCATGGCGGCGCACCACGCGGCAATTCTTGTCGCGGGTCTTTGCCGACTTCAGGCTATTGCGGATCTTCATGATACTAAGGCCTTGCATGCGCCGAAAATGAGCCGCGGTGGTTAGAGGCGCAGGCCGTCCCTGTCAAGCCGACCCACCCGCGGACCAGCCGCTCACGCGGTCGCATGCCACCGCACCAGCCGAATGCGGCCGTCCCGCAGCAACCGGATGCGGCGCATCCATAGCTCCGCTTCGGCCACCAGCGACACGGCATAGGCCTGCGACGGCCGAGTCCCGCTCAGCGTGCGGATCAGCCCGTTCCAGCCCTGGATCGCCTGGCGGATATGGCGGCGCGACTGGTCCTCGACCACCCGAACCTCGAATCCCAGCCGGGCCAGCGCCGTCGTCACCTGCGCCTCGGAGGGCAGGGCCGCATGCCGGCGCTCCAGCCGGCACCAGGCGGCGACCGCGCCGTCCGCCATGTCGAGCGGCGAATCGGCCACCAGCTCCACCAGCATCATCTGCCCACCGGGCTTGATGGCCGCGGCCAGCGCCGCCAGCACGGCTGCCGGCTCGCCCAGGTGCAGCGCATCGGCGGCAAGCGCGTGATGGAAGCCATGGCGCCGGAACTGTGGAGCAACGGGGTTCCACGCGGCCACCGAGGCCCGCTTGGCCAGCGCCGCCCCGGCCCGCTGGATGCGCCGGGCGGCCAGGTCGACCAGAACGGGGTCGGCATCGCAGGTGGACACCCACACGCCCAGCTCTGCCGCGAGCACTCGCGCCGGCCCGCCGGCGCCGGCGCCCAGCAGCAGCAGCGAGGAGGCCGCGGACAGCCCCAGCGGCACCGCCAGCCGCAGAACTTCCTCGGCGCCGCCGGGCGCCAGGAAGCCCTCGCCCCATAATGCCTCGGCCACGGCCAGGCGCTGGTCGTCCCAGGGCGAGACGACGGCGGCGACCGGGGCAGATGGCGCCGCCCCGCCTTGCCGGCCGGCCATCGCCGCAGTGCCCGGAGCAGCCCCGACCACCGGCGCCTGCCGGCTCCGGCTGAAGATGTTGCGCAGCCCATCCAGACGCATGTTTCCGCCCACGACCCGGGAGGGCGCAGCGTGACCGGATGGCGTTAAGTCATTCCTACTCGCCGAACTCGGTCAGCACATAGCGGACCGGCTCGTCGCCGATCACAGTCGGCTTGTGGCGATGCGCGCGCCCGGCGGGGATGTGCAGCATGTCGCCCGGCCCGGCCTCGGCCACGTGGTCGTCGAAGCGGTAGCGGATGCGGCCGGACAGGATGAAGATCGAGTGGCCGGTCTCGCACCAGGCGCCCTCGGGCGCGTCCGGCGGATCGGGCGCGCGTTCCTGGTAGCGCAAAGCGATGCCGAAGCCGGTGACGGCCTCGCGCAGGCGCAGCCGCGGGCTGGCCTGCCGGATCGGATGGTCGGCGGCGGGGAAGAGGTACTTGCTCATGCCCGCCACGCTAGCATGCCCGCAGCTTGACGGCAGGCCCTTGGGGGGCGATGTGGGCGCCGCAAATGGAGGACGCAGATGCGGAAGGTCGATGGCACCTGGATTGCCTTCCTGGCCATGGCCTTCGCCGTGGTGGGGCTGACCGGCCTGTTCGCGACCTTCGCCGCCCCCCTGCCCCTGCAGCGCGCCGTGGCCCGCGACGCGGCCCTCGACGCGGCGCTGGTGGCCGCGAGCGGCCCCGATGCGGCGGCGGCGCTGGAGCAGCTGCGCCCGCGGCTGGGCGACAGCGCTGATGCCCTGTTGCCGCCGCAGGGCGACATGGCGGCCAGGATCGCGCAGGAGCGTCTGGCCATGCATCAGCGCCTCCTGGCCGAGGCGGAGGCGACCGCCATTCGCCTGCGTTGGCTGATCTGCATCGCGACGGTGATGGCGGCGGTGTTCGGCGCGGCCATCGTCGGCGTCAGCGCGCGCAAGACGGGTCCCTCAGAACCTGCGGAACGGTGACGGCGACACGTCGAACACGCGGGAGGCATAGCGCACGGTCGGGCCGAAATTCCAGAAATGCTTCTGCGACAGGGTCGTGACCGTGTTCGCCCCCAGCCATTTGCCGGTGTTGATCACCGCGGTGGCGCGCAGCAGCCGCTCGTCGCGCGGGATCTCGAACGTCCAGGTCAGCAACTGGCGCACGCCCGGGGCCAGCATCAGCGGGTAGTCCTCCTCCGTGACCACATTGGTCACCGGCACCATCGCGCCGCCGGCGGTACTGACATGGCGGGAGGGCCGCACCTCGATGAACAGGTTGGACAGCTTCTGCTGCCGCATGCCCAGGTTCTGCAGCGCGATCTGCAGCTCGCCGACCAGCTCGCCGGACCCGCCGACATCCAGCACCTGCAGATCGATGTCGAGCTGCACCCGGTTGCCCGTCCGCGTGCCGCGCAACGCCAGCCAGGCCATGATCGCCACCAGAATCACGGCAATGCTCGACGCGATCTGCAGCACGTCTCTGAGGACGGGGAGCGTGTCCCCCAGGCCGGTCGGCGGCATTGCTTCCATCCAGGCTATCGCGGCACCAGGCGCGCGCCGGGCTGTCTCGAACATTTCGCACCCGCTGGCAACCTGCGGCCTGGGAACATCGGCTATCCGCCCGGCACCTCTTGCGCCCGCGCCACCGCCGCGCCGGCCCGCGCCAGCACCGGCGCCAGGGCCCGGTACTCGGCGGCGCGCGGCGTGTTCGGGCGCCATGCCAGGCCCAGCGTGCGCCAGGCGCCGGCGCCGGACAGCTCGCGCAGCGCGATGTCCGCACCCTCGGCGATGCCGGCCTCGACCGCCAGGCGCGGCAGCAGGGTCACGCCCAGCCCACCGGCCACCATCTGCACCAGCGTGTGCAGGCTGGTCGCGGCGAAGTCGTCCGTGGCGTCCCCGGGCATCTCGCCGCGCGCGAAGCCGCACGCGTCGAGCGCCTGATCGCGCAGGCAGTGGCCGTCTTCCAGCAGCAGCAGCCGTTCGCTGGCCAGGGCGGCGGCCGGCACCACCGGCAGCGCCGCGAGCGCATGCCCGGCGGGCAGAGCGGCCACGAAATCGTCGCGCACCACCGCCAGCGTATCCGACCCCGCACAGGCGCACGGCAGCGCCAGCAGCGCCACGTCGAGACTGCCGCCGCGCAACCGTTCCAGCAGCCGCTCCGTGGTGTCCTCGCGCAGGAACAGGCGCAGCCGGGGGAAGGCCGCGCGCAGCGCCGGCATCATGCGCGGCAGCAGGAACGGCCCGACGGTCGGGATCACGCCCAGCCGCAGCGGCCCGGCCATCGGCGCGCGCGCGGCGTCGGCCGTCTCCACCACCGCCGCCAGCGCCGACATGGCTGCGCGCGCCCGGCCGACCAGCTCCCGCCCGAGCGTGGTGAACACCACCCGCTTGCCGGCGTCGCGGTCGAGGATGCGCGCGTCGAGCTGGCGCTCCAGCGCCAGGATTCCCGCCGACAAAGTGGATTGCGTCACCGCGCAGGCCTCCGCGGCCCGGCCGAAATGCATGTGCTCGGCAAGCGCCAGCAGATAGCGAAGCTGCTGCGGGGTCGGGAGCGGAACCATCGACTGTCTCGATCAATCTGAATGAAATTATTCATTGGCATAAATGATGGTGCACTGCGATATCAATCACTGCGGCGGGCGCATGGCAGCACTCACCCACCTTCCTCCCGACAACCAGGAGACGACCCGGACATGCTTACGATTGGCGACACCTTCCCCAGCTTCAAGCTCACCGCCGTCAAAGGCGGCGCCGAGGGCCTCAAGCTCGATTCCGCCTTCACCGAGATCTCCAACGCCACCGATGCGGGCAAGTGGAAGCTCGTCTTCTTCTGGCCGAAGGACTTCACCTTCGTCTGCCCGACCGAGATCGTGGCCTTCGCCAAGCTCGCCGGCGACTTCGCCGACCGCGACACCGTGGTCTACGGCGTGTCCACCGACAGTGAGTTCGTGCACCTGAACTGGCGCCTGCACCACGACGACCTGCGCAACCTGTCGATCCCGATGCTGGCCGACATCAAGCGCGAGCTGTCGACGGCGTGCGGCGTGCTGTCGAAGACCGAAGGCGTGGCCCTGCGCGCGACCTTCCTGGTCGATCCCGACGGCATCGTGCGCTTCGCCTCCGTCAACGACCTGTCGGTCGGCCGCAACCCCGCCGAGGTGCTGCGCGTGCTGGACGCGCTGCAGAGCGACGAGCTGTGCCCGTGCAACTGGAACAAGGGCGAAGAGTTCCTGCGCCCCGCCGCCTGACGACGAAGGCCGGCCCCGGCGACGGGGCCGGCCGCTTTCAAGGAGATCCCGATGTCCATCGAGACCCTGAAGACCCGCCTGCCCGACTACGCCAAGGACCTGAAGCTGAACCTGGGCTCGCTGGCCACGGAGCCGGCCCTCAGCACCCAGCAGCGCGCCGGCGTGTTCGTCGCCAGCGCGCTTGCGTCCCGCAACGCCGAGGTGACCCGCGCGATCGTGGCCGAGTTCGCGCCGCAGCTCAGTGCCGAAGCGCTGGCCGCGGCCAAGGCCGCCGCCGCGATCATGGGCATGAACAACGTCTATTACCGCTTCACCCACATGGTGGGCGGCGACTACCCGAACATGCCGGCCCGCCTGCGCATGAGCGTGATGGCGCGGCCTGGCGTGGAAAAGGCCGATTTCGAGCTGTGGTCGCTGGCCGTCTCGGCCGTGAACGGCTGCGGCATGTGCATGGAAAGCCACGAGAAGGTCGTCCGCAACGCCGGCCTCACCCAGGAGCAGGTGCAGGCGGCCGTGCGCATCGCCGCGGTGGTGCACGCCGTGGCCGCGACACTGGACGGCGAGGCCGCGCTGGAAACCGCGCAGTCTGCCTGACACGGCGGCGTGCCCCTGTGAAGCGACAAGGCGGCGCGGCCGGTCAGCTACCCGGCCGCGCCGCCTGCGCCGCGCAGGACAGCCGGATCACGCTGCCTTCTGCCGCGACCAGAAGCTGGGCCGGCGCGCGGCCGCATTTGAAGGCGACGTGCAGCCGCTTCGCCAGGCCGTAGGCGGGGTCGCCGCAGATCCCGTTGGTCACCGAGATCAGGCAGGACTCGCGCTCGTCGCATTGCTGCTCCACCGCCAGCGTGGCGTCGCACAGGCGGCCACGCGCCGCATCGCCGTAGACCGCGTCGAGAATCCTGATCTGGCCCGCCGGCACCGCCAGCTGGGCGGCCATCAGGGCAGCCAGCACCCACTCCGCGCCCATTCGCGTCTCCCGCCATGCCTGCGCCACCGCCTCAGGATATCGTGATGCCGCGGCGCTCACCGCATGGAAATACATCACTGAATTGCGCCACCGCGGTTGCGGTATCCTCGCCGGCCCATTCCCTCCGGAGAGCGCCATGTTCCCGCGCCGAATCCCGATCCAGCTGCTGCCGCTTCTCGCCGCCTGCCTGCTGGCGGGCGGTGCGCGCGCCCAGGCGCCGCCCCCGCAGCCGGCCTCTGCCGCCGCGCCAGCAACCGCCGCCCGCCTGCCACCGGACGCCACCACCCGGCACACGCTGGACCTGCCGGACCGCACCCTGCGCTTCACCGCCACCGCCGGCAGCGTCACGCTGGCCACGGCGCAGGGCACGCCGCAGGCGGCCATTGCCTATATCGCCTATCAGCTCGAAGGCGCCGACCCGCAGACGCGCCCGGTGACATTCGCCATCAACGGCGGGCCCGGCGCGGCTTCGACATGGCTGCATCTGGGCCTGCTCGGGCCGTGGCGGATGAAGATGGATGCGCAAGCCGCCGCCCCTTCGGCGCCGGCCGTCGCCGAGCCGAACGCCCTCACCTGGCTCGACTTCACCGACCTCGTGTTCATCGATCCCGTCGGCACCGGCTACAGCCGCTTCCTCGCCGGCGGCGAGGACGTGCGCAAGCGGCTGTGGTCGATCCGCGGCGACATCGACAGCCTGGCCGAAACCATCCGCCGCTGGCTTGACCAGAACCGCCGCCTGGCCTCGCCGAAATTCCTCGTCGGCGAAAGCTACAGCGGCTTCCGCGGGCCGCGCCTCGTGCGCGCCCTGTCCAGCGCCCAGGGCGTGGGCATCAGCGGCCTCGTGCTGGTCTCGCCGGTGCTGGATTTCGGCGGCCGCAGCACCGCCTTCGACCCGGTTGCCTGGGCCACATACCTGCCGACCATGGCCGCCGCGATGCGCGCGAAGCAGGGTCCCGTCACCCGCGAGTCGCTCGCCGATGTCGAGGCCTATGCCGCCAGCGACTACCTGGTCGATCTCGTCCGCGGCGAACGCGACCCGGCCGCGATCGAACGCCGCGTCGCCCGCGTCGCCGCGCTGACCGGCCTCGACCCCGAACTCGTGCGCCGTCGCCACAGCCACGTGACGAGCTACGAGTTCCTGCGCGAGCGCAACCGCGACACCGAGCGCGTCGGCAGCTCCTACGACGCCACCGTGACGATGCCGAACCCGTTTCCGTTGTCGGTCGAGAGCACGTATCCCGAACCGACAACGGACGCGCTCGCCGCCCCCTTCACCAGCGCCATGCTGGATATCTATGCGCGCCGGCTGAACTGGCAGCCGGACGGGCAGTACGAGCTCGCCAACGGCACGGCCAACCGGCAATGGGACTGGGGCGCCGGCCGCGTCCGGCCCGAAGCCGTCAGCGCCCTGCGCACCGCGCTGGCCCTGGACCCGCGGCTGCACGTGCTGGTCGCGCACGGCCTGTTCGACCTGACGGCGCCGTATTTCGCCACCAAGATGCTGCTCGACCAGATCCCCCTCTCGACCGGCGCCGACCGCATCCAGTTCGTCGTCTACCCCGGCGGGCACATGTTCTATTCCCGCGACGACTCCCGCGCGGCCTTCCGCGGCGCGGCCGCGCCGCTCTACGCCCCCCGATAAGGAACCCCCCATCCATGCGCGGCCTTGGCCCCTTCCTGCGCGATGCCTGGCGGCTCGCTTTGCCCTATTTCAAATCCGAGGAGCGCTGGTCCGCCCGCATCCTGCTGGCGGCGATCGTCACCATGAGCCTGGCGCTGGTCGGCATGAGCGTGGTGCTCAGCTACTGGAACCGCGCCTTCTACGACGCGCTCCAGCAGAAGGACTGGCACAGCTTCATCGACCTGCTGCTGTTCTACAAGCGTACCGAAAGCGGCATCATGCCGGGCTTCTGCGGCATCGCCGCCGTCTACATCCTGGTCGCCGTCTACCGCACCTACCTCAACCAGTGGCTGCGCATCCGCTGGCGTCGCTGGCTGACCGAGCGGCTGATGCACGAATGGCTCTCCGACCGCGCCTACTGGCGCATGTCGCTGGCCGCCGACGCCGGCAACGGCTACGGCACCGACAACCCGGACCAGCGCATCGCCGACGACCTCAGGAACTTCACCACCGACACGCTCTCCCTCAGCCTTGGCCTGCTGTCGAGCATCGTCACGCTGTGCAGCTTCGTGACCATTCTGTGGACGCTGTCCGGGCCGATCGAGCTGCTGGGCCTCACGATTCCCGGCTACATGGTGTGGGTGGCGCTGCTGTATGCCGCCCTTGGCTCCGCCCTCACGCATCTGGTGGGCCGGCCGCTGGCGGCGCTGAACTTCCGCCAGCAGCGGGTGGAAGCGGATTTCCGCTTCGGCCTCGCGCGCATGCGCGAGAACCTGGAAGGCATCGCGCTCTACGCCGGCGAGGCCGAGGAACGCCACACGGCGTCGCAACGCTTCCGCGCGGTCATCGCCAATTTCCACCAGATCATGGATCGCACCAAGCTGGTCAACGGCCTGGTGGCGGGCTTCGACCAAGTCGCGGTGATCTTCCCGATCGTGGTCGCCGCCCCGCGCTACTTCGCCGGCGAGATCGCACTGGGCGGGCTGATGCAGACCACCGGGTCGTTCCGCAGCGTCGAGGGCGCGTTGGCGTGGTTCGTGCACGCATACACGTCGCTGGCGGATTGGCGGGCCACCGTCGAGCGTCTGTCCGCCTTCAGCGCCGCCATCGCCGCCGCCCGCGCCGCGTCCCCCGGCGTTCAGGTCGTCGAATCCGCAGGCCCCGGCTACGAATTGCGCGACGTGGCGCTGCACCTGCCGGACGGACGGCCGCTGTTGCAGGGCCAGGATCTGGCCTTCGCCGCCGGCCAGTCGGTGGCGATCGGCGGCCGCTCGGGCCTGGGCAAGTCCACGCTGTTCCGGGCACTGGCCGGCATCTGGCCGTTCGGCACCGGGCAGGTGCGCCGCCCCGCCGCCACCTCGCTGTTCCTGCCGCAGCGGCCCTATATCCCGCTCGGCACGCTGCGCCGCGCCGTCACCTATCCCGGCCCGATCGACGCGCACCCGGACGAAGTGGTGCGCGAGGCCCTGCACGCCGCCGGGCTCGGCCATCTCGAAGCCAGGCTGGACCAGGAGGAGCCGTGGGCACAGCGCCTGTCAGGCGGCGAGCAGCAACGCCTCGCGGTCGCCCGCGCGCTGCTGGCCGCCCCCGACTGGCTGTTCCTTGACGAAGCCACGGCCAGCCTCGATCCGGACTCCGAAGCCGAGATCTACACCCTGCTGCGCGACCGCCTGCCGCACACCACCATCGTCTCGATCGCGCACCGCCCGACCGTCGCCGCCTTCCACGCGCGGCGCATCGTGCTCGGCGCC
>NZ_JAPDNT010000038.1 GCF_025989185.1 Limobrevibacterium gyesilva
GATTTCAAGGATGACCGACATTGTTTCAGGTGGCGAGGTCATCTCTGTCGACGATTCGCTGAACCAGTACAAGCGAAACTGCACCGAAAGTGCGGAAGAGCCCCTTTTGCAGGCCGATTGACACCCTCGAACTCAAAGCGGCCTGAATACGTCAACCGCTGACGTCAAGGATGGTGATCCGCTGACGCTTACCGCTCGTCCGCAGGAAGGCCAAGCAATCTTGCATGTGCCGCCTCGCTCAGCAGCCGTCGTCTTGCCATCGCGTCATCTCCCGTCTGCGGCGCGTGGCTCGTCCAGCCCTGTGCGCCAATCGACCCTTGATGGCCGAGGTAGGACTGGTCCGAAATCCTGCATCATCGACCGCAGTGCGAGCCGGCCGGGATGATTGAGAGACAAAAAGCCGGACAGAGCACCTGTGTTGCCGGTCGGCTACGCCCAGGTCTGTGCTCTCGGCCAGAACATCGCCATGCAGCGGGACGCCCCCTCCGCCAAAGATCGCTGCTCAGGTGACAATGTTCACCGCGCGTTCCGGTCTATGGTGCGTAAAACGCACTTCCGTGTCGTGACCCCAAGCTGGTGCCAGAGCGCAGCTGATCGACCGGCGCGGCCGGGCAGTCTCGGTAAAATCTGTTATCAAGAGTAAACGCCGGGGCAGAAGAGGGGTTGCCGCGCCGACGTCATCCGTGCCGCCTTAGCCGGCTTTCGCCGCCGCTTGGAAGCCAAGTGATAATGGCTCAGTCTTTTGGCAAGCCCGGCTTTGAGCGCCGCCGCCGGATCAGCCCGAGTGCGAGAACCCCGGTGCCCATCAGGGCCAGGCTTTCCGGCTCGGGCACACCGTCCGACGTGAGGGTGATCGTCAGTAGCGGGTTTTCTACTTCCGTGAAGTCGTTCGGAATCTCCGGCCCGGTATCCGATGTGAAGGAAATGGTGAAGGCATTCACGAAGACGCTGTCATCCCCGATGGAACGCGTCCTCTCCGGCACCCTGAAGGTGCCGCTCTCGCCGGTCACCGCACCCGGCACACCAGCGACGGTCAGCCTGTCGGCCTGACCTGACCTGAAATTTGCGGTGAGCACCCTGAAATCATTCTCACCCTGGTCTGATGGCTCTGGGTCGTTCACGGGCGCATCGGAGGTGAGGATGCCGGTGATGAGGCTTACTTCGATGGTATCGCTTTCTCCCCCCAACCGGTCCGTCAATTTGAAAGTCTGCGGTTCGAGGCGGAAATTCACGCCGTTCGCGGTCTCCTCCGCTTCGAGGAGGCTGAAGGAGGACACCGGCACCGCCTGGCCGAGTATGTTCTCCATCACGACGTCGCTGGCCGCCTGTGCATGCGCCGAACCGGCGTCCAGTGCGCACCACAGTGGCAGCGCGCCGAAGACCATCCAATGTGCGCTTTTCATCATGCGTTCCCCCGGGTGTGACGGCGTGCCGCACACGGTGGCTGGGCGGGCCGAGGCCCTTTGCGCTGCGCCAGGCGTGGCGCTGAAAGTGGTGTTTGACCCGACCATTCATGTCCGGTCACGCTAGGGCATAATATTAGGATTCTCCGTGCCCCCGAGGCCAGACAATTCACGGAGGGTTGGGTTTAATTCCTAGTGGCCCGATCCTGACGCTTGAGCTCAGGGTTTCGGGACCTCCATCCCCGCGTGGGCCGCGAGCTGCTCGACGGCTTCGGAGAAGCCCACCCCCCTCGGTCCGCAAGACGAAGCTGATCACGTCGCCATGCTCACCGCAGCCGAAGCAGTGGAAAGCATCGTCGTAGACGGAGAAGGACGGCATCTTTTTGCCGTGGAACGGGCAGCAGCCCTTCATGTGTCGTCCGGAGCCGTCAAGCGGGACCTTCCGGCCGATCAGCGTGGTCAGCCGGGCGCGCGCGCAGATCCTCCAGGAAGGCGGTCGGAAACGCCATCATGCGACTCCTTAGCCCCAGACAGGGCGCGGGAACGTAGCATTTTCAGTTCATACCTTGGAGCGGCAATCTTGCGGTTGGCTATTCAGTGGCAGGCGGCAACCGATAAGCCGGATTATCACGCGCTAAATCGGTGGGACTCCGGCTGGTTTAGGGGGGCGAGTTCTGCATCTGACTTATGCAACGGAAAAGCACGGCCGGATCAACGGGCCGCTCTCGTTGCAGGTGTGTTGATCTTCGCAATCGTCAGGCGCGCTCCCGCTATTCGTCTTTGAGCCTGAACGTCGCAATCGGCGGGTCCACATACCAGGGCCGGATTGTGTCGCCGCCAGTATCGATCCCCAGCCAAAAGCCCCTCGCGGGTTCTTCGGCCCAGCCGGCGCAGCACGCATCGAGCGCCGCCGACAGGGCGTCCTCCCACAGCTTGGCCAGCCGGTGTTCTTCCTCGGTAATGTCGTTGATCGGCTGAAGGTCGCCATCCAACATGATGAAGTCCCGGCTGGCGTTCGCAGCCATGGCGGCTTCGAGATCGATGTCGCCGTCGCGGCGCAGCACCGCCTCCGCAGCCGATAGGCCGCGCGCAAGCTCGTCCTCCCGCGCGCCCTCCACATGCAGGATGAGTTTCGGGCGGGGTCGTCTGGGATCGTTCACGCCATCCGGCATCTCAGGTCCTCCGTCTTTCCTCGTAGGTCACAGAAGCCGGCCCGCGGGCCCCGCGGCGCTCTGCTGCGGATCGTCGGTCTTGCCCCCCTGGGCCACGATCCGCAGCGCGCCATCTGGCAATGGTCGTTGCAACTTCAACGCCTCCGCTGGCGGCGCCGTCATCCAGACATCAACTTCCTCGGTCGTGCGCAGGATTACCGGCATGGCCCTTGGGTGGAATGCCTCGATTTCAGAGTTGGGATCGATGGTCAGAAAGCCGAAGATGTCGTTGGTCGTCTCGCCTTCCTTGACTTTTCGTACCGATGTCGAGCGGGTCCAGATGCCGGCGAAACATGCCAGCGGCCGCGTTTCATCGAAGGCGAACCACACCGGAGCTTTGCCCCCGAACGTGCCGTTGTCGGGCTCGGCAAAGCTGTTGAACGGCACGACGCAGCGGCTTTCGACGCCGAGCCAGCGCCGCCAGTGCGGCGACCCAGGATTGCGCACGTTGGTGACGCCAGGATCGGAGTTCTTACCCTCAAGGAACTTGGGCGGCGTCGGCATACCCCAGCGCGCCATCGCCAGCTCACGGCCAGCGGCAGAGTTGCGCACGATCGGCGCGCTGTAGTCCGGGTAGATACCGGGCTGCGGCGGCAGGTTGCCGGTGTTGTCCACGCCGACCTTGAACAGCCGCCGGATCGCCTCCTGGTTCGTGGTCATGGAGTAGAGGTTACACACGGGCGGCCTTCCCACGATGTGCCGATGCCGCCGGCGACCTTCTCGCGCGGATCGGCTTGAGCACAAGCACGTCGTCGGCGGACGGCCGCAGAAGGGCCGCGGGATCACCAGGCGCCTCCCCAAGCCATACCGCCCAATCCGCCTCATCGAGCACCAGCGGCATGCGGTCATGAATTTCCGCGACGGCGCCGGTGGCCGACGTCGTGATGATGCAATAGGTGCGTTCGATCTCGCCGTTGGGGCGCCTGAACGCTTCCCACAGCCCTGCGATCGCCATCGGCTGGCCGTCGTTGCGAGAAATGGCATACCGCCGTCCCGGCTCGCCGACCGTCCGCCGCTGGTAGTATTCGGTCGCGGGCACGATCGCCCGGCGATGCCGGAAAGCATCACCAAACACGGGATGCGCGGCGACGGCTTCTGCGCGGGCGTGGATCGGTCGCGGCGCCTCATCAGGGTCTGTCGTCGCGTGCGGCAATAGTCCCCACGTCAGCCAATCGAGATGCCGCTGCCGCGTCTCGGGGTGCAACCGGATCACCTGTCCCGGCCGGCCGGGGCCGGCCCCCGATCCGAAATCGAGGCCGCCTTGCTCCCTGTCCGACCATCCCGCCGCGGTTGCCGTCATCGCTCTCAATCCTATTCGGTCACCACGAACGTGACGCCAGCGGCGGCCGCGGCCAGGGGTTCGACGTGTCCACGACCGTGACCTGGCGCAACTTTCTGGCGCTTTTTCCGTAGATGGCAACCTTCACCAGCGTCACCAGCCTTGGCCTGCCGCGGCACTTCCCTGCGCCACGGAAACCGTCGCACCGCAAGCGCAGCATGAGGTCGATAAGCCGCACCCGGGTGCCATGTTGCTTGGCCATGTAGTCCAGCGGCAGAACGCTGTGTCTGCGGCACCGCTCGCACTGGATATGGAGCCGCCAGCCCTTCATGTCGCCTATCGGCGTCGCCGGCACCGGGTCGGCGTTGAAGGACAGTTCGGGCATGAGTCACTGGCCGTGCCTCACGGGCGCGCGCACGACCTCCAGGCCGGCACCGTGCAGCGCCTCGACCAGATACTGCGCGCACACGCCGCAGAGGAGCATGTCGGCCGACCGCGGCAGCCGTCCACTGCGCGCGATCGCCGCCCGTAGCGTCTCGACCACCTCTTCGTCCGGCACCGCAGGGTGACGTTCGGGAAACAGGCTTTCCTGGATCATAGGGGCGGAACATAAAGAGAACCTCAGGGCCGAGTCGAGGCCGAAAAGCAGGCCGCGCTAGAAGTCGAAGCGAAATTGCCGCCGGTCGTAGATGGTGCGGCTGCGCCGACCGTCCGGGCGCTCGGTTTCGGTCGGCGGCTCGGGGCGCTCGCGGCGCAACCAAGCCTCCGTCCAGCGCCTCCGTCGCGCGGCATAGGCGGCCAGGAACGGTTCAATGAACGCCCGGATCGTAAGACTGGTCCTGCGCCGCTCCAGCATGGCGGATGTGCCTGCCTGTCCGAGTTTTGAGGATCGCCGTCTACAAATGGTACGACCGCGAGGGCTATGTTGCAAAACCTGCATACGCCTCGCCGGCGATGTTCCGCGGCGGCCCGAGGGGAGGGCCTTCGCACGCCTGGAGGATGCCGGCTCACAGCGGATGCTGGAGAAAGCCGGCTTTGAGCGGGTGCGGTTCGTCCCCGGAAGGAATCGAGCCGTACGGGCGACTTGGGAACCGCGGGCGCAAATGCAGTGCCAGGCGCCGCAATGCCTGGTGCCACCAACGTGCAAAACAGCCAGCCCGGCTTCCCATATGAGGCCGAACGGCTGGTTCTGATGACCGGAGCGTCGCCGATGAGTGACATCATCATCACGCCAAAAACCAGGATCCAGGTAAAATCCGACCGGCCCCGTCTTCACAAGGTCATCCTGGTCAACGACGACTACACGCCTCGCGAGTTTGTCGTCACGGTCCTGAAGGCGGAATTTTGCATGAGCGAAGACCAGGCGCAGCGGGTAATGATCACAGCACATCGGCGCGGGGTGTGCGTCGTCGCCGTCTACACGAAGGATGTCGCGGAAGCCAAGGCGACGGCCGCGACAGAGGCAGGTCGCCGCAAAGGCTATCCACTCTTGTTCACGACCGAACCGGAGGAATAGCCGTGAGCCACTGCGTCGGCCGGGTTCTGCGGATCGGCAAAGCAGATTTGAGACATTCGTCGCGGCCAGGGCGCTTGCCCGCGGCTGGAGGTGCAGCCGGGCGAGGAACATCATCCGCGCGTGCCAGGAACAAACTGCCGTCGAACGGCTTGCCCCGAACAAAATACGCCCGCTGGATCTTCGCGACCGTCTCCACAAGCGAAGTCGTGCGTGCTCGCCTTACCATTCAGGTAGCGGGAACCTTCGCGATCTCCTCATCGAGGATCGATATGGCAAAAGACAATGAATGCATACCGGTGAAGCACGCTAGCTCCAAGGTTTCCATGATCTCATCCACTGTAGCCCCATGCTCCATAGCCGCGACTATGTGGATACGCACTCCTGGCTCAAACAAGTGCGTTGCTGAACCATCGACCGCCACAAAGATCAGCTCGACCGTCTTCAAGTCCAGCGGGCCACTCGCGCGTACAGTAGCCCCGATGTTGGCGAACGCTGCGAGGAAGTCGGGATCGAGCACCAACATCGATGTAAAGTTCGGGGGCCAGTAACCACGTACCCTCACCCACTCATCCTGCACTTCCTTCGCTCGCGGCGACAGGTTGAGTAGGTCAAGGGGTTTGCCCATGCGATCCAACTCTTCCATCAGAATGGGCACTGAAAAACTCGTGGTATGGATGCCGAGGATCGAGATGAGACCTAGGACCTCCTGTATCTCTGCCCTCGTGGCACCCAGCCGCAGGGCATTGGGATATGTGCCCGAACGGCTGGTTCGTACATGTGGGTCATCGCGGCATTGACTGCGATCGAGATCAGTTCCTTTGTCTTCGGCGCTAGCGGGCCACGTCGGTAAGGCACCGAGCTGAAATTGAGAAATGCCTCGAAGTACTCCGGGACAGCCCGGAGCACGGAGTCCCACATCGGATTCCAGGAACCTCGCACGCGTACGAACTCGTCCTTGAGGCGGGTCTGTGCTTCAGTGAGATCGGACATTTGCTGGATGATCCTTTTGTCTGACTTCTCCTCAACGTCTTCGGTCGATAGGCCAGGACGTATCTCGCAGACGAGCCTTCCAGTTGGCTGGTCCTCCCTTCTACCTGATCGGTTGGACGAAGTCCTCCATAACCTTTTAGGCCGGTCTGGGAACCTCCGAATGGTTCCCATAAGACGTATCGAGTCCAGATTCATGCTTCTTGGACGAGAAGAACTCGGTTACCAGGTCGCGTGGACAAAGCCGATCCACAGTTTGATTGCGGCGAGCTTGGCGAAGCCGAGGAAGCTATTTGCGGTGTGGTCGTATCGGGTGACGACGCGTCGGCTGTTCTACAGGCGGTTGATGAAGCGTTCAATCCAGTTGCGAAGCGCGTAGAGGGTGCGGTTGACCGAATGCTGCACGCGGCGGTTGCTTTTGGTCGGGATCTCGGGCGTGCTCGCCACGAGCTCGGACATCCTCACGGATGGCGTCGCTGTCATAACTGCGGTCGGCGAGGAGCACGTCGGGATCGACGTCGTGCTCGGCCATCGGGTCGGCGAAGTCGGTGCTGTCGTGGGTCTCGCCGGGCGTTAGCAGCAGCGCCACCGGACGACCCTCAGCGTTGGTCCGAAGGTGGATTTTGGTCGAGAAGCCGCCGCGAGAACGGCCAAGAGCCTGGTTCTCAGTCCCCTTTTGCCCCGGCTGCACAGTGGTGTGCCCGGACGATGGCGCTGTCGACCATTTGCATCGCCTCACCACCTCCGCCCTCCGCAAGCGCCGCCAGCAGCAGGTCCCACAGGCCGCTTGTCATCCAACGGCGGAACTGGCGATGCACCGAGTTCCAAAGCTCCTCCGGGAGGTCGCGCCATGGCGCGCCGGTGCGCGCTATCCAGAAGATCGCGTCAAGCATCCGCCTGTGGTCCCGTGGTGGGCGTCCCCGCAGCGCACCGGTCTCGATCACGAACGGCTCAAAGAACGCCCACTCCTCGTCGCTTAGCCGCCCTTATTCATGGCATGGCGGGGATTCGCTTGGCGGGTGTCGCGTAAGCGGCTGATCTTGTTTGCGGATTGGGTGTTGAGACCGATCCACTCACCCGATCATTGCGAGCCACACCCGCCATGCACGACGATACGATTGAGCCGTTCGGGCTTCCAGCCGTCGGACGCAAGAAAGTCACTGCTGCGTTTGATGGAGGGCGCATCACCTCCGACGGTGGCGTGATGCTGCTGGCCACCGCCGAGCGACACATGGGAATCGCCCAACGGCTGGCGGCATTGATCGCCGACCCGCGCGATCCGCTGCTGGTGACGCACAGCGTCGCGGACATTCTGCGCGCCCGCATGCTCGCCATTGCCTGTGGCTATGAGGACGCCGATGACCTCGATCATCTGCGCACTGATCCCGGCTTTAAGTTGGCGTGCGGGCGCTTGCCCGACACCGGCAACGATCTGTGCTCACAGCCGACGGTGTCGCGCTGGGAGAATGCGCCCACCCTGCGCGAGGTGGTGCGCATGACCTACGCCATGATCGACACCTATTGCGCGAGCCACGCCTGTCCTCCTGCCGCCGTTACGCTGGAGCTCGATGACACCGTCGGTGTCGTGCATGGCCATCAGCAGCTGCCGCTGTTCAACGCGCATTACAACGAACGCTGCTTCCTGCCGATCCGTGTCTACGACACCGCGACCTCCCGCCCGGTGGCGGTGCTGCTGCGATCCGGCAAGACGCCATCTGGGGACGAAATCCGCCACCATCTGACGCGCCTCGTGCGGCGTATCCGCAGCCATTGGCCGACCACGCGACTGACCATCCGCGGCGATGGTCACTACGGCCGCCCCGAAGTGATGGCATGGTGCGAGGCCAATGCTGTGGACTTCATCCTTGGCCTGCCGGGCAACGCCGTTCTGAGCCGCCTGGTCGAGACCGCCGCCGACGATGTCCGCGTCCGTCGCGCCGAGGCCGCCGCGCCGGTGCTGCGCCGCTATGCCGAGACCCGCTATGGCGCCAAATCCTGGGGTCGCGAGCGGCGCGTGGCGGCACGGATTGAAGCCACAACTCAGGGCTTGGACATCCGCTACGTGGTGACCAATCCCGACGTCGGCAGCGCCGAGTGGCTCTACGACACACTGTATTGCGCCCGCGGGCAGGCCGAGAATCTGATCAAGCTGCACAAGAGTCAGCTCGCGTCCGACCGCACCAGTTGCCGCTCGGCACGCGCCAATCAGGTGCGTCTCGTGCTGCACACCGCGGCTTACTGGCTGATGCTGACGGTGCGCGACGCTATCCCCAAACCTGAGAGCCTCGCGACGGCCGAGTTCACCAGCTTGCGGATGCGTCTGCTCAAGATCGCCGCCCGCATCACTGAGACCGCCACACGCGTGCGCCTCGCCTTCGCCGCGGCGTGCCCCGAAGCTGAATTGTTCCGCGGGATCGCGCGCAGCCTCCAGCTCGCCGGACCGTGACAGGCGGGGCAATCGCCCCCGAACTCACCCGATCCCCACAACCCCAACGCCCATCATGAACCGGACCGAAATCGCGATGAAACAGGCGCCACGCACGTCCGCGCTCCGCGCTCACGCAGCCACAGGAGCGACGACCGGCCGAATAATACCAGCGGCCTGACGTGTTGACTCGAAAGTGAATTGGCGCGGCTCGGCGGGTTGTGATTCGCAGTTCCTGCCATGATGGGGGCTGCGATGACGGTTGAAATTACCCGCACGGAGCATTCGTCGGCGGACCTGCGTCGGTCGGCGGCACGGAGTTCGGATGCGCGCGCGTCGCGCCGCATGCCGGCCATAGCGCTGCTCCTGGAGGGCTGCGGCCGTGGCGAAGCGGCGGAGCAGTGCGGCATGGACCGCCAGACCCTGCGCGATTGGGTGCATCGCTACAATGCGGAGGGGCTGCCCGGACTGTCGAACCGGCCGCACGCGGGGGCGCCGCCGCGCAAGCTGAACCCCGCGCAGGAGGCGGCGGTCGCGGCGTGGGTCCGCGACGGTTCGACGGTTGAGGAGGATGGTGTGGTGCGTTGGCGTTTGGTCGATCTGCGCGCGCGGATCGCCACACATTTCGACGTGCACCTGCACGAGCGCAGCGTTGGCAAGCTGCTGCACCGCCTGGGGTTCCGGCGGGTTTCGGTGCGGCCTCGGCACCCGCAGATCGACCTCGCGGCACAAGAGGCACACAAAAAACTTCGCCGACTTGGTCGCTGCCGCCATCCCCGAGCATGCTCGCGGCAAGCCGGTCGAACTGTGGTGGCAGGATGAAGCGCGCGTCGGGCAGCAAGGCAGCCTGACATACGTCTGGGCGGATCGCGGCAGCAGGCCGCCCGCACCACGCGATCAGCGTTACGGCTGGGCCTACATCTTCGGCGCCGTCTGCCCGCAACGTGGCGTTGGCGCCGCACTCGTGCTGCCACACGCCAATACCGACGCCATGAACTTGCACCTGGCCGAGATCAGCAGCCAGGTCGCTGCCGATGCCCGCGCCGTGTTGATACTGTACGGGGCCCGTTGGCATCAGACAGGCGATCGCCTGCGCCTGCCCGCCAATATCAGCCTGCTGCCCTTACCACCCTATTCGCCGCAGTTGAACCCGATCGAAAACATCTGGCAGTTCCTGCGCCGGAACTACCTCAGCAATTGTGTCTTCGACACCTACGCCGCCATCGTTGACGCCTGCTGTAGCGCCTGGAATGCCCTCGTTGCTCACCCAGACCGGATCAGATCCATCGCAAGCCGCGCTTGGGCACAAGCAGTCAGTGCGTAGGGCCGCTGGTATAAGACGGGCTAGCAGACGGTGGGGCTGCTGAAGATCATGTCCTTTTCTGCTTCCGATGATCAGCTCGTGACATAAGGATGGGACGGCGAAAGCCGATGGAGTCGCCAATGCCTGACTGCCGCTTCCGGCGCTCTCGGTTGATAACTCCGGCCCCAGGTCCGTGGCCGACCCAAGTTCTCATGGCCCCTGACCACAGTCGTTTTCGTGCTGAAGGAAGAAGCGGAGCATCTCCCGCGTGGCATCAGGGCCGCGCGGATCGGTGTAGGAACCGGCGGGGCTGCCGCCGAACCACTTATGGCCGGCTCCATGGACCACCCACTGTTCCAGAACCACCTTGCCGTTTGCATCGGCATGCGTTGTGACGCTGTAGGCATGACCGCCAGACACCCGGCCTTCCGTTACCCTCCGGTCAAGCGGGGTCTCGGGCATGGAATGTGCGATGACCGAATCTCCATTGAGCGGATGGACCGTGGTGTCCCGGTCGCCATGGAACACGATCGTCGGGACGGGCCGGCAGCGCACTTCGCGCGATGCCGTGCCGGGCCTGTATGTCGGTCCACCTCCTCCCTGCCGCATGGCGGCAAAGGCCGAGGGCAGATCTTGCGCCGCGCCGCAGGCAAGACCCGAATGCACGCCGACCGCCGCGAAGAGGTCGGGATAGGTGCTCCCCATGATCGCCGCCGCGGCGCCGCCTGCGGAAAGCCCGGCGACATAGATGCGCCGAGGGTCGACAGCGTATTGCCGCATCACCTCGCGAGTGATCCCCGCGAGCAGGGACGGCTCGCCCCGGTCGCGCCCCTGGTCGCCGGCGCTGAACCAGTTCCAGCACTTCGAACTGTTGGCGGCCACCGTCTGTCCTGGATAGACGACCAGGCACGCATGTTCCTCGGCCGCCGCGTTCATCCGGGTGCCCGCTGCGAAGTCGTCGGGCGACTGCGTGCAGCCGTGCAGCATCACGATCAGCGGAACAGGCTCGCCGCAATAACTGCTGGGTATGTAGAGCTTGTAGGGACGGCTGCCGGTCTGGTTCATGAACGTCGCCGACAGGAACAGCGCCCCGTCCGCAACCGCGACGGGCGTCTCCGCCGGGAGCGGACGAACCATACCGCCCGAGAGCGGCTGAAACGTGCCGCTTGTTGCCTGATCAATGAAGCTGCGCAGCGCCTCGGGCATTGCCGCGTGCGTTCTTCCGCCCGCTGCGCGGGATGCGGACTGCTGGGCAGCGCCGCTGCCGGAAGCCAGCCGTGCGTGGCGCCTCACCTCCACCGTCTCGGCCGGCTCCACCACCACGCCGTCGATGGTGGGCGGTTCGCGCTTCCCTGACGGATGCTCACCAGGGGGCGCCATGTGGCCTTGGAGCACGCGCTGCAGGAGCGCAGTCGCTTCGGTAAGCCGGCCCGAGCGGGTCAGGCGCGTTGCCTCCAGCACATCACGAAGTGATGCGGCATTCATGGGCTGAGCTCCGGGTTCGGAGACCAACAGGACCCTCGAGGCCCTGACGGACTCGTGTTGGAAGGAGGTGTCGGGAAATTCCGCCGTTGCTTGCGCACAGCGCCGGCTCATCGCGACAAGCATTCGATGCGACTCATCGAATCAGCGTGTCCGATCGGCGAGCGCCGCGCGGACAGCTGGACTTGTGTGAAACGCACCCAAGACCGAAACGGAGGTGATCGTGGCGCGTGCCAACTCGGGCGTGACATCTGGCGCGATGCTCACCAGACCAAGCACATTGATCTGCAGCATCTCTCCTGCAGCGCGCGCCCGTTCGAGGTCGGCACGGCTGTAGTGGCGTAGACCGAGGTCCAGGGTCTTCCGCGTGACGGATTGGCGGAGCACGTCGGCATGCCGATCGATCTGGTTGCGGATGGCGGTGCGGATGAAATCCGTTCGATTGGAGTAGAAGCCCTCCTGGACCATCAGATCGATTTGACCGAGATCCACGTAACCCAGGTTGATCGTGATCTTTTCGCTTTCCGGAGACTTCGGGCGAAGGTTCTGAACGTTCGTCGCCATGCGTTACCATCCCTGTGCCATCTGTATGGATGGTAACTCATGTTGTGGACGCGTGCCAAGCGGGGGCACGGAAGCGTGATAGGATGCCCGGATCAGCACGCCGAATGTCGGTCGCGGCGCATTGGGACGATGTGCTGCGGCTGACCGTCTCGGTACGGACTGGGACAGTCAGCGCCTCGCTCATGCTCAAGCGGCTGGTTCCGTCAGACTTCGCGCCACTGCTCCTGGCGGAGGAGGGCTGACCTGGCTATACGGCCGCTCGTCACGGGAGGCAGAGTGGATGCGGTGCTTGGAATGTGGGTCGGTGCAATCACCGAGCGGCCCGAACGCACCGTCCAGGGATACCGTCGGTTCCGCTGCCGCACGTGCGGCAAGCAGTTCAACGAGCGCAGCGGTGGTGTGCTAAACTAGGGCCTGTCGTCAATTGAGCCAGATAGCTGCTGCGGTCAGATGGACGGCGGCGAGGAAGTTGCGGGCGGTCTTGTCGTAGCGGGTTGCGATAGCCCGGAACTGCTTGAGTTTGGCGAAGAAGTTCTCGATCAGGTGGCGCTCCTTGTAGAGATGGCGGTCGAAGTCTCGCGCCGCGCGCCGGTTGGCCCTGGGTGGGATGACGGCGGTCTTGCCGGCGTCGGCCAGCGGCTGAAGGACGCGCTCGTCGGCATCAAACGCCTTGTCGGCGATCAGCATGCCGGCTTGCATCTCTGGCACGAGGTGGTCGGCGCCGACGAGGTCGTGTGCCTCGCCGCCAGTCAGAAAGAAGTGGACCGGATTGCCCAGCGCATCGACCAGGGTGTGGATCTTGGTGCTCAATCCGCCTCGGAATCGCCCGATCGCCTGATTTTCACCGGCTTTTTTGGGCGCCGGCACTATGCTGATGAGCGCGCACGATGGTGCTGTCGATCATCGCGTATTCGTTGTCGGCGTCAGCCGCGAAATGCGCGAACACCCGCTCCCAGACGCCCAATTTGGCCCAGCGGCTGAACCGGCGATGCACATTTTTCCAATCGCCGAACCGCTCCGGCAAGTCGCACCACGGAATGCCGGCCCGGTAGCGGTAGAGCACCGCTTCGACAAACAGTCGGTTGTCGCGTGCCGGCACCCCGACCGAGCCTGCACGGCCCGGCAAAAGCTCTTGAATCCGCTCCCATTGATCGTCCCGCAGGGCATAACGCCGCATCAGTCAGCCTCCAAGCTGACCGCCTATGAATCGAATAACTTGCCGCGCCGGAATCCCCTATTTTGACGACAGGCCCTAGACTGAAGCAGCGCAACCACGTCCCCCCTGCCCACAGCCGTTGCCCAAGCGATCAGGGCGCCATAGCGGGCCATTTCGTAGTGCTCGACAGCCTGTCCGCACGCGATCAGGCTGGCATCGCGTACCGAGCTTGCCTCCTTGGCGTCGTCCAATAATTCTTCGCGCTCTTCGATCAGACCCTTGATCGCTTCGCAGGTAACGCCCTGCGCGCGCTTACCGAGCGCCTCGAACACCGCCTGGAGGCGCTCCGCCTGCCCCTCAGTTTCCTCTCGATGAGCCGTGAACGCCTGCTTGAGCTGGTCGTTTTGGGCCGCCTTCGCCATTTTCGAGAGCGTCTTGAGACGCTGACGCTCGGCGAAATAAATGTCCTCGAGCGTGTGCAAGAAGAGATCATCAAGTGTCATTACAAATTCCTTATGGAATAGAGACTGAGGTAGTGCCCGTCCTGCAGCAATTTATAGGCCGTGGTGACGCCGACCAACCCGCCGCCCAACGCCACTATGCGCATGCAACCCTCGTTACAAGGATTCATCACAGGTCCATTCGCCTAATGTTATCCGCGCACCGACCGTCAAGGCGGTTCCGCTCAACTGCCGTCCGCAACCCTGAAGGGGATTCGCGCAATCTCGGGGTTCATGGCATTGCCGCCGACATAAACCGCGGTCTGCACGGTGTAGTCGCCGGGTGCGAGCCTCCCCTTGAGCCCCAGGCGAAAGCTCGCGTCGGTGGCGAGGTCGCCGGTGCCGGCCAGCGCCACACGGCCATCGGCGGCAAGGACGAGATATCGGCAGACCAGGACCGGGGGCAAGGGACTCGTGGCCAGGGCGGTTGCCAGCGGCTCGCGAACGATCTTGTAGCTGCGCTGGAACTTCATCACTGTCTCGATGTCGACCGAGAGCTTCAGGCCCTCGTCGGCTGGCTCGATGCGCGTGATGAAGCCGCGGCGCGGGATCGGTAGAGAGTCGAACGAGCCGACCCCCAGCGGATAGCGCAGATCGCGGAACGCCTCGACGGTGACCGCTTGGGGCGACCAGTCCTTCAGCCGGTAGGGGCCATTGGTCACCAGGAAATGGCCGTGCGCCCGGGAGAAAGCGCCAAGCGCGGCCCAGCGTGCACGCGCTTCTTCGGTCGTCACGAGACCTTCCAGACCGACCGGCCGGTAGCCGTCACGCGCGAATGCGTCAACCAGCTCGGCAAGATGCGCCCTCAAGGTTGGCGAGCGCACCAGGTCAAGCCATTCGACCCCGCGCCGCGCCGCCTCGGCGCGTGAAAAGGCTGCCCATCCCCGATGCACCGCCTCCTCCATGAGCGCGATGACCGTCCAGGGCATCGTGCTCCAGGGCGGAGCCAGGGCAGCCATCCGCTCAGGATCGTCGGTGGCCAGGTCGGCGTAGAGCTCGACGATCAGCAGTTCGCGCGTAAAGGTGACGTCGCCGAAGCTGGTGGATTTTGAGGTTGTGTCGACTCCGACGATACGGACGCCCACGAGCCGCGCACGGGCGAAGGCAGTGACCGCATCGACCACGGGATCGTAAGGCGCCCCCTCGCCGCCATCCCGCGTGCTCCAGCGCCACGCGAAGACATAGGGGTAGAGCAGGTCGGCGGCGGTCATTCGGGTGCCGTCATGGAAGGTGGAGCCGAGGGCCCGGAAGGTCAGGGCGAGCCGCGCGGTTCGGCTTGGCCCCACGGCGTGCAACCGGCCGGTGCCCGGTTCGGGGATGAGCGCGCCGGGCGGCACGGCGACGAGCGCTGCAGCCGGGTCCAGCGTGGGACCTGAACTGGTCTCGACGATCGGCGCGGCCACGATGGACAGGCTGACGACCGTGTAGGCCACCATCAGCGCGGTCATCGGGTACTGGCTCGCCAGCGTGCGGCGCGGAGAGTCCAGCGTCGCCAGCGCCGTCCGATGGGCCAGATAGACCGCCGCGATGTGGCCCGCAACGATCGCGCCGACCGCGCAATACCAGTCGAACCGGGCGCCGACGACGGCGATATCAACCCTGTAGCCCGCGGTGCCCAGCAGGTTCCAGCCGAAGCCGAACGGATCCGACGCGAGCGGGATGACGTATTGCCCCTGGATCAGCAGGAAACTGAGATAGTGCGCGAGGTGGTAGCCGATGGCGATGGGCACGAGCGTGAATGCGAAGCGGCGCGCAAGCGTGCCGGCCGCGGGCCAGCCTCCCGCGACTTTCTGCATGACAGCGCATGCGGCAAGGTACGTGCCAAGGAACAGCAGCCAGACCGCGAGCAGGCCAAGCGTCCTGGCGATCATCCGGCTCGCCGTTTCCGAACCCGCCACTGCGCCGACAACGATGTTCTCCAGCCTGGCCCAGACGGGTGTTGCCAGTGTTCCGTCGAAAACCACCGAGGAGAGCAGGAACACCACGAACGCCGTCATTGAAGCCGAGGCCGGCTCATCATGCCGTCGCGGCGGCCCGAACGGCGCGAAGCGGGCAAACGCGCCAAAGGCAAGTGCGAACGCCTCGCCACGCGCGAGCCATACTGCGCGCCCGAACAGCGCCATGCCAGTCCAGGTAACGAGCGCATAGCCAAACGCCAGCCAAGCGATGGCGGCCGGCAGCGCCGCATAGGGGAACACCAGCTCGGTCCAGGAGAAGGCGAACAGCAGGATAAGCCCCGGCCAGACGCCGAGCCTATCGGGATAATGCACGCCCGTCGACAGTGCCCGGCCGGTCAGGCGCCGCCAGAGCAGTTCCGACCAACCGAACACTGCGGCCAGGGGATGGATCCGCGCCCAGATATTCCCGAACAGGGCGGAGACATAGACCAGGCCGACCCAGCCGATTACCCAGACCGCGGTCGGGGCAAGGTTCATCAGCGAGTTCTGGTTGCCGAACCAGCCCGCCGCCACCACCAGCGCGTACACGGCGACCGTCAGCACCTGACCGGCCAAGGTCGCGACCGGCCACTGCTTGCCGGGCGCTGCGATACGGGGCGCATGCGGCAGCGCACCCGCAAGCGGCCGGTGCACGAACAGGGCGATGATGACGAAGGACACGACCACCGCCGCGGCAGCCCCTGTCAGATAGAGCGATAACGGAACCGGCAGGTCGTAGCGCTGGCCGAAGCCATGGGCGCTGGCAGGCACCGCGGCGCCAAGCAGGCCGGCGCCCGCTACCGCAACGAGCGCCGCCTCGCGCGGCCACGCGGGTCTATTTCGGATAAACTTCAAGCACTGCAAGCGGTGCGTCCTGATGCCCCGGGGTGCCGGGATTGTGGATCTCGATCGTGAACCTGCCCGTCGCATAGGCCGTGAAGCGGGCCTCCGCCGTTTGCCCCGGCAGCACCTGCCATTCGATATCGTAGCCGTGCAGGTGCACGGTCAGCGGCCGGTCGGCACGCCAGCGCAGCCGCACGGCGTCACCTTCATGAACACGGATCGTCCGCATCGCCTCCGGCAGGGAACCGTGCTCGATCGCCAGCACGAAGGTCTGCTCGGACGCGGCGAGCATGAGCAAACCAACGAGTGTGGCGCGCAAGGCCATTATCGGACGCCGATCCGGTTGACGTCGGCGAAGCGATTCAAGATCCAGCCATCGCCATAAGGCGCGGGAAACGCGGCGGGATCACCCAGGGCCGACCAGATCAGGCGACCGGCCGGGTCGTTGAAGCCGGCGATGGGATTCCAGGCCGCCTCCGACCGCGTCGCGATGCCGAGCCGGAGCCAGCCGTTCCATGGAAAGTCCTTCAGCTTCACCGTGCGCAAGAATACGGGTGAATCCAGACCCAGGAGCGAGTCAAAGCCGACGTTCTCGACGCCTGCAGAGAACTCGGTATTGAAATACTCCTTCTTTACGGTATAGCCGGCGATCATCCGGCGGCAGCCCTGGGTCAGCAGGGTCACCAAGCTGCGCTCAAGGGTGAGGCGCCTCTCCTGCCCATCATAGCCGCCCGCCTGGAGGTTCTGGACGATCTCCGACGCGCGCTCCCTGTCGTCGTTATCCAGTGCGGGGTTGAGCAGCCGCCAAGCCTGCCACCAGCCCGATTTGACCCAGGGAGGCCCGAGCCAGCCGTTCAGGCTTATCAGGTCGGAGGCGAGCAGCTCGGCGGCATCGATCTCTTCGACCGTAGCCGCGACCTCCGGCGGCGCCGCAGCGGCCTGGAGAACGCGCGTCTTGGCCGCGTCCGCCAGATCGGACTGCTGCAGGTAGTCCGCGTGGAACGGCGTCACGGGATAGGGATGCAGGACGAAGCCGTCGCGCCGCCCGGCGAGACGGCGGACCGCGGCCCGTGCGGCCGCACAGCTGTCCGCCGCCGTTGCTGGCTCGACGGTCACGACGACGAAGCTGCCGAGCGACTCAACGCCGTCTACCGTCTCGGGCACAGCGCCGATGAAGCGCGGGGAGCCGACATAGGCATGGATTTCAGCAGTGGGAAGCATACGTGCCGCGGCGGGTGGGTCGATCGTCTCGACGCGCATCTCGTGTGGGTAGAACGAGGGATAGATGGGCACCTCATGGCCGCCTCGGGCCATGGGAGAGACTGCGAGTGACGCGACCAGGATCGCGAGCGGAACCGCGCGCATCATCCGCGCAGCGTGCGCATGACATCCTCGTTGGCAAGCGCGTCCTGCGGCGAGCCGTGGAAGATGATCTCGCCGCGGTCCATGGCATAGAGCCGGTCCGCGACCGCCGCCGCGTTTACCAGGTTCGATTCGGCAATGAGGATCGATATGCCCATCTGCTTGATCGTAATCACGGCATCGCGGAACCGGCCCACGACTGCCGGCGCCAGCCCCTCGAACGCCTCGTCGAGCAGCAACAGGTAGGGCGACAGCGCCATCGCCCGGGCGATTGCCACCATCTTCTTCTGGCCGCCGGACAGGTTGAGCCCGCGCCGGTTGAGGAGAGGGCGCACCTCAGGAAATACCGAGAACATCCGATCCTCGATGTTAACCTCGGCACCGTCGCCGCGGGCGCGTACCGCCTTCTCGGACAGCCAGCGGCTCATCATCAGGTTCTCGGACACGGTGAGGTCGGGGAAGATGCTGGCGCCCTCCGGGGCATAGCCGATGCCGCGCCGGGCCCGCTTGTAGGCGGGCAGCCGCGTCATGTCCTCGCCGCGGAACCTGATAGCGCCCGAGCGCACCGGTAAGAGGCCGTTGATGCTCTCCATGGTCGTGGTCTTGCCGGCGCCGTTGCGGCCCACGAGGCACACGACCTCCTGCGCGCCCACGTTGAGCGACACGCCGTTCAGCACGTGGGCGGGGCCGCGGAAGGTGTTGACGTCCTCGATCTCGAGCATGGCTCAGCCCGGCACGGCGGCGCCGAGAAGCACGGTCGCCACCTCCTTGTTGACACGGATCTCCGCCGGCAGGCCATCGGCGAGGAAGGCGCCCTCGTGCATGACCACGATCCGGTCGGAGTATTTGAACACGATGTCCATGTCGTGCTCGATCACTACCGCGGTGACAGTGCCGGCGCGTACCACGGCCGAGATGGTATCCATGATCTGCGCCTTGTCGCGGGTGCCCACGCCACTGGTCGGCTCGTCGAGGAACAGGATCTTGGGCCGGAGCGCGTAAGCCACAGCCACGTCGAGCAGCTTGCGCTCACCCTGAGCGAGGCCGCCGGCGAGCAGTCTGCGTTTGGTATCCAGACCGAACAGGCCCAGTACGTCCATCGCCTCGGTGCGCACCTCCCGGTCACCCTCGGCGAGGGTCGCGAGATTCCGGGCCTTGCCCTCGCGCGAGAAGATCGCGAGCGACACATTGTCGAGCACGGTCAGCCTATCGAACAGGTTCACCAACTGGAAGCTGCGGGCGATCCCGGCGCGGATGCGCTGGAACACCGTGGCCTGGGTGATGTCACGACCCTCGAAAAGGACCTGGCCGGTATCGGGCCAGAGCTGGGCACTAATCAGGTTGACGAGCGTGGTCTTGCCGGCGCCATTCGAGCCGACCAGCGAGAGGAACTCGCCCTGGTTCACGGTGAAGTTCACGCTGTTGACGGCGCGGAAGTCGCCGAAGCGCTTGGTCAGGTTCACGGTCTGGAGCAGCGCCACGTTAGTCAGCCCTCTGGGGCCACAAGCGCCCGATGAGCTGCGCCAGGGCGCCCACTATGCCGGTCGGCAGCACGAGCACAAGCACAACGAGTACGACGCCGAGCAGTATTTGCCAATATTCGGTCGTCGCCACCGCGTAGGTCTTGAGGAAGGTGAAAACGATGCCGCCGACGATCGGGCCAGTGAAGTTGCGGAAACCGCCGAGCAGCGTCAGGAACACGATCTCGCCTGAGAACGGCCAATACAGGATATCCGGCGTCGTCAAGCCGTTGAGCGGCACCCACAGAACGCCAGCGAGTCCGGTGTACACGCCCGAAATCAGGAACGCGACCCAGCGGAACCGGCGAACGCGCAGGCCGAGAAAGGCGGCGCGGGTCTCGTTGTCGCGGATCGCCTGCAACGCCTTGCCGAAAGGCGAATGCACGATCATCCACATCACCAGCACGCAGACCACGAACAGCACCAGCACGTAATAGTAGTAATACGAGATGAAGCGCGGGAAACCGCCGCCAGTGTAGGTGAGCATCCCGCCAAGCAGCGTTGGCCGCGGCACCCGCAGCCCATCGCTGCCACCAGTGATCCAGAACAGCTTCAACGCGAGGCTCCACAGCACCTGCGACAACGCCAGCGTAAGGATGCCGAAGAAGATGCGCGTATGGCGCACACAGATAAAACCGAACACGGCCGACACGATGGCCGACAGCGCGAGCCCGCATAGGATGTACGCCTCCATGGAGCGGACCCCGAGATCCTGCGCCATGAATGCGACCGCATAGGCGCCGGTGCCGAAATAGGCAGAGTGGCCGAACGACAGCAGGCCCGTGTAGCCGAGCAGTAGATTGAAGCCGAGGCCCGCGATGGCAATGATGAGGCCGTAGGCGAGGAGCAGGGTCTGGTACGAGTTGGCAAAGCTCGGCACCAGCGCCAATAGGACCGCGATTGGGACAGCGATCCCCATTAGGCGGAGCTGCGGCAAGGCAGGGCGCGGCGTGCCGGTGAGCGCGATCATGCCGTACCGAACAGGCCGGTGGGCCGGACCAGCAGAACGATGCCGGCGATCAGATAGAGCACCGCAAGCTCGACCTCGGGGAAGAACTGGATCCCGGCAGTGCGCACGAAGCTGACGATAAGCGCGCCGACCAAAGCCCCCTTGAGGCTGCCAAGGCCGCCGACCACGACCACTACGAAAGCAAGCACCAGCGCATCGACACCCATGCCAAGCACCGCCGCCTGGCTTGGCACGACGATGGCGCCGCCGAGTCCGGCCATGAAACAGCCAATCGCGAAGGCGAGGATGTAGACCCGCCCGACGTCGAGGCCGAGTGCGGACGCCATGCGGCGATCCTGGGAGGTGGCGCGCAGCATCACTCCGAAGCGGGTGCGGTACACGAACGCCCAGAGTCCGAGTGCTGCGATCCCGCCGATGCCGATAACGACGAGATTGTACGCTGGATAAAGCTGGCCGAGGATGCGCACGATCGGCAGCGCATCCACGACCGTATCGGCCGTCAGCGGCAGCCCGCCCCATACGAAGCGCATCACGTCCTCGAGGATGAGCAGCAGGCCGAAGGTGACCAGCAATTGGTATTCTTCGGCGCGTCGGTAGAGCGGCCGCAGCAGCGTCGGCTCGATCACCGCGCCCACGAGAGCCACGGCCAGCGCCCCGATTGGCATCAGCAGGAACAGCCAGATGGCGGAAGCGCCAGAGCCACCCGCGATCGCGCGGCCGATCAGCCAGGCCGTTATGTAGGCGCCAAGCGCATACAGGCTGCCATGCGCCAGGTTGACGATGTTCATGACGCCGAAAATCAGGCTCAGCCCTGCTGCAATCAGGAACAGGACCGATGCGTAGAACAACGAGTTCAGGATCTGGATAGCCAAGATTTCCATGCAGTCGCCAAGCGCTCACGCAGTGGTCCGTCACGCTGGGATGGCGCACCGAAAAACATAGACAGCACAAGTATGTCCTGCCCGCGACGGTTTGCGGACATTACGTGGACACACAGGCGGCTGAGAACAAAAATTGAGGTCCCGAACTAAAAATTCATGCGCCGAACATGCGGTCCGGGACCTGGCTCGTCGTTCTCGATAGCCAGCTGCTTCCCTTCGTCCGTCGCGACATGCAGCGAAGTTCGCAACAGAACACCACAGCCTCGTCGCTGCAGACGAACAGGCTGCGGTACATGTTCCGCGAGCAGTTTCATCGGCGCGGATGGAAGCGTTGCGCATTCCATCCGCGCCGATGTCGCTCTAGCCGGCGGCCTTCGGCCAGGTCGTCTTGATCCAGTTCGCCGCCGCGGTCGACTCGTTATGGCTCGTGCCGGGCTTCGGCCAGCCGGCCGGCGCGCTGATGTTGCGGATCGGGATGGTGATGATGCGCTCGGGATCCAGAACGGGGAACGGGTAGTCGGCCGTGTTCTTCGAGAATCCGGTGACCGTGTCCTTGTACCCCTGGTGGTTGTCGGGCCGGATGTAGAGATAACCCGCCGGCGTATCCATGCCGAGGCCTTCGATCTGCCCGATAATCGCCTCGTCCCCTGGCCAACCGCCTTCCAGTTTGTTGGCCCGCTCGATCGCGGTCTTGAGCACATAAAGCGAAGTATAGGCGCCTTCCGCCTCGAAGTTGGGATACTCGTTCCAGCGTTTGAAGTAGCGCTGCACGAAACCGGCGTTCTCCGGCCAGCGATTTCCGCCCGGATAGGTAAAGTGGTAGTTGGCGTGCACGCCAGCCAGCACACCCTCCGGATGGTCCTTGCCGATCGCATGTGGCGCGACGCCGAACGCGATCGTGCTGGCAACTTTCATCTTATCGAACAGGCCGTAACGAAGGGCCTGTTTGTAGAACGCGACGTAGTCGCCTCCCCAGACCGAGCAGATCAGCAGGTCGGGATTGGCCGATAGGGTCTTCGTGATGTGCGGCGTGAAGTCGGTGGTACCCAGCTTCGGCCAGCTCTCGGCAACCGACGCGGTGCCGGGCAACAGCCGTTCGATGGCGAGCGAGAAATGCTCAGCGGCGTTCCGGCCATAGCTGTAGTCCGGGTGCAGATGGGCGATCTTGCGGACCTGGGGCCATGTCTGGGCGACGCCAATCGCGGCGGTGATGCCGTCGGCGGATTGGATGTTGGTGACCCGGAACACATATTTCGGGTTCGGCACCGCCTTGTCGAACAGGAAGTCGGTGCAGCCATCGGTAAGTATGGTCAGTACCTTGAGTTCCTCCGCGACCGGCCCCAGCGCGGGGCTGGTGCCGCTCGAGATGACTCCGGTGAACATGTCGATGTTCTCGGACAGCTTCAGGCGCCGCAGCTCCTTGACGGCGGCGTCGGTGCCTGCGGCCTCGTCCGTGGTCAGCGTCACGATCTTGCGGCTGCCCAGAAGCCCGCCCTGGGCGTTGATCTCCTCGGCGGCAAGGGTGTGTCCCTTGAGCGACGGCTCGCCGAGTACCGCGGCTGGCCCGGTCAGGAAGGTCATGTGACCGGTCTTGAAGGGCGTGTCGGGAATCTTGCCCTTCGGCGTGATACCGGCGCGGGCGACGCTGTACGGGACGATGCCCGACGCCCCCAGGCCGGCCCCCAGCCCGGCGGCTGCGCCAACCGTCACGCCCAATGTGTTAATGAAGCTCCGTCGATTGACTTGCCTATCCATGGGTATCTCCCTCCGGGACGGCCGTCTTGTTTTCTTAATTGAATAGTATGGAACGCCTTTCAGACGCCATCAACGCTTCTTTTCATGGCAAACACGGCCACAAGGGGCCCGCATCGACAGGTGGATTGTCCCGCTGGTTGAGACCGACGGCGATCCGCTGCGAATCGAGCTCGTCGGCGAACTGAGGGCCATGCTCCGGCTGGCGGTCCTGGTCCGCGTCCCCCGCCGAGGACCGCCTGTCAGCGTCGCGGCGCTCTGCCTCCGCCCGCCATAGCGAGCACCACCTCCTCGAGCGCCGTCCACTCGACGTGCAGATCCCGCAGGCCGGGCAGATCCTGGGAGGCGACGTTGTCGCGCCGCATAAGCGCGACCTGGTTGCGCGTGAGCGACGCGCCGGGCATGAACTCGGACAGGAAGGCCAAGGCTTCCCACAGCGCGAACGGCAGCGGGAGGAGCGTGGCACGGGTGCCGATGCAGCCGGCGATGCTCCGGACGAGCTCCGCATAGCTGTACAACCGAGGGCCGCCAAGCTCGTAGCAGGGATGGCCGGCATCGGCTGCACACCCGACGATCCGGGCGATTGCCTCGGCGACGTCGTCCACGTGGACGGGCTGCAGACACGTCCGGCCCCAGCCGAAGAGAGGATAAACCGGCAGCGTCCGCAGCAGCCTCACCAGCGTCGTCAGGAAGTGATCGTCAGGCCCGAACATGACCGATGGCCGGACGAGTGTCGCGCTGGGGAAGGCCTCTCGGGCAGCGATCTCGCCTTCACCCCGGGAGCGGATGTAGTCCGACCGCGAAGCCGGATCGGCGCCGATGCCGGAGACATGGACCAGGCGCTCTACGCCGGCCTCGCGCGCCAGCCGGGCAGTGCGCGCCGCGGCCTCGACATGGACGGCGCGGAAGGTCTCGTGGCCCCCGCGTTCGACGTAGAGGCTGACGGCGTTCACGGCCCCGTAGGCTCCGGCGAGCGCCATGGCGACCGAGACCTCGTCGTTCACATCGGCTCCGATCGCGTCCACACCCACGACGTCCGGCCCGAAAAGCGACGGCACGCGCTCCGGGTGGCGCGAGGCGGCTCGCACCCTGAAGCCTCGGTTGAGCAGATGCCGGACCACCCGATGCCCAAGGAAGCCGGTCCCGCCAAGGACAGTGATGACCCTCCCGCGCTCCGGTAGGCCATGCCCGAAGCGTGCCGGCGCGGCAGTCACCTGTACCGCCGCAGCCGCTGGTGCCATCCTCCGACGACCTGCGTCCTTGACATCCCTTGTCTCCTCTACTCGCGCCGGGTGGCTTTCTCCATATCAGCGGGGAGGCCGGCCGGACTGCCGCCGGCGGCTAAGAACGCCTTTCAAAACCTTCCTTGTAGTGCGTTGAAGCAGATGAGTGAGCACGTGATTGAGGTGAATGCGTGATGAATGTCGAGTCTACGCTCGTATCGGGTAACGAGGCGGCGGAAGCGGCTGATCCAGGCGAAGGTTCGCTCGATCACCCATCTGTGGCGGCCGAGCTTCTGGCTGGTTTCGATGCCGCGCCGGGCGATGCGCGGCTTGATTCGACGTTTGTGGCAGGCACGGCGGCAGCGCCGGTGGTCATAAGCCTTGTCGGCATGGAGCTTGTCTGGTCTGCGGCGTGGCCGACCGCGCCTGCCGGCGATGGGCGGAACCGCGTCGAGCAGTTGCTCGAACGGCAGGCTATCGTGGACGTTGGCGCCAGTCAGGACGAAGGCGAGCGGAACGCCGCGGCGGTCGGTGACGAGGTGGCGTTTGGTGCCGGGCCTGCCTCGGTCGGTCGGGTTCGGGCCGGTGGCGTCACCCCCTTTTTGGCGGCGATGGACGAACTGTCCATGCAGGCCCGGCTCCAGTCGATCCGCTCGGCATCGCGCAGCCTGTGCAGCAACTCACGATGCAGCCGGTCCCACACCCCGGCGGCCTGCCAATCGCGCAGCCGCCGCCAGCACGTCACGCCTGATCCGCACCCCATCTCCGCAGGCAGCATCTCCCACGGGATGCCCGTGCGCAGGACAAACAGGATGCCGGTGAGCGCCGCACGCGCCGGCACCGCCGGGCGACCGCCCTTTGGCTTTGCCGCAGGGCGAGGCAGCAGCGGTTCGATGATCGACCAAAGCGGGTCGGATACCAGAGGGGTGGCCATTCCCCTTCATGAATCACCCGGCGCGTGAGTACAAGGGTTTTGAAAGGCGTTCTAAGTCGAAGCTGGCTGTTCAGCAGTGCGACTTCGAGCTGCGGCACGGCTTTACTCAAGCGGGCGCTGGACGGTTTTCCTTGCCGCCTCCCGCAAACCGGCTGAACATCGCGCCACTTGCAGAATCCCGGCAGGTACACCGAGGAGGAGAGCAATGCGCCGTCGCCGCAGCTTCGCCGCGGGCGCCGCGGCAACCATCCTGACCAGCGCTGGGATTCACCGCGCCCCGGCGCAGCCAGTCCGCAAGGTGCTGCGCGTGGTGCCCCAGGCGGAACCGCAATCCTTCGATCCCGTGTTCGCCCAGGTCAATAATACCTCGATGCACGGCGCCATGATCTATGACCAGTTGTTCGGCTGGGACGACAAGATGAACGTCCGTCCGCAGATGGTCGATACCTGGTCAACCTCCGACGACAAGCTGCTCTACACCTTCACCCTGCGCCGCGGCCTGATGTTTCACGACGGTACGCCGGTGACCACGCGCGACGTTATCGCCTCATTGAAGCGCATGTTCGTGCGCGACACCCAGAACCAGATCTTCGCGAACCTGATCGATGGCTACGAGCGGATCGACGACGGCACATTCACCCTCCGCCTGAAGCAGCCGTTCGCCTTCACGGAATTCCTGCTCGGCGGCAGCAACGGCGTCGTCGGCGCGATCATGCGGGAGAAGGACGCGCTCACCGATCCATTAACCCCGGTGCGCGACCGCATCGGCTCCGGCCCTTTCCGCTTCGTCGAGGCTGAGTACCGACCGGGGGCGAAACTGGTCTATGAGAAATTCGACGGGTATGTCCCGCGCTCCGAGCCCGCCAGCGGCTTTGCGGGCGGCAAGGTGGCAAAGGTTGACCGTGTGGAGTGGATCATCATCCCCGACCCGTCGGTCGCATTCACGGCGCTGCGCAGGGGTGAAGTCGACATGCTCGATGCCCCGCCGCTCGATCTTCTGACGACCGTGGAGCACGACCCCAACATCGTTATCGGCGAGGTCTGGCCACTGGAATCCTACGCGGTGCTGCGCTTCAACTCGCTGTGGCCGCCATTCAGCAACGTCAGGGCGCGGCAGGCCGTCGCCCACGCCATGAACCAGGTCGACTACATGTCGGCGGCGTATGGCGATGCGAAGAACTGGCGCGAATGCTATGCGTTCTGGGTCTGCGGCAGCCCCAACGGAACCGAGGTCGGTTCCGAGGCATTCCGCAAACCCGACCTCAACCTCGCGCGCAGGCTGGTCCGCGAATCCGGCTATGCCGGCACGCCCGTAGTGCTGATCGGCGGGTCGGATATTCCGGCCTATCAGCGGCTCAGCCTGGTCACGGTCGATCTACTGCAGAAGATCGGCTTCAAGGTGGACCTGCAGCTTTCCGATTGGGGCAGCGTCGCCACGCGCCGGCAGAAGAAGGACGCACCGGCGCAGGGTGGATGGAACCTGTTCCACACCAGCGCCAACGGCGCCCAACTCTCCAGCCCACTGACCAGCCCGTCGACGATCACCACGTGTGACGGCAAGAATTTCTACGGGTGGCCGTGCGACCAGCCCGAGGAGGACATGCGCCTGCGCTATATTCGTGAGCCGGATCCCGCCACTCGCATGGCGTTGCTGCAGGACATGCATCGCCGCCTATGGGAGGTCGTGCCGTACATCCCGCTGGGCCAGTTCATCCAGCCGTTCCTGTGGCGCAGCAACATCTCCGGCGTGCTGAAATCCAACGTGTTGGCGTTCTGGAACATCAGCAAGGCGTAGCAACCACCGAGAGGCGACTCTTCCCGTATCCACCCGGCGAGCGCCGCCTTGCGGAGTTGAACCGGTCTGCTGATCCTAACGGCGCTTGTTCGAGCGCCGCAAAGGGCAGGAGCGGGTGTGACGGTGGAAATCATCACCGGGGTTGAACGGCGTCGTCGTTGGCGGGTCGAGGACAAGCTGCGTATCGTCGCCGAGGTGGAGCAGCCGGGGGCGTGCTTCGCCGAGATCGTGCGATGGCACGAGGTCAGCCGAGGGCTGCTGTGGAACTGGCGGCGCCAGGTACGGAGTGGCGCACTGGCGCCGATGGCGGGCTTGCAGTTCCTGCCTGTGCACGGGATAGCGGACTCGCCTGTGGCTGAGCCGCCGCTTTCCAGCAAGCCGTCATTGGCGCGCCAGCCGTGTCCGGGTCGCGATGCCACGATCGAGATCGTATTGCCGGACGGCGCCACGGTTCGGGTCGGGTGTGATGTCGGCGCGGCGGCGTTGCGCCGCGTGCTGGGCGTGCTGTGCGGGTGATCCCGGTTCCCTCCGGTGTACGGGTCTGGTTGGCGACGGGCAGCACCGACATGCGCCGCGGCATGAACGGCCTGGCCTTGCAGGTGCAGCAGGCGCTGGGGCACGATCCGCACGGCGGCGATCTCTACGTCTTCCGCGGCAAGAGCGGCGACCTGGTGAAAATTCTTTGGCACGATGGCCTCGGCATGTCGCTCTATGCCAAGCGGCTAGAGACGGGCCGCTTCATCTGGCCATCGCCCGCCGAGGGGTGGTGGCGATCACGGCGGCACAGCTCGGTTACATGCTTGAAGGAATCGACTGGCAGCACCCGCAGCGCACCTGGCGGCCAGGGACGGCTGGCTAGACGGCCGCACGCGCGGGGTACACAGCACCGCCGGGCTGTGGTTGAATCGGCGCCATGCCGCCCGTCGCCGACATGCTGCCCGACGACATCGACGCACTGCGTGCCGCCCTCGCAGCCAAGCGGGCGGGGCGTCGCGAGGCGGAGGCACGGGCCTCCGGCGCCGAGGCGATGGTGGCGCACCTGAAGCTGCTGATCGCCAAGCTCAAGCATGACCGCTTCGGCGCCTCGCCCGAGCGCGGCCGCAAGCTACTCGACCAGATGGAGTTGGAGCTCGAGGAGCTGGAAGCCGCAGCCAGCGAGGACGCGACCGTGACGGGAACCGCCGCGGCTGATACGGGTCCTCGTCCCGCTTCCCGTCGCAGACCGGTGCGCGGGCCATTACCGGCACATCTGCCCCGCGAACGCGCGATGACTCCCGCGCCGAGCGCCTGCCCGTGCAGCGTCTCGCCTGCCAGGAACTCCTCGGCAACCTGCCGCTTGAACGCCGCGCTATGGGATCGATGCTTCGTCATGGCTTCCATCCTCCGGAAGCCCAGCAATGAGGGTCAAACCAAATCGCTCATTCTGTCCACCCCCAGGGGCGCACTCCACAGGGAGTAAAACTGCTGTGCTGGACACCAATTTCCTGCCGTGTGCAGCTGACCTTTGCGGATCATGTGTATGATCTCGATACCCGCCAAGGTCACCGTGGCTGACCAGAAGGCTTTGAACCCCAGCATCGGTCGTGCCAATCACTTGATGGCGCGGTGATCTTGCTCGACGATGTTGTTGAGGTACTTCATCTGGCGGATTTCCATCTCCGCGTCATGCTCGGCGTTGTAGCTCTCGATCGCCGCCGTGTTGGCACGACTCTTGTCGATGGTGATCTTCCTGGGCATACCATGATGACCGATCCCCCGGCGCAGAAAGCGCAACGCGGCTTTGCGATCCCGCTTGGCCGTCAACAGAAAGTCCACCGTCGCGCCGGCCTTGTCCACGGCTCGATACAAGTACTTCCAGACGCCCTTGACCCTGACGTATGTCTCGTCCAACCGCCAACTCGAACCCACCGGACGCTTGCGCTTCAAAAATTCCTTCTCCAGCAAGGGCAGGTACTTGAGGACCCAGCGATTGAGCGTGGCATGGTCAACCACCACGCTGCGCTCTTCCAGCATTTCCTCGAGTTGGAGGTAGCTGACCGGATACACCACGTACCAGCGGATGCCCCACAGGATAGCGTCCCGTTCAAAATGACTGCCTTTGAACTCGATCATCGTCGGCCGTCCCGCCAGAACCATCGTCAGCGTCATACGCTGGACCGCTGCCGGACGAAAATTTGCGACAGAGCCCGCGGCCGTCCAAACGCAAATCCCTTTGCGTTTCTCGACCATGACGACGATCTTTCGCCGCGCCGCGTGGCGCAGAGCCTGAACGACCTTGAAGACAACCGAGTTGCGCCGCGCAGCGTCGTTCGGATCCAGGTTGCGCTCGCACATCACTCGTTCGGCAAGTTCTCTCGTGTTCCGCTCGCCATCGGCGCTCAAATTGCGCAAGCAAATGTCGGCGATCTCGCCCTTCTTGAAGAATCCGTGGCTGGCAATGTAGCCTATGCGCCTGTAATCGATGGAAAGGAGCTTTCACTAAACCGCGCAGCGAGCTTCACTAGAAGCTGACGAATCTCCCAGACGGGTTGGATTTTCGGAACCGCCTGCCACATCGCCTTGTCTAGGTTTTCGCAGAGCCTCCGATAATCGTCGCTCGCTGCGTCGGGGCAGACAATTGCTAGCGCGATCAGCCATCCCTGCAATTCGGCGCTCGCCTGCCGGATATCTGGATCGTTTTGCGCTGCCACGTCGTCACCCCCATCCGCGATCCTCTTCGAGACGTACAGGTTGGCAGATTTCGCACAGTTGATCATCAGGAGCATAAACTGCTCACGCTGCCACCGCTGAAAGTCGGACCGTTGCTGCTCGCGCCTAGTTTCACGGTCTCGGTTCGTTTGATTAACATCAGCGATGATTTTGGCGATCACGCCGAAAAGCCCCCCTGCCACCACGCCACCAAGGGTAAACAGGCCAGTTACCGTTGACGTGTCCATCCTATTTCTTCCCTCTAGCAGGCTGCTGAAATGCGGTGCGGCTTTCGGCGGGTCGTTGGTTTTTCGGCGACATTCATGTGCGTCAGGCGCCGGCGTTGCGGTTGAGTTGGCGGCATTGGCGTTGGACGGCCTGCTGGGGGCGGATTGAGGGCGTCATGGTGCCGCTCGGAGCAGCCTGGGCAGGCGGACAAGGTTATAGGCGGCCATGGCGAAGGTGAACTGCCAGTCGATTTTCGGCAGCCCGCGGTGCCGCGCCTTGCGCAGTCCGGCGACGGTCTTGGCCCATCCAAAGGCTTCCTCGATGCGCTCGCGACTGCGCAGGCTGATCGCGTAGCCGGGATGGCGCGTGGTGCGGCGGTCGATGGTCGAGCGCCGCCCATTGTCGTTCTGCGCCACATGCGGCGTGACGTTGAACTGGCGCATCTGGGCGACGAAATCCTGCGTGTCGAAGCCCCGGTCGGCGCCGACGGTGATGCGCTGGGGGCGGTTGGCGTGCGGTTCGATCAGGTGCCGGGCAGCAAGCCGCTCGGCATGGCCTGAGGCAAGGGTGGCGACGGCACCGACGATCAGGCCGTGCCGGTTCTCCTTGAGCGCATGCGCCATGAAACACAGCTTCGCCTCTTTGCCCTGCCCCTTGCGGTAGAGCCGGGCACCGGGATCGGTCGTGGAGGCATGCGTCTCGTTGCTCCGCTTCTGGCCGTGGAAGCCCTGCTCGCCGTTCCGCCCTGGATCGGGCGGCGGGCCGGAGCCGTCCTTCGGGCGGAAACTCTTGGTGCTGGCCCACGCCTCCAGCAACGTGCCGTCCACCGAGAAATGCTCGTCCGACAGCAGCGCCTTGACCTGCGGCTGCGCCAGCACGGCGGCGAGGAACTTGATCGCGATCTCGCCCGCTAGCAGACGGTCGCGGTTCTTGGTGAAGGTGGTGGCGTCCCACACCGGATCGTCCATGCCGAGGCCGACGAACCAGCGGAGCAGCAGGTCGAAGTCGATGCGCTCGACCAACTGCCGCTCCGAGCGGATCGTGTAGAACGCCTGCAGCAGCAACGCCCGCAGCAGCCGCTCCGGCGGGATCGATTCCCGCCCGAACGGCGAGTAGAGCGCGTCGGACTCCACCGACATGGCCGAAAGCGTCGTGTTTACGATCTCCCGGATCACCCGCAGCGGGTGATCGGCAGGCACACGCTCCTCAAGGTTCACGTAGCTGAACAGCTTACCGCTGACCGCGTCGCTCCCGCGCATCCCTACCTCGTCAACCTGCTGACAGGCACGAAGGCAATCGCACTTCAACCCGCACCGCCAGCACCGAAATTCAGCAACCTGCTGGCGCTATCCTAATGTTCTGACCGCTGCCGACGAGGCAGGCTGTCGGGCGCAATGTTCTGATTGATCCGGAAGAAGTTGGTGGGATCGTATTTCCGCTTGATGGCGACGAGCCGTGCGTAGTTCTCCGCGCCCACCGCAGTGCGCACAAGGCCATCGTCTTCGCCATGGCCCGGGAAGTTGACATATATGCGGCCGTCCGAATGGGGCTGCATGTGCGACCAGAAGTTCCGCGACCATGCAATGTTCGGCCCATCGCCTTCCGGCTTTGACCACGTCGTATCGATACTGAGCACGTACGGCCTGTTTCGATCACCGAATGCCGTCGCATCTGCCGCCACGCGGGCAACCGCCCCGCCGAAGTCCCAGATGGACGTGTATGTCATGTCTGATGGGCGTGCCGCTACCCGCGTTACCAGATCCTCGATCACGGGGCCATCGAGCTGCCGCAGAAAGAGCGACTTGTAGTAGCTGCGATCATGTCCTTTGGGGAAGGAGTCGTCCAGCATGCTCTGAAGGGCGCAATATGGCATCCTCCAGCTGAAGTCGACGAGCATCGGTCCGAGCTCACGCAAAGGCTGAACCAGTGTCTCGCCCTCGCGGGCCGGACCGTCATAGGCGGCAGCCACCGTGATTGCACGCGCGCCACGCGCCTCCTGTGGCAGGCTTGCATCATTCGGTAGGGTCGAGAATTCGACGAGGCTGCCGAGGAGCTGATCGGGCGCAGTGGCCATGAAGTCGCGCCATGACGCGATAGCTTCGCGCGCGCGAGACTCGGGATACACCGCCAGGCAGGCCATCAGTTCAGGTTCGATTGGATGCAGGCGGAATTCGAACAACGTGACGATCCCGAAATTCCCGCCGCCGCCGCGCACCGCAACAACCACGCCGTGCGTGCGGGCAAAGTCGACCGACGCAACGACATCAGCAACGCCGTGGCAGCGCACGATGAGGCGGGGGCAACGATCGATCATGCCGCTCCACACCACGCGCGCCGCTTCATAGGTTTCATCCGCGGGTTGCAGCAGTGGACCTCTGAGCGCCACTTTAAATGCCGTGATTTCCGGGGCGTCCGCATCCATGGATCGAGCTCCTGATGGACCGACTTTCTGATACGGACGCTGGCGTAATGTCTATCCCGATGAGCGGTGAGCCGTGCGTGGACCGCCTGACGGCGTCGTGAGGCGGCCAGAAGCTGCCTATTTCCGCCGACGGACGGAGGACGTGAAGGTGGCGTCGCGGCAGATCGAAGTTAGGCGGCAGCAAGAACTGGCAGAGGCTGCCGGCAAGTTGGCAATCGAGCCGCGCCGGCGAGCGCGAGCAGCGCGCATTTTCGACCTCGCCGCTGGTTGAATAGCGATTATCGCTTTCATCTTGGCCGTCGGTCTCGTGGGCGCCCCGAAAGAAGCGGAGGAGCGCTCGCGGGCGGCATATGCTGTGGCAAGTGAGTCGGCACGACAAACCGCCCGAGCCCAGGCCTACGTGCCCCAGAAGCGCACCTCGCCGCGCAAGCCGCCTTCTGCGATCGCCACCGCCAGCGTCTCCTTGCTGCTGTCGATCGCCACATAAGTCGTCGTATGCACCGCCACGGCTCGTCCCCCATGCTTGAGGCTCTGGATCGCCAATAGATCCAATCCTCGACGCAGCATGCCGAGGGACGAGCCGCCAGGGACAGCAAACATGCGGTCTCATAGGCCTCCGGCTGCGACTGGAGGGACGATGAGCTGGCGGCCTTGACCGACCTACTCGCAAGATTTGCGAGATCGTGTGCTCTCGGCGGACGCGAGCGCTCACCCGACTGCGGACTATTGCGCCGACCAGTGCCACTGTGCGCCGTCCCACCAGTTCACCCAGAGATGGTTGTCCTGGCTCCGCACGAAGGCGTATGGTCGCTGGTTTACGGTGGTGACACCGACCGGGCCGGCGACGCTGCCGGCCGTAGGCGTTCCCTGATCGGACCAGTGCCACGCCGCGCCGTCCCACCAGTTCACCCACATATGGCCGCTACTGGCCCGTACGAAGGCGTATGGCCGTTCGTCGGTCGTGCCGAAGGGGTGCGGCGACGCCAGGACGGTCAACACGCCCACTTGGCCAGCGACGGTGCCGCCGCCCGGTGTTCCCTGGTCCGACCAGTGCCAGGCCGCGCCATCCCACCAGTTCACCCAGAGGTGCCCGGTGTTGCTCTGAACGAACGCGTAAGGTCGCTGGTCCAATGTGCAGACGCCGACCGGCCCGACGACGGCGCCGCCGCCCGGTGTTCCCTGGTCGGACCAGTGCCAAGCCGCGCCGTCCCACCAGTTCACCCAGAGGTGGCCACTGTTGCTGCGGACGAAGGCATAGGGCCGTTGGTTCATCGTGGTGACGCCGACCGTGCCAGCGACAGTGCCGCCTGTCGGCGTTCCCTGGTCGGACCAGTGCCAAGCCGCGCCGTCCCACCAGTTGACCCAGAGGTGCCCGGTGTTGCTCCGCACGAAGGCGTAGGGCCGCTGATTTACAGTCGTGACGCCGACCGTATCGACAACCGTGCCACCTGTCGGCGTTCCCTGGCCGGACCAGTGCCACGCCGTGCCGTCCCACCAGTTCACCCAGAGCTGCCCCGTGTTGCTGCGGACGAAGGCATAGGGCCGCTGGTTCATGGTCAACACTCCCACCGGACCGGCCACCAAGCCGCCGATGGGTGTCCCCTGATCGGACCAGTGCCAGGCGCTGCCATCCCACCAGTTCACCCAGAGATGGCCGTTCGGCGTTTGTACAAAGGCGTAAGGCCGCTGGTTGACGGTTAGAACACCGACGGGGCCGGCCACGAGATGGGCGGTGAAAGTTTGCAGCAGAGCGCCCCCTATGGGCACGCCCAGCCCGGTGCAGGCATCCCAACCGGCGCCCGCCGTGTAGCCGAGATTGGAATTCACCGGCCTGTTATTGCCTTGCGTGATATTCCGGAGCGCCTGTGGGTTCTGATAGAGCTTCGGCAGGAAGAAGCCGACCGGCGCCGGTGCCGCCTGGTTGATCAGCGCGGTTAGGCCGGCCCAGAGCGGCGCTACGCCGCTCGTGCCGCCGATCGGCAGCGTCTGACCGTTTAGAACTATCAGATAACCGCTATCCCTGTCGGCGTCAGCAGCCACATCGGGTACGCCGCGTCTATGTTGGCCATCGTTGACGCTGGCCGGAAGATTGACGCCCTGCTGGAATGCCGGTACCGCAAACAGATCGCTGATCCCGCCGCCCGTGCCCCAGCCGGAGGCGCCTTTGTTCCACACCACTTCGCTGTTTATGGTGTTGCCCGTGGTGTCGATGGTGGTGCCGCCGCAGCCGATCGCCCATGGGCTGGAAGCGGGGTAATCGACATTCGCCTTGCCGTTGGCGACCCCGTCAGTGCCGAGGTGGTCGCCCGACGCCGCGAATACCGAAATGCCCAGAGTCGCGGCGTCCTGCAGGGCATTGTTCATCGCTTGCCAAGCCTGCTGGGTCCAGTGCAGCTCGGCGGCGCCCCAGCTGATCGAGATGATGTGGGCCTTGTTGACCGCGTCGTTCGCCGCCGCCGACACCGCGTCGACGAAGCCCTGGAAGGTGTTGGGCGCGAAATAGACGGCGATGCGGGCGCCGGGCGCCACACCCCCGGCCACCTGAATGTCGAGCGCAACCTCACCGTCGTCTGGACTGCCGGGCGCGTTTTGACCGCCGTCCACGGAGACGGACACGACCGTCGGTGCTGGGAGCCCCATGGCGGCGAAGGCTGCGGCAGTGTCGGCGGCGAGATATCCGCCGCCGAGTTCGATGATCCCGATGCATTGCCCGGAACCGGTTAGGCCGGTCGGAAAACCATAGGCTATACCAACCGTGTTCGGCCGGTGGCCGATAATCACCTCGGGCAGGATTGCGCCGCCCACGACAAAATGGGGCTCCGCCGCCTGGCGGGTATCCAATCCGAGCACTGCCTCCACCACGGACTCGACGTCCTGCGGCAGGCGCAAAGCGCCGCTGCGGCCACGGAACTGCTGCTTGCCATCGTCGTAGACGGCAAGGTTCGTGCCGAACGCCGTCTGCATCTTAGAGGCGGATCCGGTCAGCTTCACCAAACGCCGACCAGGCTCGACTGCGGTCACCGTCAGACCGTTCTCAGCGGCGAATTCGCTCAACAGTCGGATGTCGTCCTTGTATTGCTCGGCGCGGCGCGCGTGCAAAGCGCCACGGCGGTCGGTGGCCGGCAGCGCTTCATCAGTCTCCGCAGTATGCGGGTGCGCCTTCAAATAAACGCTCACCTCGATGTTTTCGTCGGGTGCAACGTCGGCGACGCGCCGGACGCCATCCGGCAAGGTCTTATGACTGGCCGCGAATTCGATTTGTGTCTTGCTTACCATGTCGCGTCCTTTCGGAACCAAGGCCCGGCCGCGTAGGCCGGTTACCTCTTGCTGCAATCTGTCTTGGTGCTGCCGCGCTCATGCCCGACATGTGTCGGGTGATCCGCATCCCTCAGATCGTCCTTGGACGGGGATGCCCCGGATGTTTGGTCTCCTGAAGGCCACATTTGGCCCTTCGAACTTTATAGGCAACAAAAAAGATAGAGAAATAGCGTCGATATGATCGAGCGCATCGCCGATCATCCCGTCAACCGCGTCGCAGAGTTGCTGCCCTGGAACGTCGACGGGATCCGCACGAGGCTGGACCAGCGGCTCGCCGCCTAGCAGGCTGCTGAAGTGATGGGCGATTGAGGGGGCGTCTGGCGGTTGGCGTGACCCTGCGTGTCTTTTGCCGACCGAAAACTGTGGGGCACCGTCCACTTTCGTGCGCGGCGGGGCGAGTTGGACGGAGTCCAAGCATCACGTTACAGGCTCCAGCAGCTTCGGCAGGCGGACAAGGTTGTAGGCGGCCATGGTGAAGGTGAACTGCCAGTCGATCTTGGGCAGCCCGCGATGGCGCGCCTTGCGCAATCCGGCGACCGTTTTGGCCCAGCCGAATGCTTCCTCGATGCGCTTGCGGATGCGCAGGCTGACCGTGTAGCCCGGATGGCGCGTGGTGCGGCCGTCAATCGCCGAGCGCCGCCCGTTGTCGTTCTGCGCCACATGCGGCGTGACGTTGATCTCGCGAAGCTCGGCGACGAAGTCCTGCGTGTCGAAGCCTTTGTCGCCACCCAGAGTGATAGGCTGCGGCCGGTCCGCGTGCGGCTCGATCAGATGCAGCGCCGCCAGCCGCTCGGCATGGCCCGAGGCGCGCGTGGCAATGGCACCAATGATCAACCCGTTGCGGTTCTCCATCAGCGCGTGCTCCATGAAACAGAGTTTCGCCTCCTTGCCGCGGCCCTTACGGTAGAGCTGGGCATCAGGATCGGTGGTCGAGGCATGCGTGTCGTTGCTGCGCTTCTGGCCGTGAAAGTCCTGCTCGCCGTTGCGCCCCACATCGGGCGGCGGCCCGGAGCCGTCCTTGGGGCGGAAGCTCTTGGTGCTCGCCCAGGCCTCCAGCAGCGTGCCGTCCACCGAGAAGTGCTCGGTCGAGAGCAGCACCTTGACCTGCCGATGCGCCAGCACGGCGGCGAGGAACTTGGTCGCGATCTCACCCGCCAGCAGGCGGTCGCGGTTCTTGGTGAAGCTGGTGGCGTCCCAGACCGGATCGTCCATGCCCAGACCGACGAACCAGCGGAACAGCAGGTCGAACTCGATCCGCTCCACGAGTTGCCGCTCCGAACGGATCGAGTAGAAGGCTTGCAGCAACAGCGCCCGCAACAGCCGCTCCGGCGGGATCGATTCCCGGCCCAACGGCGAGTAGAGCGCATCAAACTCCGCCGACATCGCCTGCAACGTGGTGTTCACGATGCCCCGGATCACCCGCAGCGGGTGATCCGTCCGCACCCGCTTCTCCAAGTCCACGTAGCTGAACAGCGACCCGGCTGCCGCGTCACTTCCTCGCATCTTCGCTCCGTCCCTCTCGGAACGAGCGAATCACACCATCGCCGGCGCCGCTACCCTTTTCAGCACCCTGCTAGATGACGTCAAGCACTATGTCCGCGCCTTAGACGTACGCTTACCTTCATATGAAGATCCTCCTGGCTGGGTCACTTCAGATTCGGCAAGGCCGTGCTAATCCACACTGCGGCCCATGCTATTTGTGGCTAAATCTGGCTAATCACAGCCTTATCCGGGGGTTAGGCTGTCAATCGGCCTGCAAAAGGGGCTCTTCCGCACTTTCGGTGCAGTTTCGCTTGTACTGGTTCAGCGAATCGTCGACAGAGATGACCTCGCCACCTGAAACAATGTCGGTCATCCTTGAAAT
>NZ_JAPDNT010000039.1 GCF_025989185.1 Limobrevibacterium gyesilva
CGGCCACCGCGCGCACGCCGCCGCCATTGGGCCCGGGCGCCGTCGGGGCGGGGCCGGCGGACGGGTTCTCGGTCAGCCGGCGCACCAGGTCGGCGGGCGGCGGCAGGTCGGCCACGTAGCACAGCCGGATCAGCACCATTTCGGCGGCCGCGCGGCGGTCGGGGGCGGCCTCGACCTCGGCGATGCCCTTCAGCAGCATCTGCCAGGCGCGGCCGAGCGAGGCCATGGACAGCTTGTCGGCGAAGTCCGCGCCGCGGGTGCGCTCGGCTTCCGGCAACTCGGCCGAGTCGCGCAGGGCGGGCACCGATTTCAGCCGGGTGACGCTGTGCACCAGCTCCAGCAGGTCCTGCAGCATCACGCCGAGGTCGGCGCCGCGCTCGTGCGCGCGGTCGGTCAGCGCCAGCGCTTCCGCGGGCTTGCCGGACATCACCGCCTCGAACAGGTCGAACACGGCCGCGCGGTCGGACAGGCCGAGCATGTCCACGATGGCGGCGGCCTCGATGGCCTGGCCGGGCTCGGTCTGCGCGATCGCCTGGTCGAGCAGCGACAGGCCGTCGCGGGCGGAGCCGTCGGCGGCGCGCGCAATCAGGGTCAGCGCGTCCGGCGTGATGCGCACCCCTTCCAGCCCGGCGAAGCGGCCGAACAGGGCGGACAGCTCGGCCACCGAGATGCGGCGCAGGTCGAAGCGCTGGCAGCGCGACAGCACCGTCACCGGCACTTTGCGGATTTCGGTGGTGGCGAAGATGAACGTCACGTGCGGCGGCGGCTCCTCCAGCGTCTTCAGCAGCGCGTTGAACGCGTTGCGGGAGAGCATGTGGACCTCGTCGATGACGAACACCTTGGCGCGCGCCTGCATCGGGCGGAAGCGCGTGGACTCGATGATCTCGCGCACGTCCTCCACGCCGGTGCGGCTGGCGGCGTCCATCTCCTGCACGTCCGGGTGCCGGTCGGCGAGGATGGCCACGCAGTTCGGGCAGACGCCGCAGGGATCGGCGGTGGGGCCGCCGGTGCCGTCCGGCCCGGTGCAGTTGAGCGCACGGGCGATGATGCGCGCGGTGGTGGTCTTGCCCACGCCGCGCACGCCGGTGAGCATGAAGGCGTGCGCCACCCGGCCCATGGCGAAGGCGTTGCGCAGCGTGCGCACCATCGCCTCCTGCCCGATCAGGTCGCCGAAATGGGTGGGGCGGTATTTGCGCGCCAGCACGCGGTAGGCCGCCGCGGCGGGCGCTGCGGCGGCGGGTTCCGGTGCGTCGCCGAACAACCCGGGGCCGGTCGGCTCGGGCGGGGGCAACTGGGACTCGTCGGTGAACAAGCCGGTCATGCGCGGCGCCGGGGCAGGGGCCGCACCTGTCTGACAGGGTGGTGGCGACCGGGTTGAAGGGTGGGAGGCCGAACAAACGACCCGAGCGGAAACTCGTTGCGGCTGCTTCCTTCCGGACCTGACCGGGTTGGCGAGGCGCCCGTCCGCCGCCGACCTCCCATGCTAGATATCGTGCATCTCGCGTCCGGTAGCAAGGTTGCCGCTGAACGTTGCGCGTGGCAGGTTCCGGCGCACGCATTTGCCCCCAGGACGGCCCCGTGAACCTGATTCTTGCCAGCCGGCCCAACGTCTATACCGGCAGCCCGCTGGACCGGGCCGCCGAGAAGCGCGACGACGACGCCTGGATCCAGGCGGCCCTGAACCATCCGGCCACGCTGTTCACCCCGGTCTGGCGCTCCCGCAACCTGATGCAGGGGGTGGAAGAGGGCCGGCCCGAGGCGGTGTTCCTGACCGCGGACGCCGCCGCCGCCGTGCGCATGGCCGGCGGACCCTGGGCGTTCCTGGGCCTGCAGGGCCCGGTGCCGGTGTTCTGCGTGGACGTCAGCGCCGCCGACGACCCGCTGCCGCTGCTGCCGGCGCACATGGGCACGTTCACCGACCTGCGCGCGGTCGCGGGCGTGCTGGCGAACAACGACGCCTCGGTGCTGGCGCATGCGCGCGGGCTGATGCACTGGCGCACCCGCCACCGCTTCTGTGGCGCCTGCGGGGCGGAATGCGCGCCGCGCAGCGCCGGTCACGTGATGGTCTGCCAGTCCTGCGGCAGCCAGCATTTCCCGCGCACCGATCCCGCCGTGATCATGCTGGTGACCACCGGAGAGCGGGCGCTGCTGGGCCACTCGCAGCGCTTCCCCAACGCCACGATGTATTCCACCCTCGCCGGGTTCGTGGAGCCGGGCGAAAGTCTGGAGGAAGCGGTGGCGCGCGAGGTGTTCGAGGAATCCCGTGTGCGGGTGGGCTCGGTGTACTACCATTCCAGCCAGCCCTGGCCGTTCCCTGCCTCGATCATGCTGGGATTCTACGCGCAGGCGCTCACCGAGGAGATCACCATCGACCCCACCGAGTTGAGGGACGCGCGCTGGTTCACCCGCGATCAGCTGCGCAACCATCGCGACCATGGCTTCAGCCTGCCGCGCGCGGACAGCATTGCCCGGCGGCTGATCGAGGATTGGATTGCCGCCGAATGAAGCACCTCGCCGCCCTCATTCTTCCCGTTCTGCTGCTGGGCGCTTGTTCCACCGGGCCGGCCCCGTCCACGGCGCAGGCCGAATGCGAGCAGGAGGCGCAGCGCGACCCGGACCTGCAGACCCTGCGCGACCGCTACGCGTTCGCGTCGCCCTATTTCGCCAACCAGGTGAACGGCGAGTTGAAGGAAGCGATCCGCCAGAGCGTGCAGAAATGCATGCGCGCCCGCGGACTGGCGCCGCCGGGCGGCGTCGAGGCCGTCAAGAAATAGCGATGGCCACGCCAGCGCCCGACCTGCCGCCCCCCACGCTGCTGACGATCGGCTACGAGGGCTGCGCTATCGGCCCGGTGCTGGACGCGCTGCGCGCCGCCGGCGCCGAGCACCTGCTGGATGTGCGCGCCGTGCCACAGTCGCGCAAGCCCGGCTTCTCCAAGCGCCTGCTGGCCGGCGCCGTCGAGCAGGCCGGCCTGCGCTACACCCATCTGCGCGGCCTGGGCACGCCGAAAGCCGGCCGCGACGCCGCGCGGCACGGCGATGTGGCGACCATGGAGCGCATCTACGCCGAACACATGCAAACGCTCGAGGCGCAAGCGGACCTCGAAAACGCCATCGCCATCGCGCGCACCGCACGCGCCTGCCTGTTGTGCTTCGAACGCGACCACACCCGTTGCCACCGCAGCATCGTCGCCAACCTGATCCGCGCCCGCACCGGGCAGGATGTGCGCCACCTGATGGCCGAAGCGGTCCAGGCTCCCTCGGCGTAGGCGGGGGCACCGCGGCGCGTTCGCCTGATGCCATCCCTGGCCGGGGACGGCGACGGCGGCAATAACAGTGGTTTGATGGGATCGCGCTCAAAGGCCTTGAATCCGCTTCGAGTCGCCCACGATTTTCAGATTCCGACGTGATAGATTCTGTTGTGCCGGCGCATGCCGCCAGCGTGTCCGCCTACGTCTCGTGGGCGGCGGCGGCCCTGTGTGGCGGCAACGGCGCGACGGTCTGCAAGCGAAGGGATCGGGCGAAGCCCGGATATGATGGTGCAGCCGGCCGAGGGAAGCGCGCGGCATCGCCGGCGGCCGGTCACGGCGCTGTTCGCGGTGGCCGTGGCGCTGACGGCCTGCGTACCGCCCCCGCCGCCGCCCCACGCCTCGCCGGCCGCGCCGCCGCCGCCGCAGGCGATCCCGCCGAAGCACGTCGCCGCCCAGCATAAGGTGCACCGGACTCCGCCGACACGGGCCGCCACACAGGTCAAACCCATCTGCCCGCCAACCGACTCGACAGGCCTTTCCGCCGCGCAGAAGGAGCACCTGTTCCAGCGGTTCGACACCTGGCAGGTGGCGCATCAGGATGGCCCTGATCCTCGTGAAGCGCACGATCTGCCGCCCGCCGACGATTCGGGCGCCCCGCAAGCCTGCCGGGCCGCTCCCTGACAGAGGCGCCCATGCCACGCGACCAATCGAAATCGGGACTCTTCCCAGGCGGCGAAAACCGGGCCCTGGCTGCCTATGTGGCGACTCCAGCGAGTCGGCTTGCAGACGCCATCCGCCGGCAGCAGCGCTTCATGGCCTTGATCGGGCAAGGCGGGCCGGATACCGCCGGCGTCGTCAGCGCGCTCATGGCCAGGCTTGCCGGTTCCGCTGTCCGGGTGGTGCGCGTTGCCAATCCGCTTACGTCGCCGCTCACGCTCACGCGTCTCATCCTGCAGATCGGCGGAGATCAGGCGACGTCTGCTGACGAAGAACTCGCGATCGGCGTCCGGAGCCTCACCGTACGCACCAGTGACGAGCGCCAGGTCGTGCTCCTCATCGAGCAGGCGGACACCCTGCAGCGCCAGGCCTTGCTCTTCCTTCAGGCCCTGTCGGATCTGGCGCCGCCCCGCGCGCCTGTCCTGCAGGTTCTGTTCGCCGGCAAATCCCGGCTCTTGACGCTGCTGGAGGGCGCGGAATTCAGCCGCATCCGCGAGCAACTGGCCACATCCGTGGTTCTGGAAGGCGAATCCGGCGAGTCGGGACCTCCGCCTGCCCCGCCCGTCCCCACCGCAACTCCGGCGATTCCGCTGAACCTGGTTGCCGCCTCTTCTCGACGTCGCGGGCGCGCTTCTGCCCGGCGATGGCGTCGGCCGATCGGGGCCCTGGTGGCCATTGCCGCTCTGGTGTTCGCCGCCACCGGCGGCACGCGGTTCTATCGCGACGTGGAGGAGAGCGTCGTCGCCCTGCTGCACCCGCAGAGTGGCCCGACGGCGCCCGCCGCAGACGACGGAGCGGCAGCTGCCGACCCAGCGCCCGCTATTCCCGCGGCTACCGCCCCATCGGCACCGCCAACCGCTGCCGTCGCAGGGCTGCCGCCGGGCAACCCTGCGCCCGTACCGGCGCCCGTCGAGCCTGGACTTGCGGATCACGGGGCGACCCCCTCGCCCGAAACGGCCTCTGCCAATGCCGAGGGCGAATCGGAAGAGCGCCTGCGCCGCGAGTTCAACACCTTCCTGTCCCGATCCGGCCCCGGTCTGGCCCAGCTCACCGATGCCCAGCGCGAGACGCTGTTCCAGCAATATCTCGCTCGGCGCCGAACCTCGCATTGACCGCAAGCGCCCGGCGGCCTCCGCCGTCCCCGACTTCAGATCGTGAGTGTGCCGGCCTTCGCCTGGTCGTAGCGGGCAGCGACCTTCGTCCAGTCCAGGACGTTCCACCAGGCGGCGAGGTAGTCCGGGCGGCGGTTCTGGTATTTCAGATAGTAGGCGTGCTCCCACACGTCGTTGCCGAACAACACGCGGCCGCCGTCCATCAGCGGCGTGTCCTGGTTTGGCCGTGGCGCCAGCGCCAGCTTGCCTTCGCGGGTCACGGTCACGAACACCCAGCCGGACCCGAACACCCCCGCGCCGGTCCGGTTGAACTGGGTCTTGAGCGCCTCGAAGCCGCCGAAATCGCGGTTGATCGCGTCGGCCAGCGCGCCCGCAGGGGCCCCGCCCTTGCCGCCCATGATCTGCCAGAACATCGAGTGGTTCACATGGCCGCCGCCATTGTTGCGGATCGCCGTGCGCACCTGCTCGGGGATGTCGGCGAGCCGCGCCACCAGCGCGTCCGGGGACATGGCGGCAAGCTGGGGATAGTCCTTCACGGCGGCGTTGAGGTTGGCGACATAGGCGGCATGGTGCCGGTCGTGGTGGATCATCATGGTCTGCGCGTCGATATGCGGCTCGTTCGCGTCGAAACCGTAAGGCAGCGGCGGCAGGCTGTAGGGGCCGGCGGCCTGTGCGCGGGCCGGACGGACACGAAGGGTGGCGGCAACGGTGGCCGCCGCGGCCGTGAACAGGGCGGTGCGCCGCGAAAGGCGGGTCATGGTGGAGTCCCTCCCCGACAATGATGCCTCAACGTGCGTGATGGCAGGCCGGCAGGCAAGGATTGGCTCGCCCGCCTGTTCCCGCCGCCGCGATTCCGTGGCATCAATTCGTCAGCACCCCGCTCTCATCGGCCTCCAGCGAGAAGGCGGCCGCCATGAGGGCCTTCGTGTAATCGTGCTGCGGGTGGGCGAACACGGCGCTGGCCGGGCCTTCCTCGACCACGCGCCCATGCCGCAGCACCACCACCCGATGCGCCAGCGCCCGCACCACCCGCAGGTCGTGGCTGATGAAAAGATAGCCGAGATCGTGGTCGCGCTGCAGCCGCCGCAGCAATTCAACGATCTGCGCCTGCACCGACATGTCGAGCGCGCTGGTCGGCTCGTCCAGCACCACGAAGCGCGGCTTCAATACGATGGCGCGGGCGATGGCGATGCGCTGGCGCTGCCCGCCGCTGAACTCGTGCGGGTAGCGGTCGGCGATGTCCGCCGAAAGCCCCACCTCGTCCAGCGCCTCGGCCACGCGCGCGGCGCGGTCGGCGGCCGAGAGGTCCGGCTCGTGCACGGACAGGCCCTCGGCCACGATCTCGCGCACGGACAGGCGCGGCGACAGGCTGCCGAACGGGTCCTGGAAGACGATCTGCATGTCCCCGCGCAGCCGCCGCAGCGGGCGCGCGTCGATGGTCGACAGGTCCTTCCCGTCGAAGCGGATGCACCCTTCGGCGGCCAGCAGGCGAAGCAGCGCGTAGCCCATGGTGGACTTGCCCGACCCGCTTTCGCCCACCAGCCCCACGGTCTCGCCGGAATGCACGCTGAGCGACACGCCATCGACGGCGCGCACATGCGCGACCGTCCGGCGCAGCACGCCGCGGCGGATCGGGAAATGCACGCGCACGTCCTGCGCCTCGATCAGCATGGGCGCGCCCGGCTTCAACGGCAGCGGCGCACCGTGCGGCTCGGCGCCCAGAAGCTCGCGCGTGTAGGGATGGGCCGGGGTCTCGAACACCTCGGTGACGGTGCCGGACTCCACGATATGGCCGCCCTTCATCACGCAGATGCGGTCGGCGTAGCGGCGCACGATCGAAAGGTCGTGGCTGATCAGCAGCAGCGCGAGGCCGCGCGCAGCCTTCTCCGCGGCCAGCAGCTTCAGGATCTGGGCCTGGATCGTCACGTCCAGCGCCGTGGTCGGCTCGTCGGCCACCAGCAGGGCCGGATCGTTGGCCAGCGCCATGGCAATCATCACGCGTTGCCGCTGGCCGCCCGAGAGCTGATGCGGAAACGCGTCGAGCCGGAGGGCGGCATCGGAAAAGCCGACCTCGTCGAGCAGCTCCACCACGCGGGCGCGCAGTGCCTCCGGCGGCAAGGACTGGTGCAGCGTGATCGCCTCGGCGACCTGCTTGCCGATGCGCGTCAGCGGGTTGAGGCTGGTCATCGGCTCCTGGAACACCATGCCCGCGGTCCCGCCGCGCAGCCGGCGCAGCAGGTGCTCCGGCGCGCCGATGACCGGCTGCCCGTCGAGGACCACCCGCCCAGTGTTGACCGCACCCGGTGGCAGCAGCTGCAGCAGCGACAGCGCGGTGAGCGACTTGCCCGACCCGCTTTCGCCCACCAAAGCCAAGGTCTCGCCGCGGTCGAGCGTGAAGGAAACGCCGTCCACCACGCGGCGGCCGCGAAAGGCCACGGACAGGTTGTCGACCTGCACGAGGCTCAATTCGGCACCTTGCGCGGATCGAAGGCGTCGCGCACCGCCTCGCCGATGAACACCAGCAGCGTCAGCAGCCCGCCCAGCACGACGAAGGCGGTGATGCCCAGCCAGGGGGCCTGCAGGTTGTTCTTGCCCTGGTTGACCAGCTCGCCCAGCGACGGCGAGCCCGGCGGCAGGCCGAAGCCCAGGAAATCGAGCGCGGCCAGGATGGTCACCGAGCCGGACAGGGTGAATGGCAGGAAGGTCAGCGTCGCCACCATGGCGTTGGGCAGGATATGGCGCCACATCACCGCCACGTCGGACACGCCCAGCGCCTTGGCGGCGCGCACATATTCCAGGTTGCGCCCGCGCAGGAACTCCGCCCGCACCACGCCGGTCAGCGACATCCAGCTGAACAGCAGCAGGAACACCAGCAGGATCCAGAAGCTGGGCGTGAGGATGCTGCCCAGGATGATCAGCAGATAGAGCTGCGGCATCCCCGACCAGATCTCGATGAAGCGCTGGAACAGCAGGTCCACCAGGCCGCCGCGATAGCCCTGTATGGCGCCGGCGGCGATGCCGACCGCCGAGGAGATGATGGTCAGGGTGAAGCCGAACAGCACCGACAGGCGGAATCCGTAGATCACGCGGGCGGCCACGTCGCGGGCCAGATCGTCGGTGCCCAGCGGGTTGCGCCAGCTGGGCGGCGCGGGCGCCGGCACCGGCAGGTCCTTCACCACGGTGTTGTAGGAATAGGGAAGGGCCGGCCAGATCATCCACCCCTTGGCGTTGATCGTCCTGGCGAGCACCGGGTCGGTGAAGTCCGCCTCGGTGGGCATGAGGTCCGGGCCGAACGTGTCCTCGCTGTAGTCCTGCAGCACGGGACAATACCAATGCCCGTCGAAGCGGATCAGCAGCGGCCGGTCGTTGGCGATGAACTCGGCGAACAGGCTGAGGACGAAGAAGATCAGGAAGATCCAGAGCGACGAGAAGCCGCGCCGGTGCGCCGTGAAGATGGCGAGGCGGCGCCTGGTGAGCGGCGATAGCGCCATTACTTGCGCGCCTCGAAATCGATGCGCGGATCGACGATCGTGTACATCACGTCGCCGACGATCTGCATCAGCAGGCCCAGCAGCGTGAAGATGTAGAGGGTGCCGAACATGACGGGGTAGTCGCGCCGGATCGCCGCCTCGAAGCCGAGCTGCCCCAGCCCGTCGAGCGAGAAGATGATCTCTACCATCAGCGCCGACGAGAACAGGATGCCGATGAACGCCGCGGGGAAGCCGGCGATGATCAGCAGCATCGCGTTGCGGAAGATGTGGCCGTACAGGACGCGCTGCTCGGAGGCGCCCTTGGCGCGGGCGGTGACGACGTACTGCTTGCGGATCTCCTCCATGAAGCAGTTCTTGGTCAGCATGGTCAGGCTGGCGAAGCCGCTGACGACGAGCGCGAGCGTCGGCAGCACCATGTGCCACAGGTAGTCCGTAATGCGCGCGGCCAGGCCCCAGTTCTGCGAATCCGGGCTGGTCAGGCCGCGCAGCGGGAACCATTGGACGAAGCTGCCGCCGGCGAACAGCACCACCAGCAGGATCGCGAACAGGAAGCCGGGCACCGCATAGCCCACCAGCACCGCGGCGCTGCTGGCCACGTCGAACCGGCTGCCGTCGCGCACCGCCTTGGCGATGCCGAGCGGGATCGAGACGAAATACACCAGCAGCGTCGACCATAATCCCAGCGAGACGCTGACCGGCATCTTCTGGCCGATCAGCTTCAGCACCGACTCGTCGCGAAAGAAGCTGCGGCCGAAATCGAAGCGCAGATAGTCACGCAGCATCAGCAGGAAACGCTCGTGCGCCGGCTTGTCGAAGCCGAACATCTTCTTGATGTCGGCCACGATATGCGGATCGAGCCCGCGCGCGCCGCGATAGGTGCCGTCGCCGCCCGGCATCGCCTCGGCGGCGCCCTGGCCGGTGATGCGGCTGGTGACGCCGGCGCCGCGGCCTTTCAGCTCCGCCATCATCTGCTCCACGGGGCCGCCCGGCGCGAACTGCACGATCACGAAATTGATCGCGATGATGCCCAGCAGCGTCGGGATCACCAGAAACAGGCGGCGGACCAGATAGCCAACCATCGGCTCAGCACGCCAGGGGCATCGCCCCCGGCCTCCGGCTGGCGGCGACGGTCGTCATCGGGCCAAGTTGCCGCTGCGGCGCGCTTCGTCCGTGGCGGCGGCGCGCGCCGGGTCGATCCACCAGCTGTCGAACGCGAGGCCCGTGCGCACCGGCTTGTCCGGCTTGCCGAAGCGGTCCCAATAGGCGACGCGCACCGACTGCAGGTGCCATTGCGGCACCACGTACCAGCCCCATAGCAGCACCCGATCCAGCGCGCGCGTCGCGGTCACCAGCCGTTCGCGGTCGGACGCGTTCACCACCTGGTCGACCAGCGCGTCCACCACGGGGTCGCAGATCCCCATCAGGTTGTCCCCGCCCTCCGGCCGCGCGCTGGCGCAGGTCCAGTAGCCGGACTGCTCGTTGCCCGGGCTTTCGGATTCGCCGATGGCGACCACCGACATGTCGTAATCATAACTGTCCATCAGCCGCTGGTACTGCGCCGGGTCCACCGTGCGCACCCGCGCGTCGACCCCGAGCCGGGCCAGCCACTGGACATAGGGCAGCGACACGCGCTCGAACGCCGGCTGGTCGAGCAGGATCTCGAAGCTGAAGGGCTGGCCCTGCGCGTTGACCAGCTTGCGGTCCCGCACCTCCCAGCCCGCTTCCTTCAGCAGCGCCAGCGCCCGGCGCAGCTCCGCGCGGTTGTTGCCGGAGCCGTCGGTCACCGGCAGCTTGTAGGGCTCGGTGAACAGCTGTGGCGGCAGCTTGTCGCGGTACTTGTCGAGCAGCGCCAGCTCGGCGCCCTCAGGCAGGCCGGAGGACGCGAGATCGCTGTTGCTGAAGTAGCTGTCGGTGCGGGTGTAGCTGCCATAGAACAGGTTGGCGTTCGCCCATTCGAAGTCGAACACCAGCGCAAGCGCCTGGCGCACGCGCACGTCGCGGAACAGCGGGCGGCGGGTGTTCATGCCGTAGCCCTGCATGCCCGTGGGCATATGGTGTCGTAGCAGCTCCTTCTTCACGAGGCCCTTCTGCACCGCCGGGAAATCGTAGCCGGTCGCCCAGTCCTTGGCGATGTTCTCTTCGCGGAAATCGGTCTGGCCGGCCTTGAACGCCTCCATGGCCACGGTGGCGTCGCGGAAATACTCGGTGCGCCGCTGGTCGAAATTGGCCAGGCCCCTGGCCGTGGGCAGGTCGCGCGCCCAGTAGTCCTTCACCCGCTCCATCACCAGCGTCCGGCCGAATTCGAACCGGCCGATCCGGTAGGGGCCGGAGCCCAGCGGCGGCTCGGTCAGCGGGCGGTCGAAATCGCGGCCCGCCCACCAGTGCTTCGGCAGCACCGCCATCTGGCCGAGGATCAGCGGCAATTCGCGGTTGTGGGCCGACTTGAAGCGGAACACCACGCGGCGCGGACCCTCGGCGGTCACGCTGGCCACGTCGGCATAGTATTGCCGGTAGAACGGGCGGCCCTTCTCCAGCAGCATGTTGAAGGTCCAGACCACGTCCTCGGCGGTCACCGGCGTGCCGTCGTGGAACCGCGCCTGCGGCCGCAGCTCGAAGGTCACGCCCAGGTGGTCGGCCGGGATCTCGATGGTTTCGGCCAGATGGCCATAGGCGCCCTCGGCCTCGTCCGCGTTCGGCCGCAGCAGCGTGTCCCAGACCCGGCTGACATCGGCCGCGGCCGTGCCGCGAACGATGAAGGGATTGAAGCTGTCGAACGTGCCGACGGCGCTCAGCGCCACCTCGCCGCCCTTCGGCGCATCCGGGTTGACGTAGGGGAAATGGGTGAAGCCCGGCGGCAGGGCTGGCTTGCCCATCAGCGACAGGCCATGCACGCGGTTCACGGCCTGGTCCTGGGCGGTCGGCACAGGTGCCGGCTGCGCGCGCGCGGCGCCGGGGATGCCGGCCGCAAGGCCGGCCAACAGCAGGATCGTCACCATGGATCGCATGGATCGCCTTCCATCGGTTGCCGACTCCATAGGGGCCACCGTGGAGGGGGGCTGGTCAAGCACCCGCTTGCGGGAATCAGCCGGCGAGGAGCGAAACCGCCTGCTCCAGCAGCGCCGGGTCACCCACGGCCAGCGTGTGCCCGTCGCTGTCGGGCGCCAGTCGCCTGCCTTTCCAGTCGGTTACGCGGCCGCCCGCGCCCTCGATGACCGGGACCAGGGCGGCCCAGTCCCAGATCTTCATGGTGGCCTCGGCGACGATGTCGATCTGCCCCAGCGCCAGCAGGCCGTGGCCGTAGCAGTCGCCGCCGAAGCTGGTGCGGCGCACCGCCTGGTGCAGCCGCTCCCAGTGCGGCTGGTCCTCCGGGCCGAACATCTCGGGGGTGGTGAGCGACAGCTCCGCCTCCGCCAGCGTGGCACAGGGCCGGCACCCGGCGCGGCCGCCGAACGGGCCGCGGAAGCTGGTCGGGCGGCCGGCGGCGCCGATCCAGCGCTCGCCGGTCACCGGCTGGTCGATGACACCCAGGATCGGCCGGTCGTCCTGCAGCAAAGCGATCAGCGTGCCGAACACGGGGCGGCCGGTGATGAAGGCGCGGGTGCCGTCGATCGGGTCCAGCACCCAGCGCAGCCCGGCCTGGGCGTTCTGCAGGCCGAACTCCTCGCCGAGGATGCCGTGTTCGGGGAACCGCTCACCCAGCACCGCCCGCATCGCCTGCTCGGCGGTGCGGTCGGCAATGGTCACCGGGCTCGCGTCGCTCTTGAGGTCGGCGGACAGGCCGGCGCGGAAGAACGGCCGGATGACCGCGCCGGCGACGTCGGCCGCGGCCTCGGCCGCCCGGATCAGCGCATCGATGTCCAGGCGGGTCACCGGCTCGCCGCGCCAGGGGGTTATTGCGGCAGCGGCTCGGGGGTCTTCGACAGGGAGCGCAGATAGGCGATCACGTTGGCCCGGTCTTTGTCGCTGTTGATGCCGGCGAACGCCATGCGCGTGCCGGGCGCATAGGCGCTGGGCTTCTTCAGCCAGTGGTTCAGCTCCTCGTACGACCAGGGGCCCTGCTTGCTCTTGATGGCGTTCGAGTAGTTGAACCCCTCCGCCGCGGCATGCGCCCGGCCCACGACACCGTAGAGGTCGGGGCCGACGCCGTTCTTGCCGCCTTCGACGAAGGTGTGGCAGGCCGCGCACAGCTTCTTGGCCGTGGCCTCGCCGGCCGCCGGGTCGGCGGCAGCGAGCAGCGGGCCGATCGGCGTCAGCGCCTCTTCCTTGGTGGCGGCGGCGGCGACCGGGGCGGCTTCGCCCTCGATCTTGATCGCGCTCTCCTTGAGCGGCTTCGGATGCACGAGGCCGTCGCCGACGATGCCCGCAACCATGAAGACGATGCCGGCCACGAGGACCGCTGCAGCCGCCTTGTTGACCTCCATGCTATCCATTCAGCGCATTCCCCGCGAGAGAGCCGGACGCCGCCCGGGTCACGTTGCGCGACACGGGCGGGATACCTAAGGTGCGGCGCACCATAGGGAAGGGACGCGCGTGCTTCAACCCACGCCCGCTGCACTCGCCGCATGAATCCAATCGTCGTCATCCCCTCGCGCATGGCCGCGACCCGGCTGCCCGGAAAGCCGCTGGCCGACATCCACGGCCGCCCCATGATCGTGCACGTGCTCGACCGCGGGCGCGAGGCCGAGATCGGCCCGGTGGCCGTGGCCTGCGCCGACCCCGAGATCGTCGACGCCGTGCGCGCCGCCGGCGGCACCGCGGTGCTCACCGACCCGTCGCTGCCGCGCGGGTCGGACCGGGTGCATGCCGCCCTTGCCATACTGGATCCGCAGGGCCGTCATGATGTCGTGGTGAACCTGCAGGGCGACCTGCCGACGATCCCGCCCGACTACCTGCGCGCCGTGCTGTCACCGCTGGCCGATCCCGCCATCGACATCTCGACCCTGGTGGCGCCCATCACCACGCCCGAGGAAGCCGCCGCCGCCTCGGTGGTGAAGGCCGCCTGCGCCTTCGACGGCGGCCGCGCGGTCTCGCCGGCGCTGTATTTCTCCCGCGCCGCGATTCCGTCCGGCGAGGGGCCGCTGTGGCATCATATCGGCATCTACGCCTTCCGCCGGCAGGCGCTGGCCCGGTTCGTGGCGCTGCCGGAATCGCCGCTGGAGCGCCGGGAGAGCCTGGAGCAGCTGCGCGCGCTCGAGGCCGGGATGCGCATCTCCTGCGCCCGCGTGGAGCACGCGCCGTTCGGCGTGGACACGCCCGCCGACCTCGAGCGCGCCCGCATCGCCCTGTCGCCCGAAAACTGGCCCACCGCATCCGGAACAACTGCATGACTGGCACCCAAGCCACCGGCACCCAAGCCACCGGCGTCCTCGCCGCCGCTCCCCGCCTCACCGGCACGATCGCCTTCCAGGGCAGGCCGGGCGCCTATTCCGACCTGGCCTGCCGTACCGCCTATCCGAAATGGAAGACGCTGCCCTGCGCGACCTTCGAGGCGGCGATGGACGCGCTGCGGTCCGGTGCCGCCGACCTGGCCATGCTGCCCTGCGAGAACAGCCTGGCCGGGCGCGTGCCGGACATCCATCATTTGCTGCCGGACTCCGGCCTGTACGTGGTCGGCGAGGCGTTCCAGCGCGTGGAACACTGCCTGCTGGCGCCGAAGGGTGCCACGCTGAAGACCATCCGGCGCGCGCATTCGCACGCGGTGGCGCTCGGCCAGGTCCGCAAGATCCTGAAAGAGCTGAATCTGCAGGCCGTGGTGGAGGCCGACACCGCCGGCTCCGCCGAGCAGGTGGCCGGCTGGAACAATCCCGAGGACTGCGCCATCGCCTCCTCGCTGGCCGCCGAGCTGTTCGGGCTCGAGATCCTGCGCAGCAATGTCGAGGACGCCGCCCACAACACCACCCGCTTCTATGTGATGTCGCGCACGCGCCCCTTTGTCTCGCCGGACGCGCCGGGGCTGATGACCACCTTCGTCTTCCGGGTGCGCAACGTGCCGGCGGCCCTCTACAAGGCGCTGGGCGGCTTCGCCACCAACGGCGTGAACATGACCAAGCTGGAGAGCTACATGATCGGCGGCCAGTTCACCGCCACCCAGTTCCTGTGCGATGTCGAAGGCCACCCCGAACAGCCTGCGCTGCGCCGGGCGCTTGAGGAATTGTCGTTCTTCTCGCGCGAGGCGCGCATCCTCGGGGTCTATCCGGCCGCGGCGTTCCGGGCGGAACAGGACAGCGCGGACTGATCGCGCCCGGGGTCCGGGCAGGGCCGGTGACGTGACGGTCAGGTCCCGGTCAGGGCCTCGGCCTGGTCCGCGAGGCGCCGGGCCAGGGCGGGCGAAAGGCATTCCGCCAGCCGGGCATGCGCCTCGCGCCAGACCGGGATTGCCGCTTCCAGCCGCCGCGCGCCGGCCTCGGTAAGCCACACGGCCCGGCGCCGCAGATCGGTCTCGACCGCCGCGATCTCGATCAGGCCCTCGCGCTCGAGCGTGCGCAGATTGCGCGACAGCGTCGATTGTTCGAGCCCGGTGCGCCGGGCCAACGCGCCCAGGGTGTCATCATCGGCGGCGGCGATCTCCGCCATCAGGCCAAGCTGCGCCACGCTCAGGCCGCAGCCCGCCAGTTCGCGATCAAGGAACTGGGTGATGCGCCGGGCGGCCAGCCGGCTGTTCCAGCCGGCGCACGCCTCGACCAGCATGCGGGCATCCGTGCGAAGAGTCTTTCGTGGTTGCGTCGGTGCGCTCATGGATGCATGTATATACATGAATTGCAGAAACATGGAATGGCCTGCCGGCGGTGATCGGTCCGGAAGGCCGTATCGGAAAAGAAGGCAGCCGTCATGAACAAGTTGCGCCACGACATCCTGCAGTGCATCGGCAACACGTCGCTGGTGGCGTTGCGCAACGTCGTGCCCGCGAACGGCGCCCGCATCCTGTTGAAACTGGAAAGCGAGAACCCCACCGGCAGCATGAAGGACCGCATGGCGCTCGCCATGATCGAAGCGGCCGAGGCGGACGGACGCCTCGCGGCGGGTGGGTCTGTCGTCGAATATACCGGCGGCAGCACCGGCGTGTCCCTGTCCCTGGTCTGCGCGGTGAAGGGATATCCGCTGCATATCGTGACGTCGGATGCCTTCGCCCGCGAGAAGCTCGATCACATGAGAGTTCTGGGGGCCAGGCTGCAGATCGTGCGCAGCGACAGCGGCCGCATGACGGCGAAACTGACCCGGGACATGATCGAAGCCGCCCGCGTCATCGCGGCGGAAACGGGCGCCTTCTGGACCGATCAGATGAACAACAGGGACCAGATGGCGGCCTATCGCAAGCTGGCGGAGGAAATCTGGAGTCAGACCGGCGGCCGGATCGACGGCTTCGTCCAGAGCGTGGGCACCGCGGCGTCGCTTCGGGGCACCGGAGAAACCCTACGAAATCGCAATGAACAGATCAGGATCGTTGCCGTGGAGCCCGCCGAATCCCCGGTCCTGTCAGGCGGCAAGCCGGGCGCCCACAAGATCGACGGGATCGGAGCGGGCTTCGTGGTGCCGCTGTGGCAGGACGGCGTCGCCGATCGGATCGAACAGGTTTCCACCGAAGAGGCTGTGGCCATGAGCATGCGGCTGGCCCGGGAGGAAGGCCTGTTCGCGGGAACGTCCACCGGCAGCAACGTCGTCGCCGCCCTGCGACTGGCCGACCGATTGGGGCCCGACGCGACCGTCGTCACCGTCATGTGCGATACCGGAATGAAATATCTCAGCGCCCGTTCGGCAGCCTGATCCGCCGCGGAGGCGCAAGCGCCGGTTCCGGCCAGGGAGGTCTTTCAGAGCGGCAGCTTGTAGCCTTCGTGGCTCGCCCGGAAGCCGAGCGCCTCGTAGAAACGATGCGCATCGGGCCGGCTTTTGTCCGTGGTGAGCTGGACCAGGCCGCAGCCGCGCCGCCGGCACGCGTCGATCGCCCAGGCGAACAGCGCCCGGCCGACGCCCTCGCCGCGCCGGTCGCCCGCGACGCGGACGCCCTCGATCTGGCCGCGCCACATGCCGAGCCGGCTCAATCCGGGAATGAAGCTGAGTTGCAGGCAGCCGATCACTGCGCCGGCGCTCTCGGCGACGACAAGCAGCTGGTTCGGGTCGCGGTCGATGGCGGCGAAGGCCTCGCCATAGCGCGGGTTCATCGCCGGCCCGATGTCCTCGCGGGTGCTGCCGAGCGGGTCGTTCGCCAGCAGGCCGACAATGGCTTCGAGGTCGTCCCGCCTCGCCCGGCGAAAGGCCAGCGCCGCCATCGACTCGTCCGTCATGCCTGCACGGGCGAGAACGCCGTCGGCCGCAGGATGCGGTTCTCCATCTTCACCAGCAGGTCCAGCTTCGCTGCCTCGGCCAGGTATTCGACCCAGGCCGGATCGGCGGCCATGGCGTTGCGGCGGGTTTCGCGGTCGGCCTGGCTGTCATAGGCCCACATATGCACCACCGTGTTCAGCGCGCCCTCGACGGTGGTGTACCAGCCGAGGCAGCGGCCCAGGTGCTTCTGCTGCAACTGCCAGCCCTTCTCCTGGTACAGCCTGACGAAGTCGGCCACCTTGTTCGGCTTGCACGTATAGATCCGCAGATCGACGATCATCCTGGTTCCCTCCTCGCGCCCGGCATGTCCGGGGCCGGGGGACCGTAGCCCGCGCCGGCGGGGCTCGGCCAGGGCCCCGCCCACGTCGCGCTTGTCGGGATGGCGCGCCGCGGGCACGATCGGCCGGCCATGCATGGACAGATGCTGCAGATCCGCGGGCTGACACGGCGATTCGGCGCCAAGCTGGCGGTGGACGACGTTTCGCTCGACGTCCCGGCCGGGCAGATGGTGGGCGTCATCGGACGTTCCGGCGCCGGCAAGTCCACGCTGCTGCGCCTGATCAACCGGCTGCTGGAGGCAAACGCCGGCACCATCCGCTACGGCAGCACCGACGTCACCGCGCTGAAGGGCAGGGCGCTGCGCAACTGGCGCACCGCCTGCGCCATGATCTTCCAGCAGTTCAACCTGATCCCGCGCCTCGATGTGCTGACCAACGTGCTGATCGGCCGGCTGAACCATCGCGCCACCCTGCCCAGCCTGCTCGGCCTGTTCACCGCGGCCGAGCGCGCCATGGCGCTGCAGGCGCTGGAGCGTTTCGACCTCGCCGACGTGGCCCTGGTCCGCGCCGACCAGATCTCCGGCGGGCAGATGCAGCGTGTGGCGATCTGCCGCGCCCTGCTGCAGGAACCCCGGCTGATCCTGGCCGACGAGCCGATCGCCAGCCTCGACCCGCGCAACGCCGAGGTGGTGATGGAGGCGCTGCGCCGCATCAACCGCGAGGACGGGCTGACGGTGCTGTGCAACCTGCACCACCTCGACACCGCGCGCCTCTATTGCGACCGGATCGTCGGCATGCAGCAGGGGCGGATCGTGTTCGACGGGAAGCCGGCGGAGCTGACCGCCGACAGGGTCCGCGACATCTACGGCGCGAGCGAGGACGAGTTGCGCGACGACCTGGCGCCGAAGGGCTCGCTGGCCGCCGCATGACGCGTGGCCACGCATCCGCCCGCTTGACATGACACTGCCCCCCAAGCGCACCCTGCCGCCGCATGCGCAGAAGGAAGCTGCATCGATGATCACACGCCGCCGCCTCGTCGCCGCCACTGTGCTGGCAGGGGCCTCGCTTGGGACCGCCCGCGCGCAGGACATGCGCCCCTCGCCGAAGCCGGGCAAGCGCGCCTGGGCGGCGCAGGTTCCGGTGATCCGCGTGGGCCTGCTGGGCGGGGAGAACAACGCCGACCGCCTCCAGCGCGTGGACGGCTACCGCAAGCTGCTGGAAGAGACGTTCCAGGTGCCGGTGAAGCTGCTGCAGGCGGCCGACTATGCCGGCGTGATCCAGGGCTTCGCGGCCGGCCAGGTGGACCTCGCCTATATGAGTCCGGCCGCCTATGCCGCCGCCTGGATCGAGAGCAACGGCAACGTGATGCCGCTGCTGACCTCGCAGGAAGCCGACGGCAGCACCTCCTATGTCGCGGTGCTGTATGTCCGCGCCGACAGCGGCATCACCAGCCTGGAGCAGCTGAAGGGCAAGGCGCTGGCCTGGGCCGATCCGAACAGCGCGTCGGGCTACCTGATCCCGCGCTCGGAATTCCGCGTGATGGGCATCGACCCGGAGCCGGGCAAGTATTTCGCCCGCACCGGCTTTGCCGGCGGGCACGAGCAGGCGGTGATCGCCGTCCTCGGCAAGCAATACGATGCCGGCGTCACCTGGAGCTCGGGCGTGGGCGACGTGACGCAGGGCTACACCCGCGGCGCGCTGCGCACGATGGTCGAGAAGAAGCTGCTGGACATGAAGGATCTGCGCATCATCTGGAAGTCGCGGCCGATCGAGAACGGCCCGCTCACCGTGCGCGCCGACACGCCGGCCGAATTCCGCGCCGATATCGTGGCCCTGCACCGCGCCATTCCGGTGGCCTATCCGGACATCTTCCACGCCATGGACATGGGCTCCAGCAAGGACTGGGTGCCGGTGAAGCATGAGGACTATGCCGTGTTCGTGGACATGCTGAAGGCCGAGGCCGCGCAGCGCCGCAGGCGGTGAGCCCGGCTGCATTAGGCGGCGCGTCGGCATGAGCGCGATCGCGGCCGTGGAGGCGCAGTTCCGGGCCCGCCGGCGCGCGCGCATGCTGGCCAACCTGGGCTATGGCGGCGTGCTGTTGCTGTGCCTGCTGATCTCCGCCCGGGTCTCCGAAGCCTATCCGGGCGCGCTGGCCGCCGGCCTGCCGCGCGTCGGCGAGTATTTCCACAAGCTGCTGCCGGCGCTGCAATGGCAGCACCTGCTGGATGGGCCGAAAGCCGAGGGCTCCATCGCCTACTGGTTTTACCGCCTGGACAGCTGGTCCTGGCTGCTGTTCGAGACCAGCCAGATGGCACTGCTGGCCACGCTCGGGGGCGCGGTGCTGGCCTTCGCCTTGTGCTTCCCCGCCGCCGCCAACCTGGCCCCCAACCGCCTGACCTATGTCTGCTTCCGCCGGCTGCTGGAACTGTTCCGCACGGTGCCGGATATCGTCTATGCGCTGATCCTGGTCTGGGCTTTCGGCGTCGGCCCGCTGGCCGGCATCATGGCGATCGCGCTGCACACGGTGGGCGCCCTCGGCAAGCTGTTCGCCGAGGTGGTGGAGAACGCCGACATGCGCCCGTGGGAGGGAGTACGCGCCGCCGGCGGCAACTGGGCGCAGGGCGTGCGCTATGCCATCCTGCCCCAGGTGGTTCCGAATTTCCTGAGCTATGTCCTGCTGCGGTTCGAAATCAACGTGCGCGGCGCCACGGTCATCGGCTTCGTCGGCGCCGGCGGCATCGGCCAGGAGCTGTACCAGGTCATCAGCTCCAACATCTACGACGAGATCGGCGCCATCATCGTGCTGATCGTGCTGGTGGTGGCCGTGATCGACCTGCTGTCCGAGCAGTTGCGCACGCTCGCGACCGGGAAGATGGCGGCATGACCGGTCCCGCGGCCATCGGCGCGCACGAGATCGCGGCGCTGCGGGCACGCATGCCGCGCGCCTTCGCGCCACCGCCGGGCGTGCGCGCGGCGCGGATCATCGGCGGGCTGGCCGCCTTGTCCTGGCTGCTGGCGCTGCTGTGGTGGTTCGACATCACGCCGATGCGGCTCTGGGGCGGGATCGCGGGCCTGTCCAGGATCATCGTCCTGATGATTCCGCCCAGCCCCGGCGAGCAGTGGCAGGACATCCTGCGCGGGCTGGCCGAGAGCGTCGCCATGGCCTTCCTCGGCACCTTCGCGGCCGTGGTGGTGGCGCTGCCGCTGGGCTTCCTCGGCGCCCGCAACGTGGTGGTCAACGCGCTCGCGCATTTCTCCGTCCGCCGCGTCTTCGACACGCTGCGCGGCATGGACCAGCTGATCTGGGCGCTGGCCTTCGTGCGCGCCGTCGGCCTCGGCCCGCTGGCCGGGGTGCTGGCGATCATGGCGGCCGAGATCGCCGTGCTCGCCAAGGTGTTCGCAGAGGCCATCGAGAACGCCGACCCGCGCGAGGGCGAGGCGATCACCGCCGTGGGCGGCAACCGCTTGCTGCGCATCCGCTTCGGCCTGCTGCCGCAGGTGCTGCCGGTGCTGGTGGCGCAGTTCCTCTACCAGTTCGAAAGCAACATCCGCAGCGCCAGCATCCTGGGCGTCGTCGGCGCCGGCGGCATCGGCCTGCAGATCGCCGAGCGCATCAAGGTCCGCTACTGGGACCAGGTGCTGTTCATCATCCTGCTGATCCTGGTGACGGTGGCGCTGATCGATGCGGTGTCGGCACGCATCCGCCGGCGGCTGATCGGGCCGTAACGAGACTCAGCCCGCGCGCCGCCCGATGATCGCCGCGCGCAGCCGCTGCGACACCGCATCGATCGCCGCCACCGTCACCAGCACCATCAGGATCACGAACGCCGCCTGCTGCCATTCCAACACGCGGATCAGCTCGGACAGGTGCAGGCCGATGCCGCCGGCGCCCACGATGCCGATGATCGTCGCCGAACGCGTGTTGGATTCGAAGAAATACAGCACCTGGCTGGCAAACACCGGCAACACCTGCGGCACCACGCCGAAGCGGATGGAGGCCAGCCTGCCGCCGCCGGTGGAGAGCACGCCTTCCACCGGCCGCCGGTCGGCGGTCTCGATCGCTTCGGACATCAGCTTGCCGAAAGCGCCGAAATCCGCGCACATGATGGCGAGCGCGCCGGCGAACGGGCCGAGGCCGACGACGTTGATCCAGATCAGCGCCCATACCAGCGTGTCCACGCTGCGCACGGTATCAAGGCCGCGGCGCGTGAGCAGATGCACGATGCGGTTCGCCACCACGTTGCGCGCGGCCAGGAAGCCCACCGGCAAAGCGAGCAGCGCCGCCGTCAACGTGCCGAGAAAGGCGATGGACAGCGTCTGCCCGAGGGCTGCGAGATAGATCTGGAACCGGCTCCATGTCTCCGGCGTCGGCGGCACCATCAGCGCCGCGATATCGCCTAGCCGCCCCAGCCCGCCGGCGATCCGCGCCGGCGAGATGTCCAGGATCGCGAGCCCCGCGGCATAGAGTGCCACGACGCCGCCGAGCGCTAGCATCATGCCGCCGCGCGAACGCCAGCCGGGCGCGATCAGTGCCGCATGGCGTGCTTCCAGCCCGTCCGAACCGGCCAGCAGGGTCGCGCGCAGCGGGCCTGCCCGTGTCATCGCCGCGCCTCCATCGCCAGCAGCCCGTGCCGCAGCCGCTCGGACAGCGTATCGATCAGCATGACGCAGACCACGAGCATCAGCAGGATCGCGCTCACGTCCGAATAGAAGAACTTGCGGATGGCGACGATCAGCTCCTCGCCGATGCCGCCGGCGCCGACGAAGCCCAGCACGGCCGCCCCGCGCACGTTGATCTCGAAGCGCAGCACGGCGTAGCTGGCGAAATTGGACAGCACCTGCGGCACCGCCCCGAAGCGCACCTGCGCGAACCACGAGCCGCCGGTGGCGGCGATCCCGTCCACCGGCCGCATGTCGATGTTCTCCACCACCTCGGCGAACAGCTTGCCCAGCGCCCCGGTGGTATGGATCGCCAGCGCCAGCACGCCCGGCAGCGCGCCGAGGCCGAAGGCGATGACGAAGATCAGGGCGAAGACGATGTCCGGCACGGTGCGGCAGATTTCCAGCAGCCGGCGCACGACCATGCGCAGCACGGCGCTGCGCATCAGGTTGCGGCTGCACAGGAAGCAGCCGAGAAACGCCAGCACGGCGCCGGTCAACGTGCCGACATAGGCCATCAGCAGGGTCTCGCCGAGCAGGCGCAGCCACCGGCGCAGGCCCCAGAACCATTCGCCCGGATCGGTCCAGACCAGCGCGCCGGTATCGAGATGCAGCAGCCGGTCGAAATAGCTCGTGAAATTGCCGAGCTTTGCCCAGAACAGCCCAGGATCGATCTCGATGCCCACCGCCGACAGCGCGACGGCCGCGGCGAGGATCGTGAGCCCGAACATGAAATGCCGCCGCCGCGCGGCGACCGATTCGGCATAGGCGCGCAGCATCGGGGCGAGCTGCGCATCCGGCGGGACGGTGATGGTGCGGGTCACGGCGGGCGGTGCGTGGTGGCGAAGCCGGGGGTGCCGGCTTCGCCACGCCTTGGCCTCAGGCCGACCGCTTGCGCAGCGCGTCGACGAACTGGATCAGCTTGATCGTGTCGTCGTAGGCGGCGTTGTCGACCGGCTCCCAGGGGCGGCCCTTGCCGTCGGACAGGCGGTCGAACGCGGCCTTGTCCTTCACCGGCGCCTCCAGGAACGCCTTCCTGATCGCCGCCTTCAGCTCGGCCGGCAGGTCGGACAGCATCGCGTTCGGCGAGTTGATGATGAGGTCGGACTTCAGGATGATCCGGAAGTCCTCCTTCTTCAGCGCCTTCCCGTCGGGCCCCTTCACCATGCCCTTCGCGAGCATGCGGGTGAGGTTGGAATCGTCGTCCGCGTTCCACCAGTTGGCGCAGACATCCACCGTGCCCTGGGCCAGCGCGATCACCGCGTTCTCGTGGCTGCCGGTCACCTGCACCTTGCCGAAGAACGTGGCGGCGGTGATGCCCTGCTTGTTCAGCGCGAACAGCGGCATGTTGTAGCCGGAGGTGGAGTTGGGATCGACCAGGCCGAGATTCCTGCCCTTCAGGTCCTCGATCGTCCTGTACGGGCTCTTCGCCAGCACGTAGAACACCGAGTTGTAGCCCTTGGTGCCGTCGCCGTTGACGTCGATCACGAAGGCGTCGGTCTTGACGCCGGTCAGCCGGGCGCGGGCGAACGAGGCCGGGCCATAGGAACCGACATGGATGTTGCCCGAACGCTGGCCCTCGATCACCGCGGCGTAGTCGTTGGCGATGCGCAGCGTCACCTTGGTGCCAAGCTCGCGGCCGAGATAGGCGACAAAGGCGCCGTAGCGCTCGGTCACGCCGGAGGCGTTCTCGGCCGGGACCACGGCATAGACCAGCTCGGGATACTGCGCCTTCCAGGACTGGGCTCGCGCCGGGGCGGCGAGCGCGCCGACGGCGCCGGCGGCAACCCCCGCAAGCAGGGTGCGGCGTTGGATCATGGTCTTGTCCTCTCTTCGTGGCAGGGAAGTCCGGCGGCTCAGGCGGCAGCCGCCTGCGGCACCGCTGGGCCGGCCGTTTCGGCCGCTTCGGTGTCGAGCACGTCGCCCGCCTCGATGCCGTAGAGCTCGCGCGCCGCCGCGTCCGTCAGCGCCGCCGGCACGTCGTCGAACACCAGCCGTCCGCCGGCCATGCCAATCAGCCGGTCGCAATAGAGGCGGGCAAGGTCGAGCGCGTGCAGGTTGCACAGCACGGTCAGGCCGTGGTGGCGGTTGATGCGCTGCAGCGCGTCCATGACGATCCGGGCGTTGCGCGGATCGAGCGAGGCGACCGGCTCGTCGGCCAGGATGATCTCGGGCTCCTGCAGCAGCGCGCGGCAGATCGCCACGCGCTGCTGCTGCCCGCCGGACAGGTTCTCGGCACGCTCAGGCGCCAGTGCGGCGATATCGAGGTGGTCCAGGGCCGCGACCGCGATCGCCCGGTCCTCGCGGCTCCACACGCGCAGCATCGCCCGCCAGCCCGGGGTATGCGCCAGGCGGCCGGTGAGCACATTGGTCAGCACGTCGAGCCGGCCGGCCAGGTTGAACTGCTGGAAGATCATGGCGCAGCGGCGGCGCCAGTCGCGCAGCGCGGGGCCCTGCAGCGCGGTCACGTCCTGGCCGTCCCAGGTGATGCGGCCTTCGGTCGGTTCGGCCAGCCGGTTGATCATGCGCAGCAGCGTCGACTTGCCGGCGCCGGACCGGCCGATCACGCCGACGAACTGGCCGCGCGGGATCGAGACCGAAATGCCGTCCACCGCCCGGGTCCGCCCGAACGTCTTGGAGATCCCGTCCACTACCAGCATCGGCTGCCCTGCCCGTCGTCCAGTTTGCCGGGGCGGATATGGCAGAACGGGGCGGGAACGGGCTTGAAGCTTTTATGACGATGCGCCCGGCCCAGGCTGGCCGGCGCCGGCCCCCGAGGGTATATGCCGCGCCGCAGCATAGACTCGAGGTGAAGCATGGACGCCGTTCCGCAGACCCCCCGCATCACGGTCACCGCCATCCCCGGCGATGGCATCGGCCCGGAGGTGATGCGGGCCACCCAGCGCATCCTCGCCGCCGCCGGCGCCCGCATCGATTGGGAGGAGGCCGAGGCCGGCGCCGCGGCATTCCGCAAGGGCATCGCCACCGGCTGCCCGCAGGAGACGCTGGACAGCATCGAGCGCACCGGCGTGGCCCTCAAGGGCCCGCTGGAGACGGCGCTCGGCTACGGGGAGAAATCCGCCAACGTGACGCTGCGGAAGTTCTTCGAGCTCTACGGCAACATCCGCCCCGTGCGCGAGCTGCCGGGCATCCGCACCCCGTTCTCCGGCCGCGGCATCGACCTCGTGATCGTGCGCGAGAACGTCGAGGACCTGTACGCCGGCATCGAATACCTGCAGACGCCCAGCGTGGCCCAGTGCCTGAAGCTGATGAGCGAGCCGGGCTGCGAGCGCATCCTGCGGCTGGCCTATGCGCTGGCCCGCGCCGAGGGACGGACCAGGCTCGCCTGCTCGACCAAGGCCAACATCATGAAGACCACCGAGGGGCTGATGAAGCGCGTGTTCGAGCGCATCGCCCCCGAGTATCCGGACATCGCCCCCAGCCACCTCATCATCGACAACTGCGCCCACCAGCTGGTCATCGCGCCCGAGCAGTTCGAGCTGATCGTGACCAGCAACATGAACGGCGACATCATCAGCGACCTCGCCGCCGGCCTCGTGGGCGGGCTGGGGATCGCGCCGTCGTCCAACGTGGGCGACCGGGTGGCGATGTTCGAGGCGGTGCACGGATCGGCACCGCAGATCGCCGGCAAGGGGCTGGCCAACCCCACCGCCCTGCTGCTGTCGGCGGTCATGCTGCTGCGCCATGTCGGCGACTTCGCCGCCGCCGAGCGGGTGGAGCAGGCGGTGTTCGTGACCCTGCAGGAAGGCCGGAACCTGACCGGGGACATCGCGCCGAAGGGCGAGGGCGCCGGCACCGACGCCTTCACCGACCAGGTGATCGCCAATCTCGGCCGCGGCAGCGACGTGCCGTCGCGCGCCTACCATGCGATCGACATGTCGAAATGGACGGACCGCACCTGGCACCGCCGCGCCGACAGCCGCGAACTGGTCGGGCTCGATGTCTTTATCGAGTCCGAGCGCGAGCCGGCGGCCCTGGCGGCCGGGCTGGAGGCGGCGGCCGCGGGCACGGCGTTCGCGCTGAAGATGCTGTCGAACCGCGGCACCCAGGTCTGGCCGCCGACCGGCGGGCACAGCTTCCGGGTGGACCATTTCCAGTGCCGCTTCGTGCTGCGCGGCAACCGCGCAGGCAATTACGGGCCGGAGATCGCCGAGCTGATGCGTCGCGTGTCGGCGGAGCACCAGTGGATGCATGTCGAGAAGCTGCAACGCTTCGACGGCGCCGACGCCTTCGCCAAGGCGCAGGGGGAAAGCTGAATAACGAGGCGGGTGAGGGCGTTACCGGCGGAAAGATGCCGAACGGAAATGTCTTGCATTTCCACGGGGCATTTTACAGTCTTTTACCCAAGCGGCGGCAAGCCGCAGGGAGCTTCACGAGCCTGACGACGGGACCGGGGCGCGGCGGCTGCATTCGCCGCGCCCCGGGGCGTCGAAGCCGCGCGGGCCCGCCCGTCTACTTCTCGACCTTGTCCTTGCTCGCTGTGACGGCGCCCGTCCGCGCCTCGGCAAGCTGCTTGCGCAGCGACTCGATCTCGGCGCGCAGGGCGGCGAGTTCGGCCTCCAGCGGCGATTCGCCGGCCGGGCGCGGTGTCTCGGTGCCGTCGGGTTGGTAGAACGGGGTGAACAGGCTCATCGCCCGTTCCATCATCGCCATGTTCTGCCGGCCCACTTCCTCCATGCCGAACGGGAAGAAGCTGCCCATCGTCTGCTGCATCGCCTGGCGCATCTGCTCATGCTGGCGGGTGAAGTTGCTCAGCGCCTGCTCCAGGTATTTGGGCACCAGATTCTGCATCGAATCGCCATAGAATCCGATTAACTGGCGCAGGAAGCCGGTCGGCAGCAGCGCCCGGCCCTTGGCTTCCTCTTCGACGATGATCTGGGTGAGCACGCTGCGGGTGATGTCTTCGCCGGTCTTGGCATCATAGACGACGAAATCGCGTCCCAGGCGGACCATATCGGCAAGCGTGTCGAGCGTGATGTAGCTGGAGCTTTCCGTGTTGTACAATCGTCTATTGGCATATTTCTTGACAACGACGGGCGTTTTTTCAGCGGACGTGGTCGGGTCCGTCTTGGCGGTCTGCGACATCTGCCCCCCTCGCGGGAATTGTGGCGTTATCGTAGCATGATGCGCCGCAACATCCAAAACTTCATCTCTGTCCGGCGCCGGGCGCAATTTCACGGTTTTCCCGCGACTTCGCGGCGAATATGGTCCGCCCCGTCAGGAGGAAGGATGGCGGATGACGAGTCGAATTCCGCCCCCGGACACGACGGCAGACCCGGTCGCGGAGATGCAGGACCTCGCACGCGACTGGATCACGCTTTGGCAGAGCGAGCTGGCCGCAGCCGCCGTGGACCGGGAGGCGCAGGAGTCGTGGCAATCGTTGCTGGCGCTATGGGCGGGCGCGGCCAGCGCCATGCTGAGCGCCATGCCGAGAAACATGCCTGATGCCGGCACCCCCCGGCCCGCTGCTGCGCCGCGGCCCGCGCCCGCTGCTGCTGCACCTGACGCTCGCGATGCTGAAATCGAGCGCCTCGCTCATCGCGTCGCAGAGCTTGAGCAGCGCCTCGCCGAACTGGAGCGCGGCCGCGGCTGAGCAGGCGCGCGCGATCGCGGCGGCGCTGCAGGGCGGCGACGGCGCGTTTCCCCAGGCCGTGCTGATGGAGGCGCTGCGTCAGGACCGCGAGCTGATCGCCGGCATCGCCGCCTATCGCCGCCATCCCTGGCGGCGCGTGCTGCCGGAGGTTCCGGCGATCTGGGAAGAGGGCGGCAGCCGGCTGCTGGATTTCGGCGGCACGGGGCCCACGGTCCTGCTGGTGCCCAGCCTGGTGAACCGGGCCCATGTGCTGGATCTCGCCCCCCGGCACTCCATGGCCCGCTTCCTGGCCGGGGAGGGGCTGCGGGTCCTGCTGCTGGACTGGGGCTGGCCGGGCGAGCTGGAGCGCAGCTTCACGCTGACGGACTACATCGCCGGCCGGCTGGAGCGGGCGCTGACGGCCGTGGGCGGGCGGGTGGTTTTGGCCGGCTATTGCATGGGCGGGCTGCTGACGGTGGCGGCGGCGCAGCGACGGCCGGATCTGGTGGCCGCACTGGCGCTGCTGGCCACGCCCTGGGATTTCCATGGCGACGATCCCACGCGCGCCACCGCGCTGGCGCGCCTGTTGCCGCTGATGGAGCCGCTGCTGGCGTTCGGCGGCGCCCTGCCGATCGACGCGCTGCAGATCATGTTCGCGCTGCTGGACCCCTTTGGTATCGCCACGAAATACCGCGGCTTCGGCCGGCTGAACCAGGACAGCGACCGGGCCCGGCTGTTCGTGGCGCTGGAAGACTGGCTCAACGACGGGGTGCCGCTGGCCGGCCCGGTGGCGCGGGAATGCCTGAACGGGTGGTACGGCGCCAATACCCCGGCCCGCGGCACATGGCGGGTGGCCGGGCTGGCGGTGGACCCGGCGGCGCTGGACCTGCCCTGCTTCGTGGCCGTGCCGGGGCGCGACCGGATCGTGCCGCCGGAAAGCGCGCGCCCGCTGGCGGCCGCCATCCCGAACGCCGTGCTGCACGAGCCCGCCGCCGGCCATATCGGCATGGCCGCCGGATCGACAGCCGAGGCGGTGCTGTGGCGGCCTTTCCTGGACTGGGTGCGCGGGCTCTGACCGGGCGCTGGCGCTGGCGCTGCGCCGCACTAAACTATCATGCGGGGGCCCGGACGCCGCCTGCGGCCGCTTCCGCTGTGGCGTGTGACGACCTAAATTCGAACCATCGCGGGCCATCGACCCGCTGAGGAGAAGCCAGATATGGACGACATCGTCATCGTTGCCGCGGCGCGTACGCCGGTGGGCAGCTTCAACGGCGTTTTCGGCAGCGTTCCGGCCCATGTGCTGGGCGCCGCGGCGGTCCAGGGTGCGATGTCGCGCGCCAAGCTCGATCCCGCCGATGTGGACGAGGTGATCCTGGGCCAGGTGCTGACCGCCGCCCAGGGCCAGAACCCGGCCCGCCAGGCCGCCCACGCCGCCGGCATCCCAGACTCGAAGACGGCGTTCCTGATCAACCAGGTATGCGGCTCCGGCCTGCGCGCCGTGGCGCTGGCCGCCCAGCAGATCCGCACCGGCGAGAGCGCGATCGTGGTCGCCGGCGGGCAGGAGAGCATGAGCCAGTCCACCCATGCCGCCTATCTGCGCGCCGGCCAGAAGATGGGCGACATGACGTTCATCGACACCATGATCAAGGACGGGCTGTGGGACGTCTTCAACGGCTACCACATGGGCAACACCGCGGAGAACGTGGCCAAGGCCTACCAGATCACCCGTGACGAGCAGGACAGCTTCGCGCTGGCCAGCCAGCAGAAGGCCAGCGCCGCGCAGAAGGCGGGAAAGTTCAAGGACGAGATCGTCCCCGTCACCGTCAAAAGCCGCAAGGGCGACGTGGTGGTGGAGAACGACGAGTATATCCGCCACGACGCGTCGCTGGAGGGGATGCAGAAGCTGCGGCCGGCCTTCAACAAGGACGGCACCGTGACCGCCGGCAACGCCAGCGGCATCAATGACGGCGCCGCCGCCCTGGTGGTGATGTCGGCCGCCGACGCGGCCAAGCGCGGGCTGACGCCGCTGGCCCGCATCGCGTCCTTCGCCACGGCCGGCGTCGATCCGGCGGTGATGGGCACCGGCCCGATCCCGTCCAGCCGCAAGGCGCTGCAGCGCGCCGGCTGGAAGGCCGAGGACCTCGACCTGATCGAGGCCAACGAGGCCTTCGCCGCCCAGGCCTGCGCCGTGAACAAGGACCTGGGCTGGGACACTTCGAAGGTGAACGTGAACGGCGGCGCCATCGCCATCGGCCACCCGATCGGCGCTTCGGGCGCGCGGGTGCTGATCACGCTGCTGTACGAGATGCAGCGGCGCAACGCCAAGAAGGGCCTGGCGACGCTGTGCATCGGCGGCGGCATGGGTGTCGCCATGTGCGTCGAAAGATGATCATGGAGACAGGGGGACTGGAAGGCTGACAGGCGAGGGGCTTTGCCCCTCGACCCCAGTCAAGCCCGTCGCGCTCCTTCGCGCGATGCGCAGAAGCGTTGGCAATCCTTCACTTTCTCAGCCGCGTCAGCGGCCTTCAGTTGACATCAGATATCATCTGAAGGCTGCTGACGCAGCCAAGAGAGTAGCGGTTTCCAAAGGCCTACGGCCTTTGGCGGGGCTATCCGGCGCGCCGCTTGCGCGACGACGGCAGAGCCCTGGACTCCCTTGATTTCCCCCTATCAGGCCGCCTCCGCCCGGATCGCGTCGGCCAGGGTGCCGAAGATGCGGTCCACATGCGGCTTCTCGACGATCAGCGGCGGCGAGAGGGCGATGATGTCGCCGGTGGTGCGGATCAGCACGCCCGCGTCGAAGCAGCGGTGGAAGATGCGCGTGGCGCGGTCGGTCGGCTTGCCCGCGCGCCCCTGCAGCTCGATGCCGGCCACCAGGCCCATGTTGCGGATGTCGATGACGTTGGGCAGGCCTTTCAGGCTGTGCGCGGCGTCTTCGAAATAGCCTTCCATGGCCCGCGCCCGGCCCGGCAGGTCCTCGGCGCGGTGCAGGTCGACCGACGCGATGGCGGCGGCGGAGGCGAGGGGGTGGCCGGAATAGGTGTAGCCGTGGAACAGCTCGATGCCGGCGGGCGCGCCGTCCACGATGGCGCTGTAGATCTTGTCGTGCACGGCCACGGCACCCATCGGCACCGCGGCGTTGGTCAGGCCCTTCGCCATGGTGATCATGTCCGGGGTCACGCCCAGGCGCTCGGCGCCGAACGGCGCGCCGATACGGCCGAAGCCGGTGATGACCTCGTCGAAGATCAGCAGGATGCCGTGCTTGTCGCACAGCTCGCGCAGGCGCTGCAGATAGCCCTGCGGCGGCACCAGCACGCCGGTGGAGCCGGCCAGCGGCTCGACGATCACGGCGGCGATGGTGTCGCCGTGCAGCGCCACCAGGCCGTCGAGCGCATCGGCCAGATGTGCGCCCCAGGCCGGCTGGCCGCGGGTGAAGGCGTTATGCTCGGGGGCGTGGGTGTGCGGCAGGTGGTCCACATAGGGCAGCAGCGCGCCGAACTGCTTGCGGTTGGGGCCGATGCCGCCCACGGACATGCCGCCGAAGCCCACGCCGTGATAGCCGCGCTCACGCCCGATCAGGCGCACGCGCTGGGCCTCGCCGCGGGCGCGCTGGTAGGCGAGGGCGATCTTCAGCGCGGTGTCGGCGGACTCGCTGCCGGAGTTGGTGAAGAACACGTGGTCCAACCCGTCCGGCGTCATTTCCGCGACCTTGGCGGCGGCCTGGAAGGCGATCGGGTGGCCCATCTGGAAGGTGGGGGCGAAATCCATCACCGCGGCCTGCTTCTGGATCGCCTCGGTGATCTCGCGGCGGCCGTGCCCGGCGTTGACGCACCACAGGCCGGCGGTGCCGTCGATCACCTCCTGGCCGTCATTGGTGTAGTAGTGCATGCCCTCGGCGCGCGCGAGCAGGCGGGGCGTGGACTTGTACGCCCGGTTCGCCGTGTACGGCATCCAGAAGGCGTCGAGGTTGTTGGGGCGGGGGGCGATCTCGTTCATGGCAGGTCTCCAGCAAGAACGGCGCAGGGCAGCACTTTGGCCGCTTCAGGGCAAGCCATCGGCGTGCGATGCTGGCCGCGCAATGAAGGGAGATACGCAATGTCCGACGGTCGGCTGTATATCGGCACGCGTCGCTATTCGTCCTGGTCGCTGCGCGGCTGGCTGCCGGTGAAGCTGGCGCAGCTGGATGTCGAGGAGGTGGTGATCCCGCTGGCGGGCGGCACCACGCCGGCGGTGAAGGCGGTCAGCCCCGGCGGCACGGTTCCCTATCTTGAGCATCGCGGCAACAAGGTGTGGGAGAGCCTGGCCATCGGCGAATACTGCGCCGAGTTCGCGCCCGGCCTGTGGCCTGCGGACCAGGGCGCGCGGGCGCATGCGCGCGCCATCGCTTGCGAGATGCATGCCGGCTTCCGCGAGCTGCGCATGGCGATGCCGATGAGCCTGTTCCGGCCGGGGTCCGCCGGCAAATGCCGCACCGAGGGCGCGCTGGCCGACATCAAGCGCATCGATGCGTTGTGGCGCGAGACCCGCGCCCGTTACGGCGCCGGCGGGCCGTACCTGTTCGGCGCGGCGTTCGGCAATGCCGACGCGATGTATGCCCCGGTGGTCGCCCGTTTCCTGACCTACCAGCCCGAACTGTCGGCCGAGGCCAAGGCCTATTGCGACGCCGTGCGGGCGCATCCGCTGGTGGCGGCGTGGTACGACGCGGCGGCGAAAGAGCCCACAGACTGGCATCTCGCCCGCGACGAAACCGCCCCTTGAGCATCGCCGAGGGGCTCGACCATGTCGGGGTCGCGGTTCGCGACCTCGACCTGGCCGCTGCGGCGTGGGAAGGGCTTGGCTTCGCGCTGACCGGGCTGGCGCGCCACGCAGCGCGCGCCGCCGATGGCAGCCTGGCACCGACCGGCACCGGCAATCGCTGCATCATGTTGCGGCAGGGCTATGTCGAGCTGATCGCCGTGGTCGATCCGGCTGCCCGCAGCGCCACGCTGGAACGATTCCTGTCTCGCTACTGCGGCATCCACATCGTCACCTTCGCCGTGTCCGACGAGCAGGGGGCGCTGGCGCGGCTGCGCAAGGCCGGTTTCGCCACCGAGATCGCCGCCTCCGAACGCCCCGCCGACCCGGCCGATCCCGATGGTCCGCAGGCCCGCTTCGCACGCCTGCCGCTCGCCGACGCCGAGCCGCGACTGCAATTGCTGCGGCATCTGACGCCCGAGCTGGTCTGGCAGGAGCGCTTCCTGCACCACCCCAACCGGGCGGTGGCGCTGGATGCGGTCGTGATCGTGGCCGAGGCGCCGGCGGTGGTGGCCGCAAGGCTGTCGCGCGCCGCCGGGGTGGCAGTGCTGCCCGATCCCGCCGGCGGCTACGCCCTGGTGCTGGCGCAGGGGCGGGTGCGCATTCTGCCGCCGGAGTCCCTGGGGGCGGTGTTCCCCGGCATCGCCATCCCGTCGCTGCCGTTCGTGGCCGGCATCGTGGTGCGGACCGATGACGGCAACGCCGCCGTGGCGCGGCTGTTGGCCGGGCGCGCCCGCCCGGCGTCCGGCGGCCTGCTCGCCGAAGCCGGCGGCGTCGCGGTGCTGTTCGCCGCCTGAGTTCGTCCGGCTTCGAAATACGATGAAGCTGTGAGCCACGTCACTGTGCGCAGGGTGGTGTGACGGCAGAAGGCTCCCGACCCGGCCCGCAAGGCCGGCAACAGGAGGGAGTTGCGTGATGCTCGACTACATCGAGTCCACCACGTCGCGGGGGCCCATGCTCGTGCGGCCGGGGCATGGCCATACCGTCACTGCGTTCGGCTGCGAGCAGGTTCGCATCGTGGTGCCGGCCCGCAGCGTCGGCGGCGCCTATGGCATCTGGGAACTGACCTCGCAGCCCGGCTTCAGCCCGCCCAGGCACACCCATCACCGCGAGGACGAGATCTTCCGGGTGCTGGAAGGCAAGCTGCTGGTGTGGTGCAACGGCCAGACCTACGAGGCCGAGGCCGGCGCCACCGCGGTGCTGCCGCGCGGGGTGCCGCACAGCTTCCGGGTGCTCAGCCCTACGCCCGCGCGGATGCTGATGACGGTGGTGCCCGGCGGGTTCGAGACGTTCTTCGCCGCCGTGTCCGGCCTGCGGCTGCCGGGCGACGAGACGGCGCTGATCGACATCAGCGACAGCTACGGCGTGGAGTATGTCGGCGGACCGTTGCAGGGCTGATTGCCCGCCAGCTCCTCGGGCGTTGCGGCGATGCGGCGGCGGCGGAGCCAGGCCGACAGGCGCGGGTCCGACGTCGCCACGCAGAACGGAACGGAGACCAGCAGGCCGCCGGCGAAGGGCAGGGCCCACAGCGCCATCGGCCACGATGACCATGCCAGCAGCGCGAACACGGCGGTGCCGAACAGCGTGTGCGGCCAGAACATGCGTGCGGCCTCGGCCCAGCCGACCCCGCGGTCGCTGCGGTTCTGCGGCAGCCAGCCCGGCCGCGCGCCCAGCGCCAGGCGCAGCATGGCCAGCGTCTTGGTGGGGTAGGACAGCGCGTCCAGCAGCAGCGTGAAGGCGAACTCGGCCGCCGCCCCCGCTGCGAAACGGGCGCGGCCGCCATAGCGGGCGCTGCGCGCGCGGAAGATCAGCGTCTCGGCGTAGCCCAGCAGCTTCGGGGCGTACAGGATCAGGGTCCAGGCCAGGGCCAGCGCCAGCAGGCGGCCGCGCGGGAAGTCCGCCGTGTCGCCGGTGGCGGCGGCGATCGCGGCCAGGGCCAGCATCGCGTTGTAGAGCGGCGCCCCGGCGAACAGCAGGATGGCCTGCATAAGCTGCCAGCGCCCCATCGGCCGCAGGCCCGGCATGACCAGCAGATGCCGGTATTGCAGGTTGCCCGCGAGCCAGCGCGCGTCGCGGTGCAGGAACTCCGGCAGGGCCGGCGGGTTGGCTTCCAGCGAGCCGTCGTCATCGGCCCAGACGCACACGCCCCAGCCGGCCGCGCGCAGCCGCGCCGCTTCCACCTGGTCGTGCGACAGAATCGGGCTGCCGTCGGGCAGCGGCTGCAGCCGGCAATGGGCGCGGAACGGGGCGATGCGCAGGATGGCGTTGTGGCCCCAGTACGGCCCCGCGTCGTCCTGCCACCAGCCCTGGCCGATGGACCACACCCGCATGCCCGCGCGCATGCCGAACTGGAACAGTCGGGGAAAGGCGGAGGCGGCCGGGCGGCCGGCCGTCAGATGCTGCACGATGCCCATGCGCGGGGCGGCCTGCATGATGCGCACGAGGCAGCGGACCGCGGCGGGCGTCATCTCGGAGTCGGCGTCGAGCGTGAGGACGAAATCGAAGCCGACGGCGTGGTGGTCGAGGAAGTCCATCACGTTGCCGGCCTTGAAGCCGGTGTTCGCGGCGCGGCGGCGGTAGCGCACCGGCAGCGGGAAGGCGGCGATGGCCGCTTCCTCGGCCGCGACGAGTGCGGGGTCCTGCGTGTCCGACAGGATGAACAGGGCGAACCGGTCGGAGTCCGCCAACCCCTCCAGCAGCCGGCGCAGTGGCGGCAGCACGAGGGCCATGTCCTCGTTGCGGATGGTCACGGCGAGCGCGGTGCGCGCGGTGATAGGGGCGCTGTCGATGTCGCCGTCCACCGGCAGCACCGTGCGGGCGGGATGGCGGGCCAGGACCAGGATCAGGAAGCCCGGAAGGGCGTTGCCCAGGCACACGCCCAGCCACGGCGCCACGCCGATGAAGCAGGCCAGCAAAAGCGCCTTCGCCACCGTCCAGCCGCCAGGCGCCAGCACGGACCACATCAGCGCCGTGAGGCCGATGGTGGTCAGCAGCAGGATGGCGAAGAAGATCAGGCGGCGGACGAGCATGGCGGGCCATTGCATGGACGGAAAAGATGGTCGTGCCATGGCGTAGTACCGGCGGGAAAGCTAGGGTCGGCTCGGCAATGAAACCCGTCGTCGCAATGATCCTGCCGCCCCGGGAGGGGTTCGCCCCCGGCGCCACCGGGGCCGTGGGGCTGCTGGTGCACCGGCTCGCGTCCCGGCCAGGCGCGTTCGCGCCGGTGGTGGTGGGGATGAAGCAGGGCGCGCCGTTCGCCGATGTGGCGTTCCGGGCGGCAACCCCGTCCTGGCAGCCGGCGCGGCTGGCCCGCCGCTACGCCGGCGGCGTGGCGCGGGTGCTGCGCGCGCTGCGTCCCGCGCTGATCGAGGTGCACAACCGGCCGGACGTGGCGCTGTTCCTGGCCGGCCATTTTCCGCGGACGCCGGTCTGCCTGTTCCTGCACAACGACCCGCAGGGGATGCGCCGGGCCCGCGGCGCCGCCGAGCGCGCCGCCCTGCTGGCGAGGCTGGCGCGGGTGGTGACCGTGTCCGACTACCTGCGCGGCCGGCTGCTGGAGGGCGTTGCGGCGCCCGCCCGCGCGCCCGTGGTGCTGCCGAACTGCCTGGACCTGCTGCAGATCCCGCCATCGCCCGACCCGCGTGACAAGCTGATCCTGTTCGCCGGCCGCGTGGTGTCCGACAAGGGCGCGGACAGCTTCGTCGCCGCCTGCGCCCGCGCTTTGCCGGCGCTGCCGGGCTGGCGGGCGGAGATGATCGGCGCCGACCGCTTCGGCCCGGACAGCCCGGAGACGCCGTG
>NZ_JAPDNT010000004.1 GCF_025989185.1 Limobrevibacterium gyesilva
CCCGTTGCCGGGATTCCTGGCCGGGATCAGGGCCGGGCTGGATGTCGCGCCGGATCTGCAGGCGCTGCTGGCCACCGCGCTGGCCGACCCGGCGCCGGCGCGGCTCGACGAGGGCGCGATCGCCGCCGGCTACGACGCCGAGCTGGACAGCGAGCGGTCGCTGCGCGACGACAGCCGCCGGGTGATCGCGACGCTGCAGCTCGACTACGCCCAGAAATACGGCGTCGCCAGCCTGAAGATCCGCCATCACAGCCAGCTCGGCTACGTCATCGAGGCGCCGGCGGTGGCGGTGGAGAAGCTGCGCGCCTTCCCCGAGCTGACCCTGCGCCAGGGCATGGCCAACGGCGCCCGCTTCGCCTGCCCGGAACTCGCGGAGCTGGACCGGCGCATCAGCGAGGCCGCCGAGCGCGCCTCCGCGCGCGAGCGCGTTGTGTTCGCCCACCTGGTCGCATCCGCCCTGGGGCGCGCCGATCAGCTTGCCGGCTGTGCCGCCGCACTCGCGGCCCTCGATGTGATGCAATCGGCGGCGCGGCTGGCCGAGCCGGGCACCTGGTGCCGGCCCGAGGTGGTCGAGGGCGCCGATTTCCTGGTCCGCGACGGCCGCCATCCGGTGGTGGAAGCCGCCCTGTCCGGCACGGCCGCCTTCGTGCCGAACGACTGCGACCTGTCGCCCGATCGCCGCCTGCTGCTGCTGACCGGGCCGAACATGGCCGGCAAGTCCACTTATCTGCGGCAGAACGCGCTGATCGTCATCCTGGCGCAGGCCGGGCTGCCGGTGCCCGCCGCCAGCGCCCGCCTCGGCGTGGTGGATCGCCTGTTCTCTCGCGTCGGCGCCGCCGACGACCTGGCGCGCGGGCGCAGCACCTTCATGGTGGAGATGACCGAAACCGCCTCGATCCTGCATCAGGCCGGGCCGCGCAGCCTGGTGGTGGTGGACGAGATCGGCCGCGGCACCGCGACCCTGGACGGGCTCGCCATCGCCTGGGCGGTGCTGGAGGCGCTGCACAACGCCACGCGCTGCCGCACCATCTTCGCCACGCATTTCCATGAGCTGGCGCAGCTGACCGCCGAGATGCCGCGGCTGCGCCCGCACACCATGCGGGTGAAGGAATGGAAGCAGGACGTGGTGTTCCTCCACGAAGTGGCCGAAGGCGCCGGCGGACGCAGCTGGGGCGTCCATGTGGCCCGGCTGGCGGGGGTGCCGGCCGCGGTGGTCAAGCGCGCCGGCGGGCTGCTGGACGCACTGGAGAAGCGCGCGGGCCGCCTGACCGAAGCGGCCGCCCTGCCGCTGTTCGCCGCGGCCGCGTCTGCGGCAGAAGCCGACCCGTCCCCCGATCTGCCGCCAGACCCGCTGGCCGAAGCCCTGGATGCGGTCGACCCCGACCGCCTGACCCCGCGCGAGGCGCTGGACACCCTATACAGATTGAAATCTCTGCGCCCTGTCGCAGCAGGCGACGAACCGATAACATCGGATTGATGCTACCGCCCGCACCCCTTCCGGCGATCCCTGCCGATGCAACGGCCCTGCTGCGCGATGCGCTGGGCACGCTGGTTTGTGGCCCAACCTCCGGCGACGATGGCCCGATTCCGCGGGACGCGGCACTGGCGGTGTTCCGGCGCCACCTGGCCCGCATCCAGAGCCATGTGCGCGACACTTTCGAGCAGGGCGGCCTGTCCGGGCTGCAGGCGGCGCGGCTGCTGGCCAGCCTGACCGACGGGCTGATCCAGGAACTGCACATCTACGCGTCGGCGGTGCACGGCGTCGTTCCCGACGCCTCCGGCGCCACCCCGGCCGCGTTGGGCCGGCTGACCGTCGCCGCCACGGGCGGCTATGGCCGGGGCGTGCTGGCGCCGTTCAGCGACATCGACCTGCTGTTCCTCACCGCCGCCCAGCCCACGCCCATCGCCCTGCGGGTGGTGGAGTTCACGCTGTATTTCCTGTGGGATCTGGGCCTGAAAGTGGGCCACGCCACCCGCTCGGTGGCCGACTGCCTGACCGAGGCGAACGGCGACGCGACCGTACGCACCTCGATGCTCGACGCCCGCCACGTCGCCGGCGACGCCTCGCTGTTCGGCGATTTCGCGACCCGCTTCCGCCAGGCCTGCACCGAGGCCGGCGCCGCCGGCTACATCGCCGCCAAGCAGGCCGAACGCGACACCCGCCATCGCCGGTATGGCGACAGCCCGTATGTGGTGGAGCCGAACATCAAGGAGGGCCGCGGCGGCCTGCGCGACCTGCAGACGCTGTACTGGATGGCCCGCTACGTGTTCGGCACCCGCACCATGGCGGAGCTGGCCGACCCGCACGGCCCTGCCGGCGGCATCATCACCGAGACCGAGGCCCGCCTGGCCCGCCGGTCCTGGGATTTCCTGTGGTCGCTGCGCTTCCATCTGCACTACGTCGCCGGCCGCGCCGAGGAACGCCTGACCTTCGACCTGCAGCCGGTGGTGGGCGCCCGCATGGGCTACACCCGGCATGGCCGCCAGGACGGGGTGGAGCGCTTCATGCGCCATTATTTCCTGACGGCGCGCGAGGTGACGCGGCTGAGCCATGTGCTGGAGCCGGCGCTGGAGCGCGCTGCCCTCGGCCCGCCGGCCAAGGCATCGGAAACCGACGCGGCGCTGGCCAAGGCCGGCTTCGTGCTGGCGGACGGCCAGCTGATGCCGGCCACCGCGCAGCTGTTCCATGACGAGCCGATCCGCATGCTGCGCCTGCTGCAAGTGGCGCGCGACCGCAACCTGAAGCTGCATCCGCTGGCGATGCGCGCGCTGATCCGCAACGAGCGCCGCGCCGTGCTGTTGCGCGACAACCCCGAAGCGGCCGCCTTGTTCCTGGATCTGCTGTGCGGGCGCGACGCCGAGCACAACCGCGCCGACGGCGCGCGCTGGCTGACCATCCTGAACGAAACCGGCCTGCTCGGCCGCCTGCTGCCGGACTGGGCCCGCATCGTCGGCCAGATGCAGTTCGACACCTACCACGTGTTCACCGTGGACGAGCACACGATCGAGGCGGTGCGCATCCTCAATACGCTGGAGCGCGGCGATCTCGCCGAGATCGCGCCGGTCGCGTCCGGCCTGGTGGACCATCTGCAATCCCGCCGCGCCTTGTATGTGGCCATGCTGCTGCACGACATCGCCAAGGGCCGCGGCGGCGATCACTCCGAGCTCGGGGCCGAGCTGGCACTGGACGTGGGCCCGGCGCTGGGCTTGTCGGCCGAGGAGACCGAGATGGTCTCCTGGCTGGTGCTGCACCACCTGCTGCTGAACCAGACCGCGTTCAAGCGCGACATCGACGACCCGAAGACCATCCTCGACCTTGCCGAGGTGATCCAGTCGCCCGAACGGCTGCGCCTGCTGCTGGTGCTGACGGTCGCCGACATGCGCGCCGTGTCCTCCAAGGTGTGGAACGGCTGGAAGGCGACGCTGCTGCGCGAGCTGTATGCCCGCGTGGCCGAGGTGCTGGCCGGCGGCCTGTCCACCACGGAACGCGACGTGCGCGTCGCCCGCGCCCGCGAGGCCGTCGCCATGTTGCTGGCGGAGTGGCCGAAGGAGGATATCGATCACTTCCTGGCGCTGGGCTATCCCGGCTACTGGCTGTCCTTCGACCCGGAAACCCATGTCCGCCATGCCCGCATGATCCGCGACGCGGAAGCCCGGCACGCGCCGCTGACGGTGGAAACCCAGCCGCTGCCGGCCCGCGCGGTGACGGAGGTGACGGTCTACGCCGCCGACCACGCCGGGCTGTTCAGCCGCATCGCCGGGGCGCTGGCTGTCGCCGGCGCGTCGATCGTGGATGCGCGCATCCACACGCTGACCAACGGCATGGCGCTGGATACGTTCTGGATCCAGGACGCCGCCGGCGGCGCGTTCGACGCACCGCACCGTCTGGCGCGCCTGTACGTGCTGATCGAACAGGCGCTTTCCGGCCGCATCCGGCTCGCGTCCGAGATCCGCAAGGTCTCGCGGGCGCTGCTGGGCCGGCGCATGCGCGCGATCCATGTGCCGCCGCGCGTGGTGATCGATAACCACGCCTCCAACACCTACACGGTGCTGGAAGTGAACGGCCGCGATCGCCCCGGCCTGCTGCACGACGTCACCGCCGCGATCAGCGACCAGGGGCTACAGATCGCCTCGGCCCACGTCACCACCTATGGGGTGCGTGCCGTGGATGTGTTCTACGTCAAGGACGTGTTCGGCCTGAAGGTGGAGAACGAGCGCAAGCTGGCGCAGCTCCGCGAGGCCCTGCTGGCGGCCCTGGCCAGCCCCGACGAAGCCGCCCCCACGCCGGTCCCCACCCCCGCCAAACGCCGCCGCGCGGTGGGTGCCTCGTGAGGCGGCGAGGGCATAGGCAAGGCAGGCGAGGGGCACTTGCTCTGGCCTGCCTTGCCTATGCCCTCCTCGTCGGCCCGGCCCGCGCCGCGGACAAGCCGCCGGCGGCCTGGCAGGTGAAACTGATGCAGCTCGACAAGACCGGCACCCTGCTCGGCACGCCGTGGGCGTTTGCCTGTCCCAGGAGCGGTTGCCAGGAGTTCCTGGACTTTTACGTGGCGGGCAAGGCGCGCCGGTTCCTGGCGGCCTTCACCTTCGTGCCGAAAGGCGCCTACATCGCCGTGCAGTCGATGACGCCCGAGCTGCGGCAGGTCGTCGAGTTCGAGAAGGGGTTCGAGGGCCCCATCTTCGTGCTGGTGCGCGACGCGAACACCGTCGCCCAGACGCTGCGCTTCACGTTGACGGGCAGCGCCATGGCGGAGTCCGACCAGGAACGGACGCAGCTGATGAACACCGATCGCAGCCTGGTGTTCCAGCGCAAGCTGGAGCCGGATCTGACCCTGAAGGTCGAGCTCACGCCCCCGCCGCCCGCCGGCTGACCGCCGCTATGGGGCGGCTACGGCCAAGGGGAGGCTGGCGACCTCGCCCCCCAGCACGTCGCGCACGCGGATGGTCCAGGCGCCCGGCATGTCATTCACGGCCAGCGGCAGGCGCCATGCTGTGCCGGCGCCGCGCAGGATGACGTTGCCGGAGTAGTGCGCGACCGCCTGCCCAGAGGGGTCGATCGCGTCGACACGCAGGACGTGGGACGCAGCGGGCGAGGCGTCGGACAGGCCGATCCGCAGTTCCGCCGTCTCTCCGGCACGGATGGCAGAGGGGCCGTCGATGACGGGGGCGGGCAGCTTCCGGGGCGACAGCGCCAGGAGCGTGGGGGCGACGGGATCGAGCGCAAGGCGGATCCGGTCCGTGTGCTGCCAGTTGGTGCCGCGGCGCAGGTCGTGCGCGTAGACCGGCTGCGGCAGGGTCAGCACGACCTCCCTGGTGCCGCCGCCATAGGCGCGCTGCAGCCCCAGGAGGGTGACGGCGCCGTTGGTGAGCACCCTGGTGTCGACATCGCCGACCGGCTCGCCGCCGGGTGTGGCAATGGTGAAGCCGGCGGCGAGATCGGCCGGGGCCAGCAGGCGCGCCAGTTCGGCCGGCGTGGCCGATGCCGGCAGCGGCACCAGCGGGGCGCCTTGCAGCAGCGGTGCCGCGAGCCGCCGGCTGTGCGCGTCGAACAGGCCGGGCGCGCCATCGGCCAGCACCACGCCGCCGGACTCCGCGAAGGTGCGGATTTCGAGTGTTTCCGCCGGCGAGAGGGCAATCGCGTGCGGCAGCACCAGGGCGCGCACGCCGGCCTCCCGCAGCCCGCCGCGCTCCACCTGATCGGAGGACAGCCAGCGCGGCTGCAGGCCAAGGCGCGACAGGCCGAGGGCGGCGCGGCGCATGGCGGCCCGCACGGCGTTGTCCTCGTTCTCGATTTCGGCGCTGCGCCCGGTCCAGGCGTCGCCCTTCGGCCGCTGGTCCAGCAGCCATTGGGTGCGGAAGCTGGCGGGCGAGTACAGGATCGCCACCGGGTCGACATGCGGCCGGCCGGCGATGACCTGGGCGCCGAGGCCGGAGCGCAGCTCGGCGAAGAGGGCGGCGTCCGCCCGGCCGCGCGGTCCCGGCTGCCCGTCGGCGCCGACGATCTCGCCGCCGTCGTCCCACAGCACCAAGCCGCGCTGCCCATGCAGCAGGGCCTGCCAGATGCGGTGCTGCTCCTGGGCACCGCCGCCGGAAGCGGTGCTGATCACCACCAGCTTCGGGTTCAGGGACTGCGCGATCGCGATGTTCTGCCCGCCATCGAACATCTCCATCACGTCCACCGCCCCGGCCAGCCGGGAATAGTCGTAGCCGCCCCAGCCCGGCATCTGGGCCCCCTCGATCGCCGCCAGGGCGGTGGGGTCGGCGGCGTGCACCGCCTCGGTGCCGGCGCGCAGGGCGCGGGCGAAGGCGTCGTCCATGAACACCTTGAAATCGGCCCAGGCCGAGAAATTGTCGTCGGCACGCAGCATCGCGGCGGTGGTGCCGAGCGGGACCACGGCATCCCAGTTGGCGAAGGCGGTGCCCCATTGCCGGTTCAGCGCGCCGAGCATGCCGTAGTGCAGGCGCAGCCAGGCGCGGAAGGCCGCGAGCGATGGCGCCGAGAGGTCGAAGTCCCATGCCGCGGTCAGGTCGGCGATGCCGGTCTCGTCGCCCAGGTCGTAGTAATAGGGCCGGTACGGCGCATGCGCCCGCACCGTGTCGGCGAGCCTCGCCTGGATGCGGGCGATCCAGGCGGGATCGGACAGGCTGGGCTCGCGCCGGAACACGGATAGGTTGGACGGATCCAGCCGGTGCCGGCGCTGCGCTTCGGTGAACAGCCAGTTCACGTCCTCGGGATGCTCCGGCGTCCAGCGGTGATAGGGAGCGTAGAAATCGGTGGCGATGTTCTCGACGAACCAGCGCAGCTCGCCCTGCAGCAGCGGGGCGATCCGCGCGTCCACGTCGGCCTGGGTGAAGCTGTCGCGGATGCCGAACACCTTGCCCGCGGCAATGCTCAGCGACCGCAGCGCGGCGGCGCGGGGCGGCCCGGCCTCGTGCCACATCATGATCCGGTAGTCGTCCCAGCTTTCCGCCGGCGGCTTCGCCACGAAGGTCAGGGTGGCGCTGCTCTGCTGGCCGTCCAGTGTCAGGCGGGCGCGCAAGTGGTTCTGCATGGCCACGGCGCGGCCCAGGTCGATCGGGTACGTGACCGCGGTCTGGCCCGGCGTATCCAGCGTCAGGCTGCGGCGGAGAACGACGCGCCCGTAGGTATCGGTCCACTCGACGTCGAGGCTGCCGGTGCCGGTCACAGGGCGGTCGAAACTGTAGGTCATGAGCACCAGGCCGCTGCGCTCCAGCGCCTGCGCGGGCAGCTTCAGCGTGTCGGCGGATGCCGGTCCGGCCCCGGCGAGGGCGGCGACGAACCCCAGTGCTGCCAACAGACCCGTCCGGACCATCGTTCGCCCCTTGTTTCCGGTGAGTCCGGTTGCGGTCAGCCGGGCCGCATCAGCGCCCGCAGCAGCGTCGGCATCAGGAACAGCGTCACCACCAGCGTGCTGCCCAGGCTGAGCAGCAGCAACTCGCCCATGCTGGCCGTGCCGGGGTGGCGGCTGAGCGCCAGCGAGCCGAAGGCGGTGCTGGTGGTCAGCGCCGAGAACAGGATGGCGCGCGCCGTGGCGGTTCCCAGGAACCGCGAATGGCCCGCGCGCCAGTTCATGACGAAGTAGATGTTGAACGACACGCCCACACCCAGCAGCAACGGCAGCGCAATGATGTTGGCGAAGTTCAGCGGCATGTGCAACGCGACCACGATGACCACGGTCAGCAGCCCCGACATCAGCAGCGGCGTCATGACCAGGCCCACGTCGATCACCCGCCGCAGCACCAGCGCCAGGATGACCGCGATCGCCAGGATGGCGCCGATGGCAGCCTTGCGGAAGGCGCCGATGATGGTCTGCGCCGTCTCGACGATGGTGACCGCCGTGCCGCCCGCGTCCGGCGCCACGGTGCGCACTTCGGCGACGAATGCTTCGAGCCCGGCGCTGCCGCGCGCCTGCGGCTTGGCCAGCACCTGCAGCCGCACGCGGCCGTCGGGCAGCCGCCAGTCGCGCGCGATCTCCGGCGGGATGTCGGCAACCGTCACGGGCGCGGCCTGCAGCGCCACGCGCAGCCGGTTGAGCTGCAACGGCAGGAAGCGCGTGAGCGCCGTGTTCGCCGCCATCAGCGTCGCGTCCGGCGCCTCCACCAGCTGCCGCAGGTCGTCGCCGATATCGATCAGCGGATCGCCCGGCGCGAGCTTGGGCAAGGCGTGGTCGATCTGCTTCAGCGCGGTGGCCGCGGCCATGCGCAGATCGGCGGGCGTGACCGGCGCCGCCGGCGCGCGCTCGGCCAGCGTGGCCTCGAGGATGTTGGCGGCATCGGCCACCAGCGCCAGCTTGTCCGGCTGGTCCTCGGGCACGAAGCTCGACAGCGTCAGCACCTGGTTGGCGAGCGGCAGCTTAGCGAGCCGGGGCGCCAGCGCCTCCGCGGCCTCCAGCGTCGGCACCATCACATCGGCGTTGTAGGGGTTGGTCAGCGGCGAATCCATCAGGTCGGCCAGGGTCCGCATGGCCTCGGTGCTGGGGTCCTTGGTGTGCAGCGGATCGCTGTCGAAGGTCAGGAACGGCAGCAGCACCGCCCCCAGCACGGCGACCGCCGCGAAGCCCACCAGGACGGGCACGCGCAGGCGGTGCAGGCGCTGTTCCACGACGTCGCCAATTGCAAACCCCACCTCGTGGGTCTCGGCATGCGGGCGGCACAGGGTCAGCGCCGCCGGCAGGAAGGTCATGGTGCACGCGAAGGCGATGAGCATGCCCATGCCGGCGATCAGGCCCAGCTCGGCCACGCCGCGGAAATCGGTGGGCACGAAGGCCAGGAATCCCGCGGCCGCGGCGGTGGCGGCCACCAGGATCTGCGGCCCCACCATCCCCGCTGTCGCCGCCATCGCCTCGACGGTCCCGCCATGCTGCAGGCGCATCTCGCGATAGCGCACGCTGAACTGGATGCCGAAATCGACGGCGATGCCCACGAACAGGATGGCGAAGGCGATCGAGATCAGGTTCAGCGTGCCCACCGCCAGGGCGGCGAACCCCGTGGTCAGCATCAGGCCCAGCCACAGGGTGAACACGATCGGCACGATCAGCCGCCAGCTTCGCACCGCCAGCAGCAGCCACAGCGTGACCAGCACGGCGCTGCCGATGGTGCCGGCCACCGCCCCGTGGGCGACGGTCGCGAATTCCTCGTCCGCCAGCGCCACCGAGCCGGTGACGCGGACATGCGCCCGGCCGGCCTGCACGAATTCCAGCTGGCTCGCCGCCGCGCGCAAGGCGTTGGTGGCGGCACTGCCCGGCTCCAGCTGGCCGTAGTCGAGATGCGGCTGCGCCAGGACGAAACGATACGGCCCGCCTTGCTCCGCCACCTTGCCGCCCAGCAGGCGTTGCCAGGACAGCGGCGTGGAACGGCCGGCGGCGGCGGCGGAGAGCGAGGCGTGGAAGGCTTGCAGCGACGGCCCGAACGGGGCGAGGTTGGCCTGCCCCTGCTCGGCGCCGATCGCCACCAGCGTCAGCGCCGCGAACAGGCCGCGCGCGCTGGGGTCGGCCACGAGCTGACCGAGGAAGGGCTGCGCGTCGATGGTGCGGTCGAGCACGTCCTGCAGCGTGTCCTTTTCCAGGAACAGCAGCCCGTGCGCCTCCAGGTAGGGTGACGCATCGGGCCGGCGGACGCTGCGGAAATGGGTCGTGTCCTTGGTCAGGGCGGCAGCGAGGGCGGCCGCGGTCTGGTCGGCCTCCTCGGGCGTCGCGCCGTCCACCACCGCCACCAGCAGGTCCTGGTACTGCGGGAAGTCGCGGTTGAACGCGACGTCGCGCTGGCGCCAGGGCAGCTCGCTGGCGAACAGCTTGTCGGTGTCGGTGGAGACGCCCAGGCGATGGGCGGCGACCCAGGCGGACAATGAGGCGAGCACAACGCCGGCGAGAACGACGAGCCCGGCGCGGCGGCGGCAATGCTCGGCCAGGGCGGCCAGAAGACGTGAGAGGGTCATGGGCAATGGGATAGTCGCTCCGCCGGAAACGGTCCATCACAAGGGGCGGAGGGGCTGCTTTGACGAATTCCGTCCGCGGCGGCAAAACTGCAACAGGTTTGGAGGGAAACCAGCATGCCTGCCGTCGCCCCGCGCACCCGCCCACCCTTCCGCGCCGACCATGTCGGCAGCCTGCTGCGTCCGCCTGCCTTGCGTGAGGCCCGTGCCGCCCATGCCGCCGGCACATTGCCGGCCGCCGAATTGCGCGCCGTCGAGGACCGGCTGATCAAGGCCGCGATCCGCAAGCAGGAGGCGATCGGCCTTCGCGCCGCCACCGACGGCGAGTATCGCCGCGCCTACTGGCACTACGATTTCGTCTCCCGGCTGGAGGGTGCGGAGCTCTATGTCCCGGAGCAGAAGGTCGAGTTCAAGGGCGGCGTGCAGCTGCCGCACAAGCTGCGGGTGAACGGCAGGATCGCCTGGCGCGAGCCCGTGTTCGTCGACGATTACAGGTTCGTGGCCGCCAGCGTCGCCACCGCGACCGCCAAGCAGACCATCCCCTCGCCCAGCGTGCTGCACTTCCGTGGCGGGCGGCAGGCGATCGATCCGAAGATCTATCCGGACCTGGACGGGTTCTTCGCCGACCTCGGCACCGCCTATCACGATGCCGTGCAGGCCTTCGCCGCCGCCGGCTGCCGCTATCTGCAGCTCGACGAGGTGAACATCGCCTATCTCTGCGATCCCGAGCAGATTGCCGCCCTGAAGGCGCGCGGCGAGCATGTGGAGGGGCTGCTGGACATCTACGCCGACCTGATCAACCGCGCGATCGAGGGACGACCGCCCGGCATGACCGTGTCGATGCATCTGTGCCGGGGCAATTTCCGCTCCACCTTCGTCGCCACGGGCGGCTACGAGCCGGTAGCCGACGTGCTGTTCAACAAGATCGGCGTCGACGCCTATTTCATGGAATACGACAGCGACCGCGCCGGCGGCTTCGAGCCGCTGCGCCTGGTGCCGCGCGGCAACAAGATCGTCGTGCTCGGCCTGGTGACCAGCAAGACCGGCGAACTGGAAAGCAAGGACGACCTGAAGCGCCGCCTGGACGCGGCCAGCAAGTACCTGCCCCTGGAACAGCTGGCGCTGAGCCCGCAATGCGGCTTCGCCAGCACCGAGGAAGGCAACCTGCTGAGCGAAGATCAGCAATGGAAGAAGCTGGAGCTGTGCGTCGACGTCGCCCGCGAGGTCTGGGGCAGCGTGTGAGCCGCGGCGCGCCCGCCGCCAGCCCGCCGTTCAGATGAGCGGCAGGCCCACGTAGTTCTCGGCCAAGGTGGTGGCGGCGGCGCGGGAGGTGGTGACGTAGTCCAGCTCGGCTTGTTGCAGGCGGCGCTCGAACGGCGTGTGGCGGTCGAACTTGTGCAGCAGGCTGGTCATCCACCACGAGAAGCGCTCGGCCTTCCAGGCGCGGCGCAGCGCCGTCTCGGAATAGGCTTCCAGGCCGTCGCTGTTGCCGGTGCGGTACCAGGCGGTCAGGGCGCGCGCGAGGATCGCCACGTCGGAGAAAGCGAGATTCATGCCCTTGGCGCCGGTTGGCGGCACGATATGGGCGGCGTCGCCCAGCAGGAACAGCCGGCCGGCGCGCATCGGCTCGACCACGAAGCTGCGCATGGCGGTGACGCCCTTCTGGGTGATCGGGCCTTCCTTCAGCACGAAGCCGTCGCGGTCGGCGAGGCGGGTTTGCAGCTCCGCCCATATGCGGTCGTCCGACCAGGCGCCCACGTCCTCATCTGGCGCGCATTGCAGGTAGAGCCGGCTGACGGTGGGTGAGCGCATGGTCAGCAGCGCGAAGCCGTTGTCGTGGCTGGCATAGACCAGCTCGTCGTTGGAAGGCGCGACCTCGGCCAGGATGCCCAGCCAGCCGAACGGATAGCCGCGGTCGAACACCGACAGGTGGCCTGCCGGCAGCGAGGGGCGGCAGATGCCGTGGAAGCCGTCGCAGCCGGCGATGATGTCGCATGCAAGCGTATGGTCGCGGCCGTCGTGGCGGAAGCGGATGCTGGGCGTGGCGGTGGCGACATCATGCACGGAGACGTCGGACGCCTCGAACAGGATCGGGGTGCCGGCGGCGAGCCGGGCCGCGATCAGGTCCTTCACCACTTCGTGCTGGCCGTAGATCATCACCGTCTTGCCGCCGGACAGCTCGGCGAGCGGGATGCGGTGGCTGCGGCCGCCGAAGCGCAGGACGATGCCTTCGTGCACCAGGCCCTCGCGGTCCATGCGCGCGCCCACGCCGGCGTCGCGCAGCAGGGCGGCGGAATCGTGCTCCATGAGGCCGGCGCGGATGCGGTGCTGCACGTAGTCCCGGGTGCGCGCTTCCAGGATGACGCTGTCGATGCCCTGCAGGTGCAGCAGATGCGACAGCAGCAGCCCCGCGGGCCCGGCTCCCACGATTCCGACTTGCGTGCGCATGTTCCCCCCCTGCTGTCACGGCGCGCGGACGATGGACCGCGCCCATTGCTGTGGACCATGCACGACCCGCCGGGATTCTTGCACGTCCGGGCGGGGGGCCGGAAGCCGCCGCCATGCTTCGGCGATCGGCCGCGTGGCCAGACAGATCCGGCTTTGCCTGTGCCGGCGATTCACGCCCCGGGTGAATCCACCCAGGACACTCCCCGGGTTGTTGCAAGGTCCCTGCTTTCCCCTGCAGCCGCCGCAAGGTGCGGCGAAGTTCGCAGCCGGGACATCAGGCAAAACGAAATGCGATGGCGCCGAGCCGCCCGTAATCCACGTGGAACGTGTCGCCCGGCTGGGCGAAGGTTGGCCGGGTGAACGAGCCGCCGAGGATCACCTGGCCCGGCAGCAGCGCCACGTCATAGGCGGCAAGCCGGTTCGCCAGCCAGGCGACCCCGTTGGCGGGATGGTTCAGCACCGCGGCGGCGACGCCTGACTCCTCGATCACGCCGTTCTTGTAGAGCAGCGCGGACACCCAGCGGAGATCCACGTCGGTCGGCCGCACCGGGCGGCCGCCCGTCACGATGCCGGCATTGGCGGCGTTGTCGCTGATGGTGTCGAAGACCCGGCGCATCTGCTTCGTCTCGGGATCGATCTGGCGGATGCGCGCATCGATGATCTCGACCGCCGGCGTCACGTAGTCGGTCGCCGCCAGCACGTCGAAGATGGTGCAGCCGGGGCCGCGCAAGGTGCGGCCGAGGATGAACGCCAGCTCCACCTCCACTCGCGGCACGATGAAGCGGTCGAACGGCAGGTCGCCGCCATCCGCGAAGAACATGTCGTCCAGCAGCGCGCCGTAATCGGGCTCGTCGATGTTCGAGGCCTGCTGCATCGCCCGCGAGGTGAGGCCGATCTTGTGGCCCTTCAGCGTGCGCCCCTCGGCGAGCTTCATGGCCACCCAGGCGCGCTGGATCGCGTATCCGTCCTCGATGGTCATGTCCGGGAATTCGCGGGAGAAGTGGCCGATCTGCGTACGCGTCTTCTCCGCCTGGTCCAGCCGGCGCGCGAGTTCGGTGATGGTGGCATCGTTCAGCATCGTCGCTTTCGCCTTTCAGCCGCCGAATACCAGCTCCGGCAGCCACAGGGTCAGGGCGGGCACATAGGTGATGATCCCCAGCACCATCAACAGCAGCACCAGGAACGGGAAGATGCCGCGGATGACCTCGCCGATCGGCGCCGCCGAAATCGTCGACAGCACGAACAGGTTCAGGCCCACCGGCGGGTGCACCAGCCCGATCTCCATGTTGTGCGTGAAGATGATGGAGAAATGTACGGGATCGACGCCCAGCGGCGCCAACGCCGGCGCCAGGATGGGCATCACCACCAGCAGGGTCGCGATCACTTCCAGGAAGCAGCCCATCACCAGCAGCAGCACGTTGATGGCGAGCAGGAATTCCCAGGTGGTGAAGCCGTTGTCCACGGTGAATTGCACGAGCTGCGCGGGAATGCCGGATTCCGTCATCCAGTGGCCGAACGCCAGCGCGCTCGCCACGATCAGCATGATGGTGCCGGCGCTGCGGATCGCGTCGGAAACCACCTTCAGCGTCTGCGACAGCGGGAAGCCGCGATAGAACAGCAGGCTCACCAGCAACGCCACCACGGCCGACAGGGCCGCGGCTTCCGTCACCGTCACCAGGCCGCCATAGATGCCGACCAGCACGACGGTCGGCACGATCATGGCCGGCAGCGCGTGCAGGGTCAGGCGCAGGCGCTGCGGCATCGGCATCGGCGGCTCGACGGGGAAGTTGCGACGCCGCGAATCGTACCAGACCCACGCGAAGAACGCCGCCGCCTGCAGCAGGCCGGGCATCACGCCGGCCAGGAACAGCCGCGGCACCGACTGCTCGGTGACGATGCCGTAGAGAATGAGCGCGAGGCTCGGCGGGATCACGATGCCGATGGTGCCGGAGGCGCCGATCACCCCCAGCGCGAAGGATCGCGGATAGCCGCGCTCGATCATCGCCGGCAGCAGGATCGTGCCCATTGCCAGCGCGGTCGCCACCGACGATCCGCAGATCGCCGCGAACAGCGTGCAGGACACCACGGTGACGAGGCCGAGCGACCCGCGCACGCCGCCCAGCCAGGCCGCGGCGAGGTCCACCAAAGCGCGGGCGATGCCGCCCTGGCGCATGAACGCGGCGGCCATCACGAACAACGGCAGCGACATCAGGGTGGACGAGTTCAGGTGGTCGATCACCACCTGCGCCACCCCGATCAGAGGCTGGCCGGACACCCAGTAGAGAACGGCGGACAGCACGCCCAGCACCAGGAAGATCGGCATGCCGCAGGACAGCAGGCCGAAGAAGGCGACCAGGAACAGGATCGTCCACATGGCCTAGTGCCTGCCCGGCGTCTGGCCGGGCCGGGGCAACTGCATGTCGGTCGGGGCCTCATGGATGGTGTGGCCCACGCCCATCGTTGCCGGATCGAAGTAGAACAGATAGCGCGCGAGCCGGATGGCGTAGCGCAGGAACATCAGCGCCGAGCCGGCCGGCAGCGCCGCGTAGTAGATGTACATGGGAAACGACAGCCCGGTGAAGCTGCGCTCGTCCAGCAGCCAGGCGCTATCCACGATCTGCCAGCCGTACCACACCATGCCGCCGCAGAAGACCAGGGCGACGACGCAGTTGAACGATTCCAGCACGCGTTGCGCGCCGGGGCCGAGCAGCCGCAGCACCACGTCGGGCCGTACATGCCCGTCGTAACGAACCAGTTGGCTGGAGACGATCATGATCGCCCAGATCACCAGGTAGACGATCACCTCGTCGCCCCAGCCGGAGCTCAATGTGCTTTCGAAATAGCGCCCGAAGACCTGGAACATCCCCACGACGAGTGCGGCCAGCCCGAGCAGGCCGACCAGGGTCTGCTCGATGCGGTCCCACAGCCGCATCATGCGTTCGCGGCCGGACGGTTCGTGTGGCGAGCAATGCCTCTCGGCACGAGCGCCTCCCGGTTTCTTGGTCGTTTCATCCGCGACAGTGATGAAGCCCCGGCCCGTCGTCAAGCGGGCGGGTCAGGCCAGAACCCCGATCCTGGCGTCCGGTTCGATCCTCAGACGCAGGCGATCACCTCGATCTCGATCTTCCATGCCGGGTTTGCCAGGCCGCCGACGATCAGCGTGCTGCCGGGCCGCCGGTCGCCCAGCACCTCCGCGCGCACGGCGCGGCTGGCGCCGAGATTGGCGTGATCCGGCATGATCGTCGTTACCTTCACGATATTGTCCAGCGACATGCCGGCGGCACGCAGCTGCGCCTCGACATTGGCCCAGGCCAGCCGGCATTGCGCGGTGATGTCGTCCGGCACCGTGCCGTTGCGATCGGCCGGGATCTGTCCGCTGACATACAGCGTGCGGGTGGCGCCGGTGATCTCCACGGCCTGGGTGTACGGGCTGGCCGGCGCGGGGGCGTCGGGGGCGTTGATGTCGCGGCGTTGCATGCTCGTTTCCCTCTCACGGTAACGCGGGGCGCCAGGCTTCCTCGAAGCCGCGCACCCGCGGCAGCGCCAGCATATCCCACGGACTGGGCATGTCGCCCACCTTCACGTGGATCAGCGCCGGGGCCCGCGCGGCGAGCGCCTCGGTGAGCGTGCCGCGCAGCTCGTCCTCGGTTCGCGCCCGGAATGCCGCCATGCCGAAGCTGCGCGCGAACTGGAAGAAGTCGGGGTTGGCGAGGTCGTGCGCGATCAGCCGGTTGCCGAACTGCTGTTCCTGAATGCGTTTCACGTTGCCGAAGGTGCCGTCGTCGAACACGATCGCCACCACCGGCAGGGTGTGGCGCATGGCCGTGGCCAGTTCGGCGGCCTGGTACATGAACCCGCCATCGCCGCAGATCGCCACCACCGCCCGGTCCGGCAGCGCCGCCTGTACCCCCAGCGCGGTGCCGTAGCCCCAGCCGAGATTGTCCTGGTAGCCCGGCGAGATGTAGCGCCGCGGCGCGTCCACGGGGAACGCCAGCCGCCCCACGAACCCCACCTGCGTGACGTCCTCCACCACCACCCCGTCGGCCGGCAGGGCGGCGCGGATGGCGCGCAGATAGCCCATCTGCGGCTCCTGCCGCGCCAGCCGCTCGGCGAACCAGGCCTGGTGCGCGGCCACGTCTTCGCGCCGGCCGCGTGGCGGATTGTGCCCGGGCAGCGCCGCCGCCAGCGCGCGCAGCCCGTCGGCGGCATCGGCCAGGATGGCGCAGTCCGGCCGGCGGAGGCGGACCTGCTCCTCGGGGTCGATGTCCAGCCGTACGATCTTCAGCGCGGGATCCGTGCCCCAGTTCGACTGGGCGAAATGCAGGCGCGTGCCGACGGCCAGGACCGCATCGGCGTCCTGCCACAGCCGGTGGCCGACCGGCAGCGATACGGCCAGCGGATGCGTGGTGGGAATCACCCCGCGGCCGCGGCGATAGGTCAGCACCGGCGCCTGCAGCAGCTCGGCCACCGCCAACAGCTCCGGTCCCGCGTCCAGCGCGCCGCCACCGGCGATGATGATCGGCCGCTGTGCTGCCCCCAGCAGCTTCGCGGCCTGCGCGATGGCCGCCTCGTCCACCGGCGGGCGCTGCACGGGCAGTGGCGCTACGTCGGGCACCGCGCCCTCGCGGCCCCAGGTGTCGATGGCGCATTCCAGCGCCACCGGCCGGGTGCGTCCGCTGGTCGCCTGGCGCACCGCCTCGGCCACCAGCCCCGGCGCCTCCGCCGCCGCGCCGATGCGGGCGGCGTATTTGGTGAAATGGCCGAGCAGCCCGAGCTGGTCGTGCAGCTCGTGCAGATGGCCCCAGCCGCGGTCGATCGCGTCCGACGGGATCTGTCCCGCCAGAGCAATGACCGGCGCGCCAGTGCCGAAGGCGGTCAGCAGCGCCGCCGCTGCGTTCAGCACGCCCGGGCCCGGCACCATGGCGCAAGCCTGCGGCCGCCCCGTCGCCAGCGCCGCACCCAGGGCCATGTAGCCGGCGGTCTGCTCGTGGCGTGGATGCAGCACCCGCATCCGGCCCCCGGACTGGTGCACGGCGTCGAACAGATGGTCGTTGTGCACGCCGGGCAAGGCGTACAGGGTGTCGATGCCGTGCTGCACGAGGCTGTCGACGGTGGCTTCGGCCGTGGTCTTGCGGGTCATGTGCGTGTCCGTATTGGTATCACTTGCAACTGATTGACAGAGTTTCGGACCCAACACTACACATCCGTCAAGCACGCTGCGTCGGCCCCGCACCCAGCCGGGCCAGGCACCGGCACGTAAAAAGGGGAGAGAGGCATGTCCAGGTTCCGCGCAACCCTCATCATGTCGGCGCTGGCGGCCGGGCTGGCCGCCGCGCCCGCAATGGCCGACACCATCCGCGTCGGCGTCACCATTTCCACCACCGGGCCCGCCGCCTCGCTGGGCATTCCGCAGCGCAACTCCATCGCCCTGCTGCCGAAGGAGATTGCCGGCCAGGCCGTCGAATACGTCGTGCTGGACGATGGCGCCGACACCACCAAGGCGGTCGCCAACACCCGCAAGCTGATCGACGAGGAAAAGGTGGACGTGATCATCGGCTCCTCCACCACGCCCGCCTCGATGGCGATGATCGACGTGGCGGCCGAGAAGCAGATCCCGATGATCTCGCTCGCCGCCTCGTCGCGCCTGATCGCGCCGATGGACGCCGCCCGCCGCTGGGTGTTCAAGACCCCGCAGAACGACAGCCTGATGGCCGACGCCATCGCCGACCACATGCAGAAGAACGGCGTGAAGACGGTTGGATTCATCGGCTTCAACGACGCCTATGGCGACGGCTGGGTGGGCGAGTTCACCCGTGCGGCCAAGGAGCGCAACCTGACCATCGTGGGCCTGGAGCGCTATGCCCGCACCGATACCAGTGTCACCGGCCAGGTGCTGAAGCTCATGGCGGCCAAGCCGGATGTGGTGCTGATCGCCGCCTCCGGCACGCCGGCGGCGCTGCCGCAGAAGACGCTGAAGGAGCGCGGCTACGCCGGCACGATCTACCAGACCCACGGTATCGCCAATAACGACTTCCTGCGCGTGGGCGGCAAGGACGTGGAAGGGACCATCCTGCCCGCCGGCCCGATCCTGGTCGCTGCCCAGCTGCCGGACAGCAACCCGATCAAGAAACAGGCGCTGGAATACATCACCCGCTACGAGGCCGCGAACGGCCCCGGCTCCGTCGCCACCTTCGGCGCGCACGCCTACGACGCCGCCATCCTTCTGAGCGCAGCGGTTCCCGCCGCCGTGCAGAAGGCCAAGCCCGGCACCGCCGCCTTCCACGCCGCGCTGCGCGACGCGATGGAGGCGCAGCAGAACCTGGTGCTGACGCACGGCATCGCCAACATGACGCCGCAGGACCATAACGGGTTCGACCAGCGCGCCCGCGTCATGGTCACCATCCAGGGCGGCGCGTGGAAGCTGCTGCCCTGAGCGGTTCCGGCTTCGCCACAGGGATCGTCGCCTGATGGATGCGACGATCCTGCTGATCCTGGTGCAGGATGGCGTCGTCAACGGCGCCATCTATGCCTTGCTGGCGCTGTCGCTGGTGCTGGTGTTCGCGGTCACCCGCGTCATCTTCATCCCGCAGGGCGAGTTCGTCGCCTACGGCGCGCTGACTTACGCCGCACTCGACACCGGCCAGCTTCCCGGCAGCGTCTGGCTGCTGTGCGGCCTGGGGCTGGCCGCCTGCGTCTGCGGCCTGTGGCAGCAGCGGCGCACGCTCACCGCCGGCGCCACGACCCGGCTGGTGCTGCAGACCGTGGTGCTGCCGGCCGCGATCACGGCGCTGGCTGCCTTCGTTGCCCCGCGCAAGCCGGGCGTGCTGATCGAGGCGCTGCTGGCGCTGGCCATCGTGACGCCGATGGCGCCGTATCTCTATCGCGTCGCCTTCCAGGCGTTGGCCGAGGCGTCCGTCCTGGTGCTGCTGATCGCCGCGGTCGGCGTGCATCTCGCGATGGTCGGGCTGGGCCTCGTGTTCTTCGGCCCGGAAGGCTCGCGCGCCACCGGCTTTTCCGATGCCGTGCTGTCGTTCGGCGCTCTCACCGTGCAGGGCCAGGCGCTGTGGATCGTCGGCCTCACCGTGGTCCTCATGGGCGCGCTGTACGGCTTCTTCGAATTCACCTTGTTCGGCAAGGCGCTGCGTGCCACGGCGGTCAATCGCCTGGGTGCGCGGCTGGTGGGCATCGCCACGGCGCAGTCCGGGGTCATCGCGTTCACGCTGGCCGGCGCCATCGGCGCCTTGTCCGGCGTGCTGATCGCCCCGCTCACCACGGTCTATTACGACACCGGCTTCCTGGTCGGGCTGAAGGGCTTCACGGCGGCCATCATCGGCGGCCTCGCCAGCTATCCCGCGGCGGCGCTGGCCGCCATCCTGGTCGGCATCGTCGAGAGCTTCTCGTCGTTCTGGGCGAGCGCGTTCAAGGAGGTCATCGTCTTCACCGTCATCATCCCGGTGCTGCTGTGGCGCTCGCTGCGCAGCACGGCGGTGGAGGAGGACGAATGAGAGTCCTGTGGCCCCTGCCGGCGCTCGCCTTGTGCGTGGTCCTGCCATGGGTTCCCGGCGTGCCGGTGTTCTGGGTCACCCTGCTGAACTACATCGGCATCTCCGCCATCGTCGTCATCGGTCTCGTGGTGCTCACCGGCATCGGCGGCATGACCTCGTTCGGCCAGGCGAGCTTCGTCGGTTTCGGCGCCTACACCACGGCGATCCTCAGCACGCAGTATGCGGTCTCGCCCTGGCTGGCGCTGGCGGCGGCGATCGCCGTTTCCGCCGTTGCTGCCTTGCTGATCGGCGCAATCACACTGCGCCTTTCGGGACATTACCTCGCGCTCGGCACGCTGGCCTGGGGCGTCAGCCTCTACTACACCTTCGCCAATCTCGATTTCTTCGGCCGCAACGACGGCATTTCCCGCATCCCGCCGCTCGACGTCTTCGGCACGAAGCTGATCGACGGCCGGCTGTATTTCACGGTCATCTGGGTCGGCGTGGTGCTGGCCTGCCTCGCCACCGGGAACCTGCTGGACAGCCGCGCCGGCCGGGCCATTCGCGCGCTGCGCGGCGGCGCGCTCGCGGCCGCCAGCTTCGGCGTCGACACGTTGCGCGCCCGCATGCTGGCGTTCGTCTATGCCGCCATGCTGGCGGCGTTCGCCGGCTGGCTGTACGCGCATATGCAGCGCAGCGTGAACCCCACGCCGTTCGGCCTCAATGCCAGCATCGAATACCTGTTCATGGCCGTGGTCGGCGGCGCGGCACATGTCCCGGGGGCGTTGCTGGGCGCCGGGCTCGTCACCATCGTCAACGACCGCTTGCAGGACATCCTGCCGAAGCTGTTCGGCGCCCAGGGCAGTTTCGAGACGATCGTGTTCGGGGCCATCCTGGTCGCGGTGCTGCAGGCCGCACCCGAAGGCGTCTGGCCGCATCTCGCGCGCATCCGCCTGCAACGCCACCGTGTCCGCCCCGATGCGCCGCCCCTGCCCGTGCGAGCGCCCGCGCCCCGCGGCACGCCGATCCTGGAAGTTGCCGGGCTGCACAAGACCTTCGGCGGTTTGACCGCGGTGAACAACATCGCCTTCTCGGTTGCCGCCGGCGAGATCGTGGGGCTGATCGGGCCGAACGGCGCGGGCAAGAGCACCACCTTTAACCTGCTCACCGGCGTGACCGCGCCCTCGGCCGGCAGCGTGCGCTTTGCCGGCCAGCCTCTGATCGGCCTGCCGGCCCGCACCATCGCCAGACTCGGCATCGCCCGTACCTTCCAGCATGTGAAGCTGGTGGCGTCCATGTCGGTGATCGAGAATGTTGCCATCGGCGCGCATCTGCGCGGCCATGCGAGCGCGCTCGACGGGCTGCTGCGCCTGGATCGCGCGGAGGAAGCCCGCCTGTTCGCCGAAGCCGCCCGCCAGCTTGCCCGCGTTGGCCTGGCCGACGCCGCTGACCGGCCGGCGACCAGCCTCGCCCTGGGCCAGCAGCGCATCGTCGAGATCGCCCGCGCGCTCTGCCTCGATCCCGTGCTGCTGCTGCTGGACGAACCGGCCGCCGGGCTGCGCCACAACGAGAAGGCCGAGCTCGCCACGCTGCTGCGCCGGCTGCGGGAGGAGGGGGTGGCGATCCTGCTCGTCGAGCACGACATGGATTTCGTGATGAACCTCACCGACCGGCTGGTGGTGATGGATTTCGGCACCAAGCTGGCCGAAGGCCCCGCCGAGACCGTGCGCAACGATCCCGCGGTGATCGAGGCGTATCTCGGGAGTGTGGCGTGAAGATCCTGGAGATCGACGCCGTCTCCGTCGCCTATGGCGGCATTCCCGCCGTCACCGGCATCTCCCTGTCGGTGGAGGCGGGCAGCATCGTCACCGTCATCGGCCCCAACGGCGCCGGCAAGTCGACGCTGTTGAACGCCATCATGGGCGTGCTGCCGGCCGGCGGCGTCATCCGCTTCCAGGGCCAGCCGATCGGCGGCACCAACATCGAAGCGCGCGTGCAGGCCGGCATGTCCCTGGTTCCGGAAAGGCGCGAGCTGTTCGCGACCATGAGCGTGGAGGACAATCTGCGCCTCGGCGGTTTCCGCTTCCGCGCCGACGGCCACGCCGCGGCAGCGCGCGAGCTGGAGCGCATCTTCAGCCTGTTCCCGCGCCTGAAGGAACGCCGCCGCCAGGAGGCCGGCACCCTGTCGGGCGGCGAGCGGCAGATGCTCGCCATGGGCCGCGCGCTGATGGCCCGCCCGCGCCTGCTCATGCTCGACGAGCCGAGCCTGGGCCTGGCCCCGTTGATCGTGCGCGACATCTTCCACACCATCACCGAATTGCGCGGCACCGGCGTCGCCATCCTGCTGGTGGAACAGAACGCCCGCGCCGCCCTGCAAGTGGCCGATCGCGGCTATGTGCTGGAAACCGGGCGCGTCACCCTGGAAGGGGACAGCGCCACGCTCGCCGCTGATCATCGCATCGTCGAGATGTATCTGGGGCAGGTGCGCGGCTGAGCCGCGCCATGCGGCGCAGCTCAGCCGTGCCATGCGGCGCGGGCGATCACTCAACTTGTGAGTTGATTATCAACTGAAGAGTTGATAATAAGCCGCATGTCAGGAAGCCTCGCATTGGTTCAGCCGGTCGATGCGCCGCAGGATCCGCAAAGCGCGCTGCTCGACCGCGTGTTCTTCGCCCTGTCCGATCCGGTGCGGCGCGACATCCTGGTGCGGCTCGACGCGGGGCCGCAGCTTGTCTCGGAACTTGCCGCGCCGTTCGACATCTCGTTGCAGGCGGTGTCGCGGCATATCCAGGTGCTCGTGCGTGCGGGCCTGGTGCGCCAGGAACGAACCGGCCGCATCAGCCGGTGCAGCCTCGATGCCGGGCCGGTGTTCGCCGCGGCGGTCTGGATCAACCGCTACAGCAAGTACTGGCAGGAGCAGTTCGACATGCTGGCGGCGGCACTGACGCAGATCGAGGAACGGCGATCCGCCCCGGCGGCGCCGGCCAGGCCGCGCAAGCGCCCCGGGGGGAAGCCGAAAGGAGCCGGTTGAGAAGCGGCCAATGCCTGAGAGGAGACCATGCAATGCAGAACCACGATATCGTGTCGCGCGACGACTGGATCGACGCCCGCAAGGAGTTGCTTGCCAGGGAAAAGGAGTTCACGCGCCTGCGCGACCAGCTCAGCCAGCAGCGACGCGACCTGCCCTGGGTGCGGGTGGAAAAGCCCTATGAGTTCGAGGGGCCGGAGGGCAGGCTAAGCCTGCCGGAGCTGTTCGCGGGGCGGCACCAGCTTATTGTCTATCACTTCATGTTCGATCCCACATGGGACGCAGGCTGCAAGAGCTGCTCGTTCTGGGCCGACAACTTCAACGGCATCGTCGTGCACCTCAATCACCGCGACGTGTCGATGGTGGCGGTGTCGCTGGCGCCGTTCGCCCAGCTCGAGGCGTATCGCCGGCGCATGGGATGGAGCTTCAAGTGGGTCTCCTCCGCCGGCAGCGACTTCAACTGCGACTACCACGTGTCGTTCACGCCGGAAGAGCGCGCGAGCGGGCAGATCACCTACAATTACCGCAAGCGCCAGCCATTCCCTTCGGAAGCCCCCGGCATCAGCGTGTTCTACCGCGACGACGACGGCGGGGTGTTCCACACCTATTCCTGCTACGAGCGCGGGCTCGATATGCTGAACGGCGCCTATCACTATCTCGATCTGGTGCCGAAGGGACGGGACGAGGCGGCGCTGAAATTCCATTCGGACTGGCTGCGCCGCCATGACGAATACGCCGACTGATACCGATGGCCCTTGACGATGACCCTTCCATCGTCAAGGACCGTTGGTATCGCGCGCCGATCCGCTTGCGGCACGCAAGCGCGTGCCTGTCGCGGGCTTGGTGGGCGGCGGCGTGCAAAATAACGACTCGTACCAGCGGTCATTCTTCATGGCCGCTGGTATGAGACCGGCCGAGGATCGGAGCAATGATGGACAAGGACACGGCCTCGACGCTGGCCGCTTATCGCCGCGAGCTCGCAGAGCTGCACACGAAGATTCGCGCCGTGCAGGCGGCCGCCGGCCCCGAGGAGGTGCAGGATTACGGCTTCGCGACCGGGGACGGCCCGGTGCGCCTGTCCGCCCTGTTCGGCGCCAGGGACGACCTGATCGTGATCCACAACATGGGCGTGGGCTGCGCCTACTGCACGTTGTGGGCCGACGGCTTCAACGGCGTCTATCACCACCTTGCCAGCCGTGCGGCATTCGTCGTCTCCAGCCCCGATGCGCCGGCCGTGCAGGCGCGGTTCGCTGCCGGCCGGGGCTGGCGCTTTCCCATGGTGAGCCACGCCGGCAGCAGCTTCGCCGAAGACATGGGATACCGCGCGGAGAACGGCGGCTGGCTGCCCGGCGTTTCGGTGTTCCGGCGCGAGCAGGGGCGGATCGTTCGGGTCTCCAACGCAAGGTTCAGCCCGGGCGATGATTTCTGCATCCTCTGGCACGTCTTCGACCTGCTGCCGGGCGGAGCGGCCGGCTGGAAGCCGCAGCTCAACCAGGCGTGATCGCCGCCGCCGGCAGAAAAATGTCCTGCGGCCGCGAATAAAACGCGGGGCCTGCCGGTCTTCCTTGCATCGACACACGCATTGCAAGGGGATCGGACATGGACGACACCACGCGCACGACCAATGGCACGGACCGCCGAGGCCTGCTGACATGCATGCTGTGGGCGGGCACCGGCGTCATCTGGACCGTAGCGGGCGGCATTCCCCGCTCCGGCCTGCTGGGCAGCGCCCAGGCGGCAACGCCGTCCGGCGGATTTTCGTTCGCGCAGATCAGCGACAGCCATATCGGCTTCGCGCGCGATCCCAACACCGACACGCCTGCCACCCTGGCGGCCGCAGTCGCGCAGGTGAAGGCGATGGCGCCGGCGCTGATCTTGCACACCGGCGACGTGAGCCATCTGTCCAGGCCCGCCGAGTTCGACACCGCCGAGAAGATCCTTGGCGCCAGCGGCATCGAGACGCATTACGTGCCCGGCGAGCACGACATGCTGGAGGACGGCGGCACGCCGTTCATCGAACGCTTCCAGAAGCGCCACACGCCGGGACAGCCAGGCGGCGCCTTCTACAGCTTCGACCAGCAGGGCATTCACTTCGTCGGGCTCAACAACGTGACCGATCTGAAGGCCGGGGGCCTGGGCAATCTCGGCGAGGCGCAACTGGCGTGGCTGGAGCGCGACCTGAAGCAGCGGTCGGACAGCACGCCGATCGTGGTGTTCGCGCATATCCCGCTGTGGACCGTCTACGCGGATTGGGGCTGGGGCACCGACGACGGCGCGCGCGCATTGGCGCTGCTGAAACGCTTCGGCTCCGTCACGGTGCTGAACGGGCATATCCATCAGGTGATGCAGAAAGTTGAGGGCAACGTGGCCTTCCACACCGCCCGCTCCACCGCGTTTCCACAGCCCGCGCCCGGAACCGCACCGGGCCCGGGGCCGATGAAGGTCGAGGCCGGCCGCCTGCGTTCGGTGCTGGGCGTGGCCAGCATCGCCTATGTGCCCGGCCGGTCGGACCTGGCCATCGTCGACTCGCCGCTGGGCGCGTGAGGAGACCCCCGATGCAGCGCCGCGCCCTGCTTCTGTCGGCTCTCGTGCCCGTCGCCGCTTTGTCGCTCCCGCGCGCCGCTCGCGCGGCGGATACGGAGGTCACCATCGACAACTTCACCTTCTCCCCGGCGCTGGTGACGGTGTCGGCGGGCACCCGCCTCATCTGGACCAACCGCGACGACATTCCGCACATGGTGGTGAGCGCCTTGCGCCCGCCCGCGTTCAAGTCGAAGGTGCTGGATACCGACGACGCCTTTGCGATGGTCTTCGACACCCCCGGTACCTACAGCTATTTCTGCGGATTGCATCCGCACATGCAGGGAATGGTCGTGGTGACATGAGGCCCGACATGGCGCGCGCGCACGCAAGCCGTGCGCGCAGCGGGCGATGAACGAGGCGGAATTCGCGCGTGTCGCCCTGCCGCATCTGGACGCCGCCTATACGCTCGCGCGCTGGCTGTTGCGCGATCCCGTGGCGGCCGAGGATGTCGTGCAGGACGCCATGCTGCGGGCGCTGACCTATTTCGCGGGGTTTCGCGGCACCAATGCGCGGGCGTGGCTGCTGCAGATCGTGCGCAACACCGCCTATGCCCGCATGGCGCAGCGCCGCGGCGTGCAGGAGGAACCGCTGGACCCCGACGGCAAGCACGAGCATTTGGCCGATCCCGGCGGTGACCCGGAGGCGGCGCTGCAAGGCGCGGAGGTGGTTTCCGCCTTGCACCGCGCGCTGGCCGCGCTGCCGGCGGAACTGCGCGAATGCGTGGTGCTGCGCGAGCTTGAGGAGATGTCGTACCGCGACATCGCCCGGGTGACCGGCGTGCCCGCCGGGACGGTGATGTCGCGCCTGTTCCGGGCCCGGCAGATGCTGTTGCGCATCGGCCGGGATGCCGGCGCGAAGGAGAGAACGGCATGACCGACGCCACCGCTTCCTTCCCGCCTGCCGGCGTGCCGCCCGCGTGCGAGGAGATGCAACTGCTGATCCAGGCCGACCTGGACGGCGAACTGGATGCGGCGGCTACCGCGGTGCTCGCGGCCCATCTTCGCGACTGCGCCGGTTGCGCGGCCCTCCAGCGCGAGCTGGCGAACCTGTCCGGCCGGTTGCACGCGGAACTGCGCCCCGAGGCCGCGCCGGCTTCGCTGCGGCGTGCGCTGGAGGCGCGGCTCGCACCCGCCGCTGCGGCGCCGCCCGCGCCCGGCGGCTTCCGCCGCCGGCTGGCGCCGCTGCTGTCCTTCGGCGCCGGTGCCGCCATCGCCGCGTCGCTGGCGCTGATGCTGCCGCGGACCGGGGCCGACCCGGATGGCGAGCTGGTCGCCGGCCATATCCGCGCCTTGCAACCTGGCCATTTGACCGACGTCGCCTCGTCCGACCAGCATACGGTGAAGCCGTGGTTCGACGGGCGGATCGACTATGCGCCGCCGGTCATGGATTTCGTGGCCCAGGGATTCCCGCTGGTGGGGGGACGGCTGGACTATATCGGCGGGCGGCCGGTGGCGGCACTCGTGTACCGGCGCGACAAGCATCCGATCGACCTGTTCGTGTGGCCGTCACAAGGCAGCGCCGAGCCGGTGATGGACACACGCAACGGCTACAACGTCCTGCGCTGGGCCCGGGACGGAATGGCGTTCCGCGCGGTGTCCGACCTCAACGCCAAGGAGCTGGCGGATTTCGCCCGGCTGTGGCAGGGCGCATCCTAGGGGCGTTGGCCGGGGCGAGCGTACTGGTAGCTAACTCGTTCGTCCATTAGGATCGTGCCCCCATGCACCTCATTGAAGGATGGCGGGACATTGCCGTTGACCACGAGGGCCGATGCGGAGAAGCCGGCGCGCAAGCCCGACCCGGAGCGCACGAAGCAGGACATCCTGGCGGTGGCGCGCGCGGAGTTCGTCGAGCACGGGCTGAGCGGGGCGCGCGTGGACGCGATCGCGGCGCGCACGCGCACCACGAAGCGGATGATCTACTACTATTTCGGCAGCAAGGAGGGCCTCTACCTCGCCGTGCTGGAGCAGGCCTACGCCGACATCCGCGCGATCGAGCAGACACTCGACCTCAAGAGCCTGCCTCCCGCCCAGGCGATCCGCCGCATGGTCGAGTTCACGTTCGACTACCAGGAGTCGCATCCCGACTTCATCCGTCTCGTGAGCATCGAGAACATCCATCACGGCAAGCATCTCGCCCGCTCCGACAGCATCCGCCAGCTCAACGAGGCCGTCATCGAGGTGGTGACGGAGATCCTCGACAGGGGCAAGCGCGAGGGCGTCTTCTGCGCCGAGGTGGACCCGGTGGACGTGCACATGCTGATCAGCGCGTTCTGCTTCTTCCGGGTGTCCAACCGCTACACGTTCGGCTTGCTGTTCGGGCGCGACCTGTCATCTGCGGCGTTGCGCGCGCGGCACAAGCGGATGATCGCCGATGCGGTCATCCGCCTGCTGGCGCCGGACCCGGCGGGGCCGGAAGCCGGGCCGACCGCCCGCGCACCAATGCGCCGATCCCGCTCCGCCGCATCGCCTGGCCCGTGAAGCGGGCCACGGCATGCGGGGCGCCGGTCAGGCGGCGTTCCCGGCCATCGTGCCAAGCTCCACGAAATGGCGGAGCATGCGTTCGGCGTCGGGTTTGATGCCGGTGAACAGGCGAAACGCTTCGACGGCCTGGAACACTGCCATGCCGCCGCCGTCCAATGTGCGGCAGCCGAGCGCGCGTGCGGTGCGAAGCAGCTCGGTTTCCATCGGGAAATACACGATCTCCGCCACCCATAGCGCCGGGCGCAGCAATTCCGCCGGCAGCGGCAGGCCGGGGTATTTCGCCATGCCCACGGGTGTGGTGTTGACGAGGCCATCCGCCTGCGCCACTGCGGCGGCCAGGTCGGTGCCGACCACGGCCCGGCCGTCGCCGAAGCGGGCGCATAATCCGTCGGCCACGGATCGAGCGCGGCCCGGCTCCACGTCCACGATAGTGAGCTGGCGGGCGCCGAGGGTCAGCAGCGCATGCGCCACCGCGGAGCCGGCGCCGCCGGCGCCAAGCTGCACCACGCGGTCCAGCCGCGCGTCGGGCAGCCCGCGGCGGAAGCCTTCCGCGAAGCCGAACCAGTCCGTGTTGTGGCCGATCCGCTTGCCGTCGCGCAGCACGACCGTGTTGACCGCGCCGAGTGCGCGCGCATCGTCCGACAGATCGTCGAGCAACGCGATGACGGCCTGCTTGCAGGGATGGGTGACGTTCACGCCGGCGAAGCCCATGCGCTGGGCCGCAAGCAGCAACGCCGGCAGCACCTCGGCGCCGACGCCGAGCGTTTCCAGGTCGATCAGCTTGTAGATGTAGCGCAGCCCCTGCGCGTCGCCTTCGCGCTCATGCATCGGCGGCGTGCGGGAGGCCTGGATGCCGGCGCCGATCAGGCCAGTCAGGACGGCGGGGCGATCGCTGTATCGCATTGGCTGTGGCTCCCACGGAGCTGGATTTCGGCTTGCGCCGTCCGGCGGGATCGTTTATGAACTATCTGGTTACTTCACGTCAATACGCAATTGCCCGGCTGCTGCTCCGCATCGCCGCCAATCGCTCTCATCCTCTCGGCCAACGGCGCGATCCGGATCGGCACGGAAACCCGAGGGAGAGGGAGGCGCGTCAGTGAGCGAAACCTATCGCCGCGTGGCCGACGAGCACACGCCGTTCCGGGATCTGGTCCCGAACACCCAGCCCGACAACAACGCGCCGGAATACGGCAGCACGCACAAGCGGCACCCGAAGCAACCCGGCCTGCGCACCCCGCAGACCGTCACCGAGATCGCCGGGCCGCGCTTCTCGCCGTCGCACTACCCGGCGGTGATCGACCTCTCCCGGTCCGGTGGGCACGAGGCCATGGGCGAGCGGATCGTCGTTCACGGCCGGGTGCTGGACGAGGACGGCCGCCCGGTGCCGGACACGATGGTCGAGATCTGGCAGGCCAACGCGGCCGGCCGCTACAACCATCCGAACGACGTGCACGACGCGCCGCTCGATCCGCATTTCAAGGGCGAGGGCCGCGTCTTCACCGATGCCGGCGGCTGGTACCAGTTCACCACGATCAAGCCGGGCGCCTATCCCTGGCGCAACCACTTCAACGCCTGGCGGCCCAACCACATCCACTACTCGCTGTTCGGGCCCGGCTTCGCGACGCGGCTGATCACCCAGATGTATTTCCCCGGCGATCCGCTGCTGGCGCTGGACCCGATCTTCAATACCGTCGCCGACGAGCATGCCCGCGCGCGCCTGATCGCGAAGTTCGACATCGAGGTCACGCGGCCCGAATGGGCACTGGGCTACCGGTTCGACTTCGTGCTGCGCGGCCGCGACACCACCATCGTGCAGGAGTGAGGCGATGCCGATCGCAACCAGCTTCCAGACCATCGGCCCCTACTGGGCGCTGATCGAGCACCCGGAGATGGCCGACCTGACCCGGTTCGGGGCGGCGGGCGAGAACGTCGTGCTGTCGGGGCGCATGACCGACGGCGACGGTGCGCCGGTGGCGGACGCGGCCATCGAGCTCTGGCAGGCGAGCCCGGCTGCGTCCGAAACCTTCCCCGGCTGGGGCCGCTGCGCCTGCGACCGCGATGGCCGGTTCCGCTTCACCACGCTCAAGCCCGGGCCGCTGCCGGGGCCGGGGAACGCGCAGCAGGCGCCGCATGTCGCGCTCACGATCTTCGCCCGCGGCATCCTCACCCGGCTCGTCACCCGCGCCTATTTCGACGGCGAGCCGCTCAACGACGCCGATCCCATCCTGGGCCTGGTCGAGGATCCCGCCCGCCGCGCCACCCTGATCGCACGGCCGGACGGTCCCGGCGCGTGGCGCATCGACATCCGCCTGCAAGGCGAAAGCGAGACCGTGTTCATGGAGTTCTGACAATGGCCGATCCGTGCATCATCTCGGTCGCGATCACCGGCTCGGTGCCGCGCAAGAAGGACAACCCTGCCGTGCCCATCTCGATCCCCGAGCAGGTCGAGAGTACGCACGCGGCCTACGCGGCCGGCGCGGCGCTGGTGCATGTCCATGTGCGCGACGAGAACGAGAACCCCTCCTCGGACCCCGAACGGTTCGCGCGGCTGCAGGAGGGGATCCGCAAGCATTGCCCCGACATCATCATCCAGTTCTCCACCGGCGGCCGCGGCCGCGCCCTGGAGCAGCGGGGCAGCATGCTGCACCTGCGGCCGGACATGGCGTCCCTGGCCACGGGGTCGGTGAACTTCCCGACGATCGTCTACGAGAACCCGCCGGATTTCGTCCGCGCTCTGGCGAAGACGATGCTGGACAACGCCATCAAGCCGGAGATCGAGGTGTTCGACCTTGCGATGCTCTACAACACCGCCGACCTCGTCGCGCAGGGCCTGCTGGCGCCGGCGCCGCATCTGCAATTCGTCCTCGGCGTGAAGAATGCCCTGCCGGCGCGGCGCGAGATCCTGCAGTTCGAGGTCGAGCAGCTGCGCCAGGTGCTGCCGGACGCGACATGGACCGCAGCCGGCATCGGGCGGCATCAACTGGAGGTGAACCACTGGGCGCTGGAAATGGGGGGACACTGCCGCACCGGGCTGGAGGATAACATCCGCTGGGACAAGGCGACCCTGGCGCAGAGCAATGCCCAGCTGGTTGGCCGTGTCGCCGGGCTCTGCGCGCAGTATGGCCGGCCGGTCGCCACCGCGGCCCAGGCGCGCGCGATGCTGAAGCTCCGGCCGGCGGCTTGAGCCGTCGGCGTGAAGCCTTGGCCCAACCGTGATCGTGCAGGGAGAGCCTGATGCCCGAAGCGTCCACGCCGGCGAGCAGCGCCGCCACCACCACCGCTCCCGCCTCCCTGCACCAGATCGTGGTGGTCGGTGGCGGTGCGGCGGGGCTGGAGCTTGTGACCCGGCTCGGCGACACCCTGGGCAGGCGCGGCCGTGCCCAGATCACCCTGGTCGAGCGGGCCCGGACCCATCTGTGGAAGCCGCTGCTGCATTCCGTGGCCGCCGGCAGCATGGACCCCGGCGAGCACGAGCTGAACTACCTCGCCCAGGCGCACTGGCATCATTTCCGGTACCGCCTGGGCGAAATGATCGGACTGGACCGGCGCCGCAAGGAAGTGTGGGTGGCGGCCAGCCACGACGAAGAAGGGCGCGAGATCACCCCGGCCCGCAGCATCCCCTACGACACGCTGGTGATCGCGGTCGGCAGCGTGACCAACGACTTCGGCACCAAGGGCGCCATCGAACACGCGGTGCCGCTGGAGACGCCGGAGCAGGCGGTGCGGTTCAACCATCGCCTGGTCAACGCCTGCATCCGCGCCCATTCCCAGCCCGGTGCGGTGCGGCCGGGGCAGCTTCATGTCGCGATCATCGGCGCCGGCGCGACCGGAACCGAGCTTGCCGCCGAGTTGCACCGGACCGCGCGGCAGGTGGTGGCGCACGGGCTCGACCGGGTGGACCCGGAGCGGGACATCCGCATCATCCTGATCGAAGCGGCCGACCGCATCCTGCCCGCGCTGCCCGAGCGCATCGCGGATGCCACGGGCGTGCTGCTCAAGGATCTCGGCGTGGAGGTGCGCACCAGGGCGCGGGTCAGCGAAGTTCGCGCCGACGGCGTGTGCCTGGTCGACGGGGCGTTCATTCCCTCCGAGCTGGTGGTGTGGTCGGCCGGGGTGAAGGCGCCGGCGTTCCTGCAGGATCTGGACGGGCTGGAGACCAATCGCCTCAACCAGCTGGTGGTGACGCCGACCCTGCAATGCACCCGCGATCCCGACATCTTCGCCATCGGCGACTGCGCCGCCTGCCCGCGCGAGGGCCACACGACCCCAGTGCCGCCGCGCGCCCAGGCAGCGCACCAGCAGGCCAGCCATCTGCTCCGCCAGTTCCGGCGCCGCCTGCAGGGCGGGCCGCTTGAGCCGTTCCGCTACCGTGACTTCGGCTCGCTGGTTTCGCTGGGCGAATACAGCACGGTCGGCAGCCTGATGGGGTTCCTGGTCGGGCGGAGCATGTTCATCGAGGGCATGTTCGCGCGGCTGATGTACGAGTCGCTTTACAAGATGCACGAGCTGGCGCTGCACGGCGGCCGCAGGACCGTTTCCAGCACCCTGGCACGCGGCCTGTCGCGCCGCGGCGGGCCGCAGGTGAAGCTGCATTGACCGCCATCGCATTGCCCGCGTGAGATCACCGTAAAGCGAGCAAAACCCGTGCCTTATGTGTCCGACCTGGGCTAGGGTGGATGCTATGCTGCACGCCAGACAAACCCAGGGAGGAACGATATGAGCAGGGTAGCCCTCGTCACCGGCGGCACGCGCGGCATCGGCGCGGAGATCAGCCGGGCGCTCAAAGAGGCCGGCCGCACCGTAATCGCCAGCTATGCCGGCAATGACGAGGCTGCGCGGGCGTTCAACGCCGAAACCGGCATCAAGGCAATGAAGTTCGATGCCGGCGATTTCGAGGCGTGCAAGGCGGCGATCGACCAGATCCATAACGAGGTCGGCAAGATCGAGATCCTGGTGAACAACGCCGGCATCACCCGCGACGCCACCTTGACCCGCCTGACCCGGGATATGTGGGACGCGGTGATCGACACCAACCTCGGCTCCTGCTTCAACCTGTGCAAACTGACATTCGACGACATGCGCGAGGCCAAGTTCGGCCGCATCGTCAATATCGGCAGCATCAACGGCCAGGCCGGGCAGTACGGCCAGGTGAACTATGCCGCGGCCAAATCCGGGATTCACGGGTTCACCAAGGCGCTGGCGCAGGAGGGTGCCCGTTATGGCATCACGGTGAACGCGATCGCGCCAGGCTATGTCGACACGGAAATGGTCCGCGCCGTGCCGGCCGACGTGCTGCAGAAGATCATCGCGCGCATCCCGATGGGCCGCCTGGGCCATGCCGACGACATCGCGCGCGGCGTGGTGTTCCTGACCGCCGATGATGCCGACTTCATCACCGGATCGACCGTATCGATCAACGGCGGGCAACATATGTACTGACGGACGGCGCCGCATCCGGTGAATTACGCAACGATCGCCGGTTGCGGCGCCATTGCGCTATGGGCCTTCCTCGCCCTGTTGTCCCGCGCCGCCGCCGCCATCCCGCCGCTGCAGCTTACCGCCATGGCCTTCACGGTCTCGGCGGTGCTCGGGCTTTCGGTGGTGGCCTGGCGCGGCCGGCTGGCGGCGTTGCGCCAGTCGCGGCGTGCCTGGGTGCATGGCGTGAGCGGGCTGTTCGGGTACCATGCGTTGTATTTCGCGGCTCTGGCCTGGGCGCCGCCGGCCGAGGCGAACCTGCTGAACTACCTGTGGCCGTTGCTGATCGTGCTGTTCTCCGGCCTGCTGCTGGGGATGCGGCTGTCGTTGCGGCATCTGTTCGGGGCGCTGCTCGGCGTGGGCGGCTGCGTGCTGCTGCTGGGCGGCGGCGCCGGCCTCTCCGCCGCGGCCGCTCCCGGATACGCGTTCGCGCTCGGGGCCGCGCTGGTCTGGGCGCTGTATTCTGTGCTGGCGCGCCGCTTCCAGGGCGTGCCGACCGATACGGTGGCGGGTTTCTGCGCCGTGACGGCCGTCCTGGCCGCCGCCGCCCATTTCACCGTCGAGGCAACGATATGGCCGGATGCCGGCGCGCTGGCGGCGGCGGTCGCGCTTGGCATCGGGCCGACGGGGGCCGCCTTCTTCCTGTGGGACATCGGCATGAAGCGCGGCGACCCGCGCCTGCTGGGCACGCTCGCCTATGTCACCCCCGTTGCGTCCACGCTGCTGCTGTGCGCCGCCGGCTTCGCGCCGCTGACAGGTGTCACCCTGGCGGCCGCGGCGCTGGTGGCAGCCGGCGGCCTTGTGGCGGCACGGGCCTGAAACAAAAGGGCGCCCCACGCGGGACGCTCCTTCGCCGCGACGGCCGGGATAATCAGCCCAGCCGCTCGCCGTGCAGTACCACGTCCAGGCCTTCGCGCTCCTCTTCCTCGGTGACGCGCAGCCCCACCACGACGTCGACGACCTTGAGAATGATGAAGGTGACGGCACCCGACCACACCAGCGTGGCCACCACCGCCACGGCCTGGTGGCCGAGCTGGGTGAGGCCGCCGACATAGATGCCGTCAGGGTGGTCCTTGTCGGCCGACAGCGGGCCATAGGCGAACACGCCGGTCAGCAGCGCGCCGATCATGCCGCCCACGCCGTGCACGCCGAAGGCGTCCAGGCTGTCGTCATAGCCGAGCATGTGCTTCAGGCCGGTGGCCGCCCAGAAGCACAGCACGCCGGCGACGATGCCGATGATCAGCGCCGGGCCGGGCAGCACGAAGCCGGACGCGGGGGTGATCGCGACCAGGCCCGCGACGGCGCCGGAAATGGCGCCCAGCACGCTTGGCTTGCCCTTCGCTGCCCACTCCGCGAACGTCCAGGCCAGGGCCGCCGCGGCGGTGGCGATCTGCGTCGCGGCCATGGCCATGCCGGCCCGCCCGCCGGCCGACAGGGCGGAGCCGGCGTTGAACCCGAACCAGCCCACCCACAGCAGCGAGGCGCCGACCACGGCCAGCCCCAGGTTGTACGGCGCCATGTTGTCGTGGCCGTAGCCCAGGCGCTTGCCCATCACCAGCGCGCAGACGAGGCCCGCGACGCCGGCGTTGATGTGCACCACGGTGCCGCCCGCGAAGTCCGCGGCGCCCAGCCCGTTCAGCCAGCCGGTGGGGGCCCAGACCCAGTGCGCGATCGGGCTGTAGACCAGCAGCGACCAGAGAATCATGAAGACGACCAGGGCCGGGAACTTCATCCGGTCGGCGAACGCGCCGGCGATCAGGGCCGGGGTGATGATGGCGAACGTCATCTGGAACATCATGAACACGGTCTCGGGGATCGTGTTCGTCACCGCTGCATCGGTGCCCGCGCCGATGACGAAGGGCTTGTCCCAGGTCTCGCCGAGCCCATTGAGGAAGAACCGGGAGAGGTCACCGACATAGGCGCCGCCGTTGGTGAAGGCGAGGCTGTAGCCGGCGATCATCCAGACCACCGTGACCAGGCAGCAGATGATGAAGGACTGCATCATGGTCGCGAGCACGTTCTTCTTGCGCACCATGCCGGCATAGAACAGCGCCAGGCCCGGAACGGTCATCATCAGCACCAGCGCGGTGCTGGTGAGCATCCAGGCGGTGTCGCCGGAATCGACCTTGGGCGCCTCGTTTGCCCAGGCGGGGACGGCAACCAGCAGGGGAAGCAGCGCCGCCAGGGCGCGCCGCAGGATCGTCGTCATGGGTGTGGGATTCCTCGTTGCCCGGGTCACAGCGCTTCGGCGTCCAGCTCGCCGGTGCGGATGCGCACCGCACGTTCGATGTCGATGACGAAGATCTTGCCGTCGCCGATCTTGCCGGTGTGCGCCGATTTCACGATCGCCTCGACGACCTGCTCGGCGAGATCGGTGGCGACAACGACCTCGATCTTCACCTTGGGCAGGAAGCTCACGTGGTATTCCGCCCCGCGATAGATCTCGGTCTGCCCTTTCTGGCGGCCGAATCCCTTCACCTCGGACACGGTGAGGCCCTGCACGCCCAGCGGCGTCAACGCCTCGCGAACGTCGTCGAGCTTGAAGGGCTTGATGATGGCCATGATCAGCTTCATGTCGCTGCCCTGCTCCCGGTTGGCTCTGTGCGGTCCGGCCGCCCATGCGTCGGGTTACCCCTAACAAGAACCGTGCCGCGGCGGATTCGGCTGCCCGGGGGCTATGCAGGGCCGGGTCCTGCTGGCAAATCTGCCCAAAGCGTGAGCAATGGGTGGCACGAAACAGGAATGAGCATGTCCGGAACGGCAGGCGGCACGACGATCAGTGTGGATGTGTGCGTGGTGGGCGCCGGGCCGGTGGGCGGCACCCTGGCCTGCCGGCTGGCGGCGGCCGGGGTGGCCACCGCCATCGTCGACCGTGCCGCCCTGCCGCCGATGGAGCATCCGGATTTCGACGGCCGTGCCTACGCCATCGCCGCCGGCTCGCGCGGGGTGATCGAGGCGGCTGGGCTGTGGGACCGCCTGCCGTTCACGCCGGGCCCGATCCTGGACATCCGGGTGTCGGACGGGAAGCTGGGCCGCCCCGCCTCGCCGCTGTTCCTGCATTTCGACAGCCGCGACGCCGGCGATGCGCCGTTCGGATGGATGGTGGAGGCGCGCAGCCTGCGCATGGCGCTGAATGCGCGGCTGAACGATTTGCAGGCGCTGTCCGTGCACGCGCCGGCCGAGGCGCGGGTGGAGCGTCATGCCGAGGGCGCCATCGTGCAGATCGCCGGGGGCCCCGCCATCAAGGCCCGGCTGGTGGTGGCCGCGGAGGGCCGCAACAGCAGGCTGCGCGCCGAGGCCGGCATCCCCGTGACCCACTTGCCATACCGCCAGACCGGCATCGTCTGCGCCATCGCCCATGCCCTCCCGCATCACGGCACCGCGGTGGAGCATTTCCTGCCGGCCGGGCCGTTCGCCCTGCTGCCGATGGCGGGAACCGAAGGGGCGCCGAACCTGTCCGCCATCGTCTGGACCGAGCGCACCGCCCAGGCCGAGCGGATCATGCGGCTGGACGAGGCGGCCTTCACCCGCGAGCTCGGCCGCCGCCTGGGCGATCATCTTGGCGCGATCCGCCTGCTGGGGCGGCGCTGGAGCTATCCGCTGTCGGCGATGGTGGTGCATCGCTACACCGACACGCGGCTGGCGCTGGTGGGCGACGCCGCGCACGGCATCCACCCGATCGCCGGCCAGGGCCTGAACCTGGGGTTCCGCGATATCGGCTGCCTGTCCGGACTGGTGATCGCGGCGGTGGCGGCGGGGGACGATCCCGGCGCGCCCGAGCTGCTGCGCCGCTACCAGGCGCAGCGGCGGCCGGACAACATGATGATGCTGGCGGCCACCGACGCGCTGGATCGCCTGTTCAGCAGCGACAACCCCGCCCTGCGCCTGGTCCGCGACCTCGGCATCGCCGGCGTGCACCGGATCCCGCCGCTGAAGCGCCTGTTCATGCGCCAGGCCATGGGGGCCCTGACGGCCTAGCCGCCGTTCGGCTATTGAAGCCGCAATGTACCGCGCCCCGCGAATCGATCCGGACGAGCGGCGCCGGATCACGGCGCCCGTGCGGCCGCGCCCGCCGGCGCGTCCGGCGCCCGCACGTTCGCGGCGGCGGTGGTGGCTGCTGAAATGGACGATCATCCTCACCGTCTGGGGTGCGATCGCCGGCGGGCTGGGGCTGTTGTGGTTCGCCTGGGACCTGCCGCGGCCGGAGGCGGCGCTGGACGCGGCGCGCCGGCCCAGCCTGACGCTGGAGGACCGATCCGGCCAGATCTTCGCCACGTTCGGCGATGTCGTGGGCGATCCGCTGCGGCTGTCCGACCTGCCGCCCTATCTGCCGGCGGCCGCCGTCTCGGTGGAGGACCGGCGCTTCTGGTCGCATGCCGGGCTCGACCTGATCGGCATCGCGCGGGCCGGCTTCGTGAACCTGCGGGCCGGGCGGGTGGTGCAGGGCGGGTCCACCATCACCCAGCAGGTGGCCAAGAACCTGTTCCTGACCAATGCGCGCACCTTCCGCCGCAAGGTCCAGGAAGTGTTGTTGACGCTGTGGCTGGAGCGGCATTTCACCAAGCAGGAGATCCTGGAGATCTGGCTGAACCGCGTCTATCTGGGCTCCGGCGCCTGGGGGGTCGATGCGGCGGCGAAGCTGTATTTCGGCGTGTCGGCCCGGCGCGTGACGCTGTGGCAGGCAGCGGTGATCGCCGGCCTGCCGCGCGCACCCAGCCGGTTCTCGCCGCGCGTCGACCCGGCCGCCGCTGCGGCGCGGGGGCGCGAGGTGCTGGCGGCGATGGCCGAGACCGGCGCGATCACGCAGGAGCAGGCGCAGGCGGCGTCGGCGCAGATCGCCTTCCCCACGCGCCCGGGCACGGCGGCGGGCTGGTTCTCCGACTGGGCCTCGGAGAAGGCCGAGGCGCTGATGACTCCCGGCGCCGATGCGGTGCTGCGCACCACGCTCGATCTGCGCATGCAGACGGTGGTGGAGACGAAGCTGGCGGCGATCCTGGACGGGCCGGGGGCGGCGGTGAACGCGGGGCAGGCAGCGGTGGTGGTGCTGGAGGCCGCCACCGGCGCGGTGCGGGCCATGGCCGGGGGCCGCGACTACCGCGCCAGCCCGTTCAACCGCGCCGTGCTGGCGCGCCGGCAGCCGGGGTCGAGCTTCAAGCCCTTCGTCTGGCTCGCGGCGCTGGAGAAAGGCGCGCGGCCGGACGACATCGTGCTGGACGCGCCGATCCGCATCGGCACCTGGAGCCCGTCCAATTTCGAAGGCCGGTTCCGCGGCGAGATCACGCTGGAGGAGGCGCTGGCGCACTCCGTCAACACCGCCTCGGTGCGGCTGCTGCTGCAGGTGGGCGGGCCGCGCGTGGTGGCCGAGGTGGCGCGGCGGCTGGGCATCACCGACCAGTTGCCGGCCAACGCCTCCCTGGCGCTGGGTACCGGCGAGGTAGGACTGCTGGAGCTGGCCGGCGCCTATGCCAGCTTCTTCAATGGCGGGATGCTGGTGAAGCCGACCGGGCTGGAGGCCGTCCAGGTCGAGGGCAAGCCGCTGCCGTTGCCGCGGCCGGCGCCGACCCGCGTGGTGGACCCCGATCTGGCGGCGATGATGGTGCGCATGATGGCGGCGGTGGTGTCGCGCGGCAGCGGCACCGCGGCCGCCCTGCCGGGGCGGCTCGTCGCCGGCAAGACCGGCACCACCCAGGACTACCGCGATGCCTGGTTCGTCGGGTCGACCGGCGGGCTGGTGATCGGGGTGTGGATGGGCAACGACGACAACAAGCCGATGAAGGACGTGGTCGGCGGCAGCCTGCCGGCGCGGCTGTTCCACGACATCGCCCAGGAGATCGTGCGGTGACGGCCGGGCGCTGACGATTCGCCCTGGACGGAGGAGCGGTTCTGCCGCCCAATCCGCGTGGGAGGGACCGAGCATGTGCGACACGATGGCGGCGCGCGCCGCGGCGACGGCGACCGGCGGCACCCTGTTCGCGAAGAACAGCGACCGTGAACGCAACGAGGCGCAGTTCCTCGAACTGAACCCGGCCCGGCGCTATGGCAGCGGCGCGGTGCTGCGCGCCACCTACATCACCGTTCCGCAGGCCGCGCGCACCCATGCCGTGCTGCTCAGCCGCCCGTTCTGGATCTGGGGGGCGGAGATGGGCGCCAACGAGCATGGCGTGGTGATCGGCAACGAGGCGGTGCATCCGCGCGCGCTGCCGCAGCGCCAGCCGGCCCTGCTGGGGATGGACCTGTTGCGCCTGGGGCTGGAGCGCGGCGCGACGGCGGCCGCGGCGGTCGAGGTGATCACCGCGCTGCTGGAGCAGTACGGCCAGGGCGGCAATTGCAGCCATCTGGCGCGGCGCTACTACGACAATTCCTTCATCGTCGCCGACCGCAACGAGGTCTATGTGCTGGAGACGGTCGGCCGGCGCTGGGCGGTGGAGCGGGCCCCGGCGGTGCGCGCCATCTCCAACACCTACACCATCGGCACCGACATCACCCGCGCCAGCGCCGATCTGGAAGCATTCGCACGCGCGCAAGGGTGGTGGCGCGGGGAGACATTCGATTTCGCGGCGGCGGTGACCGATCCCGGCAATCCCGGCCTGCCGGTCGCACGCACACGCTGCACCCGCGCGACCGAACTGCTGGGCCGCGATGCCGGACGGCTGACGGCGGCGCACATGATGGCGTTCCTGCGCGATCATGGCGCGGAGGCGGGAGCCGGCTGGCATCCGCAGGACGCGACCAGGGGGTCCATTTGCATGCATGCGGCCGACGGTACGCGGCGGGGCCAGAGCGTGGGGTCCTTCGTCAGCGACCTCCGGGCGGCGGGCGCGGTGCACTGGGTGACCGGCACCTCGGCGCCCTGCACCGGCGTGTTCAAGCCGGTGTTTCTGGAAGATGGCCTGCCCGACCACGGGCCGCAGCCGGGGGACCTGTACGATCCAGAAACCCTGTGGTGGCGCCACGAGGCGCTGCATCGCGCCATGCTGACGGACGGTGCCGACGCCGCGATCGGCGCCGAGCGTGATGCTCTGGAAGCGCGCTTCGCGGAGCGCGTGGAACCGTTGCTGGGCCGGCCCGGTCCGGCGCGCCGCGCCGCCGTCGAGCAATGCTGGCGCGAGGCGACGGAGGCGGAAGCGCGCTGGCTGCGCCATGTCCGGTCCCGCGCTCGCCTGCGCCCGGCCTATCGCGCCAGCTGGGCACGCCACGACCGGCTGGCCGGCGCGGCGCTGACCTGCACCCCGGCGCCGCACGCGCTGGCGGCGGAATGACGGCATGACCGCCTTCATCTGCGTGACCTGCGGCACGCAATTCGCGCCCTCCGGCACGGCGCCGTCCGCCTGCCCGATCTGCCAGGACGAGCGGCAATATATCGGCGCCGGCGGCCAGCGCTGGACCACGCTGGAGGCACTGCGCCGCACCCACATGAACGCCTGGCGCCAGTACGAGCCGGACCTGGTCGGCATCGGCACCATGCCGGCCTTCGCCATCGGCCAGCGCGCGCTGCTGCTGCGCACGCCTGCCGGCAACATATTGTGGGACTGCATCACCCTGCTCGACGACGCGACCGTCGCGCTGGTGAAGGCGCTCGGCGGGATCGGCAGCATCGCCATCTCCCACCCCCACTACTACAGCAGCATGATCGAGTGGGCGCAGGCGTTCGGCGCCACCATCTGGCTGCATGAGGCCGACCGTGCGCACGTCATGCACCCCGACCCGTCGATCCGGTTCTGGGCGGGCGAGACGCAGGCGCTGGCGGACGGCATCACGCTGGTGAACGCGCCCGGCCATTTCGACGGCGCCACGATGCTGCACTGGGCGGCGGGGGCCGACGGGCGCGGCGCGCTGCTGTCGGGCGACATCTTCCAGGTGGTGCCGGATCGTCGCTACGTCAGCTTCATGCGCAGCTATCCGAACCTGGTGCCGCTGCCCGCGCGCAGCGTGCGCCGCATGGCGGCGGTGATGGAGCCCTATCCGTATGAGCGCATCTACGGGGCGTGGTGGGATCGCGTCATCGACCGTGACGCGAAAGCGCGTGTTGCGCGGTCGGTCGATCGCTATCTACGCTGGATCGCCGATTGACAAAAGGGATCGACGTCATGCCGAAAACTCTCGACCGTGCTCGCACGCTGCTGCTTGCTGCCTGCGGGCTCGGCCTTGCCTGCCTCCCCGCGCGCGCCGAGACGGTGCTGCGTGTCGTGCCGCAGGCCGATCTGCGCGTGCTCGACCCGCATGTCACCGCCGCCACGGTCACCCGCATTTTCGGGCTGATGATCTACGACCAGCTCTATTCGTTCGACGAGGCGATGCGGCCGCATCCGCAGATGGTCGGCGACACCCGTGTCTCCGCCGACAAGCTCACCTATGAATTGACGCTGCGCGACGGGCTGAAGTTCAGCAACGGCCAGCCGGTCACCAGTGCCGACGTGATCGCCTCCATCACCCGCGCGGCCAAGCAGGACCCGCTGCTGCAGCTGATGATGAAGCGCCAGTCGCGGTTCGAGGCGGTGGACGCCCGCACCGTGCGCCTGGTGTTCCCGAAACCCTTCGCCTATGTCGAATCGGCGCTGGCCGCCCCCGGTGCGATGATCATGCGCGCCGAGGACCTGGCCGCCGCCGGCGACAAGCCTGCGACCACCACCATCGGCTCGGGCCCGTTCCGCTTCGTCGCATCGGGCTATACGCCGGGCGCCCGGATCACCTTCGACCGCAACCCCGACTACGTGCCCCGCGCCGAGCCCGCGAACGGCAATGCCGGCGGCAAGCGGGTGCTGGTGGACAAGGTGGAATGGGTGATCATCCCCGACCTGCAGACCCGCGTGTCCGCGTTGATCAAGGGCGAGGTCGATCTGCTGGACCAGTTGCCGCATGACGGCCTGCAATCGCTCAAGGGCCGGGCGGACATCGTGGTCGAGCAGAGCTCGCCGTTGGGCAACATGGCGTTCATGCGTGTGAACACGCTGCAGCCGCCGTTCAACGACGTGCGGGCGCGCCAGGCGCTGGCGCTGCTGATCAACCAGAAGGACTATCTGGCCGCCGCCTTCACCACCGATTCCACCTGGTGGCAGGAGTGCTTCTCGTTCTTCGGCTGCGCCACGCCCAACGGCACCGAGGCGGGCAGCGAGCCTTATCGCAAGCCCGATCCGGCACGCGCGAAGCAGCTTCTGGCCGAAGCCGGCTACAAGGGCGAGAAGATCGTCGTCCTTTCCAGCCAGGAAATTCCGCTGATCGGCGCGCTGGCCGAAGTGACCGGCGATGCGTTGCGCTCGATCGGCGCGAACGTGGACATGCAGACCAGCGACTGGGGCACGCTGGTGGTGCGCCGCGCCCGCAAGGACGCGCCGGACAAGGGCGGCTGGAGCATCTTCCAGTCCGGCATCGACGTCGCCGTGCTCGCCGAGCCCGCGACCAACATCCTGGTGGATGCACGCTGCGACGGGAACAACTATGTCGGCTGGCCGTGCTCGGACAAGCTGGAAGCGATGCGCACCGACGTGATCGACACGCCGGACGCCGCGAAATACGAAGCCTATAGCCGCGCGCTGTGGGCGGAACTGCCGACGCTGCTGCTGGGCCAGTACCGCCAGCCGATCGCCTATCGCAAGGCGCTATCCGGGTTGCAGCACGGGCTGACGCTGTCGTTCTGGAACGTCAGCAAGAAGTGAGGCAAGGCCGGAGCCGTGCCCGACCGGGCACGGCTCCGGCGCTGGCGTCAGGACAGCACGCAGGCTTCGTCGAAGCTGAAGCGCGGCGAGCGGGGGAACAGGCCTGCGGGGTCGCCGTGGCCGATATTGATCAGGAAGTTGGACTTCCAGCCGCGATCGGCCAGGAACGCCTCATCCACCTTGGCGTTGTCGAAGCCTGACATCGGGCCGCAATCCAGGCCGAGGGCGCGGGCGGCGATGATGAAATAGGCGCCCTGCAGCGTGCCGTTGCGGAAGGCCGTGGTCTCGGCCAAAGCCGGGTTGCCGCTGAACCAGGACTTCGCATCGGCGTGCGGGAACAGCTTCGGCAGGTGGTCGTAGAAATGCGGGTCGTAGGCGACGATGGCGGTGACCGGGGCGGCCATCGTCTTTTCCGTGTTGCCGGCCGACAAAGCGGGCTTCAGCCTATCCTTGCCGTACTGGGTGCGCACGAACACGAAGCGCGCCGGGGAGGCATTGGCCGAGGTGGGGCCCATCTTCGCCAGATCGAACACGGCCTTCAGCTCGTCGTCGGTGACGGGCTGCTCGAGCCACTTGTTGTGCGTCCGCGCTTCGCGAAACAGCACGTCGAGGGCCAGGTCATCCAGGGGCTTTGGCGTATCCAGGGGCATGGGCGGCCTTTCGTTCGATATCGAATGGTAATGCAATGTAACCTGACGATCGGACGCCGTGCAAGTGCCCTGGTATCTTGAGTGGCCGGCCGGCCCCCGCGTCCGCCGCAGGATGCGGCGAACTTCGGGGGCAGGGCACTAGAGCTCGACCTGCTCCACGCGCTGCACTTCCGGCACGTAGTGGCGCAGCATGTTCTCGATGCCGTGCTTCAGCGTGGCGGAGGAAGACGGGCAGCCGCCGCACGCGCCCTGCATGTGCAAGCGGACGATGCCGTCGCGGTAGCCGCGGAAAACGATGTCGCCGCCGTCGCCGGCCACGGCCGGGCGCACGCGGGTGTCCAGCAGCTCCTTGATCTGGGCGACGATCTCGGCGTCTTCGGGCTGGACGTCCTCGTCCTCGTCATCGTCGTCGTGCTGGCCCTCGATGACCGGGCGGCCGGCGACGAAATGTTCCATGATGGTGCCGAGCACCTGCGGCTTGAGGCTCTGCCATTCCGTGTCGCCAGTCTTCGTCACCGTGATGAAGTCGCCGCCCAGGAAGACGCGGGCGACGCCGGGCAGGGCGAAGATGGCGGCGGCGAGCGGGCTGCGGCTGGCCGCGTCAGGGGCGGCGAAATCGGCAGTGCCGGACCCCATGACGTCGCGGCCCGGCAGGAACTTGAGGCTGGCGGGGTTGGGCGTGCCTTCGGTCTCGATGAACATCTGTTGCACCCTGGCAGTGGAGAAAGCGGCCGAACGGGAAAGCGGACTGTCGCGGTCCTGATGCTACATCGGCCGAGTCGGGCTGGAAGGCAAGAGCCCGGCACCGCGCCAGGGCGGTTGCTGTCATGAAAATTCACAAAACGGGCCGCCGGCCGGCGGTATCCTGCGGCCATGACCCTGTCCCGACGGCTGTTCCTGGGCGCGCTGGGCGCGCTGCCGATGGTGCGGCTGGCGCGCGGCGCCACCGCGCACCGGCTGACGATCCTGCACATGAACGACTTCCATTCCCGCCACGAGCCGGTCGATGCGGCGGCGCTGACCTGCGCGCCCGATGGCGAGCGGATGGGCTGCTTCGGCGGCGCGGCGCGGCTGGCCTCGGCCATCGCGGCGGAGCGGGCGGCGGCGGAGGCGGCGGGGCGGACGGTGCTGCTGCTGGACGCGGGCGACCAGTTCCAGGGCAGCCTGTTCTACACGGCGTGGCACGGCGAGGCGGAACTGGCGGTGATGCACGCGCTGGGCACCGAGGCCATGGCGGTGGGCAACCACGAGTTCGACAACGGGCCGGCCGTGCTGTCGCGGTTCATCCGGGCGGCGCGCTTCCCGGTGCTGTCGGCCAATGTCGACGCCGCCGCCGACCCCGACCTGGCCGGGCTGATCCGGCCGCATGTGGTGCTGGAGAAGGCCGGGCTGCGGATCGGCGTGGTGGGCCTCACCACGCCGGAGACGGCGGTGGGGTCCTCGCCCGGGCCGCATGTACGCTTCGCCGAGCCAGGCCCGACGCTGGCGGCATCGGCGGCGGCGTTGCGGGCGGAGGGGGCGCGGCTGGTGGTGGCGCTGTCACATCTGGGCGTCGGTGCCGATCTGGGTCTGGCCGGGGCCGTGCCGGGCGTGGACGTGTTCGTGGGCGGGCATTCGCACACCCTGCTGTCGGACAGCGAGGCCGGCGCCGCCGGGCCGGCGCATCAGGCGGTGGACGGGTCTGCCGGGCAGGCCGTGGTGGTGCAGGCGGCGTGCTATGGGCGCTATCTCGGCCGGCTGGACCTCGATCTCGCGGCGGATTTCACCCCGGTCGCCTATGGCGGGGATTGCCGCCATGTCGGGCTGGACCTGCCGGAGGAGCCACGCGTGGCCGCGATCGTGGCGGGCTATGCGGCGCAGCTCGGCGCGGTGCGCAGCCGCGTGGTCGGGCACGCGCCGGAGGCGATCGGCAACACCGGCTGCCGCATCGGCGAATGCGCGCTGGGCGATCTGGTGGCCGAGGCGATGCTGGCCAGCGTGCATGGCGCGGAGGTCGCCATCACCAATGCCGGCGGCCTGCGCACCGGCCTGCCGGCGGGCGACATCACGCTGGGCGACGTGCTGACGGCGCTGCCGTTCGGCAACACGGTCGCGACACTGAAGCTGACGGGCGCGGACCTGCGGGACGCCGTCGCCAACGGCCTGGCGGGTGCCGGGAGGGGCGCTTTCCCGCAGATCGCCGGCGCGCGGCTGACCTGGAATCCGCTGACGAAATCCCTGGTGAGCCTTGCCATCCGCCAGGCCGACGGCGGCTTCGCGCCGCTCGATCCGGCGCGGGTCTACACGGTGGTGACCAACGACTTCATGCGTGGCGGGGGCGACGGCTACGCGGTGCTGCGCCAGCGGGCGATCGACCCGTACGACGCCGGGCCCGGGCTGGATGTGACGGTGGCCGACGCGATCACCGCGGCGTCGCCGTTGCGGCCACGGACCGATGGGCGGATTGCCGTTCGCCCCTGAGAATCAGGTTCACGCTGGCGGGAAGCCGCTGCTGGATGAGGGTGCCGAGCGCCGGCAGGTCCGCGCTGCGCGGAAAGCTCGCGCGCCACAGCAGCCCGACCGTCCGGTGCGCCTGCGCCGCCTCGAACGGCCGCACCTGCAGCCGTGGATTGCGTGCGGTGAGCGGCGGGACGGCCAGCGCCGGCAGCAGCGTGCAGCCGAGCCCGGCCGCCACCATCTCGCAGATGGTTTCCAGGCTGGTGGCGCGGAAATCGTCAGGCACAGGCTCGCGCTCGCGGAACTGCTCGCCGCAGACGGCGAGCGCCTGCGCGCGCAGGCAATGGCCTTCGTCGAGCAGCAGCAGGCGATGCCGGGCGAGGTCGCGCTCGGCCACGACCCGTTTGGCGGCCAGGGGATGGGTGGCGGGACAGACGAACCAGAACGGCTCCTGGAACAGCGGCAGGGAGGGGAGGTCGCCGGCGCGGTCGGGCAAGGCGATCACCAGGACATCCAGCTCGTAGGTTTCGAGGGCCGCCAGCAGGTTGCCGGTGAGGCCCTCCCGCAGGATCAGCCGCAGCTCCGGGAAGGCCTGGTGGAGGTGCTGCAGGAACAGCGGCAGCAAATAGGGGCCGAGGGTCGGGATGATGCCGAGGCGCAGCACGCCGGTGAGCGTGCCCTGCTCATGGCGCGCCAGTTCGCAGATCTGGTCCACCTCCTCGAAGATGCGCCGGGCGTGGGCGACGACGCGTTCGCCGATCGGCGTGATGGTCACGGCCTTCGTCGTGCGCTCGAAAAGGCGGACGCCCAGATAGTCCTCGAGTTTGCGCAGCTGGCTGCTGAACGTGGGCTGGCTGATGCGGCAACGCTCCGCCGCGCGGCTGAAATGCTGCAGGTCGGCGGCCGCCACCAGGTAGCGCAGCTCCGCCAGGGTCATCGCTCCCTCCCATAGACGCCGTCTATGAACGCGATAGAGCCTTTAGATTTGACAGATAGGTAGGCCATCGCGAGGCTCGGCCGCATCAAACTGTCGTGGTGGCGTACTCCGGGGGCGAGGTGAGGCGGCCTGCGGAGCCTCCCGCGTCGGGTCGTATCTGCCGGCGGAAGGCCGCACCGAACCGCTCTGATGCAGTGCGCTGCCGTGTCGAGGCCCACGGCAATCCGGAAGGAGCGAAATCATGAAGACGGTGGCGATCGAAATGGTCGAGAAAGCCGGCGTGAACGTCGCCCAGCTGCTCGACCTGCTTGTCCGCAACGCGGCGGCCGAACTCACGACATATTATTACTACACGATCCTGCGCGTGAACCTGATCGGCATGGAGGGCGAGGGGCTCAAGCAGATCGCCGAGGACGCGCGGATCGAGGACCGCAATCATTTCGAGGCCCTGGTGCCGCGGATCTACGAACTGGGCGGCAAGCTGCCGGCAAGCATGGTCGATTTCCACAACATCTCGGCGTGCCCGCCCGCCGCCTTGCCGGCGGACCCGACGGACATGAAGGCGATGCTGCAGGTGCTGCTGGCGGCCGAGCAATGCGCCGTGCGCGGCTATACGCAGGTCTGCAACCTGACGTTCGGCAAGGACCACCGGACCTACGATCTGGCGCTGGCCATCCTGCACGAGGAGATCGAGCACGAAGCCTGGTTCTCGGAATTCCTCGGCAACGGGCCGAGCGGCCACTACAGCCGCGAAGGGCGGCCGAACTCGCCGTATGTCGGCAAGTTCCTCACGGCGGGCCAGGGCTGATACCGACGGCCCTTGACGATGACCCTTCCATCGTCAAGGGCCGTCGGTATCGCGCCGGGTTGGTGGGCGGCGGCGCGCAAAATAACGAATCGTACCAGCGGTCATTCTTCATGGCCGCTGGTATGAGCCTGCGGCACCGACCCTTCGCCGCGCGTCAGGACGTCATGCGCGCCCGCTGCTGACCAAGCCCTGGATGTGGGCCAGGTCTTCCGGGTTGCGCACGATATAGATCGCGGAAATCGACTCGCCGTCGATCTCAAGGGCGGTGGTTTGCAGCACGCCGCCCGGTTCGTTGGTGAGGTAGCCCGGAAGGCCGTTGATGCGCACGATCTCCAGCGGAACCAGCGGCTCGTGGCCGTATTTCCGGACCAGGTCGGCGAAGAACCGCGAGATCCGTTCCGGGCCACGGACGGGGTTGAGGGGTGATAGCGTCCTGCCCCCGCCATCGCTGACCAGGACGGCATCCTTCGTCAGCAATTTCCGCAGGGCGCCGGCGTCGCCGCTGCGCGATGCCTGCATGAAGTCCCGGATCAGCGCGATGCCGGCGTCGGCCGACCTCTGCAGGCGGGACGGCGAGGCGCGAACCTCCTCCCGGGCGCGCGACGCCAGCCGGCGGCACTCGGCGTTGCTGCGTCCCAGAACCTTCGCGACGGTATCGAACTCCAGGTCGAAGGCATCGCGGAGCAGAAACGCCGCGCGCTCGGGCGGCGACAGCCGTTCCAGGGTCGTCATCAAGGCAACGGAGAGAGCGCCCGCAACGCCGTCGTCATCATCTCCGGGGGCGCGCGCGTCGAGCAGCGGTTCCGGCGGCCAGGCGCCGGCATCGTCGTCCTGCTGCACGCGCGCGGATTGCAGGTGATCGAGGCAAAGCCGCGTGACCACGGTGGTGAGGAACGCAGGGGGATTGTCGATCGCCGCCCTGTCGGCCGAATGCCAGTGCAGATAGGCGTCCTGGACGATATCCTCGGCGTGCGCGAGCGAGCCCAGCAGCCGGTAGGCCAGTCGGAGAAGCGGGCGGCGCCGCTCCTCGAACGGGTCGGCGGAGTGGGTCGCGATCTCGGCGCCGCCTCCGGGTCTTGGCATCAGGCTGCTTTGTCCTTCGCTTCCCTGGGAGCGAGCCTGAACCCGATCGCGATCCGGTTCCAGGCATTTATCGTGGTGATGAGGAGTGTGAGCTTGACGATCTCTTCGTCCGAAAACGAACCCTTCAGGCCGTCATAGGCCGCATCGGGCGCCCGGCTTTCGGCGACCAGCGTGAGCGCTTCCGTCCAGGCCAGCGCGGCACGTTCGCGCGCGCTGTAGAGGGACGATTCCGGCCAGGCGCTGAGCATGTACAGCCGTTCCTCGGTTTCCCCGGCGGCACGGGCATCGCTCGTGTGCATGTGCAGGCAGAAGGCGCAGCCGTTGATCTGCGAGGCGCGGGTCTTCACCAGCTCGATCAGGCTATGTTCCAGGCCGGACGCCTTGATCGAGGCTTCCATCGCCAGCATCGCCTTCATTGCGGTCGGAGCAGTCTTGTAGGGATCAAGGCGCGGCGTCATTCGGTACCTCCAGTATCACTTGCCAGGGATGGTCAGGGTCGCCCCGTCATCGGCGACAAAGATGGCCAGCAGTTCGGCGGGTTCCGTGGTGCTGGCGTTTTCGGAAAGCATGTGGACCACGCCGGGCGGCTCGAAGAAGCTCTGGCCGGCGGTGTAGACCTTGGCCGGGCCGCCCGTTATCTGCGAACGGACCGCACCTGAGAGAATGAAAGCGGTCACCGACCCGGCATGGTGGTGCTCGGGCGAGGAGCCGCCGGGCGGAATCGTGACGCGCACCAGCGTGATCGTCTTCCCCGGAACATTCGGCAGGCGCTCCGACGTGACCGGCTGGGCGGTCGCGAGCGGCCGCGCGCTCTGTGGCGCCGTGCCCGGCGCGGTCTGGGCGGAACCCGGCTGGCCGGGAATCGGGGCGACGGCGACGGCGCCCGCCAGGGCCCAGGCCAGTCTGGCGCCGCGGCCCGGGCGACGGCGTGGTTCACGTTTGGTGTCGTTGCTCATCATGCGTCCCCATCTCGACGCAGGCGATCCAGCCCGCATGCAATCAAGACGATTCAGCGCGGCGATGTGTAGCATCGGGCGACGCTGTCGCGAAACGAAAGCTAGGATCAGGGGTGGCGGCACGCAAGCATGCGCCCGTCGCGTCCTGCGGGCAGAGTCCCGCGGCTCGCCTTGTCCGCCCCGACCCTCTGCCGGGGTGCCGCAGGTGCGGCCGGGCGCAGCGCGCGCGGCCTAGCCCTTTGTTTTCAATGGCCTGCGGACCCGTGCCGCAGTCGTGAGGCTGGTCAGGACGCCGTATATGGGGCCGACGATCTGCACGCCCAACGGCAGGCCCGATTTCGTCAGGCGCAGGGCGCGGCGGTGGCCGGCAGGTGGAAGGCAAAGGTGATGCCGGGCCAGAACAGCAGGTCGTTCCAGGGGACCTCGTGCCCGTTCGCGGCGACGCGCAGCGCGTGGGTGGCGGCGTCGTGCCGGTGCGCCATGGCGGGCCGCCAGTTTCCGGGCCGGCAGGAAAGCCGGTTCGGTCATGGCGGCCGCCCTTTCAGCCCATGGTGGAATTGAACAGCCCGCCATCCAGCACGAGGTTCTGCCCGACGATGAACCCGGACTGGGCCGCGCACAGGAACACGCAGGCGGCCCCGAACTCGGCCGGGTCGCCCACCCGCCGGGCCGGCGAGGAAACGGCGCGCAAGGCGATCTCCTCCTCGATGGTCCGGCCGCTCTGCGCCGCCAGGCCGGCGGTGGTGGTCTTCAGCCGGTCGGTGAGGAACGGGCCGGGCAGCAGGCCGTTGATGGTGACGTTGTGGCGCGCCACCTGGCGGGCGAGGCCGGCGACGAAACCGGTGAGGCCGGCGCGGGCGCCGTTGCTCATGCCCAGGGTCGGGATCGGTGATTTCACCGAGGCCGAGGTGATGTTGACGATGCGGCCGAACTTGCGCGCGATCATGCCGTCCACCACCGCCTTGATGAGGAAGATCGGCGTCAGCATGTTGGCGTCGATGGCGCGCAGCCAGGTGTCGCGGTCCCAGTCGCGGAAGTCGCCGGGCGGGGGGCCGCCGGCGTTGTTCACCAGGATGTCGGGGTCCGGGCAGGCGGCGAGGGCCGCGGCACGCCCCGCTTCGGTGGTGATGTCGCCGGCGACGGTGGTGACCTTGCTGCCGGTCAGGCTGCGGATCTCGGCGGCGGTTGCTTCCAGCGTCTCGGCGGTGCGGGCCGTGATCGTGACCTCAACGCCCTCCTGCGCGAGGCCGAGCGCGCAGGCGCGGCCCAGCCCCTTGCTCGCCGCGCAGACCAGCGCGCGCTTGCCCTTCAGACCAGTGTCCATGTCGGTGTTTCCTCTCGTTGCGTCCGGCTCAGCCGGAGGCGTGAATCTTTTCCATTTCCGCCCGGACATGGTCCGGAATCGGCACCGGCCGCATGGTGGCGCGGTCCACATAGACGTGCACGAAATGGCCCTCGGCCGAGGCCTGCTCGTCGTCGGCGCGGAAGATCGCGACGGCGTAGCGCACCGAGCTGCGGCCCAGCTTCGCCACGGCGAGACCCACCGTCACCTCGTCGGGATAGGCGATCTGCGACAGGTAGCGGCAGCCGGTCTCGGCCACGATCCCCACGGTCGGGCTGGTGCCGATCTCCAGCAGGCGGTGATCCAGCAGGAAGCGGTTCACTGCCGTGTCGATCCAGGAATAATAGACCACGTTGTTGACGTGGCCGTAGGCGTCGTTGTCCATCCAGCGCGTGGTGATCGGTAGGAAATACCGGAACTCGGCGCGGGAAGGCGGTGCGGGGCGGCTCATGGCGGTCCGGGGTTGCATGGCGTTGGGCGGACTACACAAGGTTTGCGCCGCATCGTCCACCCGGCGCCGCGTTGGACAGGGTGGGCGAGGGCGGGGTAAACCGCCGCAGCCCAGACAACAGGGACAGCATTTATGACGTTTTCCTGGATTCGCGCGCTGGTCCTTCCGGCTGCCGTCGCTGTGCCGGTCGCCTTGGGCCTTCCCGCGGCGGCGCGGGCCCATGCCATCCTGGTGGAGAGCCAGCCCGCCATCGGCGGGGCCGTCCAGGCGGGGCCGGTGGCCGTGAGCCTGCGCTACAACAGCCGGATCGACCGCGCGCGCTCGCGCCTGACGCTGAACCGGCCGGACAAGACCCAGGCGGTGCTGCCGATCGGCACCGACGGGCCGGACGACGTGCTGACGACGCGCGCCGAGCTCTCACCCGGGGCCTATGTGCTGCGCTGGCAGGTGCTGGCGGTGGACGGCCATATCACGCGCGGCGACGTGCCATTCACGGTCGCGCCGCCTGGCGCGGCCACGGTCGCGCCCTGACATGGCGCTGCTCGTCGATCTGTTCGGCTACCTGTCGATCATCATTCACGGGCTGACCATCGTTGCCCAGTCGATGACGTTGGGCGGCGTGATCTTCCTGGTGTTCCTGGCGCGGCCGCGGGCCTGGCTGGTCGGCGATGCGGGGGCCGCCATCGAGCGCGACACCGCCCGCATCGCCGCATGGAGCGCCGTGGCATTCGTGCTGTGCGAGGCCGCCACGATCGCGCTGGAAGGCGCGGTGCTGATCGGCACCATCGATCTGTCGCCGCTCGATGTGCTGCAGGCGCAGTTCGCCCTGGCCGGCCTGGTGAAGATCGGCGCGGCCGCGGTGCTGGCCGTGCTGCTGTTCACGTTCGGCCCGCGTGCGCCGTGGCCGCCATTGCTGGCCGCCGCCGCCGTCGCGCTGGCGGCCGCCACCATGACCACCCATGCCGCGGCACGGCTGGACGACCGCCTGCCGCTGCTGGCCGTGGCCGCGCTGCACCAGCTCGGCGCCGCCATCTGGATCGGCGGCATCCCCGCCTTCGTCTCGGCCCTGGCGCGCGTGCACGACGCACCGGGCTGGCGGGTCATCGGCGCCCGGTTCTCGCGCATGTCCATGATCGGGGTCGCCTGCATCCTGGTCTCGGGCGTGGTGATGAGCGTGCTGTATATCGGCAGCTGGGACGGCATCTACGGCACCGCCTATGGCGTGATGGTCGGCGCCAAGGTGGCCATGTTCCTGGCCCTGCTGGGCCTGGGCTTCGGGAATTTCCGCAGCGTCGAGCGGTTGCGCACCGATCGGGGCATGTCGGTCACGCGCATGAAGCGGTTCGCCGAGGTGGAGATCGGTGTCGGCTTCAGCCTGTTCTTCGCCGCCGCGTCGCTGACGTCGGTGCCGCCGGCGATCGACCTGACGCAGGACCGCGTGACTTTCCATGAAATCGTCGAGCGCAACCGGCCGGTCTGGCCACGTTTCGCCTCGCCCGACCGCGATGTGCTGGCGCTGCCGGCGTTGCAGGCGCAGCTGGATGCCGAAGCGGCGCAGCAGGCGAAGAAGCCGCCGCCGGCCTTCGTGCCCGGCTCCGGCGAGCTGCCCGCACGCAACGCCGCCGACATCGCCTGGTCGGAATACAACCACCACTGGGCTGGCATCTTCGTCATGCTCATCGGCCTGCTGGCGCTGCTGAACCAGGCCGGGCTGCGCATCGCGCGACACTGGCCGCTGGTGTTCCTGGGGCTGGCCGCGTTCCTGTTCGTGCGTTCCGACCCGGAAGTGTGGCCGCTCGGCGAGATCGGGTTCTTCGACAGCCTGCGCGACGTGGAGGTGGTGCAGCACCGGTTCTTCGTGCTGCTGATCGTGATCTTCGGCTTGTTCGAGTGGCGGGTGCGCGCCGGCGGCTGGAAAAATCGTGGCGCGGCCCTGGTGTTCCCCCTGGTCACCGCGATCGGCGGCGCGGCGCTGCTGACGCACAGCCATGCCATCGCCAACATCAAGGACCAGTTGCTGATCGAGCTGACCCACACGCCGCTGGCCCTGGCCGGCATCGCCGCCGGCTGGGCGCGGTGGCTGGAGCTTCGGCTCGACCCGCCGGGTAACAGAATCGCAGGCTGGATATGGCCGGTCTGTTTCCTGCTGGTGGCGCTGATGCTACTGGGTTATCGGGAAGCGTGATGAATGCACGCCCGCGAATCCTGCTGGTCGACGACGATCCTGCGGTGCTCGAGCTGGCCGCGGAAGTGCTGGATGGCGCGGGCTTCGACGTGACGACCGCCAGCAATGGCATGGCGGCGCTGGAGAAGTTGCAGTCGGGCGAACGGTTCGCGGCGCTTGTCACCGATCACGCCATGCCCGGCCTGCCCGGCGACGACCTGGTGAGCCAGGCGAACAAGATCGCTCCGGGCATGCCCTGCCTGCTGGTCACCGGCTATGGCGACGCCGGGGAAACCGCCGCCGGCGTCCACGTGCTGCGCAAGCCCTACCGCGCCGCGGAGCTGTCGGGAACGGTGCAGGCGCTGATCGAGGCACGGCCGGGGGAATCCCCCGGCGGCTTCTGAGCCGGCCTTCGCTCAGCTCCGCAGGCTTGCCTGCAGCCTGCGGCGCAGTTCGTATTTCTGGATCTTGCCGGTGGATGTCTTCGGCAGTTGCACGAAGGTGACGTGGCGCGGGCATTTGAAATGCGCGAGGTGGGCGCGGCAGAAGGCGATCACGTCGGCGGCGGCCAGCGTGCCTTCCGATCCCGGCTTCGCGGTGACGAAGGCGTGCGGCACCTCGCCCCATTTCTCGTCCGGTTGCGCCACCACGGCGGCTTCCATGATGTCGGGATGCTTGTAGAGCACCTCTTCCACTTCCAGGGACGAGATGTTCTCGCCGCCGGAGATGATGATGTCCTTGGAGCGGTCTTTCACCTCGATATACCCGTCCGGGTGCGTCACGCCGAGGTCGCCGCTGTGGAACCAGCCGCCGACGAAGGCGGCCTGCGTGGCCGTGGGGTTTTTCAGGTAGCCCTTCATCACCGTGTTGCCGCGGAGCATCAGCTCGCCGATGGTGGCGGCGTCGTGGGGGACGGATTGCAGCTGACCGTCGAGCACCTGCGCGTCCTCCGCCGTCGGGTGCGGCACGCCCTGGCGTGAGAGGAAACGGGCGCGGTCTTCCAGCTGCATCTGCTCCAGCCCGGGCTGCCACATGCAGAAGGTGAACGGGCCGTAGACTTCGGTCAGGCCGTAGACGTGGTTCACGGTGAAGCCGAGATTCTCCATCGCCGCGATCACCGGGGTTGGCGGTGCCGCGCCGCCGGTGGCGATGGTGACCTTGTGGCCGAAGCGGCGGCGCACAGTCTCGGGCGCATGGATCAGCATGGTCAGCACCACCGGGGCGGCGCACATATGCGTCACCTGGTGCTCGGCGATCAGCGGGTAGATCAGGGCGGGGTCGATGCGGCGCAGGCAGACATGCGTGCCGCCGACCATGGTGACGGCCCAGGTATAGGTCCAGCCGTTGCAGTGGAACATCGGCAGCGTCCACAGATAGACGCTGCGCGGCGACAGCTCGAGGGCGAGCGCGTTGCCGCAGGCGTTGAGGTAGGCGCCGCGGTGGTGGGACACCACGCCCTTCGGGTCGCCGGTGGTGCCGGACGTGTAGCCGAGGGAGATCGCGTCCCACTCGTCGTCGGGCATGCGCACGGGATGGCCGGGATCGCCGGAGGCCAGGAACGCCTCGTATTCGACGGCGCCGATCAGCTCGCCGCCGGTGGCGAGCACATCGTCGATGTCCACCACCAGCGGCTTGTTCTCCATCCCGGCCAGCGCCTGGGCAGCAACAGCCGACAGTTCGCGGTCCACCATGAAGACCTTCGCCTCGGAGTGCTGGAGGATGAAGGCGATGACCGGCGCATCGAGGCGCGTGTTGATGGCGCACAGCACGCCGCCGCTCATCGGCACGCCGTAATGCGCCTCCAGCAGCGCCGGGATGTTGGGCGCCAGCACCGCCACCGTGTCGCCGCGCCCGACGCCGTGGCGCACCAGGGCCGAGGCCATGCGGCGGCAGCGTTCGAGCATCTGGGCGTAGGTGATGCGCCGCTCGCCGTGAATGGCCGCCACGCGCTGCGGATAGACGCGGGCCGCGCGCACGAGGAACGAGATCGGCGACAGCGGCACGTAGTTCGCGGGAGTCTTGTCGAGGTCCCGGTCGTAGATGCTGGACGGCATGGACGCATACTCCGTTCTTGGTGCGGCAGGCGCGAGCTTGCGCGGCGCCGGCCCCTCCTGCCTAGAATGGCGGCCATTTCCGCGGAACGACAGGGGGAACCATGCCGATCGCGCCCATTCGCGGTCTGTTCGAGACCCACCTGACGGTGGCGGACCTGGACCGCTCCATCGCCTTCTACCGCGACGTGCTCGGGCTGGAGCTTGCGCATGTCATTCCCGCCCGGCACGCGGCGTTCCTGTGGATCGGCGGGCCGGGCCAGGCGATGCTTGGCCTGTGGTGCATCCACTCCTCGCCGATGCGCCAGCGCCTGCATACCGCGTTCCGGGTCGATCTGAAGGACATGGTCGCCGCCGTAGAGCGGCTGCGGGCGGCCGGGATCGAGCCGCGCGAGATCGGCGGCGCGCGCATCGAGGAGCCGGTGGTACTGGCCTGGATGCCAGCGGCGAGCGTGTATTTCGACGACCCGGACGGGCACTCGCTGGAATTCATCTGCATGCTGCCGGACGACCCGCGCCCGGACCTAGGCACGGTGCCGCTGTCCATGTGGCGCGCGGCGCAGGCGGCGGTAGGGTGAAGGGGCAATCTGAAGGGCCGCGGCCGGCCCGGCGCCTCAGCCGCCGCTGATCGCCGTCATCACCAGCACCTCCGCGCCTTGTGCCAGTCGTGTTTGCAGGGTCGCGCGCTCGCCGTCTACGAAGATGTGGATGTGGCGCCGGATGGCCGGGCGGGAATCGCAGATGCGGTCGCGCATCCCCGGCCAGCGGGTGTTGAGCGCGGCGATGACCTCGCTGACGGTCGCGGCGGACAGCGTTGCCTGCCGCGGGCAACCCGGGAACAGAGCGACGAGTGCCGCGGGCAGCACGACCAGGACCGAGGATGCGGCAAGCGGAACTGCGTTTTCCGGCATATCCAGCTACCCCGCGACGACAAGCGTCTCCACCGAGGAGATCGTGGGCAGGTGCTGTGCGACGCAGTTCCAGCTCTCGCCCTCGTCGGCGCTGGCGTACAGCTCGCCGGTGTTCGTGCCGAAATAGATGCCCGCCGGCGCCAGCTTGTCGGTGGCCATGGCCTGGCGCAGCACGCCGAAGAAGACGTTGTCCTGCGGCAGGCCGTCGCGCAGCGCCTGCCAGCTTGCGCCGGCGTCGCGCGTGCGCCAGACGGCGGCACGGGCGTCGGGCACGTAGCGGCCGGCCGTGTCGCCGTTCAGCGGCAGCAGATACAGCGTCGCGGGATCGCGCGGATGCGTGACGGCGGGGAAGCCGAAGGTGGAGGGCAGGCCGGCCTCGATGCTGTCCCAGTGCTGTCCGCCATCGTCGCTGCGGTACATGCCGCAATGGTTCTGCTGGTACAGGCGATCGGGCATGCCGGGCGCCATCACCAGGCTGTGCACGCATTGGCCGTATTCCGGGTATCTCTGATCCTCCGGCATGTAGTCGGCCCGGGTGCCGCGGTTGCGCGCCTCCCACGTCGCCCCGCCATCCGCCGTGTGGAACACGCCGGCGGAGGAAATCCCGACCCAGAGCTGCTTGTCGTCGCTGGGGTGGGGAACCAGCGAATGCAGGATCAGCCCGCCGCCGCCCGGCTGCCAATGCGGCCGCGACGGATGCTCCTGCAGCCCGGCGACGTGCCGCCAGGACTGGCCGCCATCGTCGCTGCGAAACAGCCCGGCGGGCTCGACGCCGGCGTAGAGCGCGCCGTTGCCCGATGCGATGCTCCAGACGGATTTCACCGGCTCCGTTCCTTCCGGATAGGCGAGCCCTTCGCTGGAATGCGTCCAGCTTGCGCCGAGATCGGTGGATTTCCACACGGCCGGGCCGAACCACGCATTGCCGCCGCCCGCATAGATCGTGCCGGTGGCGGGATCGGCGATCACGTGGTTGATCGGCCAGGCTTCGCAGAACGGGCCGCGCAGCGTCCAGGACTGCCTGTTGGTGTCGGTCTCGGCGATGAACGTGCCCTTCCTGGTGCCGAGCAGCACGAGGATTTTCTGTGCCATCTGCGCCTCCCTCGGGCCACTCAGCCGCGCTTGCCGACCAGGGCGAACATCGCGCCCTGCGGGTCCATGCCCTGGATGATCCAGGCGCCCCCCGGCACTTCCTGGGGACCGTTGAGGATTTTTCCGCCGCCGGCAGTGACGCGCCCGGCCGCCGCGTCGATATCGGCGACGTTGAAGTAGTAGAGCCAGTATGGCCTGGGCTCCGCCGGCGGCTTGTTGAACATGCCGCCGATCGGGTGTTCGCCGGCGGAGAACAACTGGTAGGTGCCCATCGGGCCCATGTCCATCGGCTCGGCCTTCTGCCAGCCGAACATCTCCGCATAGAAGTCGAACGCCTTCTGCCAGTCGGCGGCATGCAGCTCGTGCCAGCCGACATGGCCCGGCGTGCCCGGCGCGAGCGGCTCGTTCGGGCCGGGGCGGGAGGGGGCGAACAGATTGAAGGCCGCCGCCTGCGGATCGGTCACCACGGAGAAGCGGCCGATATCCGGAATATCGGTGGGCGGCACGTATATGTTGCCGCCGAGGCGCTTCACCTGGTCCGCCGCCTGGTCCACGTCCGCCACCGCGACATAGGCGATCCATGCCGGCGGCGCGCCGCTCTGGCGGGCCTGCTCCGGCTGCGCCATCAGGCCGCCCACCGGCACCTCACCGGCGGTGAACAGGGTGTAGGGCATGTCGCCCGGGGATGGCTGCGTGCCCCAGCCGACGACGCTTCCGTAGAAGGCCTGTGCGGCCTTGGTGTCGGTGGTCATCAGCTCGTACCAGACGAAGCGGCCGGAAGAGACGGACATCTCGGAGGCTCCTATCGGTTTGTTTGCTGGTGTGTCGGTTACGGGTGCATGCCGCGGCGGGCTTGACAGTTAGGTTGATATCAACATTAATGGGCCGTGTCAAAGCACGATGAGCTTCCTTTCGCCGTCACGATCGAGGTCCGCGACAGCTGCCTGTGCCTGCATCTGCAGCGGGCGGCGCGGGCGCTGGCGCGGCACTATGACGAGGCGTTGCGCCCGGCCGGGCTGACCAGCGGGCAGTTCTCCCTGCTGATGTCGCTCAACCGCCCCGAGCCGCCGCGCATGGGCGCGGTTTCCGCCTTGCTGGCGATGGACCGCACGACGCTCACCGCCAACCTCAAGCCGCTGGAACGGCGCGGGCTGGTGGAGGTGACGGTCGATCCGGCCGACAGGCGCAGCCGCAAGCTGGCATTGACCCAGTTGGGCCGGGCCGCGCTGGCCGCCGCCATGCCGGCCTGGCACGCGGCGCAGGAGGACACGCAACGCCGTCTCGGGCAGACGGAGCTGAAGCGCCTGTGCGGGGAGCTGCGCGCACTTTCCTGATGGGGGCGGGCCTGATGGGGGCGGGCGGCCGCCGGGGCTGTGCTAGCCGTCGTATGCCGCCCTTAATTTCGTGATCTCGATCCTGGTCATCTGGAGCATCGCTTCCATGACCCGCCGCGATTTTTCAGGGTCTGGATCGTTGAGCAGCTCCATCAGCACGGACGGCACGATCTGCCAGGAGACGCCGAACCTATCCTTGAGCCAGCCGCATGGCCCCTTGGTGCCGCCTTCGGACAGCTTGTCCCACAGATCGTCCACTTCAGCCTGATCCGCGCAGTTCACCAGGAACGAGATGGCCTCGGTGAACGTGAACTGCGGTCCGCCGTTCAAGGCGGTGAAGGGCTGGCCGTCGAGCTCGAACGAGGCCGTCATCACGCTGCCTTTCGGCCCAGGACCGGCATCGCCATAGCGCGTGATGGTTCCGACCTTCGCATTCCTGAAGATGGAGACATAGAAATGCATCGCCTCTTCGGCCTGGGTGTCGAACCACAGGAACGGGGTGATCTTGTGCATGTCATCGCCCTTCGGGGGATCGTGCCGAGCGGGTTCCCCCAAAGGACGATGAAGTGGCGGGCGTTCCGACAGGATCAAGCGAATTTCTTGGGATGGAGGCCCGGAGCGGGAAATCGCGTGCCGCAGGTGGCGGACGCGCCGGGACAGAACGATCCGTGGCGCGCCGACCTAAGCCGTCGGGACCGGCACCAGCCCGTACCGCAGCATCGTTTCCTTCATCTTCGCAAGATCGGGGGCGCCTGCGGCAAGCAGCGCCGCCATGTCCCGGAAATAGGCGGGACCGAGCGCGCCGGGGCTGAGGATACAGAGGCACGTCCCCGGTTCCTGCGTGCCGTTGCGGAAGCCGTGGACGACCCCCCGCTTGATGAAGACGGTCTGGCCGGGTCCCACCGCGACGTCCTGGCCGTCGATCCGCCAGGTCGTCACCCCGGCCAGGCCGTACACCGTTTCATCCCAGCTTTCGTGGTAGTGGGGCACCGGCATCCGGGCGTTCGGCTGCACCGTCATCTCGAACACATCCAGGCTGCCCCCGGTGTCTTCCTTGCTGTGCAGAAACCGCAGTTCCAGGCCACCAATGCGTATGGTTTCGGGCATGCCGCCATCTCCCTTTCCGCTGACCGTTCCGGTTTTCCGTCGAACCAGCCTAGCCGAAGGCCCACCCGACGCAAGCGGATGTGCGGATCTCAAGCAGGCCGGGTGACATCGGCTCCGGTTCACGGTCCGCCGGAGATTGCTGGCGAGGGCGGGTGGATCAGCGCCGCATGCGGTGTGGAGACCAGGCGCAGGAAGATGCGATCCTCCTTGCGGATGAATTGCTCCCGCCTGGCGAACTCGTAGTTCTGCCGGCCCAACGGATCGCCGCGCAGCCGGGCGCGGTAGGCTTCGTAGGCTGCGAGACTCTCGATGTTGTAGACACCGTAGGCCGTCGTGCTCGATCCCTCGTGCGGGGCGAAGTAGCCGATCAGATCGGCCCCGCAGCGCGGGATGGCCTGACCCCAGTTGCGCGCGTATTCCTCGAAGGCCGGCGCCTTGAATGGGTCGATCTCGTAGCGGATGAAGCAGGTGATCATCGGTTGTTGCCCCCTGGCCGATTGACCAGACGAGTGTGGCCGATCGTGACGGGGCGATGGTTCGGTTGAGGCCGTAGCATCTTGTCGTCGGGCGCCCCGATGTCTGGTGCCATCGCGGAACGAAGGGGAATGCTGAGTATGGCCGCGTTCGCCTAGACCGCGGCCATGGTCGGCGACACCACGCGCGCCGCAGGTGGTTGACGCGCCGGGGCAGACTCCGCGACTATCCGCTTCGGATGGTGAGCGGACTTAGGGGAAAGCAGCGCCAAGCCTGCTTCGGGCCGATAGCGGACCGTTTGCTCATCCGGTGCTGACTCTTGACATTCGGCGAGACGCGATTCACGTTTTGTTCGGAGCTTGTACGCGAGTAAGGTGACGAGGGAGCCAATGAGCCGTAAGTCGCCAACTCTGACGCTGAATATGCCCAAATGCCAGAAGTGCAACCGATACTGGAGACCCGGCGAGGGCGTCGTCGCATCCAGCGCGTACTGTGGCCGCTGCGCAAAGGAGCGTCGCGCTGCCGCAGCATCGCGCTTCGACCTCAAGCCAATCACCAGCACCGACTTGCAGGGGTCTTACTTGCTGCCGCGCCGTTTTCGAGTGAGCTAGTCGCCAAAATATGCCTTAAGCTCGGTGACCGCTTGCCGGCTGCCGACGATGCCGCCGGACCCCGCGAGCGTCATCTTGCGGCCCCTGCCTAGCGGCTCGCTCCAGGCCATCCACTTATGCTTGCGCGGCGAGAGTCGCTTCCACTCCACCATAATTCGGCGCGTCTGAGTTGTCTGCTCCCAACGAACGAGATCGGCCGCGACAGCGGCCGACCAGACTGGCGTAATGGGCAGTCGCGACAAGGCTTCGAGCGCCTGACTTGCCGTCTGGTACCGCGACGCCGGGTCATCGTTCATCATCTTGCGGATGCAACGCCGCCAACTCTTGGGCACGTGGGGCAGCCACTTGAGTGTGCCAGCAAAGCCACCATTGGGAATAATGGTCTGAGGATCAGGTGCCTCCTCGTACCACTGCTTTCCGTGTATTAGGCGAAAGAGGGTCATACCCAACGCCCATATGTCGGACTTGGCGCTGGTACCCCCGCCCTGCCAGACCTCATAAGCGATGTGGTCGGAATAGCCTGCCTGCGAGCCGTACCCGAACATCAAGTCGTCGGTCACGAGGCCAAAGTCGCCGATCTGTGCGACGCCGGCCGCGTCGATCAGGATATTGCCTGGTTTGATGTCGCGGTGGAGCATCTGACGGGCGTGTAGGGCGGCGAGCCCCATCAACACCTCCGTACCGGCCTTCCGCACGGTCGGGAGGGTCTTTGGGCCGGTCTCGAAGGCGCTCTGGAGCGATCCACCCGGGCAGTAGGCCATGCAGAACCGGATACTGTTGCCGTCGGGCAATTCCTCGATGTGATAGACCTGCACGACGTTTCGGTGAGTGGCCTTGGAAAGGTTCTGCGCTTCGGCAAGAAAGCCGGTCTTGAAGACTTGCCACTCCGCGTCGGACTGTGTCGGCTTCCTCGCCAGAACCTTGACCGCAACTTGGCCGTGTACGACGTCTTGACCGAGGAAGACGACGCCGAAATGACCACTCCCGAGTCGTCGGCCGATCTGCAATTCAGGGACAACGCCAACCATTAGGTGTTTCTCGCGGCAACAACGAGCATGGCGGCCTCGCGGCTCGTCTTCCTCAGCTTGCCTCCCTCAGTGTTTTCATCCCAGAAGGCATCGTCTTGCAGGTATTCGTCTACCTTCCGATTTCCATAGGTGCGGCTGATCACAGCTTTAGAGAGGACCTTTACCTTGCAGACCGAAGCCGCCGCCGCAATGATCACACCGCGGACCTCCGCGCTGGTGAGAAGGGCGAGCTTAGCCGCCCCGGTCGGTATGGCGCTCGCCTTGACGACGGCTGAGCCGACTTTGTTCTCGCGAATGTAGTCGGCGCAACGCTGGTGAAGGACGGCGTAGGCCACTGCCCTCTCTCCAGTTTGCAGCTTCCAAGAATTGTCCGCGATGATCGTAATGGGCTTGTCAACGTCGTCCGGTATCTCCGCATCGACAATGGTCACGGCCTCGCCGACTACGACGATGCCCACACAACGGTCAGCCATTCAGACCACCCTGTTATCGAGATGATCTCGTTACAGTACGATTGGAGCTGTGGGAAGCGGCAAAACTCTCTTCGACGTCCTATGAGTGGTAGCCTCTGAGCTACCGAGAGGGGCGCAGGCGTAGAGGACCGCGCTTCATCCTCTTTTCATTCGCGACCGGACGCCCGCTTTGGAGCACACCGATCTGGCTCAACAACGGCAGAGATGGGCACTCAGAAGTCGTGTGTGCGATCCTCGTCGAAGATCCGAGCCGGGTCGAGAGCGGTCATCCGATGGGTCCGCTCGAACGATGTCAAGTGAAGGTCGCTGATCCAGCCAAGAGAGTAGCGGATTGCAAAGGCTCCGCCTTTGCTGGGGTCCAGGGGCAAAGCCCCTGGCCTTCATTTCCGATCACCTTCAAGCGCCTTCGGCGCACTGATCCGGCACCGCGCCTGTGCCAGCGCCAGCAGCGCGGCGCCGATCTTCTGGTGCGCCGCCGTTCCGGGATCGTGCCGGCCGGTGCGGATGTCGTGGCACACGGCCCATGTGTCGGGGCCGGCGGCTTGCGCCAATGCCTGCATGGCCTGCGCGATCTCGTCCTGGCCGAGCCGGGTTTCGCGCAGGGCGATGGCCATGGCGTTGGCGATCATCAGGGCCTTGAAGCGGGCGTCGCCGTCCAGTTTCGGCAGCACGGTGTCCAGCAGGGTCTGGCGAGCGATTTCCAGCAGGTCGGGTCCGCCGGGGATTTCGGTGCCGGTCCAGGCGGTCATGCCGGTTGCTCCAGGGTCGCGCGCATCACGTCGAGTTCCAGTTCGGGCACGATATGGCCGGTGAGCGCGAGTTCCAGGCTGGGTTCGCGGCCGGAGACGTGGCGCTCCGCCTGGTCGATCGCGACCACGGCCCAGCGGATGGCGGCGGCGATTTCCCACCAGCGGACTTTCGCGGGGTCGATCTTGCGGCCCGATGCGGCTTCGTAGGCGGCGTAGAACGGCGCGCGGGGGCCGACGCCGCCGACCTCGCCGGGGCCGCCGAAGCGCCAGCAGCGGGCGCAGAGCCAGCCGAGGTCTTCGTGCGGGTCGCCCCAGGCGGCGAATTCCCAGTCGAGGATGCCGGTGATCCCGGTGTCGTCGGCCATGTAGTTGCCGGTGCGGAAATCGTTGTGGCACAGCACGATGTCGCCGGCCGGGGCGGCGCTGCGCTCCAGGTGACGCAGCCCCCATTCCAGCATCGGGCGCGGCAGGCGGCCGCGGTCGAGATGGGCGCGCATGGCGGCGACGAAGCGCGTGCAGGGCGGGCGGTCGGGCAGCGCCAGGAAGGCCAGGTCCGGGCGGGGCGGGCGGATGGCGTGGATGCGGGCGAGCTCGCGGCCCAGGGCGGTCACCAGGGCGACGCGGCCGCCGCCCAGGGTTTCGCTTTTCACCACGCGGTGCCCGGCGGCGATGCCGGCCACGCGGCGCATGATGAAGAACGGCTTGCCCACGACCGACTCATCGGTGCAGAGGAACAGCGGCTCCGGCACCGTGGCGCCGGCTTCGTGCGCGGCCTTCAGCAGATGGAATTCCTCGGCCCGCGAGCGGCTGACCGAGAGTGTCGCGGGCGCGTCGGTGCGCAGCACCCAGGCCTGGGGCGTGCCGCCCACGGTGACATCCAGCTTCCAGTTCTGCTGGATGGCGCCGCCGGACATCAGCGCCATGTCCCGGATCGCGACACTGCCCGCGCGCGCGCCGAGCCAGGCGGCCAGGGAGGCGCGGCGCGTCTCATCCATGGGTCAGACGCCCCACTTGAAGAAATCCGTGCCTTCCTTGCGCATGAAGTTCGCGAGCACCATGCGGTGCACCTCGCTGGCGCCGTCGACCAGCCGGGCCTGGCGGGCGTAGCGGTAGATCCACTCCACCGGCGTGTCCTTGGAATAGCCGCGCCCGCCGAGCAGTTGCAGCGCCGTATCGGCGGCCTTGTGCAGGGCGTCGGCGACGACGACCTTCGCCATGGAGACTTCCTTGCGCGCGAAGTCGCCCTGGTCGAGCTTCCAGGCGGCGTTCATGGTCAGCAGCCGGCCGATCTGGATTTCCATCGCCGCCTGGCCGATCTGGCCCTGCACGCTCTCCTTGTCGATCAGGCGGCCGCCGAAAGAGCGTCGCTTCTCCACATAGGCCATCGCCACTTCCAGCGAGCGGCGGGCGAGGCCCAGCCAGCGCATGCAATGCGTCAGCCGCGCCGGGCCGAGGCGGATCTGGGTCAGCTTCAGGCCGTCGCCCTCCTGCATCAGCAGGTTCTCCTCGGGGATCTCGAGGCCGTCGAACTCCAGTTCGCAATGCCCGCCGTGTTCCTCCGGGCCCATGATCGGGATGCGGCGGACGATGCGCCAGCCGGGCTGGTCGGCGTGGAACAGGAACGCGCTGAGGCCGCGGCGCGGGTCGTCCGATGTGCGGGCGATCAGGATGAAGTGCTGGGCGGCGCCGGCGCCGGTGATGAACCATTTGCGGCCCTTCACCACCCAGCCGGCATTGGTGCGCGTGGCCGTGGTGTAGGTCAGCGAAGGGTCGGAGCCGCAGCCGGCGCCGTCCTCGTCCATCGGCTCGGTCATCACGAAGGCGCTCTGCACCGCGCCGTCGATGATCGGCTGCAGCCAGCGGGTTTTCTGGGCTTCGGTGGCCACCTGGTTCAGCACGCGCATGTTGCCGTCGTCGGGTGCGGCGCCGTGGAAGACGACGGGGCCGAAGATCGAGCGGTTCATCTCCTCGTAGCAGGCGGCGAGGGCGGTCAGCTTCAGGCCGCCGCCGCCGCGCTGTTTCGGCATGTTCAGCGCCCACAGCCCTTGCGCTCGCGCCTCCGCCCGCAGCGTCTGCAGCAGTCCGGTGTCGATGCTCTCGTGCGCGTCGTAGCTGGCGCGGTCGGCCTCCAGCGGGATGAGCCGGTCGTTGACGAAGGCGCGGATCCGGCCGCGCAGCTGGTCGATCTCGGGGGGGAGCGAGAAGTCCATACGGCGTTCCTCGGGGTTGGGCCTGTTCGCGGCATCATTCACCGGATGGGGCACGGGCGAAAGCGTAGGCGCCTCAGTAGTCGAACTGCCAGGTGAGCCCCACGCTGGAGCCGCTGCTGTCGGTGGTGCCCGTGCCGGTGGCGGGCGCGGCGGCGTGGCCGCTGGACGTGCCGACATCGGCTTCCAGTTTCAGCCCCCGCCACAGATCGACCTGCACCGTGGCCTGGGTGCCGGCGCCGGCGGTGCTTTGCTTGGCGCCCAGGTACACGCCCTGGGCGACGTAGCGGCCGGCTTCCACTTTCGCACTCTGGCCGTTCTGGCCGCCGCCGACCGACAGGCGGTCCAGGCCGAGGCCCTCGCGCAGGCGTTCCAGCGGATTGATGCCGTTGCCGACGCCGGTGATCTGGGCCAGGCCGGCGGCGATCTGGGCGATCTGCAGCGGGCCGAGGCTGGACGTTTTCTGGCCGAACAGCAGATGCGCCAGGATCTCGTCCTGCGGCAGGTCGGGGACGGATTTCAGGATGATCTTCGGCGCGCTGGCGTAGCCGGCGACCTGCAGCGTGGCGGTGACGCCGGCATTGGTGTTGCTGGCGACGAAATCCAGCGTCGGGTCGATGCGCCGGCTGCCGTCGAGGCCGATGCTTCCGGACGTGAAGGTCAGCGTCTGCCCGACGAGGTTGAACTGGCCGCGGCGCAGGGTCAGCCCGCCATCCATGCGCGGCGCCGCCGCGGTGCCGCCGACATGCACCTTGCCCGCCAGTTCCGCATCCAGGCCGCGGCCGCGCACGAACACGCGGCTCGGGGCATCCACCGTCAGGTCCAGGCCGATACGGTCGGTGATGCCAGGGCCGGGTTCCGGCGGCGGGCGTTGGCCGGGGAGGCGCACGTCGAGAACGGCGACGCTCGTGGGCAGGCGCTCGGGGACGCGGATGTCGGCGCGCTGGATGTGGATGTCGCCGGCGGCGGTCATCTGGCCCAGCATTGCGCCGCCCAGCGACAGGTCGGCGTCGACCACGGCGGTGAGGCGGTCGGAGGCGAGCGGCGTGGCGTCGCGGGCAGTCAGGCGCAGATCGACCGGCATGGGCGCGGACAGGCCCACGCTGCCGGTGGCGGAGATGGTGCCGTTGCCGGCCTTGGCGGTGAGGCGTTCGATACGGACGGTGTCGGCCCCGGCGCGCAGCACGGCCTCGATGTCGCGCAGGCGCGCGCCCTGGGTGACGTCCTGGAAGTCGCCGCCGGAGAGGCGCAGCGTGCCGTCCGGTTGCGGCGCCGTGATGGTGCCGGTGACGGTGCCGTCCAGCGCGATCCGGCCTCGGGCGCGCCGGCCTTCCACGGCCAGCACGGGGTCGAGCAGCGCGAGGTCCAGATTGCCGCGCGCCTGCAGGTTCAGCGCGCCGGCGGGGTCGAGCGGCGCGGTGCCGGACAGGCTGGCGCGGGCGGTGCCGAGGGTCGCCTGGGCGTCGAGGCGCGCGGCGGCGCCGGCCAGGGTGGCGGTGGCGGAGAGGGTTGCGGGCGGGAAGCTGGCGGCGAGGCCGTCGCGCAGGCGCAGGCCGGTGGCGGAGAGGGTCACGGTGCCGGCGGGACGGGCGAGCGGGCCGGTCAGGCGGGCGTCGGCGTTCACGCTGCCGTCGGCCTGCAGGCCGGGGACCAGCACGGCGGCGAGGTCGGCGGGCAGGTTGCGCAGGGAGGCCGTCGCGTCCAGGGCCGGCGTGACGCGCCCGGCGATGTCGAGCACTGCCTGGCGGAGGCCGAGGCGCAACCGGTCCACAGTGACGCCGTCGGCGAAGGCGATGCGGGCCGGGGCCAGCAGTGCCACGCGTTCGCCCTGCCACGTCGCCTGCAACGCCGACAGCGCCAGCTTGCGGCCGGGCGCGTCCAGCGTGCCCGCGACGCTGGCCTGGACGCCGGCGCCGGATGCGGCCAGCCGCAGCGCCAGCGCATCCTGCTTGCCGTCGGCCTCCAGCTTCAACGTGTCGGCGGGGCCGATGCCACTGGCTTCGGCGAGCAGGCGCGCCCGCCCGGCCTCGTCCAGCTCGGCGGTAGCGGAGAAGGCGCCGGCGATGGGGCGGCCCAGCAGCTTCTGCAGATCCTGCAGCTTCGTCATGCGCGCGACGATCCGCCCATGCGGCAGGACGGCGCCGGGCGGCAGGGTCAGCGTGCCCTCGGCATGGGCGCTTTTCCAGTCGGCGCGGTCGATGGCCAGCTTCAGCGTGCCGTCGGCGCTGCGGTCGAGGACGGCCGCCAGCGTGAGTTTGGCGCCGTCGAGGGTGGCGTCCGCGGTGACGTGGCCGGTGGGTGCCGCAGGCAGGCCGCGCAGCTGCAGCGCGGCGTTGACCGGGGCGGACGGGAAGCCCTGGGTGGCAAGCGCACCGGTCAGCGTGGTTTCGGCGGAGAGGTCTTCGGGCGTGCCGTGGACGCGGCCCTTGGCCTGCAAAGTGCCGCTCAGCACCGGGTCCAGCGCCGTGGCGTCGGTCAGCGTCACCTCCGGCGCCAGATCGATGACGCCGCCGGCCATGGTGCCGGCGGCGGCGACGGTCAGCGCCTTCCCGTCCAGCCGCAGCCGGGTCAGCGTGATGTCGGCGCCGCGCAGGCTGGCGGACAGCGCCAGCGCCGCGTCCGGCCCCAGCAGCGCCGGTACCGGCGCCATGCCACCGGTCAGTCCCAGGCGTCCGGTCAGATCGAGGCGCGTGGTGTCGCCTTGCAGCGCGGCCTTCACCTGCAGGGCGGCGTGGCCTTGCAGCTGAGGCACCAGGGCGGCGAGCTGCGGCAGGGTCAAAGACAGATCGGCGGTCGGGTTGGCCTCAGTCGTGACGGTGCCGGTGATGCCAAGCACGGGGTGCGACAGGTCCAGCCGGACCGGGCGCCCGGCGGCCGTGAGGTCGGCGTCGGCGCGGAGTTGCACGGGCGCCGGCGCGAACAGGTCGGGCCGGGGCCCGGGCAGCGCCAACCCGTCGAGCGTCGCCTGCAGCGCGACGTGGCCGGAATCGCCGGACAGGTGGGCGGTGACCTGCCGCAGCGCGGCACCGGCGGCTTGCAGCGCGTCGATGCGCAGGGTGCCGGCGGCCTTGGGGCTGGCGAAAGGGCCGGAGACATGCGCCCGCAGGTCCACGCTATGCCAGGACAGGTCCGGCCGTGGGGTCATGGCAGGGGCCTGGGCGGAGAGATCGAGCGTTGCCGTTCGACCGGTGAGGTCGACCTGGCCGTCGGCGGTGGCCCGCAGCGGGCCGGCCGCGACCGACAGCCGCGCGGTGACGCCCGACCACGGGCCGGCGGCCTCGACGGTCACGTCGAGCGCGCCCAGGTCGGGCAGGCTTGCGAGCCGCGCCGCCAGGCCCTGCGCCGGCTCCTGCGCCGCCAGCCGAAGCTGCAGCGCCGCGGCATCGACCCGGCCTTCCAGGTGGTAGCGGCCCTCGCCGTCGAGCCGGGTCAGCGTCAGCGTGCCCTCGCCGGTGGCGGCATCGGGCATCCGGCCGCTGCCCTCCAAGCCCAGCGCCGCCGGCACCCCGGCGAGCGCGGCCCCCAGCTCCAGCCGCCGGACCTGCAGCGCGGAGACCACGACGGACACCGGCAATTCGGCGCTGCCGCCCCCGCCGCCGCCTGACGCGGAGGGCAGCCGCGTTATCGCCACCCGCGCGGCGGCGAGCCGGTCGATGCGCAGCTCGCGCGCCAGCAGGCGCAGCGGCGACCAGTCGAGTTCGGTGGCGTCGATTTCGAGCCAAAGGCCCGCGGCATCGCGCAGCTCCAGCCGCTCCAGCCGGAGCCGGTCCGGGAACCGCCCGGACAGGCCGAGCAGCACCACCTGCCCGCCGGTGGCGGACGCTGCCTCGCGCTCGATCAGCCGCCGGCCGGCATCGGTGTTCGGCAGACCGAACACCAGCGCCGCCAGCAGCGCCAGGATCACGGCGAAAACACGCATCAGAATGCCCGCATCAGAAGGCCTGGCCGATGCCGATATAGACCTGCAGCGTGTCGGTTTTCGGGCCGCGCACGACGGGCACCGCCACGTCCAGCCGGATCGGCCCGATGGAGGTATAGTAGCGCGCGCCCACCCCCGCCCCCACCGCGATGTTGCCGCTGAACGGCACGCCGGTGGTGCCGACCTGCCCGGCATCAACGAATGCCACCGCGCCCCAGCTCTCGCCGAAGCGCTGGCGCAGTTCGATCGTGCCGGTATCGATGCTGGTGCCGCCGGTGGGGCGACCGCTGGGGAATTTCGGCCCCACGGATTGGAACCGGTAGCCACGCACGGTGCCGCCGCCGCCGGCGTAGAAGCGCTGGTCCGGCGGCACGTCTTCCACCGACGCGCCCTCCATTCCGCCCACCAGCGCGCGCAGCGCCAGCACGGTGCGTCCCTTGCTGCCGAAGTCGATATAGGTCGAGGCCGAGGCCTGCGCGATCACGAAGGCCGTGGTCCCCGTCGGGCCGAAGCTGGCGATGGGGGTCAGCGCGACGCTGGCCTTCACGCCGCCGGTGGGATCGAACGGATTGCGTGTGCTGTCCCACGTCAGCCCGGCCGGCAGTTCCAGCAGCTTGTAGTCGTTGGTCAGCCCCTCCTGCTTGATGCGCGCGAGTTCGCCGGTGACGCCCAGGCTCGCGGTCAGCTCGCGCGACAGCTTGCGCTGCACGGCGACGCCGCCGATGGCCGCGGTGCGGTCATAGGCCTGGAGGTATTCGTTCACCCCCAGCATCCGGAAGGTCAGCGACTGGTCGCGCCGCTGCCAGTCGGGAATGGTGAGCAGCGCCCCCAGGTTGTAGCCGGGCTGACGGGTGGCCGTGCCGCCCAGGCCGGTGGTCTCGGCGCTCAGCGTGAGCTGCTCGGCGTTGCCGAACAGGTTGCGATGGGTCCAGGACGCGGACAGGCGGCCGCCCTGGTCGGTGGACCAGGCGGCGGACAGGTTCACGGCGCGCAGCTTCCGCTCGGTCACGTCCACGCGCACCGGCAGCCGGCCCTGGGCGTCGAGGCTGCCTGCCGTGTCGATGCGCACCGCCGCAAGGGCGGGGGTGTCGGCCAGCTCCTGCCGGGCCGCCTCGATGCGCGCGGGGTCGTAGCGTTCGCCCGGCTGCAGCGGCAGACGGCGGCGGACATAGGATTCGTTCAGCCGCTGCAGTCCGGAGATGCTGATGTCGCCGAGATCGACGCGCGGCCCGGCCTGCACGGGGAAGACGACATCCAGGCTGCCCGTGGCCTCGTCCAGCGTCGCCTGCGGCGGATCGGCGGTTGCAAGCGCGTAGCTGTCGGCGCGCAAGGCGGCGAGCAGGCGGTCGCGCGCCGCCAGCACGTCGGCGGCGCGGGCCGGGGCGCCCTCCGCCAAGCCGAGGCTGCCGCGCATCCCCGGCGGCACGTCGCCGGTGAGCGCGATCCGGCGCAGGTGGAACAGCTTGCCCGGCGTGATCGCGACGGCGACCGGCACCTCGGCCTTGTCGGGCATGGCCTCCAGCGCGTCGGCCAGCCCGGGGTCGTCGAGCGGCCGGCCGGCGATCGTGATGGCGACGCGGCCCTGGTAGTAGCCGAAGCTGTGCAGCACGGTGGCAAGGCGCCCGGCGTCGCCGCGGGCGCGGGAGAGCAGGGCGAAGGCACCCACCGGCGCGCTCTCGCGCAGCGCGACCAGGGTGGCGGCGTCGCCCAGGGCCGTGTCCATCTCCGCTTCCCCGGTGGGGGCGATGGTGACGGTGTAGGCGAGCGGATCCGCCGCGCCGCCACGCTGCGGCGCCACGGTGAGCATCGGCACGAGCGCCAGCAGAAGCCGGATCAACCCGCGCCGGAACCGGGCCAGAGAGGTCGGGAGCGCGATCAAGGTGGCGGGCAAGGTGCCTGCCGGCGCGGCGCGACGCAAACGCGGCGGGAGTCCGGAACCAGGCTGCAACAAAGGCTTCAAGCAAAGATCATCGCCGGGTCATTGTCCGCCATCGCGGCCGGGAGTATGCGACGGGCGACATGCAAGCAGCACCCAGCCGGCTGACGCCAAAGCGGATTCCCTTGCTGCGCAACACGCAGCAGGGCGGCGACGACGGCTCCTGGGGCGCCATCGTCCCGTCGCGCGGCCATGTGCTGCGGCGGCTGCGCGTATTCCGCCGCGGCATTGCCGTGCTGCTCTGGACCATTATCGCCGTGCCGCTGCAGGCGGTGCTGATCGCCCTGCCGGGCCGCGCCAAGGTGGTCTTCGCGCGCAGCTACTGGGCGGTGATGTGCTGGCTGATCGGGATGCGCGTGCGCGTGATCGGCGCGCCGGCGCACCGGACGGCGGATGGAAGGCCAGTCGTGTTCGTCTCCAACCACTCCTCCTGGCTCGATATCCTGGTGCTGGGCGGCCGGCTCGATGCCTGCTTCATCGCCAAGGAGGAGGTGGCGCGCTGGCCGCTGATCGGCACCATCGCGAAGCTGGGCCGCACCGTCTATGTCCGCCGCGCCCGTACCAGCACGGGGCGCGAGCGCGACGAGATGCGCGCCCGGCTGGCCGGCGGCGACAACCTGATCCTGTTCCCCGAGGGCACCACCTCGGACGGGTCGCGGGTGCTGCCGTTCCGCTCCGCCTTCCTGTCGGTGGCCGAGCTGCCGGCGACCGCGGACGGCAAGCCGCCGCTCGTGCAGCCGGTGTCGGTGGTCTATGACCGGCTGGCAGGGCTGCCCACGGGCCGGGCCAGCCGCCCGCTGTTCGCGTGGTACGGCGACATGGACATCGGCTCGCATTTCTGGCGGCTGGCGCAGCATCGCGGGCTGCGCGCCACCGTGCTGCTGCACACGCCGCTGGACCCGGCGGCGTTCCCCAGCCGCAAGGCGCTGGCGCAGGCGACCTTCACGGCGGTGGCGGACGGGGCGTCGACGATGCGCCAGAACCGGCCGGCGAGCCCGATCACGGTGGCGGCCGGGGGTGCGGCCGCGCCCGAGACGGCGCCGGCCTATGCGTGATTCGGGGGTGGCATGACCCGCGATCTGGTAACGATTTTGCGGCGCAATGCCGGCGGTGCTTGACACGCCCACCGCGCTTGCTGCGACACTCCACCGGTATGAAGGAGGCTGTTACGCGCCCTTGCGCTTGACCTGCCAGCAGCGGACGACGATTTCTCCCCTCTTTCCGGCCGGATTGGTCCGGCGGGATGGAGTGGAGCCTTGCCGATGACCCGGTCCGCCGGCGAACAGCCCGCACAGACCAGCGCCGTGACCCGCCAGCCCCCGACCAGGCAGCTGCACGTGATCACCTGGGGCTGCCAGATGAACGTGTACGACAGCGGCCGGATGGCCGACGTGCTGGCGCCGCTGGGCTATGCGCCGACCCCGGTGCCCGAGGGCGCCGACATGGTCATCCTCAATACCTGCCATATCCGCGACCGCGCGGCGGAGAAGGTGTTCTCCGAGCTTGGGCGGCTGCGGCTGCTGAAGCAGGCGCGCGAGGCCGCGGGCGGGCGCATGATCCTGGCCGTGGCCGGCTGCGTCGCCCAGGCCGAGGGCGCGGAGATCCTGGCCCGCGCCCCTTATGTGGACATCGTGCTGGGGCCGCAGACCTATCACCGCCTGCCGGAGATGGTGGCGCGCGCCAGCCGCGCCGCCGGCGCGGTGATCGAGACCGACTTCCCGGCCGAGGACAAGTTCGATCACCTGCCCGATGCCGCCGCCCCGCAGGGACTTACCGCGTTCCTGACCATCCAGGAGGGCTGCGACAAGTTCTGCAGCTTCTGCGTGGTGCCCTATACCCGCGGCGCCGAGGCGAGCCGGCCCGCCGCCGCGGTGCTGGCCGAGGCGCGCCGGCTGGTGGCGCAGGGTGCGCGCGAGATCACGCTGCTCGGCCAGAACGTGAACGCCTGGCACGGCGCCGGCCCGGACGGGCAGCCGGCGACGCTGGGCCGGCTGGTTCGCTGGCTGGCCGAGATCCCTGGGCTGTCGCGCATCCGCTACACCACCTCGCACCCGCGCGACATGGATGATGAGCTGATCGCGGCGCATGCCGAGGTGCCGGCGCTGATGCCGTTCCTGCATCTGCCGGTGCAGTCGGGCTCGGACCGCATGCTGGCGGCGATGAACCGGCGCCACACCGCCGACGCGTACCGGGAGATCATCGGCCAGCTGCGCGCCGCCCGCCCGGACATCGCCCTGTCGTCGGACTTCATCGTCGGCCATCCCGGCGAGACCGAGGCGGATTTCGAGGCGACGATGCAGCTGATCCGCGACATCGGCTTCGCCCAGGCGTTCAGCTTCAAGTATTCGCCGCGCCCAGGCACGCCGGCCGCCGGCGCGCCGAACCAGGTGCCGGAAGCGGAGAAGGATCGCCGGTTGCAGGCGCTGCAGGCGTTGCTGCGCGAGCAGCAGGCCGCGTTCAACGCCGCCTGCGCCGGCCTGACCATCCCGGTGCTGTTCACCGGCCCCGGCCGCCATCCCGGCCAGATCGCGGGTCGCTCGCCCTGGCTGCAGCCGGTACACGTCACCGGCCCCGCGGAGCTGATCGGCACCGAAGTCCAGGTGACGATTGCCAGTGCCCACACCAATTCATTGAGTGGAACCCTCAACCAGGAGAGAGCCTGCGCTTGACCCACATCGCAGCGGCCCCCGGGGTCGCTTCTCCGGCTGACCGCACTGCTTCCGCCGCTCCGGCCGGCAAGGCCGCGACCCTGCATTTCCCGGACAACGCGCTGCTGTCCCTGCTGCTGGGCGATCACGACCGCCATCTGGTTCGGATCGAACAGGGGCTGGGCGTGCGCGTGTCGTGCCGGGGCAACCGGATGGCCATCGCCGGCGACCCGGCGCGAGTCGAGGCCGCGCAGTCGGCGCTGACCGGGCTGTACCGGCGGCTGGAGCGCGGCGAGGGCGTGAGCACGAGCGACGTCGACGCCGCGATCCGGCTCAGCGAGATCGACGATCCCCGCCTGCCGCTGTCCGACCTGCCGGCGATCCGCACCCGCCGCGGCGCGGTCGGCCCGCGCAGCCCGGGCCAGGCCACTTACATGGACATGCTGAGCCGCAACGAGATGGTGTTCGGCATCGGCCCCGCCGGCACCGGCAAGACCTATCTCGCCGTTGCCCAGGCCGTGGCCATGCTGCAGGCCGGCCGGGTGGACCGGATCGTGCTCTCGCGCCCGGCGGTGGAGGCCGGCGAGCGCCTGGGCTTCCTGCCCGGCGACCTGAAGGACAAGGTCGATCCCTATCTGCGCCCGCTGTATGACGCGCTGCACGACATGATGCCGGGCGAGCAGGTGGTGCGCCGCATGGGCACCGGCGAGATCGAGGTCGCGCCGCTGGCGTTCATGCGCGGCCGTACGCTGGCGCATTCGTTCGTCATCCTCGACGAGGCGCAGAACACGACCGCGGTGCAGATGAAGATGTTCCTGACCCGCATGGGCGAGGGGACGCGCATGGTGATCACCGGCGACCTGTCGCAGATCGACCTGCCCGCCGGCACCCGTTCCGGCGTGCGCGACGCGCTGGACACGCTGGAGGGCGTGCCCGGGATCGGCGTGTGCCGGTTCGACAAGCGCGATGTGGTGCGCCATCCGCTGGTGGCGCGCATCGTCGACGCCTACGAGCAGCGCGCCGCCGCCGAGCAGGAGACCAGCGCCCGCCGCGCCCGCGAGGGCCGTGGCCCGGAGGCGTCTGGCACGTAGATGGATCCCGGCATCAGTAGGGGCCCCGCCGCGGCGGGGGTCCAGGTCATCGTCGCCGATCCGGCATGGCGCCGCGTGGTGCGTAATCCCGAATTGGTGGTCAGCCGGGCCGCTTCCGCGGCCCAGGGCAGCAGCGGCGGACCGGTCACGGTGGTGCTGTCGTCCGACACCGCGGTGAAGCGGCTGAATGCGCGCCACCGCGACCGCAACAAGCCCACCAACGTGCTGACCTTCGATCCCGCCGCCGCGGGCCTGCCCGGCGAGATCGTGCTCGCCCTGGCCACCGTCCGGCGCGAGGCGCAGGAGGCCGGGCGCCGGCCCGCCCATCACCTCGCGCATCTGGTGGTGCACGGCGCACTGCATTTGCAGGGCCACGACCACCACCATGCCGGCGAGGCGCGGCGGATGGAGATGGCGGAGGCGCGCATCCTCGGCCGGCTGGGCCTGCCCAACCCGTGGAAGCGGGGATGAGCGGCGTGACCCGTGCCGGCCTGCTGACCCGGCTGCGCGGCCGGCTGTGGCGTCGCAGCATCGAGCACAGCGTGCGCGATTCCATCGCCGAACTGGTGCAGGAGGCCGCCGATGCGACCCCTATCCCCGGCCAGGCGCCCGAGCTGGACCGCCAGGAACGCGCGCTGATCGCCAATGTCCTGCGGCTGCGCGGCACCACCGCCGACGACGTGATGGTGCCGCGCGCGGATATCGTGGCCATGCGCGTGGACGCGACGCTGGACGAGGCGGTGGCGCAGTTCCGGCGCGAGGGCCATTCGCGCCTGCCGGTGTTCCGCGAGCAGCTCGACGACATCGTCGGCATGGTCCATCTGAAGGACGTGTTCGCCTATGTCGGCCGGCCCGAAGAGTTCAAGCTCGAGGCCATCCTGCGCCGGCCGCTGTTCGTCGCCCCGCAGATCCCGGTGCTCGATCTGCTGCTGCAGATGCGCCAGGCGCGCATGCATCTGGCGCTGGTGGTGGACGAGTATGGCGGCATCGACGGCCTGGTGACGATCGAGGATCTGGTGGAGACCATCACCGGCGACATCGCCGACGAGCATGACGAGGTGCCGGGCCCGATGGTCACCGAGCGCGGCGACGGCTCGCTGGACATCGATGGTCGCCTGCCGGTCGAGGCGTTCGAGGCGCGGATGGGCCCGATCCTGTCCGAGGCCGAACGCGACGCCGACATCGACACGGTCGGCGGGCTTGTGTTCACGCTGGCTGGACGGGTGCCGGCGCGCGGCGAGGTGATCGGGCATCCGTCGGGCATCGAGTTCCGGGTGCTCGACGCCGATGCAAGGCGTATCCGCCGGTTGCGCGTGCGCCGGACGCCGGCGCAGCAGGCGGCTGCCGAATAGAGCCGGATTCGGGGTGACGGCAGGGCGGGGGCAAGAAACTGAAAGGAACTACCGGCTTCTTTATTGCGATTTCGCGACGTTGCTTTAATGCGTACGGTGCCATGCCCGGCAGTAATTCTTCGTCAAGTAAGCGCAAAGATCTTGGCGGGCCGGTTTTCTTAACAAAAAACTGAAACTTCGGCGCGCAGGATGGTCTTTGTCCTTTGAAACCGAGCCGAGACGGATGTCAGTAGCAAGCCGGTGGTCCGACCCCCTTTCCGCGTCGCCGACCGGTCGTGATGGCTGGCTGCGTGACGCCGGGAATGGCCCGTGAGCATTGCCGCGTCCGCGACCCTGCTGAACCTGGCGGCCAGCCTGATCATCGGCGTGCTGCTGGCGGTGCAGAACAGGCGCCTGCGGCGGGACCTGCAGGCCGGCGACGCGCCGCTGCCGGGGGCGCAGGAGGCCGAGCAGGCCGCGCTGCGGCGGATGCGCATCGCCGCGCACGACCTGCGTTCCATCGGCATGACGCTGCATGGCAATGCCGGTCATCTGGCGGCAAACGGCCTGCCGCACGCCGCGGGCATCGCGACGGCCGCCACCGACGTGTTCGAGATGGCGGACGACCTGCACGAGTACACCATGCAGGCCGGTTCCACCCGCGTGCTGCACGACGAGGAGATCCATCTCGGCGTCGCCATCGACGAGGCGGTGACGAATGTCGGCACCGGGATCGGGCCGGGTCGGCGGCAATGGCGCATCGCGCCCGATGTGCGGGCCACGCGGCTGAGCGCCGATCGCCGCGCGCTGCGGCACGTGCTGCGGCGGGCGCTGACGGTGGCCGTGCGCAATACCGGCCATGACGACAGCATCGACATCAGCCTCCGCCCGACGACCGACGGGGTTGCCGTGGTGATCGAGGACGGGTTCCGTGCGCCGCGGCCGCCGGCCGCCGCTGCCGGGCCGGTCCCGACCCATGACAGCCGGGGGATCGGCCTGCGGCTCACTTTGGTCCGGGCGCTGATGGAGGCGCATGGCGGCGGCGTGGAGACGGCGGCAGCCGAGGAGGCGGGCACCTATATCAGCCTGGCGTTCCCCCGCGCCCGGGTGCTGGAGGCGCCGATCGACCATCAGCATGCCTCGCGGCCGACGCCGGCTCGCTTGCGGGCCATCACCGCCACCGCGGCCTGACATGCAGGAAGGCGATGCCGATGGCACGGACTTGTTCCCGGCGGCGCCGGACGACCGCAACGGTCTTGTGGCCGTCCGGACGGTGCAGCGCTATCTTTCGCCCCGGTCGCAACAAGTGGTCGTGCCCACATTGTCCGATGTGCCGCCGCAAGAGCTTTCGCCCACCGCCCTGTGCGACGATCTGCGGCGGGCGCTGAAGGCCGCCGACCAGCTCAGCCTCGTCTATCAGCCGCGGATCGACCTGCGAACCGGGCGTTGCATCGCCGCCGAGGCGTTGCTGCGTTGGCGCCACCCCGTGCTCGGGCCGATGAACCCCGGCCAGTTCATCCCGGTGGTGGAGCGTGATCCGCTGATCGGCCAGCTTACCGACTGGGTGCTGGACAGCGCCATGACCTTCGCGGCCCGGCTTGCGGCCGATGGCCATCCCGTGCGGATTTCCGCCAATGTCTCGCCCACCAACCTGACCGTGGGCTATTTCGTCGGCCGCCTCGTGGAGTTGCTGCGCGCCCATAGCCTGGGCGCCGAATCGCTGGAGCTGGAGTTCACGGAAGGGGCGCTGATCGGCGACGACCGGCGCACGCGCCAGCAGCTCAACCAGATCCGCCGCATCGGCATCAGCGTCGCCATCGACGATTTCGGCGCGGGCTTCAGCAATCTCGGCTATTTGAAGGACATTCCGGCCGACGTCATCAAGATCGACCGCTCGCTGGTCAGCGGCATCGACGCCGACCACGCCAGCGGCGTCATCGTCCGCTGGCTGATCGGGCTGGCGCACGAGCTGGGCCTGCGTGTCGTCGCCGAGGGGATCGAGACCGAGGCCGTTCTCGGCCAGCTCACGGAATGGCACTGCGATGAGGCGCAGGGGTATCTCGTCGGCCGGCCGATGCCGGCCGCCGACCTGCTCGCCCGGATCGAGGCGCCGCCGGCGCCGTCTGCGGCTGCGGACGAGCCCCTGGACTGAGCGCGGCGGGGTTCAGCCCTCGGGCTGGATCACCACGGACAGCGTGCCGATCTTCTCGATGCTGGCCGCGACGGTGTCGCCCACCGACAGGAAGGTCTGCTTCGGCGCGCCGACGCCCGCGGGCGTGCCTGTCAGGATCACGTCGCCGGGGTCCAGCGTCATGATGCGCGAGGCGGTCGCGATCTGCTCGGCGACCGAGAAGATCATGCCCGAGCTGCGCGCGTCCTGTTTCGTCACCCCGTTCACCGAGAGCGTCAGGCCGAGATCCTGCGGGTCGCCGATCGCCGCGGCCGGCACCAGGCGCGGGCCCATGGGGCAGCAGGTGTCGTGCGCTTTCCCGGCCACCCAGTCGAGCTTGTAGAAGGTCTCCGGCGCACGGTTGAAGTCGCGGGCGGAAAAGTCGATCGCCACGGTGTAGGCGGCGACATGCGCGAGCGCGTCGGCCACGCTGACGTTGCGCGCGCGGGTGCCGATCACGGCAGCGAGCTCGATCTCCCAGTCCATCGCCTGGGTGCCGATCGGCTTGCGCACGGTGGCGCCCGGGCCGACCACTGCGTTGCGTGGCGGCTTGAAGAAGAAGAACAGGCGCTGCGCCTCCTTGCGCAGGTCGGTGACGCCCATTTCCGCGCAGTGGTCGTAGTAGTTGGCGCCGGCGCACAAAATCTTGCCGGGATACTGTAGCGGCGCCAGCACCGGCAGCCCGGCCGGCAGCGGCGCGGCGGCCAGGCGCGCCTGTGCCAGATGTGCCGACCAGCGCGGCCAGTCCGCGAACAGCGCGGCCACGTCGCCCGGCGCGCCGAGATCGGCAAGACGGTAGATCTGCCCGTCACGTTCCAGGCAGCCCACGGGCAGGCCGTCCTGGCGGACGGTGACGAGCGAGAACATCAGGCAGTCTCCCGGTACGTGACGAGCGCGTATCCGATGAATTCTGCCCGATCTGCTCGCCCAGGCAACCCCCGCGCGGGTCGGCCGCTACTTCACGGGGATCATCAGGTGCTCATACGGCGTGCCCGGCCACATTACGTAGGGCTTCGTGGGATCCGGGTCGGCGGTCTTCGGATAGCCGGGCATCGTCTTCGCGGCGGCGCCCACGATCATCACGTGCGAGCCGGTCTCGATCCAGTGATTGTCGGCCTTCTTCTCGGTCGCATAGGGGTCCGTGTTGCTCGCGCCGGTGTCGCCCGCCAGCATGTAGATGAACCCGGTCTTCTCCGTTGCGGGCCCATGGCTCTGCCAGGCATGCGCCCAGTCCATCGCGTTCGGGTCCAGGCACATCGGCACGCCGTTCGCTTCCATGCAGGTCCATTCGTTGGTTCCCTGCTTCATCGTCTGCATGGCGCCGTCCTTCATGCGGACAACCGTCGCCTGCTCGACCACCTGCGGCGGCGCCGCCATCATTACCCGCTTCATGTAGTCCTGGTCCGACATGGGGGCAGCGGGCGGCTGCTGCGCGCAGACCATTCCCGTCAGACTCATCACGGCGCACGTCGTGGCAAGGATGATACGCATGACGTTCCCTCCCGACCTGGCGGCGTTGGTTCGCCGCCGGCGGGAGATTACGCCTCAGCGCGCCGCAAAGCGGGGCTTCGGGGCCGGGGCCGGCTTCACTTTCCTGGAAGGGCTCGGAGCCCGCGTGATCGTGCGCGGGCTCCGGGGCATCTGCCGCCGGCTACTTCCAGGAGCTGAGGTAGAAGCGCGGCAGCTCGTCCGGGTACGGCTTGAAGTTCAGTTGCCGCGAGATGCCGTAGGTCGTGACATAGGTGTGCAGCGGCAGCCAGTAGGCGTTCTCGGTGATCCGCTTGATCGCGGCGCTGTAGAACTTGCGCCGCTCGTCCGGGTCGGTGGTGGCACCGCCCTTCTCGACCAGCGCCTTCAGCTCGGGGTCGCGGACATAGTCGTCGCCGCCGCCGGTGAAGAAGAACGGCAGGATCGCCGAGACGTCGTTGATGGAATAGCTGCCCCAGCTGGCCAGATACAGCGGGTTCTTGCCTTCGAGCGACCGCTGCAGGGCCGCCGACGCCTGCAACTGGCTGATGCGCGCGTTGATGCCCACCGCCTTGAGGTAGTTCTGCACCGCGCCGCCCCATTGCGGCAGGATGTAGGTCACCAGCTCGGTCTCGAAGCCCTCGGGGTAGCCGGCTTCGGCCAGCAGCGCCTTCGCCTTGGCGGGGTTGTAGTCGTAGCGCATGGCGGCGGCGGCGTCGCAGCCGAACTGGGTCGGGTAGCACGGCGCGTCCGGCACGCGCGATCCGCCCTGCACCAGGTTCTTGGCGATCGCGACCCGGTCGATGGCGTGGTAGATCGCCTGGCGGACCTTCACGTTGGTCAGCGGGTTTCCGGCCCCGGTGCGCCCGGCGGCGTCGATCGACAGGTAGCCGACCCGCATGCTCTCGGCGCGCAGGGCCTGCAGGGTGGGCACGCGGTTGATGTTGTCGAAATTGTCGGCCGGGAAGTTCCAGATCCAGTCGGCCTTGTTGCCCAGCAGCGCATTCAGCTCGCCGCTGGAATCGGTGACGCTGCGGATCACGAGCTTGTTGATCGCCGGCTTGCCCTTGGGGCTGTCGGGGTAATAGTCGGCGAACCGCTCGAAATCGATCTGGCTCACCCCGTCCACCTTGGTGATCCGGTAGGGCCCGGCGCCGACCGGGGCCTTGGAATAGGCTTCCTCGCCGACGCGCTCGCGATAGGCCTTGGGCCAGATCGGCACCACCATGGACAGGTATTCCAGCGCCGCCGGGAAGATGCGCTTCAGCTTCACCCGCACCTTGTAGTCGTCGATCTTCTCGGCCCCGGCGATCCAGGCGTAGTTGCTGGGGACCGCCACCTTCTTGTCGGTCAGGATGGTATTGATGGTGTAGACCACGTCGTCGGCGCTGAACGGGCTGCCGTCATGGAACTTCACCCCGCGCCGTAGCTCGAACTCCAGCGTGGTGTCGTCGATGTATTTCCACGAGGTCGCCAGCAGCGGCTTGATGGTGAAGCTGTCGGGGTCGCGGTAGACCAGCCCGTCCCAGGCCTGATGCGCGACGATGAGGCCGATGCGCAGCGAGTTGTAGTAGGGGTTCAGGTCCGGGATGCCGTCACGCCAGGTGACCCGCAGGGTGTCCGCCGCTTTCTGCGCATGCGCCGGCGTTCCCGGCAGCACGGCGACCGCAGCCGCCAGCAGGCATCCAGCCAGCCATCTCGTCCCACGCATCGCACGTTCCCCCTCGGTTCCCAGGGCATAAAGCTAGGAGCCGGCGGCGGAACGAGCAAGCAACGACGCGTAACCAGGCCGCGAGAGCCCGGCGGTGCGGGGCGGGCTCAGCCGGCCGGAAAGGCGATCTCGTTGCGCCACGCCACGGTGGCCGACAGCGGCCACAGCATGAACCCCTTTGCCGCAAGGCCGGGGAGCCATGCTTCCAGTGCGTCGAGCGTGTGCGGGCGGGGATGGCCGATGGCGATGACATGGCCCTGGCGGCGGGCGATCTGCTCGGTGCGTTCGAGCTGGGCGAGGATCTGCGCCGTGTCGGCGGCGTTGTCGATGAACACATCGCGGGAGGCAGCGGGCACGCCGGCGAGCGCGGCCTGCTGGTAGCCCACGCTGTGGGTGATCGTGAGGCTGTCGAGGAACAGCATGTCGCGCTTGCGCGTCTCGCGCGCCACCAGGGCCATCAGCGCCGGGTCGCGCGTGGCGACGCTGCCCATGTGATTGTTCAGGCCGACCGTGTCGGGCACGGAGTCGATCGCCGTCAGCAGGCGCCGCAGGTTCTCCTCGGCGGGCAGGTCGATGCGCAGCGGGTCCGGACCGGTCCAGGCGATGGAGGTGCCGGAGGCCTGCATGGGCATGTGGAGCAGCGCCTCGTGGCCGCGCTCGGTGGCCGTGCCCACCTGGTCCGGCAGGTTCCGGGCGAACGGGAACCAGGACAGGGTGAGCGGGGCGGGCAGCGCCACGGCGCGGCGGGTGCCGGGATGGATCACGCCCATGTCGTCGATGACGATGGAGATGACCGGGCGGCCGGCGGGATCGCCGGCGGTGACGGCGAAGCGCTGCCAGCGCGGGAGGATGGCGGACCGGGCCGGGCGCGCCGCCAGCGGCAGGCTCAGGGCACCGGTGAGGACGACGCGGCGGTTGATGACCATTGGCCTTCTTCACCGGAGGGAACGAGTTCGTCAGCGCCCCTGGTTGGCCGAAAATCGTGAGCAATACAAGGGGGTTCCGCAGGCCACCACGTTCCGGGCGGCTGCCATCACATGGTCGTGATGCCGATGACCGGCGGCCGCGGCCCTGGGAGGCCGATCATCGCATTTCGAGCCATCGTTATTGAGGTAGATCAACGACGGGCGGTGTCGATGACGCTAATGTCGCAACGTCAGCGAGAGGTGACCTCATGCGTGGCACTGGGTGGACCATCGCGTTCCTGGCTGTGGTTGTTCTGTTGGCATCAGAACGTTCCGCGCAAGCAATTCCCTCCTTTGCGGCGCAGACCGGGCAACCCTGCACGGCCTGCCATATCGGCGGATACGGGCCGCAGCTCACCCCGCTTGGCCGCGCCTTCAAGATCGGCGGCTACACGCAGTCGGGCGGTTCCGGCGTGCGGTCGCAGATCCCGTTGTCGGCGATGATCTTCGGCTCCTACACGAATACGCAGGAAGGGGTTCCGCCGGACCAGAGGACGCATCATTACGGATCGAACGGCAACTTCGCCCTCGATCAAATCAGCGGCTTCGTGGCTGGCCGGGTCACGGACTTCGCCGGCGGATTTGTCCAGTTCACGTATTCCAACATCCCGAACGCGTCGCACCTGGATAACACCGACCTGCGGCCGTACACGACGACCTTCGACCTCGGCGACCGCGAGCTGCGGGTGGGCATATCGCTCAACAACACGCCGACGGTTCAGGACCCCTACAACACGACCTTTGCCTGGGGATTTCCGTATATCGCCTCCGGCCTTGCCCCGACGCCCGCGGCGCAGCCGGTGCTGGCCGGGGCGTTCGCCGGAAGTACGTTGGGGTACTCGGTCTATGGCTGGTACGACAAGAAGCTCTATTTGGAGATCGGCGCCTACAACACGATGAGCCCATACCTGCTGGCGAGGACAGGCAATTTCTTCACCGTGGGAAGCTCTCAGGGAATGATGCCGTATATCCGCGCGGCCTATGAATGGAACTGGAGCCAGCAATCCGCGCATGTCGGTGCACTGTATCTTCAGTCCAACGTCAATCCCGCCACAGCGGGCCGCATAACCGACGGATCGTTCGGTCGCGACCACTACAGGGATTACGCGTTCGACGCCAGCTACGAGTATCTCGGCACCGGCACCCATATCGTGACGGTGCAAGGCATCTACACGCACGAAAACCAGGACCTGACAGGGTCGAGTTCGTCTGCAAACGCGGCGAACGGCACGGATTTCGGCAACCATTACAGCCTGAACCAGATCCGCCTGAACGCGTCCTACTGGTTCCAGAACACCTACGGCTTCACCGCCGGCTGGCAGAAGACGTGGGGTCCGGCCAATCCGGTTCTGTTTTCGCCGGGCGAGCTGACCGGCAGCAACAACAGCAAGCCGAACAGTAACTCGTTCATCTTCGAGGCGGACTGGGTTCCGTTCGGAAAAGCGGACTCGTGGAAGTCGCCGCTGGCGAACCTCAAGCTTGGGCTGCAGTACATCGTCTATACGCAGTTCAACGGCGCCGGCAACAACTACGATGGCTTCGGGCGGAACGCCGCGGGGAACAACACGCTATATGCCTTTGCCTGGCTGGCGTTCTGAGCGGCGCCGCTGGCATCAGTGCAGTGTCGCGAGATAGGCGATCAGGTCATGGCGCTTCGGGTCGTCCTTCAATCCGTTATAGGTCATGGCGGTGCCGGGAATGATGCCGCGCGGGTTCGCGAGGTAGCGATCGAGCGTTGCCTGGTCCCATACGATGTTGGCCCGCCGGTTCGCGTCCGAGTAACGGAAGTCCGTCAGCGTGCCGGTCTTGCGGCCTACGACGCCGAACAGCGATGGGCCGATGCGGTTCCTGCCGGGTGCCACTTCGTGACAGTTGCTGCAGATCTGCGTGAAGACCCGGCGGCCGGCTTCGGCATTCTGTGCATGCGCAGGGAGCGTCAGAAGCTGGCAGGTGGCAACACAGGCGATGGCACCGATAAACAGCCGAAACATCGTTCATGTTCTCCCGGACCCGGCGCCGCTGGGCGGAATCGCAGGCGCCGGCGCGACATTCGGACAGCACGCCACGCATCGCGCGGTGGCGGGCCACAGCGTTCCAACAGCGCGACGCGCCTGCATGGGCGCCGCGAAGAATGACGTTCGGTTCGTGTGAAGGCCCATGAACCCGGGCGCACCCGAACCACCACAACGGACGCGCCAGGGCCGCCAAAATTCCCGCAGGGCGCGGAGAATGAGCCGGGGCTATTTCACCGCCCGGACATACGCGACGAAGCCGGCGTGCCGCGCGGTGTTCTCAGGGGGGCTCCGCCGCCTCAAATAAATGAAACGTCGCACCGTGGCCGCGATCGTGCCAATACTTCGGGCCGATTTCATTTTCCCCTTCCGGCCGCATGTTACGCGTCAGTGACGACGTGGCGGCGGCAACCCCAGGGAGAGCGACGCAGTGGAAATAACATTCCGTGACCTCATGACCGTGGTGCATGGCATGGGCTTCGGTGCGCTGTTCATGCTCGCATTCTCCGGCGCCATCGGCGTGATCTATGCGACCACTGTCACCGGCGCGCGCTGGCAGCCCGGTTCGCGAGATAGCGGGATGTTCCGCTTCTATCTGGTGAGCATGGCCGCGCTCGCGTGGCTGACCGTGATCTCGGGGTCCTATGTCGTCTATCCGTGGTATCGTGCCGTTCCGCCCCCTGGCACCACTGACCTCGCAGGCTACCCGCAGCGGCTTCTGCTCTCGAACCCGTTGACCGCCGGCTGGCACGATCTGGGAATGGAGTGGAAGGAACATGTCGCGTGGTTCGCACCGATCGCGATGACCATGGTGGCCTATGTCTTCATCAAATACGGCCCCCAGCTTGCCCGATCCCGGCAGTTGCGCAGTGCCGTACTGGCGTTCACGGTTGTCGCCTTCATCGCCACCGGAGTGGCGGGCGCTTTCGGCGCGTTCCTCAACAAGTATGCGCCGGTGCGCGGCGGCGCCGACATCGTACTTCTGCGGGGCAAGTGACATGAGCACGCAGCAATCCGACATCCCTGCCGGTGCAGGGGACGCATTCGGCACCGCTCAGCCTGACGTGTTGCCGAACGGCCCTGGCGCGGCAGCAATATTGGCGGCCGGTATCGGCTCGCTGGCGCTCGGCATCTTCGCGTTCGCCGGCGACGCCTCGCCGGCGATCCTGCGTGCCTTCAATTTCTGGAGTGCGACCGGGCCGCTGTCAGGTGTCACCTCGACGGCCGTGTTTGTCTGGCTCGTGGCCTGGTACTGGCTCGCCAGGAGCTGGGCGGGGCGCAGCGTCAGTCTCGTTCTCGTCAATGTCGCCGCTTTTGCGATGCTGATCGCCGGGCTGCTGCTGACCTTTCCGCCGTTCATGGACCTGCTGCAGGGCAAATAGCCCTGGTGTCAGTGCAGCGTTGCGAGATACGCGATCAGGTCGGCGCGCTTGGTGTCGTCCTTCAAGCCGCCGTATGTCATTTTCGTACCGGGCATCGCCGCCCGTGGCGCGGTGAGATACTTGTCCAGCGTGGCCTGGTCCCACGTGGCATTGGCGTTCTTGTTGCCTTCCGAGTAGGTGTAACCGGGCACCGTCCCGGTCTTGCGGCCGACGATCCCGAACAGGGTCGGGCCGGTCATGTTCCGCCCCGCCTGGACGGCGTGACAGATGCTGCATTGCGACTGGAAGACGCTTCGGCCGGCCGCGGGGTCTGCGGCGGCCGCGGGATCGATCACGGCCAGCAACAATGTGGCGCTGACCGCGGTCGTCAGCCAAGTGAGCGTGGCACGCGAAGGACGCTCATGCATGCTTCGAACTCCTGCTGGGCACGCGGCTATTGGCCGGCCGGCAGCTTGCTGTGCAAATAGTCGCCGATCACCACCACCATCGGCTCCAGCAGCTCGATATCGTTGAGTGAATCGGCAGCGGCCGCGCGGGCGAATTCGACGGCGTCGTTGTCGTGCGCGCGTTGCGCAGCGGTGACGATGGCGTTGAGCGCATCCGTCAGCTGCGTGTGCTCCTGGAAGATCTGCTCGCGTTCGGCCTTGACCCGATCGGTCATGGCCAACGCCCATTTCATGTCCGGCGTCACCTTGCCATCCGCCAGCACCGGCAACAACGTCAGCGGCGGCAGGATATATTCCTCCTCGCGGGCGATGTGACGCTTGAACAGAACGAGTGCCTTGCGCGCCGCGTCGCCGACCGGTCCCCGGCGCCGGGCGAGGGCGGAGAGGCGCTGCAGGGTTTCTTCGTGCTCAACGCGCAGCGACTGCGGAATCTCGTGCGCTGACGCCGAGGGCTGCGGCGCCTGGGCCAGGGCGATGCCAGATGGACAAACCCAGGCCGCGACGGTGAAGGCCACCAGTGCAGCGGCCGCCGGCAAGGTTGGACGCATCGATCTCCCTCCGGGCAGATGTCGTCAATCCCACCGCGATTATCTCGCGCTTTATCTCGAATTGTGTCAACCGCGTTTCATTGGAGCGGTGGCTGGTCCGCCTTTGGCCTTGGTGCGGCCATGGCCGGTCAGGCCAGCAGGCACTCCACCGTCCGGCCGGACAGCACGCGCGGCTGCGGAACCTGGGTGCGGCAGGCATCGACGGCGATCGGGCAGCGCGGATGGAAGCGGCAGCCCGGCGGGATGTTGGCGGGATCGGGATAGGTATCGCCCAGGCCGACATCGGGAATGCCGCGGCCGGGCTCTGGCGTCAGCACCGAGGCAAGCAGCGCGCGCGTGTAGGGATGCGCGGGGGCGCGGAACAGCGCGTCGGTTTCCGCGTGCTCGACGACGCGGCCGAGATACATCACCGCCACCTCGTCGCAGATATGCTCGACCACCGCGAGGTTGTGGCTGATGAACAGCAGGGTGAGGCCGAGGTCGCGGCGCAGCTCGGCCAGCAGGTTGAGGATCTGCGCCTGCACCGACACGTCCAACGCCGAGGTCGGCTCGTCGCACACGACGATGCGCGGCCGCAGGATCAGCGCGCGGGCGATGGCGACGCGCTGGCGTTGGCCGCCGGAGAGCTGGGCGGGCAGGCGCCCGGCCATCTCGGCCGACAGCCCGACGCGTTCGAGCATCGCGGCGACGCGGCTGGTGATCTCGGCGCCGCCGACGCCCTGGGCGGCGAGCGGCAGGCCGACGATGTCGCGGATGCGTCGGCGCGGATTGAGGGAGGAGAACGGGTCCTGGAACACCGGCTGGATCAGCCGCGCCCGCTCCCGCCGGCCCATGTCCGCGAGGCGGCGGCCGTCGACCAGGATGTCGCCGGAGGTGGCGGGGTACAGCCCCAGGATGAGGCGGGCCAGCGTGGACTTGCCGCAGCCGGATTCGCCGACGATGCCGAAGCAGCCGCCGGCGGGAACGGCGAAGGACACGCCGTCCACCGCGCGCACGTGGCGGGCGGCCGAGAACATGCCGGTGCCCTGGCGGAAGATCTTGGCGACGTCGCGCGCCTCGATGGCGGGGGCGGCGGTCATGCCGCGGCGTCCCGCGGCCAGCCGGCCGGCAGCCGGCACAGATAGCGGTGGCCGGGAATGCGCGTCTGGGCGGGGATGTCGCCGGAGCATTCCGGCATGGCCTGGGCGCAGCGGTCGCGGAAGGCGCAGCCGGTGAAGCCCAGGGGAATGCGCGGCACGGTGCCGGGGATGCTGCCGAGCTGGGCGCCGCGCGCGACCTTGCCGGGCGCCGGCACGCAGTCCAGCAGGCCACGCGTGTAGGGATGCGTGGGGGCGGCGAACAGATCGGCGGCCGGCGCGCTCTCGACCACCTGGCCCGCATACATGACGCTGACGCGGTGGGCCATGCGCGCGACGATGCCGAGGTCGTGGGTGATCAGCAGGATCGCCAGGCCCAGCTCGCGCTGCAGTTCCAGCAGCAGGCGCAGGATCTGTGCCTGCACGGTGACGTCGAGCGCCGTGGTGGGTTCGTCGGCGATCAGCAGCTCGGGGTCGCACATCAGCGCCATGGCGATCATGACGCGCTGGCGCAGCCCGCCGGAGAGCTGGTGCGGATACTGGGCGAGGCGCATGCCCGGCGCGGTGATGCCGACCCGGCCCAGCAGCGCCGCCGCGCGGTCCAGCGCCGCGCGCCGGCTGGCGCCGCGGTGGCGCCGCATCACCTCGGCCATCTGCGAGCCGACGGTGTAGGCGGGGTTCAGACTGGTCATCGGCTCCTGGAAGATCATCGCCATCCGGTTGCCGCGCAGCTTCGCCATGCCGCGTTCGTCCAGGCCCAACAGGTCGGTGCCGGCGAATGCCATGCGCTCGGCGCTGCGGGTGGCGCCGCGGGCCAGCAGGGTCATCACCGCCAGGGCGGAGACCGACTTGCCGCAACCGGACTCGCCGACCAGGCAATGCGTTTCGCCGCGGTCCACGGCGAGCGAGACGCCGCGCACGGCCTCGGTGCCGCCACCGAAGCGCACGCGCAGGCCCTGCACGTCCAGCAGCGTTTCGCTCATGCGTCGCGCGTCGCGCCGAGCAGGTCGCGCAACCCGTCGCCGAGGAAGTTGATGCCGAGCACCAGAACGAACAGGGCGATGCCGGGGACCATGATCACCCAGGGGCTGAAGAACATGTAGTCCTTGGCTTCGCTGATCATCAGGCCCCAGCTTGGCAGCGGCGGCGGCACGCCCAGGCCGAGGAAGGAGAGCGCTGCCTCCAGCAGGATGGCGAGCGCCATTTCCAGCGTGGCAACGACGATGAGATGGTGGACGATGTTGGGCAGCACCTCGCGCAGCAGGATGTAGCTGCGCGAGCAGCCGGCGGCCCAGGCGGCGCTGACATAGTCGAGCGTGCGCACCTGCATGGTGGTGGTGCGCGCGACCACGGCGAAGCGGTCCCACAGCAGCAGGCCGAGCGTGAACACCACCACGGTCAGCGAGCTGCCGATCAGCGAGACCACGGACAGCGCCACCAGGATCAGCGGGATCGACAGGCGGCAGGTGATGGCGAACATCACCACGTCGTCCACCCGACCGCCGAAGAAGCCGCCCAGCACGCCGAGCGTGATGCCGATGAGGCCGGAGGTGATGACCGTCATCACCCCGATCAGCATGGAGATGCGCGCGCCGTAGATCAGGCGCGAGAGATAGTCGCGGCCGAGCTGGTCGGTGCCGAACAGGTGCGCGGGCATCCCGCCCTCCATCCAGGAGGGCGGGACCATGCGCTGATTGAGGTCCTGCAGGAACGGGTCATGCGGAACCAGCAACGGGGCGAATATCGCGGCAAAGGCGACGCCCAGGACGATGACCGCGCCGAGGCCGGCGGCGATCCTGCGCAGCGGCGGAAAGCCGCTCATGCGGCACGCAGCCGAGGGTCGAGAACGGCGTTCAGCAGGTCGGCCAGCAGGGTGAGGCAGATATAGACGATGGCCAGGAACAGCACGACGGCCTGGACCACCGGGAAGTCGTTCTTGCTGATCGACTCCCAGCCCAGATAGCCCACGCCGTGCAGGGAGAAGACCGATTCGATGACGATCGAGCCGCTGAGCATGAAGCCGAGCTGCACGGCGGCGACCGCGACGACGGGCATTGCCGCGTTGCGCAGCGCGTGCTTGAGCACGATCGAGGCACGGCTGAGGCCCTTGGCGCGGGCGGTGCGGATGTAGTCGGAGGCCAGCGCGTCGACCATGCCGCTGCGGGTGAGCCGCATCAGCGCGGGGATGGCCGAGAACGCCAGCACGATTCCGGGCAGGATGTAGCCGTCCCAGGTATCGACGCCGGAGATCGGCAGCAGCTGCAGCTTCAGCCCGACCCAGATGATCAGCAGCAGGCCGAGCCAGAAGCTTGGCATGGCCTGTCCGATCACGGCGATCAGCATGATCGCGCGGTCGAGCAGCGAGCCTTCGCGCATCGCCGCCAGGATGCCCAGCGGGATGGCGGTGAGAAGCGCGATGCACAGCCCGGTCAGGCCGAGGGTGAGGGTGACCGGCAGGCGCTCGCGGATGAGCTTCGCCGCCGGCTCGTGATACAGATAGGAGCGGCCGAGATCGCCGGATGCCGCCGAGCCCACCCAGTCGAAGAACTGTGCGAGCAGCGGGCGGTCGAGGCCATAGGCCTTGCGGATGATCTCCACGTCCTGCGCGGTGGCCTGCGGCCCGGCGATGGACACGGCAAGGTCGCCCGACAGGCGGGTCAGGGCGAAGCTGATCGTCAGCACGGTCAGCGTGACGAGCAGGGCCAGCAGCGCGCGACGGGCGAGGAAGGTGACCATTCCCGTCGAGCCTAAGGCCGCAATGGACGGGCGGGCAAGAGATCACGCAGGCGGCGTTTGATCCGTGGTTGTCTGGCTGCGCCGTCACGGCCCCTTTCGATCAAAGCGAATTGCGTCGCGGCGCCGCCTGCCCCAACATCCCGGCCCTGAATCGAGGGGGCATGATGATGCGCGCGCTTGGCTTGCTGTTCCTGGGCCTGATGCTGGCCACACCGGCATTCGCCCAGAAGGACGGATTGGTGGTGGACCTGCCCGGCGACGTGGCCACCATGGACCCGCATCTGCAGTGGGATACCGACAGTTACACGGTGTATCGCAACATCTTCGACAACCTCGTCACCCGCGACGCCACCGGGAAGATCGCACCACAGGTGGCCACCGCCTGGCGCTACGCCGACGACCGCACCATCGTGTTCGACCTGCGCACCGACATCACCTTCCACGACGGCAGCCGGCTGACGCCGGAGGACGTGGTGTTCAGCGTGCAGCGCATCATCAACCCGGCGTTCCGCAGCCCGCAGCTGTCGCAGTTCGACCAGATCGTGTCGGCCGAGGTCACCGGTCCGGCGCAGGTGACGCTGCATACCAAGACGCCGTACCCGGCGCTGATGGCGCAGCTGGTCAAGCTGTCGATCGTGCCGAAGGCCGTCGTGGAGAAGCTGGGCGACCAGCGCTTCAACCAGGAGGTGGTCGGCAGCGGCCCATTCCGGCTGCGCGCGTGGCAGCGTGGCGTGCAGACCGTGCTCGATGCCAACGACGCCTATTGGCGCGGCAAGCCGGCGTTCCGCTCCGTGACCTTCCGCGCCGTGCCCGATGCCTCCACCCGCATCGCCGATCTGCGCACCGGGCGGGCGGACATCACCCGCGGGCTTTCGCCCGACGACGCCGAGGCGCTGAAGAGCGAGCGCGCCCTGCAGCTGCTGACGGTGCCGACCGAGCGCATCGCCTACATGTTCGTCAATGCCCAGGCCGGGCCCACCAAGGACAAGCGGGTGCGCCAGGCGATCGCCATGGCGGTGGACCGCGACACCATCATCACGGCCCTGCAGCAGGGCTACGCCAAACCGGTGAACATCGTGCTGACACCGGCGAATTTCGGCTATGTGCCGGATGTGAAGGGCTGGCCGCACGACCCTGCGAAGGCGCGCGCGCTGATCAAGGAAGCCGGGGCCGAGGGCGCCACGCTGCAGTTCCTGACCTCGCCCGCCTATGACCGGCGGCTGAACGAGGCGGTGCAGCAGATGCTGGGCGAGGTGGGGCTGAAGGTGGACATCGTGACGATGGACCAGCCGACCTATCTGCGCCGCCGCCAGGGCACGCCGGAGGAGGCCGGCAGCCTGTCGCAGGGGCGCTGGTCCTGCGCCTGCCAGGACGCGGACGGGGTCATTTTCCCGCTGTTCCGCAGCGGCAGCATCTGGTCGAAATTCGCCAATCCCGCCTTCGATGCCGAGGTGGACGCCGCCCGCACGATCCTCGATCCCGGCAAGCGGCTGGAGCATTACCGGCGCGCCTTCGAGATCCTGCGCGATGAGGTGCCGGGGATCGGGCTGTTCCAGGACGTGGCGATCTATGCCGCACGGCGCGAGCTGAAATGGGCGCCGACCGCGAACGAGGCCTTCTTCGTGATGGACATGAAGTGGCAGCCCTGAGCCGACGCGGCGGGCGCTGATGCTGCGCCACATCGCCGGGCGGGTCGGGCAGGCGATCGTCGCCACCTTCGGGGTGCTGACGATGGTGTTCTTCGTCATGCGCCTGTCCGGCGACCCGACGCTGCTGCTGGTGCCCGAGGGCGCCACCGCCGAGCAGATCGCCGCGCTTCGCCACCAGCTCGGCTTCGACCGGCCGCTGGTGGTGCAGTACGGGGCGTACCTGGCGGATCTCGCGCGGCTGGATCTGGGGGAATCGCTGGTGCAGCGGGCGCCGGTGGCGGGGATCGTGGGCGAGCGCATTCCCTATACGATGGCGCTCGCCGCCGGTTCGCTGGTGGTGGCGCTGGGCATCGGCATTCCCGCCGGCATCGCCATGGCGGTGTGGCGCGGCAGCGTGCTGGAGCGCGCGCTGGCGGCCTTCGTGCTGACCGGGCAGAGCCTGCCCACTTTCTGGTCGGGCATCCTGCTGATCCTGTTGTTCGGGGTGAACCTGGGCTGGCTGCCGACCTCGGGGGCCGACAGCCTGGGCTCACTGGTGATGCCGTCGGTGGCGCTGGGCGCGCTGACCATGTCCACCTTCGCGCGCATGACCCGGATCGCCGTGCTGGATGAGCTGTCGCGTGACTACGTGGCGGCGGCGCGGGCGCGCGGGCTGTCGCTGGCGGCGGCGGTGGGGCGGCACGTGCTGCGCAACGCCGCCATTCCCGTGGTGACCGTGACGGCGCTGGAAGTGGGCAACCTGCTGGCGGGCGCGGTGATCGTGGAGACGGTGTTCGCCTGGCCGGGCATCGGCCAGCTGGCGATCCAGTCGATCGCGGCGCGGGACTTCCTGGTCGTGCAGACGGTGGTGCTGTTCGTCTCGGTCGTTTATGTCGGCACGAACCTGCTGGCGGATCTGGCCTATGCCGCGATCGATCCGCGGATACGGATGGGCGCGTGAGCGGCCGCATCACGCCGGGCGTCGCCCTGTTGCTGGCGCTGCTCGCTGCCTTCGTGGTGGCGGCGGTGGCGGCGCCGATCCTGGCGCCGTTCGATCCGTTGCGGCAGTCGCTGCTGTTGCGGCTGCGGCCGCCGGGCACCACGCTCGCGGCCGGGACGTTCCTGCTGGGGACCGATGACCTAGGCCGGGACCTGTTGTCGCGCGTGTTGTACGGGGCGCGGGCGTCGCTGGCGGTGGCGGCGCTGTCGGTGTCGGTATCGCTGCTTGTCGGCACGCTGCTGGGCCTGCTCGCCGGGTGGTTCCGGGGTTGGCCGGCGATCCTGATCATGCGGCTGGTGGACACCATGCTGTCCATTCCCGCGATCTTGCTGGCGGTGCTGACGGTGGCGGTGCTGGGGCCGGGATTCCTCAACCTGGTGCTGGTGCTCGGGCTCACGCGCTGGCCGCGCTATACCCGCGTGGCCTATGCGCAGACGCTGCAGGTGGCGAACCTGCCTTATATCCGCGCGGCCGAAATGGCCGGCAGCTCGGCGCTGCGCATCCTGTTGCGCCACGTGCTGCCGAACATCGCCGGGCCGCTGATGGTGGTGGCGACCACCGAGTTCGGCCTGATGATCCTGTTCGAGGCGGGGCTGTCCTTCCTCGGCCTGGGCATCCAGCCGCCATTTCCGTCCTGGGGCTCGATCATGAGTGCCGGGCGGCAATACGTGGCGCGGGCCTGGTGGCTGACGGTGTTTCCCGGCGCGTGCCTGTTCGTGCTGGTGCTGTGCGTGAACCTGTTCGGGGACTGGCTGCGCGACCGCGTGGACCCCCGTTCGCAAAGCCGATAACGGAGCAGAACATGAACTATGAAGGCGAGTTCAAGGGCAAGCGCGTCGTGGTGACGGGGGCGGCCGGCATCTATGGCGGCTGGATCGCGGCCGCGTTCGCGCGGGAAGGCGCGGTGCTGTGCCTGTCCGACCTGCGGCGCGACAAGCTCGATGACGTGGCGGCCCGCCTGGGCCTGGACCCGGCGACCACGCTGCTGCACGGCACCGACCTGACCGATGCCAGCTCGATCCGCGACCTTGCCCTGACGGTGGCGGGGGAATGGGAGGCGCCGGATATCGTCATCAACAATGCCGGCGTGTACCCGCGCACGGGCATCCTGCTGAACCTGGACGAGGCCGAGTTCGACCGCATCATGGACGTGAACGTGCGTGCGCCGTTCATCGTGACCAAGGAGATGGCCAGGCTGATGATCGCGCGCAACGTGCAGGGTGCGTTCGTGAATATCGGCTCGGGCGCGGCGCGGCAGATGCCGACGGGGTCGGTGACGTACTGCATGTCCAAGACGGCGCTGGAGCGGCTGTCCAAGGGCCAGGCGCTGGAACTGGCGCCGCACCGCATCCGCGTGAACGTGGTGGAGCCGGGCTTCGCGCCGGGCAGCGATTTCTCGCTGCTGCCGGAAGACTATGTGGAGCGCATGATCGCGCGCATTCCGATGGGGCGCACCAGCGGGCCGGGCGACACGCCGGCCATGGTGCTGTATCTGTGCTCGAAGGCGGCGGCGTTCGTCACCGGCACCATGATCAGCGTCGACGGCGGCAACTCCATCGGCACGTACCAGCCGGCGCCCGCCAAAAGCTGATGACGCAGCCTGCGCTTGTCGTCGAGGACCTGTCGCTGGCCATCGGTCCGGCGCAGGTCGTCGATGGCGTGGGCTTCTCGGTCGCCCCCGGCGAGGTGCTGGCGCTGGTGGGCGAGTCCGGGTGCGGCAAGTCGCTGACGGCGCAGGCGGTGATGCGCCTGCTGCCCGCCGCCATCCGCCAGGTGAGCGGCCGCGTGCGTCTGGGGGCGGAGGAGATCTCCGCCTTGCCGGAACGCCGCATGCGGGAGCTGCGCGGGCGGCGGCTGTCGATGATCTTCCAGGAACCGCAGGCGGCGCTGGATCCGCTGGCCACTGTGGGGACGCAGGTGGCCGAAGCGTTGCGCCTTTCCGTGGCGCAGGCGCGTCCGCAGGTGCGCAAGATGCTGGAGGATGTCGGCATCTCCGATCCGGACCGGCGCATCGACCAGTATCCGTTCGAGCTGTCCGGAGGCATGTGCCAGCGGGTGATGATCGCGACGGCGCTGATCTCTGGCCCCGCGGTGCTGCTGGCCGACGAGCCGACGACGGCGCTGGACGTGACCATCCAGGCGCAGATCCTGGACCTGCTGCGCCGCCTTGCCACCGAGCGGCAGACCGCGGTGGTGCTGATCACGCACGACATGGGGGTGGTGGCCGACATCGCCGACCGCGTGGCGGTGATGTATGCCGGGCGTATCGCGGAGACCGGGCCGACCGAGGCGATCTTCGCGGCGCCGCGCCATCCCTATACCGCGCTGCTGCTGGCCTCGATCCCGCGGCTGTCGGATGTGCCGAAATCGAAGCTGGCGGTGATCGAGGGACGGGTGCCTACGCCCGCGGAGTTCGGCCCCGGCTGCCGCTTCGCCGGGCGTTGTCCGCTGGCCGATGCGCATTGCGCCGAAGCCACGCCGCCGCTGCGCAGCGTGGGCGATGGCAGGCTGTCCGCCTGCTTCCATGCCGAGCGCGTGCGATGAGCGCTGTCCTGGAAATCACCGATCTGGCCGTGCATTTCCCCGGCCGCGGGGGCGCGCCGATCCGTGCGGTTGACGGTGTGTCGTTCCATATCGCGCCGGGCGAGACGCTGGGCCTGGTCGGCGAATCCGGTTGCGGCAAGTCCACCGTCTCCAACACCGTGGTGGGGTTGCTGGCACCCACGCGCGGCAGCGTGCGCGTATTGGGCACCGAGCTCGCCGGCGCCAATCGCCGCACGTTGCGCGCTGTGCGGGCGCGGGTGCAGATGGTGTTCCAGGACCCCGTGACCTCGCTCAATCCGCGCATGACCGTGGGCGCCGCTGTCGGCGAGCCGCTGCTGGTGCGCGGCGTCGCCCGGGGCGCCGCCTTGCGCGATCGCGTGGCGGCGCTGCTGGAGGAGGTCGGGTTGCGGCCGGATCACGCCGGGCGTTATCCGCACCAGTTCAGCGGCGGTCAGCGGCAGCGCATCGTCATTGCCCGCGCGCTGGCCCTGCGCCCGGCGCTGCTGGTGTGTGACGAGCCGGTTTCGGCGCTGGATGTGTCGGTACGGGCGCAGATCCTGAACCTGCTGGTGGAGCTGCAGGCGCGGCTTGGCATGTCCAGCCTGTTCGTCTCCCACGACCTCGCGGTGGTCAGGCATGTCTGCGACCGGGTGGCGGTGATGTATCTCGGCTGTCTCGCGGAGCTGGCGCCGCGCGAGGCGCTTTATGCCGCGCCGCGCCATCCCTATACGCGCGCGCTGCTGGCCGCGGTGCCGGAGCCCGATCCGGCCGTGCAGCGCGCCAAGCCGCGCGTGCCGCTGAGCGGCGAGATTCCGAGCCCGGCGGCGCCGCCGGCGGGATGCCGGTTCCATACGCGCTGCCCGATGGCAGTGGACATCTGCCGGCAGAAAGTGCCGGAATGGCGCAAGGTGGGCGAGTCGATGGTGGCTTGCCACCTGGCGGAGTAGGGCCGGGGACGAACGGACCGCCTCCATCCTCTGCATCGGAGGACAACGCCCATGAAGATCGTTGATGTCGAGTGCTACGTGCTGCTCGCGCCCAACATGAGCACCGGCAGCACGTCCTCCGCGCAGGACAGCTTCATCGTCATCGTGCGCACCGACGAGGGCATCGCCGGCATCGGCGAGTCCGATGTGAATCCCTGGATCGCCAAGGCCTGCGTCGAGGCTCCGGGCACCCACACGATGGGGTTGGGCATGCGCGAGTTGCTGATTGGCGCGGATCCGCTGCGCATCGAGGAACTGTGGCAGCGCATCTATGTCGGCACCTGCATGAACGGGCGGCGCGGCGCGGTGATCCATGCCCTTGGCGCCATCGACATGGCGTTGTGGGACATTCGCGGCAAGTCCGAGGGCAAGCCGATCTTCGAGCTGCTCGGCGGCGCGCGGCAGGACTTCGTGGTTCCCTATGCCTCCCTGCAGCCGGCGGGGCGGCAATGGGAGGCGTATCGGGATTCGCTGTGCGAATGGGCGGAGCGCGCGAAGCAGCTTGGCTTCCGCGCCGTGAAGGCGGAGGTGAGCATGAGCGGCCCCTACGCCCATGACGGCATGCACGAGGAGGCTGACAAGCACACGCGCGTCGTCGAGGCGGTGCGAAAGACGCTCGGTCCTGACATCGCACTGATGATCGACGTGCAGTACATGTGGCCCGATGCGGCGACGGCGCTGCGGACGGTGCGCGACTGGGCGGCGTTCGACATCTTCTTCCTGGAGACGCCAATCTGGATCGACCGCCTCGACGAATATGCCAGGCTGCATGACGAGGCGCCGATGCGCATCGCCGCCGGCGAGTGGCAGGCGACGCGATGGGAATTCGAGGACCTGCTGGACCGCGGCAGGATCGACGTGGCCCAGCCCGATATCGGCCGCGTCGGCGGGTTCGGCGAGGCCAAGGCCGTCTGCGACATGGCTGCGGCGCGCGACCGGCTGATCGTGCCGCATTGCTGGAAGACGGGCGTGTCCGTCACGGCAACGGCGCACCTGGCCTTCAACACCCCTCATTGCAAATTCATCGAATACCTGCCGCCCGAGTTGTGCACGGAGACGTTGCGGCGGGAGCTGGCGGTGGACGACTTCGATTTCGTGGACGGCCTGATCCACAAGCCCGGGAAGCCAGGCCTGGGCGCCGAGCTGAACGAAGACGCCTTGGTCCGGTACCGGGTGGCGTAGCGGACGTCAGCGCGGGATCACGTACAGCTTCTCGATCCGTGTCACCGCGCGTGCCGTGATGAAGGTGACGACGTAGTAGATCACGGCCACGAATGTGTAGGCCTCGAACGCCCGGAACGTGTCGGCGGCCACGATCATGCCGACGCGCATCAGGTCCGTCACCGACAGGATGGCCACCAGCGACGAGTCCTTCAGCATGCCGATGAAGCTGTTCGCCAGCGGCGGGAACACGATCCGCAGAGCTTGCGGCAGGACCACGCACCACATCGTCTGGCGGCGGTTGAGCCCGAGCGAGTATGCCGCCTCCGTCTGGCCGCGCGGGATCGCCTGCACGCCGGCCCTGAACACCTCCGCCAGATAGGCGCCCAGCGTGATGCCGAGCCCGGACACGCCGGCGACGAAGGCGGATATGTTGATCCCGAACAGCAGCGCGACGCCGTAATAGATCCACACCAGCGTGACCAGCAGCGGAACGCCGCGGAAGAAATCGATATATGCCACGGCGACGGATTGCACGACGCGGCGTTGCGACAGCCGCGCCAGGCCCGCGATCAGCCCGATGACGATGCCGACCAGTTGCGCGACGACCGAGATCTCGAAGGTGACGAGCAACCCTTCGCCGAACATCGGGATATACGGAATCAGGGTGCTCCATCGGAAAGTGTATGCCCCGTCCAATCCGCACCCCCGTTACGACTGATGACGATCTGCCGCGCCGGCGGAACGGCTCCGCCGGCGCAGCGCCGCTCAGTAGCCGCCGCGAAGCAGCTGCAGTTCCGCAAGTGGCGGCGGCCAGCCCACCTCTTTCAGATAGGCGGCCTGGTAGGCGCCGGAATTGATCCAGTCCTGCACCTGGACGTCGACCCAGCGGCAGAAATCGCCGTTGCCGCGCAGCACGCCGCCGCCGGACGGGAAGTTGCGCAGATAGGGCTGGTGCCGACCGTCCAGCAGCACCTTGATCGACCCCGGATGCTCCTGCGCGTATTTCAACGCGCTCACGTCATCGGAAAGCGTGGCGTCGGCCCGCCCCGAGATCACTTGCAGGAAGGCGTCCAGCGGACCGCTCACGTCCACGGGCGTCGTCTTCGCGAACACCGCACTGCGCAGCTGGGATTCGACCGTGCTGAGCTGCACCGCGATCTTCACGTCGGGCTTGTTGAGGGCGTCGACCACGTCCTTCGCCGTCGTGGTTTCAGCGAGCGGCGATTTCGGAGACACGATCACCACGTCGCCGGTCGCCTCGAACGGCTTGCAGAAATCGACGACCATGGCACGGGCCGGCGTCAGCGCCATCTGGGCCACGATGATGTCGATCTTGCCCGATTGCAGCGCCGGGATCAGCGCCGGGAACTCGACGTCGACGAAATTGCAGGTCACGTTGAGCGTCTTGCACATCGTGCGCGCCAGCTCGACCTCGAAGCCCTGCGGGTTACCGCTGGCGTCGCGATACATGATCGGGGGATATTTCAGCTCGACGCCGACGCGCAGTTCCTTGCGGTCGAGCACCTGGTCCATCATGGATTTCCGGGCCTGCGCCTGGGCCGGGCCGCCGGCGAGTGCGACCGCCAGCAGGACGACCGTGGCGATCGCGCCTGGGAATCGCCATGCGGCTTTGTCATATCTTGTCATGTCCCTCTCCTGATCGTTGTGTCGTCTGCGTGCGTTGCACGCGCGGACCGGCCGGCGGCGGCAAAGCCCGGATACCTGTGTCGGACGCCAGGAGAGGCATTGACGCGGCCGGAGCGACAGCAGGGCGGCGAGGGCGGCGTTCGGCGGTTGCCACGGCACGACGGCCGCCCAGCTGGAACAGCATCGCCGGGATGCGGCGTTCCCGCAAGCGAACACGTGCCCTGGCCGCCGACCCGGATCGGTATGGCGCCGGCGTCCCGCAGGGCGTAGCAAGCGGGACCCTGTTCAACCGCCGGGCAGAGCCGCCGCATGCGACCGATCGTCCATTGCCATCTGGTGAACGGCCCATTCGGCGATCCGTCGCTGTACGCCGAGATCATGTTCGAGCGCCGGGCGATGCTGTTCGACCTCGGTGACCTTTCGCCGCTGTCGCCGCGCAAGCTGCTGCGGGTGAGCCATGCCTTCGTCAGCCACGCGCACATGGACCACTTTGCCGGGTTCGACCGCCTGCTGCGCGTGCTGCTCGGGCGCGAGAAGACGGTCGCGATGTACGGCCCTGCCGACTTCATCGACCGGATCGAACATAAGCTGCACGCCTACACGTGGAACGTGATCGGAAACTACGACGGGAACCTGATTTTCGACGTGAGCGAGGTGCACGACGGCGGCATCGTATGGAGCGCACGCTTCCAGTCCCGGCACGCATTCCGGCGCGAACCCATGCCGGAGGCCAGGATTGAAGGCGACGTGCTGGCGTCATGCGGCGCGTTGCAGGTGCGTTGCGCGGTGCTCGATCATGCCACCCCGTGCCTGGGCTTCGCGCTGGAAGAGCGGGCGCATGTGAACATCTGGAAAACCCGGCTCGATGAACTCGGCCTGGAGGTCGGGCCGTGGCTCGGGGCGCTCAAGCGCGCCCTCCTGCAGGACGCGCCGGACGACACCCCCATCCGTGCGCTGCGGCGGAGCGACGAAGGTGTCACGCCGGTCACGCTGCCGCTTGGCGCGTTGCGCGCACTTGCCACGGTCGTCGCCGGCCAGAAGATCGCGTATGTGGTGGATGCGCGCGATCACGTGGCGAATGTGGCGCGGATCGAGCGCCTGGCCTGGCGCGCCGACGTGCTGTTCATCGAATGCACGTTCCTCCTGGCGGATGCGGCGCATGCCATGCGCAAGAACCATCTGACCGCGCATCGCGCCGGCCTGATCGCCCGTCACGCGCAGGTGAAGCGGCTGGCGCCCTGCCATTTCTCCACCCGCTATGCCGAGCGTGGCGACGTGCTGTCGGAGGAAGCGCAACGCGCCTTCCAGGGCCTCGGACCCACCGCCTGACGCACGGGCAGCGGCGGCGCGGTTCAGTTGCGCCCGTATGTGGCGATGAGCTCTGCCGTGGCGATGGCGTGTGAGCGGGCCGCAGCTTCGACATCGCGGCAATGCGGGTGCGGCTTCAGGCCCAGCCGGTCGACGTCCAGCGCGTACAGTCGGAATTCATAGTGATGCGGGCGATGCCCGGACGGCGGACAGGGTCCGCCATAGCCGGGGTGGCGGAAGTCGTTGGTCGCCTGGGGCGGCGAGGCGCCTGCCGGCGGCCAGTGCTCGTGCAGGGCAAGCGTGGTCGGCGGAATGTCATAGATCGCCCAGTGGTACCAGACGCCGCCGGGCGCATCGGGGTCGGCACAGACCAGCGCGAAGCTTCTCGTGGCCGCGGGTGGGTCCGACCAGGCCAGCGGCGGCGAGACATCGGCGCCGTCGCAGGTGAAGCGCGTGGGGATCCGGGCGTTGGGGGCAAGGTCGGTGCTGGTCAGGCGCATGCTCACAGCCCTCCTTTCATGATGCTGAAGCTGTCATCGGCGTGCAGGGCGATCACGGTGCCCAGTCTGGCGCTTTCCCGTGCGAGCACATCATGCAGCCATTTGGCGTCCTGGGCCGACGGGCGGTTCAAGCGGAAGCGGCGGATCTGCATCGGCACCATCTCCAGTGACAGCAGCCGGCCGGTCTCGCCATCGAGGCGCGGCAGATAGATCACGACGAGATCGGCGCGGAATTCCTCGTAGCCCGAAATGCCCTCGTAGTCGTTGATGAAGTCGCCACAGCCGTACAGCACCAGCTTCTGCCGGTAGGCCTCGATGCCTTTGGCATGGTGCGACGAATGGCCGTGCACAACGTCGAACCCGCCATCCACGAGGGCATGGGCAAAGGTGCGCTGCGGCGCGGGGATGTCGTGGCCCCAGTTGCCGCCCCAGTGTACCGAGGCGATCAGCAGGTCACGCGCCTGCCGCTGCGCCTGTGCCGCTTCGGCGATGCGCGTCGCGGTTCGGGCCGACAGATCGGGCAGCAGATCGACCCCGGGCGTGCCGGCGCCGGCGGCCCAGTCCTGTGGAACACCGCTTGTGGACGAAGCGTAGCCGAAGACCAGCACGCGCGCGCCGCCGGCGAGCGGCAGCACGGCGGGCGCGGCGGCTTCGGCCGCGTTGCGGCCTGCTCCGGCACGGGCAATGCCGGCGCGCCGCAACGTGGACAGGGTGTCCAGCAGGCCCGCTTCGCCCCAGTCCAGCACGTGATTGTTCGCCAGCATGCAGCAGTCGATCCGTGCCGCGGTCAGGCAGCCGACATTGTCGGGATGCATCCTGTAGTTGATGCCTTTGGGCCAGGGCTGGCTGCTGGCGGTGATGGCGGTTTCAAGGTTGACGATCCTTGCGTCCGGCGCCGCGGCGCGCAGCACCGCCAGCGCGTCGCCCCAGACATAGGCCGGGCCGGCATGGCGCGGAATCGGGCCGTTCGCGGCCTCCGCCAGGCTCAGATAGGTGGTGGCCGAACGGACATGCGGCTCATAGAGATCCGGCGGGTTGGCATGCGGCAGGATCTGGTCGATGCCCCGCCCGAGCATCACGTCGCCGCAAAGGAACAGCCGGACCTCCGTCATGTCCGCACGGCGGGAACGAGGTGCATGTCGGCCTGCATCGCGGCTCTCCTGCGGCGGATCATGCGTCGCAGGGGGCGCTGTCGGGCGCCGCGCAGGATCACAAGGCCGCGATCATCATCGAGCGCCACGGGATGTTATATGGCCAGCCTCGCATGAGGCGAAGGCACGATCCATGGCGACACGCGCCGTGCCGGAACTGGACCAGTTGGCGCACGCGCAGCTCTACTCCGAGGAACTCGGGCTCGATCTCGCGCGTGGCCGGGAGCAGGACCTGTTCTGCTGGTTCCTTGCCAGCCTGCTGTTCGGCCAGCGGATTTCCGAGACGATCGCGCGCAACACCTACCGCTCGTTCGTGCGCCACGGCCTCACGAGCCCGCAGGCGATCATCGCGGCCGGCTGGGATTATCTGGTGAACCCGGTCATGCGCGAGGGCGGGTATGTGCGCTACGACGAAAGCAAATCCAGGAAGATACTGCGTGCGTGCGAGATGCTGCTGGAGCTTTATGGCGGTCGGCTTTCAAGGTTGCACGCAGCGGCGCGCGACGCTCGCGACCTGGAGGGAAGGCTTCTGGCCTTCCATGGCGTTGGACCAGTCACTGTGAATATCTTTCTCCGTGAACTGCGCCCTTATTGGGCGAAAGCCGATCCCGCACCGTCGCCCCCCGTGCAGGCGCTGGCGCGGCGACTAGGGATCGACCTCGGCAAATATGACCGGAAGAGCCTTGACTTCGCCCGGCTGGAAGCCGGCCTCGTGCGGCATAGGCGTTGGGTGAGACACGCAATTCCTGGAGGATCGCAATGAGCAGCACAGGTCTCGACGCATTCGACAAGACCCTGCAGACGACGCATATCTGGCTGGACGAGGTGATGGACACGGTCGGGCCCGACAGAAGCGTGGCCTGGCATGTGCTGGGCGCGGTGCTGAGGGCGTTGCGCGATCGCCTGCCGCTGGAACTCGCCGCCCATCTGGGTGCGCAGTTGCCGCTTCTGGTGCGCGGAACCTACTACGACCAGTTCCGGCCGGGGCACATGCCGGAGCGGTCGCATACGGTGGACGAATTCCTGGCCTGCGTCGCCGTCAATCTCGGTGGCATCCGGCCGCTGAATGTGCGGCAGGCCACGCGCAGCGTCTTCGCCGTTGTCGGCAAGCATGTCACGCTCGAGCAGGCGGACAAGGTGAAGCGGGCATTGCCCGAGCGCATCCGGGAATTGTGGCCGGCCCCCGGCGAAGCCATCTGACTGCGCACTGCCAGGCGGCAGGATGCTCCTATAGCGGGACCACGGTGCTTGCCTGCGGCCCCTGCTCGCCTTCGCCCTCCTTGACGACATAGCGCACCCGGTCGCCGACGCGCAGCGCGTCGAAGCCGCGGCCGAGCACGGCGTTGCGGTGGACATAGACCTCGTCGCCCGTATCGGTGGCGAGGAAGCCATAGCCGCGTTCGGGGAACAGGCGAACGATCCGCCCGATGGCGGGGGCTTCGTGCACTTTCACGTCGCCACGCTTTTCGCGGGCGTGATCCTGAAGCTGGCGCCGGGCCGCGGCGAAAGCGTCGCGGATCGTCACGTGCAGATCCTCGTGCGCGTGATCTTCCGCCGGATCGCGCTGCACGAAGATTTCACGTTCAGGGACGGTCAGGCGGATGCTGACATGGAACAGCCTGCCCTGGCGATGGTGATGGTGGCGCGCCTCCACCACCACGCTGCAGTTCGTGATGCGATCGAAGAATGTCTCAAGCTCGGCGACATGGTCGCGGATTTCTTCCTCGATGGCGGCCGGCGCCTCCATGTTGCGAAAGGCGATCCGAAGCGGCTCCTGCATGTCGGCCTCCCAGAGCGGAAATGAAGTGTAGCGCGCCTGCAAGGGCAGCGGCCTTGACCTCGATCAAACCGCCGGGACGTCCCGGCGCAGCATGCGGCGCAGGTCGGCCAGGGACGCGGCGTTCAGCACGTCGCCGGGTTCGAGCCAGCCGCGCCGTGCCTGGTCGATGCCGAAGCGCATATGGCCGAGCTGGGTCGTCGCGTGCGCATCCGTGGAGATCGCCACCTTGAGGCCGAGTTCCTTGGCCAGCCGGCAGCTCGTGTCGTTCAGGTCCAGGCGATCCGGCTGTGCGTTCAATTCCAGATGGCAGCCGCGTTCGCGCGCGCCGCGCATGACCGCCTCGATGTCCACGGCATAGCCGGGGCGGGCATTGATCAGCCGCCCCGTGGGATGTGCCAGGATGTTCAGCAAGGGATTGTCCATCGCCTTCAGCAGCCGCGCCGTCTGCTGTCCGCGCGGCAGGTCGAACGCGGAATGGACGGCGCCGACCACGAGATCGAGCCGCCGCAGAATGCGATCCGGCAGATCGAGCGACCCGTCCTCGAGGATGTCGACCTCGATCGCCTTCAACACGGTGAAATCCTTGAGGCCGGCGTTGAGGCGGTCGATCTCGTCGATCTGCCGCGCGAGGCGGGCCGCATCGAGGCCATGCGTCACGGCGACGTGCTTGCTGTGGTCGGTGATGGCGATGTAGGCGCGGCCCAGTGCCTGCGCCGCCCGCGCCATGGCGAGGATGCTGTCGTGGCCGTCGCTCGCGGTGGTGTGCATGTGCAGGTCGCCGCGGATGTCGTCCAGCGTCACCAGATGCGGCAGCCGCTTCTGCCGGGACGCGTCGATCTCGCCCTGGTCCTCCCGTAGCTCCGGCGGCACCATGGTGAGGCCCAGGCGCTCGTAGAGGTCCTGCTCGGTCGCGCCGGCCAGGCGCTTCGCCCCGCTGAACAGCCCGTATTCGTTGAGCTTCAGGTTTCGCGCCATGGCGATCTGGCGCAGCGCGATGTTGTGTGCCTTCGATCCGGTGAAATACAGCAGCGCGGCACCGAAGCTCTCCGGCGCGACCACGCGCAGATCGACCTGCAGGCCGTTGCGCAGCACGATGGTGGAACGGGTGGTGCCGCGCTCCGTCACCTCGGCGACATCCTCGTAGCCGGCGAAGCGGTCCATGACCGGCTTGCCCGGTTCGGCGGACGCCACGATGTCGAGATCGCCCACCGTCTCGCGCCGACGGCGATAGCTGCCGGCGATCTCGACCTGGAGCACGCCGTCCGCGCCGCGCAGATGGCGGAGCAGCGGTTCGGCCACCTGTTCGGCCGTCGCAAGCTTCACCCGCTGCGCCTGTCCCGCGCCTTCCGCGAGCGCCCGGACGAGCCGGGCTTCGATGCCGGGGCCGAATCCCGCAACCGTGTGCAGCTGCCCGGACTTGGCGGCGGCGGCCAGCTTGTCGATGCTGTCGATCCCCAGCGCCTCGTGCAGCGCATGCACCCGCTTCGGGCCGAGGCCGGGCAGCGCGAGCAGGGCGGTGATCCCGGGCGGCACCTCGCGTTCGAGTTCGTCGAGCAGCGGAAGATGCTTGCCGGTGGCGATGAGGGCGATCTTGCCGGCGAGATCCTGGCCGATGCCGGGCAGGGCGTCGAGATCGTCGCCCGCCGCCACCATCTCCGCGACGCTGCGCGGCAGGCTGCCGACGAGCCGCGCCGCCTGCCGGTAGGCGCGCACCCGGAACGGGTTGGCGCCCTCGATCTCCAGCAGATCGGCGACCTTGTCGAGCTCGCTCGCGATATCGGCATTGACGACCGGCATGCGGTGCAGCCTGTGCCAAGGGGATTGCGGTCGCGTTGATCTACGTCAAGATCCGCGATTGGGGCGGGGTTGATCAATATCAACGAAACGCCCGCGCAGGCAGCGCATCGTGGTCCCGATGCTTGAGCAGAGTCTGTTGCTGACCGACCTCTATGAGCTTGCCATGCTCGAAGCCTATGCCGCGCACGGCATGGCCGGGACGGCGAGCTTCGAACTGTTTGTCCGCAAGTTGCCGCCCACGCGCGGCTTCCTGATGGCCGCGGGGCTGGAGCAGCTCGTCGGCTTCCTCGAGACCATGCGGTTCATGGACGAGGAGATCGGCTGGCTGCGCGCGTCCGGAATGTTCTCGCCCGGCTTCCTCGACGGCCTCGCGGCGCTGCGCTTCACCGGCGATGTCGACGCGATGCCGGAGGGAACGGTGTTCTTCGGCGACGAGCCGATCCTGCGCGTCACCGCACCGCTGCCGGAGGCGCAGCTGATCGAGACGCGACTGATCAACCTCATGCATTTCCAGACCGTGATCGCCTCCAAGGCGGCGCGGATGGTGCTGGCGGCACCCGGCCGCCAGCTGGTGGATTTCGGGCTGCGCCGGGCGCATGGCGCGGAGGCGGGGCTGCTTGCCGCGCGGGCCAGCTATCTTGCGGGGTTTTCCGCCACGGCGACCGTGCTCGCGCATCGCGATTTCGGCATTCCCGTCAGCGGCACGATGGCGCATTCCTTCATCCAGGCCCATGACGACGAAGCGACGGCGTTCGAACGCTTCGCCCGGGTGCGCCCCAAGGCGCTGACGCTGCTGATCGACACCTACGACACCGAGCGCGCCGCGGCGATCGTGGCCCGGCTGGCGCCGCGCCTCGCGGCCGAGGGCATTCACGTAACGGCGGTGCGGCTGGACAGCGGCGACCTTGCCGCGCACGCACGGCGTGTCCGCGCCATCCTGGACGCGGCGGGCCAGAACGGCATCCGCATCTTCGCCAGCGGCGGGCTCGACGAGGGCGTCCTGCAACGCCTGGTCATTGACGGCGCGCCGATCGACGGCTTCGGCGTCGGCACCAGCCTGACCACGTCGGCCGACGCGCCGGCGCTCGACTGCGCGTACAAGCTGCAGGAATATGCCGGGCGTCCGCGGCGCAAGAAGAGCGAGGGCAAGGCCACCTGGCCGGGCCGCAAGCAGGTCTACCGGCGCTACGCTGCGGACGGGACGATCGCCGGCGATGTCATCGCCCTCGCGGGCGAGCTGATGGATGGCGAGGCGCTGCTGCAGCCGGCCATGCGGGCCGGCAGGCGGGTGGCCGGCCTGCCGACGCTGGAGCAGGCCCGGGCTTGTGCCGCAACCGCGCTGACGCGCTTGCCTGATGTCTTGCGCCGGCTCGGGCCGGGCGCGGTTCCGGTGGCGATCAGCCAGGGAATTCGCGACCTCGTGGCCCGGATGGACCTGGCGGCGCAGCCGGACTCCGTGCCGTGACACCGCGCGCCCTCGCCGCCGAGGAGCAGGGGGAGGTCATCGCCTTTCTGTCGCGCGCGGCGAGCTACGGGCCTGGGCATGCCGGCGTGCAGCGGATCGAGACGCATTGCTCGATCGTGTTCCTGGTCGGCGACCGGGCCTACAAGCTGAAGCGGGCGATCCGCTATGCCTCGCTCGATTACACCACGCGCGAATTGCGCGCGGCCGCGTGTGCGGCGGAACTGGTGCTGAACCGGCGCACCGCGCCCGCGCTGTATCTCGGCGTGCGATCGATCACGCGCGGCACCGGCGGCGACCTGGTTTTCGACGGCGCCGGTCCCGCGCTCGATCATGTCGTCGTGATGCAGCGCTTCGAGCAGGCGGACCTGTTCGACCACATGCTCGACGGCGGCCGGCTGACGCGCGTGTTGATGGAGGCGCTCGGCAGGGAGGTGGCGCGGTTCCACCTGGCCGCACAGGTCACGCCCGGCTTCGGCGGCCGCGATGCCGTCCGCCGGGTGATCGCGGAAAACGAACGCGAGTTGGCGCGCGTCGCCGAGGTGCTGGACGGGGCCGCGGTCGGCGCGCTGGGAAGCCACTCGGCGGCCAGGCTCGACACCCTGGCGGACCTGCTGGAGCGGCGGCGAGCAGAGGGGAAAGTGCGCCGCTGCCATGGCGATCTGCGACTCGCCAATATCTGCCTGCATGCCGGACGCCCCACGCTGTTCGACTGCATCGAGTTCAGCGACGAGATCGGCTGCATCGACGTGCTGCACGACCTTGCGTTCCTGCTGATGGACCTTGAGCTGCGCGGGCGCGGCGATCTCGGCAATGCCGTGTTCAACGCCTATGCGGACATCGCCCCGGAGACAGAGGGGTTGCGCGCCTTGCCACTGTTCCTGGCGCTGCGGGCGGCGACGCGGAGTTATGCCCTGGCGGGCAGCGCAAGGCGGCAGGCCAGTGCGGATCGGGCGGCGGCGGTGCTTGCCCTAGCGCGGCGGCATATCGATGCCGGCCTCGATTTCCTGGCGCCGCGGCGGCCGGTGCTTGCGGTGCTCGGAGGCGACGCAGCCGCGCGGGCGGAACTGGCGCCGCTGCTGGCGGCGCTGCCGCGGCCGGCGCCTGGGGCGCGGTTGCTGCACCTGGCCGGCGATGGCGACGCGGTGTGGGACGCGGCCGCCGCCGTCCTGGCCGCGGGGTGCTCGGTGCTCGTCGAAGGTGAATTGCGTGAGCATGGCGAGCGGTGCGCGGCCGCCGCCGCCATGGCGCGCCTGGCGGCGGCGTCGATCGGATTCTGGTGCACCACGCCGCCAGCCCGCCTGGATCAGGCGCGATGGCACGTGCTGGACGCAAGCCGCGGCGCCCTCGCCGCTGCCACGCGCGCGGCACCCTTGTTCGCCGCCCTGGAGTGGCCTTCGTAGGAGAGACAGATGGATCGCAGTCCCCTCTCGTTCTTCGGCCTGCAAGGCAGCCGCGAACTTGCCGAACGCGTCGCCCGCCGGCTGGAGATTCCGCTCGCCGCGCACGAGGAGCGCGAATTCGAGGATGGCGAGCACAAGGCGCGCGCCCTGCACGATGTGCGCGGCCACCACGCATTCGTGCTGCACTCTCTGCACGGCGACGACCAGCAGAGCGGCAACGACAAGCTCTGCCGCCTGTTGTTCTTCTGCGGCTCACTGAAGGATTCGGGTGCGGAGCATGTGACCGCCGTCGTCCCGTATCTGTGCTACGCGCGCAAGGACCGGCGGACCAAGCCGAACGATCCGATCATCACCCGCTATGTGGCGGCGATGTTCGAAGCGGCGCGGATCGACCGGGTGATCGTCATGGAAGTTCACAATGTCGCCGCCTTCGAGAACGCGTTCCGCTGTCCGACCCGGCATATCGAGAGCGCGCCGCTGCTGGCGCGGCATTTCGCGCCGCTGCTCGGGCCGGCGCAGGTCGTAGCCGTCTCGCCCGATGCCGGCGGCGCCAAGCGGGCCGAGCAGTTCCGCCAGGCGCTCGGGCAACTGACCGCGCGGGAGGTCGGCAGTGCCTACATGGAGAAATTCCGCAGCAGCGGCGTGGTGAGCGGCGAGCTACTGGCCGGTGACGTGCGGGGCAAGGTGGCGGTGATCGTGGATGACCTGATCAGCACCGGCGGCACGCTGGTCCGCGCGGCCAAGGCATGCCGGGCAGCGGGTGCGACACGCGTATTCGCCGCCGCGGCGCATGGATTGTTCATCGACGGCGCCCCGGAGCTGTTCGCGGCGGGACTCGACGGCATCGTGGTGACCGACACGGTGCCGCCGTTTCGCGTTCCCGCGGAGGCGGCGGCGCACCAGCTTGAAGTGGTCGACACAAGCGACATGATTGCCCGGACGATTGCTGCCTGCCACGACGCCGGCTGAGCGACCAGGCGCCGCACCGGCTGCAACGATACGCTTGCGCCGGGAATGCAATGTCTGACATGGTTTGTCCGCAGGCGCGCCCAGCCGATCGGAGACTTCGCAACACAAGGAGTCGTCTGATGACCCATCGCCGAACGGTGATCACTGGATGCATGGCGCTGGCGGCCGCGGCCGCCGGGGCCGGGCTGGCGCCGTCGCCCGCCGGCGCCCAGACCCAGCAGAGCAGGATCCTGGCCGATATCCAGAAGCGCGGCACCATCCGGATGGCAACCGTCGCAGGCAATCCTCCCTATAGCTCCGTCAAACCCGACGGCACACCCGAAGGCTACGACATCGAGATCGGCCAGCAGCTCGCCGCAGCGCTGAAGGTCAAGCCGGAGTGGATCGTGGTCGACTCGCCTGGCCGCATCACGGCATTGCAGACGGGCAAGGCGGATGTGTCGATCGCGAACTTCACCGCGACCCTCGAGCGTTCCACCGCGATCGCCTTCACCCGGCCGTACCTCATCGTCGGCAGCAACTACATGGTGAAGAAGGACTCGCCGCTGCAGAACGTGGAGCAGGCGAACAAAGCGAACATAAAGATCGGCCTGCCGCGCGGCGGCACTGCCGAGGACATCGCCGCCAGGGTCACGCCGAACGCCACGGTGGTCAAGGTCAACACGGTCACCGATGCGTTCCTGGCGCTCAAGTCCGGCCAGGTGGACGCACAGATCCTCGATAGCCTGCAGGACGCGGCGTTCCTGTCGCAGGAAGGCGCCGGTTTCCGCAACCTGCCGGGCAACTGGTCCTATGAGGAGATCAGCATCGGCCTGCCGGCGGGCGACGGGGACTGGCTGCGCATCGTCGATACCTTCGTGCGCCAGCTGATCGGCTCCGGCGAGGATGCGCGGCTGTTCAGGAAGTATTTCGGCTACGACATGCCGCCGCTCTGACGGGGCGGACTGTCGCCGGCGGGATCGCGCAGCGGGGTGGGCCGTATTGTACCAGTTCAACCTGCACGCGATCCTGGGCTATTTCGGCCAATTGCCGTCCTCGATCCTGGTCACGCTTGAGATCACGCTGATCGCGCTGGGCGCGAGCACGCTGCTGGCGCTTCCGATCGCCAAGGCGCGGATGTCGGGCAGCCGCGTCGCTGCCCTGCTTGCGCGCGCCTATGTCGAGCTGTTCCGCAACATCCCGTTGCTGGTGCTGCTGTATGTCTACTATTTCGGCCTGGCGCAGAGCGGGCTGCATCTGTCCAATTTCTGGGCGACGATCCTGGCGTTGACGACCAATGCCGCCGCCTATGGCTCGGAGATCATCCGCGCCGGCTATTCGGCCGTCCCGACCGGGCAGCGCGAGGCCGCCCGTTCGCTCGGCCTGCGCCCAGCGCATATCGAGCTGTTCGTCGTGCTGCCCCAGGTCGTGCGGGTGATCCTGCCGCCATTCGCCAATCACTGCATCGGCGTGCTCATCGGCTCGTCCATCGCCGCCGTGATCGGGGTGGCGGATCTCAGCGACTGGATGCTTGCGACGGGGTCGGAGGCATTCCGCTACATGGAGTCCTTCCTCGTTGCCGCGGTCATCTATATCGGGCTGTGCCAGGGCGTCGCCGCGGCAATGGCGGCACTCGACCGGCGCAGCCGGCGAGGGGCGTACTGAAGAGAAATGTTCGCCACGGGCAGCGTTTGGGACTACTGGCGGGTTTTCGTCAACGGCCTGGTGCTGACCGTCGAGCTCAGCTTCATCGCGTTGGTCCTCGGCTTCGTCCTCGGCATGGTCATCGGCCTGGGCCGCACCTACGGCCCGCATCCGGTGCGGCTGGCCTGTCTCGTGTTCACCGAGTCCTTCCGCTCCATCCCACCTTTGCTGCTGTTCTTCGGCGCCTTCTACGGCCTTTCGTATACGACGGGCGTGACGCTCTCGCCGTTCCAGGCTTCCGTGATCGCCATGGTGCTCGAAGCCTCCGCCTTCATATCGGAGGTGGTGCGCGCGGCGTTCCGCAGCGTCGATCGCGGGCAATGGGATGCGGCGCGGGCCTTGGGCCTGCGGTTCTGGCCCGCCTTGCGCACCATCATCGGCCCGCAGGCGATCCGGGTGCTGATCCCGCCGACGATCGGCGTGTATGTCGCGGTGCTGAAGGATTCCTCGTTCGCCTCGATCGTCGGCCTGGTCGAATTGACGCGGGCGGGACTGCTGGTGCGCGAGACGGTGGGCGACAGCCTGACCGTGTTCCTGCTGCTGTCCGGGATCTATTTCGTCATCAACTTCACCATCTCCAGCGGCGCGCTCGCGCTGGAGCGGCGCTTCCGCTTCGCGCATTGAGCGCGGCGAAGTCGACTCCGGGCGCCGTGATCGGGTTAAATGCCGGGTGATCCCTCCGTCCGCCGGGGAGTTCGAATGCGTGTCGCCGAGATCCGGGTTGGCGCCCTGCAGTACTATGTCGGCGCCGAGCACGTTCACGCCCTGCTGATCGACCAGGACGGCCGCACGCAGACATTCGTGCTGGCGGCGTGGGACGACGTGTTCCCGCGCATCGACCGGTTCATGGAGAAGATCGAGCGCGGTTCGTTCTCGGCGGCCGGGGCGCCGGCGGAGTTCCGCGCATTCTCCCGGGAATGGGGCAGGACGCTGCTGCCGCCGGCCGCGGCGCTCGGGCGCTTCGACGTGCTGGTGATCCTGCCGCACTACGTGCTGCACGGCCTGCCGTTCCACACGATCTGGATCGAGGAGGAGGGGCAGTATCTGGGGACGGCGCGCGGCGTCACGTACTGTTCCAGCGCCACCCTGTTCACGCGCTGCGTCGACCGCAACATCGCCCGCCGATCCAACCTGGCGGAATGGGCATTCGCGCTGGACGGCGGCGGCGCGACCGGCGCACCGCAGGCGCCGCGGCGGTGCCTGGGCATCGGCGCCGACATCCTGGGCGGCATGACCGCGGAGTACCGGCACGTGGCCGAGGAATTCGCGCGCGGCTTCGCCGAACCCGTGACGTTTCCGGACGCCACCCGCGCCATGATCAAGAACCGCCTCAATCGCGCCGAACCGTGGGAGGCGCTGTGCATCGTCTGCCACGGCCACTACGACGATGACATTTCCGACAACAGCGGCCTGCTGCTGGACCGCGACGCCATGGGCATCACCGTCCGGCCGATCTTCCTGCATCGCGGCCGGTATTTCGACTTCCGCGACCTGCCCTTCACCTACCTGCCCAGCGCGATCGCACCCAGCCGCGACGGCGAGTTGATGACGGTCGGCGAGTTGAAGGTCGATTGCCTGACGGACGCGCAACTGGTGGCCCTGTTCGGCTGCTCCACCGGCGCGGGCCAGGTGGAGTCCGGCGACGACTTCAACAGCATGGCCTATCAGTGGCTGAAGATCGGGGCGGCCTCGACGCTGGCCAATCTGTGGGAGGTGGATATCGCGTTCCTGCGGCGCTGGAGCCCGGTCTTCCTCGACAACTGGCTGACCCGGCGGCAACCCAAGGCGATCGCATGGCGCCAGGCGCTGCGGACTGTGCTGGACAGCGATCTGCAGCAGGATCCGTACGAGTGGGGCGCGATCACCCTGTTCGGCGATTGGCTTTGACGCGGTTGGCATCTCGCGAAAACAGGGAGAAAGCAATGTCCATCTGGGCGAAATACCCGGACTATTCCGACGACGAGTTGCGCACGCTGGTCGCGCTGGCGGCGCAGGCGCTTGTGGAGGCCGATCCGGACGTGGCAGGAGAGGATTTGCTGCACATCTCGCCGCGCGCCGCGGCGCGCGAGATCCTGCCGCTGGTCCAGGGGCAGGACCGCACGATCGATGCGCAACGGATCCAGCAACTGCTCGAGGACGAAGAGCTGTCCTCGCAGCTCTGCGTGCAACTGCTGGGGGAGATTCGCGCGATCCCCGAACTGGCGGACCGCGTCGCCGCGGCCTACGACATGCGCGAACGCAAGATGGCGGTGACCGAGACGCTGCTGCTGGCCGGCGCGCTCGTGATTCTCGCACTCAAACTCAAGAAGATTTCCTGGGGGGCGGGCAAGGGGGAGGTGGCGTTCCATCCGCCGGGGGAGGTCGCCAAGAGCTTCCTCCTCGGCCTGCTCAAGCTGGGTTGAGCGCGGACCATGACGGTCCTGCACGCGATCGCCACGCAGCTGCTGAGCACCAGCAGCATGGTCGCGGCCATGCGTGGGCACCCGGAGTTCCAATCCTGGGCCGACGCGCTCGTCGCCCTGGCGGCGGATGCGCGGTTGCGGCCCTTGCAGCCGCTCCTCGGCGAGGTTGCGCGCGATGCACTGGCGACGGCGACGCCGCTGAACCGTCTCGACAGCGCCGAGGCCAGGAAGATTCCATATCCCGCCTATCTGGCGGCAAGCGATGTCGCCGAGGAAGCGCTGAAGCGTGCGCCGGGCGCGGCGTTCGCGCTGTCGCTTGTTGCCATGCTCGGCTGGGCCAGCGCGCTCGGCGACGGGCTGCTGGACCAGGAGGGCGGCATGCCGCACCCGGGCTGGGTGCGCATTCCCCATGTCTGCGCGCACGCGTGCCTGCGCATCGGCGCGCTGGAAGCCGCCCGCAAGCTGGTCGATGTCAGCTACGACACGCTGATGGCCGCCAAATACGCGCACTGGGACGAGCGGCTGCAGGCCGCGATGGTGGAATACCGGGCGCTGATGGGCCGGATCGAGCGGCGCTACGACGCCGACATAAGCGGCCTCGCCGACGATCTGCGCGCCGCCTGCCAGCCGGGGGCGCCGGACTTCCGGGCCGAGACCGGGGCCATCCTGTGGTCGCTGGGCATGGTGCCGGAGAGCCGCGTCTTCCGTCCGGGCGCCGCCACCGTCCCGTCGCCGCGCCTGTTCCGCCGGATCGTCGAGCAGTCGCTGGCGTGCATCCCGCACGATCCGCTGGTGCAGTACGTCTGGCTCGCGATGAAGGACCGGCCGCCCTTCAACATCCGCGACCATGCCAGCCTGTTCGGCCGGATCAATCTCCGCTACGGGCAGATGCTGCTGGACGAGCTCGGCGAGCAGGTTCCGAGCGAAGTCTACGCGAACACGCTGATCGCCTGGTTCCGCGGCACGCTCGGCCGCGGGCAGGTGGACGCGTATCTCACGGCCCATGCGCTGATCAACGAAATGTTCCCCGGCATGATCGACTGGACCGTGTATCTGCGCTGGCATGGCCTCGCCTATTTTCTGGCCAAACAGTTCGGGCTGCTCAAGGCGCCGCATGGCAGCAAGGAGGAGACGGCGGTCTGGCGGCGCCTGACGGAGCTCGCGACCAGTATCCGCGAGAACGGCAACCTGCACCCGGAATGGCCGCAAATGCATGCGCGCGCGAATCTGGGGTTGTTCCATTTCATCGAGACGCACTTCGCCGCGGCCGGCGGGAACGCCGGACACCTGCATGAGGCCGCGCTCGTCGTCGAGAAGATGCGCTCGAGCGCACTGGCGTATTGGCTGAAGATCGTTCCGCCTGACCTGTCCGACAGCAACGCAAGCGGGATGAAGCCGTTGCTGGAGAAGGAGCAGGAGCTGCTGGGTTATCTCCGCGGCGCCTATTTCCTGATGCTGTATCCCATGCTGCCGATGCACTACCGCCGCTACGGCATGCAGCTGGAGGAGATGCTGCAGGAGGGCGACGACGCGGCACGTCGCCGTCGCATGGACCCCGATGCCGGGCGTGCGCAGTACAAGGAACTGAGCCAGGAACTGGCGACGCTGCACGGCGAGATGCAGCGGCTCGATCCCGACTACGCCCGCAAGCGGCTGGAGCCCTGGGCCGCCACCGCAGCGCTGGCGCGGGCGCTGGGCCGTCATGCCAGTCCGCCGTAGCTTGCCCTTCGCCGGATTGAATGGAAGTCTGGGCAAAGACGACAACCGATACGAGATCAAAGGCGACGGCATGGCAGATTTTCCAGGCGATACGGCGTTCCATCCGCACAGCGCCCATTGGGGCGCGTTCTCCGCGGGGTGGCAGGACGGCAAGCTGGTGGTGAAGCCGCATCCCGCCGATCCGGACCCGAACCTGGTGCTGCAGAACTTCCCCGATGCGCTGCGCCACAAGGCGCGGATCGCCCGGCCCATGGTGCGCCGCGGCTGGCTGGAGGGCGGGCCCGGGCCGGACCGCAACCGTGGCCGCGACAGCTTCGTGCCCGTGGGCTGGGACGAGGTGCTCGACCTGCTGGCCGCCGAGCTCAAGCGGGTGAAGGAGGCGCACGGCGCGGGCGCGGTGTTCGGCGGCTCCTATGGCTGGTCCAGCGCCGGGCGTTTCCATCACGCCCAGAGCCAGGTGCACCGCTTCCTCAACACCTCGCTCGGCGGCTACGTGCGCTCGGTCAACAGCTACAGCGCCGGCGCCTCGGCGGTGATCCTGCCGCATATCCTCGGGCCGTTCGAGGCCATGTCCCGGCGCAACGTGACCTGGGAGCAGGTGGTCGCGCATAGCGAGGTCGTGCTCGCCTTCGGCGGCATGGCGCTGAAGAACACCATGGTCGCCAGCGGCGGCGTCAGCCGGCATGTCGAGCGCGCGTCCATGCAGGCGGCGCGGGAGCGCGGCTGCGAATTTATCCTGGTGGGTCCGCTGCGGGCCGACCTGCCGGAGGAGGCGGGGGCCGAATGGGTGTCCGCGATCCCCGGCACCGACACGGCGCTGATGCTGGGTTTGGTGCACACGCTGGTCAGCGAGGGGTTGCATGACCGCGGCTTCCTCGAAGACTGCTGCGAAGGCTGGCCGGTATTCGAGGACTACCTCATGGGCCGCGCTGATGGCGTCGCGAAGGATGCGGCCTGGGCCGCCGGCATCACCGGCGTCCCGGCGGAGCAGATCGCGGCCCTCGCCCGGCGCCTGGTCGGCAAGCGCACGCTGGTGGTGACGGCGCATTCGCTGCAGCGCGCCGAGCATGGCGAGCAGCCGGTGTGGATGGCGGCGGTGCTGGCCGCCGCATTGGGGCAGCTCGGCCTGCCGGGCGGCGGCTACAACTACGCGCTCGGCGCGCTCGCGCATTACGGCAAGCGGACCAATGCGGTCAGTTGCGCGTCGCTGCCGCAGGGCCGCAACCGGGTGCAGGCGTTCATTCCCGTCGCCCGCATTTCCGACATGCTGCTGAACCCCGGCGCGGCGTTCGCGTATAATGGGCAGACGCTCGCCTATCCCGATATCCGGCTGGTCTACTGGGCCGGCGGCAATCCGTTCCACCACCATCAGGACCTCAACCGGCTGCGGGAGGCGTTCGCGCGGGTGGACACGCTGGTGGTGCACGAGCTCGGCTGGACGGCGACGGCGAAGCACGCCGACATCGTCCTGCCCTGCACGATGACGCTGGAGCGCGAGGACATCGGCGGTGGCCCCAACGACCCGCTGATGGTCGCCATGCACAGGGTGGCGGAGCCGTTCGGCGAGGCGCGGGACGATTACACGATCTTCGCTGCCCTGGCCGAGCGCCTGGGCACGGCGGAGGCGTTCACCGAAGGGCGCAGCGCGCGGGACTGGCTGCGCCACCTCTACAGCCACACGCAGACCGCCCTGGCGGCCATGGGCCTGCCGGCGCCGGATTTCGAGGAATTCTGGGCGAAGGGCGAGCTCTCCCTGCCGCAGCTGCCCGACGACGGCGGTGTCCTGCGCGCCTTCCGCGCCGACCCTGTGGCCAACCCGTTGCCGACGCCCAGCGGGAAGGTCGAGATCTTCTCCGCCACCATCGCCGGCTTCGGCTACGCCGACTGCCCCGGCCACCCGACCTGGCTGGCGCCGGCGGACGCGCCGGATGCCGCGCACCCGTTGCGGCTCGTCGCCAACCAGCCGGCGACGCGGCTGCACAGCCAGCTCGACTTCGGCGGCCACAGCATGGACAGCAAGCTGCGCGGGCGCGAAGTGGCGCGGATGCATCCCGTGGATGCGGCGGCGCGCGGCGTTGCGGACGGCGACGTGATCCGCCTGTTCAACGCCCGCGGCGCCTGCCTCGCCGCGGTGCGGCTGACCGAGGATGTGCGCCAGGGCGTGGTGCAGCTTCCGACCGGCGCCTGGTACGATCCGCAAGACCCGGCGGAGGACAAGCCGCTTTGCGTGCACGGGAACCCGAACGTGCTGACGCGCGATGTCGGAACGTCCAGCCTCGCGCAGGGCTGCACGGGACAGTTGACGGTGGTTCAGGTCGAGCGCTTCGAAGGCAACCTGCCGCCGATACAGGCTTTCGATCCGCCTGTGGCAAGAATGGCGGCGGAGTAAGGCGAGGGGCTTTGCCCCTCGACCCCAGTCAAGGCAGAGCCTTGACAATCCGCTACTCTCTTGGCTGCTGACGCAGCCAAGAAAGGGATTGGGTTTCCAAAGGCCCTCGGCCTTTGGCGGGTCGAGGGCAGAGCCCTCGCCTTGATTTTCGAGTCCGGCGGGGAGAAGAGACGTGAAGATCATCGCAGTCGAAACGCATCTGATCGGGGTGCCCTTCAGCACCGGCGCCGCGCCCGTGGCGTTTTCCGGCGTTGGCTGGACCGCGATGTACACGCTGCTCATGCGCGTCGTGACCGATGAGGGCCTGGAGGGTTGGGGCGAGGGGTTCGGCCATGCCACCTGCCCGGCCACGCGTGCGGTGATCGACACGCAGTTGGGGCCGGCGTTGCTGGGGCAGGATGCGCGCGACATTGCCGGGCTGCATCATCGCATGGGGCAGATGCTGCATATGTTCGGGCGCAACGGGCCGCATCTCTATGCGCGTTCGGCGCTCGACACGGCGTTGTGGGACATTGCCGGCAAGGCGGCTGGGCTGCCGCTGTGGCGGCTGCTGGGGGCGGCGCCGCCCGCGTCGTTCGCGGCCTATGCCAGCCTGCTGCGCTACGGCGACCGGGGCACGATTGCACAGGCCGTCGCGCGGGCGGTGTCGCAGGGCTATGGCGACCTGAAGCTGCACGAGGTCCTGGTCGAGCCCGTCGCGGCGGCGCGCGAGGCGGCGGGTGCGGGGCCGAAGATCATGGTGGACACGAACTGTCCGTGGACGGTGGACCAGGCCATCGCCATGGCGCGGCAGTTGCGGCCATACGACCTGACATGGCTGGAGGAGCCGGTCTGGCCGCCCGAGGATTTCGCCGGGCTGGCGCGGGTGCGGCGCGAGGGCGGCATCCCCATCGCCGCCGGCGAGAACGCGTGCGGGCTGATGGATTTCCGCAACGCGTTCCAGGCCGGCGCGCTGGATATCGCCCAGCCCAGCGTCGCCAAGATCGGCGGGGTGACGGAGATGCTGAAGGTCGCCGGCCTGGCCGAGGCGTTCGGCGTGCGGCTGATTCCGCATTGCGCCTATTTCGGGCCGGGCTTCCTGGCGTCCTTGCACCTGCACGCGAGACTGGCGCCCGATCAGCCGTTCGAGCGGCTGTTCGTCGATCTGGAGGCGAGCCCGTACCATGAGCTGGTGCTGGCGACGAACGGCCGGGTGAACGTGCCGGACGGTCCCGGGCTGGGCCGCGACCCCGACCCCGCCGTCCTCGCGCGCTACGCGGTCAGCGCGCCGACCGTGCTGCGCGCCTGAGAGGGGCACGCCATGCACGTCACGCGGATGCTGTGCGCCGCTTCGCTGACGAGCATGGCCTTTGCCGGCGCCCACGCGGCGGCGCAGGACATGCGTCCGCCGGTGGCGTCAGCCTGCGTGACCTCGCCCTATGGCCCGCGGCGGCAGGTTGGGCCGCACGCGCCGGCGGCGTTCCATAACGGCATCGACCTGCGGGCGCCGGCCGGCGGGGCCGTCTATGCCGTCGCCGACGGGCAGGTGGCGGGCATCCGCCGGCGCGGCGCCGGCGGGCTGGAAGTGGCGATCCGGCACAACGGTCCGCGCGGCCTGACCATGACGCTGTACGCCCATCTCGGCAGCGTCGCGCCGGCGCTGGCGGAGGGCAGGTGGCGGGTGACGGCGGGGGAGAAGATCGGCGTCGTCGGCCGCAGCGGGGTGACCTACGGCACGCATCTGTATTTCGAGGCGGAAGTGGACGGAAGGCGGGTCGACCCGGCGCCGCTGCTGGGCGTGCAGGGCTGCGGGTAGCGCAGATCGGTCATGCATGCTATGCGCTGCCGATGCGCAAAACGCCCCTCGCTTTCGTTCTTGCTACGTTCGTCGGCATCGGGGGCCCGGCCGCGGCACAGGTTTCCTGCGGCGACATGCTGATGCCGGTGGTGCAGCTCAAGCAGGTGTCGCGCGGCCTGTCGCGCTATCACAGCGGGCTGGATCTCATGGCGCCCTATGGCTCGCCGGTGCGCGCGGCCGCGGCCGGGACCGTGGTCTTCGCCGGCCGCTATTTCGGCTATGGCAACATGATCGACCTGCGCCATGCCGACGGCACGGTCACGCGCTACGCCCATTTGTCGGCGTTCACGCCCGGGATCCGGCCGGGTGCGCAGGTGGCGATGGGCGCGCAGATCGGCGCCATCGGCACCAGCGGCCACGCCCATGGGGCGCATCTGCATTTCGAGGTGCGGATGGACGGACGTGCCATCGATCCGAAACCCTTCATCGCCCTGGCAGTGTGCACCAGGGGCGGGCCCGCGCGCGAGCTGATCGAGGAGGCGCGGGCGCCTGCGACCGTGCCGGCCTCCGCCGCGCCGGCGCCGGTGATAGAGGCGCGCCCAGGCGGGTTGCTCGAATAGCGTTGCCGGCCCGATGAGATCGCGGGATTCCAGGCGGGCTCAGTGATGCCCGCCGCCGCCGTGCCAGCCGCCCCCGCCGGCAGCCCAATGCCCGCCACCCCCGTGCCAGCCGCCCCAGCCGCTGCGCCACCCCCAGCCGCTGCGCCAGCCCCAGCCGCCGCCCCAACCCCAGCCCCCGCCGATCACCACCGATGGGCCGTAAAAGGCGCCCGGGTAGTAGCCGCCGGGATAATAGGGATACGGACCATAGGGATACCCATACGGATATCCGTAGCCACCCGGCGGTGACTGCACGGTGTTGCCCCTGGAATACATGCACTGGGTGTAGCTGACATCGTAACGCTGCTGCAGCGCGCCGGCGGAGGCATAGCCGTTGTTCACGCCGATGGCGGTGCCCGCCAGCAGGCCGGAGGCGCCGCCGATCGCCGCACCTGCGCCCACCGCACCGCCGACCGATCCAATGGCCGCGCCGGCGGCGGCGCCGAGAGCGGTGCCGAGCACGGCACTGCCGACGGCCGCATTGGTGCCGGCCTGCGCCGGCTGGACGTTGCCGGTCTGCGCCGCGGCGAATTGCCGGCAGAGCGCATCGTCCTGCTGGAAGACCTCGAAGCTCTTGTTCTGGGCCGGCAGGGCCATGACGCTCGGGCCAGCCGGCGGCGGAACGGCGCAGGCAGCGAGTGCCACGGGCCCCAGCAACGGAATGAACAGCAAGCCGCGGCTCATGTTTCGGTCCCTCCGTATACGGACCCGCCAGGGCGGCAACTCCGCAGCATTCGGAGTTTCAGCGTGGCGAAGAAATTATAGCAGAGGCGACCCGAAAAAGGGGCTTACCACTTCTTACTTACCACTTCTTAATCGTGCTCTCCGTGCCATGCGGCGCGGTGCGGTCGGGTGTCAGCTGGCCGCCAGGGCCAGACGCACCGGCTCGCCCCAGACGATGCGGCCCGGCGTGTGGCAGGCCGGGCAGGCCGGATGCCACTGCGCATGCACGGTGCCGCAGGCGTCGCAGCGCCAGGCGGGGTCGGGCTCGGCGGTGGCGGCGTGGCGCAGGGCGTCGCGCTGGGCGAGCCGCCCGGCCTCGGTGTCGCCGTGCTCTTCGGCTTCCAGGTCGGCGATCAGCAGCCATAGCCGCTTCTGGTTCAGCCCGGCGCGGCGCGCGGCTTCGCCGTGGCGGCGCGCCTCACCGGTGAGCCCGGCTTCCAGCGCCACGCGGGCCAGCAGCAGGCGGCTCTCCGGGTGGTCGGGGGCCCCCTGGACCAGTCTTTCGGCCAGCTGCATCCGCGCCATCTTGTCGCTGGTCGCGGCCAGGGCGGATTCCGCCATCTCCGGATTGGGGGCCAGTTTCCAGGTCTCGCGCAGCACTTCCTGGGCACGGCCTTCGCGGCCGGATTGGCGCAGGCGCTTGGCATAGGCCAGGGCGGCGGGGGTGAAGGCCGGATTATCCTTCCAGGCGCGCCGGGCCAGCTTCAGCGCCTGCGCCGGGTCGATCGCGGATTCGGCGGCGGCGGTGACATAGGCGGCGTGCGGCGCGTCGGGTCCGGCCAGCGCCAGCGCCTGGGTCCAGTCACCGACGCGGACCGCCAGCATCGTCCGTTCCTCGCGCAGCCAGGCATTGCCGGGATGCGCGGCCTCGGCGCGTCGGGCCAGGTCGGCGGCGGCGCTCCAGTCCTCGCGCGCGATCGCCAGCCGGAACAGGCCGCGCAGGCCGAGGAACGCGGCATCCTCGCCGGCGGCAAGCTGGTGGTAGAGGGCCTCGGCTTCGGCTTCGCTGCCGGCCAGCCGGGCCGCTTCGGCCGCGAGCAGCAGGGTCTGCGGCGTGTCGCCCAGCAGGGCGCGGGCCCGTTGCGCCTGGCGCCGGGCCTCACCCGCGTCGGCGGCGGCGAGTGCGACCAGGGTGCGGGTGACCGCGGCGTCACCGCGCTCGCGCCGGCGCCGCTCGCGCCAGCGTCGCCAACGGCGCGGCAGGGTGACGAGGGTGCCGAGCAGGCGGAGCAGCAGGTACAGCACCAGCACCAGCACGGCGAGCGCAATCGCGGCAACCGGCGTGGAGGCCTCGAACGTGTAGCCGCCGACGGTGGCGGCGACATGTCCTGGCAGCCCTGCGACCGACCAGGCGAGCGCGACCGCGACCGCGCTCGCCGCCAGCACCCAGAGAATACGGACCATCAGCCGCGCGCCAGGCCGGCGAGAAGGGCGCCGAGGGCGGCGCGGGCATCCAGCAGCGCCTGCGCCTGCGCCCGCCAGTCTGCCATCGCCGCGGCGGCCGCCAGGTCGAGCCCGTCCAGCGCCGCCACGGCGCCAGCGAGGTCGCCGGCGTCCAGCCTCTCCTTCGTCGTCGCGAGGACCGCGGTGGCGGGGGCGCCCAGGATCACTTTCTCGCCCTCGCGCACGGTAATCAGGGCGCCGACGCGCTGCCAGACGCGCTGGCCGAGGGACGTGCCGTCGGCGGCCGGGCGGCTGGCGGCGATGGCGGCACGGGCGGCCTCGGGGAAGGCCAGGACCAGGGCCGCCTGGGTCGGGGGCGCGACATTGGCGAAGCGCGCGAGGGCGGCGGGTGCGCCGGCGATCTCGCCCAGCTTCTGCCCGGAGTCCAGCGCCACGGCGGCGGCCTGCAGGCGGCCGAGGCGGGTGGCGCGCGCGTCCAGCTCCCGGGCCTGCGTTTCCTCCTGCGCCAGGCGCCGTTCCAGGGCTTCCAGGCGCCCGGTCAAAGGGGCGGTCAGCTCGGACGGGTTCGGCGCTGGAGCGGCGGCCGGGCGCTGCTCCAGGGCGGCGATGCGCGATTCCAGCGGGCGTAGATCGGGCGCCGGGGCGGGCACGGGGGCCGGGCGCTGCTCAAGCTGGACCAGGCGCTGCTGCAAGGTGCGGAGCTGGGCTTCCAGCCCGTCCACGCGGGCGGGATCGGCGCCGGGCGGTTGTTCGAGCGTGTCGAGCCGTTGCCAGATGAAGAACAGTGCCAGGAACGCCAGCAGGAAGCCCAAAGCGGAGAACACGGCCAGGGCGCTGCGCGGGCTGTGGCTGGGCGTTGCTCCGGCCGGTTCGGCCGGCGTCGGCGCGGCCCTTTCCGGCCCAGCCTTTTCCGCTCCGGCCTGTTCGAGCGCGGTCCTGGCCGCGGGGAGGTCCGGGGCGGCGCCGGGCGCGGCGGGGTGCGTGGGGTCGGTCATCGCAATAGGGCCAACAGCTCGTCCTGGTTCGGGTTTGATGCAACACGGATGCGCCGCCACGGCAAGGGGGCGAGGGCCGCTGCGGTCGGCTCGGAGATCGCCAATGCCTCGATTCTCTCGACCAGTTTAGCCGGCAGTGCGGCCTGCAGCAGGCTCACGAAGGCGTGGGCGCAGGCCGGCGAGAAGAACAGCGCGGAGCGCAGCCCGCCTTGCATCAGGGCGGCACAGGCCGCGTCCGGCAGTGCGGCCGCCGGATACGCGGCATAGACGCTGCGGCGGATCAGCGTGAAGCCGGTTGCGCGCAACCGGGCGGCGAGGCCGGTCCCCTGGCCGCGCCCCGCGGCCAGCAGCAGCGCGGCGCCGGCGGGATCGCAGAGGCGGGTGGTCAACAGCGCCAGCGCCACCGCATCGCGGCCCGCACTGTGCACCAGGGTGAACCCGGCCTCTGTGGCCCGCCGGGCGGTGGCGTCGCCGACGGCCAGCAGCGTCAGGCCGTGATAGGCGGCGGGCAGCGCGGGCAGGGCGTTGCCGCTGGTCACCAGCAGCGCTTGCAGCGTGCGGGCCGGCGGCAGGCGCGGCGCCAGGGGGGCGATCTCCAGCACCGGCGCGGCCACGGGGTGCAACCCCATGGCGGCAACGCGCTGCATCGTTTCCTCGCCGCCGGACCGATGGCGGGTGATCAGGACCCCGTGCGGGGTGTCATCAGGCAAAGATATCGCGCGGGCTGTCGGCGCGCAGGCTGGCGCCGAGCTCGATGCCGATCCGCGCCGCGTCCTCACGCGCCCCACCGAGGCTGCGCTTCAGCAGGAAGCTGCCGTCGGCGCGGGCCACCAGGCCGGTCAGATGCAAGCTGCCGTCCGGCAGCAGCCGCGCATGGCCGCCGATCGGGGTGCGGCAGGAGCCGTCGAGTTCGGCCAGCAATGCGCGTTCGGCGGTGGAGACGGCCTTGGCCACGGGATCCTCGATCGCCGCCAGAAGCTGCAGCAGATCGGTGTCGTCGGCGCGCACGGTGACGCCGACGATGCCCTGGCCGGCCGCGGGCACCATGGCCTCCGGGTCCAGCACCACGGTGGCCTCGTGCTCCAGCCCCAGCCGGCGCAGGCCGGCCAGCGCCAGGAACGTGGCGTCGTAGGCGCCGGCCTTCACCTTCGACAGCCGGGCATTCACGTTGCCGCGCAGGATGCCGAAGCGCAGGTCGGGCCGCGCGTGCAGGATCTGCGCCTGGCGGCGGACCGAGCTGGAGCCGATCAGCGCGCCGGACGGCAGCGCGCCATAGGGGTCGGCCGGGTCGACCGCAGCGCAGCTGGGGCCGAGGATCAGTGCGTCGCGGGCGTCCTCGCGGGTCAGGGTGCAGGCCAGCACGATGCCCGGCGGCAGCTCGGTCTCCAGGTCCTTCAGGCTGTGCACGGCGAAGTCGATGCGGCCGTCCGCCAGCGCCTCGTGGATCTCCTTGGCGAACAGGCCCTTGCCGCCGATCTCCGCCAGGCGCTTGTCCTGGACCGAGTCGCCGGTGGTCTTGATGGCGTGTTCCTCGAACACGTCCATCGCGCGCAGCACCGGGCAGAAGGTGGTGAGGCGCTGCAGGAAGAAGCGGGTCTGCCACAATGCCAGCGGCGAGCCGCGGGTGCCGACGCGCAGGGGCAGGGCGCGCGCGTGCCGCTGTACAGGGCTGTGCGTTGCGCTGGGCGGGGCGGGGTGGGCGGCGGACATGTTCGTGTCCTAAAACCTGCCGGCGATAAATGAAAGATGGGTGATGCAAGACGGCCAATCTTCCTGCGGGCCGGTGCTGGGGATCGAGAGCTCCTGCGACGAGACGGCGGCGGCGGTGCTGGCGGCCGACGGCGCGATCCTGGCCGAGGCGGTGCTGAACCAGTCCGACCATGCCGCGTTCGGCGGCGTGGTGCCGGAGATCGCCGCGCGCGCGCATCTGGCCCATCTGCCCAGGCTGGTGGAGGGGGTGATGCGCCACGCCGGCCTCGGCTTCGCCGACCTCGCGGGCGTGGCCGCCAGCAGTGGCCCCGGGCTGATCGGCGGGCTGATCGTGGGCTCGGGCTTTGCCAAGGGCGTGGCGCTGGCGCAGCGGCTGCGCTTCGTGGCGGTGAACCATCTGGAGGCGCATGCGCTGACCGCGCGCCTGCCTGGCTTGGTGGAAGGCGGCGCGCCATTTCCCTATCTGCTGCTGCTGGTCTCCGGCGGGCATTGCCAGTGCGTGGCCGTGGACGGCGTCGGGCGGTATCGCCGCCTGGGCGGAACGATCGACGATGCGGTGGGCGAGGCGTTCGACAAGGTGGCGAAGCTGCTGGGCCTCGGCTGGCCGGGCGGGCCGGCCCTGGAGCGGCTGGCGGCGGGCGGCGATGCCGGGCGCTTCGCCTTCCCGCGCCCGCTGCTCGGCCGCCCCGGTTGCGACTTCAGCTTCTCCGGGCTGAAGACGGCGGTGGCGCAGATGGTGGCCGGCTATCCGGCGGGGCCGCTGCGGACGCAGGACGCGGCCGACATCGCCGCGAGCTTCCAGCGCGCGGTGGCCGACGTGCTGGCCGACCGCGCCGGCAACGCCATGGCGGCGTTCGCGGCCGCGCCCGGCCCGGGCCGGCTGGTGGTGGCGGGCGGGGTGGCGGCGAACGCGACCCTGCGCGCGGCGCTGCAGGCGGCGGCGGCGGCGCGCGGCTTCAGCTTCGTGGCCCCGCCGCTGCGGCTGTGCACGGACAATGCGGTGATGGTGGCGTGGACGGGGATCGAGCGGCTGCGGCTGGGCCTGTCGGACCGGCTCGATCACGCGCCGCGGCCACGCTGGCCGCTGGATGCGCCGGACATGCAGCGGGCATGAACTACCGCCACGCCTTCCATGCCGGCAATTTCGCCGACTGCATGAAGCATGCGCTGCTGGTCTGGCTGCTGCGGGCGATGGCGCGCAAGCCGGCGGGGTTCTTCGCGCTGGACACGCATGCCGGCAGCGGCCGCTATGACCTGTCCGCCGGGCCGGCGGAGCGGACCGGCGAGTGGCGCGATGGCATCGGCAGGCTGCTGGACGACCCGCCGGAAGCGTTGGCCGCCTATGTCGGGCTGGTGCGGGAATGTGGCCTGTATCCGGGCTCGCCGGTGCTGATCCGGGCGTTGCTGCGGCCGCAGGACCGGCTGGGTTGCTGCGAGCTGCATCCCGACGACCACGCGGCGCTGCGGCGCCTGTTTGCCGGCGATCCGCAGGTGTCGGTGCATCGCCGCGACGCCTGGGAGGCGATGGGCGCATTGCTGCCGCCGCGCGAGCGCCGCGGGCTGGTGCTGGTGGACCCGCCTTACGAAGCGGCGGACGAGTTCGCCCGGCTGGTGGCGGGGTTGCGCGCCGGGCATGGCCGATTCGCCACCGGCGTGTTCGCGGCCTGGTATCCGATCAAGCACCGCGCCCCGGTGCGGCAGTTCCACCTGGATCTGCGCCAGTCCGGCCTGCGCGACATCGTTGCCGCCGAATTGTGGCTGCGCGAACCGCTGGATGCCGCGCGGCTGAATGGCTGCGGGCTGGCGGTGATCAATCCGCCCTATCGCTTCGAGGCCGAGGCCGAGCCGATCCTGGCGGCGCTGTCGGCGCGGCTGGGGTCGGGCGAGCCGGGCGCGGGCTTTGCGTTGGAGCGGATCGCCGATGAGTGAGCTGATGCGTGACCCGGGACCGGTGAACGAGGTCGCGGTGGTGGGTGCCGGAGCCTGGGGCACGGCGCTCGCGCTCCAGGCGGCCCGGGCCGGGCGGATGGTGACGCTGTGGGCGCGCGACCCCGCGCGGGCGGCGGCCATCGCGGCCACGCGGGAGAACCCGCGGCTGCCCGGCGTGCGGCTGCCGGAGTCGATCCGGGTGACGGCGGCGTTGCCAGCTGGCGAGCTGGTGCTGCTTGCGGTGCCGGCGCAGCATCTGCGCGGCATCGCGGCCCAGCTGCCACCGGGCGGGCCGCTGGTGGTTTGCGCCAAGGGTGTGGAGGCGGGCACGCATCTGCTGCCGCTGGAAGTGCTGGCCCAGGTGCTGCCCGGGCGGCTCGCCGCGGTGCTGACCGGGCCTAGTTTCGCCCACGAAATCGCCGCAGGGCTGCCTGCCGCCGCGGTGGTCGCTGCGGCGGATGCCGGGCTGCGCGCCATTGTGATGGCCACCCTGGCCACGCCGGATTTCCGGCTGTACGGCAACGACGACCCGATCGGCGCGCAGGTGGGTGGGGCGGCGAAGAACGTGATCGCCATCGCCGCCGGCGCGGTGATCGGCGCCGGCCTGGGCGAGAACGCGCGCGCCGCCCTGGTGACGCGCGGCCTGGCGGAATTGGCGCGGCTGGCGGTGGCGCTGGGCGGCCGGGCGGATACGGTGGCGGGCCTGTCGGGATTGGGCGACCTGCTGCTGACCTGCACGGGCAGCAGCAGCCGCAACTACAGCCTGGGCGTGGAACTGGGACGCGGCGGCAGCCTGCAGGCGATTCTGGCGGCGCGCAGCGCGGTGACCGAGGGGGTGGCGACCGCGCCGGCCCTGGTGGCGCGGGCGGAGGCCGCCGGGGTGCAGGTGCCGGTCTGCGCGGCCGTGGCTGGTGTGGTGACGGGGGCGATGACGGTGCGCGAAGCCATCATTGCCCTTCAGTCCCGCCCCTTGAGAGATGAATAAGCCGTAATCTGCCGGCATTCCATACATGGGTGCATAAGTCTTATGGCAACGAGGTCAGTTCCGTGACAGGCGTCGGAAGCGCATGTTCCGTCTCGAAGGCAGCCCGGAAATAACCGAGCGGGCCGCCCACAAAGAACCGGACGCGGCGCAGATCATGCGCCCGAACATTCAGGAGACTGATCATGAGGACCACCCTGTTTGCCGCGGTTGCGGCGATCGCGCTCGCGGCTACCCCCAGCATCTCTTCCACCGTGCGGATTGCCGGCGCCGAGTCTCCGACCCACGGAGCCCGGATGGCGGGCGCCGAGACGCCGACCCTGAGCGTGCAGCTTGCCGGCGCCGAGACCCCGACCTACGGCACCAACAAGCAGTTCGCCGGCGCCGAGACCCCGACCTACGGCACCAACAAGCAGTTCGCCGGCGCCGAGACGCCGACCTACGGCACGAACAAGCAGTTCGCTGGCGCCGAAACCCCGACCTACGGCACGAACAAGCAGTTTGCCGGCGCCGAGACGCCGACTTATGGCACCAACAAGCAGTTTGCCGGCGCGGAAACCCCGACGCTCGGCGTGCAGCTTGCTGGCGCCGAGACGCCGACCTACGGCACGAACAAGCAGTTCGCGTAAGCCTCTCCGGCCGTTATCGCATCTGACGGCCAAGAGCCGGTCCGGACCTCCGGGCCGGCTCTTGGCGTTTGTGGGCAGGGCATGCGCGGGCGGCGCATGGCGGCGCGGCGGCTTGTGCGATAACAGGGCCGTATGCTCCGCGGCATCCTCACCGTCGGCGGCTGGACCATGGCCAGCCGCGTCCTCGGCTTCCTGCGCGACATCCTGATCGCAGCCATGCTCGGCGCGGGGCCGGTGGCCGACGCGTTCTTCGTGGCCAACCGCCTGCCCAACCTGTTCCGCCGGCTGTTCGGCGAGGGTGCGTTCAATGCCGCCTTCGTGCCCGCCTTTTCCGGCCTGCTGGCCGCCGAGGGGCAGGGCGCGGCCCAGCGCTTTGCCGAGGAGGCCATCGCCGTGATGGCGTTCTGGCTGGTGGGCATCACCGTCGCCGCCGAACTGTTCATGCCGGCGGTGATGACCGTGCTGGCGCCGGGCTTCCTGGACATTCCGGAGAAATTCGCCCTCGCGGTGGAATTGAGCCGGATCACCTTCCCGTACATGCCGCTGATCTGCCTGACCGCGCTGCTGTCCGGCGTGCTGAACGGGTTGGACCGCTTCGCCGCCGCCGCCGCCGCGCCGGTGGTCTACAACGCCACCTCGATCACCTTCATGCTCGGGCTGGCGGGATTGGTGCCGACGGCCGGCCATGCGCTGGCCTGGGGCGTGTCCGCGTCCGGCGTGTTCCAGATCGCGCTGCTGTTCTGGGCGGTGCGGCGCGCCGGCATGCGGCTGCATGTGCCGCGGCCGCGCATGACGCCGCAGATGCGGCTGTTGCTCAAGCGCATGGCGCCCGGGTTGCTGGGGGCCGGGGTGACGCAGCTCAACCTGTCGGTCGACGTGATCATCGGCAGCCTGCTGCCGGCGGGGACCGTCTCGGTGCTGTACTACGCCGACCGCATCAACCAGTTGCCGCTGGGCACGATCGGCGTGGCCGTGGGCACTGCCCTGCTGCCGACGCTGTCGCGCCAGGCGCTGGCGGGCGAGGCGGCGGCGGCGATCGCCACGCTGAACCGGGCGCTGGAATATGCGATCACGCTCACGCTGCCGGCCGCCCTGGCACTGTTCGCCGTTCCCGGCGCCATCATCGGCGTGCTGTTCGGGCGCGGCGCGTTCGATGCCGCGAGCGTGCATCTGTCGGCCCAGGCGCTGGCCGCCTATGCCGTGGGGCTGCCGGCCTTCGTGCTGGTGAAGGTGCTGGTGCCGGCCTTCTTCGCCCGCGGCGACACCGCCATGCCGGTGAAGGTCGGCCTGGTCGCGGTGGGGCTGAACCTGGCGCTGAACGTGGCCTTCATGATCCCGCTGCAGCATCTGGGCCCGCCGCTCGCCTCCTCGGTCGCCGCCTGGTTCAACGTGGTGGCCCTGGCGGTGATCCTGATGCGCCGTGGGCACATGGCGGTGGACGTGCAGTTGCTGCGGGTGGTGCCGCGGACCCTGCTGGCCGGACTGGTCATGGTGGCGGCGCTGTGGGGGCTCGATCATGCCGTGTTCGCGCCGCTGGCGGGGCTGTCGGGGCTGCGCTGGGCCGGGCTCGCGGCATTGGTGGCCGGGGGGCTGGCGGCCTACGGCGTGGCCGGGCAACTGGTGGGCGCGTTCGACCTGCGCGCCATGGCCGGTCGGGTGGCGCGGCGGCGTTGAGCTCAAGGAAGGGGAAGTGGCCGCGAAAGAAGGGAAGTGGACACAGAGAACACAGAGGGCCACCGAGGACACGGAGAAGAAGAGATTTGGCGCGAAGCGCCTGTCACCAGCCCGCCCGTCACGCGATCCACGGCGACCACCGAAGAACCTCCGTGTCCTCCGTGGCCCTCTGTGTTCTCCGTGTCCCCTGCGCTTTCTTCATTCAGCGCGGGCCGCCCATAACCCGTGCCCGGGTTGACCCAAGGCGCGTTAACCCGGACAAACCCTGACCCCCACCCATGGAACGACGTGACATGCAGCGCATCTTTTCGGGCATCCAGCCCTCCGGCATTCCGCAGCTCGGCAACTATCTGGGCGCGGTGCGGAACTGGGTGGCGCTGCAGAAGAGCCATGAATGCATCTATTGCGTGGTCGATCTGCACGCCATCACGGTGTGGCAGGACCCGAAGCTGCTGGCCCAGCAGACGCGCGAGATGGCGGCCACCCTGCTGGCCTGCGGCATCGACCCGAAGGCGCATATCCTGTTCGCGCAGTCCACGGTGCAGGCGCATCTGCGGCTGGCCTGGATCTTCACCTGCGTGGCCCGAATGGGCTGGCTGAACCGGATGACGCAGTTCAAGGACAAGGCCGGCAAGGACCGGGAGAACGTGTCCACCGGCCTGTTCGTCTATCCGAACCTGATGGCCGCCGACATCCTGGCCTATCACGCCACCGCCGTGCCGGTGGGCGACGACCAGAAGCAGCATCTGGAGCTGGCCAACGACATCGCCCAGAAATTCAACCACGACTACGGCGTGGACTACTTCCCGGCGATCCAGCCGCTGATCCTGGGCCCGGCCGCGCGCGTGATGAGCCTGCGCGACGGCAACAAGAAGATGTCGAAATCGGACCCGTCGGAACAGAGCCGGATCAACCTGACCGACGACGCCGACACGATCGCGCTGAAGATCCGCCGCGCCAAGACCGATCCCCAGCCGCTGCCCGAAGCCGTGCAGGGGCTGGACGGCCGGCCGGAGGCGCGCAACCTCGTAGGCATCTACGCGGCCCTGACCGACACCGACCATGCCGCGGTGCTGCGCGAATTCGGTGGCCAGGGCTTCGGCGCGTTCAAGGAAGCCCTGACCGCCCTGGTGATCGAGAAACTCACTCCGATCGCGGCCGAAACCACGCGCCTGCTCGACGATCCCGCCACGCTCGACGGCATCCTGCGCGACGGCGCCCGCCGGGCGGAGGCGATCGCCGATCCGATCGTGACCGAGGCGGAACGGATGGTCGGGTTCCTGAAGCTCTGACCGCGGCGCCCTCAGCCAAGATCGGCGGTTGATATGACGCGAACGCCGGCCGCGCGCAGGCGTTCGCGTGCGGCATCCATTGTGGTGCGCCCGTCCGGCGTGGGCAGGCCGATGCCGCGGCAGGCGTCTTCGATCACATAGGTTTCGTAGCCGAGGCGGGCCGCGTCCTCGGCGGACCAGGCGACGCAGAAATCGGTGGCGAGGCCGGCGAGGAACAGGCGGCGGAAGCCGCGGTTGCGCAGCCAGCCGTCGAGGCCGGTCGTGGTGGCGTGGTCGTTCTCGAAGAACGTGGAATAGCTGTCAATGGCGGGGTGGAAGCCCTTGCGCACGATCGTTTCGATGCGGGCCTGGTCCAGGCCGGGATGCAGCGCGGCGTTCGGGCTGCCTTGCAGGGCGTGGTCGGGCCACAGGGTCTGCGGGCCGTAAGGGAGGGTGATCTCCGTGAACGGGGCGCGGCCATGGGCGCTGGCGAACGAGATGTGGCCGGGCGGGTGCCAGTCCTGGGTGGCGAAGGCATGGCGGAACGGGCCGGCGAGCAGGCGATTGATCACGGGCACGACCGCATCGCCGCCGGCCACCGGCAGCTCGCCACCGGGCATGAAGGTGGGCTGGACGTCGACCACGCCGAGGATGTCGGTGTCGCCGATCATGATCGGGGTCATTGCTTCGGCGGTTTGCTGGCGGGGGGCGGGGACTTGGCGGGGTAGTTGCACCACGTCGCGGCGACGCAGCGCCAGCATTCCGGCACGCGCGCTTTGCACACATAGCGGCCGTGCAGGATCAGCAGGTGATGGGCGTCGCGCAGCATGTCGGCCGGGATGCGCTTGACCAGCGCGTCCTCGACCGCGCGCACGGTGGCGCCGGGGGCGATGCCGGTGCGGTTGCCGAGACGGAAGATGTGAGTATCGACGGCCATGGTCGATTCACCGAAGGCCACGTTCAGCACCACATTGGCGGTCTTGCGGCCGACGCCGGGAAGGGCTTCCAGCTTCTCGCGGTCGCGCGGGACGGTGCCGCCGTGTTCGGCGATCAACCGGCGCGACAGTTCCACCACGTTCTTCGCCTTGCCTTGCCACAAGCCGATGGTACGGATGTGGCGGGCGACGCCGTCCACGCCCAGGGCGACCATGGCGGCAGGGGTGGGCGCTTCCTTGAACAGGGTGGCGGTGGCCTTGTTGACCGAGGCATCGGTGGCCTGGGCGGACAGCGCCACGGCGACCAGCAGCGTGTAGGGGTCGACGTAGTCGAGCTCGCTTTTCGGCGCCGGATTGGCGCGGGCCAGCGCCTCCAGGAAGGAACGAACCTGGGCCAGCGTCATCGGTCGGGTGCGGCGTGGCTGGCGCGGCTTGGCGGGAGCGGCGGACTTGAGCATGTCGGAAGTGTCGCTGCGGCCGAGGGGGCTGGCAAGCTGGCGTGGCACCCTATGTGAGGTCTGTGGAACAGGACGCAACGTTGTTCGAGGCGGTGATCGTGCCGCATCGCAGCCTGTCGCGCCGGGGGCGGCGGGTGGTGCTCGGCGCGATCGGCGCGATGTGCTGCGCCACCGCGGCCGCGTTCTTCTGGCTCGGCGCCTGGCCGGTGAGCGGCTTTGCCGGGATGGAAGTGCCGCTCGCCATCCTGCTGTTCCACCTGAATGTGCGCGCGGCACGCGCGAGCGAACTGGTCATGCTGTCCGAGCAGGGACTGCGCATCGTCCGCACCGACGCCAGGGGCGTGCGGCGCGAGCGCCGGCTGCCGGCGTCCTGGCTGAATGTGCAGCTGGATGACCGGCCCGGGCGGGTGCCGGTGCTGCTGTTGGTGGCGCGCGACGTGCGCGAGGAGATCGGGCGCAGCCTGAACGAGGACGAGAAGCGCGACCTGGCCGCGGCGCTGCAGGAGGCGCTGCATCGCTGGCGCAATCCGCGCTTCGATAATCCGCAACTTCGCGACTGACGTCGCACGGCCTCAGCTCCGCGCCTGACGCCGTGCGGCCGTGGCGAGCCCTGGCGCCAGCAGCAGCCCGAGTCCGCCCAGACCGGCCATGAGCAGGAACACCTGGCCGCTGCCGTCGTACGCTGCCCCGGCTGCCCACATCATCAGCCCGGTCGGGACGGCGGTGCCGAGTGACGCGTGCAGGGTCTGGGCGCCGGCGGCGCGCTCCGGTGGGATGGTGCGGCTGAGCATGAGCATGGCCGAGAGGTGCTGCATGCCGTAGGTGGCGCCGTGGAGGAACTGGATCGCCGCCAGGGAGGCAAGGTCGGTGGTCAGTGCGGTCAGGCTCCAGCGGAGCAGGCTGGCGGCGGCGGCGACGGCCGTCAGCCCGGCGGGGCCGAGGCGCGCGGCGACGCGGCGGCCGAAGACGAACAGCAGGATTTCGGCCACGACGCCTTCTGACCACAGCAGCCCGATCGCGGTGTCGCTGATGCCGTGCGCGCGCCAATGCACGGTGGCCAGGCCGTAATAGGCGCCATGAGCCCCTTGGATCAGTGCGCTGGCGCCGAGCGTGAGCAGGAACGGACGGTAGGTGAGCAGACGCACGCCGCGCATGGCGCCGCGCGGTCCGTGTGGCGGGGCGGCGGCCTGCGGCAGCAATGCGGCGAGGGCGGCGGCAACGGCGTAGCTGCCGGCCAACAGCACCGGCACCACGCGGGCGCCGAAAGCGGCGACGATCGGGCCGGCCGCGGCCGTCGCCGCCATGAAGGCCGCCGAGCCGGAAGCGCGCACCCGGCCATAGTCGAGCCGGCCTTCGCCGGCCAGCGCCAGGGCCAGCGTGTCCGAAAGCGGCGTCAGCGCCGACGCGGTGACCGCCTGCGCCGCCGAAACCAGCAGCAGGACGACGATGCCGTGGGCCGGCAGGTAGCTGGCGCAGGCGATGGCGGCGAGGGCGGCGGACCAGAACAGCACGGTTGCGTGCCGGCCGGCCCGGTCGGCGATCCATCCCCAGCCCGGCACCGCGGCGAGGCGGCACAGCGTGGCCAGGCCGAGCACCTCGCCGATCTCGGCGGCGGACAGTCCGCGATCGGACAGGAACAGTGGCAGGAACGCCGTGTTGACGCCGCCGGCAACGAAGATGGGCGCAAGGAAGGCCGCCAGGCGGACGCTCGGGGACATTGCGCCAACATATCGGCCGCAGCCGCGCCGCAGCCAGCCGGCGAATCAGACGCGGGCGGCTTCCTGGGCGGCGACGTTGCGCACGCGGCGGGCCATGGCGGCGATGCCGTTGCCGCGGCTGGTGGACAGCGCCTCCAGCAGCCCGAGATCCTTCAGGAACACCGGATCGGTTTCGGCGATCTCCTCAGGAGAGCGGCCGGAATAGACGCGCAGCAGCAACGCGACCAGGCCGGAGACGATGGCGGCGTCCGACACGCCGGCGAAATACAGCTTGCCGCCGCGCGGCGTGGCTTCCATCCAGACCCGGCTCTGGCAGCCCGGCACGCGATGCGCGTCGTCGGCCCAGGCGTCGGGGAAGGGCGGCAGCTTGCGGCCGAGCTCGATGATGTACTGGTAGCGGTCCATCCAGTCGTCGAACACGGCAAGCTCGTCGCCGATGGCAATGATGGCATCCGCGGCGGTGGGGTCCTCGGGCTGGACGAAGGGATCCGGTGTGGTCATTGCTCGCATGTGCGTGTGCGACCGGCGACCGTCAAGCCCATGCGGCGTGTCAATCCCGGGGTGGGGCCAGCAGTTCCGTGGGCGGAGGCGCCCACGGAACTGCCGACAGCAGCCGGCCTCGCAGCCGCGGCTACAGGATGAACCGGCTCAGGTCGCCCTTCGAAGCCAGCGGCGCCACGCGGTCGCGGACATAGGCGGCGTCGACCGTCACTTTCTGGCCGCCGCGGTCGGAGGCGGTGAAGCTGATCTCCTCCAGCAACCGCTCCAGCACCGTGTGCAGGCGCCGGGCACCGATGTTCTCGACGCGGTCGTTGATGTCGGTGGCCAGGTCGGCCAGCCCGTCCACCGCGTCGTCGGTGAAGTCGAGCGCCACGCCCTCGGTGCCGATCAGCGCCTGGTACTGCTTGATCAGGGAATGCTCCGGCTCGGTCAGGATGCGGCGCATGTCGTCGCGCGACAGCGGCGACAGCTCCACGCGGATCGGCAGGCGGCCCTGCAGCTCCGGCAGCAGGTCGGCGGGCTTGGCCAGGTGGAATGCGCCGGAGGCGATGAACAGGATGTGGTCGGTCTTCACCGGGCCGTGCTTGGTGGCGACCGTCGTCCCTTCGATGATCGGCAGCAGGTCGCGCTGCACGCCCTCGCGCGAGACGTCGCCGCCGCGGAACCCGCCCTCGGTGGTGCGGGCGCAGACCTTGTCGATCTCGTCGAGGAAGACGATGCCGTTGTTCTCGGCGTGCTCCAGCGCGTCCTTGGTCAGGCGGTCGTTGTCCAGCAGCTTGTCGGCCTCCTCGCGCTCCAGCGCGCGGCGGGCGGCTTCCACGGTCATCTTGCGCATCGTCGTCGGGCGGCCGCCGAACATGCCCTTCATCACGTCGCCCAGGTTGATCATCTGGCCCGGCGGCATGCCGGGGATGTCCATCTGGCCGATCGGGTTGCCGGGCATCTCGGCCAAGGCGAGCTCGATCTCCTTGTCCTCAAGCTCGCCGCTGCGCAGCATGCGGCGGAACTTGCTGCGGGTGTCGGCGGCGGCCTGCTCGCCGCACAGGGCGGTGATCAGGCGTTCCTCGGCGGCCAGCTCGGCCTTGGCCTGCACGTCCTTGCGGGCGGAGTCGCGCAGCATGGTGATGCTGACTTCCACCAGGTCGCGCACGATGCTTTCCACGTCGCGGCCGACATAGCCGACCTCGGTGAACTTCGTGGCTTCCACCTTCAGGAACGGCGCCTGGGCGAGCTTGGCCAGACGGCGGGCGATCTCGGTCTTGCCGCAGCCGGTGGGGCCGATCATCAGGATGTTCTTCGGCACTACCTCCTCGCGCAGCGCCTCGGACAGCTGCTGGCGGCGCCAGCGGTTGCGCAGCGCGATGGCGACGGCGCGCTTGGCGTCGTTCTGGCCGACGATGAAACGGTCGAGCTCGCTGACGATCTCGCGCGGCGAGTAGGTCGGGACTTCCATCATGATTCCTTACGAAATCGTCTCAACGATCACGTTGTGGTTCGTGTAGACGCAGATATCGGCCGCGATCTTCATGGCGCGGCGGGCGACCTCCTCGCAGGTGAGGTCCGGCACCTCGATCAGCGCGCGGGCGGCGGCGAGCGCGTAGTTGCCGCCGGAGCCGATGGCGATGACGCCGTCCTCGGGCTCCAGCACGTCGCCGTTGCCGGTGAGGGTGAAGCTGCGGTCCTTGTCGGCGACCGCCATCATCGCCTCCAGCCGGCGCAGATAGCGGTCGGTGCGCCAGTCCTTGGCGAGCTCCACGCAGGCGCGTTCCAGCTGGTTGGGGAAGCGTTCGAGCTTCGCCTCCAGGCGCTCCAGAAGAGTGAAAGCGTCGGCGGTGGCGCCGGCGAAGCCGGCCAGCACGGCGCCGCCGGCGCCGATGCGGCGCACCTTGCGGGCATTGCCCTTCACCACGGTCTGGCCGAGGCTGACCTGGCCGTCGCCGGCCATGGTCACTGCGGGGCCGCGGCGGACGCACAGGATGGTGGTGCCGTGCCAGCCCACCGGATCGTAAGGGGAAGATGTGTTTTGCATGATCTGGCGCTAGATGGTCCACCGGGGCCGCCGGGGCAAGACGCATGCAGCCGGCGCAGCGCTGGGTCGCTGCCGCTGCGCCCGGATCGGCCCGCTCCGGCAGCGTTTGCGGCGAGCGGCGGTTTTCGAGTAGTGCTGCCCCCGTCATGACCCGCATCGCCACAATCGCCCGCACCACGTCGGAAACCGATATCAGCCTGACGCTCGCCCTCGACGGATCGGGCCAGGCCGAAATCGACACCGGCATCGGCTTCCTCGACCATATGCTGACCGCGCTGGCCCGCCACGCGCTGTTCGACCTGACGGTGCGCGCCACGGGCGACCTGCATATCGACCTGCATCACACCACCGAGGACGTGGGCATCGTGCTGGGGCGGGCGCTGGCGCAGGCGCTGGGCGAGAAGCGCGGCATCCGCCGCTTCGGCCATGCCGTCGTGCCAATGGACGAGGCGCTGGCGGAAGTCGCGATCGACATTTCCGGCCGCCCCTTCCTCGCCTGGTCCGTTGCCTTCGCCCAGCCCCGGCTGGGCGAGATGGACACCGAGCTGTTCGAGGAGTTCTTCCGGGCCTTCGCCACCAACGCGCTGATCACGCTGCATGTGACGCAGAAGGCCGGCCGCAACACGCATCATGTGGCGGAAGCCTGCTTCAAGGCATTGGCCCGCGCCCTGCGCATGGCCGTCGAGGCCGATCCGCGCGCGGGCGACGCCGTCCCCTCGACCAAGGGATCGCTGTGAGGATCTGGACCGCGTATACCCGCGCGAGGTCGGCGCCCGTGCTGGTGCGCGAGGGCTTCAGCTGGGGCGCGCTGGTGTTCGGGCCGTTCTGGCTGCTGGCGCATCGCGCCTGGATTCCCGGCGTGTTGGTGTTGTGCGCCGAAATTGCCCTCGCCTTCACGCCCGGCCCGTCGCGGCTGGTGCTGTCGTTGGCGCTGGCCTGGCTGCTGGGCCTGTGCGGCCGCGATCTGGTGCGCTGGTCGCTGGAGCGGCGCGGCTTCCTGCTGGCGCATGTGGTGGCCGCCCGCGACGAGGACACCGCGCTGGCCCGCCTGCTGGCGCGCCGGCCCGACCTGACCGCCAGCCTGGTTCCCGCGGGGCTTCCCGGGGGACGGCCATGAAGGTGGCCGTCATCGATTACGGCAGCGGCAACCTCGCCTCCGCCGCGCGCGCGCTGGCGGTAGCCGCGGAGCGGGCGGGGATCGCGGCCGACGTGTCGATCACCGCCGACCCCGACGCCGTCGCTCGCGCCGACCGCATCGTGCTGCCGGGCCAGGGCGCGTTCGCCGACTGCGCGCGCGGCCTGGCGGCGATTCCGGGCTTGCGCCAGGCGATCGTGACCGCGACTGATGCCGGTGCGCCGTTCCTGGGCATTTGCGTGGGCATGCAGCTGATGGCCGAGCGCGGGCTGGAGCACGCGGTGACGCCGGGCTTCGGCTGGATCGCCGGCGAAATCGCCGCCATGACCCCGCCCGCCGCGCTGCGCCTGCCGCAGATGGGCTGGAACGACCTTGTGTTCGATCCGGGCGCGCACAAATTGCTTGAAGGGCTGGTCCCGGGCGATCATGCCTATTTCGTGCACAGCTACGCGCTGGCCCGCGGCGAGCCCGGGCAGATTGTCGCCACCACGGATTATGGCGGCTCCGTCGTCGCCATGGTTGCCGCGGGGAACCGCGCCGGGACTCAGTTTCACGTCGAAAAGAGCCAGGAGGTCGGCTTGCGCATTCTCGCCAACTTCCTGCGCTGGACCCCCTGATCATGTCCGCATCCGACACCACCGCCGAGCCGACCCATGGCGTTGAGCGCATCGCCGCGTTCACCGACGAGGAGCTGCACGACCTCTGCGAGGCCGCCGATGCCGCGATCATCGATGGCGGCGGCTTCGGCTGGGTGACGCCGCCCGGCCGCCATGCGCTGGAGCGCTATTTCAAGGGCGTGCTGCTGGTGCCCGAGCGCGAGCTGTTCGTGGCCCGGGTCGGTGGCCGCATCGTCGGGTCGGCGCAGCTGGTGCGGCCGCCGCGCAACAACGAGGCGCAGGCCTTCGCCGCCCAGCTGATGCACTCGTTCATCGCCCCCTATGCCCGCGGCCACGGCCTCGCCCGGCTGCTGACGCGGCGGGTGGAGGAAGGGGCACGGGCGCTGGGGTATCACGTGCTGAACCTCGACGTGCGGGAAACCCAGGAAGCGGCGATCGCGCTGTACGAGTCGATGGGATACATCCGCTGGGGCGTGCACCCGACCTATGCCCGCGTCGGCGGCAGAACCATCCGTGGCGTGTTCTACTACAAGCCCCTGCAGCCTGGCGGGCGCATCGCGTGAGGGCGGAAGGCCCGGTCTTCCCCCCTGTAGCCCCTCTCGCGGAGTGATCGCCCGATGCCGGGACTGACGTTGTACCCTGCCATTGACCTGAAGGACGGGGCCTGCGTCCGGCTGCGGCGCGGCGACATGGCGGATGCCACGGTCTATTCCGACGATCCCGGGGCGCAGGCGCGGATCTGGCAGGATGCGGGGTTCCGGTGGCTGCATGTTGTCGACCTCAACGGCGCCTTTGCCGGGCATTCCGTGAATGCGGAGGCGGTGGCGGCCATTCTGGCGAACGTGACGGTCCCCGTGCAGCTGGGCGGCGGCCTGCGCGACATGGCGGGGATCGAGCGCTGGCTGGAGGCGGGGGTGACCCGGGTGATCCTGGGCAGTGCCGCGGCCAAGAATCCGGCCCTGGTGCGGCAGGCCTGCCGGGCGCATCCCGGACGGATCGTCGTGGGGATCGATGCGCGTGACGGCTATGTGGCCGTGGAGGGCTGGGCGGAGACGTCCGAGCTGCGGGCGATCGAGCTGGCGCTGCGTTTCGAGGATGCCGGGGTGGCCACGATCATCTACACCGATATCGGCCGCGACGGCATGCTGAGCGGGCTGAACCTGGAACAGACGGTCGATCTGGCGTTCCAGATCTCCACGCCGGTGATCGCGTCGGGCGGGGTCGGCAGCCTGGCCGACCTGGCGGCGCTGAAGCGGGCGGCGGCGGCCGCGCGCGGCGCGATCGAGGGCGTGATCGTGGGCCGGGCGTTGTATGACGGCCGTGTGACGCCGGCGGAGGCCCTTGCCCTGTTTGCCGGTTGACCGGATCACGCCGCGACTTGTCGGGGCGTGGCGGCCGGCGGTGGCACCCTTGCGTGTTCTACACTTGCATCGGCGCGGCGAGGGGTCGCAAACACGCACCCTTGACACGCGCGTCCGCGTGGACGCCGAGAGGAACGCCGAGGTGCTGAAGCTGCGCGTGATCCCCTGTCTGGACGTGAAGGACGGCCGCGTCGTGAAGGGCGTGAACTTCGTGTCCCTGTGCGACGCCGGCGACCCCGTGGAGCAGGCCGCGGTCTATGACGCCGCCGGTGCCGACGAGCTGACCTTCCTGGACATCACCGCGAGCCACGAGAACCGCGACACCATCCTCGATGTGGTCGCGCGCACCGCGGCGCGGGTGTTCCTGCCGCTGACCGTGGGCGGCGGCATCCGCGCGGTGGACGACATGCGCCGGCTGCTGCTGGCGGGGGCGGACAAGTGCAGCATGAACTCGGCCGCGGTGGCGCGGCCGGAGCTGGTGCGCGAGGCGGCGGAGAAGTTCGGCAGCCAGTGCGTGGTGGTGGCGGTCGACGCCAAGCGGGTGGCGCCCGGCCGGTGGGAGGTGTTCACCCATGGCGGGCGGCACGGCACGGGGATCGACGCGGTGGCGTGGTGCCGGCGTGTGGCGGAGCTGGGCGCGGGCGAGATCCTGCTGACCAGCATGGACCGTGACGGCACCGGCGCGGGCTTCGACCTCGACCTGCTGCGCACGGTGTGCGGCGCGGTGCGGGTGCCGGTGATCGCCTCGGGCGGCGTGGGCACGCTTGCGCATTTCGTTGAGGGCGCGCGCGCCGGGGCCACGGGCCTGCTGGCGGCCAGCGTGTTTCATTTTGGAACTTTCACCATTTCCCAGGTGAAGGCAGCGTTACATGACGCGGGCCTGCCGGTGCGCCTGCCGCGCCCGGACCTGCGGGCGGCCTGAAGGAAGCGGCCATGGCAAAGTCTGCGAAGAAGGATTCAAGCAAAAAGGCGCCGGGGAAGAAGCCGGCCGGCAAGAAGGTCGCGCCGAAGAAGGCTGATGGCGCCAGGAAGAAGCTCTCGCAGGCCCTGGTCGTCGCCGCTCCGGTCGCGGCGAAACCGATGCCGCCGCTGGCGCTGGGGGCGTCTTCGGCCGTGCTCGACCGGCTGTGGGCGGTGGTGAGCAGCCGCCGCGAGGCCGACCCCGCGATCAGCCATTCGGCCCGCCTGTTGCAACGCGGCACCGCGAAGATCGCGCAGAAGTTCGGCGAGGAAGCGGTGGAGTGCCTGATCGAGGCCACCCTGGGCAACCCCGAGGCGCTGGTGGGCGAGAGCGCCGACGTTCTCTACCACCTGATCGTCATGTGGGTGGATGCCGGCATCCGGCCCGAGGATGTGTGGGCCGAGCTGCAGCGGCGCGAGGGGGTGTCCGGCATCGCCGAGAAGGCGTCGCGCGCGCGCAAGCTGCCGATGGCGCTTGGAATGCGGACGACCAAGATCCCCTGATCGTGCGGGCCCGGACCTTGCCGGGCCGGCGGCGCCATCGCACCATGCCGGCGGCGATGTGGCGGGGGAGCTGAGCAGATGCCGGTGAATGGCCTGGGCGCATATGACGACAGCAACGTGTTCGCGAAGATCCTGCGCGGCGCGATTCCGTGCCGCAAGGTGTTCGAGAACGAGTGGGTGCTGGCGTTCCACGACATCAACCCGCAGGCGCCGGTGCATGTGCTGGTGATCCCGAAGGGGAAATACGTGTCGCTCGCCGATTTCACGGCGGCGGCGAGCGAGGCCGAGATCGCCGGCTTCTTCCGCGCCGTGGGCGCGCTCGCGAACGAGCTGGGGCTGGAGGCGGCGGGTTATCGCGTGCTCGCCAACATGGGCCCGGATGCCGGGCAGGAGGTGCCGCATTTCCACGTGCACCTGTTCGCCGGCCACAATCTGGGGCCGATGCTGACGAGGCGCTGACGCGGCTTTCGTCGCAGCCATGCAGCGGTTGCGGCCCAGCCTCGCTCGCCCTGACGCCGGCCGGCATGCGAGATAGTCGCCGGACAAGACAGGAAACGCGCCGGCATGCCTCGTGACACCTTGCCCGGGACGACGCCGGGCACCAACACGCCGGCCCAGATCTCGGCGCTGATCGCCGGCTCGGTCACGCTGTCGCTGGCGCTGGGCACGCGCGCCACGTTCGGCCTGTTCCTGGTGCCGTTGGCCGACATGGGCGTGCCGCTGGCTACCGTGGCGTTCGCCATCGCCGTGCACAACCTGACCTGGGGGATCGGCCAGCCGGTGGCCGGCGCCTGGGCGGACCGGCATGGGGCGACGCGGGCGCAGGTGTTGGGTGGCCTGCTGTATGCGGCTGGCTTCGCTTTGCCCGCACTGCTGCCCGCAACCTGGTCGGTGATGCTGGGCATCGGCGTGCTGACGGGGTTCGGCACCGCCTTCATCGGCTGGGGCGTGGCGCTGGCGGGGGTCGCGCGTGCCTTCCCGGTGGAGCGGCGGTCCTCCGCCACCGGGCTGGCCAGTGCCGGCGGGTCGGTGGGGCAGATGCTGTTGCTGCCGGTGGCGGCGGCCGCGATTGCCTGGGGCGGCGCACCGGCCGGCCTGCTGGCGATGGCGGCATTCGTGCTGCTGGCGGTGCCGCTGGGGCGGCCGCTCGATCGGGCGGCGCTGGAGAAGCCGGCGCCGCGGCGGTCGATCTCGGCGGTGCGGTCGGCGCTGGGCGACAGGACATTCGTGCTGGTCTCGCTGGGCTTCTTCACCTGCGGCTTCCAGCTCGCGTTCCTGGCCACGCACCTGCCCGGCTATCTCAGCCTGTGCGGCATGCCGGCCGCGACCGGCGCCTGGGCGCTGATGCTGGTGGGCGGGGCGAACATCCTCGGCAGCTATCTGTGCGGGCGGGCGGGACAGCGCCTGCCGCCGCATCTGTGCCTGGCGGCGATCTATATCATTCGCGCGGTGGCCATCCTGGCGTTCTACCTGGCGCCGAAGACCGGGCTGACCACGGCGGCGTTTGCCATCGTCATGGGGCTGCTGTGGCTCGGCACGGTGCCGCTGACGACGGGCGTGATCGCGCGGCGCTTCGGGGTCGGCGATATCGGGGCGCTGTTCGGCGTGTGCTTCATCAGCCACCAGATCGGCGGGTTCCTGGGCGCGTGGCTGGGCGGGATCGCCTTCGCGGAGACCGGCACGTACGACATGGCGTTCCTGGCCACTGCCGCATCCGGGCTGGTTGCGGCCGCGTTCAACATCCCGATCCGGCTGCCGCGGACGGCGATGGCCGCGTCGTGATGTGGGAGCGCACCTGCCGCCGTTGAACCGGGGGCGGAAGCGCGGATAGCTTTGGAAATCGGGAGAACCGCTTCGGGAGAGGCGTGATGAACAGGGTTGCCACCTATCTGCCGGCGTTCGGGCGACTCCTGCTCAGCGGCCTGTTCATCTGGGCCGGATACGGAAAACTCATGGACCCTGTCGGATCCGCGCAATACTTCGCCGCGGCCGGCGTGCCTGCGCCGAGCCTAATGGTCTGGATCACCATCATCGTCGAACTGGGCGGCGGCCTGGCGATCCTGGTCGGCCTGAAGGCGCGATGGGTCGCCGGCGTCCTCGCCATCTGGTGCCTGGCCACCGGCTTCGCCGTTCACTTCGTCGCGGCCACCAGCGCAGCCGATGCCATGGTCGCCTATGACAACATGATCCATTTCTACAAGAACCTGGGGTTGGCCGGCGGGTTCCTGTACGTGCTCGCGTTCGGCGCCGGTGCGCTCAGCTTCGATGCTCGCCGGGGCGCGCGATAGTTCCGCGCCAGGACGTTGACAGGCGCAGGCCGCGCGGCACACTCTGATCACTTCCGAGGGGTGCCCCGGCAGGGGGCTGAGATACCACCAGGGGCGATTGCCCGGCGTGGTGACCCTTACGGGATCGCGCCGCGCGCAGCGGCGGGATTCCGGGGAACCTGATCCGGTTCATGCCGGCGTAGGGACGGGAAGCCATGTTCGCCACGCCCTTCCCCTCTTTCGCCGGCGGCCGCACGCGAGGGGCGCGTCCCCGAGGGAGTGAACATGACGATCCAGACCAAGCCCGCCGCCGTCACCACCGGCCCCATCATCGGATCCCGCAAGGTCTACACCAGCCCGGAGGGCCGGCCGGACATTGCCGTGCCGTTCCGTGAGATCGATTTGCACCCGTCGGCGAACGAGCCGCCGTTCCGCATCTACGATACCTCCGGCCCCTATACCGACCCGGCGGCCACCATCGACCTGCAAGCCGGGTTGACGCCGATCCGTGGCCCGTGGATCGCCGGCCGCGGCTTCGAGCAGATCGCGCCGCGCGCGGTGAAGCCCGAGGACAACGGCAATATCGGCGACGACAAGCTGGTGCCGGAATGCCGCGCCGCCCACGCCGTGCTGGCCGGCCGGCCCGGGCAACTGGTGACGCAGTTCGAGTTCGCCCGCGCCGGGATCATCACCGAGGAGATGATCTACGTCGCGCACCGGGAGAACCTGGGCCGTGCCGCCATGCTGGAGGGGGCGGAGGCGCGCCGCGCCGACGGCGAGGATTTCGGCGCCGACATGCCCGCCTTCGTGACCCCGGAATTCGTCCGTTCCGAAATCGCCCGCGGCCGCGCCATCATCCCCGCCAACATCAACCACCCGGAGCTGGAGCCGGTCATCATCGGCCGCAACTTCCTGGTGAAGATCAACGCCAATATCGGCAACTCCGCGGTGACCTCGTCGGCCGCCGAGGAGGTGGAGAAGCTGGTCTGGGCGATCCGTTGGGGCGGCGACACGGTGATGGACCTGTCCACCGGCCGCAACATCCACAACATCCGCAGCTGGATCATGCGCAACGCCCCGGTGCCGATCGGCACCGTGCCGATCTATCAGGCGCTGGAGAAGGTTGGCGGCGATCCGGACAAGCTGGATTGGGAGGTATTCAAGGACACGCTGATCGAGCAGGCCGAGCAGGGGGTGGACTATTTCACCATCCACGCCGGCGTGCGGCTGGCCTATGTGCCGCTGACGGCGCGGCGCGTGACCGGCATCGTCTCGCGCGGCGGGTCGATCATGGCGCGCTGGTGTCTGGCGCACCACAAGGAGAGCTTCCTGTACGAGCGCTTCGGCGAGATCTGCGACATCATGCGCAAGTATGACGTGTCGTTCTCGCTGGGCGACGGGTTGCGCCCCGGCTCCAACGCCGACGCCAACGACGCTGCCCAGTTCGCCGAGCTGGAGACGCTGGGCGAGTTGACGAAGGTCGCCTGGGACAAGGGCTGCCAGGTGATGATCGAGGGCCCCGGCCACGTGCCGATGCACAAGATCAAGGTCAACATGGACAAGCAGCTGCGCGAATGCGGCGAGGCGCCGTTCTATACGCTCGGGCCGCTGACCACCGATATCGCGCCGGGCTACGACCACATCACCTCGGCCATCGGCGCCGCCATGATCGGCTGGTTCGGCACAGCGATGCTTTGCTACGTGACGCCGAAGGAACATCTCGGCCTGCCCAACCGCGACGACGTGAAGGTGGGCGTGATCACCTATCGCATCGCCGCCCACGCGGCGGATCTGGCGAAGGGCCATCCCGCGGCCAAATTGCGCGACGACGCGATCAGCCGGGCGCGCTTCGAGTTCCGCTGGGAGGACCAGTTCAACCTGGGCCTGGACCCCGACACGGCGCGGCAGTTCCACGACGAGACCCTGCCGAAGGACGCGCACAAGGTCGCGCATTTCTGCTCGATGTGCGGGCCGAAGTTCTGTTCGATGAAGATCTCGCAGGACATCCGCGCGGATACCGAGCGGATGGCCGGCATGGAGAAGATGAGCGAGGCCTTCAAGGCCACGGGCGGCGCGCTCTATGTGCCGGAGCCGGCTTCGGCGCAGGGCAGCGACGACTGATACCAACGGCCCTTGACGATGACCCTTCCATCTTCAAGGGCCGTTGGTATCGCGCGCCGATCCGCTTGCGGCACGCAAGCGCGTGCCTGTCGCGGGCTTGGTGGGCGGCGGCGCGCAAAATAACGACTCGTACCAGCGGTCATTCTTCATGGCCGCTGGTACGAGGCAAGGGCAGGTGATCTGCCCCGCCGCGCGTTCTCGTGCGGCGGGGTGGCACTTTTTCTACTGCGCCAGCATCCGAGCCAGGCGCTCGGCCACCGGCCGGTCGTAGCGGTCCACATAGGCCTGCAGGAAGCCGCCGCTGGCGGCGTGCCGGATGTTGGCCTCGCCGGGCCCGCGCACGCGATTGAGCCAGGCGGCGGGCAGTTCCTTGACGGCGCGCACCTGGCGGCGGACGCGCCGGAACATCAGATTGAAGCGTTCGCCCGGATCGGTGACATCCTCGTAGTCGGCGTCGATCACGCCTGGGTAGGCCTGGAAGCCCAATTCGGTCATGAAGCGGCTGGAGCGCGGGTTGCCGACGATGAAGGCGGGGTGGCCGAGGCAGAAGGCTTTTGCCGCCTTCTCGGTGATCCGGCTGACATTGCCGTTGGTGGCCTCGGTTTCCGTCACGATCGAGAAGTAGGTGCGCTCGTACGGCTTCACGTCGATCTTGTCGAAGAGCTGGTTGCCCTTCTCGTTGAAGTCATCGACCCGCAGGTCCTTCAATGCCATGGCCGCCACGCAGCTGTGGCGCAGATGGGCGTAGGCGGGGCTCGCCGCGGCATACGCCATCACCGCGTCGGCGCTCGATGCGTCCTTGGCATAAGCGAGGCCAGGGAACGAGACGAGCGAGTCGTCGAACAGGCCGTGATGGAGCAGGCCCGCGATCGTCAGCACGCGATGCGGCCGCGGCGTGGCGTTCAGGCACAGCAACACCCGGTCCTTGGCGGCCTGGTCGTAGACCTTCGCGATATAGTCGTCCGGAGCGGCGCCGAACACCGGCGACGGCGCCTTGGGCGAGAAGTTGAAGGCCATGACTTTCACGAAGAAGTCGTAGTACTCGAAGGTGAAGAGGCTGCTGCGCTTGTCCGCGTACTGGGCGCGGTACGCCGCCTCCATGTTCCGGTTCTGCGCCAGCCACACGGCGCGCGACGCGTCGATGCCGTTGCGGTCGAGGAAGGCGTGCAGATGGTCGAAGATCTCGACGTTCAGCCCCGGCCCCTCGTTGGTCAGGTCGAACAGCAGCAGGGCGCGGCCGGCGCGCACGTCCTCGAGGATCGCCGGCTCGACCGACGCCGAGAAGTGCGGCACGCCCTGGCGTTCGCAATGGCCGGGGTGCATGCGCCAGTAGTCCCGCACCGCGATCACGCAGGCATAGGGTTCATCGGCCGGGGGCTTGTTGCCAGGCGCCACGCGCAGGAGGTCGAAATTGCGGCCCAGGGTCATGGCGTGGACGAAGAAGCCAGCCTGTTCGTGGCCGCGAAACACTACTTGCAACATACCGTTCCTATCAGACCGCCAGCCGATGCAGCGAGCGTGGGTAGAGTTGGCGCCGGGCCGAGTCAAAGCAACTGCCGGCCCCCTATGGCGGCTTCACGCCGCCCTGTCCGAGTGCTGCAGCACCTCTGCCGGGGAAGGCTTGCGCGGTGGCGCCGACAGCGCGCGCCGCGTCGCGCGTGGGCGAGCCGGCTCTCCTCGTGGAACGATGCGAAACCGGCATGCGTCACATCGGCGCGGGTGTGGTGCCGCGTAGCCTTGCGGCATCGCCGTGGCCATGACACAGACTGTGGCGGGCCTGATCATCCGGGATATACGCTTGGCATCGAGAACCGCCCGTCAGGGAAGTGCGAATGAGTGACCCGCGCGCGGCGCTGGAGGCGATCGGCCAGCTGCCGGATACCGAAATCGACATCGCCGACGCGGCGTTGCAGCTGGCGCGCGTCGATGCGCCCGAGGCCGACTGGCAGGCGGCGCGCGCGCACCTGTCCGGCCTTGCGCGCGAGGCGGTCCTGCTGGCCGCCGAGGTGCCGGACGACGATCTGTCGGCGCAGGCGGGTGCGCTGGCGGGATTGCTGGTCGGGACGCATGGCTATGAGGGCGACACCGACAGCTATGACGACCCCGCCAACGCCAACCTGATCCATGTGATCGAGCGCCGGCGGGGCTTGCCGGTGGCGCTTGGCATTCTGTGGCTGCACACCGTCCGCGCGGCCGGCTGGAGCGGGCACGGCATCGATTTCCCCGGCCATTTCCTGGTGGCGCTGTCGGGTCACGGCGAACAGGCGGTGCTGGACGTGTTCGGTGGTGGCGCGTCGCTGCACGCGCCCGACCTGCGCGCGCTGGTCAAGCGGGTCGAAGGCCCGAAGGCCGAGCTGCGGCCCGGCCTGCTGCGGCCAATGGGCGCGCGCGCGGTGCTGCTGCGGCTGCAGAACAACATCAAGCTGCGCCGGCTGCGTGCCGGCGAGCTGAAAGGCGCGCTGGCCTGCACCGAGGACATGCTGCGCATCGCCCCCGACGAGCCGATCCTGTGGCGCGACGCGGCGCTGATGAACCAGCGGCTGGACCAGGTGGCGGCCGCGCTGCGCTGCTTCGAGCGCTTCCTGGTGCTGGTCCCGAACGGCGACGCCGCCAGCCGGGTCCGCGCCGCGATGGACGAGTTGCGTTCGCGGCTGAACTAGGCAATCCATCCGCCGACAGAACCGGAGAAAAGGCATGGCGCGGACGCTGAAAGTCGCGGTCCAGATGGACCCGATCGAAACCATCAACATCGACGGGGATTCGACCTTCGCGCTGATGCTGACCGCCCAGGCGCGCGGCCACAAGCTGTGGCACTACGAAGTGAAGCACATGGCGCTGCGCGAGGGCGTGGCCAAAGAGGGCGCCGCCCGCGAGGAGCGGCTGATGGCCCGCGCCCGCCCGGTGACGGTGCAGCGGGTGCGCGGCAGCCATTACGCATTCGGCCCGGAAGAGCTGATCGACCTCGGCAGCACCGATGTCGTGCTGATGCGCCAGGACCCGCCCTTCGACATGGCGTATATCACTGCCACCCACCTGCTGGAGCACATCCACCCGAAGACGCTGGTGGTGAATCATCCGGTCTCCGTGCGCAACGCGCCGGAGAAGCTGCTGGTGACGCATTTCCCGGACCTGATGCCGCCGACCATGGTTACCTGGGACGTGGACGCGATCCTCGGCTTCCGGGCCACCCACAAGGACATCGTGGTCAAGCCGCTGTTCGGCAACGGCGGCGCCGGGGTGTTCCTGATCCGCCATGACGATCCGAACCTGAACGCCCTGCTGGAAATGCACTTCGCCCGCTCGCGCGAGCCGCTGATGATCCAGCGCTACGAGCCCTCGGTGCGCCAGGGCGACAAGCGCATCATCCTGATCGACGGCGAGCCCGCCGGCGCCATCAACCGGGTGCCCGCGCCCGGGGAGGCACGCAGCAACATGCATGTGGGCGGGCGGGCGGAGAAATCCACGCTGACCGCGCGTGACCTGGAAATCTGCCGCCGCATCGGGCCGACGCTGAAACAGCAGGGCCTGATCTTCGTCGGCATCGACGTGATCGGCGACTACCTCACCGAAATCAACGTCACCTCGCCCACCGGGCTGCAGGAGATCGGCCGCTTCGACGGCACCGACCTCTCCGGCCAGATCTGGGACGTGATCGAGGAAAAGCTGGCGTAGCGCAAGCGCGGCCGGGGCCCGCCTGGCGCCCTTTGCCTACATCGGTCCGCCGGGTACGGCCGTGGCGTTGAGGGGGGGATGGTTGCGGGCGGTATGGAGCTGGTAGTGCCACCATTCCAGGCGGTAGTGGTCCCAGCCGGCGGCGGTCATCAGGCCCAGCAGGAGGGCGCGGTTGCGTTGCGCGTCGGCGGGGATGTCGGCGACGCCGTGGGCCGAGCGGGCGGCGATTTCGTCGAAGCCGGCGCCCATGGGCAGTTCGTCGCCGTTGCTGTCCACCAGGGTCAGGTCCACGGCGGCGCCGCGCGGGTGCACGCCGCCGGCACGCGGGTCGGCGACGAAGCGCTTGTCGGTGACGGCATGCCAGAGCGCCCATTGCGCCTCGATCGGGCGGAAGGCGTCGTAGACCTTCAGGCGCAGGCCGAGTTGCGCTGCCAGGCGGCCGGCGTGCCGCAGGCGGTCGCGCGCTTCCGGCAGCAGCATGGCCACGGGGCGCGTGTAGATCGGGCGGCCGGTGAGGTTGTCGGACGTGGCGTAGCGGATGTCGAACAGCAGGCCGTCGGCGGCGGTGAGGGTCACGAGCATCCGCCAAGACTAGGCGGCCGCTGGCGGTGGGGCTAGCCTTCGGGCATGCGGATTCTTGCCCTTGATGCGGCGCTGGCGCGATGCGCGGCGGCCGTGGTGGTGGATGGCCAGGTCGTGGCGTTGCGCCAGGAGCCCGGGGGGCGGGGGCATGCGGGGGTGTTGCCGCCGATGGCCGAGGCGGTGCTGGCAGAGGCCGGGTTGGCGGCAACGGCACTGGACGGCGTTGCCGTGACGGTGGGGCCCGGCAGTTTCACCGGGCTGCGCGCGGCGATCGCGCTGGCACAGGGCATTGCGCTCGCCGCCGGCCGGCCGGTCGTCGGGGTGACGGTGGCCGAGGCGATGGCCGCGGCGCTGCCGACCCTGGGTGGCCGGACGCTGTGGGTGGCGATCGACAGCCGGCGCGGGCGGGTGTTTCTGCATCGCAACGGAGAGCTGGCGCCGGTGGCGCTGGAGGCGTTGCCGCCCGCGGGCGGGCCGGTGGCAGTGGCCGGAGATGTGGCGATCGAGGTGGCTGCGCGGCTGGCGGCGCGCGACGACGACGTGATGCTCACCGATATCCGTCTGCCGCCGATCCGCCAGGTGGCGGTGGTGGGGGCACGACGGCTGCGGGGCGAGCTGCCGCCGCTGCCGGCGCAGCCGATCTATGTGGACGCGCCGGAGGCGAAGCTGCCGGCGGGTGGGCTGCGGCCGCCGCCGCAAGCATGATCGCCGCGACGCCGGCCCATGCCGAGGCCATGGCCGAGATCCACGCGGCGAGCTTCCCGCCCGGCGAGCGCTGGGGGATCGACGCGATGGCGCTGCATCTGAGCCTGCCCGGCACGTTCGGCATGATCGATCCGCAAGGGGGCCTGGTGCTGGCGCGGATTGCCGCGGACGAGGCGGAGATCCTGACGCTGGCGGTGGCGCCGCCGGCGCGGCGGCAGGGGCGGGCGCGGGCGCTGCTCGATGCGGCGGCGGGGCGGGCGGCGGCGGCGGGCGCGCGGGCACTATATCTGGAAGTATCGACGGCCAACGCGCCGGCGCTGGCGCTGTATGCGGCGGCCGGATTCGTCGAGGTCGGACGGCGGCCCCGTTACTATGCCGATGGCTCGGACGCTCTGGTTTTGCGGCGCGGTATTACATCAGGCGCGCCGCCACCGGCCAACCCGGCGCGCGATACCGGCGGCCCTTGATGGCGGCAGGGTCATCATCAAGGGCCGCCGGTATTACTTGCGGCGCAGCAGCAGGCGGGTGAGGCCGGCGGGGTCGGTTTCCTGGGTCAGGACGGCATGGCCCTGCTCCGTGGCGGTGCGCGGCACGTTGCGGCGCGGCTCCTCGCCGCGAAGCAGTACCAGCAAGGTCTGCCCCGAGGCCAGGCGGTCAAGGGCGAGCCGCGTCTTCACGAAGGTCATCGGGCAGACCTCGGCGGTGATGTCGAGCGTCTGGTCGGGCGTCTGGATATCGGAGGCTTCGACTTGCGGGCTGGTCTTCATGATGTTTATCTTCAACTTTGCCGGCGAACTTCGCGACTGTTGTTTTCAGTCAAAATATCCGTTGCGAGGCAGCCATTGAGCGCCATATATGCTGCAAATCTTACGGCTCCAAAGGGAAAACGATGGCCGACAATACGCAACATACAGATGTGCTCGGACTGACGGCGCAGATCGTCTCGGCGCATGTATCCAACAACTCGGTGACTCCCGATGCATTGCCGGCGTTGATCCAGGATGTCTACCGCACGCTTTCGGGTGTCGGCAGGGACCCGGTGCAGCCGGACAAGCCGCAGCCGGCCGTTCCCGTGAAGAAGTCCGTCTTCCCCGACCATATCGTCTGCCTGGAGGATGGGAAGAAGTTGAAGATGCTGAAGCGGCATCTCAAGACCGCGTACAACATGACGCCCGAGCAGTATCGCGAGCGCTGGAGCCTTCCGCCCGACTATCCGATGGTGGCGCCGAACTATGCCCGCCATCGCTCGTCGCTGGCCAAGAAGATTGGCCTCGGAACCAAGCCGCGCGGCCGCAAGTAGCGCCGGCATCGGGCGCGTCGGGGCGCGAACCCCGGATGGGGTTCGCCAGCGCCGCAGTGTGAGCCGGATTTGCGTCCGACCGGCCGGGGCCTGTAACTTCCCTTGAGCGTCCTGGTCGGGGACGTCGCCGTCGCGGCGGTGCGCCGGGCTGCCCCGTTGGGGGCCGTCTGGCGTGAGGCCGCTCGACAGGGTGGCTTCTGATCGGTTACGCACCGTCGCCCCGTGTTCCGGCGTGAAGCCGGAGGCTGGCGGACGGGGGCGCGAAGACGGAAGCGCGAAGACAGGGCTGCACGTTGCCTGGCTCGTCCCGCACCAGGCGGGCCGATGTGGGCACCATTGGGGATTGGATGGAAAGCCGCATCGAGCGCCTGTGCGTCGAACGAGGCCTCAAGATGACCGGCCAGCGCCGCGTCATCGCCCGAGTCCTGTCGGATGCCGCTGACCACCCCGATGTGGAGGAGTTGTACCGACGCGCCTCCGCGCTCGACAACCGTATCTCCATCGCCACGGTCTATCGCACCGTGCGCCTGCTGGAGGAGAAGGGCATCCTGGAGCGGCGCGACTTTGGCGGCGGCCGCGCCCGCTATGAGCCCAGCGAGCACGGGCATCACCACCATCTCATCGACATCGACACCGGCCGGGTGATCGAGTTCGAGGACGCGGAGCACGAACGGGTGTTGCAGGCGATCGCCGCGCGGCTGGGGTTCGACCTGGTGTCGCATCGCCTGGAATTGTTCGGCCGCAAGCGCCCGGCAGGCGCGGTGGCCCGCAAGGCTGGCGAGGACCGGCCGTCCGGCCCATCCGACCCAACCGGATCGAGCGGTGCGCCGCGATGACGGCAGTGTTGCCGCCCGCCGGCACCGGATCCGACCGCACCCTGCCCGCGCCAGACGCGGCGGTGACAGGGCCGGGTTTCGGTGAACTGCGTGGCGGCAGCCTGGGCGTGCGCATCGCCACCACGGCCGCGGAGATCGATGCGGTGCAGGCGCTGCGCTACCATGTCTTCTACGACGAGATGGGGGCCCGGCCGGACGCCGCGGCGGCGGCGGCGCACCGCGACCGCGACGCTTTCGACGACGTCGCCGACCATCTGCTCGTGGTGGACCATGCGATCGGCCCGGGGCCTGAAGGCGTGGTGGCCACCTACCGGCTGATCCGCGCCCAGGCGGCGCGGAAGCTGGGCCGCTTCTACTCACAAGACGAGTACGACATCAGCCCAATGACCAACTTCCCGGGCCAGGTGCTGGAGCTCGGACGGTCCTGCGTGCATCCGGGCTATCGCAACCGTATGGCCATGCAGCTGTTGTGGCGCGGCATCGCCGCCTATGTGTTCCTGCACCGGATCGACCTGATGTTCGGCTGCGCCAGCCTGCCCGGCACCGACCCGGATGCGATCGCGACCGAACTGACTTATCTTTACTACAACCACCTGGCGCCGCCGGCGGTGCGCCCCCGCGCGCTGCCGCATCGCTATGTGGACATGCGCCGGATGGATCCTGCAGGGCTCGACCCGCGCCGAGCGCTGGGCAGCCTGCCGCCATTGATCAAGGGCTATCTGCGCCTGGGCGGCTTCGTCGGCGACGGGGCGGTGATCGATGGCCAATTCAACACCACGGACGTGGCCGTGGTGGTGAAGACCGACCTGGTCACCGATAAATACTATCGCCATTACGAGCGGCAGCTTCGCGACGCGCTCGACTGATTCTGGAGGAGGGTGCCCGCGCATGAGCCGCTTCAACGTCATCATGACGTCGCCTCGTCTTGCCGCCCCCGCGGTCGAGCTGCTCGAGCGGGCCGGCTGCGCCATCCACTTCATGCCGCCTTATCCCACGGCCGCCGAGGTGGCGGAGCTGACCGGGCAGGTGCAGGCCGACGCCATCCTGACCCGGCAGGGGCCGGTGACGGTGGCGGCCATGGATGCGTCGCCGCGGCTGAAGGTGGTGGCGCGGCACGGCGTGGGCGTGGACGACGTGGACCTGCAAGCAGCGGCGGCACGGGGGATTCTGGTCACGCGCGCGCCCGGTTCGAACACGCGGGCGGTGGCGGAGCACACGCTGGCGCTGATCCTGGCGCTGGCGAAGGACCTCAAGCCGCTGTCGGCGTCGATTGCCGCAGGGGCGTGGCGCGGCGCGGGCACGAAGGTGCGCGACATCGCCGGGTTGCGGCTGGGGCTGCTCGGATTCGGCGCGATCGGCCAGGCGGTCGCCGCGCTGGCGCGGCCGTTTGGCATGGTGGTGACGGCGTTCGACCCGGTGGCGCCAGCCGCGGCGTTCGGCGGCGTGCGCCGTGCGGCGACGCTGGCCGAGCTGCTGCCGGCGGCCGAGGTGCTGTCGGTGCATTGCCCGTATTTGCCGGCGACGCGGCATGTCGTGAACGCGGCGGCCTTGGCGGCGATGCCGGCGGGGGGCTTCGTGATCAACACAGCGCGCGGCGGCATCGTCGACGAGGCGGCGCTGGAGGCGGCGCTGGACTCCGGCCACATCGCCGGCGCCGGGCTGGACGTGTTCGAGGACGAGCCGCCCGCCCCGGCGCACAAGCTGCGCGACCATCCGCGGGTGATCGTGACGCCGCATGTCGCCGGAGTGACCGATGGGTCGCTGGTCAACATGGGCGTGATGGCGGCCGAGTGCATCGCGACCGCGCTGACCGGTGGCACGGTGCCGCCGGAGCGCATCGTTCACGGCTGAGCGCATGCGCGTGGGTACGGCCGGGCGCTTGCGCATTAGGGCCGCGGATTTCGGGTGTCTGATGCGGTGGCTGGGCGCACTGCGCGGCTGGCGGGCCCATGCGGCGGCGGGGGCGCTTGGGGTGCTCTCGGCCGTGGCGCTGCCGCCGATGCACGCCGTGCCGGTGCTGCTGCTGACGGTGCCTGGCCTGCTGGCGCTGCTGGGTGCGCAGGCGCGCGTGCGGGGGGCGGCGCTGGTCGGGTTCTGGTTCGGCTTCGGCCACCATCTGCTGGGGCTCTACTGGATCACCGAGGCGATCCTGGTGGAAGCGGCGCGGTTCTGGTGGCTGGTGCCGCTGGCGGTGCCGGCGTTGGCGGCAGTGATGGCGCTTTTCATCGCGGCACCCTGCGCCGCGGCGCGGGCCGTGCCGGGGGGCTGGCCCCGGGTGCTGGTGCTGGCCGGCGCCTGGGTGGCCGCTGACCTCGGGCGTCAGTTCATCGCCACCGGATTTCCCTGGAATCCCTGGGGCAGCGTATGGGCCCTTCCTGGCGCGGCCGGCGACGTGTTCCTGCAACCTGCGGCGCTGGTGGGCGTGCACGGCCTGACCCTGGCCACGCTGCTGCTGGCGGCGGCGCCGGCGCTGGGGCGGCGCGCGGTGGTGGCGTGCGGCGCGGTGCTGGCGGCCTGGGCCGGTTTCGGGCTGTGGCGCCTGGATCTGCCGGCCCCGGCGCCGCCGGGCGTGACGGTGGTGCTGGCGCAGGGCAACATCCCGCAGGGCCAGAAATGGGATCGGGAATTCGTCACCGGAACGTTCAGCCGGTACCTGGTGCTGACCCGTGACGGGCTGGCCCAGGCGCAGCGGCGATTCCCGGGGCAGGCGGCGGCCGTTGTCTGGCCCGAGACGGCCAGCCCCTATTTGATGGAGTCCGACCCGAATGCGCGCGCCGCGGTGGCGAGCGTGGCGCAGGTTGGTGGCATGAGCGTGCCCGCGCTGATCGGCAGCGTGCGCTTCGACGCGGCGCAGCGGCCGCGCAACAGCCTGATGGCGATGCTGGGCGCGGGGCCGCCGGCGGCAATCTATGACAAGTGGCACCTGGTGCCATTCGGCGAGTACCAGCCTGACTGGTTCCCGCTGCCGATCCAGATCGTGCCCGGCGGGGGGTTTGCCCGCGGTCCCGGCCCGCGCACGCTGCGTGTCCCCGGCCTGCCGGCCTTCGGCGCGCTGATCTGCTACGAGGCGATCTTCCCGGCCCAGGCCGTCGATCCCACGGACCGGCCGGACTGGCTGGTGAATGTCACCAATGATGCCTGGTTCGGCAACTCCACGGGCCCGCGCCAGCATTTGGCGGCGGCCCGGATGCGCGCCGTCGAGGAGGGGTTGCCGTTGCTGCGCGCGGCGAACACGGGGATTTCGGCGGCCTTCAATGCGCTGGGCCGGGAGCAGGGGCGGCTGAGCATGAACGTGACCGGGGTGCTGGTCGTCGCTCTGCCCGGAAAGCTGCCGCCGCCGTTTTTCGCGCGGTTCGGGCTGGTCGTCCCTGCTATGCTCGTGGTGATTGCAACTGTGATCGGGATGCTATTAGCGCATGCAAATTCGAAACGAATAAAATTTTAGTGAGAAACCGGGTAGAATTCTGGACAGTCTCAGGATTTTGTTGAACGTGATTGACGTTTCTCGGTTGTGGCGTTAACCTTTTCAACAACCGACGACGCGTGCCGACCGAGAGCGGACTTCGTTTTTGACGATCAGGTAACGAATCTCACGGTGGCAATAGGAGCCTGGGCGCATGTCAGGAGAAACCGGCGATCAGGCTGCGCAGTTTCCGGGTCCGGCTGGACAGGGCGTTGGCAACCGGGGCGAGAAGGAATCGCGGCCGAGCCCGATCGACGTTCATGTCGGCGCGCGCATCAGGCTGCGCCGCACCTTGATGGGGATGTCCCAGGAGCGCCTGGGTGAGGCGCTGGGCCTGACCTTCCAGCAAGTGCAGAAATACGAGCGTGGCGTGAACCGCGTGGGCGCGTCGCGGCTGTTCGACCTGTCGCGTGTGCTGGACGTGCCGATCAGCTTCTTCTTCGACGACATGCCCGAGCCGCTGGCGCACGGCTACGGCGCCCAGAGCAGCAATCTGACCGGACGCCGCGCCGTCGGCTTCGCGGATGCCCAGGACGCCTTCGCCGACGACGCGTTCAGCCGGCGCGAGACGCTGGAGCTGGTCCGCGCCTATTACCGGATCCCCGACGCCGCCGTGCGCAAGAAGATGTTCGAGCTGATCAAGTCCATGACGCCGGACAACCCGGAATAGCCATATCTCTGAGCGGCGTCAGCGCATGCCGGTGATCGATCCGGTCATGGCGCGGGGGTCGCGTGTGGGCCAGCGCCCGGCATCGACCTGGGCCAGGAAGTCGCCGACGATGCGGTTGAACTGATCGGGGTCCTCGGCGTTGATGCCGTGGCCGCAATTGGGCATCACCGCCAGCGCCGCGGTCGGAATGTTCTCCTTCATCAGGATGCCCGGCTGCAGGCAGGGCCAGTCCTCGTCGCCGGTCAAAATCAGCGTGGGCACCTGCATCGCCTGCATCTGGCCGGTGAGGTCGTAGAGCGACGGGCGTTCGCGCTGGACACCGAGCTGCGTGTTGGCGGAGCCGATGGCGGCGTGCTCGGCCAGCATGCGCCTGAATTCGGCGAAGCCGCGCGGATCCTTGTTCTGGAACTGCACGCGGGTGGGGCCATAGGCGTAGCGGGCGGCGAATCCCTCCATCCCATTCGCGCGGATGAATTCCACGGTGTTGGCGCCCTCGGCGCGGAAGCTCTCGCGCCTGGCCGGATCGGCGCCATAGCCGCAGCCGGCGACAGTAAGCGAGCGGGCGCGGGGCGCATGGCGGAAGCCGAAATGCAGCGTCGCGAAGCCGCCCATGGATAGGCCCACGACATGCGCACGGTCGAGCTGCAGGTGGTCGAGCACGGCGGCGATGTCATCGGCGGCGCGGTTCTGCGAATAGAAGCGCGCGTCCTCCGGCACGTCCGACGGCGGATAGCCGCGGGCGTTGTAGGCGATGGCGCGGTAACGCTGGCCGAAATGGCGGAGCTGCGGCTCCCAGCTGCGGTGGTCGCCGGCGAACTCGTGCACGAAGATCACCGGGATGCCCGAGCCGGTTTCCTCGAAATACAGTTTCACGCCATCGTCTGTGGTCGCGTGCGGCATGGAGCGCTCCCGGTTGCTTTGACGGGACTTTCGGGCGAGACGGCGCGTGAGGGAAGGGGGCGCGCGGCCGGCGGTCCGAGGGGTTGAGCGTACGACATGCCCGGGGCCACACTGGCGCCCCACCTTGACCGAGGAAATGCCCCGCATGCGCCTGACCGATGCCCGCCTCGCCGACGGCTCCCGCGTGGACGTGACCGTCGCCGAGGGACGCATCGCCGCCATTGCGCCGCATGCGGGGCAGCGCGGCGAGGCGCATCTGGCTGGCGCCCTGCTGCTGCCCGGGCTGGTCGATGGCCATGTGCATCTCGACAAGACGCTGCTGGGTCTGCCCTGGCGCCCGCATGCCGCCGCCGGCACGGTGAGAGACCGTATCGAATACGAGCGCGCGCATCGGCGCGGCTTGGCGCTGCCGGTGCAGGATCGCGCGGCGGCGCTGTTGCGACAGATGACGGGGTTCGGCACCACCGCGCTGCGCACCCATGTGGATATCGACGACGCTATCGGGCTGGACAACTTCCATGCGGTGATGGAAACCGTGGCCGCGTATCGCGACCGCGCCGACATCCAGGTGGTGGCGTTTCCGCAGAGCGGCATCGTGACCCGTCCGGGCGTGGCCGAGCTGCTCGATGAAGCCTTGCGCGCCGGCGCCGACCTGGTCGGCGGCCTCGATCCCGTGGGCATCGACGGCGATGCGGCCGGGCATCTCGATGTCGTCTTCGGGCTCGCCCAGCGGCATGGAAGCGGCATCGACATCCACCTCCATGACCCGGGGCCGGTCGGCAACGCGCAGCTGCGCGACATCGCTGCCCGCACCCGTGCCGCTGGCATGGGCGGGCAGGTGACGGTCAGCCACGCCTTCAGCCTGGGCACGCCGGACGCCGACGATTTCGCGGCGACCGCCGATGCGCTGGCGGATGCCGGCGTCGCCATCCTCACCTCCGCACCCGGCGCCGCGACCATGCCGCCGGTGCAGCCGTTACGCGCGCGCGGGGTCGCGATCTTTGCCGGCAGCGACAATATCCGCGACCTGTGGTCGCCCTTCGGCAATGGCGACATGCTGGAGCGCGCTTTCCTGGTGGCGCAGCGACAGGGCTTCCGCACCGACGAGGACATCGCCGTCGCGTTCGAGACCTGCTCGGTCGTGGGCGCGCGGGTGCTGGGGCTGGAGGATCACGGGATTCACGTCGGCGGGCGGGCGGATCTGGTGGCGGTGCGGGCGGAAACGCTCGCAGAGGCCGTCGCCATGCGGCCGGCCGGGCGCATGGTTTGGAAAGCCGGGCGGCTGATCGCGCCCATCGCATAGGGACAGCAGACAATGGAAATCGACCTCTCGGGCCGCGCCGCGGTCATCACCGGCGGCAGCCGGGGCCTGGGCCTGGCCATGGCCACGCGCTTCGCGGCCTCCGGCGCCGATGTCGCCATTCTCGCGCGCCGGCCGGACGCGCTGGAGGAAGCGCGCAAGGCGATTGCGGCGGTGGCGAAAGGCAAGGTCCTGGCCGTGCCGTGCGACGTGTCGAAGGCCGACGAGATTGCGCGGGCGCATGACGCCGTGATGAGCGGCCTCGGCCGCATCGACATCGTCGTCAACAATGCCGGCACGTCGCGCACCGGCGCGTTCGAGGACGTCACGGACGCCATCTGGCAGGAGGACCTGGACCTCAAGCTGTTCGCCGCCATCCGGCTCGCGCGGCTGGCATGGCCGCATATGCGCGAACGGCGTTGGGGCCGCGTGATCAACGTGCTGAACATTGGCGCCAAGGCGCCGCGTGCCGGCGGTTGCCCGACGGTGGTTTCGCGGGCCGCGGGCATGGCGCTGACCAAGGTGCTGGCCGGCGAAGGCGCGCCGCACGGCATTCTGGTCAACGCATTGCTGGTCGGCCTGATCGTCACCGAGCAGGTGAAGACCTGGCACCGGTTGCGCGGTGGCAACATGTCGCTGAAGGACTTCATCGCCAAGACCGGCGAGGCGGTGCCGCTGGGGCGCATGGGCACGGCAGAGGAATTCGCCAACATGGCGTGCTTCCTCGCCTCCGATCTCGCCGGCTATGTCACCGGGACCGCGATCAATGTGGATGGCGGAAGCTCGCCTGTTGTTTGAGACGCCTTGGCCTTGCGCCGCGACAATTCTTGATGAATCGAAACCATAGGAGACGCCTTCCATGCGCTGGATCAACTTCTCGGCCGAGGGCCGCACGGCCTATGGCATCCTGGAAGGCGACCGCGTGGTGGAAACGCGTGGCGACCTGTTCGGCGATTGGGAGCGCACGGGGCGCACGCATGCCCTGGCCGATGTGAAGATCGAGGTGCCGTTGATTCCGCGCACCTTCTACTGCGCGGGCCTGAACTACGTGTCGCATCTGAAGGAGGCCGCCGACAAGCGCGGTGAGGTTCCGAGCGTTCCGGACCGGCCGGAGATCGGCTATCGGGCCCAGAACGCGCTGATCGCGCATGACGAAGATGTGGTGATTCCGCGTGATGCCACCGAGAAGGTGCATTACGAGGGCGAGCTGGTCGTGGTGATCGGGACGAAGGCCAGGCATCTCAGCGAGGCGGATGCGCTGTCTTGCGTGTTCGGCTACAGCATCGGCAACGATGTCAGCGAACGCACCTGGCAGAAGAACGACCGCACGTTCTGGCGGTCGAAGAACACCGACACGTTCAAGCCGATGGGGCCATGGATCGAGACCGATGTCGATCTCGAATCCCTGCACACGACAGTGCGGCTGAACGGCGAGCCGCGCACGCGCTTTCGCACCAACGACATGCTGTTCGGCGTGGCCAGGTTCATCAGCACGATGACGCGCTATCTGACGCTGTGGCCGGGCGACGTGATGTGGATGGGGACCGACGGCGCCTCGCCCGACCTGAAGGCGGGCGATGTGGTGGAGGTCGAGATTTCCGGCATCGGCACGCTGCGCAACCGCTTCGTCGCGGAGGCGTAGCGTTACAGCATCGCCAACGGGAGCTTGTGGCGGGGTGGCGCATAGGCCGCGTCGATCGCGGCGAGGTCCTCCGCCGACAGCGTGATGCCGAGGGCGGCGGCGTTCTCGCGCGCATGCTCGGCGGAGCCGGCCTTGGGAATCGAGATCACACCGGGGTGGCGAAGCGACCAGGCGATCGCGATCTGGGCGGTGGTGGCGCCGTGGCGGTGCGCCACCCGCGCCAGCGCGGCGGAGCGCAGCAGCCGGCCGCCCTGGCCGATGGGCGAGTAGGCCATCACCGGCATGGCGTGGCCTTCGCACCAGGGCAACAGGTCGAATTCGATGCCGCGATGCTCGGGGTTGTACAGCACCTGGTTCGTGGCACAGAGGGCGCCGCCCGGGACGCCCAGCAGCTCCTCCATGTCGTCGGTGTCGAAGTTGGAGACGCCCCAGTGCCGGATCTTGCCTTCGGCCCGCAGCCGCTCGAACGCTTCCACCGTCTCTGCCAGCGGTGCGCCGCCACGCCAGTGCAGCAGATAGAGATCGATGTGGTCGGTGCCCAGGCGCCGCAGGCTGCGTTCGCAGGCGGCCGGCGTGCCGCGGCGGGTGGCGTTGTGCGGATAGACCTTGCTGACCAGGAACACGCGGTCGCGCAGGCCGGCAATCGCTGCCGATACCACCTGTTCGGCGGCACCCTCGCCGTACATCTCGGCGGTGTCGATCAGGGTCATGCCGAGCTGGATGCCGAGGCGCAGGGCGGCGGCTTCCTCGGCCGGCGGGCGGTGGCCGTCGCCGATGTGCCAGGTGCCCTGGCCCAGGGCGGGCACCTCGGTTCCATCGGGAAGGCGCACCATGCGCATGGGCCTACTCCGCGACGTCCTCGGCGCGCTTCAGCAGGCGCAGGAAATTGCCGCCCCACAAGGCCGCGATCTCGGCGGCGCCGTAGCCGCGGCGGATGAGTTCGGCGGTGAGATTCCCACTCTCGCCGGCATCGTGCCAGCCGACGAAACCGCCGCCGCCGTCGAAGTCGGAGGACATGCCGACATGGGCGAGGCCGATCCGGTTCACCGCGTACTCGACGTGGTCGACATAGTCGGCGACGGTGACCTCCCCCTCCTTCTTGCCGGCGCGCAGGAAGGACGGCACGGCTGTGATCTGCACCAGGCCGCCGACGTCGCGCAGGGCGTCGAGCTGCTCGTCGTCGAGATTGCGGGGGTTGTCGCACAGCGCGCGGATGCAGGAATGGGTGGACAGCACCGGCGTGCGCGACGCCTCGGCCGCCTGCAGCATGGTCTTCTTGGACACGTGCGCAATGTCGACCAGCATGCCCAGACGGTTCAGCTCGGCAATGGCCTGGCGCCCGACCGGGGACAGGCCGCCATGTTCCTCTTCCGCGTCACCGAGGTCCTGGCGCGGATTGGAGGAGTCGGCCAGGGCGTTGTGGCCGTTATGGGTGACGGTGAGGTAGCGCGCGCCGAGGTCGCGGAAGGCGCGCAGCCGGGCGGGGTCGCCGCCGCAGGCGTGGCCGTTCTCGACGGCCGGGACGATGGCGGTGGCGCCGTCGCGCTTGGCCTGCTCGATCTGCGCCACGCTGGTGCAGACGCGGGCGCCGTCCTGGCCCATGGCGTTGATGGCCTGCAGCATGGCGACGGCGCGGGCGAAGCCGGCCTCGTGCGCCTCGGGCGTGCGCGGGCCCTGCGGCACGTAGGCGGCGAAGCAGCCGGCGGACATGCCGCCGCGCTGCATCTTCGGCAGGTCGACCCGGCGCTTCGTGTCCTCGAAGAAGCTGGGGCCCTGCGGCCAGGGGATGTCGATATGGGTGTCGACGACGAGAAGGCTGCGGTGCAGTTCGATGGAATCGGTCATGGCGATACGGTCGGGCGCGGCCGGGCTGTCGTCAAGCCCGGCCGGCTGGCTGGAGCATGTCCGTTTCAGACGAACATGCTCCAGCTCATTTTCCGCCGGCAATTTCATCGGCATGGAATCGCTGCGCGATTCCATCTGAGCCGATATTGCTCTGGTGGTCAGAAGCCGACGCGGTCGCCGCCCTTCAGTTTCAGGATCTCGCGGGCTTCCGCGGGGGTGGCGATCTCCAGGCTCAGGTCTTCGAGGATGCGGCGGATCTTCGCCACCTGGTCGGCGTTGGATTTCGCCAGCTTGCCCTTGGCGATGTAAAGGCTGTCTTCCAGCCCGACGCGGACATTGCCGCCCATGATGCCGGCCATGGTGGTGAAGGCCATCTGGTTGCGGCCGGCGGCCAGCACCGACCAGACATACTGGTCACCGAACAGCCGGTTGGCGGTCTCGCGCATGAACATCAGGTTCTGCTGGTCGGCGCCGATGCCGCCGAGGATGCCGAAGATGCTCTGCACGAACAGCGGCGGCTCCACCACTTTCTGGTCCAGCATGTAGGCGAGGTTGTAGAGGTGGCCGATATCGTAGCACTCGAACTCGAAGCGGGTGCCGTGGCCCTTGCCCATCACCTCCACCACGCGGGCGATGTCGCGGAAGGTGTTGCGGAAGATGTAGTCGTCGGTGCGTTCCAGATAGGGCTTTTCCCAGTCGAACTTCCAGGTCTTCACCCGGTCGGCGGCGCGGGAGATGTTGAAGTTCATGCTGCCCATGTTCAGGCTGCACATCTCCGGGCTGGCCTTGATCGGGCCGGCGAGCCGCTCGTCGACGGTCATGCCCAGGCCGCCGCCGGTGGTGATGTTCACCACCGCGTCCGAACTCTGCTTGATGCGGGGCAGGAACTGCATGAACACGGCCGGATCGGGGGTGGGCTCGCCGGTCTGCGGGTTGCGGGCGTGCAGGTGGATGATGGCAGCGCCCGCCTCGGCCGCCGCGATGCTGGATTCCGCGATCTGCTCGGGGGTGATCGGCAGATAGTCGGACATGCTGGGCGTGTGGATGGCGCCAGTGACGGCACAGCTGATGATGACCTTGGACATGGCGCGGGCCCCTCCGGTTGCGATGGCGTTGCGCCGATCCTGCACTGGGTGCGGCGCCGGGCCAAGGTGGCGCTGGAACGCAGCTGGCGGTTTGGCTATATCGGTGCCGGCTGTCTCCGTAGCTCAGCAGGATAGAGCACAGGATTCCTAATCCTGGGGCCGTGGGTTCGAATCCCGCCGGGGACACCAGTTTTTCATGATTGTCGAGATCAGCGGTCTTCTTGCGGCCTCATTCTGGGCATGCAGCCAGAGGTTCCTGGTTCGTTCTTCAGCGTCGCTGCCGCCTGGCCATGCGTGAAGCCCCTGGCTGACACACGCCACCGACGCCGAAGCCGCATGAACGACAACGAAATCGAGCCTTCCGCGGCATGGGAGATCGGTCGTCACCAGCCCCCGAACCACACCCCGACGCCATGGACGATCCCGACCGGGAAGAAAGCCGCGGATGCAATCAGCAGCGGGCGACAGCCGCTCGCCGCGCAGAACACGATCGAGGTGAGCCAGGCTGAGTAACAGAAGGCGCCGAGCACAAGCAGCAACAGCGCTGTCCGGGCGCCCATGTTGCCCTGCCGCCAGGGCTGCATTTGTCGGTCTGCCGTCATCAGGCGCATCATCTCGTCCCTCCTTTTCGACCATGGCGCCCACCTGGAGCCGCCGCCGAAAACGGCACGTCGCGCACCGGATCAGGAGATGCCAGCCGGCGCAGGCCCGCAGTGGGCCGGCAAGAGCGGTGATGCAGGCCGGGCGGATATGGCCGGGGTGCGCGACATGGAAGCCCCCAGACGATACGCCATTGGCGTAATCTGGGCGATTATTCTCAGCGTCACAAGCCCGATGGCTGGTCATGCGGTCGGTCGGCGCCGGGCGCCCAGCCACCGCCAGCGCCGCCGGGGAACCGGGCCTTACGCTATGTCTGCCCGGCGGTGCGAGCGACCGCGCGCCGGGCGATGGCGAGCAGGCGGTCGATTTCCTCCTCGCGGCCGTCGAAGCGGGTGACGAGGCGAATGACATTCTGGTCGCGCCGTGCGAACAGGACGCCTTCGGCTGCCAGCATGGTGATCACCGCGGGCGGCATCGAGAGGAAAATCAGGTTTGCTTCGACCGGCGCGACCAGCTCGATCCCGGGCAGTGCCGCGAGCTCGCGGGCCAGCCGGGCAGCCAGCGCATTCGCATGCCGTGCCATGCGCAGGTACAGCCCGCCCTCGACATAGGCGGTCAGCTGCACCGCGGCGAAGCGCATCTTCGACCAGGTCTGGCCGGCCCGGCGGAGGCGGTAGGACAGCGGTTCGACCAGGGTCTCGTCGAACACCACGATCGCCTCGGTGTTCATGGCGCCGTTCTTGGTGGCCCCGAAGGACAGGATATCCACGCCGCGCTGCCAGGTCATGGCGGCCGCCGAGCAGCCGAGCGTGGCCAGCGCGTTGGCGAAGCGGGCGCCGTCCATGTGGACCTTGAGCCCCGCCCCGTGGGCCAGCGCGCCGATTTCGGCGATGTCGTCCAGGGGATAGACCGTGCCGTATTCGCTGGCCTGGGTGATGGACACCACGTCCGGTTGCGCGCGGTTGCGTACGCCGCGCTGCACGCGTGCCAGGGCCGTGCGCAGCCCATCCGGGTGCAGCCGGAACTGCGCGCCCGGTAGCGGCAGAAGCTTGGCGCCGCCGGTGAAGGCCTCCGTGGCGGCACCTTCGGCGGTGTGGATATGCGCCTCTTCGTGGCAGAAGACGGCGCCGTAGGAACGAACGCTGGCAGCCAGCCCGAGCGCGTTGGCGGCAGTGCCGGTGGAGACCGGGAACACCGTCACCGCGGTTTCGAACAGCTCGGAATAGATCCGGTTGAGCGCCTGGCTGTGCGCGTCGTCGCCGTAGGAGGCGGCCGGCCCGTGGTTGGCTGCATCCAGCGCGCGCAGGATCTCCGGGCAGACCGTGGCGACGTTGTCGCTGCGAAAGTTGAGGGTGTCGGCGGTGGATAATGCGTTCATCTTGTTGCTCCCTGCCGCCTTTGCGTCGGCATCGAATGCGTGGCCCTACAACAGCGATCCATCGTGCCGGCGCAGCAGCCGATAAACCAGCAGCAACGGCACGAGCGTGAAGACGATCAGGATCGAGGCCGCCGCGGCCGCCTCGCCGGCGCCGGTTCCTTGCAACGCCTGGAACATCGTCACCGTCATCGTGGCCCACTTGCTGCTGTAGAGGACGATCGTGGAGCTGAGTTCGGAGGCGGCCGTCACCCAGATCAGCACCATTCCGCCGGCAAGCCCGCCCAGCATCAGCGGCACGGTGAGGGTGACGAAGGTCTTGAGCGGCGAGACCCCGAGATTGATCGAGGCTTCCTCCAGGCTGGGATCGATCTGGTGGACGATGGCGCTGGCGGAGCGGATGCTGAACGGCAGCTTGCGCACGACATAGGCGACCACAAGGATCAGCCAGCCGCCGGTCAGTACCAGCCAGCCGCTGTTGAACGCCAGCAGCAGCCCGATCGCGAGGACGGTGCCGGAGACGGCAAACGGGATCATGCCGACCACGTCCAGCAGGCCGGAAAGGCGCGTACGATGGCGGGTCAGCACATAGCCGATCGGCGCGCCCAGCAATGTCGCGAGCAGGGCCGCCATGCTCGCCAGCAGCAGCGTGCTGTACAGCGGTTGATACGAGCCGCGCAGCAGCGAGGCGTAGTTGTTCAGCCCGAACTCCCAGCTCAACACCGGCCCGTGAAAGCGCAGGAACGAGATCACGACGACCGCGACGAACGGCATCACCGACAGCAGCACGATGCCCCAGCTGAACACGCTCGCCGCCAGCCGCCAGGGCCGGCTCAACGGGATGGCGGGTGGGGCCCGGCGGGCGCCGGTGGCAAAGCGCCGCCGTGCCAGATAATGCCGCTGCAGCAGCAGCACGAGTGCGGTGGTGGCCACCAGCAGCACGCTCAGCGCGCCGGCGGCTGCCGGGTTACTGTCGGATTCGCCGGCGAACAGCTTGAAGATATCGACGGCCAGGTACGGCTTGTCTTCCGCAAGCACCGACGGGACGCCAAAATTCTCCAGTGCCTCGATGAACACCAGCAAGGCGCCCGCCAGCATCGCGGGCATCACCACGGGCAACAGCACGGTGCGGAAAACGTACCAGCGCGATGCCCCGAGATTGCGGCCTGACTCTTCGATCGAGACGTCGATCGCGCGGAACCCGGCCACGGTCGGCAGCAGGACGTACGGGTACAGCGTCAGGGTGAAAACGATGACGATCCCGGACATCCCGTAGATCGAGCCGATCGGGATGCCGATCGCCCGCAGCGCCACCGTCACCACTCCGGCATGGCCGAACAGCAGCACCAGCGCATAGGCGCTGACGAACGAGGGCAGCACCAGCGGCAGCGAGGCCAGGGTCATCAGGGCCGATTTGCCCGGCAGATCCACCCGCGCAAGGCAGAAGGCCAGTGGCACGCCGATCAGCGATGCCAACACCGTGGACAACGCGCCGGCGACCACGCTGTTGCGGAAGCTGCCGAGGTAGTAGGGGCTGGACAGGATCTGCGTGAAGTTCTGCAGCGTGAACTGGCCGCTGGCCTCATCCTGCAGGCTGTTCTGCAGCACCAGCCACAAAGGGTAGAGCAGGAACAGCGCCAGGAACGCCAGCGCGATCAGCGTCGTGGCGTTGCGGAATGCGGCGATGCCGCCGAGACTCTTCATGGCGCCGGGAACGCCACCACCTGGGCCGGGTCGTATGCGAGCGCCAGATCACCCTCCGGCATCGCTGCCGCATCCTGTCCCGCCAATGCGGATACGCGGATCGGCGTGCCGTCCGGCAGCACCATGTGCAGCCGCACGATCGGGCCGAGAAACTCCCGTAGCTGCAACCGCACCGGGAGGCACGGCCCGCCGGCGGCGGCAGCGACCAGGCGCAGCGTTTCCGGCCGGAGCGACAGCATCACCTTCGCTCCCGGCGCTGCCACCTGCCCGGCCACATGCAGGGTGTGGCCGCATGCCGCGACCGGCGTGGTGGTGCCGTCGAACGCCCCGGCCTCGCCGGGCAGCATGTTCGTGGCGCCCATGAATTCGGCCACGAATGCCGTCTCGGGCGCACGATAGATCGCCTCGGGGGATCCCACCTGCTCGACCCGGCCGGCACGCAGAACGGCGATCCGGTCCGAGATGGCGAGTGCCTCTTCCTGGTCATGGGTGACATAGACCGCGGTCAGCCCCAGCGATTGCTGCAGCTGCCGGATCTCCACGCGCATTTGCACGCGCAACTGGGCGTCCAGGTTCGACAGCGGCTCATCGAACAGCAGCACCGCGGGTTCGATCACCAGGCTGCGGGCGATGGCCACGCGCTGCAGCTGCCCACCCGAAAGCTGGTGCGGCCAGCGTTCGCCGTAGCCGCCCAGCCGCACCGTCTGCAGGGCCTTCTCGACCCGCGTGGCGATCTGCGCGCGATCGACCCCACGCGCGCGCAGCCCGTAGGCGACGTTGCGCGCGACGGTCAGGTTGGGAAAGATCGCGTAGTTCTGGAACACCATGCCGGTGTTGCGCCGATGTGCGGGCAGCTTGTCGATCCGCTGGTCGCCGAACCATACGCTGCCCTGCTCCACGTCGCAGAAGCCCGCGATCATGCGCAGCAGCGTGGTCTTGCCGCACCCGGACGGGCCAAGCAGGGTGAAGAACTCACCCTGCCCGATGGTCAACGAAATGTCGTCGACCGCCCGCACCGCGCCGAAAGTCCGCCTGACGGCGTCAAGCCGGATCGTAGTCACTGTTTGTGCAATCCGTCTTGCTTAGCGGGTGTTCTGAATCAGCGTCTTCAGCCGCGCCAACGTGTCGCGCCGCGCCGCGTCCCACTTCATGTCGTCGTAGCTGACGAGCTTCAGCGCGGACAGGGCCGGCATGTTGCCGGGCACCGTCGACAGGTCGATATCCTGGCGGGCCGGGCGGCGGAAGGTGGCACGCAGCATCATCTCCTGCATGTCCTTGCGGTTCACGAAGTCGACGAACGCGCGCGCCGGCTCGGGGTTCGGGCCGCCCTTGATGATGGCGATACCCTCGGTCACTGCCACGGTGCCGTCGGACGGATAGATCACCTTCACCGGCGCGCCGTTATGGGCCCAAAGGTTGCCGGCATACTCAAGCGAGATCCCCAGCGGGTACTCGCCGCTGCCGTTGCCGTCGAACACCAGCGTCGAGCGGTTCAGCACCTTGGTGTTGCCCAGCAGCGTGCCGACCTTGGTCCAGGCGGCGTCGTTGTCGCCCCACAGCGACAGCAGCGTCGTGGCGGTGACATAGGACGAGCCGGAATTGGCCGGGTCCGTATAGGCGATCTTGCCCTTCCACTTGGTGTCGAGCAGGTCCTGCCAGCTCCGCGGTCCCTGGTCGGCGGGGATCGCCTTGGTGTTCTGGCTGATGGTGAGGATCTGCAGGTTGGTGCCGATCCACAGATCCTGCGGGTCGCGATAAGCGGCCGGAACCGCGGCCTTCTCCTTTGCGGCATAAGGCTGGAAATACGCCTTGTTCTGCGACAGCAGCGCCGAGCTCACGCCCCAGATCAGGTCGGCCTGCGGATTGGCGCTCTCCGAGGCGATGCGGCGGAACAGCACGCCCGAACCGGTGGAGACGACATCGACCTTGATGCCGGTCTCCTTGGTGAAGGCCTCGGAGATCATGTTGTTCACGGTGTTGTCGTTCGCGGAATACAGCACGACGTGCTGCTGCGCCTGTGCCGGGGCCGCGAGGCCGAGACAAGCCGCGGCCAGTACTGCCACGGGAAGCAAGCCGATACGCGATACCATTCTACGAAGTCCCCCTGTTTTGCGCCGTGGCGCAGCGTCTCGCGTGTGCCCCCCGCACACGCGATCTCTCATCGGCCGTTCAGCAGCCCGTTGCGAGCGCCGCGTTGGCGGCCAGCAGGCCGGCGCCCGGGGTCACCGGGCAGCCGAGCCGGATCAAGCTGCCTTCGAGCTGCGCCAGATCGGTCAGGATCGTGCCCTGCCCGAACGCGCCCATCGTGCCGATCCGGATCACCCGGCCGGACAGCCGGTTGCGCGCGCCGGCGATCACGGTGCGGTGCCGGTCATAAAGATCGCGGACGATCTGCCCACCGTCGATCTGCGTGCCGTCGCTGCGCGCCGGCAGCGTGAAGACCACCACGGTGCTTGACAGCAGCGGGGCAGAGCCGAATACGCCGAACCCGAGCGCAGTACCGCCGGCGCGCAGCGCGGCGGCAAGCCGGCGGTGGCGCTCAAGGACATTGGGCAACCCTTCCTCATGGATCATCGCCAACGCCTCGCACAGCCCGCCGACCAGCCCGACCGGTGCGGTGAACGCCGTCTCCGCTTTTTCCGCCGCCGCCAGGGCGCGCCGGAAATCCCAATAGAAGCTGCCGACGCGATCGTCGCGGTTGATCACGCGCCACGCCTTCGCGCTGACGCTGGCAAGGCCGAGGCCCGGCGGGCACATCAGCGCCTTCTGCGAGGCCGAGACGACGATGTCCACGCCCCATTCATCCTGGCGCATCTCCACGCCGCCCAGGCCGCTCACGGAATCCACCACCAGCAGCGCCGGGTGGTCGCGCAGCACCGCGCCGATCGCGACGAGGTCGCTGACCACGCCGGTCGAGCTCTCGTTGTGGATGAGAACGACGGCGCGGTACTCGGTCTCGCGCAAGCGCGCTTCGATCACGGCCGGGTCGACGGCTTCGCCCCATGGCACTTCCAGCACATCGACCTTGGCCGGCAGGCTGCGGCCGATCGCCGCGAAGCGTTCGCCGAACTGGCCGTGCGCCACCACCAGCAAAGCGGCGCCGGGGCTGACGATATTGGCCAACGCCGCCTCCATCATGCCCGTGCCCGAGCAGGCGAAGAACAGGATGCGGTTGGCGGTGCCCAGTATCGGCTGCAGCAGTTCCTCGGCCCGCGCCAGCTCGGCACGGAACTCGGGGCCGCGATGGTTCACGACCGGGCGTGCAATGGCCTGGCGGACCCGTTCCGGCACCTCGGTCGGCCCGGGCAGGCGCAGCCGGTAGGTGGATGGCACCTCGGAAATTCGCGCGTCGTGTCGTGTCATGCCATCGTCCATCAGACGACAAACCTTCCATGCTCTCGGATGTAGGGAACCAGCCCGCCGGCGGCGAGAATGGCCTGCATGATCGGCGGCAGCGGTTCCGGCAGCAATGTCTCGCCGGTGGTTTCGTTGCGCACGGCCATGCCGTTCGCGCCATCGATCGCCAGCCAGTCGCCGGCGCCGATCCGCGCGGTGTCGCAGACGATCGGCAACAGGCCGTTGTTGATCGCGTTCCGGTAGTAGGTGCGCGAGAAGCTGCGCGCGAGCACCGCAGGGATCCCGGCGCCCAGGACCGTCGTCACCGCCACTTCCATGGCCGAGCCGCAGCCGAAATTCTTGCCGGCCACCAGCAGGTCGCCGGGTACCACCGATGCCGCGAAGGCAGGGTCGATCCCCTCGAACAGATACTGGCGCAATACCTGCGGATCGAGGCTCTCGCGCTTGCGCGTGGAACTGATGATGTAGTCGGTGTTGACGTCGTCGCCGAACAGCCGCGCCCGGCCGCGCAGCACAAGCGCGGTCATGGCGTGATCTCGCGCGGGTCGGTGATCGCGCCGCGCACGGCCGCCGCCGCGCAACTGGCCGGCGACGCCAGGAAGATCGAGGCCGAGGCGTTGCCCATGCGGCCCTTGAAGTTCCGGTTGGCCGTCGAGACCACGTTGACGCCGTCGCCGGGAATCACGCCGCAGGTGCCGCAGCACGAGCCGCAGCCGGGCGGCACGATCTCCGCCCCGAGGGCGACGAAATCGGCCAGCGTGCCATCCGCCTCCATCGCGTCCTGAACCTCGCGCGAGGCCGGCGTCACCACCAGTTGCACGCCCGGCGCCACCCCGCCGCCCGCTTTCAGCACGTCGCGGGCCTGATGGAAGTCGCGCAGCCGGCCGCCGGTGCAGGTGCCGAGATAGACCATCTGCACCGGAATCTGCGCGGCCTCCTGCAGCGGCACGACCCGGTCGACCAGATGCGGCAGCGCGATCCGGGGCGTCAGCGCGTCCAGGTCGAGCACGATCTCGCGGCTGTAGGCCGCATCCGGGTCGGGGTCGACTGCTTCGAACGCCTGCGCGGTCCGGCCGGCGAGATAAGCGCGGGTTTGCGCGTCGGCCGGAAAGATGCCGTTCTTGGCCCCCATTTCCACCGCAAGATTGCTCAGGACCAGCCGGTCCTCCAGTTCAAGGTGTTGCAGGCCGGGGCCGGCGAATTCCAGCGCCTGATAGGCCGCGCCATCGGCGCCGAGCGTCTCGGCGAGCGCCAGGGCGATATCCTTGGCATAGACGCCGGCCGTCAGCCGTCCCGTCAGCGTGATACGGATGGACTGCGGCACGCGCAGCCAGATCTGGCCGGTGATCATGATGGCCGCGAGGTCCGAGGAGCCGATGCCGGTCGCGAAGCTGTTCAGCGCGCCATAGGTCACCGCATGGCTGTCGGCCCCGACCACCAGGTCACCGGGCAAGGCGCGTCCGGTTTCGACGATCAGCTGGTGCCCGATCCCTTCGCCAACATCATGCAGCGCGACACCATGCAGCGCCGCAAACGCGCGCATGCGCTGATGCAGCCCGGCCGTCTTGGCGCTGGAGGGCGGAACGTAATGATCCAGAGCGAACACGATCCGTGCCGGGTCGTGAAGGCGCTCGCCGCCCATCTGCGCGAAATAGTCGAGCGCCATCGGGACCGATCCGTCGGTACCCAGCGCGCAGTCGACCGCGCAGACGACGAGGTCGCCCGCACGCGCATCCTGCCCGGACTTTCGTGACAGGATCTTTTCGCTGATGGTTTTGCCGGTCACGGCAGTTCGCAGCCCAGTCTCGCCAGAGAGGCGTCGACCCAGCTTCGGTCGATGCTGCCATCCTGGGTCGCCGCCATTTGCCGCAGCTCGGCCGCCTGCTTCGCCAAAGCGGCGGCGAGCACGGTCTCGCAGTCGTCGAACGGCACGCAGAGAACGCCGTCCTCGTCGCCAAGAATGAGATCGCCGGGTGCCACGACCATGCCGTTGATGGCGATCGGCAGGTTGATCTCGCCTGGGCCGTCTTTGTACGGGCCGCGATGGGTCACTCCGGCGGCGAACACCGGCAGGTGTGCGGCGCGGATCGCCGCGGCGTCGCGCACGGCGCCGTCGATCACGAAGCCGCCGACGCCACGCCGGATGGCGTGTGCCAGCATCAGTTCGCCGATGATCGCATTGGTGAGATCGCCGCCGGCATCGACCACGATGACATCGCCGGGTGCTGCAAGGTCGATGGCCTTGTGGACCATCAGGTTGTCTCCCGGCCGGGTCTTCACAGTCAGCGCCGGCCCGGCCAGGCCGCCGCCGGTATGCAGCGGGCGCAACTGCGCGCCGCCGGCGGTCATCCGGGTCATGACGTCGCTGACATTGGCGACCGGAACGGTGGCGAATTTCGTGACCAGGCCGGGTGCAACCGTGCGCGTCCGACGGGCGATCCTGAAACCTGCAGCCATGGCGTTCTCCCTCGTGACCGCATGCCGCGATCGTTTGGATCGCCCTTGCTTGGACGACCGTCATACCGCCTGATGGAACGGCATATCTTATCGTGCAATGGCTTCCACGCCCCGTCAACATGTCGTGCTGGTCATTTCCGGACCGGCAGGCCGCTATGTCGGCGCGTTGACCGGCGGCAATCGGCGCGTGTATGGGAGCCTCGCCCCTGCGGGGGCGCCCCTCGCAAGGCCCAGAGATGCCGCCAGCTCCGACTCGCAAGACCCAGGGCGTCAATGCCGTCGAGCGCGCGTTGACGTTGCTCGATGCGTTCGTCGGCGACGGCTCGCGCGGCCTCGCCGAGCTCGCCAAGGCGACGGCGTTGGCGAAACCCACGGCCTTGCGGCTGCTGGTGTCGCTTGAGCGGCTTGGCTACGTCGTCCGGCTCAGCGACGGCCGCTATCAGCTCGGCGCGAAGGTGATGCAGCTTGGCGCCACCTATCGGAGCAATTTTCGCCTGGACCAGCACGTGCTGCCGGTTCTGCAGCGCCTGGCCGAGGCGACGCGCGAGAGTGCGGCCTTCCATATTCGCGAGAAGAACAGCCGGCTTTGCCTGTTCCGAGTGGAATCGCCGCAGGCGGTGCGGGATTTCCAGCGCCCGGCGGCCCTGGTCGCGCTCGACAGCACGTCGACGGGGCAGGTGCTGAAGACCGCGGCCTGGCCGGGGCTGGACGACGGCCGCGGCACTTTGGTTTTCGCCAGCGCGAGGGTCTACGACACCCAGACCGCATCGGTGTCGACCGCGGTGTTCGGTGCGGGACAGGCGCTGGCCGGCGCGCTGACGGTGAGCGGCCCGGCGGAACGGTTCACCGCGGACGTGATCGTCAGCGTGGCGGATGAATTGGTCCAGGCCGCGCGCGGCTTGTCGAGCGTGCTCGGCGCACCCATGCCACCTGTATCAGCCCCGCCCAGTATTCAACATTTGTCTGCTGCGGCGTGACGGCGGGACGTTCGCTGACCGGCTCACGATAGCAGCCGCAGAGGAAGGGCCGTACGACGTCCTGCCCTGGCGCGGTTTGCTTCATCCGGTCAACGCGACGCATCGGCCCGCCCTGCCAACAGGCGCGTGCATTTCACGCATGCGCACGCGCGCTCCAGGCGCGGCCCGTTTGCGTGGCGCGGCGGCCGTGCGCCGTATTGCTTGGACGGGCCTGGGCTGCGCATGGCACATCGCTTGCTAAACAGTGCCGGGCGGGCGCGTGGCGTTGCATGCGGGCGCGTCAATAAGGGCAGTAGACCTCAGGGAAGGAAGCTTCGCGATGCGACTGAAACACGCGATCATTGCCGCCGTCGCGGCTGCGGGACTGCACTGCGCAATGCCGCCGATCGGCGCGCAGGCCGCGGAGCTGCGGATCGGCTTCACGCTGGACCCGCTGACGCTGGACCCCGCCAACCACCGTTCGCGCGAGACCGAGAGTGTGCTGCGCACCATGTACAATGGCCTGGTCGCGCATGATCCCGCCATGAAGCTGGTGCCGGAGCTGGTGGAATCATGGCAATGGATCGACCCGCGGACCATGGAGGTGACGCTGCGCAGCGGCGTGAAATTCCATTCCGGCGCGCCCATGACCGCCGACGACATCGTCTACACCTTCACCCGGCTGTTGACCGACGGCGCTTTGGGCGGCCAGACCAGCCCGCGCAAAAGTCTACTGGGCCCCACCAAGGCAGTGGTGAAGGTGGACGACCGCAGCGTGCGCTTCGAGCTGTCCGAGCCCTGGCCGGTCCTGCCGGCGATGCTCACCTTCCAGGAGGTGGTCAGCAAGAGCTTCGCCGAGAAGGCCGGCGCCGCCGGCATGGCAACGCAGGAAGACGGCACCGGCCCGTTCAGGCTGGTGCAGTGGCGGCGCGGCGACTCGCTGGTGCTGGAACGCTTCCCCGGCTATTTCGGCGGCGCCCCGGCGATCCCGGTGGCCGGCAAGGCCTGCACCGACCGCGTGATCATCAAGATCATTCCCGAGAACGCCTCGCGCGTGGCGGCCCTGCTGGCAGGCGATGTGGACATCATCAACGAACTGCCGGCACACGACATCCGCAACGTGGAGGCGAACCCGAACACCCGCGTGATGGCGGTGAACGGCACTCGCACTTTCTTCGTGGCGCTGAACAACAACCGGGCGCCGTTCAACGACGTGCGGGTGCGCCAGGCCGCCAACCACGCGCTGAACCGCAAGCTGATCATCGCCAAGCTGCTGAACGGGCGCGCCGAGCCGCTGAACGGAGTGATGAGCCCCGCGGCGTTCGGCTTCAATCCCGACCTGCCCACCTACGGCTATGACGTGAACCGGGCCAAGGCATTGCTGGCGGAGGCCGGTCACCCCAACGGCATCGACGTGACGCTCGACGCCGACGGCCCGCAGAAGGACATGGCGGAAGCGATCGCGGCGCTGCTGACGCAGGCGGGCATCCGTACCAAGGTGGCGGTCGGCGACGGCTCCCAGGTCCGCGACAAATGGGCGGTGAACGGCAAGCGGGAGGGCGACATGTGGATCACCTCCTGGGGCAACGGCTCGCTGGACCCCACCGACATCTTCGAGCCGACGCTGGCTACCGGCGGGCGCGGCAACTCCGCAGGCTATTCCAACAAGCAGGTGGACGCGCTGCTGGCCGAAGGTGGGCGCGAAACCGACACGGCAAAGCGCGCGGCGATCTACCGCACGGCGCAGGCAATCGTCACCAAGGAGGCGCCGTGGATCTTCCTGTGGCTGCCGCAGGATCTCTACGGCGTGTCGGCGCGGCTGTCGGGCTGGAGCCCGGCCGCCAGCGGCTGGCTCAACCTGCGCGACGCCTGCGTGCAGTAGCGCGATGCGGGCGCCGCGCCGTCAGGGGTTCCGCTGATGCGATCCGTTGCGTTGCTGCAGCGCCTGTTGCATCTGGTTCCCGTGCTGTTCGGGGTCACCGTCATCGTCTTTCTGATGATGTCGCTGACCCCGGGCGATCCGGCCGAGATCATGCTGGCGAACCAGAACGCCACCCCCGAGCAGGTCGCCAGCCTGCGCCACGACATGGGGCTGGACCGCTCGCTGCCGACGCGTTTCGTGACCTTCGTAGGCCACGCGGTGCAAGGCGAGTTCGGCCTGTCGCTGTTCCATCGCCGCCCGGTCGCCGCCGTGATCGCCGAACGGCTGCCGGCCACCATCGAGTTGAGCGCCGCGGCGCTGCTGTTCGCGCTGTTTATGGCCATTCCGCTTGGGGTGGTCGCCGCGGTGCATCGCGGGGGGATTCTGGATCGCCTGGCCACCGTGGGGTCGCTGTTCGGTGTGTCCTTGCCGGGATTCTGGTTCGGCATCCTGCTGCTGCTGGCCTTCGCGGTGAACCTGCGGCTGCTGCCGGTGTCCGGCGCCATCGACTTCGCGCACCAGCCGCCCGGGCTTACCGGATTTCTCGTCATCGACAGCGTGCTGGCCGGGCGGATGGACAGCCTGGGCAACGCGCTCGCGCATCTGCTGCTGCCGGCGATCACGCTGGGGCTGCCGATGGCGGCGATCCTGATGCGGGTGACGCGCGCCTCGATGCTGGAGGTGCTGCGCCAGGACTACATCACCTTCGCGGAGGCCAAGGGCCTCGGGCGCACGCGCATCCTCGCTTTGCACGCGCTGAAGAACGCGCTGCTACCCACGGTGACGGTGGCGGCGATCGAGACCGGCTCGTTGCTGGGCGGCAACATGGTGGTGGAGACGGTGTTCGGCTGGCCCGGGCTGGGGCGGCTGGTGGTGGAGAGCATCTTCGTGCGCAACTATCCGCTCGTGCAGGCGGCCGTTCTTCTGTACGCGGTCACCTATGTGCTGGTGAACTTCGTGGCAGACATGCTCTACACCGTTCTCAATCCGCGCGTGCGGATGTGATCGCGCGCATGGCCGAATTGTTGCCGGGACGGTTGGCGCGGCTGGCGGCGCTGACGGTGCTGGCCTTCGTGCTGATGGCCGCCTTCGCGCCCTGGGTCGCGCCGCACGATCCGGGCGCGACGGACCTGTTCCGCCGGCTGCAGCCGCCCGGCTGGATGGAGGAGGGGGACTGGGCCTTCCCGCTGGGCTGCGACGCGCTGGGCCGCGACATCCTCAGCCGCATCATCTATGGCGCGCGCGTCTCGATCTTCATCGGCGTGGTGGTGGTGCTGATCGCGACCATGATCGGCGTGGCGGCGGGGCTGGCCGCGGGCTATCTGCGCGGATGGGTGGACCGCGTCATCTCCGGCCTGGTCGATATCCTGCTGGGCTTTCCCTACCTGATCTTCGCCGTGGGGCTGATGGCGATGATGGGGCCGGGCGTGCTGAACATGGTGCTGGCGCTCGCCTACAAGGAATGGGTCGTGCCCTGCCGCGTCGTGCGCGGCGAGACGCTGGCGGCGCGCGAGACCGAATATGTGGAGGCGGCGCGCGCCATCGGCGCCTCCAGCGCCACCATCATGGCGCACGAGGTTCTGCCGAACATCCTCTCGCCGGTGATCGTGGTGGCGACCGTGCGCATTGCCCAGGTGATCATCCTGGAAGCGAGCCTGTCGTTCCTGGGCCTGGGCGTGCAGCCGCCGGCCGCCTCCTGGGGGTCAATGGTGGCGGACGGGCGTGGCTACATCCTGGACGCCTGGTGGGTCAGCACCTTCCCGGGGTTCGCGATCCTGCTCCTGGTGCTCTCGATCAATGTCGCAAGCCAGGCGGTGCGTGACGCCCTGGACCCGCGCTTCCATGACTGAGCCGCTGCTCTCCATCGCCGACCTGCGTGTCGCGTTCGCGACCCGCCAGGGCCTGGTGCGCGCCGTCGACGGCGTCAGCCTGGACGTGCGCGAGGGTGAATGCCTCGGCATCGTCGGCGAATCCGGCTCCGGAAAAAGCGTCACCTTCGCCGGCGTGATGGGCCTCATCCGCCCGCCTGGTCGCATCGAGGGCGGCAGCATCCGCTTCGAGGGGCGCGAGCTCGTGGGGCTGGACCCGCAGGCCTATCGCCGCCTGCGCGGACGCGACATCGCGATGACGTTGCAGGATGCGCAGACCTCGCTCAATCCGGCGCTGACCGTCGGCACGCAGATCCTGGAGGTGCTGCTGGCGCATGGCGACGACCTGCCGTCCGGCCGCGCCCGCCTCCGCGCGGCGCGCCAGCGCGCGGTGGATATGATGACGCTCGTGGGCATTCCCGCCGCCGCGCGCCGCCTGGGCGACTATCCGCACCAGTTCAGCGGCGGCATGCGCCAGCGCATGATGATCGCCATCGCCCTGTCCTGCCGCCCGAAGCTGCTGATCGCCGACGAGCCGACCACGGCGCTGGACGTCACCATCCAGGCGCAGGTGCTGGAACTGATTGCCTCGATCCGCGCGACCCTCGGCATGAGCGTGGTGCTGATCACGCATGATCTCGGCGTGGTGGCGGAATACTGCGACCGGGTGGCCGTGCTCTATGCCGGACAGATCGTGGAATCCGGTCCCACCGCGCAGGTGATCAGCGACCCGCGCCATCCCTATACGGCCGGATTGCTGCGCTCGGTGCCGGTATTGTCGCATCTCGATCGGCCGATCCATCCGATCGAGGGTCAGGTGCCGGACCTGATCGACCTGCCGCCGGGCTGCCGGTTCCTGCCGCGCTGCCCGATGGCACGCACGGCATGCCACAATCCCGTGCCCTTCCACGCCTTCGCCGAAGGACGGGCAGCGCGCTGCGTACTGGCGGAGGCGCCGCGATGAGCCCGCTGCTGGACGTGAAGGACCTCGTCAAACATTACGGGGTGGGCCAGGGGCTGCTCGGGCGCCTGTTCGGCGCACCGCCGCGCAAGGTGCAGGCGCTCAACGGCGTCAGCCTGCATGTCGGCGCCGGCGAGACGCTCGGCCTGATCGGCGAGAGCGGCTGCGGCAAGTCCACGCTGGGGCGCGCCATCCTGCGTCTGCACGAGCCGGACAGCGGCAGCGTGACCTTCGGTGGCGTCGACGTCACGGCGCTCGACACCGGCGGGCTGAAGGCGATGCGCCGGCGCATGCAGATCATTTTCCAGAATCCCTATGCCTCGTTGAACCCGCGCAAGCCCGTGGGCGAGATTCTGGCGCAGCCGCTGCGCCTGCATCGGCTGGCCGAGGGGGCGGCGTTGCGCGAGCGCGTGCGGGAGATGCTGGAGCATGTCGGGCTGCGCGCCGCCCATGCCGACCGGTATCCGCACCAGTTCTCCGGCGGCCAGCGCCAGCGCATCGGCATCGCCCGCGCGCTGATCCTGAATCCCGAGTTCGTCGTGTGCGACGAGCCGGTTTCGGCCCTGGACGTGTCGGTGCAGGCACAGATCATCGACCTGCTGGCGCGGCTGAAGCGCGAGCTTGGCCTGACCTATCTGTTCATCAGCCACGACATCGCGGTGATCGGCTATGTGAGCGACCGCGTGGCGGTGATGTATCTGGGCGAGATCGTGGAAAACGGGCCGGCCCGCGCGGTGCTGCGCCGGCCGTACCATCCCTACACCCGCGCGCTGATGTCCGCCGTGCCGCGGGTTGACCGTGCCGACCAGCAGCAGGAACGGGTGCGCCTGCACGGCGATCTGCCCTCGCCGATGGACCCGCCGCCGGGCTGCCGTTTCCACACGCGCTGCGGCTTCGCCACCGACCTGTGCCGTAGCGTGGCGCCGCTGCGGCGGCAACTCGAGGAGGACCGGATGGTCGCCTGCCACCATTTCCCCGAGCCGGCGCCATGACGCCCGCAGCTTCGGCGCCGTTGGACATGCGCGGCACGCCGCAGGCACGCGGCCGCGCCCAGGCGGCGCTGTGCCCGGACAGCGCGGCCGCCATGCGCGCCCAGCTGACGGCGCGGTTGGACGGCGCGCGCGACCTGCTGGCGCGCCCCCGCGTCGCGAAGTTCCTCGATGCGCAATGGGCGTTCGCCAACCGATACGACGCCGAGGGGATCGCCGAAATGGCAGGCGTCGCCGAAGGCTACGGCGTCGATCCGCGCGCGCTGTTCGCCTTCCTGCATGCCGGCCAGCTGGGCGGCCTTCCGGTAGACGGCTGCAGCGCCTGGGCCTATGTCGACCCGGCACAGGGCGCCGTGCTGGTGAAGAACCGCGACCTGCGCGGCCCGGCTTTGCCGCTGCAGCGCGTGTTTCGCCACACCGACCCCGCCTGGGGCGGCCGCAGCGTGCTGTGCGTCGGCAGCCTCGGTGCGCCGGGGGCCTATTCCAGCGGCATCAACTCGGATGGTTTCGCGCTGGTGGACACCCAGGTTGTCACCACCGACCAGGGCGTCGGCCTGCTGCGCTACTTCATGATGACGCGCCTGCTCGCCCACTGCGCCAGCGTGGAGGCGGCGATCGACGAGCTGCGCGGCATGCCCCAGGCCGGCGGCGGCACCCTGGTGCTGGCCGACGCCACCGGCGCCATCGCCGCCGTCGAGATCGGGCATTCCGCAGTCGCGGTGGCGCGGCCGGCCACGCGCTGGGTCGCCCGCACCAACCATTTCCTGTCCCCTGAACTGATCGGCCGGCTGGCGGCGCACCCCGGCGACCCCGGCATCGACGACTCGCAGGCAAGGTTGGCCACACTGAGCAGCTGGCTCGGCGCACGGCAGGCGTGCCCCTCCCTCGACGCCGCTGCTGCCGTAATGGCCTCCCATGACACGCCCGATGGCGCCGGATTGTGCCGCCACGGCGGCCAGGCGGGCTCCACGACAATCTCCTGCTCCATCTTCGCCTGCACCGCGCAAACGCTGCATTTCGCCACCGGAAACCCCTGCGAGGGCGCCTGGTCGCGCTATGATCTCGCGCGTGATGCGGGAGTGCGGGATGGCGTACGAAACGAATCTGGTCGGTGAGCATGCCTCGGTCGTCGAGACGCGGCGGCTGGTGGCGCGGGTGGCGCGCAGCCCCGCGCGCACGGTGCTGCTTTACGGCGAGACCGGCACCGGCAAGGGGCTGGTGGCACGCATGCTGCACCAGCAATCGGCGCGGGCGCAGCGCAATTTCATGGACGTCAACTGCGCGGCCATTCCCGAGAACCTTCTGGAATCAGAACTGTTCGGCCACGAACGCGGGGCGTTCACCGGCGCACTGACCAAGAAGATCGGCCTGGTCGAGGTCGCCGACAAAGGTACCGTCTTCCTCGATGAGATCCGCGAGATGTCACCGGTGCTGCAGGCCAAGCTGCTGACCCTGCTGGACACGCTGACGTTCCGCCGCGTGGGCGATGTGCGGCCGATCCACGTCGATGTGCGCTTCATCGCCTCCACCAACCAGATCCTGCTGTCCGAGGTGAAGGCCGGCAAGTTCCGCGAGGACCTGTACTACCGGCTTCAGGTTGTCGCCATCAACATCCCCGCCTTGCGCGAACGCGGCGACGACGTGTTCATTCTGGCCGAGCACTTCATGCGCAAATTCAGTGCCCGCTACGAACGGGCGATCACCGGGTTCGACCCCGAAGTGCGCGGCATCTTCCGCCGCTATCCATGGCCCGGCAACGTCCGCGAACTTGAGAACCTCATCGAACGCATCTTCATTCTTGAGGACGACCCGCGCATCATGGTGCGCCATCTGCCGGCGCGCATCCTGCGCGAGGCCGCCGAGGAAGCGACCGGCGAACCGGCGCCCCACGCGATGGACTTCGACCGCGCCACCCAGTCGTTCCAGACGCGCCTGATCCGCCGGGCGCTCGACCAGAGCGGCGGCAGCCTGGGCCATGCGGCGGGGCTGCTGGGGCTGTCGCGCCACGCGCTTCGCCATCAGATGATCAAGCTTGGGATGCGCTGACCCGGCCGATGTCCCGACGATGCGCGCGGGGTGCGCCCCCACGCGCGCAATCCACGCGTCCGGTGCGCCGCCATGCCCCCTGGGGGCACCGAAGCCCGCCGGCCCCGGCTGGCACGGCGGATGCATCCCAGCAGCCCGGACACGTTCATGGAAAAGAGGATCGGATGCAGACCGCACGCATCATCTGCCCAAACGGCCATCTGGGTTTTGCGCCGCTGAAGCCGGAAAGCTTCGCGCTCGGTGTGGCCGCCGGCCCCGACTTCATCGCCGCCGATTCCGGCAGTGACGATGTCGGCCCCGGCCCGCTGGGCTCGGACACCTCCACCAGCCCGCTGGCCTGGCAGACCCACGACCTGGAGGTGATGCTGCTGGCCGCGCGTGCGCGCGGCGTGCCGATGATCATCGGCTCCGCCGGCGACACCGGCAGCAACAGCCGCGTGGACCTTTATGTCGGCCTGATCAGGGAACTCGCCCGCAAGCACGGCCTGGCGAAGTTCCGCCTCGGCTATTTCTATTCGGAAGTCGATCGCGAAAAGCTGCGCGCGAAAATCCGCGCCGGCGACGCCATCGAGGGCCTGGACGGCCGCGAGGCGCTGAGCGAGGCGGAGCTGGATGCCACCAGCCGCGTCGTCGCCATGGCCGGCGTGCATCCATTCATGGCGCTGCTGGATCAGGGGGCGGACGTCATCATCGGCGGCCGCAGCAGCGACAGCGCCATCTTCGCCGCCGCGGCCCTGCATCGCGGCCACGCCGAGGGGCTATCCTACTATCTCGGCAAGGTCCTTGAATGCGCCTCGTTCTGTGCCGAACCCTATGGCGGCAAGGAGACGGTGCTGGGGGAAATCGTCGATGGCGGCGTTCACGTCACCGCCATGCATCCCGGCCAGCGCTGCACTGTCGCCTCGGTGGCGGGCCACGCGATGTACGAGCGCGCCAACCCCTATTACGAATATGTCGCCGGCGGCATGCTGGACATGAGCCAATGCCGCTACGAACAGATCTCCGACAAGACCACCCGCGTCACCGGCCCGCGCTTCGTGCCCGCCGAGCGCATTCGCGTGAAGCTCGAAGGTGCGGCCAAGCTGGGCGAACGCTATGTCGGCATGGCCGCGGTGCGCGATCCCTACACCATCGCCCATATCGACGCGGCGATCGGCTGGGCCCGCCAGCAGGTGCGCGACCGGTTCGGCGAGACCGGCTATGAGCTGCACTACACCGTCTATGGCCGCGACGGCGTGATGGGCAAGCTGGAGCCGGTGAAGGCGTCCGCGCACGAGCTGTGCATCGTGGTGCAGGGCGTGGCGCCGACCCGGGAAATGGCCGAGGAGCTGTGCATCACCGGCACCCGCCAACTGTTCTACGCCCGCCTGCCGGACGTGAAGGGCACCGCCGGCTCGGTCGCCTTCGCGCTGGACGAGGTGATGCAGGCGAGTGCGGCCTATCGCTGGAGCGTGAACCACACCGTTGCCGTGGACGACCCGATGGAGCTGTTCAGCGTACACATGTCCGAAGCCGGACTCTGAAGGAGCGCCCGATGCAAACCTTGAAGCTCAGCGAACTGGCCAAGACCATCCGCAGCAAGAACGCCGGCGTGGACCGGATCACCTTCGACATTATCTTCCGCGACGCGCGCACCTACAACGCGGTGCGGCGCAGCGGTGCGGTGAGTCGCGACGCGGTGCTGAAGCTGTACGGCCTGCCGGCGGCGCGGCTGACCGATTTCGTGGAGTTCGATGCCGCCTGCGCCATCAAGTTCACCATCGCCCGCGAACGCCCCAGCGGCAGCCCGGGCGATCCCGACATCTTCGGCGCCCAGCAATATGCTCCGCTGCTGGATGTCGTGGTCACGCTGCCCGACAATGAGGCTGTCGGCCCGACGGGCTGACTCAACGGCGACATGGCGCGGCCGGTGTTGATCCAGATCAACGCAGGCCGCTGCCGATCGCGCTAATTTACATTTAATATCGGACCTGACCCTCGTCGTGGGATTGAACGAAGGGACGTGTCATGCCGGAAACACCGGGCCCCGCCCTGTCGGTGGCTGCACTTCTCGCAGAGCGTGACGCGCGCCGCCTTCGTGAACGCGAGGCGGAAGACCAACTGAAGCGGAAGCAGCAGGAAGAACTTGCCGAGTTCAAGAAACGGCTCGACAGCTTCCAGCTGACCGACACGCATATCCAGATCGTCCTCGACCGGATCAAGCGCGCCTTCGAGCGGGGCGAGACGGAGCTGATGCTTACGTCCTTCCCCAGCGAGTTCTGTACGGACAAAGCCCGGGCAATTATCAACGCGGATGCGCCGCCCATCAACAAGCCGGACAAGGCAGAACAAACGGATCGGTCAAGGGAACCGGAATGGCTGGCAACATTGCCGGCAGGCGCTCGGCCGATCTACGAGTATTGGAAGAGTCATCTTCAGCCTGGTGGCTTCGGTTTCTCTGCCCGCATCATCAATTACAAAGGCGGCATGCCGGGCGATATCGGCCTGTTCTTCTCCTGGCCGAAGAGCGCCATGGAAGCACAACCCTAGCCGGCCCGGCTGCGCAGCCGGGCGCGTCACGCAACGGCACAATCGCGAGAACGCCCGATGAAAGCAACGAAGAAGCCGAAGAAAGCCGAGCAGAACGACAGCGAGGAGCTGCCGACGGGGAACGGGAAGCTCAAATTGAAGGCTTACGAGCGCGAGCTGGCCAGGTTGCATGTCGAGGTGGTCAGGCTGCAGCAATGGGTGGTGCAGAAGGGACTGAAGGTCTGCATCCTGTTCGAGGGGCGCGACGGCGCGGGGAAGGGCGGTGTCATCAAGGCGATGATCGAGCGGGTGAGTCCGCGCGTGTTCCGCGTCGTCGCCCTGCCCGCGCCGACCGAGCGCGAGAAGTCGCAGATGTACGTCCAGCGCTATATTCCGCACCTTCCTGCAGCCGGAGAAGTCGTGATCTTCGATCGAAGCTGGTACAACCGCGCCGGCGTCGAGCGGGTGATGGGTTTCTGCACGGAAGAGCAGGTGAAGCGGTTCCTCATGATGACCCCGGCGGTCGAGCGGGCAATCATCGAATCCGGGGTCATCCTGCTGAAATACTGGCTTGAAGTGAGCGAATCGGAGCAGGCCCGCCGCCTTGAATCCCGCATCGATGATGGCAGGAAGGTCTGGAAGCTGTCACCGATGGATCTGAAGTCATACAGTCGTTGGTACGATTACTCCCGTGCGCGCGACGACATGTTCCAGGCCACCGATACCGCATGGGCCCCATGGTACGTCGTCCGTTCGGACGACAAGAGGCGCGCCCGGCTCAACGTGATATCGCACCTGCTCCACCACATCCCCTATGAGGCATTGCCGCGGGAAAAGGTGAAGCTGCCAAAGCGGCAGGACCCTCACGGATACCAGGAGCCGGACTATCCGTACAAGGTCGTGCCGGCGCTCACGTGGCCGTCGGGCTGAGCACATTTGGGGGCATTCCATGGCACGTTGTGTCGACAACATCAGATGTGCAGGACGTCATCGTCATGCGCATCCGGGGCGGACGATCATCACCACGAGCACTCTGTTACCGGGGCCAGATATGCAGACAACCAGACGCTCCATGCTTGCCGGGCTGACAACCCTGGCCGGCGCGATCGCGATGCGGACGACCGAGGCGTTGGCGGCGTCGGCGCGCGAGATCGATCAGGCCGCGAACCGGGCGCTGCAAACCCTGTATTCGGCGCAGCCCAAGGCGCGCGACCTCGGCACGCGCGCCAAGGCCATCCTGGTGTTTCCGAAGATCATAAAGGCGGGCCTGCTGATCGGCGGCCAGGGGGGCGACGGTGCGCTGATGGTCCACGGCCGGACGGTTGGCTACTACAACATCTCTGCGGCATCGTTCGGGCTGCAGGCCGGGGCGCAGACGTTCAGCTACGCGCTGTTCTTCATGACCGACGCCGCGCTCAAATATCTGACTGACAGCGAGGGTTGGGCGATTGGCTCGGGCCCGAGCGTGGTGGTCCTGGACAAGGGGGCTGCCGCCAGCATGACGAGCACGACGCTGACGCAGGATGTCTATGCGATCCCCTTCGGCCAGGAGGGCCTCATGGCCGGGTTCGGCCTTGAAGGGTCCAAGATCACGCGCATCCGCCCGGGCGCGTGATTCGCCGGCGCGATCTTTTCGCCGCCCATCGTCCGACGCGCGCGGTGGGTCGCTGCCTGCCGCACCGTCGTCGACATCCCCCTTCAGGAGCGACCTGCTCGCGGGTCAAGCTTCCTGCATGGACTCATCGGTTCGTCCAGGGCGCGGGGAACCGGGCTGGTTGCCCAGGAATACGGCATATATCTCGACAGCCACGTCAAACCGCTATTCAATCGCGAGCCGCCGGCCCTGAGACCGGTCTCGAAAAACGAGAGCGCCTTTCCGTACGAGATCCATTGCGGGCCGCACGATATCGGGATGACGCAGTAGCACGATGCCAGCGCAGCGGTCGAAGACGGAACATCCGATGGCCGCGGCCGGTCGGGATGGAGGGGGTGGCGCCGATCCGCCGGCGCTGCGGGGCGGGCTGGATCACCAGCATCTGACCGTCTTCCGCGCAGTGATGCGGGCCGGCACGGTGACAGGGGCCGGTCTGTTGCTTGGCGTGACCCAGCCCGCGGTAAGCCGGTTCCTTGCCCAGACGGAGGTGCTGGCGGGATTCGCGCTGTTCGAACGCGTCCGCGGCCGGCTTCTTCCCACGCCCAAGGCGAATGTGCTCTACGCCGAAACCGAACGGCTGTTCGCCGGCGCGGAGCAGGTGAACGCCCTGTGCCGGCGGCTGCGCAACGAAGAGCCGCGCCCGATCGCGCTGGCCACCGTGCCCACGCTCACCTTTGCGCTGCTGCCCGCGGTGGCGCGGTTGTGGCACGAAACGGGGCACCCCGAGCCGTTCTCGATCCATTCTCGCCTTGTCGGCAACGTGCTGGGCCTCATCAGTTCCCGCCGCGCGGATCTCGGGCTGGTCATCGGCATCCCGCGCTCCCTTCCCGGGCTGCACAATGTGCTGCTGGCCCGCGCCCGCACGATCTGCGCCCTTCCCAAGGACCATGAGTTGGCGCAACGGCCGGTTATCTATGCCCGCGACCTGCACGACCAGCCTTTCATCGCCCTGTCCCGTGAGGAAGGCCGCCAGGTGGCGATCGACCGCGCCCTGCAGGCCGCCGGTGCACGCCCAAGGGAGATGGTGGAGTGTCCCATGTCCACGGCGGCGGTCACCATGGCCGCGCAGGGCGTCGGCCTCACGCTGGCCGATGCGTTCACGGCACTGCCTTTTCTTTCAAGTGTTGCGCTGCGTCCGTTCGAACCATCTCTGGCTGTCGAGTACCGTATCCTTTGGCCCGAGGGTGTGCAGGCACCGTTCGACCGGCCTGCCCTGATCGCGTTGCTGCGCGCCGAGGCGCGCACCGTCCTGGGCCGTGTGCGCGCCGCCATGGCTGTCGCCCAGCCATAACCTGGCTGCCGTCGCCATAACCGAGACTTATGCTCCCATCGTGATACTTTCATGTCACGATCGGGTCGATGAGCAGACCAGAGAACATTTTCGCACCCGGTTACGTGGAACATCCTTACTGGTGGGATGCCGCACCCCCTGCTCCCACCGGCGCAACGATTCCCGACGATGCCGAGGTGCTTGTGATCGGCGGCGGTATCGCAGGGCTGGCCACGGCGCTCGAATTGGGGCGCAACGGGCAGCGCGCGGTGGTGCTGGACCGGGCGATGATCGGCTGGGGCGCGTCCACCCGCAACGGCGGCGCCCTCTCCGGCTCCGGCAGCCTGGGGCGGGCGAAGGCCGATCTGCAGAAGGCGGTGGACCCCGAAATCCTCCGCGCCATGCTGGACGAGGCCGAGGCCTCGTTCGAGGATTACGAGGAGCTGGTGCGGCGAGAAGGCATCGACTGCCATTACCGCCGCTGCGGCCGGTTCGTGGGCGCACACGCCCCGGCGGCCATGGAGACGCTGAAGCGCCGCGCCGACATGCTGAACCGCGATGGCGGCAACCAGGCTGAAATCGTCCCCCGCACGCGCCTTGCCGATGAGCTGGCCACCGACCGGTATCATGGCGGCCTGATCATCGAGCGCGCCGGCTCCGTGCATCCCGGCGAATATGTGCGTGGCCTGGCTGCCGCCGCCGCGCGCCACGGGGCAATTCTGTGCGGTGGCGTGACGGTGGAGAGCTATGTGCGCGAAGCCGATGGCGGCTTCCGCGTCAAGACCAGTCGCGGCACGATCCGCGCCCGCGCGCTGATGGTCGCGACCAACGGCTACACCGGCGCCGCCACGCCCTGGCACCGTCGCCGGCTGGTGCCGGTCAGCAGCTACATGATCGCCACCGAGGCGCTGGGTGCGGACCGCGTGCGCAGGCTGTTGCCGAAGCTGCGGGTGTACGGGGACACGAAGAAGGTCCTGTACTATTTCCGCCCCTCGCCGGATGGGGAACGCATCCTGTTCGGCGGCCGAGCCAGTTTCGTTGACGCCGATGTCAAGCGGGCCGGCCTGCGCCTGCATCAGTTCCTGACCCATCTTCTGCCGGATCTCGCCGGCACGCGGATAACCCATGCCTGGAAGGGCAACGTCGCGTTCGCGCTGGACCTGCTGCCGCATGTCGGCCAGAAGGACGGCGTGCATTTCGCGCTCGGCTGCAATGGCAGCGGCGTGGTGACGATGACGCATCTCGGCCGCCAGGCCGCGCATCAGATCCTGGGTGATGCCAACCGGCCCTCGGCCTTCTCCCGCCTGCCTTTTCCCACCATGCCGCTGTACAACGGGACACCCTGGTTCATGCCGCTGATCGGGACGTACTACAAGTTGCGCGACCGCCTCGATGGCTGGCGCCAGCCATGACCGCGCATCCTGCCTTCTCCGCCGAGGAGTTCGCCGCGCGCCTGTCCGCCGTGCGTGGGCGTTTGCGCGAAGCCGGCGTGCAATTGGCGCTGTTCGACGAGATCGAGGCGATGACCTGGATCTCTGGCTACGGCAATTCGGAGAATCGCTGGCGCTGCGTCGGCGTCCCGCTGGACGGCGCACCGTTCTTTCTGATCCGCGCGTTGGACGCGGCCCCGTGCCGGCAGCGGAGCTGCATCAGCGACATCGTGTCGTTCCTGGATTGGCAGGATCCGATGCCGGTGCTGGCGCGGGTTCTGGCCGAACGTGGGCTAGACCATGCGGTGATCGGCCTCGATTTCAACTCCTACTGCATGCCGCTGGCGCGGTTCGACGCGCTGCGCACTGCCTTGCCGCATGCACGCTTCGTCGACATCGGCCCGCTGGTGTGGGAGTTGCGGCTGCACAAGTCGCCGGCCGAGATCGCGCTGCTGAAGCGGGCCTCCGCCATCGCGGACGCGGCGATCCTGCGCGCGGCCGCCGCCTGCACCGCCGGCGCCACGAAGCGTGATGCCGCGCGGGAAGCGGTCGCCGCCTTCGTGGAGTTGGGCGCCGATCCCGGCCCGCCGGGACCGATCTCCGCGGGGCGCGGGTGGGATTTCCTGCACGGGCATCTCGATGACGAGCCGCTCGCCAACGGCGATGTCGTGCATATCGAACTGACCCCGCGCGTGCACGGCTACAGCGCGCGGGTCATGCGCTGCGCCGTCGTGGGCGAAGCGCCGGCCGCACTGGTCGAGGCCACCACCACATTGGCCGAGCTGCAGGATCGTCAGATCGCCGCCATGCTGCCCGGCGCCGCGGCGGCCGACGTCGATGCCATTCTGCGCGAGGGCCTGCTAAGCGCGGGCTTGCGCGACAGCTACGACAACATCACCGGCTACACGCTGGGCCTGTATGCCCCGGCCGGGCCGCGCACCAGCGATTTCACGCGCATCTTCCACCCGCGCGCCGATTGGCGGATCGAGCCGGGAATGGTGTTCCACATGTATGCCTCCGCTGCCGGCGCGTCGCTCAGCGAGACGGTGTTGACAACCGCAGACGGGCCGGAACGCCTGACCCGGCTGCCCCGCACGCTGATCGTCAATCACGAGAAGGATCTGGCTTGATGTTTGAAGTCGTCGATACCGGCATCGCGCCATCGAAGGGCCCCATCAGCGGAACCGTCCGCAAGGGCAACCTGGTGATGACGGCGCAGATCCCGAAGGACCCCGTCACGGGCGCCATCGTGCCGGGCGACATCGCCACGCAGACGCGCCGTACGCTGGATAACCTGAAAATGGCGATGGAGGCGGCGGGCGGGTCGCTGGCGGACGTGATGCAGGTGCTGATCTATCTGATCGACGCCGCCGATGCGGCGGAGATGAACCGGGTCTACGCCGAAACCTTCAAGGCGCCCTTTCCCAACCGCGCCACGGTCGTCGTGAAGGAATTGCTGGCGCCCAACATGCGCGTCGAGATGGTGGCCACCGCCTGTCTCGGGCCCGTCTGACATGACGATGCCGGAGCGTCGCACCATCGTCGTCGGCGCGGGGGTCGCGGGCCTCTCCGCCGCGTTGTATCTGCGCCGCTCAGGCATCGCCGTGGACGTGATCGATCCGTTGCCCTCGCCTGGCGGCGCCTCGTTCGGCAATGCCGGCCTGATCAGCGTGGATACGGTGGTGCCGATCGCGCTGCCCGGCATGCTGCGCAAGGTGCCGGGGTGGCTGCGCGATCCGCTCGGCCCGCTGACGGTGCGCCCGTCCTACCTGCCGCGGGCCGCGCCCTGGCTGATGCGCTGGATCCGCGCGGGGCGCATGGACCGCGTGCTGGCCATCTCCGACGCGTTGCGCGCCCTGCACACGCCGGCCTTCGATTGCTGGAAGGACCTGCTTGGGCCCGACCTGTTCCGCGACCTGATGCGCCCGGTCGGGCAGGTGCAGGTGTGGGACAGCGACGCCGACACCGCCAGCGCGATCGTGGAACGCAAATTGCGCGAACGGCACGGCATTCGCGCGGACGCGTTGACCGCCGACGATCTGCGCCAGATGTTCCCGGGCATCGCGCGTGACGTGAAGCGTGGATTGCTGATCCCGGGCAACGGCTACACCGTCAGCTCGCCGCGGCTGGTGCGCACGCTGGCCGATCTCGCGCGTGCCGCCGGGGTCGTCATCGTCCCCGAGCGCGCGATGAAGCTGATCCCGCGCCACGGCGGCGGGTGGACCGTGATGACCAACATCGCCAATCGCCACGCGGCCAATATTGTCGTGGCGGGCGGCGCATGGTCGCGCGCGCTGCTCGATCCGCTCGGCGTGCGCGTGCCGCTGGAGACCGAGCGCGGCTATCACGCCACCATCCCGAACCCTTCGCTGCAAATGCGTCTGCCGCTACTGCACAAGAGCCGCGGCTTCGGCCTGACGCCGATGGAAGACGGGCTGCGCGTCGCGGGCACGGTGGAGATCGCCGGCCTGGATGCCCCGCCTGACGAGCGGCGCGCCCAGATGCTTGCCGACCATGCCAGGCGTCTGTTCCCCGATCTTCGGGGCGACGAGCCGCGGCTGTGGATGGGCTTCCGTCCTTCCACCCCGGACAGCCTGCCGATCCTGGGCCCCGCACCGGGCCGGCCCGGACTGTTCCTGTGTTTTGGCCACGGCCATTTCGGCATGACCGGCGGCCCGCCGAGCGGGCGGCTGGTGGCGCGGCTGGTGGCCGGCGAACGGCCGGAGCTGGACCCTTCGCCTTTCGCCGTTACGCGCTTCACCCGCCACACGCGGCCCGCCGCCTGAGGCGATGCCGGTACAGCGCGTGCTTCTTCCACACCGAATGCAAATGGAGAATGGGATGAACGACCAGACAAAAGGCGCCTTCGCCCTGTCGCGCCGCCGGCTGCTGGCCGCCACCGCCGCTGGCGGGCTGGCCGCACCCTGGATCTGGCGCCGGCCCGCCGCGGCTGCCGGCCAGGTGATCATTCGCACGCCGGGCGGCGCTTATGACGATATCATGCGCAGGCATGTCTACGACCCGTTCACCAAGGCCACCGGCGTCCAGGTCACACCGGTCGCCGCGACCTCCGCCAAGCTGCTCGCCATGTTCAAGGCCAAGAGCGTGGAACTGGACGTGATCGACACCGGCGATGGCCAGTTGCTGACGCTGGAGCGCATGGGGGCGCTGGCCCCCATTGCCTATGACAGCTGGAAATGGAGCGACCCGAACGACGTGGTGGCAGAGGTCAAGCAGGCCACCCGCGTCGGCAACTTCATCTATTCCACCGTGCTCGGCTACAACAAGGAAAGCTTCCCCGACGGCAAGCAGCCGAAAGGCTGGGCGCAATTCTGGGACGTGCAACGCTTCCCCGGCCCGCGCATGCTCACCGACATGGCCGCCGGCGCGCCAAGCCTCGAATTCGCGCTGCTGGCGGACGGTGTTCCGCGCGACAAGCTGTATCCGATCGACCTCGATCGCGCGCTTGCCATGATGACGCGCATCCGCCCGCAAATCCGCAAGTTCTGGGACACCGGTGCCCTGTCCGCGCAGATGCTGTTCGACAAGGAAGTGGTTCTCGGGTCGATCTGGAACGGCCGCCTGCAGACGGTGATCGACAAGGGCGCGCCGCTTGGCATGGAGTGGCAGGAGAACATGATCCAGGTGCAGGCGTTGGCGATCTTCAAGGATTCGCCGAACATGGAAAACGCCCAGCGCCTCATCGACTTCCAGATGCAGCCGCAGGTGCAGGCCGGATATTCGCGCGACCTGATGTATGGCCCAACTGTGAAGAAGGCGTTCAACCTGCTGCCGAAGGACGCGCTGGACCGCGCGCCCGGCGGTCCGCAATCGCGCGAGACCGGCTTCTATCAGAACGTCATCTGGTGGGAGGACAACCGCGAGCGGGTGAACCGTGCGTGGTCTCGTTGGTTGCTCGGATGAAGCAGGCGGCCGACGGAGGTATCAGCCTCGACCAGATGACGAAGCGCTACGGGGCGGAAACGGTGGTGGACGGCGTGTCCATCACCATCGCCCCGGGCGAGTTCTTCACGCTGCTGGGCCCCTCCGGCAGCGGCAAGACCACCACGCTGTCGATGATCGCGGGCTTCGTCGAGCCCGATGGCGGGCGCATCCTGTTCGGCGGGCGGGACGTGACGCGCACGCCCTCCCGCTTGCGCGGGCTTGGGATGGTGTTCCAGAACTACGCCATCTTCCCGCATCTGAACGTGTTCGAGAACGTGGCGTTCCCGTTGCGTGTGCGGCGTTCGCCGAAGGCGGAAATCACGCAGCGCGTCGGCGAAGTCATGGAGATGGTGAAGCTGCAGGGGTTCGAGCGGCGGTTCGGGCGCGAGCTCTCGGGTGGTCAGCAGCAGCGCGTCGCCCTGGCGCGCGCGATCGTGGCGCATCCGCCGATCATTTTGATGGACGAGCCGCTGGGCGCGCTCGACAAGAACCTGCGCTACCACATGCAGGTCGAGATCAAGGAGATTCAGCAGCGCCTCGGCCTGACCGTCGTCTACGTGACGCACGACCAGGAAGAGGCGCTGACGATGTCGGACCGCATCGCCATCATGCAAGGCGGCCGCATCGCGCAGATGGGCCCGCCGCGGCAGGTGTACGAACAGCCGGACAGCACGTTTGTCGGCCGCTTCCTGGGCGAGGCGAACCTGATCGCCGCGCGCCGCCAGGGCGCCGACACGATCAGCAAGGCCGGTTCTTCGCTGCGCGCCGCGCAAGGCGCTCTGGGGCTCAACGGCAGCGGATGGATGTTCGTCCGGCCCGAGAAGATCTCGCTCACGGACGCCGGCGGCGCGCCGGGGCAGCGCGTGAACATGTTGACCGGCACCATTCGGCATGCGTCGTTCCTCGGCAACGTCGTCCGCTATGTGGTCGACGCGGGAGCGGACGGCCCGGTGGTTTGCGACGCGGCCAACGCCGCTTCCTCTGCACTGCGGCCGGCCGGCGAGCGCGTCGCCCTGCAATGGCGGCCCGAAGACTGCCGGCTGCTGGCGCAATGAGCGGCGCATGAAGCTCGACCCGCTTGCATCGCTGCTTCTGATTCTGCCGGCGATCGCGCTGTTGGTGCTGGTGTTCCTGGTGCCGATCGGCTGGTTCCTGTGGGCATCCTTCGCCGAGCTCGGCTCGTTCGCCGATATCGTCGCCGAGACGCGGGCCACGCTCGGCTCCGGCGCCGTGGCGGGGGCGATCGTCAATACCAACCTGATCGCGTTGGAAGTGACCCTGCTGGTGCTTCTGATCGGCTATCCGCTCGCCTATGTCCTCAGCCGCGCACGCGGCCTTGCGTTCACGCTGATCCTGATCTGCATCGTGCTGCCGTATTTCACCAGCGTCATCGTGCGCACCTATGCGTGGATGGTGCTGTTGGGCCGCAATGGGCTCATCAATCAGATCCTGCTAGGGCTGGGGCTGGCCGGCGCGCCGGTGGACCTGCTGTATAACCGCACCGGCGTGGTCATCGGGATGACCTATGTCCTGCTGCCCTACATGGTGTTGACGCTGTACGCCGCCATGAAGGCTGTCGATCCACGTCTGCTGCAGGCGGCGGAGGGAATGGGGGCCGGGCCGCTGCGCGTGTTCCTGAAAGTATTCCTGCCGCTGACGCTGCATGGCGTGATCGCGGGTGTGTTGATCGTGTTCATCCTCGGGATCGGCTTCTTCGTGACACCCGCGCTGATGGGTGGTCCTGGCGACATCATGATCGCCACGCTGATCGAGCGTGAGATCGAGTTGACGCAGAACTGGCCGGGGGCGGCGATGATGACACTCGTGCTGCTGGCCGTAACGCTGGTGCTGTACGCGCTCTACAGCCGCGTCGCCGATCTGCGGAAGGGATTCGGCGCATGAACGGCAATGTTCTGCGCGCCACGCTGCTGCGGGTGCTGATTGTGCTGATCTGCATGGGCATGATCGCGCCGATCGTGATCGTTGCGGTCCTGTCCTTCAGCGGCGATGCCTACCTGCAGTTCCCGCCGCGCAGCCTGTCGGTCGCCTGGTACCAGCGCTTTTTGGGCGATGCCCGCTGGCGGACCGCGCTGCTGAACTCGACGATCATCGCGGGCATGACCAGCGTGTTGTCGACAGTGCTCGGGTTCCTGGCCGCCTATGTGATGGCGCGCGGCACCCTGGCCGGGAAGCGCACTTTGGCGGCGCTGCTCATGCTGCCATTGATCGTGCCGCATGTGGTGACGGCGGTGGCGGTGTATTTCCTCTCGGCACGGTTCATGCTGATCGGCTTCCAGCCCTGGATCGCGGTTGCGCATTCGGTTGTCGCATTGCCGGTGGTGTTCGTGATCCTGCAATCGGCGCTGCAGGTGGTGGACCCGAACCTTGAGCGCGCGGCCATGCTGTGCGGCTGCACGCGCTTCGGCGTTTTCCGCCGCGTGGTGATCCCGCTTGCGCTGCCGGCCGTGGTCTCGGCGGCGCTGTTCTCCTTCCTGACCTCGTTCGACGAGGTGGTGATCTCGTTGTTCCTCGCGGGCATTCGCTCCGAGACGCTGCCCGTGCGGATCTGGAACAGCCTGATGCTGGAGATCGAGCCAACCATCGCCGCCGTCAGCACGTTGCTGATTGCACTGACCACGCTCGCATTGGCGCTGGACGGGTTGGTGCGCCGCATCCGTGACCGCCGGGGCAGTCGGACAGCCGCTGCGTGACGCTTGTCGCGCAGCGATCGGCAGGCTGATGAGGGTGCGTGCCCCAGGTCCCGTCCGTTCAGTTTGCGATGACGAGGCTGCTCGCCGGCCTTGACGGGTGCGGCCGATGAGGGCGGCACGGCTGCCCGTGGCCGGCCGATGGCTGCGGCCGGTATCGCACGCCATGCCCTCGCGGCTGACGAAGCCGCCCTGGCCGTACATGACGGTCTGCGGACCTGCGCGCGGGTGGTTGGCGAACACCCGAAGATCAGAGACAGAAAATAAACCCCGACAGGAGTCTGACAGGCTCGCCTGAATTTCCGCCGCTTCGCTTCCAGCCCATTGAGCAGACTGGTGCCGACGCCCGGGATTGAACCGGGACCTACTGATTACGAATACAGTGGTTGAGGGGGTCACCAAGTGTCCAGACCTGTCCCACAATATACGGCAACGTCCATCGAACATCCTGTTAAAGCTTGCATTTTGGTTTCTTAGAGCCGATCAATCCGTCTCCGAACGTCCCGGATTTTCCCGAGGTGTCTCGGCTTCGCTGAAGCCCCATTGAAGCCCCGTGTGAGCAGGAAGGTAGATTGAAATGCCGGTGCGGTTGACCGAGCCAGCGATCAACAAGGCGGCACGTGAGGCAGCGGAACACGGCCAGCGCCGCGACCTGGCGGACACCGGCTGCCCCGGGCTGCGGTTGCGGTTGACCCCTGCAGGCAGCAAGACATGGGTGCTCGCGTGCCGGGACCGGGAGGGGAGGATGCGGCGGTTCCCCTTGGGCTCCTTCCCCGACAAGGGCATCAGTGAGGCCCGTGATGAAGCCCGGGCGCTACGCACAAAGGTCAAGCACGAAGGGGCGGACCCCGTGGCCCAGCGGCGTCGCGAGCGTTCCATCGGCAAGGCTGCGAAGGAGGGTATCGGCACCCTGCAGGCCTTGCTCGACCTCTACGGCAAGCAGCGTGGTGCGGAACTGCGTTCCTGGGATGAGGCGAAGCGCCGGATCGAAGTGGTGTTCAAACCCTTCCTTGCGCGCCCGCTGGCAATGCTGCGGTCAGCGGACCTCCAGATGACCGCGGATGGATACTCGGCTAAGCATGCGGCCGCAGCAGGGGTGCGCTACCTGCGCCCGATACTCAAATGGGCGGCGGCGCCTGGCCGTGCCTATGCGCCGCCAGATCTGGCCAGCCTCTACCCTCCGGTAACAGTCCGGCGCCGGGACCGCGTGTTGGCGCGCGATGAACTGGCGGCCCTGTTGCCCGTGTTGAGGAAGTCAGACCGCCCCTACGCGGCGGCGTTGCGGTTCATGTTGCTGACCCTTGCCCGCCGGGAGGAAGTCGGGCGTGCCCGCTGGCGCGACATCGACATGGACGCGGGCACCTGGACGATCCCGGGCGAGCAGAGCAAGAACGGCCAGTCGCACGTGGTCCCTCTTGCGCCGCAAGCACTGGAACTGCTCCGCACCCGGATGCCCGACAAGCCGAAGCCGGCGGCGCTGGTGTTCGCGACCGGGACTGGCGCAGCGCTCGGAAACTGGGATCGGGAGACGAAGGCGCTGCAGGAGGACAGCAAGACCGCCGGCTGGACCCGCCACGATCTGCGCCGCACCGGGGCAACGATGCTGGGCGAGATGGGCGAACTGCCGGACATCATCGAGGCCGCATTGAATCATGTCTCCATCCGGTCCCCGTTGGCCGCGACGTACAATCGAAGCCGCTACCGACCGCAGGTAGCAGTAGCATTACAGCGGCTCGCTGATGTGTTGGACGGGATCGAAATGGGTGCTGGTGCGGTTGTGCCGCTGCGGCGACCGCCAGCCGGTTGGTCCGGCCGGAGGGACCATGATCTCAACCGGGCGGGATGATGCAGACCTCAAGATGTCCGCCTCCCTGACACTGGCCGCCACAAGCGAATGCGCGGAGCGCTTCACCGCTGCCGGTCGATGTCCCAGCTTCTTGCGTCTCATCCTATCTTGAGTTACTGCTTACTTAGGTTTCTTGCTTGTCCCATTCGGGACCCAGAGTGCGCCCATGGTCGGTGCGCTATAACCCCAGGTGGCTGCCCATGAGGCAGCCGGAGTTATTGCGCATGGCTGCAAACCCCCGTTACGCAAATCTGGTTGGATCGCCGCGCGACTCGGAGCCGGGTGCACTGTCGCCCGAATACGGGCGCATCCCCGAAACGTGCCGCCGCTACGGTCTGTCGAGAAGCCGACTCTATCTGTTGGCTGGCGAGGGGCTGATCCGCTTTGTCAAAGTCGGCGGCGCGACTCTGGTCGACCTGGCCAGCGTACGCGTTTATCTGGCGAATTGCCCGCCTGCGATCATCCGAGCGCCAAAGCCCGCAATCAAGACCAAAGCTTCCGTCTGAACGCAACCGCCGGCCCGGCGGAGTGCGCTCAGACCGGCGTATTATGCGAGATGCTTGGCAGCAGTCGCATGATGCCTGATCGGACGTCAGCACGCAAAGGCTCGGGCCGGTATCTCACATGGTGATGCCGAACATGGGAACCGATGCCCAACCAACTTCCGAAGCTGCGATTTCTCCGCCTACGCTCAATCTGCTGCGGAGAGACAATCGAACAAACGCTGTAACCGAAGTCCTGGCGAGTGAGGTGAGGTCGGGCGAGGCGATGATTGCTATTCTCCCCGACACGACGATCGGACCAGCCAACGAACGCAAAGCTGGCCGATTCCAACATGCGGCAGGTGCTCCACGCAGCCGTCCGCGCCGCAGGAAAAAAGAGCCCGCCGAAATCGACAACATGATTTCGTGGGCCGCAGCACATCCGTCAGGCACAACTCCTCAGGCGCGCCATGTCCAATGATCTAACGGATCGCGCCGCAGAGATCGTCAATGGTGCACTGCAAAGCAATCACTTGCCGACGTCTTCAGACGACGCCTTGGCGTTGGCATTCACGGAAAAATATAGCGGGCAGTATCTTTACGTGCCCGCATGGTCAAGCTGGGTGCGCTGGGACGGTTGCCGCTGGGCCCGCGACGAAACACTGGTCGTTTTCGATCTTGTCCGTCGACTATGCCGAGAGAAGTCTGCGCTGTTGAGAGGTAACGACGCATCCCGGCTGGCCAGCGCGGGCACGATTGCGGCGGTGGAGCGGCTTGCTCGGTCTGATCGCCGTCATGTGCGACGTGCCGATGACTTCGACGCCGATCCTTGGGTCCTAAATACGCCTGGGGGCGTTATCAACCTGCAAACTGAAGAGATGCGTCCCCATCGGCTGAGCGACCTGCACACCAAAGTCGCGGGCGCGATACCTGGTGGCGGGTGTCCACGATGGCTGACGTTTCTGCGCGAAATTACCCACGGCGATGTCGACCTTATCGCTTACCTCCAGCGCTGGGCAGGATACAGCCTGACAGGGATCATCCGGGAAAATGCTTTTCTGTTCGCCTGGGGACCGGGCGGAAACGGCAAATCCGTCCTGCTGGATACGCTCGCTGCTGTCCTGGGGGACTACGCCACAACTGCCATGGCCGACGTGTTCACGGTCGGGCGGAACGAACAACACCCGACGCATGTGGCTAGCCTGCGCGGCGCGCGGATGGTGGTCGTGCCAGAGACGGAGGAAGGCCGTCCCTGGGCGGAGTCCCGGATCAAGTCGATGACCGGGGGAGACCGAATATCGGCGCGCGTGATGCGTGGCGACCCGTTTGAATTTTCACCGCAATTCAAACTGTGGATCGCCGGCAATCATCGGCCATTGCTCCGCAATCCCGATCCGGCAATGCGACGGCGGTTGCATCTAATTCCGATGACCTTTGTGCCCGATAAGCCAGATCGTGGGCTTCCAGAGGCCCTGAAGGCCGAGTTACCCGGCATCCTGGCCTGGGCAATTAAAGGTTGCGTTGCATGGCAACGGGAGGGGCTTGGGGAGCCTGCCATAGTGCGTGACGCAGGGGCAGAATACTTCGCGGAACAGGACAGCATCGCGTCGTGGTTTGACGAACAATGCGTTCGCGACGCCAACGCTACGGCATCCGCCCGCGCCCTTTTCAATGATTGGTCCGACTACGCGAAGGCGCGAGGCGAGGAAGCAGGGACAGAAAAGCGGTTTTCGGAGCGGCTACAACGTCACGCCGCAAAGAAGCGGACGAACAAAGGGGTCGTGTTTCCTGGCATCAAGCTACGATCTTCGGAGAGTGGTGCATGATAGCGGGAGGCAGAGTGTAGGGTTGTGTATGGTTCACTATTTGGACCGTTATACGCGCGTGCGCTTGCGCGGAGCGTCTGAAATAGCAGACCCTACACAAGCCTACACTGCCCCAACGGCAAACTGTTCGATCACGTCAACGTCCGCGCCTCTGTCGTCCACTCGCCGGGAGCGGCGGCCGTTGGACTTGCCACACTTTAGAATGCCCTTCAAAAGCCCTGTACTTACGCGCGGGGTGATTCATGAAGGGGAATGGCTACTCCTGTGGTATCTGACGCGCTTTGGTCGATCATCGAACCGCCACTGCCGCCCCCTGCGGCATAGCTAAGGGGCGGTCACCCGGCGGTGCCGGCGCGTGCAGCGCCCACCGGCATCCTGTTCATTCTTCGCGCGGGCATCCCTTTGGAAATGCTGCCTGCGGAGATGGGGTGTGGATCCGGCGAGACGTGCTGACGGCGGCTGCGCGATTGGCGGGCCGCCGGGGTGCGGGGCCGGCTGCATCGTGAGTTACTCCACAGGCTGCGCGATGCCCAGCGGATCGACTGGAGCCGGGCCTGCTTCGGTCGGTCGGGTTCGGTCCTGTCGCCGCTCCTCCTTTTTTGGCTGCAATGGACGAACTGTCCATGCAGGCCCGGCTCCAGTCAATCCGGTCCGCATCCCGTAAGCGGCGTAGAACTTCGTGGTGCAGGCGTTCCCACACACCGGCCGCCTGTCAGTCCCGCAAGCGCCGCCAGCGAGCGACGCCCGAGCCGCAGCCCATTTCTCGCGGCAGCATCTCCCAAGGGATGCGCGCCGGCTCGATTTCGCTATAGAAATGCAGTCGAGCGACTCCATCGAGATCGTCGCCCGCTCTTTCGATATACCCCGGTCGTGAGAAGTTCGGGCTAACCCGTGAGGCAGGGAACATTCGCAGCTGTCCAATTCACCTCCGCCGACTCCCATCGCTGAGCTTCACGCCGGCGATGTGGTGTAGCGGCGTTAACCCTTCATCGGGGTGAGTTGAGCGGGCGGCGCGTGACGTGACCGGGCCGAACCATTCCTGCGAATACGGCGCTCTTGCCTCTTGCAAACTGCCGGAAATCTGCGAACTTTGTCGGAATGGACGAGAAACGAAATGCAGACGATGTGACTGATACCTGCGAGGATTTCGGCGCCGCGGAAGGCTGCTTGGATCATGACAAGCCGGCCTCACTGGCGGTCGGCCTCCAACCGGCTCTGAATGCCGCGCTCTGGCAGAACCATGTGCCCGTCATCTCGGAGTTGACGTTCATCGCGGGTGGCGGGGCGGATCTAGGCGATGTGACGCTGGAGTTGGCTTGCGAGCCGCCGCTGATCCATCCGCGGACGTGGCGGCTCCAAGATGTTTCTGCCGGCCAGATCCGGGTGGTCCCGGACCTGGATGTGATGGTTGACGGAGCCAAGCTGACCGCGCTGACTGAGGCCATCCGTGCGACGGTGGTGCTGACTGCGCGACGAGATGGGACTGACAGCCCGCCGGTTGCCGTGTTGCAGCGCGATCTTCGCGTGCTGGCGCATAATGAATGGGGCGGCACGGGCGGCATCCCGGACGTGTTGGCGGCCTTCGTAGAACCAAATGATCCGGAGGTCGCGACACTCCTCCGTCAAACTTCGGATCACTTGCGTGCGCTCGGCAAACCGGATGCGCTGGAGGGCTACCAGGCCACCAGCAAGACGCGGATCTGGGAACAGGTGGAGGCGCTCTGGCGGGCGATCTGTGCGCTCGACATTCGCTATGTGAATCCGCCGCCCTCCTTCGAGGAGACGGGGCAACGCATCCGACCGCCCCGGCAAGTCGTGAAGGACCGGCTGGCGACGTGCCTCGATCTGGCCGTGCTGTTCGCCGCCTGTATTGAGGCGATGGGACTGCGCCCGGTGATCGTGGTTGTGAAGGGACATGCCTTCACGGGGCTGTGGCTAACGAGGCACGATTTCGGATCCTCGGTCGCCGACGACGCCCCTGGTCTGCGCACGCGACTGGCGCTGGACGATCTGCTGCTGTTCGAGACTACGCTGGTTTGTGGCCGCGGCCGCACCGGCTTCACCCGCGCCTGTGAGGCCGGCGCCGAGCATGTGGTGGCAGACAAGGATGCGGCATTCGAAGCAGTGATCGACGTGCACCGAGCCCGGCAGCGTCGCATCCGGCCGCTCGCAACGGTCGCCGACGGCTACGCGCGCCAGCCAAATACGATGGCGGAGGGGGCGGCGCTGCCGGAGCTGCCCGTGGAGGAGCCGCCGCCGTTGCGCGACGAGCCGCTCGCGGAGGCGCAGGATGAAGCGACCACCCCGGCCGATCGATTGGCGCGCTGGCGCAAGCGTCTGCTAGACATCTCTGGGCGCAACCGGTTGCTGAACCTGCGCACCGGCGGCAAGCAAGCGCTCGCCATTGACTGTCCCGAGCCCGCAAAGCTGGAGGACTTACTGGCGCAGATGCGCGGCCGGAGCAGGCCGGCGCCGCTGCGCTTCCGTTCCTGGCCAGAGCTCATGACTGGCGCCGATCCGCGCAGCGCCGGCCTGCACCGCTCGCGCCTACAGGAGCCGGCGGATCGTGCGTTCGCGCGCGACGCTTTGGCGCGCAGAGAGCTGGTGGCCGGGCGTGACGAGGCGTCGCTGCTGGCGGTGCTGACCGAGATCTATCGTGCGGCACGAGCGGCCCAGCAGGAAGGCGGCTCCAACACGCTGTTCCTGACCATTGGCACGCTGCTTTGGCGCCAGAAGGGCAAGGACGCGCCCTATCGCGCCCCTATCATCCTGGTGCCGGTGGTGTTGGAGCGCCCGAGTGTGCGTTCAGGCTTCTCCCTTCGGGTGCATGACGACGAGACTCGAATCAATGCCACCCTGCTAGAAATGCTGAAGCAGGAGTTCGCCCTGCGTTTCCCGACACTCGAAGCCGAACGGCCGCCGGAGGATGACGCCGGGGTGGATGTCCAGGGCGTGCTCGATACGTTCCGCGGTAAGCTGCGCGACGTGCCGGGATGGGAAGTGACCGACGACGTCACACTGACGAACCTTTCGTTCACGAAATTCCTGATGTGGAAGGACCTTGGCGACCGTGCCGACGCACTGCGCCAGAGCGAGATAGCGCGTCGATTGATGGACGGATCGGAGGACCGCACACAAGCTCGGGGAGACCATACGGCGACGAAACAGGCGGCGCCGGACATCGACGCGGCTATGGGCGATCTGGTCTGTCCGCTGGAGGCTGACAGCTCTCAGCTCCGTGCGGTCGCAGCTGCGGCCGGCGGCAAGAGCTTCGTCCTGATCGGGCCGCCCGGCACTGGTAAGAGCCAGACGATTGCCAACATCATCGCCAACACGTTGGCGCAGGGCCGCAGCGTTCTATTCGTGGCCGAGAAGCGCTCGGCGCTTGAGGTCGTACAGCGACGTCTACGCAAGGTGAAGTTGGACGATTTCTGCCTCGATCTTTTCTCCGCCAAGACCAGCAAGGTGGCGGTACTGGAGCAGTTGAATCGCACCCAGCAGGCGCGAGAAACGTTCGATGCCCAAGAGTGGCATACTGCCAACGCGGAAGCCGCAGCCTTGCGTGCAGAGTTGAACGGCTACGTACGAGAGTTGCACCAGCGCGGCCACAATGGCTGGACGCCGTTTCGGGCGATCGGTTGCGTGCTGCGCGCAGAGACCGGCGGGGTGCCGGAGGTGTCCTTTGCCTGGCCGGACCCAGACACCCACGATGCGGGCGGCTACCAGCGCCTCGTCGAGCAGGTGGAAGAGGCCGCGGCGACTCTTGCGCAGCTGGGCGACGTTGTCTCGGCGGCCTCGCTGTCCGGCATCGAGATCACGGAGTGGACGCCGCCCTGGCAGGCGCGCCTGTTTGAGGCCGCCGGCGGAACCGCGGCGCGGCTGCTGGTGCTGGCAGACGCCGCTGGCGCGGCAGCGCGGGCGATCGGGCTGGCAACACCTTCATTGTCGCGTTCCTCGATCTTGGCCCTCGACGTCCTGGCGAGTGTACTGCTCGAACCGGCTGCGATCGATGGGGCATGGGCCCTGACCGCCGATGCGGAAGTCACCATGGACGCGGTGCGGGCCGAGGCCAGCCGGATCACTCGTTATCGCGACATTCGGACCACGCTCGAAACCTCCTGGCGGCCTGGCGCAACGGCACTGCCGCTCGCTGAGCTGCAGGAAGCATGGCGGATTGCAACCGATCGCTGGGCGATAGGCCGCGCAATAGCGCAGCGCGCCCTACGCCGCCGCCTTGGCGTTGAGGCCCTTGGGCCGGTGCCAAAGGAGTGTGGGGCCGAGATTGGACGGCTCATCGAGATGCAGCGGATCGAGGCGGCTGCAACTGCTGCTGGTCCTCGCCTTGCGGCATCGCTGGGGCAGCGTTGGTCGGGGATGGAGACCGATTTTGCCCGCATCGAGGCTGGCTTTGCCTGGGCACGGCGGCTGCGTGCCGCTGCTGCGGCCTGCGCTATCGATCCGGTGTCGCTGCTGAAGCTGCGTGAACACCTGCATCGGCTTGTGAGCGACGGCGCCGACCTGCTGGCTCCGACTGGAACGGTCGGGACCGTGCTCGAGAGGTTGCGGGCCGCGTCGGCCGAGGCACATGCGTCCCTGGAGCTACTTGCGTCGCTATGTGGCTCGGACCCAACCACCATTCTCGACCCAGCGCGGGAAGACTGGGCAACGGCATTGGCGACCCATCTGCAGGATTGGACGGGAGCGGCCCGGCTGCTGCGCGATTGGTGCAACTGGCGCGGTGTCGCCCAGCGGATGGATATTGTTGGCCTGACGCCACTGCTGCGGGCGCTGGAAGCCGGTTTGGTTGCTCCCGCGGATGCGGCACGGACATTCGAGGCGAATTACGCCCGCTGGTGGATCGGTCTGGCGGTCGCCAATGCTCCAAGGCTCCGCAGCTTCGTTGCCGCTCAGCATGCGACGCGTATCGAACGCTTCCGGGCTTTGGACGCACGGCTGGTGGCACTGGCGGCACGGCTTACGCGAGCGCGGCTCACCGACGGCATTCCAGATTCGACGCAGCGCGAGCGCGATCCGGAATATACCGTGCTAGCGCGGGAGCTGGCAAAACGCCAACGCCATCTCCCGGTTCGTCAGCTTGCTGCGCGGATGCCGAAGGCCCTCCGGCGTCTCACCCCGTGCCTGATGATGAGCCCGCTCTCGGTGGCGCAGTATCTGCCGACGGAAGCCGAGCCGTTTGATCTCGTGATCTTCGATGAGGCGTCGCAGATTGCCACCTGGGATGCAATCGGGGTGATCGGCCGCGGCCGACAGGTAGTAGTGGTGGGAGATCCGAAGCAACTACCGCCGACACGATTCTTTGAGCGACAGCTGCCTGACGGCGACGCGGGCGGCGAGACGGTCGACGTCGAGGTGCAGGATCTCGAATCTATCCTCGATGAGTGCCTCGGTGTAGGCGTACCCGCGGTCGAGCTGAACTGGCACTACCGTAGCCGGCACGAGAGCCTGATCGCATTCTCCAACCAGGCCTATTATGGCGGGCGGTTGGTAACCTTTCCCTCGCCGGCGACGCACGATACGGCGGTATCATTCCGCTATGTCGTGGATGGTGTCTATGCGCGTGCCGGCGCACGTACCAACCAGGCAGAGGCGCGAGCCGTGGTTGCCGAAGCGCTCGCGGTGCTGCGGGAAACGCTGGCGGGCGGGCCGACACGTTCGGTCGGCATCGTCACATTCAATGCCGAGCAGCAGGGTCTGATAGAGGATCTGCTGGATGCCGCGCGGCGCGATGATCCGGCGCTAGAGCCGTTCTTCTCGGACGACGCACCTGACCCGGTGCTTGTGAAGAATCTCGAAGGCGTGCAGGGCGAGGAACGCGACGTTATGTTGTTCTCGCTTACCTATGGACCGGACGCCACGAGGCGGGTGGCAATGAATTTTGGCCCGCTGAACCAGGCTGGCGGCGAGCGGCGACTGAATGTCGCGGTGACACGGGCCCGGCAGTCGTTGATCGTATTCGGCAGCCTGCGCCCCGACCAGATCGATCTGTCGCGGACCTCGGCGATCGGGGTCGCCCACCTCAAACAGTTTCTTGCCTTCGCTGACCAGGGTGCCCGCGCATTTGCTGCCACTGCGACAGGACCGCTTGGCGATCATGAAAGCCCATTCGAGGTGGCGGTCGCCGAGCGTCTTCGGGGACGTGGCTGGACGGTACATTCGCAGATCGGAGTGTCGGGCTTCCGGATCGACCTCGGCGTGGTAGACCCCGACGCCTCCGGCGCGTTCCTCGCCGGCGTGGAATGTGACGGCGCCACCTATCACCGAGGCGCTACTGCACGAGATCGCGACCGGCTGCGGCAGTCTGTCTTGGAGGACCTTGGCTGGAAGATCCTGCGGATATGGTCCACAGATTGGTGGACGAATGCCGCTCGGGAGACAGAACGCCTGCACGCGGCGTTGGGGTTCGCCCTGGCAGAAGCCAGGGCTCGCCGCGACGAGGAGGTGCCTGCACCCGTCGTGAATAGTGAGCGCATCGCCGGGCCTGATGGTCTCGCGCCGGGAGTCCCGTCTTACGAACGTGTCGGGGCAGCCGGGAACGCAGATGCCAGCGCCGTGGACGACAGCGAAGGGGGCCGGACAGGCGCGTTGCCCGAGCCGGAGCGGTTTTACGACGACGCATATAGGTCGCGTCTTACTGAGTTGGTCAGGCTTGAGCTCAGAGCCGACGGGCCGCTTCGTCAGGATCGGCTAATCCAACGGATCGCGCGCGCGCATGGGTTCCAACGTGCCGGGCGTGAGATCCAGGAGCGGATCATCGCGTCGATACCCGAGGGATCTGCGCGGAGCCGCGATGCCGCCGGGACCTTCGTGTGGCCAACTAACTCGGATCCAGGCGCATGGAATCGCTTCCGCCGACCGTCTCCTGGGGCCAATCGAGATCCAAACGAAATCCCGATTGAGGAGCTTGCCGTGCTGGCTCGTGACTGCCTTCACGAGGCGCAGGACGACGAAATGGTCCTTATGCGCATGCGCGACGCCTGTGGCCTGCAGCAGCTTCGGGAAGTGTCGCGAGAGCGATGTAAACAGGCTATCGCCATCGCACGTTCTGCCTGACCGATATCTGTCGGCCCATCGAGATCAGCAACCTACTCGGCGCTGCGCGCCGACTAGATCATGATGCAAAGGGTGGTATCGGAAGTGCCGATGTCACCGGGGGGCGAGAATCAGCCCACCATCATTCGATCTTGAGTCCGAGCCCTGTTCGCGGCAGTGGACGCCCGCCGCATTCGCACTGTCGGCGGTTTAGCATTTAGCATGCCACGATGGCGTGCAGTCTCCCGGCACGATGGGAGCACAGCATCGCCACCGTCGGCCCCCTCGTAAGCGTCGCGAGGCTGACACATTGCGGCGCGGTGTTCGTCTGTGATGCAAGTCGGCGATGGACGAAGTTTTGCCGCCGCTCGGAACGGATGAGAGCGCTCGTACGAGCAGTCGTACGAGCGGTCGTAACGCGCGGGTGGAAATCATCACGCGCGGCGAGCCGCGGCGACGTTGGACGCCGGAGCAGAAGCGCGAGATCGTTGCGGAGAGCCTGGGTCCCGAGCTGACGCCGACGGAGGTCGCCCGCAAGCACGCCATCAGCTCTGGACAGCTCTATACGTGGCGCCGGGAATTGCTGAACGTGCAGAGCGCGATGGTCACGCGCTCTATGCCGCGATTTGCCGAGGTCGAGCTGGAGGCGGATTCATCGCAGCCGGCGGCCCCCGATCCAACACCCGTGGAGGCATCGCCACCGCCTGCGCCCTCGCTGCCCGTTCGGCCTGATGGGCTGATCGAGCTTGTACCGTCGGGGCGGGGTGGTGGTGCGCGTGGATGCGCATGTTGATGGCCGCGCGCTTCGCCGGGTTTTGGGTGCGCTGGAATGGCGATGATCGCGCTTGCGTCCGGCCTGCGCGTTTATCTGGCGTGCGGGGTCACCGACATGTGCAAAGGCATGACCGGGCTGGCGATGCTGGTGCAGCAGTACCTGGCGGAGGATCCGTTCGGCGGCGCCGTGTTCGCCTTCCGCGGTCGGCGCGCCGGGCTGATCAAGCTGCTGTGGCATGACGGCGTGGGGCTGTGCATGCTGATCAAACGGCTGGAGCAGGGGCAGTTCGTTTGGCCTTCAGCCACCACGACTGGCCGGATTGCGCTGACGTCGGTGCAACTGGCCGCCTTGCTCGACGGATGCGAGTGGCGGGCCCCGGCGCGGCCCCGTAGGCCGGAGCTGGCCGGGTAAAACCACTCCCAGGTCGCGATAAACGCTGGCTCCGGCGCGACGGCATTGTTCATCATTGGGGCGTGCAGATTGACCTGACACCCTGCCGGACGACCCCACCTTGCTGCAGCAAATGCTGCGCGCGGTGCTGCATCAACAGGGTGAGTTGCACGCCGAGAACGACAAATTTCGCCTGCTGATCCGGCGCCTGACGCGCCGCCAGTTCGGCCGCCGGTCCCAGCCGTTCACGGCAGATTAGTTGCAATTCGGGCTGGAGGATCTGGAGCAGACGATCGCCGAGAACCAGGCTGGGAAAGAGGCGGCAACGCCCGCGGCTGCCAAGCCCCGCGCCGAGCGGCTGAGCTGCAATCACGGTGCGCTCCCTGCCCATCTCCCCCGGTATGAGGTGGTGCTCGATGCCGAGCCCGCCGCCTGCCCCTGCTGTGGCGACGCCATGCACAACATCGGCGAGCTGCGCGCCGAGCAACTCGACATCGTGCCTGCTTAGTTGCGCGTGCGTGTCACGCGTCGTCCGCGCTATGCCTGCCGCGCCTGCGAAGGCGCCGTGATATTGGCACCGGCGCCGGAGCGGCCGATCGATGGCGGCATGGCAACCGAAGCACTGATCGCGCATGTGTTGGTCAGCAAATTCTGTGACTCCCTGCCGCTGTATCGCCAGGCGCAGATGCTTGCACGTCAGGGTGTCAGCCTCGACCGCTCGACGCTGAGCAACTGGGTCGGCCGCGCCTGCTGGTGGCTGACGCCGGTCTATGACCTGGTGGTCAGCACGGTGCTGTCCTCCACCAAGCTGTTCGCCGACGACACCAGCCTGCCGGTGCTGGACCCTGGCCGTGGCCGGATCAAAACGGGCCGCCTGTGGTGCTACACGGTTGACGATCGGCCCTGGTGCGGCCCCAGCCACCGGCCGCTGCCTATGTCTACGCAGAGGATCGCCGCAGCATCCGACCGGCGGCCCCTCTGGCGGGGTTCAACGGGGTGCTGCAGGTGGACGGCTATGCCGGGTTCAAACGGCTGACTGGCGATCGTGGCCGACGGCGCGGTGTGCGTGGCCTTTTGCTGGGCGGAGCTGCCCAAGGTTCCGCGTACGCAGCGCGTAGAATGGCAGCGGAGGGACATGCACGCCGGAATTTCTACGAAATCTACCAGTCCACAGGCTCGTTGCTCGCCGCCGATGTGCTGGGGCGCATCCGGACGCTCTACGAGATCGAGGCCGACATACGCGGTCGACCCGCCGAACATCGCCGCGACGTGCGGCAGGGGCGTAGCCGACCGATCGTGGAGGCCGTGCATGACTGGCTGCAGGATCATCTGCCACGTGTCTCCGGCGCGTCGGACTTGGCGGAGGCGATGCGCTACGCGATCCGTCACTGGTCCGGCCTGATCGTGTTCCTTGATGACGGCCGCGTGGAGATGGATACGAACGCTGTGGAACGCGCGATCCGGCCCGTGGCCCTCCGCCGTAAGAACGCACTGTTCGCGGGCCCGGATGGCGGTGCCCGGCACTGGTCGATCGCAATGACGCTGATCAACACGGCGAAGCTGAACGGTGTTGAGCCGATGTCCCACCTGGCCGACGTGTTGGGGCGCATCGTGTCCGGGCGGACCAAAGCTCATGAATTGCCGGCATTGCTGCCCTGGAACTGGCAACCCGAGCACGTGCTGGCAGTGAACGCAGAGCCGTCCGCCATGGCCGCCTGATGATCGACAATCCCATCACGGCGATGGACCTGCTCGACAAGCTGATCGAGGCGCTGCCGTTCCCCGCCCGCCTGACACCGGAACTCCAGGCATCACTCCGCGAGCAAAATCACAGCGGCTCCATTCCGACAAGCCGCCAGGTCATCCTGCTCCACTACATGGGCAACGAGGGCGGCATCCTTTGCAAACTGGATCTCGGGCCGGATGTCGAAAAGACAGCCTTCGTCTCCATCACCCATCTGCGCTTCGACGCCCGCCTGCCTTCGGCGCGAGAAATCACCGCATACCAAAAGCGCCGGGTCAAAAACCTGCAGCGTCAGCCGCGCTGACCTACTGACGTGCTCACCCGTCAATGAAAACGTGACGTGTCGGGGCCGCGACGCTTACGCAGATAGCTGGGGAGTTGATCTCTATGCGGCGCAGGGCTTTGGCCAAAGAGTATCCTCGCGGTCCATTCGCACGATGATGCGGCTTTCGATATCCTGGGCCTGGTCGGGCTGGCTCCTACGGGCGGGGCGAAGAGAGGCGCCTGGCGCAGACGGTCTACACCGGCTTTTAACATCCGCTCGCGCGTTGACGTTTCGTGCGCGTGCGATATATCATGTTTGAAAATCGAACGTGAAACGTACATATGGACGCGACCAAGGATCAATTGGAGGAGATCTTCAACGCAAAGACTCCTCTTCTCATCAGTGCGCTTGAGGCTTGGTTCGAGGAAGAGACCGCATCGATCGACGGCACTGTCCCGGCTGGCGCGCCATCCGGCAGCGGCGGTTCGATCATTGCCATGCGTCCGGCGATCGACTCCAAGCGCGTAATCGATGCGACGTCTGTCACCAAGGAGGTGCTTGGCATTGAACTGCCGCCCGAGATCATCAAGGCGGGGGGCTACGCTAGTTGCGACGAGATGATTGCGGACATCGTGCCCAAGCTTCAGAAGGTATTCGCGGGCGAGATCAAAGTGAAGAAGCGCAAGACGATTAGAGAGCCGGAGAAGGTATGAAAGTGATCTCATGAGCGACGAAACCGAGAGGTGGCGCCAGATCGGCGATCGGCTTCGGCAAGCCCGTGAGTATCTTGAACTTAAGCAGGAGGAGGCCGCCAAGGCGGTAAGCCTCTCGCGCTCAGCACTTTCGCTGGTGGAGAACGGCCGCCGCAAGGTGGATGCAGTCGAACTCGCTCGCTTCGCTCAGATTTATGGTCAGTCAATCGAGGCGCTCACCGGCGTTGCCGAGACGCGGCCATTGCCTGAAAGTGTAAAAGCGCTCGCGCGCGCCGCCACGGAACTGTCGGCCGAAGATCGCGACGAGCTTTTACGTTTTGCCAAGTTCCTCCAGGCGCGCAGTCCACGGGGTGCCAGCCGTGGCTAGGTCGCCCGCCGCCGCCGTACGCTTGGACGCCATCGCCGCAGCAAAGCGCGTGCATCGCGAGCTGGACCTACAGCGGCGGGTGACCGGCGACGCCGGGCAGATCGACGTATTCGAGACGATCGGGGAACTTGATATTCCGCTGGTGTTCAAGCCGCTCACCTCGGCGTTAGGGCTGTGCCTGCCGGCACCGCTTCGCGGCATCATGGTGACAACCCGTCGCGGCCTCCACATCCAGCGCTTCACCGCGGCGCATGAGCTGGGCCATGTCATCCTGGAGCACCATGGGAGCGTCGACTGCGAGATCCTGGAGCGAGGCCCGTTCGCGCCGACCGGTAGTCGAGATCTACAGGAGGTTGCGGCCGACGCCTTCGCCGCCGAGTTTCTACTGCCCCGCTGGCTGTATCGGCACCATATCCGGTCGCAGGGCTGGACAGTTAACGGCCACCTCCGCAACCCCGATGTCGTCTATCAGCTCTCCCTTCGCATGGGGGCGAGCTATGAGGCGACCTGCTGGGGACTCGTCAGCCACCAGATTCTGCCACAGGGCGAGGTGGACGCACTGCGCAAGGTGCCCGTTGCGCGGCTGAAATCGAAGCTTGGCGGCGAGTTCAAGCCAAGGAATTCCTGGGCGGATGTCTGGCGGCTCACTAACAAGGATAACGGGGCCCGTGTCGTCGGCAACCCGGACGACCTGCTTCGCATCGAGCTCGAGGAGGCCGCCGGCAGCGGCTACCAATGGGAAGTTGAGGCCCTCCGGGGGGCGGGCTACCTAATCCTGTCCGACGAGTCGGCCTTCTCCCGCGATCCGCTTCTTTACGGCGCGCGGGCGGTGCGCATCCTTATCGCCCGGCCGCCAGCGGCCGGTGTTGGCACCGTGACCCTGCGCGAGACCCAGTTGTGGGGGAACGGTGCAGCGGACGATCCTGCCTTCTCGGTCGCACTGGCGCTGCAGGGCCCTGAACTCGGCGGCCTGTCGCGCGCCGACCGCCGTCGCTTGGGACTGCAGCCTTGATCGTTCCGACCGTCGATCTCCGTCCCGACTTGCTGCCGATCCGACACCAGAGGCGCCGCCAGTCATGTCTGGCTTTCGCCAGTTCGACCGCACACGAGCATCAGGCCAGGCCCGGCGAGCATTTTTCGGTCGAGTTTCTTTTTTACCACGCTGTCGCGCGCACCCCGGGTTCGGACCCGTCGGCCGGGACGACGATGGCGGCGACCGCCTCGGCCCTGGCCGATGCGGGGCAGCCGGTCGAGACCGCTTGGCCCTATAGCCCCATCCAGGTCGCGCCCTGGGCGCCACCGGCGGTCACCACAACGCTCCACAAGGCAACGATCGTGCCCGGCAAGTTCATCTTTGGCGACATCATCGCCGCGCTCGATCAGGGGCGGCCGATCATCCTCGGTCTCGTCATTACCGACGCCTTCTACCGCCCCGACGTCTTCGGCCGGGTTCGGGATGAAAATCCTGACACCGAGCGGGGCGGTCACGCCGTACTCGCCATTGGCCACAACGTCGGCGCCGGCGGCACACCCGCTCTGCTCATCCGAAACAGTTGGGGTGAGAGCTGGGGGCTTGGCGGCTACGCCTGGCTCTCTCGTGCCTATGTCGACCGCCAGCTTCATGAAACCGCTGTACTGACCTAGGAGGTTGCGATGGAATTGATCAAGGGCCAAACGGTTCCCGCAGTTTGGCTCGCCGCGGTTGAGCATCTGACCGGCTGCCCAGACGGGGAAGACTTCGACGTCTTCCTGCACGTGGCCGAACCTACCAAGCTGTCCGAACAGGACGCCGCCGTCTACAACGAGGTGGATGGCTTCTTGAAGTCGCGGGGGGCTTTTGGCGTCCACACCGTCGCGGAAACCATCTTCCCGCTCGACGAGTATCTGCATGGCGGCGCGCGAGGCGTCTTTGACGACTTTCCGCCGAAGATCCGTGCCATTCATAATGCGCGCGACGACGGTAACTGGGGCAGTTACGCGCTGCGAATCCTGCGCCAGAAAGATTTCAATGGCGCAACCTTCAACCCGCTTGAGCAGATGGTTGAGAAGATCAAGAACTACGGTAAGTACCGGGCGTCATTCGAGCTTGGCCAGGGCCGCTTGTTCGAGGACGACATCCCGATCTACGACCCGGCGACGGATCGCAAGCGCCTTTACGGCGGCCCCTGCCTCAGCCACCTCAGCATCAAGGTGCATGACGGCAAGGTCCGGTTCAATGCGACCTACCGCTCGCACTACTATGTTCGGCGTCTCCTCGGCAACCTGGTCGGCCTTGGCCGGCTCCAATACTTCCTCGCGCGGGAAACCGGGCTCGAACTCGGGCCGCTGACCATCAATTCAACCTTTGCTCGCCTCGATACCGGATCTGGCACCGGCATCGGTGGCCACTGGGGCAAGCGGGACGTCGATGGGCTGATCGCGCGGTGCCGCGCAATCTACGACGCGACACGCGCGGCTGCGGCCTGAAGGGGCGACTGTCATGACCGTCAGGGACCAACTTCTCGCGCTTCAATGGACACAGCTCAAGCATGACGAGGCCTATCACAAGGACGTCGTCATCCTGCCGCTCGCGCAGCGCATCAAGCACATGGCACTGCATAACGCGAAATACACCGCCCATCTCTTCGAAGTGGCGGAGACGGGCGATGAGGCTCGGCTCATCAAGACGCTCACAGACGCCTTCATCATTTCGCTCGCTAGCGCCAACACCCTGAACCAGGACCTCGGCGGCGAGCTCGGTGAGGCTGCCGTCGCTGCCACGTCCCTTCCGGCCCTGGGCGCCGATCTGACCGTAGAGCTCGCGCGGAGCGACGCCGACCCGCTCTGGCTGGTGCGGGCGTTTGCCCGGCAAAATGGTCAACTCGCCAAGGCCTGCGAGTCCTGGGACCATCTGGAGAGCGTGCCGTTTCGCGACTTGATGCGGAGTTGCAATGTCGCCATTTTGAAGGCCGTATTGGTTGAAGCCAGCGCTCGTGAACTCGATCTCGCCGAAGCTTACAGGGCGCGCATCCGCGAGGTGGAGACCCGCTCGATCTTCGATGGCCACTATCGGGAAGGTGCGGGAGGGGAGGCCTAATGTTCTGGGGCGGCGAGCGCCTGAAGGCGCAGCTGGGCGCGCTGATCAGCGACTATGATCCCCAGCGTGTGGATCGGGCCGCCTATCGCCTCCGAATCGGTTCTGAGGTCTATGTCTCGCCGACCGGCGAGCCTAATGATCCCCGTAATAAGCCGAAGACCCAACTCACTTTCAGCCAAGGCTTCACCATTCCGGCCGGTCAGTTCGGCTTCGTCCTGACCGAAGAGCGGGTCAAGGTACCCAAGGAGGCGATCGCCTTCATCTCGATCCGAGCCAAGTATAAGTTCCGTGGGCTGGTCAATGTGTCGGGGTTCCACGTTGATCCCGCCTATGAGGGACGGCTGCTCTTCTCCATCTTCAATGCCGGGCCTGGACCAGTGCATTTGTCGCAAGGTGAGGAGTGCTTCCTGATTTGGTACGCGGACCTGGACCAGCCATCGGATCTCCCTATAAAGAACGGGTTCGACAGCATCCCCTCAGAGCTGACTGGCCCGATCGCTGGCGGCCTACAGTCCTTCGCGAGCCTGCTGTCCAAGATTAACGAGAACGACAAGAAGGTGGGCGACCGCGTCAGCGTGGTCGAGCGCGAGCAGGCGGTGCTGAAATGGGCGACGGCGCTCGTGGTAGGTGCGGTGCTGACGCTTGGGCTTAAAGACTGTTCCTTGAGCCGGGCCAGCACTGCTTTGCAGACCAGCGCGACCAGTGCGGTCCCCGCCCCGCCGACGGGTACGCCGCCCGCCGCGCGACCACTTGGCGCGACGACCCCGCAGGGGAATACCTCTGCGCCCCCACCTCATGCCGGGGGCAAACCCTGACGCGATGGCCGTCATCGAAGAGTTAACGGCGTCTCCAAAGCCCGCTAGGTTGAGCCGACTTTTAGTTCGGCGTATGGGCGATGCACCATCAGGCCGCTCGCCGGGCCGCCTCGCGCGCACCAGTTTAGGGACTTATGGATCCGACACCTGTCTTCAACAGCTATTGGCGGTTTGCGGCCGAACGCCAGGCCATGTTCTTCCGGCGACTGAGCGACCCTGTCGGTCCCTGGACGGACGATCCGGTTCTGGCGATGTATCGTTTCACTAACGCCTATCGCGCCAGCGATCGGGTGAGCCAGTATCTGATCCGCGAGGTGCAGTATCACCCGGATCGGCCGGCGACGCCGCCAGAGCTCTTCTTTCGCACGCTCCTGTTCAAGTTGTTCAATCGAGTCGAGACCTGGGAAGCGCTGGAGCGCCAGCTTGGCCCGATCGTGTGGGAGACCACCGACCTTAACGCCGTGGCGCGAACGCTCGACGAGTTGATGGCGCAGGGCAAGCGGATTTACTCGGCAGCCTATATCATGCCTGCCCCGGCGTTCGGCCACCCGCGCAAGCACGCCAACCATCTGGCGCTGTTGGCTCAGATGATGGAGGACCGGCTGCCCGAGCGGGTCCGTCAGGCCCCCACGCTGCGCGTCGTCTATGAGCAGCTGGCGCGCTATTCCGGCATCGGGCGGTTTTTGGCGTTCCAGTACACGATCGACCTCAATTACTCGACGCTGCTGACGCGCTCGGAAGACGACTTTGTGGTCGCCGGTCCGGGCGCGCTCGACGGCATCGCCAAATGCTTCTCGAACACGGGGGGGCGTGACGCGGAAGCGGTGATCTTTTGGGCGTGCGACCAGCAGGAACGTGCCTTCGCCGCGGCCAATCTGGCGTTTTCGACCCTGTACGGGCGTCGCCTGAAGCCGATTGATTGTCAGAATCTGTTCTGTGAAATCTCAAAATATGCGCGTGTCGCCCACCCAGACCATCCGGGGCTGTCGGGTCGCACCCGCATCAAGCAGAGCTATCGGCGCGATCCGCAACCTCTGCCTGTCCCAATGTATCCACCGCGCTGGGGCTTGAAGGTGGGCGATCACGAAACGGCGGGCGCGTCCGCGGCGACCCGCCGCAAAATGGGTCTCTTGTTATGAGCCAGACCGACTCGACCCCGCCGATCCCACCTGCTCAACCACAGCTGGGCTGGTTAGTTCGCATTGCCTTCAGCGGGTTGGCGGCAATCGGCTTGGTCGTCCTCTGGCGGCTGTGGCGCTTGGCCGCCGAGGTGCCCGCCATGGAATTGGGGGGCCTCGTCGCGCGACATGGGGCCGTCCTGATCGGAGTTCCCGCGGCGGCAGTGCTCGCCTTATTCCTGATTGGCATTGTACGCGCGATCGATGGGCCAATAGAGTTCGACGTGCTTGGTCTGCGGGCCAGAGGTGCGGGGGCGGCAATCATTCTCTGGATCGCGGCCTTTGTGGCGATTGGCCTGTCGATTCGAGCGGTTTGGTAGTGGGCTCAGTGATCATTGGCGCTGGTACGGACCTTTGCTATATCGAACGGATCAGGCGTTCGTTGCGCCGCTTCGGTGACGCGTACCTCGAGCAGCTATTCACGAAAGATGAGCGAGCACCGCACGGGTCCGGCGTCGATCTCGCCACTTTCTATACCCGCGCTTTCTGTGGCAAGGAGGCGTGCGCTAAGGCGCTGGGCACCGGGCTCGCGAACGGAGTTGGTTGGCGCGACATCGAAGTCTTGCAGACCCAGAACTGCGCTACGCTGCGGCTCTCTAATGGTGCGTTCGAGCGGCTGCGGCAGCTGACCCCAACAGGGCGTCGCGCGACGCTTCACGTCACTTGCGCGAGTGATCAGCAAATGGCGCAGGCCTTTGTGGTCATCTCGGCATTCTAGCAGAATGCGGAAATTCGGCTTCCCGGCGCAAACGATAATCTGAGTCGCTCATGTCGGGAGCGATGGACGGTGTCGGCATGCGCGGAGCGGATGAGCAGAGCGTGGCGCTGTTCAGCTACTTAAGCCCTGACGTGCTGGCGCCGCGGGACCATCCACTGCGGTCGATCTGGCCGCTGGTGAATGCGGCGCTGGCGCAGTTCTCGCCCAAGTTCGACGCGCTCTACGCTGGCAGTGGCCGGAACTCGATCGCCCCGGAGAAACTGCTGCGGGCGCTGCTCCCGCAAGCCTTCTACGGCGTTCGGTCGGGACGCCAGCTGATGGAGCAGGTCATCTACAATATGCTGTTCCGCTGGTTCATCGGCCTGTCAATGGACGCGCCGGTGTGGGACGTGACGGTGTTCACCAATAACTGCGAGCGCCTGCTGGCCTGCGATATCGCGGTGTCGTTCCTGCTGGCGGTGATGGGCGATCCGGCGGTCAAGCAGCTGCTGTTGACCGAGCATTTCTCGGTGGGCGGTCCGCTGATCGAGGCGTGGGCCTCGATGAAGAACTTTCGGCGCAAGCACGGCAGCGACGATGATCCGTCTGGACCCGGCCGCAACGCCGAGCGTGACTTCCGCGGCGAGAAGCGGAGCAACGAGACGCACGCCCCGACCACCGACCCGGACGCCCGGCTCTATCGCAAGTCGGATGGCCAGCCGTCGCGGCTGTGCTTCATGGGGAACCTGCTGATCGAGAACCGCCACGGGCTAATCATCGATGTCCGCACCACGCATGCGACCGGGCGGGCGGAGCACGAGACGGTTGAAGCGATTATCCAGGCTGCCAAGCGCGGGCGACGGGCGACGCTGGGCGCGGACAAGGCCTATGACGCGGCCGAGCACATTGCCCGCTTGCGCGCCATCGGCGTCATGCCGCTCGTGACCCAGCACGGGTCCGGGCGGCGCTCAGCGATCGATGGCCGCACCACACGGCATGCCGGGTATGGGATCAGCCAGCACCTGCGCAAGCGGATCGAGAAGTCGGTCGGCTGGATCCGGGCGACGGCCGGGCTGCGCCACACCCGGCATCGCCGCCTGGCGCGGGTCGGCTGGGTCGTCACGCTGACGGCAGCGGCCTGCAACCTGGTGCGCCTGCCCAAGCTGCTGGCGAGCGCGGCGTGACCAAGCGGCAGGTCCGCAAGGTGCTGGGCCGGTGGCGGACCACCGGCATGAACCTGTGGGAGGCCGGCTATCTCGACATACTCGGCCCGGCCCACTTCCGGCTCGGCCGCGATGGTGGCCACATCGCGTTCGGCCCGATCTCGAGCCGGATGGCACATTGAGCGGCGAAATCCGCTTAAACAATGGTGGCGAGGCGACATTTACCGCTTGGTGTTAGTGATTTTCCGCAACCTGTTAGATTTCCAATCTGGAGCGCTGCATGGTCTTAAGTCCCGCTGACCTAATCCATCTGGCCAACCTGAAGGCCGCGCTGCAGGAGGAAAAGCAGGCAGCAAAGTTCGAACAGTTGGTGGCCGCCCTCATCGGTCGACTGCTCGGGGTCGGCGTTGCCGTGGCCAAGGCCAGTTTCCAGCACGGCGGCGACGCGGGCACTGCTGGGCGTCAGGGCCGGCGCCTGCGCATCGAGTGCAAGAAGTACGCGGACACGACCGACCTAAGTGATCGCGAACTACTGGGCGAGGTTGACCAGGCGCTGGACCGTGATCCTGCCCTGGAGGCCTGGATCTTGGCAGCCACCCGCGAAGCGCCCGAGCAACTCGAGCAGATGCTGGCTCAGAAGGCGCTGAGGATTGGCGTTCCGATCGTCATAGTCGATTGGAAGGGCAGTGGCGTCACCGCTCTGGCGGCGCTCTGCGCCTTCGCTCCCGACCTCGTTGAAGTGCTGTTCTCCGCAAAGGCCGCCGGCCACGCCCACGCGCTGCAGGCCGTCGCGGCCGACGCTGTCGAACGCCTTCGTCGCGACTTCCAGGCTTGGACCCTGGGTTTTGAAAGCCTTCGCACCCTGACTCACGGCCAGCTTCAGAATATTTGGACGTCTCCACGGGCCTCGGCGGCCGCGCTAAATCAGAACGCCGCAGGGGCGTCCGCCAAGCTGATCGCCCGACCGTCGGTCTCGTCGGCGCTCAATGCTTGGTGGTCGGGGTCAGCTACTGGCGATGCACCCGCCACTGTGCTGGGTCCACACGGCGTGGGCAAGACCTGGGCCACACTGGCCTGGTTGGTGGACAGTGCTGACGCACAACCTATCGTGCTGGTGATCGCCTCCTCCGCCGCCAAGGAACTAGTCTCTACTTCCGAACTCTCAGTTAAGCGCTTCCTGGCAGCGCGCCTCTATGAACTCTCCGGCGGCGTCCGCGACGTTGAACACTGGCTGCAACGCCTGGAGCATCTCCTGAAACGGCCGGCCGAAGAAGGTCCGGTGATGACGGTCTTCTTCGATGGGATGAACCAGGAGCCGTCCGTCCCCTGGATCGGCCTCCTCAAGACCCTGCAGGCCGCTCCTTTTGCAGGCCGGATCCGCGTGATCGTCAGCACGCGCAATTTGCATTTTGAGGACAAGCTCGGCCGCCTGCGCGGCCTGATCGTCCAGCCCGCCGAGACACCGGTCCGCGTATATGACGATGCGCCGGGCGGCGAACTCGATCAGCGGCTTGCCCTCGAGGGCCTGACGCGCGGCCAACTCCATTCTGACCTACTGGAACTGGCCCGTACGCCGCGCCTGTTCAATCTGGTGGTTCGCCTGAAGGATCGCCTGGTGGAGACGGGCGAGGTCACCCTCCACCGGCTGCTTTGGGAATATGGCCGCGACGCCTGGGGCGAACGGTCCGGATCATCCTTCAGTGAGGCGGACTGGCGCGCCTGGCTCAGCGAGATCGCCACGCGCTATCGAGACGGAGCCCGCAACTTCTCGATGAGAACCCTGGCCGAAACCGCCAGCCGGCCCGATTTGTCCGAGGGCGAGGTGTTCGCCCGGCTCAGCGACATCATCGATGGCCAGCTGACGACACCAGGACCGGGGGGTGTTCATCGCTTCAGACCGAATGTGGTCGCCCATGCGCTGGGCGCGGCGCTGTTGGCCCAACTCGGTGAGCGTGGAAACGTGCACTTTGATGAGCTCGACGCGGAACTGGCTCAGTGGCTCGACCCGATCGCCGGCTACGACGAGCGGGCGGAGATCCTGCGCGCGTCCGTCTCCATCCTGGTGGAGCTGGGCGAACCCGCCGCCACGCCGCTGGCCGGGGTCCTGGTCACCGCATGGCTCCAAACGCAGAACCTCACTGATGCCCACCGACAGGAATTGGCTGGCCTGGCGGTCCGTCTGCCCGGCGCCCTGCTGGATGCGATCGAACACTCGGCCGACTACTCCCAGGCCTCGACGCGCCTGTGGGCGGTCAACGCTCTGCGGACCATCCGTCGGCAGCCTGGTGAGGTGTTCGACCAACTCGTCGCCCGGTCCAGGGCATGGCTGAGCGAAGTGTCGCGCGACGTCCAGCCAGCCCATCGGACCTCGGAAGACATCGAACGCCACCGGGCCGCGCGATTTATGGATCGGGTCGGTATCGACAACTCGGGACCGATTCGAGTGCTGGGTGTCGATCTCATGCTGGTGGACCGGACCGACGGCGCGGTTGCCCAGACGGTCCCGTCGATCCTGGAAGGTTTTCCCCTGGCAGGAGCCTTACCGGTCTTCGAAGCCGCGGCTGTCGCTCTGGCTGCGGGTGGCCGGAGCCCTGCCTGGGATGGCCTCAAATGGCTGTGCCTACTGAACGAGGTTGATCCGGTGAAGACGACGGAAGCCCTGCGGTCGCTCTCGGCCTCGGTCGCAGCGCGGACAACCGAGCCCGGCATTAACGGCGCCCTGCCAGCCAGGGCCGCCGCATTGCTGCTGTGGCTGACCGGCGTAGAGGACGACGACGTCGCGGCCTCGGCGCTCGATCCCGGCCTCGACCGCATACTCACATACGAGACCGACTACCTCCCGAACCCGGGCCGCAGCGTCTTCACTCTGGAGCGACGCCATGCGGAGAGAGTGCTATGCGATACGAGCCTGCCGCTGCTATGGCGGGTCAAGCGAACGTGCGAGCTTTGGCTGGATCCGCACTTCGAACCGCCGGCGGCGTTCGTGGGCGAGGTACGGACCCTCGCCGCGTCCTTCGACGTCACGAAGCTCGACCACGGTGGCGGCGTCACGATCGAGGATCATAATTTTGAGATCTTCGAACTGGCCTTGGCCCGCTGCGCGGCTGAGCAGTTGGGCAAGATGACGCGCGCGAAACTCACCCAGGCCGATGTTCCCGCCGAGTCTCGTTATCGGCGCGCCATCAGAGCCGCCGAACACTTGATCCTCGCGGGCCCTGCCGAGGCGGCGGCGGCCCGCACGTTGCGATTGTCATCGCGCGAACTCCAGAGTGACAACGAGCTGTTCGCCTCCACTCAGCTCCTGCTGCTCGAACTTCAATCCGAGGGCGCAGCGCGCCAGGTCGAGGCTCTGATGGAGGCCCAGCTCCAGCATATTCTTCTCGATGTTGCCCGGATCCAACACCCGTTGACACGGGAAGAGGCTGAAGCGCTGCTTGCACGTTGGCGGACCGGCTCGCTGGCGCAGCGGAGCAATCTTATCTGCCTACTGCAGGGAGCCCCGATCGAGACAAGTGAACTTCTGTGGAACTGGTTGAAGGCGATCGCCGACGGACCTGAGGGTGAACTTCACGGAGTGGCATTCCGGGCGCTGGCGAGCGCAGACGGTGCTCGCTTTGGCCGCTCCCTACTGGCCCAAAGCTGGTCTTGGTCGCCGGGCGGGGACTACTGGGTGAACCACTACGGATCTGGGGCCCTCATCAAGGCGACCGCTGCGACACCTTTCGATCAGGTGGCGCCGAGCGTGGCGCCCTGGCGGCTGCTGGAAGCGGCGCGCGCCCGCGGCGAAGACCCCACCGAAGTGCGGTTGGCGGCTGATATCCTGAGCAGTGTGCTCGCTGCCGACGGCCTCGTTGCGCCCGATCCTGGCGCCCTCCTGACCATTGACCGGACGCTTGAGGTCGCAGGCCCCTGTGTTTTCTCGGTCACACCGATAGATGCGCAGCAGGACCCCGATGATCCCGCGGGCAACCTGCGGCGTGCCATGGATGCGGAGGCGCAGCTTGAAGCTCGGCGCCGCTCTTACGATACGGCGGTTGAACGAATCCGCCGAGCGCGAGCCTCGGGGGCGAGCCTCTATCTCGCTAACCTGGACACCGGGGACATGGTGCCGGTCCTGCGTTGCGCGTCCGACATCGTAGATCTTTGGCTGCAGGGCGCTGCCACGCAAACCGCCGACTTCCGCCGGCGTGTCATCCTCGCCGAGTCGGCCTTCCTGGCGCTCTGCGAAGCGCTCTTGCGCCATGACCCCGACCGGGGCGTCCTTCTCTGGCGCGGGCTGAAGCGCACCCTAAGCACCCGCTTCATCGGCGAGGCCAAGATCGACGATATGATCCACATGGTCTTTCGGGCGCCGACCACCCCGGCGCTCGCCGCCTTGCGCGAAGAACTATTGAGTCTGGAGCACAGCTGCACCGACAAGGATCTGTTCGACCTGGCGATCGCAGCCAGCCTGAACGGCGAGGGCGAGTGGCTGGCGGCCGTGATTGCCGCGGACTTGGCGTCACCGTTCGCCTGGCGGCGGAAACGGGCACTGTTTCTGGAAGGTCTCACCGCGGAAAATACCCTGCCACAGCCTCTGGCTTGGCCGGACGGTCCCCTTTCTACGTCATACGATGATCTGAGGCACCGCTCAGCGCGCTTTCGCTATTTGGAGGCCTGCGCCCACTATTGGTGGGGACGCTATTTGGCCGCGCCGGACGCCGAGACTGCTTATGCCACATGGATCCTTTTCGTTCGAGCCGCGGATCGGCGCGCCTGGGTCTGGGTTCAGCGAGACGCTGATGCGGTTAGCAATAAGGACGCGTTCCATGGCCTGAAGATGAGGCATGCGATAATCAATTACGATGGCCTCATTCGGTCGATGCAAAAGCACGAAGACACGCTTGAAAGGAGCTTTCTGCATCGCGCAGTCCAGAATGGCGTCGGTCCATGGGGCAAGGCGATCAGCTGACGATCAATTCCGTCAGTAATCCCTGCTTGCGTACGGGCAGCAGCGCGTATTCTGTCCAGGCGGTGGCGATATCGGTCACCACCAGTGTCTGGATAAAGCTGCCGCTCACGCTTGGGCCGCAGTGCGCCACCAGATCGGTTTCGAAGAACCCGGGGCGGATCCTGCCAGTCGGAAAAGGAGCGAATCGGCACGTTGTGGCGCACCGAGGCCGAAGGTAACGAGCGGCGGCGGGTTCAACCGCCCGATCGCCCTCTCATCTCACGCATGGCACGGCCGATGATCGCCGGGTTGATCGGCGGCTGGCCCCTTCGCACCTTGGAGGCGAGTTGCATATGGCCGTGTCGTTCCATCGCTTCGACCAGAATGGGAACCAGCTGCTTGAGCCACTTGCCGTAAATCTGATTGGGTCCCTCCCCGATCACGATGAGCGCCTTGCGCATTACGTCATCATAGACGCGGCGGCCTGGGCACGGATCGGGCCGCCGGTAAGGCGGGCCGCCGCCGAGCAGTGCGCTGCATGCTTCCGGTGGAAGCTGGTCACGGCGACTAACTCGTCCAAAATACGTCCCCGTTCGGCGCGATCGCCGCTAGCAGTTCGTTCCGTGTCGCGATGCTGGCCCGCCTCATCTTTGACCCCGCCACTTAGCTTCGATGGGTAACAAATCAGATGAGGCAGCAGGACGACCTTCAGCAGAATTTCAGACGAGGCACTCCGGCGTCCCGTATTGATTGTCACACTACGTCCCGAGGCACTTCATGATGTAAGTAAATTTGGATCGTGGGCGTGTCGTGGCTGGGTCCGCTATAACAAGGTTCTTTGATTCGATCTGATCACTGTTCGGACTGAGAAAGAGGCACGTACATGAGCGACAAATCACTGCGTTCAGTGAATCGCGCAGCGAAGCCGGGGTATGTGATCCCGCCGCATGGACGGGGTGCCCTCAGGCCGTTCCAACCGGGCCAGTCCGGCAACCCTGCAGGCAAGGGCGGTCTTTACCAAGAGGCCCAGCGTATTTGCCGTGAAGCCACGCCAGCCGCGGCGCGCAGGATGGTGGAGTTGATGAACAGCAAAGATGAGCGAGTCGCCTTGATGGCCGCGGACAAGGTGTATGAACGGGCGTGGGGCAAGTCGAAGGTCGCACCCGACGATGACATCGACCCAGCAGTTATCGAGCGGCGTCAAACTCTCCGCGCAGAATTGATGGACTTTCTACAGGAAATGGCGAAGCCCGAAGCCCTCAACCAGGCCGAAACGCCTGAGCGCGGTTGCGCACCCAGCCGCAGAGAGGTTCGCGGCACCGATACGGCCTCCGATCCGATTTCATCTGCGGAACGGACCCGTTAATACCGATCAATACACTCACTGTCCCATTACGGCGACGGTGGAGCGCCCCGCGCTGCTGGAGACGTTCAGGCGGTAGCCAGTGCGGGCAGGATTGTGCTCATAGGGGTGTTCTTGAGGCGGCATTATCGTGCTTGGCCCCTTCAGTCAGGCGGAAGATGAAGCCCCATTGAAGCCCCGAGCCGATCGCCTTCGTGACGGCCACGGCGATTCGACCGCCAACATATTGATTTTAATGGTGCCGACGCCCGGATTTGAACCGGGGACCTACTGATTACGAATCAGTTGCTCTACCGCTGAGCTACGTCGGCTAGCCTGAACCACAGGCCGGCTGCGATCATCCGTGCAGCCGATCGCGGCCATATACCGTCCCCTCGGCGCCACCGCAACTGCGCCGATCGGCCTATGCCGCCGGCGGAGACACTTGCTGCTTCGGCGGCGGCCTGCGGATCGCGCCGATCAGGCTGCGCAGCTCGGCCCGCGCGGCCACATGGCTCATGCCCATCTGGATGCCGAGGCCGGCCTCCTTCACATCCATCAGGGTCAGGCCTTGCAGGTACAGCTCGCGGAAGATCACCCGTTCGCCGAATCCCTTCACGGTGCGGAAGCCGATCCGCTTGGCCAGTGCCTCCAGCGCGGCGCCGACGTCGCGCTTGTTGCGCGCCTCGCTGGCACCCAGGCGGTTGCGCATCACGATCCAGTCGATCCGCCCGCGATCGCGCGAGAACCGCCGCTTGCGCGCCTCCCATACCATCTCGCTGTAGATGCTGGGATGCACCACCTCGTGGTTCTCGGGGTCGACCTTCGCCAGCATGGCGAAGTCCACGAAGCTGTCGTTGATCGGCGTCACCAGCGTGTCCGCCTGGGCGTGACCGAGGCGGCTGAGGAACGTGTCCGATCCAGGGCAGTCGATCACCACGATGTCGCAGCTTCGGCCAAGCTCACCCATCGCCGCCGCGAAGCGCTCGCTTTCCTCGGCCTCGGCGGCGGCGCGGCTATCGTTGTTGCTGCGATGCACGGCCGCCCGGCGCGGCAGCGGCAGGGCGATGCCGCGCCCCGCAGCGAACGCCTCGCGGGCCGCCAGATAGGCGGTCAGAGTGGCCTGGCGCGCATCCAGGTCGATGGCGCCGACGCGATAGCCGTCGCGCAGCAGGCCAACGATCAGATGCATGGCGCAGGTCGACTTGCCGGACCCGCCCTTCTCGTTGCCCAGGACGATCACCTGGGCGCGCTGCTCTACCGTGACGCTGGCCAACCCGATGCCGCCCCCCGACGCATTCAGACCGGGGTCGTTATGCCAACCCGCCCGCCTTGCGTCCATCGCCGGGCGGGCGGCCGGGGGCCTACCTGCCCGTCAGGATCCGCTCGACCAGCTGGCGCACGGTGGGGATGAAGCCGTTGCTGTAGAACGGGTCGGAGGCGAACCGGTAGGCATTATGGCCGGAGAACATCAGGTTGTGCTCCACCGCCTCCTCATCGTCGGCGCGGTGGGCGATGTCCTGCAGAGTCTTCTGGATGCAGAAGCTGCGTGGATCGGCCTTCTTGCCGTTGGAATAGTCCGGCTCGTGCTGCGCCCAGTTGGAGAAGCGGCAGGTGCTGAGGCAGCCCATGCAGGCCACCTGGTCGGCGGTGATTTCCTGCGCCTTCTCGGGGGTCACGAAGATCAACGTACTGTCCGGGGTGCGCAGCGCCTCGGTGTAGCCCTCCGCCTCCCATGACAGTACGCGCTGCAGGTCAGTGGGGGTGAGATAGACGGTGCGCTTGCGCGGGCCCACGCCGAATGTCGCCTGGTGCTCGCCGATCGCCTCGGTGGTGAACGCCACCTGGCGGTCGTTGCGGTCACGCAGCTCGTGGATGAAGCTGTTGTTCACTGCCGAGGAATAGAAGCCGGTCGGGCTGAACCGGTTGAGGAACACGTCCCCTTCCTTCAGCGTCAGCAGGCGGCGCTTCCAGGCATTGCCGATCGGGCTCTCCTGGGTCAGCAACGGGCGGGTGCCGAACTGGAAGGCGATCGGGCCCAGATCGGGGTTGTCGATCCAGTCCTCCCATTCCTCCAGCCACCACACGCCGCCGGCCATGATGATCGGAGTCTCGCCCAGGCCGAACTCGCGCATCAGCTTGCGCAGCGTCAGCACGCGCGGGAACGGGTCTTCCGGCTTGGTCGGATCTTCGCTGTTGGACAGGCCGTTATGGCCGCCGGCCAGCCACGGGTCCTCATAGACCACGCCGCCCAGCAGGGAGGCGGCCTTGTGATAGGCGCGTTTCCACAACGCGGCGAAGGCGCGGCCCGAGGAGACGATGGGGTAGTAGTGGACGTTGAATTTCGCGGCGATGTCGGACAGGCGATAGGGCATGCCGGCACCGCAGGTGATGCCGTGGATCAGGCCCTTGGCACCTTCCAGAATCCCGGCCGCGACACGCTCCGCACCGCCCATTTCCCACAGGATGTTGGCGTGGATGCGCCCCTTGCCGCCGGCGATGTCGTGCGCCCGCTGGGCCTGGATGATGCCGCCGTTGATGCCGTAGGCCACCAGCTCCTCATGCCGCTCGCGTCGCGTGCGGCCATGGTAGAGCTGCGGAATATATTTGCCGTTTTCGTCATAGTTGTCGGCATTGACGGCACTGAGCGTGCCGGCGCCACCGCCCGCGGCCCAGTGGCCGGAGGTGATGCCGTTGGAGATGGCAACTCCCTTGCCACCTTCGACAAGCGGCAGGATGTCCACGCCGCCCATGCGGATCGCATTGATCGCCTTCATGGTCCCCCACGCCTCGTCGTCACTATCGGCCGAACCAGCCCACCCGGTCCGGCCGAGGCGGGCTTTCGGCCCAATACCACACAAATTGTAATGGAAACGGCGCCCGCGTGCATCAATGCCGCGGGCGCCCCCCATCCTTACTCCGCGGCCGCTTCCGGCTCGCGGGGGTGGCGGTCGCCGCGCTCGCGGTCGCCCCGGTCCCGACCGCCCTCGCGCCCACCTTCACGGCCGCCGCCGGATTTCGGGCCGACCTTGTCGGTGATGTCCTCGCCGGTGGCCTGGTCGACCACCCGCATGGACAGCTTCACCTTGCCGCGGTCGTCGAAGCCCAGCACCTTCACCTTCACGGCGTCGCCCACATTGACCACGTCGGTGGTCTTGTTGACGCGGCCCTGGGTCAGCTCGCTGATGTGCACCAGGCCGTCGCGCGAGCCCAGGAAGTTCACGAAAGCGCCGAAATCGGCGGTTTTCACCACCTTGCCGGTATAGATCACGCCAATCTCCGGCTCGGCCACGATGCCGCGGATCCAGTCGATCGCGGCCTGCGCCTTCTCCGCCTCGCTGGACGCGATCTTGATGGTGCCGTCGTCCTCGATGTCGATCTTCGCCCCGGTCTGCTCGACGATCTCGCGGATCACCTTGCCGCCGGTGCCGATCACGTCGCGGATCTTCTCCTTGGGGATATTGATCACGGTGATCCGCGGCGCCGTGGCGGCCACGTCGTCGCGCGCCCCGGTGATGGCCTTGGCCATCTCGCCCAGGATGTGCAGACGGCCGTCGCGTGCCTGGCCCAGGGCCACCTGCATGATCTCCGGCGTGATGGACGTGATCTTGATGTCCATCTGCAGGCTGGTCACGCCGACCTCGGTGCCCGCCACCTTGAAGTCCATGTCGCCCAGGTGGTCCTCGTCGCCGAGGATGTCGGACAGCACGGCGTAGCCGCGGTCTTCCTTGATCAGGCCCATGGCGATGCCGGCCACCGGGCGCAGCAGCGGCACCCCGGCGTCCATCAGCGCAAGCGAGCTGCCGCAGACCGTCGCCATGGACGAGCTGCCGTTGCTCTCGGTGATCTCGCTGACGATGCGCAGGGTGTACGGAAACTTGTCCTTGGCCGGCAGCAGCGGATGCACGGCGCGCCAGGCCAGCTTGCCGTGGCCGATCTCGCGGCGGCCAGGGCTGCCCATGCGGCCGGCTTCACCCACGGAGTAGGGGGGGAAGTTGTAGTGCAGCATGAAATGCTCGCGGTACTCGCCTTCGAGCGCGTCGATCACCTGCTCGTCCTGCGCGGTGCCCAGCGTCAGCACGCACAGCGCCTGCGTCTCGCCGCGGGTGAACAGGGCGCTGCCATGGGCGCGCGGCAGCACGCCCACCTCGGCCACGATCGGGCGCACGGTCCTGGTGTCGCGGCCGTCGATGCGCAGGCCGGTGTCCAGGATGGCGTTGCGGACGATGTCCGCCTCCAGCTCCTTGAACAGTCCCTTCGCCTTCTCGGGCTCCAGACCCTCGGCGGCGAGTGCCGCGGCAGCGGCCTTCTTGGCGGCCGAGACCATCTCCTGGCGGACCTGCTTCTGCGGCTGCTGGTAGGCCGCGGTCAGCGGGGCGCGCGCCAGCGCGTCCACGCGCGCGGCCAGGGCCTTCTCCTCCTCGGAGGGCTCGGGCAGCGCCCAGGGCTCCTTCGCGGCCGCTTCGGCGAGCTCGATGATCGCCTGGATCACCGGCTGGAAATGGGCGTGGCCGAAGGTCACGGCGCCGAGCATCACGTCCTCGGCCAGTTCCTGCGCCTCGGACTCCACCATCAGCACGCCTTCGGTGGTGCCCGCGACCACCAGGTCCAGCTTCGTATTCTCAAGCTGGTCGGCGGTCGGGTTCAGCACGTACTGGCCATCGATATAGGCCACGCGCGCCGCGCCCACCGGGCCGAAGAACGGAATGCCGGACAGCGTCAGCGCCGCCGAGCAGCCGATCATGGCGACGACGTCGGGGTCGTTCTCCAGGTCATGGCTCAGCACCGTGGCGATCACCTGGACCTCGTTGCGGAACCCCTGCGGGAACAGCGGACGGATCGGCCGGTCGATCAGGCGCGAGACCAGGGTCTCCTTCTCGGTCGGGCGCCCTTCGCGCTTGAAGAACCCGCCCGGGATCTTGCCGGCGGCGAAGGTCTTCTCCTGGTAGTTCACGGTCAGCGGGAAGAAATCCTGGCCCGGCTTGGCGGTCTTGGCGCCGACCGCCGTGCACAGCACGATGGTGTCGCCATAGCTGACCATCACGGCGCCGTCGGCCTGGCGGGCGATCTTGCCGGTCTCGAGAACGAGCTTGCGCCCGCCCCAGTCGAGTTCCTTGCGGAAGTAGTTGAACATCACGTCAGTCCCTTGTGGCTGCGCGACGTGGCGGGCGATCAGGGGCGATCCGTAACTTCCGGTGCGGGAGACGGCGTCTCGGGCGGCATGGGGCGGACTGCACCCGACGAGGCCGGGATACAGCCGCGGTGTGGTCCGTGCCTGGCACGGGCCACGACCATGTGGCCGGAGGCGCCGTCGCAACTCCCCTCTTCAGCCGGGGGTGCCGGATCGGCCGTCTGTCATCCCGCCGCTGCCGCGGCGACCGGGGCGGATGCCCCGGCTTCGGCGTTACCCCGCACCACCATGGCGCGGGGACGCGCCGGAGACCGTCATATAGGGGCGGCCTCCGGCAAAACCATTGCTAGCGGCGCAGGTTCAGGCGCCCGATCAGGGCTTCGTAACGGCCCCGGTCCTTCTTCTTCAGATAGTCCAGCAGGCGGCGGCGACGGCCCACCAACATCAGCAGGCCACGGCGGCTGTGGAAATCCTTGGCGTGCGTCTTGAGATGTTCGGTCAGGTTGCTGATCCGCTCGGAGAGCAGGGCCACCTGGACCTCGGGGCTGCCGGTGTCGCCCGGCTGCGTGGCGTGTTCGCCAATGAGCGCCGTGCGGCGCTCCGCGGTGATCGACATCGGATGTACTCCTGGTTCGGGTTGAAGCGGCGCGCGGGCTACAGCAGCCGTTCGGGCTTCAGCATGCCGTCCTGCAGACGGCACAGCCCGATCACGCGGTCCCCCGCCATGGCGCGGGCCAATCCGCCATCGGGATCGGCCGCCCGTGGAATGCGGCCCATCAACGTGACCAGGCTGATCGCCTGGCCATGCGAGAGGCCGAAGGCTTCCGCCTCGGTCAAGGCCAGCGCCGGGATGTCGGCCAGCGCGGTCGCGACCGGAAGCAGGAAGTCCGGGGAAACGGGCGGGGTATCCTCCGCCCGGTGCAGTTTGTCCAGCATAATCGCCTGCGCTTCGGTGAACGGGCCCACGCGCAGGCGGCGCAGCGCCGCCACGTGGCCCACCGTGCCGCAGGCGATGGCGATGTCGCGGGCCAGGCTGCGCATATAGACGCCCTTGCCCGACTGCACCTCGAACACCGCCGTATCGGCGTCCGGGCGCTCGATCAGCTCGAAGCGGTCTACCCGGGCCGGGCGGGGCTCCAGCACCGGCGGCGCGCCGGCGCGGGCCAGGTCATAGGCCCGCTCGCCCGCCACCTTGATGGCCGAGAACGCCGGCGGCACCTGCATGATGTCGCCCAGGAAGGCGGGCAGGGCGGCGCGGATCTGTTCGTCGGTGGGGCGCACGTCCGAGGTCGCCGTGGTCTTGCCGTCGGCGTCGTCGGTGTCGCGCGCATCGCCCAGGCGCAGGGTGAAGCGGTAGACCTTGGTGCCGTCCATCACGTAGGGCACGGTCTTGGTCGCGGCACCGAAGGCGATCGGCAGCAGGCCGGTGGCCAGCGGGTCCAGTGTGCCGCCATGGCCTGCCTTCTGCGCGTCGAACCAGCGGCGCACGCGGTTCACCACATCCGTGCTGGTCAGTCCCTGCGGCTTGTCAACGATCAGCCAGCCGTCCAGGGGACGGCCGCGCGGGCGGCGATGGCGCATCTGGCGGGTTCTTTTAGTTGGATTTGTCGAGGTCGCGCGCCACTTCGGGGGCACGCAGCAGGGCATCGACATGCATGGCGTAGTCGATGCTGGTATCGGCCTGGAACGACAGGTCGGGGGCGGCGCGAAGGCGCAACGAGCGGGCGATGATGCCGCGCAGGAACGGCGCGGCCCGGCGCAGCGCCGGCAGCTTGTCGGCAATGTCGGACCGGCCCAGCCGGGTCACGAACGCGGTCGCCCGCTTCAGGTCCGGCCCGATACGCACTTCGGTGACGGTGATCTGCACGTCGGCGAGCTCCGGATCGCGGATCTCGCCGCGCAGGAACACCCCGGCGAGCACGTGGCGGATCTCTTCCGCCACGCGCAGCTGCCGCTGGCTGGGTGCCTTGGCCGCGTGATGCGTGGTGCCGTGCTTCAACCCGGCACCATCTCGATCTCGAAGCACTCGACCACGTCGCCTTCCTTGATGTCGCTGAAGTTGGCGAAGGACAGGCCGCACTCGTAGCCGCGGGCCACTTCCTTGACATCGTCCTTGAAGCGCTTGAGCTGGGTCAGGTCGCCGGAATGGATCACCACGCCGTCGCGCAGCAGGCGCACGCCGGCGCCACGCCGGACCACACCTTCCGTGACCATGCAGCCGGCGACCTTGCCGGCCTTGGTGATCTCGAACACCTTGCGGATCTCGGCGTAGCCCAGGAACTTCTCGCGGGCCTTCGGCGCGACCTTGCCCTTGATCAGCTTCTCGATGTCGTCGGCGACGTCGTAGATGATGCTGTAGTAGCGGATATCGACGTTCTCGCGCTGCGCCAGGTCACGCGCCTGGCTGGTGGCGCGCACATTGAACGCCACGATCACCGCGTTGGACGCCTTGGCAAGCTGCACGTCGCTCTCGGTGATCTGGCCGACGCCCGACAGCAGCACGCGCACCTTCACTTCCTCATGCGCCAGCTTCAGCACGGTGGCCTGGATGGCCTCGCTGCTGCCCTGCACGTCGGCCTTGATGACGACCGCCACCTCTTTCTGCTCGCCGGCCTGGATGCGGGCCAGCATCTGGTCGAGGGTGCCGCGCGCGGCGGTCATCACGCCGGCCGCCTTGTCGCGCAGCTTGCGCTGGCGGAACTCGCTGATCTCGCGGGCGCGGCTTTCGCTGTCCACGACCACGAACGGCTCGCCCGCGGTGGGCACGCCGGCCAGGCCGAGGATCTCGACCGGCGCGGACGGGCCCGCGTCCTTCAGCTGGCGGCCCTTGTCGTCGAGCATGGCGCGCACGCGGCCCCATTCGGCGCCGGCGACAACGATGTCGCCCTGCTTGAGGGTGCCCTTCTGCACCAGCACCGTGGCCACCGGGCCGCGGCCGCGGTCCAGCCGGCTTTCGATCACCGAGCCTTCGGCCGGGCGGTCGGGGTTCGCCTTCAGGTCCAGGATCTCGGCCTGCAGCAGGATCGCTTCCTGCAGCTTGTCGAGACCGGTGCGCTTGGTCGCGGAAACCTCCACGTCCTGCGTCTCGCCGCCCATCTCCTCGACGACGACCTCGTACTGCAGCAACTCCTGGCGCACCCGATTCGGGTTGGCGTCCGCCTTGTCCATCTTGTTGATGGCAATGATCAGCGGCGCATTCGCTGCCTTGGCGTGGCGGATCGCTTCCACGGTCTGCGGCATCACGCCGTCATCGGCCGCCACCACCAGCACCACGATGTCGGTCACGCTGGCGCCGCGCGAACGCATCGCCGTGAACGCTTCGTGGCCCGGCGTGTCGATGAAGGTGATCCGCTCGCCGGTGCCCAGCTTCACCTGGTAGGCGCCGATATGCTGGGTGATGCCGCCGGCCTCGCCGGCCGCGACATCGGTGGCGCGCAGGGCATCGAGCAGCGAGGTCTTGCCGTGGTCGACATGGCCCATGACCGTCACGACCGGCGGGCGCGGCTGCAGCTCGGTCTCGACGTCGACCGCGCCGACCAGGCCCAGCTCCACGTCGTCCTCGGACACGCGCTTCACGCGGTGGCCGAATTCCTGCACCACCAGCTCGGCGGTGTCGGCATCGAGGCTCTGGGTGATGGTGGCCATCACGCCGAGCTTCATCAGGGCCTTGATCACCTCGGGCGCACGGGCGGCCATACGGTTGGCCAGCTCCTGGACCGTGATGTTGTCCGGGAGAACGACTTCGCGCACGACTTTCACCTGATCGGAGCGCAACCGCTCCAGTTCCGCCTGACGGCGCTCACGTTCACGCTGACGGCGCACCGACGCGAGGCTGCGGACGCGGTCGTCCTCGCCCTCGATCGCGGCCTGCACGTCGATCCTGCCGGCACGGCGACGGTCGTCCACGCCCTTCTTGGGGGTAGCGACCTGTGGCTTGCGCGCGGGCAGGGCGGCGCCACCGCCGCCGGGGCGGCGGGCCGGGCGGGCCTCTTCGTCCTCTTCGGCGGCGCGCGCCGGCTTCAGGCGCAGTGTCTCGCCCGGCGGCGTCGCCGGCGGGGTCCCGGGAGCGGGGCGGGCCGGGCGGCGCGGTTCCTCGGCGCCGGTGCGCGGAGCCGCGGGAGCGGCACGCGCCACCGCCTCGGCTGCCTCGGCGGCCTTGCGGGCCTCTTCCTCGGCGCGGGCCTTGGCTTCTTCCTCGATCTTGCGACGGGCTTCCTCTTCGGCGGCCTTGCGGGCCTCCTCCTCACGGCGCCGCGCTTCCTCGGCGGCGGAGAGGATCGAAATCTTTTCCTGTTCGCGTCGTTCGGCCTCGCGCCGCGCGGCGTCGCGCTGCTGCTCCAGCAACGCACGCTGACGGGCGGCCAGTTCGGTCTGCGTCAGCGCACGGCCGGCGCCGGCGGGCGGGCGGCCCACCGTGCTGGGCGGGCGCGCCGCAGGGGCGCCACCGCCGATCGGCGGCGCCACGGGGGCAGGGGCCGCGGAGGCAGGGGTCGGGCCGGGCGCACGCTTCTTGCGCACCTCCACCTGCACCACCTTGGACCGGCCGTGGCTGAAACTCTGTCGTACGGATCCGGCATCCACGGTGCGGCCAAGTTCCAGACGGCCCGCTGGCCGCAGTGAAAGCCGGCTCTTGCCCGCGTCCTGATCGTTGCCTTCGCTCATCTACTCGCCTGCACCTTCATCCGCATTTCTGGCACCTGACCCGTCCGGATGCCCCGGAGGATCGCCAATCCGCCCGCCATGGCCGGGCGGTGAAGTCCTTTCGCGGCGACGTGCCGCGCCGTTTCCGCTCGCGTGGGCCGGTTCCGTGGCATCCGTCGCGATGACCTGTTCCACGCCCGCCAGCCGCTCCGCCTCGATCCGCAGCGTCTCGGCCAACCGGCCGGACGCCACCGCCACATGCACGACGTGGTCGCGGCCGAACACCGCACCCAGGCTCGCCGCATCCAACGGCGCCACGACCGGAAGCCGCTGCCCCCAGCCACCCAGAAAACGTGCCCGCTCGTCGGCACTGCCGTCGCGGGCCTGAACAACCAGCGCCGCCCGGCCGGTATCCAGCCACTCCCGCGCTTTCGCAAAGCCGCAAACAGCCTGCCCGGCGCGACGGGCCAGCCCAAGGGTATCGACGATCCGACGCGCCAGCGCTACCTGCAGGCCAGACGTGAGATCGGGGGGCACCGTTACCGGACCACGGGCCGCCTTGGCGAAGGCGCCCCTGGTACGGGCGGTTTCTATCACATCCCCCCGCGCGCTCAACCATATTCCCCGTCCGGGCAGCCTTGCGGCCAGGTCGGGAACGATCCGGCGATCCGGTCCCACCACGAACCGGATCATTTTGTCTTTGGCAAGCCGCTCGCGCGTCACCACGCAGCGACGCAGCGGACCCGTCTCCGGCGCGTCATCGGCGTCGTTCTGTTCGGCGATGGGGCCGGTGTCAGGCGTGGCCTTCCTCCTTGCCGGCCGCCGGCTGGCCGGGGGCGGGCTGGTCCGAAGCGGGGGCGTTCTCCTCCGAGAACCAGTGTGCGCGCGCGCCCATGATCACGTCGTTGGCGGTCGCCTCGTCCATGTTGGCCTCGCCGACGATCTCCACAAGCTCATCGCTGGCCAGGTCGGCCAGATCATCCAGCGTCTTCACGCCCTTTTCGCCCAGCGCCACCAGCATGGCCGGCGTCAGCGTCTCGATGGCGGCGACATCGTCGGTCACGCCCAGCGCCACGCGCCGCTCGTTCAGTTCGTTGTCGCGCTTGATCAAGTGCTGCTCGGCGCGGCGAATCAGCTCTTCGGCAACGGTCTCGTCAAAGCCCTCGATTTCAGCCAATTCTTCCAACGGCACGAACGCCAGCTCCTCGATCGTATTGAATCCCTCGGTCACCAGCAGGCCGGCGATCACATCGTCCACGTCCAACGCCTCGACGAACAGGCCGGTGCGGCGGCGGAATTCCTCCTGCCGGCGCTCGCTCTCCTCGGCCTCGGTCAGGATGTCGATGTCCCAGCGGGTCAGCTGGCTGGCCAGCCGCACGTTCTGGCCGCGGCGGCCGATGGCCAGCGACAGCTGGTCGTCCGGCACCACCACCTCGACGCGCCCAGCCTCCTCGTCCATCACCACCTTGGTCACCTCGGCCGGCGCCAGCGCGTTCACCACGAAGGTGGCGGCCTGGGGCGACCAGGGGATGATGTCGATCTTCTCGCCCTGCAGTTCCTGCACCACTGCCTGCACGCGCGAGCCGCGCATGCCCACACAGGCGCCGACCGGGTCGATCGAGGCGTCGCGGCTGATCACCGCCATCTTGGCGCGGCTGCCGGGGTCGCGGGCCACCGCCTTGATCTCGATGATGCCGTCATAGATCTCCGGCACTTCCTGGGCGAACAGCTTGGCCAGGAAGCCCGGATGCGTGCGCGACAGGAAGATCTGCGGGCCGCGCGGCTCCTCGCGCACGTCGTAGATATAGGCGCGCACCCGGTCGCCGTTGCGGAAGCTCTCGCGCGGGATCAGCTCGTCGCGGCGCAGCAGCGCCTCCGCCCGGCCGATCTCGACCATCAGGTTGCCGTACTCGGTGCGCTTGACCACCCCGTTGACGACCTCGCCGACGCGGTCCTTGAACTCGTCGTACTGCTTCCTGCGCTCGTATTCGCGCACGCGCTGCACGATCACCTGCTTGGCGGTCTGGGCGGCGATGCGGCCGAAATCGATCGGCGGCAGCGGGTCGACGATGTGCTCGCCCACATTGATCTCCGGCTTGAACTTCCGGGCGATGTGGACGGGGATCTGCGTCTCCTCGTTCTCGACGGTCTCGACCGCCTCGGTCCAGCGCGACAGGCGCACATCGCCGGTCTTGCGGTCGATGGTGGCGCGGATGTCCTTCTCGTGGCCGTATTTGGCGCGGCCGGCCTTCTGGATGGCCTGCTCCATCGCCTCGAGCACTTCTTCGCGATCGATGGATTTCTCGCGGGCCACGGCATCGGCCACCAGGAGCAGCTCGGGACGGGCGATGGCGGTATCCATGGGTGGACCTCTCAATTGGTCTTTTCAGGAGGCGTCGTGTCGGCGCTGTGCGTGGTTGCCGCGATCAGGGCATCGGTCAGCACCAGCTTGGCGCGGCGGATGTCCTGCCACGGCAGGGCGATTTCCGCGCCGTCGTCCAGGCGCATGCGGGCATGGGTCTCGTCCGCCCCCAGCACCACGCCGGAGACGCGCTTGCGGCCGTCGATGGGCAGGTTCAGCTCGGCGCGGGCCAGATGCCCGGCGAAGCGGTTCCAGTCCTTGCGGCGGGTCAGCGGCCGGTCGATCCCGGCGGAGCTGACCTCCAGGACCCACTGGCCGGGGATCGGGTCGGCCACGTCCAGCACCGCGCCCACCGCGTGGCTGATCCGCTCGCAGTCCTCGACGGCGATCAGGTTGCCGTCGGCCCGGTCCGCCATGATCTGCACGGTCGGCCGCTCGCGGCCCAGCACGGCGACGCGGACGAGCTCGTAGCCGAGATCGGCCAATGTCGGCGCGATCGCGTCGGCGACGCGGGCTTCCAGACCGGTATGATGCGGCAGGTCCTGATCCAAAACAAAAAAGGCGGCCCGCAAAGGCCACCCCCCATACGCGCGGAAGATGTTGTATGCGTGATAAGTAGCGCAGGGGGTGCGCGGTTGCAAGGGGCGCGGCGGCAATCGTTGCCGCGGCGCGACCTGCGAGGATAATGAGGCAGCATGAACGACAGCAACCCCGTGCAGCCACGCCCCGCCACGGCCCCCGACCTCTGCGTCGTCATTCCGGTCCTGAACGAGCGCGGCAATATCGGCCCGCTGATCGACCGGCTGCGCACGGTGCTCGACGGCATCGCCTGGGAAGTGATCTTCGTCGACGACGATTCCCGCGACGGCACCCGCGATGCCGTGGCCGCCATCGGCCGCGCCGACCCGCGCGTGCGCCTGCTGCACCGCATCGGTCGCCGCGGCCTGTCCTCGGCATTCATCGAAGGCGCGCAGGCCACCCTCGCCCCGTATATCGCGGCCATGGACGGCGACCTGCAACACGACGAGCGGGTGCTGCCCCGCATGTTCAGCGCCCTGCGCGACGACGGCATCGAGCTCGCCATCGGCAGCCGTTACGTCGAAGGCGGCGGCACCGGCGACTGGGATGCCAGGCGCGCCGGCATGTCCAGCCTGGCCACGCGGCTGTCGCAACTGGTGCTGCGCACCCCGGTGGCCGACCCGATGAGCGGCTTCTTCATGATCCGCCGCGACACGTTCGACCGCGCGGTGCGGCACCTGTCCGCCATGGGCTTCAAGATCCTGCTCGACATCGTGGCCTCGCTGCCCGAGCCGCCGCGCATCCGCGAGCTCCCCTACGAGTTCCGCTCCCGCGTCTCCGGCGAGAGCAAGCTCGATGCCGGCGTGCTGCGCGACTACCTGATGCTGATCCTGGACAAGCTGATCGGCCATATCGTGCCGGTGCGCTTCGTGCTGTTCGCCGGCGTCGGCGCGCTCGGCATCGCCGCGCATCTGGTGGTGCTGCGCCTGGGTCTGGAGCTGGGCCGCCTGCCGTTCCCGGATGCCCAGGCCCTGGCGACGGCCTGCGCCATCGTGGGCAATTTCACCCTCAACAACATCTTCACCTTCCGCGAGCGCCGGCTGCGCGGCTGGGGCCTCGTGCGCGGGCTGATCACCTTCTCGGCGATCTGCAGCGTCGGCGCCGCCGGCAATATCGGCGTGTCGTCGTTCCTGTTCGGCTCCGCCCATTCGTCGTGGTGGCTGGCGGGCATCGCCGGGGCGGTGATGAGCCTGGTCTGGAACTACGCGGTGTCGTCGGTGATCACCTGGCGGCGCGGATAGCGCGCGGCCCGTTCGGCACTCCCGGTCAGCGGCACGCGGTCCATGCCGGGGGCGATCCCGATGCCCACCAGCAGCAGGCCGGCGACGTAATAATACCGGTGCAGATACGGGTTGAACGAGATCACCACGAGATAAGCCAACCCGGCCGTGGCGACGATCCGGCCGGTGCCGATGCGGCCGGCCATCCAGGCCAGCGGCAGGAACGCGGCGGCGGCGAGGGCTTCGAGCAGGACCGCCGACCCCGCCGCGCCGAACCGATACAGGAAATTGGAGACCGCCACCTGATCGAGCGGATTGCCGTCAGGAGGCCGCCGGGCCAAGGCCAGCGCCGGGCCATCGATGAAGATGTGGTGCAGCGATGCCGGCGAGAGCAGCGCAACCGGCACGAGCTCGATCCCGAGGATGAGCGCCGCGGCAAGGCCTGCGCGCAGCCAATCCCGTGGCGCAGTGCCGGCAATGAGCGCCACCAGAATGATGATGATGGGAATGAGCGCGGTCTGACGCATCCCGGCGGCCGCGGCGAGCGCGGCAACGGCGCCGACCCAGCTTCCGCGCAACGCCAGAATCCCCGCGACGGTGATCGCCAGCCAATAGGGCCACACCTGGCCGGAATGCATCATCGGCAGGGCCATGGCCGAGAACATCACCGGATAGATGCCCGCCCGAAGCCCGTCATGGCCGCCGTTCCGCCGACAGGCGCGCTCGACGAAAGCAACCATGGCGGCGGCGCAAAGCAGGTTGACGATCCGCACATCGAGGCCGAGCAGGCGCGGCGGCGCGAACGCCAGCCACTGATAGGGCGGATAGAAGAACGGGTTCGCGGTGATGCTCTGGTAGCTGACCGCATATGGATTCCGGCCCGCAACGAACGCATCGATGGCAAAGGCGATGGCCGGAAGCATGTCGGCGCGCGCCGGATCGAGCGGCGTCACCAGGATCGAGGTGGCGAACAGCGCGAATCCACTTGCCACCACCACGGCGTATTGCCCGCCCGCCCCCCAGCGCCGGCGGGCCATCCAGCCCGCCGCACCCAATGCGGCGCCGGCGATGACGGCGCTACGCGACGGCAGGAAGAAGAACAGCGTGATGACGAGTTGGCAGGTGGCCAGCCAGGCTCCGGCACGGTCCAAGTGCGCTGGCGTGGCCCTGGGCCCGACGGCGTCGGACCACCTGAGCCATGACAGCAGGACCAGGCCGACCAGCCAGACGGTCGTTCCGGCCCGGAAGACCGCGCCCTGCCAGGCGGCCGGGTACTTGTATTCGAACCCGTACAGAAAACCGAGGGCGGCGATCAGGCCGTTGATCAGCAGCAACGAAACCAGCGCGTTCCTGTCAGATACGAAACGAGCGACAGGCGACATCGATCTGCGCGCTTCCGTGATCGCCGACACCAACCCCGCGCGTTTCCCCGCAAAACGCTCCCGGTTGGACCGACGGTTACGGTAGCGGCACGAAACCGCTGCGACAATAACAAAAAGTTGAAGTTAGCTCATGTCCCGGAGCGGATGAGTGCCCAGTACAGCGGTGCCCGCCCGGCCGCCAGCGCCTTGGCCTCGTAGCGCGTCGGCGGCCATCCGGCGGGGCGGGAAGTTGCCGGCGGCGGCATCATGAACAGCCTCTGCCCGGCCAGCACCTCCGTTACCCAGGCCTGATAGGTCGGATCGTCGCTGGCGATGCGCCACTCGCCGCCCGGCTTCAGCACCCGGGCCACCTCCGGCAACTGGCCGGGATGGACGAAACGGCGCTTGGCGTGACGCGCCTTCGGCCAGGGGTCGGGGAACAGCAGGAACAGCCGGTCGAGGCAGGCGTCCGGCAGCAGGCGCAGCAGCGCGCGGGCGTCGTCGTCCCACAGGCGCAGGTTGCCAGGCAGGGGGGCATCGGCCTCGCCGCCCTCGGGCACCAGGCGCGACAGCAGCGAGCAGATGCCGTTTTCGAACACTTCGCAGGCGATCAGGCCGGCATCGGGATTTGCCGCAGCCTGCGCCAGCGCGTGCTCGCCGCCGCCGAAGCCGACTTCCAGCCACAGCTGCGCGGGGCGGGGCGAGAAGGCCGACAATGGATCGCCGGCCCGCGTCGCGTCGAGGCGCAGGCGCGGCAGGGTTTCCGCGATCAGCTTGTGCTGCCGCGGCCGCAGCGGATGGCTTCGCTGGCGGCCGTACAGCCGGTCCGGCGGCGGCTTGAGCGGCCGCAGGCTGGCGTCGCTCAGCGGTTGAACGCCGCCTTCAGCGCCGGCACCAGGTCGGTTCTCTCCCAGGTGAAGGTGCCCTTCTCCTCGTCCGGCTCGCGGCCGAAATGGCCGTAGGCCGAGGTCACCGCATAGATCGGGCGGTTCAGGTGCAGATGCTCGCGAATGCCGCGCGGACGCAGGTTCATCAGCTCGCGCAACGTCTTCTCCAGCCTGCCCTCGTCCACCTCGTACGGGTTGCCGTGCAACTCGACATAGACCGACAGCGGGTCGGACACGCCGATCGCATAGCTGAGCTGCAGCGTGCAACGCTCGGCCAGGCCGGCGGCGACCACGTTCTTCGCGAGGTAGCGGCAGGCATAGGCGGCGGAGCGGTCCACCTTGGTGGGGTCCTTGCCGCTGAACGCGCCGCCGCCATGCGGGGCCGCGCCGCCATAGGTGTCGACGATGATCTTCCGCCCGGTGAGGCCGCAATCGCCGTCCGGCCCGCCGATGACGAACTTGCCGGTCGGGTTGATATAGATCTCGCTGTCCGGCGGCATCCAGCCCTTCGGCAGGCTGCTGCTGATCAGCGGCATCAGCTTCTGCTTGATCTGCGCCTGCTCCATGCCTTCGACATGCTGGGTGGACACCACCACCGAGGTGGCGCCGACCGGCTTGCCGTCGATATAGCGCAGCGTCACCTGGCTCTTGGCGTCCGGCAGCAGGCCGGCCACGCTGAGGTCGTTATTGCGGCGCAATTCGCTGATGCGGCGCAGGATCAGGTGGGCATAGTACAGCGGCGCCGGCATCAGCGACGGGGTCTCGGTGCAGGCATAGCCGAACATGATGCCCTGGTCGCCGGCGCCCTCGTCCTTGTTCCCCGCGGAATCCACGCCCTGGGCGATGTCCGAGGACTGGGCGTGCAGGTGCACCGCAATGTCGGCGTGCTTCCAGCTGAAGCCTTCCTGGTCATAGCCGATGTCGTGCACGGCCATCCGCGCCAGATGCGCGAGCTGGTCATGCGTCACCGTGTCGGGGCCGCGGGTCTCGCCGGCCAGCACGATGCGGTTGGTGGTCACCAGGGTCTCGCAGGCGACGCGCGCATAGGGGTCGGCGGCCAGGAACGCATCCAGCACCGTGTCGCTGATGCGGTCGGCCACCTTGTCGGGATGGCCCTCCGAGACCGACTCGGAGGTGAACAGGAATTCGCCCTTGTCGCGCATGATTCTTCCCGTACTGGCGGAGAGTGGCTGGGACCGTAAGGATGGCGCCCCCGGAAAAAGGGGCGGGGGGTGTGTGGCGGAAAGGTTTCCGGGGGTCAAGCCTTGTCCCGGCCGGGGGCGCACCCATGGGATGCCCGCCGGCGCGACTCAGCCGGCTGGCATGTCCTGAGGTCCGAGCAGCACCAGATCGACCGCCGCATGCTCGCCCCCGTCGCGCACGACCGCCATCAGCGCGGCTTCGAGAGCCGCCATGTCGAGCGGCGCGCCGGCGGGCTCGCCATGCCGGAGCACGTGGCCATGGCGGCCGGTGCTGCGTATGAACGCCAGGATCGGATCGGGCGAGAGGCCCATCCGGCGCATCCCCCAGGGCCAGAATTCGCAGATGATCAGATCCGCGGCGCCCAGGGTCCGGCCGCCGCCTGCGAAAATCGCCGGCTCGGCGCCCTGGGTGTCGATCTTCACGGCAAACCGGCCGGGCGGCGGCGGGTAATCGTCCAGCCGGACCGTCTGCACGACGATCTCGCCCTCCGGCGACAGCCGGTGGTCGCCGCTGTTGTAGCCGCTGCGCGTGAAGCGGAGCTGACCCGCCTCTCCGGCAACCGCCGCATTGATCAGCTCGACAGTGTCACCGGTCGCGCTCGCCGCAACGTTCGCGCGCAGCAGGCGGAAATTGCCGGGATCTGGCTCGAAGGCAACGCATCTCACCTGGCGGTGCCGCGACACGGATGCGGTGACGAGGCCGATATTGGCCCCGATGTCGTAGAAGGCGCCGCGCTCGCACGTCTCGAAGAACGCATCCAGCAGGCCGGCGATGTTCGGCGACCATGATCCGCGGCGCAGATAGGTCTTGATGACCGTCTGGTCATAGAGCGGCCCGAAAAACGAGCCGTTCTCGCCCCGCACCTCATAGCTGCGAACGCCCAGGGCGCGCGCCGACTGGTAGAATACTTCATACAGCAGCGGGAACGGCAGCTGCCTCACCAGAGAAACAGCATATTTCTGAAGAGCATGTCGCATTTGTTATTTGGCGCCGTCCTTGATTTCCTGCCGCCAGGCCGGCCAGCTCGCGCCGAATAGTAACGGCAATAATCAATGCCGAAAAATCACGACTTGTTTTGCGATTGCCGCCGAAAGCGCGCCTCAGCGCATGCCGAGCACGTCCATCATGCTGTAGAGCCCCGGCGGCCGGCCCTGGGTCCACAGCGCCGCCCGGATCGCGCCGGTCGCGAAGGCCCTCCGGTCGAAGGCGCGATGGCTCAGCGCGATATGCTCGGTGGCGGCGGCGAACAGCAGCGTGTGCTCGCCGACCACCTGCCCGCCGCGCAAGGCCGCGAAGCCGATGGCGCCGGTCTTGCGCGGGCCGGTGTGCCCGTCGCGGCCGCTTTCCGCCACATCCTCCAGCCGGACGCCGCGTCCCTTGGCCACCGCCCGGCCCATGCCGATGGCGGTGCCGGACGGCGCGTCCACCTTCTGGCGGTGGTGCATCTCGACGATCTCGGCATCGTACTGCTCGGCCGGCAGCGCGGCCGCCAGCTTTTCCGCCAGGGCCAGGACGAGGTTCACGCCGGGCGCGAAATTGGGCGCGTAGACCACCGGCACATGCCTCGCCGCCTCGGCCACCGCCGTCTCGTCGGCGGCCGACAAACCGGACGTGCCCAACACCCAGGCCGTTCCCGCGGCAGCGACGGCACGGGCATGGGGGATCGCCGTGCTGGCATGGGTGAAGTCCACCACCACGTCCGACCCGGCCGCCAGGGCGGCGATGTCGGGGAACAATGCCGCGCCTGCCACGCCACTCCCGGAGCGGTCGATGCCGCCGGCAAGGCGCGCCCCGGCAGCCGCCACCTCCTCGGTCAGCAGACGCCCCATGCGGCCGGCAATGCCGGCAATCCCGATGCCTTTGTCCATGGGCACGTTTCTCGGCTGCCCACCGGTTGCGCGCAAGAGCCTTCCCGCGCGATGCTCCCCGGCTACCAGAGGGGACAGGTCATGGACGCCATTACCGACGCGGAGGCCCTGCGCGTCCATTACGGCCCGGTCAGCACGCTCGCCGCGAACAAGGTCCTCACCCGGCTCGACGCGCATTGCCGCGCCTTCATCGGCCTGTCGCCCTTCCTGGTGCTGGCCACCGCCGACGGGCAGGGCGGCGCCGATGCCAGCCCGCGTGGCGATGCGCCCGGGTTCGTCGCCGTGCTGGACGACACCACGCTGCTGCTGCCCGACCGTCCCGGCAACAAGCGGGTGGACAGCTACCGCAACATCCTCGCCCATCCCGGCGTCGGCCTGATCTTCTTCGTGCCGGGCGTCGACGAGACCGTGCGCGTGAATGGCACCGCCCGCGTCGTCACCGGCGCCGAGCTGCTGGCGCAGGTGCCGGCCCAGGGCAAGATCCCCGCCACCGGCCTGCTGATCACCGTGCAGGAGGCGTTCTTCCACTGCGGCAAGGCGCTGATCCGCTCGAAGCTCTGGGACCCCGCCAGCCGCATCGAGCGCAAGAGCTTCCCGACGCTGGGCCGCATCATCGCCGACCAGACCCGGCTGATGAGCAGCGAGGACGCCGAAACCCGGATCGCCGACGGCTATCGCAACAACCTGTACTGATACCTACGGCCCTTGACGATGAGCCTTCCGTCGTCAAGGGCCGTAGGTATCGCGCGCCGATCCGCTTGCGGCACGCAAGCGCGTGCCTGTCGCGGGCTTGGTGGGCGGCGGCGCGCAAAATAACGACTCGTACCAGCGGTCATTCTTCATGGCCGCTGGTATGAGGGCGGAGGTCAGTCCCTGCCGTCCAGGAACGCCGCCAGCCGATCCCCGAACACGCGGTCGAACGTTGGGTCGTAGCCGCCCATGTGGCCCGTCGGCGCCGGCGGCCGGTCGATCAACAGCAGCGTGAGATGCGCGCGCCTGGCGGCCGCCCGGGCCGCGTCGGCGCGCAGGGCGGCGTCGGGATCGAACGGGTCGTCCGCCAGTTGCACGAACGCGAAGCGCATCGGGCCGGCCGCGGCATCGAGGCGGTCGCGGAAATCGGCGACGGCCTGGGCGCGGCGCTCCGGGCGGGTGCCGTGCGCAGCCGGCGAGATGGCGGCCACGGCGTCGACCAGTCCGGGGTGGGCCAGCGCCGACAGGCCGATGAAGGCGCCGCGGGAATGCCCGGCGACAATGAGGCGGTGATAGCCGGCGGCCCGCAACGCGGTCAGGCCGCGGGTGAGCGCCGCGGCGCCGGGGACCAGCGGGTCCTGGCCGGGCGTGCGGTCGAACCGCCAGATGTCATAGCCGCGGGCGGCCAGACGGCCGATCCACGCCGGCTCGGACGGCGGCGTCGGCTGCGCGCCGGTGTCGTAGCCGCCGTGCAGCCAGACCACGGCGCCGCGCGCGGCCTGCGGCCCGGTTTGCGTATAGGAAGGGGAGGGATGCAACGGCGGCGCCTCCGGCAACGCCGCCAGGGCGGGGGCCGCTAAGGCCAGAAACAGCAGGATCAGGCGAAGCATGCCGCCAGAAGCTGGGCGAAGGCGCGGGCGCGGTGGCTGGTCGCGTGCTTCTCCGCCGGATCGGTCTCGCCATAGGTCAGCGTGCCGCCGGCCGGCACGAACATCGGGTCGTAGCCGAAACCCTTTGTCCCGCGCGGCGGCCAGACCAGGCTGCCTTCGGCGCGACCGAGGAAGGTTTCGGTATGCCCGTCCGGCCAGGCGAGGCACAGCGCACAGGTGAACCAGGCGCGGCGGTCGGGATTGGCGCCGACCTCCCGGTTCACCCGGGCCATGGCGGCGGCGAAATCCTTGTCCGGCCCGGCCCAGCGCGCCGAGTAGATGCCGGGCGCGCCGCCCAGGGACGCCACGCAGAACCCGGAATCGTCGGACAGCGCGGGCAGGCCGGTGGCGGTTGCCGCCGCCACGGCCTTGAGGCGCGCATTGCCGACGAAATCGGGCGCCGTCTCCTCCGGCTCGGGCAGGCCCAGCGCCCCGGCAGAAACCACATCCACCCCGTGCGGCGCCAACAGCTCGGCGATCTCGCACAGCTTGCCGTTGTTGTGGCTGGCCAGCACCAGCCGCGCGCCGGGGGCGAGGCGGCGTGCCATCAGGCCGCTTCCACCGCCTGGCGCTGGATCTCGAACAGCTTCCGGGTGCCGAGCTTGGCGAGGACCATGAGCTCGTGGAACTGCGGCTCGGTGAACGGCGCCTTCTCGGCGGTGCCCTGGATTTCCACGATCCCGCCGCCGTCAGTCAGCACGAAATTGGCGTCGGCGTCGGCACTGCTGTCTTCGGCGTAATCGAGGTCGAGCACGGCCTGCCCGCCGACCAGGCCGCAAGACACCGCGGCCACCTGGCCGGTCAGCGGCAGGGTCTTCAGCACGTTCATGCGCATCAGGTGGCGCAGGGCGAGGTTCAGGGCCACCCAGGCGCCGGTGATGCCGGCGCAGCGGGTGCCGCCATCGGCATTGATGACGTCGCAGTCCAGCGTGATGGTCATCTCGCCCAGGGCGGCGCGATCAACCACGGCGCGCAGGCTGCGGCCGATCAGGCGCTGGATCTCCTGGGTGCGGCCGGACTGCTTGCCGCGGGCGGCCTCACGGTCGCCGCGGGTGTGGGTGGCGCGCGGCAGCATGCCGTATTCGGCGGTGACCCAGCCCTGGCCGGAATTGCGCAGGAACGGCGGCACGCGTGCCTCCACGCTGGCCGCGCACAGCACCTCGGTGCCGCCCATCCTGATCAGGCACGAGCCTTCCGCGTGGCGGGCGAAGCCCGGGATGATGGCGACGTCGCGCAGTGCGTCTGGCGCGCGACCGGATGGGCGCGGGGAGGCTGACATGGGGCAATACCGTCTGGTTCGTGGGCGCCCGCTATGGCGGTCCGCGCCGTCTCGCGCAAGAGTGGGGCGGCATGTGTGCGGGACGTTGGAGTGACGGCATGATCGGTCTTGGGATTATCGGCGCGGGCATCATGGGCGAGCGGCTGGTGCGCGCGGCGCTGGAGCAGGCGGCGGACAGCGTGCGGATCGTGGGGATCTGGGACCCCGCGCCGGCGGCCATGGCGCGGATGGCGCAGGAATTTCCCGCGATCGCCCGGGCGGCCTCGCCCGAGGCGCTGACCGCGGCGGCCGATTGCGTCTACGTGGCGTCCCCGCCCGCCTCGCATCTGGAGCATGCCGGGCGGACTGTGGCGGCGGGCAAGGCGCTGTTCTGCGAGAAGCCGCTGGCGGTCGATGTGGCCGCGGCGCGCGCCTTCGTTGCCGGTGCGGCGGGCAAGCGGGCCGCGGTGAACTTCCCCTTCGCCTCGTCCTTCGCGGTGCAGCGGCTGCGCGAATGGATCGACCAGGGGGTCATCGGCACACCGCGAAGCCTTGTCATCGAGGTGGCGTTCGCCGCGTGGCCGCGCTCCTGGCAGCGCGACGCCGCCGGCTGGCTGGACGGGCGGGCCCAGGGCGGGTTCACCCGCGAGGTCGTCTCCCATTTCCTGTTCCTGTCGCGCCGCGCGTTGGGGGCGCTGGCCCTGCACGCCCATACCGCCAGCTTCCCCGAGGCCGGGCGCAGCGAGCGGGCGATCACCGCCACGCTCTCGGCCGGCGGCCTGCCGGCGACGCTGACAGGCGGCGTCGGCACCACCGGGAAGGACGACCACAACACCTGGACGCTGACCGGCGACAAGGGCGCGATCCGGTTGCGCGACTGGTCCATCGCCGAGCGACTGGTCGACGGCGCCTGGCAGCCCGACCCGGAGGCGCTGCCGAACGAACGGATGCGACCGCTGGTGCTGAAGCGCCAGCTTGCCGGCGTGGCCGCGATGACCCGCGGCGAGCCGCACCATTTGGCCACGCTGGAGGAGGCGTTCGAGGTGCAGAGCGTGGTGGAGGCCATCCTCGCGCCATGACCGCGCCCTCGCCCCCGCCGATCGACCGGGCCGACGTGATCCTGGCGGTCAACCGGGCGTTGTGGGGCGAGGTGATGCCGGTCATGCGTGCGGTGCAGGTGGCGTGGACGGCGGGCCATCTCGAGCTGCATTTCTTCATCGACGGGGAGGTGCCCGACGAAGCCCGCGATTCCGCCCGCGTCGTGGCCGAAGAGATGGTGGCCGACTTTCCCTTCATGGTGGTGGCGGAGCGCTGCATCCGCCTCGACGCGCCGGCGCCGGTGCCGCACGCCCCCGGCTGGCACACCGTCTATGCTCGCAAGGAACGCTGAGTTATCGCGATGAGCTGATGTATAATATTAAATAGTGCGGCCGGATTGACCGGCCGCGGGAATGCCCTAACTGCCTTGAAAACTGTCATATCATTGTCAATGGACCAGCCGGCTTCTCCCCCCGCCGGCCGCCCCACCCTGGGCAGCCGGCCCCATCTCCTCCCGTCGGGGCTCGATGCGCGCTCGGCGGCGGTTCTGCGCGAAATCGTCGAGCAGTATGTCGAGACCGGCGAGCCGGTCGGCAGCCGCACGATCTCGCGCCGCCTGCCGATGAACCTGTCGCCCGCCACCATCCGCAACGTGATGGCGGACATGACCGATGCCGGGCTGCTGTTCGCACCCCACACCTCGGCCGGCCGGCTGCCGACCGAGCAGGGGCTGCGGCTGTTCGTGGACGGGCTGCTGCAGTTCGGCGAGCTGACCGAGGACGAGCGCGAGGCGATCAGCGCCAAGCTGGCCGCCTCCGGCCGCAGCATCGAGGAGACGCTGGCCGAGGCCTCCACCATGCTCTCGGGCCTTTCGGCCGCGGCCGGGCTGGTGCTGGCGCCCAAGTCCGAGGGCCCGCTGCGGCACATCGAATTCGTGCCGCTGGGGCCGGGCCGGGCGCTGGTGATCCTGGTGAACGCCGACGGCCATGTGGAGAACCGGGTGATCGAAACCCCGCCCGGGCTGCCGCCATCCGCGTTGCAGCAGGCCGGCAACTACCTCAATGCCAGGCTCGCCGGCCGCCCGCTGGACGAGCTGCGTCAGATTGTCGCCACTGAGATGGCCGCCGACCGCACCCAGCTCGATGCGCTGGCTTCGGCCGTGGTGGAGGCGGGGTTGGCCACCTGGAGCAGCGAGGGGCGCGGCGGCTCGCTGATCGTGCGCGGCCAGGCGCGGCTGCTGAGCGACGTGACCCAGATCGAGCGGCTGTCGGCCATCCAGCTGCTGTTCGAGCGGCTGGAAACGCACGAAACCATGATCCGCCTGCTGGACCTGGCCGAGCAGTCGGAAGGGGTTCGCATCTTCATCGGCGCCGAGAGCGGGCTGTTCGGCACCTCCGGCGTGTCCATGGTGGTGGCGCCGGCGCGCAATGCCACCAACCGCATCGTTGGCGCGATCGGCGTGATCGGCCCCACGCGCATCAATTACGGGCGGATCATCCCGGTGGTGGACTACACCGCGCGGGTCATCGGACGGCTGCTCGGCTGAACTGATCCGCCTTCGCCCCTCCCGGTGCCGAGATTGCCCCGAACCGCATTCCGGCCAGAGCGTGATCGCCACGGGTGGAATCACACGGAGGCGTGAATCACGCGACAAAACAAAAGCTTAGAGCATGATCGGTGCTTCTGTCTGCACCGATCATGCTCTAAGGTGCCGGCGCAAGCACCGACGAAAAGATGCTATGTGGTCCGGCCCGCTTGTCGCGACCGGGTCGTCCGCCTAACTGAGGCCGTCATGAACACACACCACAGCACCCAACAGCCCACCGACGCGGGCGCCGAAGCCGCGCCGGCGCCGACCGAAGCCCCGGCCACGCCCGGGTCCGCGGAGCAGTTGATGCAGGCCGCCAGCGCCCGCATCGCCGAACTGGAGGCCGAGGCCGCCGAAATGCGCGACCGCTGGCTGCGTGCCGAAGCGGAGACGCAGAACGTGCGCGCCCGCGCCAAGCGCGAGGTGGAGGAAACCCGGCAATACGCCGTGCAGAACTTCGCCCGCGACATCGTGGAGGCGGCCGAGAACCTCAAGCGCGGGCTTGAGAGCATCCCCGCCGCCGGCCCCGGCGAGAGCGAGATCGTCACCCGCCTGCGCGAAGGCTTCGCCGGCGTGGAGCGCAGCTTCCTCGCCATTCTGGAGCGCAACGGCGTCAAGCGCGACGACCCGACCGGCGCCATGTTCGACCCGAACCTGCACCAAGCCATGGCCGAGCAGGAGACCGCCGAGCATCCGCCCGGCACGGTGGTCCAGGCCTGGACCCAGGCCTGGACCCTGAACGGGCGGCTGCTGCGTCCGGCCATGGTGGTGGTGGCGAAGGCGCATGCCGCCGAGCTGCCCGGCTCCGCCACCCCGACCCTGAACACCACCGCCTGAACACTGCGCTGCACAAAAAATGCGCAACGGCGCTCTTGCCCCCGGGTGCCGTGCTGAATACATCGGGGGCGTGACATTCACGGGGATGGGGGCAGTGCCTCGGGCTGCCCCCGATCCGCTGCAAGGGAGAGTGACTACATGAGCAAGGTCATCGGCATCGACCTCGGCACCACCAATTCGTGCGTCGCGATCATGGAGGGCAAGGATGTCCGCGTGATCGAGAACAGCGAGGGCGCCCGCACGACGCCCAGCATCGTCGCCCTCAGCGACAGCGGCGAGCGTCTGGTGGGCCAGTCCGCCAAGCGCCAGGCGGTCACCAACCCGACCAACACGCTGTATGCGGTGAAGCGCCTGATCGGCCGCCGCTACGACGATCCGCTGGTCGCCAAGGACAAGGACATGGTGCCCTACCAGATCGTGCGCGGCGAGAACGGCGACGCCTGGGTGGAGGCCCGCAGCGAGCGCTATTCGCCGAGCCAGATCAGCGCCTTCGTGCTGGGCAAGATGAAGGAGACCGCCGAGGCCTATCTGGGCGAGCCGGTGACCCAGGCGGTGATCACGGTTCCCGCCTACTTTAACGACAGCCAGCGCCAGGCCACCAAGGACGCAGGCAAGATCGCCGGCCTCGAGGTGCTGCGCATCATCAACGAGCCGACCGCGGCCGCGCTGGCCTATGGCATGGACAAGAAGAAGGGCGGCACCATCGCGGTGTACGACCTGGGCGGCGGCACCTTCGACATCTCCGTGCTGGAAATCGGCGACGGCGTGTTCGAGGTGAAGTCGACCAACGGCGACACCTTCCTGGGTGGCGAGGACTTCGACCTGCGCGTCATCGACTATCTGGCCGACGAGTTCAAGCGCGAGCAGGGCATCGACCTGCGCCGCGACAAGCTGGCCTTGCAGCGCCTCAAGGAAGCCGCCGAGAAGGCGAAGATCGAGCTGTCCTCCTCCAAGGAGACCGAGATCAACCTGCCCTTCATCACCGCCGACGCCTCCGGGCCCAAGCACCTGGTGATGAAGCTGAGCCGCGCCAAGCTGGAGAGCCTGGTCGAGGACCTGATCACCCGCACGATGGAGCCGTGCCGCGCCGCGTTGAAGGACGCCGGCGTGCGCGCCAACGAGATCGATGAGGTGATCCTGGTGGGCGGCATGACCCGCATGCCCAAGGTCATCGAGGCGGTGAAGCAGTTCTTCGGCCGCGACCCCGCCCGCAACGTGAACCCCGACGAGGTGGTGGCGATCGGTGCCGCCGTGCAGGGCGCGGTGCTGAAGGGCGACGTCAAGGACGTGCTGCTGCTCGACGTGACCCCGCTGAGCCTGGGCATCGAGACGCTGGGCGGCGTGTTCACCCGGCTGATCGAGCGCAACACCACGATCCCGACCAAGAAGAGCCAGGTGTTCTCGACCGCCGACGACAGCCAGACCGCGGTGACCATCAAGGTGTTCCAGGGCGAGCGCGAGATGGCGTCGGACAACAAGCTGCTGGGCAATTTCGACCTGCAGGGCATTCCGCCCGCCCCGCGTGGCGTTCCGCAGATCGAGGTGACGTTCGATATCGACGCCAACGGCATCGTCTCGGTGCAGGCGAAGGACAAGGCCACCGGCAAGGAGCAGCAGATCCGCATCCAGGCCAGCGGCGGGCTGTCCGAGGCCGACATCCAGCGCATGGTGAAGGAAGCCGAGGCCAACGCCGAAGCCGACAAGCGCCGGCGCGAGCTGGTCGAGGCCCGCAACCAGACCGAGGCGATGGTCCATCAGGTCGACAAGAACCTGAAGGAGCACGGCGACAAGCTCCCGGCTGCCGACAAGGCCGAGGCCGAGGCCGCCATGGCGGCCGCACGCACGGCTCTGGAAGGCACCGACGCCGACGCGCTGAAGCAGGCCAGCGAGCGCCTGAGCCAGGCCGCCATGAAGATCGGCGAGACCTTGTACAAGGCGCAGCAGGCGGACGCGTCCGCGCCTCCGTCCGGCGACCAGCCGGGCGGGCAGGGCGGCGCCAAGCCGCATGACGACAACGTCGTCGATGCCGAGTTCGAGGAAATCGACGACAAGAAGAAGAAGTCGGCCTGACCATCGGGCCGATCGCATGACCCGTCGCGCCCGCGCTTCCTGGAAGCCGGGCGCGACCCTTTTCTGCGCCACGCATGTTGGCGTGCCGACGAAGCGGGCCTGACCGCCCGCCGCGGACCGCAAGAGGGCTGAGATGGCGAAACAGGACTATTACGCCACCCTGGGCGTCGCAAAGGACGCCGGCGCCGACGACCTGAAGAAGGCGTACCGCAAGCTGGCCATGCAGTACCACCCGGACCGCAATCCGGGCGATGCGAAGGCCGAGGCGCGGTTCAAGGACATCAACGAAGCCTACGACATCCTCAAGGACGAGCAGAAGCGCGCCGCCTATGACCGCTTCGGCCATGCCGCCTTCGAGAATGGCGGCACCGGCGCCCCGCACGGCTTCGGCGACGGCGCCGGCCTGGGCGACATCTTCGATCAGATGTTCGGCGAGTTCATGGGCGGCCGCGGCCGCGGGCGTGGCCCTCGCGCCGGCGCCGACATCCGCACCGGCGTCGAGATCGACCTGGCCGAGGCGTTCACCGGCACCAAGGTGCAGCTTCGCGTGCCCACGCGGGTGGCCTGCGAGGCCTGCGCCGGAACCGGATCGGAGACGAAGGACAAGGCCAGCGAGCCCTGCGGCACCTGCGGCGGCGCCGGCAAGGTGCGCGCGCAGCAGGGCTTCTTCCTGGTCGAGCGCACCTGCCCCACCTGCGGCGGCAGCGGGCGCGTGATCCGCAATCCCTGCCGCATCTGCGCCGGCGCCGGCACGGTGCAGCGCGAGCGCTCGCTGCAGGTGCAGATCCCGGCCGGCGTCGAGGACGGCACGCGCATCCGCCTCAGTGGCGAAGGCGAGGCCGGCGGGCCGGGCGCGCAGCCGGGCGACCTGTATGTGCACGTGTCGATCCGGCCGCACCCGATCTTCCAGCGCGACGGCGCCAACATCTTCTGCCGCGTGCCGCTGCGCATGACCCAGGCGGCCCTGGGCGGCGACGTGGAAGTGCCGGCGATCGACGGCAGCAAGGCGCGCGTGAAGATCCCGCCGGGCACCCAGACGGGCGACCAGTTCCGCCTGCGCGGCAAGGGCTTCTCGGTGCTGCGCAGCGCCCAGCGCGGCGACATGTACATCCAGGTGGCGGTGGAAACCCCGCAGCACCTCACGCGCCGCCAGCGCGAACTGCTGGAGGAGTTCGAGGCCGAGGCCAAGGGCAATGCCAAAGGCAGCCCGGAATCCGAGGGCTTCTTCGCGAAGGTGAAGGAGTTCTTCGAGAGCGGCAGCAGGTGAACGCCAGGGGCTTTGCCCGCGCCGCGCCCTGCCGTCAGCGCCCTGGCGGCTGCGGCGGGGCAGGGCGGGCGGCCAGCCGGGGCATTCCCTCGGCGATCGCCGCGAACCGGGCGCCCCGGTCGCTGTCGTAGATCTGGTAGCGGGGCAGGGCGAACGGGTCGCTCCCCGGCGCCGCCGCGCGCGATCCCAGCGCGAACGCGGCGACGTATCCGGCATGCGCTGCGGCACTTTCCAGTTCGGCATCGTGAATCCCGTACGGCCAGGCCAGGATGTCGGCCCTGGTGCCGAACCGCGCTTCGAGTTGCGCGCGCGACCCGGCCAGCTCCCGGGCCACGAAAGCCTGGAAATCCGCCGGCGCGCGGCGCGCGCGCTCGACCCGGAAATCGGGATGCGACAGCGTGTGCGGCTGCACGGCCACCAGTCCGGACTGCCTCATCTCGTCGATCTGCGCCCAGGTCAGGTAGGCGTGGCCGCTGGAGATGGCCGGCGGGTTGATGAACAGCGTCACCGCAATCCGGTCGCGGCGGATCAACGGAAACATCTCCGTGTAGACCGAGCGGAAGCCGTCATCGACGGTGATCGCCACCGCCGGTCCGTCGATCACAGGCCCGTCGCCGCGCAAGGCCGCGACCACGGCGGGCAACGGCACCACCCGATAATGCCGCGCCGCCAGCCAGGCCAGCTGCGCCTCCAGCACCGGCGTGGTCACGACGGTGGCGGACCGCGCGGCCTGCGGATCGAAGCGGTGATAGGCCAGCACGGGAATCGGACGCTGGGCGGCCGCCCGCGCGCATGGCAGATCCGCGGCCAGCACAGCGGTCGAGGCAATCACGGAAACGACAGTGCGGCGCAGCATTTCTGACCCTGGCTCGACCGGGCAGGCACGCTACCCCAGCCGCGCCCCCGTTCAAACCGCGGGGCAGGGGTGGCCGGCCGCGCCTGGATTCGGATACAAATCGAGCATGAGCGAAAACCCGAATCCGCACTGGTCGGCCCGCACGCTGGCCGCACAGGCGCTGGGCAGGATCGACGAAGCGACCAGGGCCGTCGTCCCGCCGATCCATGTCACCACCACCTTCATCCGCGATCCCGACAACCAGTATCGCACCGGCAACATCTACGGCCGCCCCGACAACGAGACGGTGCGCGAGGCCGAGGCGATGATCGCGGCGCTCGAAGGCGCTCCGGTCGCCATGGTGCTCGGCTCCGGCATGTCGGCGGCCACCGCGGTGTTCCTGGCGCTGGCGCCCGGCGACCACGCGATCGTGCCCAAGGTGATGTACTGGGCCCTGCGCAACTGGATCGTCACCGACGCCGTCCAATGGGGCCTGAAGATCGACGTCGTCGACACCAGCGACCTCGACGCGGTGCGCGCCGCCATCCGGCCGGGCGAGACGAAGCTGGTCTGGCTGGAAACGCCGGCCAACCCGCTCTGGACCATCACCGACATCCGCGCCGTGGCCGACATCGCCCACGCCGCCGGCGCCCGCGTCGCCGTCGATTCCACCTGCGCGACGCCGCTGCTGACGCGCCCGCTGGAGCACGGCGCGGACATCGTCATGCACGCCGCCACCAAATACCTGAACGGCCATTCCGACGTCATCGCCGGCGCCCTCGCGGCCGCCCGGGACGACGCGTTCTGGGTGCGCATCAAGCGGGTGCGCTCGATGCTTGGCCAGATCCTCGGCCCGCTGGAAGCCTACCTGCTGATCCGCGGCATGCGCACGGTGGACCTGCGCGTGCGCGCCGCCTGCGCCAATGCCATGGAACTGGCGCTGCGCCTGTCGAACCACGCCGCGGTGGCCGAGGTGCTGTATCCCGGCCTGCCCACGCATCCCGGCCACGACATCGCGCGGCGGCAGATGACCGGCGGCTTCGGCGGCATGCTGTCGATCCGCGTGCGCGGCGGCGAACAGGCCGCCATCGCCACCGCGGCGAAGGTGCAGCTGTGGAAGCGCGCGACCTCGCTGGGCGGGGTGGAGAGCCTGATCGAGCATCGCGGCTCGATCGAGGGCCCGGGCTCGCCATGCCCGATGGACCTGCTGCGGCTGTCGACGGGCATCGAAGACGTCGAGGATCTGTACGCCGATCTTGACCAGGCGCTCAGGCAGGCGTGACGGCGAGGGGCGTCACCCCTCTTGCCGCACATCCGCCACCGGCGCCCCGGTGATCCGCAGCAGCGTCTCCGCCTCGGTGGGAAACACGTGGCTCGGTGAGCCGGCGGCCGCCCAGATCGGGTGCAGCGCCAGCAGATCGCGGTCGAACAGCAGCAGCGGCGGCGTCAGGTGCCCGACCGGCGCCACGCCGCCGATGGCGAAGCCGGTGGCCTCGCGCACGAAGTCGGCGTCGGCGCGCTTGATGGGCACGCCCAGCGCGGCCGCGACCTTCTTCGCGTCCACCCGGTTGGCGCCGGAGGTGATCACCACCACGGCTTGGTTGCCGGAGCGGAAGACGATCGACTTGGCGATCTGCGCGACGGAGCAGCCGACCGCGGCCGCGGCGTCGGCGGCGGTGCGGGTGCCGTCGGGGAATTCGGTGATGGTGTCCGCGTGCCCGGCCGCCAGCAGGGCGGCGCGGACGCGGTCGGTGGAGGAGTTCGGGGTCATGCGGGCTCCGTGAACGTATCGGCCGCCACCAGCCACATTGCGGCAATCCTGGTCAACGCGGCGCGCGGTGGCAGCGCGGAACGCGTATATAAATAGAATTATGGACCATCCGCTGGCGCTGTATATCCACTGGCCGTTCTGCCTGGCCAAGTGCCCGTATTGCGACTTCAACAGCCATGTGCGCGAGCGCATCGACCAGGCGCGCTTCGGCCGCGCTTTGCGCACCGAGCTGGCCTGGGAGGCGGTGCGCCTCGGCCGCCGCCCGCTCGCCTCGATCTTCTTCGGCGGCGGCACGCCCAGCCTGATGGCGCCCGAAACCGTGGCCGAGCTGATCGCCGATGCCACCCACCTGTTCGCCCCGGCGCCCGACCTGGAAATCACCCTGGAAGCCAACCCGACCAGCGTGGAGGCGGGCAGGCTGGCCGCGTTCCGCGCCGCCGGGGTCAACCGCGTGTCGCTGGGCGTGCAGAGCCTGAACCCCGAGGACCTGCGGCTGCTGGGCCGCCAACATTCCACCGCGCAGGCGGTGGCGGCGCTGGAGCTGGCGCGCGGCCTGTTCCCGCGCATCTCGTTCGACCTGATCTACGCCCGCCCGGGCCAGACGCTGGCAGCCTGGCGGGCGGAGCTGCGGCAGGCGCTGGAACTGGCCGCCGACCACCTGTCGCTGTACCAGCTCACCATCGAGCCCGGCACCGGGTTCGAGGCGCTGCACCGGCGCGGCGAACTGGTGCTGCCCGACGACGACACCGCTGCCGCCCTGTATGACGCAACCGGCGAAGAAGCGGCGAAATTCGGTCTCGCGCCCTACGAAGTTTCCAACTACGCCCGCCCGGGCTCGGAAAGCCGCCACAACCTCGCCTACTGGCGCTATGCCGACTACGCCGGCATCGGCCCGGGGGCGCATGGCAGGATCAGCCTCGACGGCGCCCTGCTCGCCACCCGCCGCCACCGCGCGCCCGAGCCCTGGGCCGAACGGGTGGAACGCAGCGGCCATGGCAGCACCACGGAGGAGCCGGTGGCGCCGCCGGACCGTGCGCGGGAGATGCTGCTGATGGGCCTGCGGCTGACCGAGGGCATCGCCGAGGACCGCTTCGCCGCCCGCACCGGCATGGCGCTGGACGACGCCCTCGACGCCCAAACACTGGCCCGCGCGCTGGAGGAGGGCTACCTAGCGCGTGCCGGCGGGGTCCTGCGGGCGCTGCCGGAGGGGCGAAAGCGGCTCGACGCCCTGCTGGCGGAATTGGTTGCATAGGATAGACTATCGCAATGGTCGCCCGCATCGCCGCTGTCCTGGCTCTGCTTGCCTCCCCCGCTTTCGCCGAAGCGTTGCCGGTGTTCTCCGACACCGGACCGGACGCCGCTGCTTTCGGGGCAGCCGAAGGCTATCCGGCCGGCACCCGCGCCACGCTGAGCCAGCAGCGCCACATGGTCGGCGCCTATAGCCATTACGACCAGGTGCTGACCAGCCGCCCGGTGGCGCGCGCCGCCGCCGCCAGCCCGTTCGGCCGCGCCGAGAGCGAGCTGGCGCTGACCTACACCCATCTCGGCCAGCCCCATACGCTGGCCGACTACCTCGACCGGCACCCCACCACCGGCCTGCTGATCGAGCGCGACGGTACCATCCTGTACGAGCATTACCGCTACGCCCGCACCGATCGCGACCGGTTCACCTCACAATCCATGGCCAAGACCGTGCTGGCCATGCTGGTGGGCATCGCGGTCGCCGAAGGCAAGATCCGCTCGATCGACGACTCCGCCTCGATCTACGTGCCGGAGCTGGCGGGCACCCAGCTTGGCCGCACGCCGATTCGCGCCCTGCTGCACATGGCCAGCGGCATCGCCTTCACCGAGGTCTATAACGGCCGCGACGACATGGCCCGGCTCGCGCACGGCCTGTTCCGCCCCGGCAACGCCGGCGCCGCGACCGTGCTCAGCCAGTTCGACACGCGCGTGGCCGAGCCCGGCACCGTCTGGCACTACGCGGGGCTGAACAGCGAGCTGCTGGGCCTGGTCCTGACCAACGCCACGCGGATGCAGATCGCCGACTACCTCGCCACGCGCATCTGGCAACGCATCGGCACCGAGGCCGATGCCTCCTGGGTGGTGGACGCGACCGGGCAGGAAGTCGCGTATTGCTGCTTCAACGCCACGCTGCGCGACTGGGCCCGTTTCGGCATGCTGCTGGCGCAGGACGGAGCCTGGGGCGGGGCGCAGGTGATCCCGCGCCAATGGGTCCTCGACGCGACCACGGTGCCGGCCGACTCGTTCCTGGCCCCCGGCAAGACCGGCCGCACCCGCGGCTACGGCTACCAGGTCTGGATCCAGCCAGGGCCACGCCGACAATTCGCCCTGATCGGCGTGCACGGCCAGACCATCCTCATCGATCCCGCGGCCAGGCTGGTCCTGGTCCACACCGCCGTCCGCCCGAAAGCCGCCGGCGATCCGATGTCGGCCGAGCTGGTGTCGCTATGGAACGCCCTGGTGGCCCAGGAGGCCCCTTCGCCTTAGTGCGTGGACACTAAGATTTCCGGCGAAGCCGCTTCGCGTTCGCGCGTGCGCGTTTCAGGAAAGGTGCCAGCACCGCGGATTCCCGGCGCCCCGTCAGCAATGCGACACTCGCCGCCTGCGCGGCCGCCGCCTTCTCGATCACCATGCGCCGGTATTCGGCCGGCGTGCATTTGCCCCTGGCCATCAATGCACTGCGATGAACGATCGTCTCCCAGGACGCAGCCGTGAGCTGGGTCATCATTTTCGCAAGTGCAAACGGCTTGGTGCGGGTGCGTCGCTTCATGTCGTCGTAACTGAGGCGCTCCGGCCGGCTTGCGGGCAAGTAAAACCTGGTCGATTCACCGCTTCTGTCAGTCAAATCATGCCTTTTTCGCCGCCTCACCCCGCCGCGAGGGCCAGGGCGCGGGCGTAGACCTGTTTGCGCGGCAGGCCGGTGGCGGCGGTCACCACCGCGACGGCCTCTTTCAGGCTGTGGCCGTCCAGGGCCGTGCGCAGCCTGGTGTCGAGGTCGTCGGCGTCGGTTGCTTCCTCGGGCGCCGGGCCCATGGCGATCGTGATCTCCCCGCGCGCCGCCTGGGCCGCGTAATGGCCGGCGAGTTCGGCCAGCGTGCCGCGGCGGATCTCCTCGAACCGCTTGGTCAGCTCGCGGGCGACCGCCGCGGGACGATCGCCGAAGATCTGCGCCATGTCGGCGAGGGCTTCGGCCAGACGGTGCGGCGCCTCGTACCACAGCATGGTGGCAGACAGGCCGGCGCGCTCGGCGGCGCGCAGCCTAGCGAAGGCGGCCAGGCGCGCGGCTTGGCGGGGGGGCGGGAAGCCCAGGAACAGGAACGGCTGCGGCGGCAGGCCGGACAGGGTCAGCGCCAGCAGCGCGGCGTTGGCGCCGGGCACGCCACCGACCGGCAGCCCCTCGGCCAGGGCGGCCCGCACCAGGCGATAGCCGGGGTCGGAGACCAGCGGCGTGCCGGCGTCCGAGACAAGGGCGACGCGCTTTCCCTGGCGCAACATCGCCAGAACGGAGGCGATTCTTGTATCCTCGTTGTGCTCGTGCAATGCGGTCAGCCGCGTCGCGATGCCGTAGGCGGAAAACAGCCGCGCGGTCACCCGCGTGTCCTCGCACAGCACGAGGTCGGCGGCTTTCAGCGCGGCGACGGCGCGCGCTGTCATATCGCCGAGGTTGCCGATCGGTGTCGAAACCAGCACAAGACCATCGGGCGGCGCGGAAAGTCCCGGCGCCGTCTCGTCCGGAGGAAGGTCGCATGCTTCGTCGGTCATTCGTGCTCCTTGCTGCCACACTAGCATTGGCAGGCTGCGGCGGCGCCCCCTTCGGCGGCGGCCCCACCCGGTTGTCGCTGGGCGGCCAGCCTTCCACCGCTGTCCCGGCCGGGCGCGGTGTGGCGATCCTGGCGCCGTTGTCCGGCCCGAATGCCGAGCGCGGCCAGGCGCTGGTGCGCGCCGCCAAGCTCGCGTTGTCCGAGCCCGGCTCGCCCGCGCTCGACGTGCGCGACACCGGCGGCACCCCGGCCGGCGCCGCCGCTGCCGCGTCCGCCGCCATCGGCGCCGGCGCCGGCATGATCAT
>NZ_JAPDNT010000040.1 GCF_025989185.1 Limobrevibacterium gyesilva
GATCAGCGACGCAGCGGGGAGTCTGCTCTCGTCTTTTGCTGCCGGTATTGCCGCCGAACGGCAGGCAATTGGTGCCGCGGTCACTCAGCCGTGGTCAAACGGGCAAACCGAAGGACAGATCACTAAACTCAAGCTGATCAAGCGGCAGATGTATGGTCGTGCCAAGCTCGATCTGCTGCGAGCTCGGCTATGCACCGCATGACCCAGCAACCGTCTGCACCGAGTGTGCGGAAGAGGCTTACGGTGACCCCTGCAAGGTCAACCGAGTCAATGGCCTAACGCGCCGATCGGCAGCGGGACCCCACGCCGAATGACAGCGGTCTTCCGAAATTCAAACTGAGACACTACCGACGTTCCCCATGGCTTGACCGGCCATTTCGGCATCACAGCCCTTCGCGCGTGGCGGTGGGCATCATGACCCCGTGCCCGTAACGTACGCCGCGTTGTGCACCGGCAAGCGGGCGGCCGAGTGGAGGGGATGTGGCAGACGATCCGTCTCAGGCGCTCATTGAGACCCTCTGCGACACCATCGTGGGCCTGGTCCGTCGCGACGTCCCAGAGCTGACCGCCCGGCAGCTCGGCGTGCTCCTGACTTGCTATGTCGATGATGGTGATCACACCGTTCGCGGCCTTGCAGCCGAGCTGAACGTGCGCAGGCCTGCGATCACACGCGCGCTAGACCGGTTGGGCGAATTGGACCTCATTCGCCGAGCACCGGATCCGGCCGATCGGCGGAGCGTGCTGGTCAAGCGCACACGGACGGGCGCCGCGTTCTTTCGAGACCTGCAGCACGTAGCGGCAGCGGCGGCGACCTCCGCCAGCGTCGCCTGATCGGTGCGGCAACACCACCAGCGATCCTCCTCATCTGCGTAACGGTTCGTGCAGCAATGCACAACCAGCCTGGCGGCTGCCGGGAGAGGGCGGGATCACCACGTCGGCCTCCCGTCAAGATTGTGGATCAGCCTCGAGCTGAATCCTCATGCAGGATTGCAATCCAGGATTCCACCACAGGCTTGAGCTGCGCGTTGGGGATCCTACCCTCCGACGCCCCGGACCTCAGGTAATGGTCGGTCGCGGACGCGATAGCGCCGCGGTCAATGGCGTCGCGAACGTCCTGGTAGACCTTCGTGTAGTATGCATCGTCCACCGGTGGCTGGGCGCCCATTCGGCCCTCGAAAAAGCCTACTTCCGTGAAGTGGCGCTTGAGATCCGCGATTTGACCGGAACCATGGGCTTCAGCGATGTCGGGATAGGTTTCGAGATAGAATTCTTCAGAAAACGGCATGCTGGCGGCTAAGGCTTGCAGCAGCGCACGCAGTAAATTTGCATCAATTGCAATCTTCGACTTGGCGTTGAGACGTTCGCGTTTAATGCGCAATTGCCGCAGAAACAGATCAATATGAGGCACGTATTCGACGGACTGCACGTCATAGCTCCTTCGACGTCGGGATAGGCGGCGACGCGCCTATGCGTCGAGCATCGCAACCGACTGTTCATAAACTGCTCTCGTTCATATTATCGAGCCGTGACGCTCGCGCAACCGGCTGCAGGTTGCTCGCTAGCGTCTAGCCCGGCTTCCACCGCCGGACGCCAACCCGCCCGGCCCGGTGGCTCGAGCCATACCCCACACCTATCGACGGGGGTCGCCACAGTCGCCAGCCATGCATTGGGCCGTCGAAGACCGGCTGCAGGAGAAGAGCGCGACCGAGGCGGACGTTGCCCCCACGCTGCGTGCGGCCGAGCGCGCCGCCTGAACGCCAGGCACGCATCCTTGCTCTGGCTGCCGCTGGACGAGCCAAGCCAGAAACCTAACGTCGAGGATATTGTCCGAGGCGGCCGTTACCGCGCGCCGCGACCCGCGGGCCTGAAGGAGGACACGGACATGACCATCTCGATCAACGTCCTGCACGGCCTCAGCAACGTCACCGACGACGATAAGGAGCGCGCCCGTTCTGCCGCCCAAGCGGTGCTCAACAAGGCTGGCGTCAGAGCGGCCGATGCGTACGTGGAGTTCCAGCGTCAGTGGCGGGAACTGGGCACGGCTGAGGCCGCCGCCGGGGGCAAGGTGCAGCACCACGACAGCCTGACCGGGCTGGCCGCGCTGTGGATCCTCGCGGAGCAGGCGGCCGATATCGCGTTGACAGAGGGCTGGGCGGACCCGAACGGCGCTTCCTGCTCGATCAGTGCCTGGCCGGACTGCCGCGGCTGAACGACAACAAACCCCAAGTCAGAAGGTCAATACGGCCGTCAAGGAACTCGCGAACGTCGCCGCCCTCGCCAAGACGGCGCGAGACCCAATGCAGAAGATCATCCTCGATCTGCATAAGGAGTTGATCGCCTTCGCCGTCGAGGTTCGTAGTGTGGATGTAGACACGCGAGACTTTGCCAGTATGCGGCTCGATATCTTCATCGACGAGCGACTCCCCTAAACCCCAAGTCAGGGACACGAGAAAATGAAAGCGCACGAACACGTCATCTTGGAGATCGCCCGCGAGCGCGAACGGCAGATCGAGGGCGAAGGCTGGACGCCCGAGCACGACGACGAGCATGTCGACGGTGAGTTGGCGATGGCGGCGGCCACCTATGCGATCCACGCAGCGAAGGGCGGAGCGCACCAGCCTGGATCGCGCCCGCTGATTTGGCCTTGGGATGTCGCATGGTGGAAGCCGAAAGACCCGCGCCGCGACCTGATCCGCGCCGCCGCCCTCATCGTGGCCGAGATCGAGCGCCTGGACCGATCCAAGGCCGACGCCCGCTGAACGCCAACAAACCCCCAGTGCGGCATTCGGTTCCGCGCTGGTCGGCGACTTTCGCGTGACCGACGCGAGCCGGGCCGAAGCATGGCGACACCTGACTGCCGGCGTCCCGGCCAACGCCTGTTCCCCGGCATGACGAGCGCTCGCGAATACGTTATCCTTGGATCGCAACAGACCAAGTGGAACAATTATGGCAGATGCACCGGTTGTCCATATCGGCGAAAACTCGCCTCAGCAGGTCGCGTTCAGGCTCTTGCATATGCTCATGGAAACGGAGTCTAAATCCCTGGATCCAAATCCAAACTCTCCGTTTACATACGCGGATCGGAAGTGGATGTTAGCCACTTATGCCGAGTGTTTATCCGCCGTGCTTCATCCGCTTGGCAGGATCAACGAATAGATTTTACCGAGATGCGTCAGGCTCGCTTCAAATGCCTGACCTCAGGGCGATGGCGTCCTCGGCACTGGCCGGGAGCCCCCGTTCCGCTGAGCCCGCCAAGCCACCCCTCGCCTCGCCCCGGAGCCCTATGCGATCCCTGCCCCCTCTGCCCGCCATCTGCGCTGTCCTCGCCGTTGCGCCGCCGCTCGCATCGCCGGTTGCGGCGCATGGTCCTGTACCAGCCATCGTGTCGGCCTGCTTCGTCCCTGGGTAGCGTCTCAGTTTGAAATTGCCTCGGCCTTCGCGGCGCGTGGGGAGGACCGGGCCGACAGCGACCTCGACCTGGCGCTCGTGGCGGAGCGTGAGGCGTTGCCTCGGCTGGCCGACTCACTCCAGGATGCATTGGTCGCACTTGGCGAGACGCTAGGTTTCAGTCCCTCCCTGGTGACACTGGGGACCGACGACGTCGTGAGGCTGGCAGCCCAACGCGACCCGTGGTGGACCGGCGTCACCAGGGATGTGGTCCGTCTGATCGGTGGGCGCCCCGAGGATCTGGCGGCGGCGCTTAGGCGAGTCGCAGGAAAGGAGGCGGCTGCATGACCAGAAAGGGCAGGGCAAAGAGCGTCAATGCCGCATCCGGGACCGATCGCCTGAAGCTGGCGCGGGCATATCTGAAGGCGGCCCGAAACGAGGTCTTGCTGGCGGAGCCGGGAGACATCGGCAATCCCGCGATGTCCCACATCGTCACCGCTGCGATCGCGTTCACGGACGCCCTCACTGCGTCCTACGCGGGGCGCGCGAACCAACAAGATCACGCCGCGACCGTGAAGGCGCTGTGCGACGCTCTCGGCGCCAGGTTGAAGTCTCGCAACTCCACCTTAGCCAGCCGATCCGATGGCCACCTCATCCAGTCCGGGAATTTCCACCACCACTGCGGACGCTAGCCGCCATCATCGATGGCAACAGGAGGCGCCCCACGCGGCCGTTGCCGTCCCTGAAGGATAGGCCGCACAGGGGAAACCTGGCCGTTCGCGGCCGGGTAGTTCTTCCACCGGGAACCACGAGGGCCCAGACCCCGTGCGTCAGCGCCGGGAATGTCGCGCCCGGAAGTCTGGCATGAGGGCGGCTTCGGCCCGCTGATCCCGCTTGCGAAAAGCATGTTCATCACATATATATGTGAACAGAGGTGTCCCATGATGCGGAACACGACGTTCAACCTCCCGAATGACCTGGTACAGCACGCCAAGGCATATGCGGCCCAGCACGGGACGACGGTGACGGCCCTCGTCCGCGATCACCTCGAGCGGGTGACCGGCTATTGCGCTGCCCGGCCGCAACAGGACGATCCCCTGATGGCGTTCTCCGAGGGACGGATGACGAAGGAGGCCGCCGTGGCCGCCCTGGGGTTGCGCGACTACTCCGACCTGCTGCTTGCCCTGGGGGAGCGCAGGCTGCTCACGCCGAGCCTGCCGCGGCACGAGGTGGAGGCAATGGCCGACACCATGGTACGCCTGCTCGGGCGGCGGGCGGCGGGAGGCGCGGCGAGCAAGCCCAGGTGTGTCCTTGTCATCCCCGACGCGGGGCCGATCAACAGCCTCTGGACCGCCGGGCGGCTGGACCTGCTGCTGGCGCTCGGCATCCCGATCGTGATGGTCGACGCGGTCTATGACGAACTGACGGGCGATCCCGCTAACTACGCCAAGGACCGCGAGGTCAAGGCGTTCCTCGACGCGCTGGCGGGAACGCGGCTGACGGTGGAAGAGACCTTCGTCGGCCAGCAGGCAAGAATCGCCCGCCAGCAGGGCACCTTCCGCGCTAACAAGGGCATTGGGGACGCGGCCGTCGCCGAGTTTATGGGCGACGGCATCGGGGACTACGTCGACAACGGCTCACCCGTCCTGCTGCTGTTCGAGGACGCCGACTTCCGTTCGGTCCGCTTCGTCCGAAAGTCCGACAATCTGCACATGCTTTCGACGGTCGCGATGCTGCGTGGCATGGAGCGGATGGGCCTCATCGAATCCGCCGACACGGTCATTGCCGCGATGACGAATCCCACCGACCCGACGAAGCGGCCGCGTATGCTCCGCGACCTGCCTGATGGCTTCGAGGACGAGGCCGTCGGTGGCAGCACGTGGCAGCCCGGCCGCAGCTAGTGCTGCCGACGGCGAGTCGGCATCGCAAGATCCGCATGAAGCCGCTACATCCTCGGGTTCGGCCCGACACATTCCGGCTCGCGGGGCGCCACGAAGGCCCCAGTTCGCGTGTCAACTCCCGGGATGTCGCGGCTCGGATGACGGGGATCTCCGCTTCCGCGGCGGCTGCCCCGAAGGCCGCGATCCTCCGGAGAGGCACCGCTTGGTCGTGGTCGAGGATCTGGACGTTCAGGCCGTGACCGTTTCCGCGCGGGGTGATGTGGACGGACCCGGTTCGAATGTCGCACGGAAGGCGGGGCTGAACCGCGCCATTCTGTCCGTCGGCTGGGGCACGGCGACCCGCATGCTCGGCTACAAGACGGTCTGGTACGGGGCGGAGCTTGTCCGCGTCCCGGCAGTCGGCACGAGCCAGACCTGCCGGATGCGCGGCCACCGCGACCCGGACTCGTGGCCCAGCCGGGACGTGTTCCGCTGCACCGCGTGTGGGTACGTGTAAATCGGCTCCTTACGGTGACCCTTGCAAGGTCAACCGAATCAATGGCCTAACACGCCGATCGGCGTCGGGCCCTGGCGCCGAATGACAGCGAGTCCTTGGGCTGGTGGCCTTCGGCGACACCGTGAAGGAGTCCGCACGCGCCGCGGTCGACCAGCTGCACCGGCAGGGCGTTCGGACCGTCATGCTGACCGGCGACGGATGGGGCGCCGCGAACGTGGTGGCTGAGTCCTTGGGGATCGACGAGGTGGTGGCCCAGGTGCTGCCGGAGGGCAAGGCCGACGCGGTCGCCCGCCTGCGCGGCAAGGGAAAAGCGTCGCGATGGTCGGCGACGGCATCAACGATGCCCCGGCGCTCGCCGCGGCGGACATCAGCATCGCCATGGCGACAGGAACGGACGTGGCCGTGCACACCGCTGGCGTCACCCTGATGCGCGGCGACCCTGCCCTGGTCGCAGGCGCGCTCGACGTGTCCCGCCGGACCTACCGCAAAATTCGCGAGGGGCTCTTCTGGGCCTTCGTCTATAATCTGCTCGGTATTCCGCTGGCAGCGCTGGGCCTCCTCAGCCCGGGCGTCGCCGGGGCGGCCATGGCGCTCAGCAGCGTCTCGGTCGTCGGCAACGCATTGCTGCTGCGTAGCTGGAATCCGCGGGCCGGAAGGAACTGGCCATGAACATCGGGCAGGCCGCGAAGGCGTCGGGCGTCTCCGCCAAGATGATCCGCTACTACGAGAGCATCGGCCTCGTTCCGCGCGCCGGGCGCACGGCGGCGGGCTACCGCGTCTACACGGACGCGGACGTGAACACGCTGCGTTTCATCCATCGGGCCCGGGAGTTCGGCTTTCCGATGGACCGCATCCGACTCCTCGTCCGCCTCTGGCAAGGCCGCCAGCCCAGCCGCGAGGTGAAGAGGGTGGCGCTCGAGCATGTGGCCGAGCTCGACGAACGCATCGCGGGGCTCACTGCCATGCACGATGCTCTCGAGGAATTGGCGGACGCATGTCACGGCGACCATCGGCCGGAATGCCCGATTCTGCGCGATCTCGATGGTTCCGGCCGTCCGGCCCCGCCCGCGCCTGCCCTTTCCGGCAAGCGACGTGACGCAAATCATGCGTCGCGCACCGCGCAATAGGCCCGGCCAGTTGGTGCTCGTCTTGAACGGTTTCCTGGCCATGCTCGCAAGACGCGCGGTGCCGAACCGAATGCCCCGATCCGCTGGAATTCACTGGCCCTGCGTGGCCGGGACGACGCAAGGCAGGCGTAACCTGCGACGAGGTGATCGTGGACACACCGAAGCTGCGGCGGTTTCCCATGTCGAGCCGCCCTCATGCAGCATTGAAGCGCGTGCCCGGGCGCATCGCCCACCGGCCGGCCCAGGAGAGTATGGCTCCATGGCCCGCAATCTCCCCCTCGGGCGCCGCATTCAGGGCTGCGCGCGCCTGCTGCTGGGCGCCATCGCCATCATTGCGTGGCCCGGCGGCTCACCGTGGGCCGCCACAGGTCCATGGGCATCGGGAGAGACCGTGCGCACCCGCCTGCTCACTGCGACGGACGCCACGGGGCAGGACAGCGACATCCACGCCGGTCTCCAGGTCTCCCTGAATGAGGGCTGGGACACTTATTGGCGGTCTCCCGGGGACGCCGGAGCGCCGCCGACGGTCGACTGGTCCGGCTCCGCGAACGTCGCCTCGGTGGACTGGCGCTGGCCCGCGCCGACCCGCTTTACGCTGTTTGGACTGGAGACATTCGGCTACCTGCACGAAGTTGTCTTCCCGCTGACAGTGCACCCGGAGCGGCCGGGCGAGCCCGTCGCGCTCCGAGGCAAGCTCGACATCCTCGTCTGCAGCACCATTTGCGTCCCGAAGAGCCTGGACCTCTCGCGCGACCTGCCCGCGGGCGCAGCAACGGCGGACCCGGAGGCGGCCAACCTCATCGCGCGCTACGAAGCGCGGGTGCCGGTCGACGGGCCCCGGTCCGGATTGTTCGTGGACGGCGTCGAGGTCGAGCCGGGCAACCCGGGCTCCCTGAAGGTCCGGATCTCCTCGCGGGACCCCTTGTCGACGCGGGCGGATGTCATCGTCGAGAGCCCGAGGTGGAGCTTCGGGAAGCCCGTATTCTCACTTGGCGCCGACGGCAGGACCGCGACGGCCACATTGCCGCTTACGGCCGGGCCAGAGGCCGTCACGATGCCGGGGGCCGATGTCACGGTCACCCTGGAGGACGGGCCGCGCGCGTCGGAGACCGCTGCATCCGTCAAAGCGGGGGCCGCCCGGGGACAGGGGCGGCTCGACGGTCTGCTGCCCTTCCTGGGCGTGGCGTTTCTCGGTGGATTGATTCTGAATCTGATGCCCTGCGTCTTGCCGGTACTCGGCCTGAAGCTGATGGCAGTGCTGCGCCACCAGGGACGGGCGCGTCGGCAGATCCGCCTCGGGTTCCTCGCGACGGCCGCAGGCGTGGTCGCCTCGATGCTGGCGGTCGGGGCCGTCCTGGCGGGGCTCAAGGCGGCCGGGCTGGCCGTGGGTTGGGGGATGCAGTTCCAGCAACCCGTGTTCCTTGTCCTGATGGCGGGGACCCTCGTGGTCTTCGCCGCCAATCTCGCGGACTTGTACGAGTTCGCACTGCCGCCTCGGCTCGCGACGGCGCTGGGCGAGGCAGACGGGGACGGCGTCGGAGGCGGATTCCTCGCGGGCGCATTCACGACGGTGCTGGCCACGCCATGCTCGGCCCCCTTCGTCGGGACCGCGATCGCCTTCGCGCTAGCCCGGGGGACGGGCGAGATCCTGACCATCTTCGGCGCGCTCGGGATCGGGCTCGCCGCCCCGCATTTCCTTGTGGCCGCGGTCCCGGGCCTGGTCCGGCTTCTGCCAAGGCCGGGCCGTTGGATGCTCGCGCTGCGCCGGATGCTTGCCACGGCCCTGGCGGGCACGGCGCTCTGGCTGCTGATCGTGCTCGCGGCCCAGACCTCCTGGCAGGCGGCAGCCTCGGCGGCGGTCGCCCTCGCGGTCCTGGCGGCGGCGCTGGCCCTGCGTGCGCAGATCGGCGCGATTGCCGCCGCGGCAATGGCTGCCGTCGCCCTGCTGGGAGCCGTCGCCGCACCTGCAGTGCTCCGCGCCCCGCTGTTGCGGACCGCGACAACGACCTGGGCTCCGTTCGACGAGGCAGGCATCCGGAAGCTCGTCGCCGAGGGCAAGACCGTGTTCGTCGACGTGACGGCGGAGTGGTGCGTCAACTGCAAGGCCAACGAGGTTTTGGTCCTCGGCCGTTCCGAGGTGGCGAGCGCTCTTCGGGAGCCGGGCGTTGTCGCAATGCGGGCGGACTGGACACGGCCCGACCAGCGCATCACCGACTACCTGGGCAGGTACAGCCGGTTCGGCATCCCCTTCAACGCCGTCTACGGGCCGGGTGCGCCGCGGGGCATCGTGCTGTCGGAGGTGCTGACGCGCGATGCGGTTCTGGACGCTCTCCGGCGCGCCCGCGGCAACGGCAAAGTGTCGTTCCGGTGAGGGAAGGCCCGGCCGGGACGAGCTTGCCCGGCCGGTTCCGGCCGCCCTATATTCTGGCCATGGCTACGCCCGCCCTCCGGCGCTTTCTGCTCGTCGTGACCGCCCTCGCATTCGTGCTGGCGACGGCGCTGCCCGGGAGTGCGCGGGCCATGCCGATGCCGGATGGCATGGCGATGGGTGGAAGTCCCGCCCAGCCCTGCGATGACTGCCCGGGCAAGGCCCCTGCCGGAGATCCCGGAGCCAAGATGATGGTTTGCGGCGCCCTTGCCTGCGCGGGGATCGTAACTGCCGCGCCGGTGCCGCTGGTCCTGGAAGCGCCGTTCTACGCCGGATTCGAATATCCGGCGCAGGCATCCGCGAGCCAAGCGGGCGTGGCACTCCCTCCTGACCCGTTCCCGCCCAGACCGATCCGCCTCGTCTAACCGCGGTCCCCCAAGGCGGCCGCGGGAGGATCCCCATGCCCGTACGCGGCCGTCCCTGGTTCGGCGCGCGGGCACGACGAGGACAGGTCATGCCCACCACCCGCTTCCCGGCGCTGAGCCGTCGGGACTTCCTGAAGACCAGCGGCACGCTTGCGGCCGCAACCGCCCTGCCGCCGGGAAAGGCGCCCGGGCCCGCCTTCGCCACCCGCCTGACGCCCGCACCGGCCCGCGTGCCGATGGTCGGTGACGATTTTCCCGCAACCGCGGTCTGGGCCTACGGTGGCTCGATGCCCGGCCCCGTGCTCCGGGTCCGCCAGGGCGCGCCATTCCAGGCCGTCGTCCGCAACGGCCTGGACGAGGACACGACCGTGCACTGGCACGGCGTCCGTCTGCCGAACGCCATGGACGGCGTGCCGGGGCTCACCCAGCCACCCGTCAGGCCTGGCGGGAGCTTTAGCTACGCGTTCACGCCGCCCGACGCTGGGACGTTCTGGTACCATCCCCACGCCGACGGCTTGGTGCAGATGGGCCGCGGCCTGGCCGGGGCGCTGATCGTCGAGGAGGCCGAACCGCCGCAGGTGGACCGCGAGCTCGTCTGGGTCATCCAGGACTGGCGGCTGACGCGGGACGCCCAGATCGACCCACACTTCTCGAGCCGGATGGCCGAGGCGATGGCGGGCCGTATCGGCAACACGGTGACGCTGAACGGCAGGGTGCCGGACGCCATCAAGGTCCGCGCTGGCGAGCGAACCCGGCTGCGCCTCATCAATGCGGCAACGGCGCGCATCATGGCGCTCCGGTTCGCGGGCCATCGGCCGGTCATCGTCGCGCTCGACGGCCAGCCCTGTGACCCGCACGAGCCCGCGGGCGGGCGCCTCCTGCTCGGCCCCGCCATGCGCGCCGACCTCATCCTGGATGCGACCGGCGAGCCGGGCAGTCGCCATGCCGTCACGGACGATTTCTACGGCGACGAGCTTGCCTACAGCCTCGTCGAGTTCGCGTACGAGAGCGGCCCGCTCTTGCGCGAGCACGCCTTGGACGCGTCAGTTCGGCTGCCACCCAATCCGCTGCCGACGCCGGAACTGGCCTCGGCCGAGCGGCACGTTCTGGCGCTGCAGGGCGGGATGATGGGCGGCATGGACATGATGGGGATGCGCGGGTCAGCCGCCTGGGCGATCAACGGCATGTCGATGACCGGCGACGGTCGGACGGGCATGTCGCCGCTGCTGACGCTGGCGCGCGGGCAGACCTGCGTGCTGTCGCTCCGAAACGAGACCGCCTGGTGGCACCCGATGCACCTGCACGGGCACAGCTTCCGTCTGCTGACCCGGAACGGCGCCGCGGTCCCCGGAACGGTATGGGGCGACACGGTGCTGGTGCCGCCACGAGAGGCCGTGGAGGTCGCCTTCGTCGCCGACAATCCGGGCGACTGGATGCTGCACTGCCACGTCATGGACCACCAGGCGAGCGGCCTGATGACGGTCATCCGGGTCGCATGAACCAACGCTTCGAGCACGAGAGGAAACAGACGATGAAGCCAATCTCCCGCCGGGCCGCCCTGCTGATGGCCGCCTGCGCCCCGCTGCCCGCGCTGTCCGCCGCGCCGACGCAGGTCACCCTCTACAAGAACCCGCAATGCGGCTGCTGCGAGGGATACGCGGCCTACCTGCGGCAGAACGGCTTCGCTGTGGATGTGAAACCGACGAACGACCTCGACACGATGAGCCGGGAGGCGGGCGTGCCCGATGAGCTCGAGGGCTGCCACCTCTCGATGATCGACGGCTACGTGGTCGAGGGGCACGTTCCCATCGAGGCCATCCGCAAACTGCTGGCCGAGCGTCCGCCACTGAAGGCGATCACATTGCCGGGCATGCCCGAGGGTTCGCCGGGGATGACGGGGACCAAGCAAGGGCCGTTCACCGTCTACGCCATCGCCAAGGACGGCGCCGCCAGCGTCTACATGAACATTTAGCCGAAGGGCCCGGCCGTTGGTGGCGCGCATGCGAACCCCGAGCAAAGCCGACCGCGGCCGTGGCAAGCGCCCAGGCGCCGGAAGACGCCAGGGACGCGCGGACAATGCAAACCTGAAGGAGGCCGACGATGACAAGGATTTCGAGGCACCTGTTCGCGGCGTCCACGCTGCTAGGCGTCGCCGCGCTCGCCGTACCCGTGTTTGCCGACAACGGGTACGGCAACATGATGGACCGCCACGGCATGGGCGACATGATGGGACGCCACATGCCCCGGGGCGACATGGCCGGGATGTGCGGCGAGATGATGCAGAGCATGCAGGGTGGCGGGCGCGATCGTCGCCCGAACGACCAGTGGCGGCGCCCTACGCCTACCCCGGAGCGTGACTGAGTCCTTTGCGGCCGGAGCCAGGCAATGATGCACAACATGATGGACGGCGACATGGGTTGGATGATGTCGGCCATGGGGTTGGTGTGGCTGCTCGTCATCGTCCTGCTCGTGCTCGCCGTCGCGGCGCTCCTGAAATTTCTGCTCCGTGACTGAGGGGAAGGTGGGCATCTACGGGCGATTCGTCCTACCCCGCCTGCTGGCGCTGGCCATGCGGCACAGGGACCTAGTGCCCCACCGGGAACGCATAGCCGGTGCCGCGGAGGGCCGGGTGCTGGAGATCGGCATCGGCTCCGGGCTGAACCTGCCGTTCTACGGTCCCAGCGTTCGCGAGGTGCTCGGCATCGACCCGTCTCCGGCGCTGCTCGCGATGGCGGAGCCCCGGTGCCGCGAGGCGGCGTTCCCGGTCAAGCTCATCGAGGGCACGAGCGAGCACTTGCCGCTTGAGGACGGAAGCGTGGAGACGGTGGTGACCACCTGGACCATGTGCAGCGTCGGTGACCCGCTCCAGGCGCTGCAAGAGGCAAGGCGCGTTCTGCGGACCGGCGGCAAACTCCTCTTCGTGGAGCATGGCCGCGCGCCGGAGCCGGGTGTGAGGAAATGGCAGGACCGCCTCACCCCTGCCTGGAGGCGGATCGCCGGGGGTTGTCATCTGAACCGGAAGATCGACGAACTCATCGTCGCGGCGGGCTTCCGGATCGACAGCCTGGAAACCGGATATCTTCGCGGACCGAAACCGATGACCTTCACGTACGAAGGGCAAGCGAAACCAAGATGACGCGACCTCCAAAAGCTGACGTGCCCATCGCCTCCGGACCGGAGTCTCGGGTCAATCGAGGCGCTCCAATGGGACCGATGAGGCGCCGGTTCGGACTCCTTCTCGCGGTTGGCTGCGTGGCCTTTGTCCTGTTCGCGGCCAGCACGTTCATGCTCTCCGAAAGGCACCGCGGCGAAGGGCAGGTGGCGAGCGCCCCGCCCGACATCGGCGGGCCATTCACGCTCGTGGACGGCAGCGGCAAACAGGTCACCGACCGCGAATTCCGGGGCAAGTACCTGCTCGTCTATTTCGGCTACACCTACTGTCCCGACGTGTGTCCGACCACGCTCGCTGAGGTGTCGGCCGCCCTTGACAAGCTCGGCTCCAAGGCCGCTCAGGTGCAACCGCTGTTCATCACCGTCGACCCGAAGCGCGACACGCCCGAGGTGATGAAGCGGTACACGGATGCGTTCGACTCCCGCATCATCGGGCTAACCGGCACGCCCGAGGAGATCGCCGTCGTCGCCAAGGAATACCGCGTCTACTACGCCGCCGACCGCCCCGGCGACGGGCGGGACGACTATACCGTCGACCACAGTTCCATCCTCTACTTGATGGGGCGGGACGGCGAGTTCATGGCTCCCATCCGCCCCGACGAGTCCGGCGCCGAGATGGCCGCCGAGATCTCGCGGCACCTTCGCTGAGCAACACGGGAGCCAACCTCCATGCGCCGCCGCCTTCTTTGGACCCTCGCCCTCGTCCCCGCCACCCTCACGGCCGCCAATGCACAGGCCGAAGCCCCGCGGGTCGCCGACTCGGGCGGCATCACCATCGAGCGCGCCTGGGCGGGGGCGACGCCCGGCCGCGCCAGGACCGGCGCGGTCTACATGACCGTCACCGACCACGGTGCGCCCGACCGCATTGTCGGCGTCAGCACGCCGGTGGCCGAGACGGCCGGGATCTACCAGTCCTCCAACGAGGACGGGGTGATGAGGATGCGACCCGTGGACAGCCTGCCGATCGCGCCCGGCACGCCGATCGCCCTCGCGCCGGGCGGCTACCACATCATGCTGACGGGCCTGAAGCATCCCCTGGGGCAGGGCGAGACATTTCCGGTGAAACTGACCTTCGGGCACGCGGCCCCGGTGACTGCGACGGTCACCGTCGAACGGGCGGGCGCATTGGTCCCGACTGACCATGGCGCCATGCGGGGCCACGGGATGGGGATGGACGGACAGACCGAACGGTGACGAAGTCTCCAAGGGGGATGTGATCGGTGCCCAATGTTGGTGCCTGTGAACCGGCGCAGGGTCCCGGTGCCGATCGGCGCGCCAGACCATTGATATGGCAAACATTGCAGGGATCACCGGACGGCGCCGATCTACAATCGACCGCAATCGCCGCCTCACACTCGACTTCGAGGCCACTGTCGCATCCGCCGAAGCCTTCCTTTACGCCGTCTCCGCCATGCTATTGCTCCGAAGGCTCGGCCGTTGCTGAGGCGATTCGGAACTGACTCTAAGATGGCCCGAGACGGTACCACTGGTCACCGCAACCAGTGGGGGGTGTCGCTGGTGCCGAGGTTAACCACAAGACACTGAACGGCATGCCGAGTCTCGCATTAGACACAGGCGACATCGCAGCCGTCTGGGAGGTCCGCGTTTTATCCGCCTGTCGTCCTTGGTGATCTGCTCCGTCAAGGCGGATTGCGAATGCCGTCATGCGCAGTGTGCGCCGGACGAGGCCCTCGGCGCGTCCAGGAATATGCGCCTCACTTTCGGCTGCCTTTGGCCTCAGCTTCGCGGTTGGTCGTTTCCGCCGCGATTATACCGCGGTACCAGAAGGCGAGGATCTCCGGCTTCATCCCTTCTGGCGCGAGGTGAGAGTAGCGGTCGGCCATGTCGAGCGATTCCCATGCGCCGTCCTCCTTCAACTTCTTCAGATTTCCGTGGACGGCATAGTGCCAACTCGCCCAGCTGTGCCGGATAACATGCAAGGAAACCCTGCGCAGGATGTCAGCCTCCCTCGCTACCGCCTGAAACTGTCTGTTGATCTGTGCCCCCGAAATCCTCGGGTCGGGGTGCCAGGGACGCCCGTTGGCCCGGCGGAAAACTGTGCCGGTCTCCTTCGTCCCAGGCAGGATGGCAAGCGCTGCAATTGCTCGCGGCGGTAGATCGACGATTCTGTCCTTCTCGTCCTCAGGTCGGGACTTGACCTCGCGAAGCGTTGCTCGCGCGTAACGCAGCTGGACGTGGGCCCAATCCAGGCTCAGCACCTCGCTCCGCCGCGCGCCCGTGCAGAACATGAACTCGAACATCGCCGCGAGATGGGACGGCGACAACGCGACGATACGCTCTGCCTCCTCCGGAGTAAGCCACTCCTTGCGTCGCTTCCCCTGCCGGATGCTCTCGAAGACGGGAATGGCGCACCAGCCCCGGATCGCGGCATGCCGAAGCACAGCCTTCACCGGTGTGAAGACTTCCCGCAGCTTTGTTGCTGGCGCCGCATTGGCATCCGTCAGTGCCTCGCAAGCAGCGTCGAGCAACTCCTGCATCACTTGGTCGCAGCGGACGTTTTGCCGTCCTGTTTGCTTGAGCCAGGCGAGGAAGCGGTTCAAGCGGCGCTTCGTGTCCTGCGACCGCGGACGCTTCAGATAGCTGAGCGCCGCCTCCCCGAAAGTGCGCGTCGGCCTCACGCCGTGCGTGGCGCTCCGGTAGATCTCCGCCTCGCGGGCGGCGCGCCTTTCCTCGGCGAGCTGTGGGTTGACAGTGCCAGCGCTCTCTCGAACGCGTTGGCCGCGGACGGTCCCAACCAGCCAGAGCATCCTGGTGCCGGGTCGGCGGGTGACTTTGAGGGGCATCGCAGCTTACCGATTAGGTCGTTGATGGCGACTAAGTCGAATAGGACCCGCCGTCCGGCCTTGATGATCGGCGGCCGATGACGGGTGACAAGGAGGCGAAGGGTTCGCTCGGGAACGCGAAGCAAAGCGGCCGCCTCGCCGAAAGTCAGGAATGGCGAGTCCTCCGAGCGCGGTGGTCTGTCGGTCGACGGCCTTTTGTTACCGTCCGTGGACGAGTCGCGACTTCGGTTGTCCCAGGCGGGTGCAGTCCCCGCCGTGCCGTCATCGACCTTCGTCACCCGAGCACGCCGCCAAGGACCGTCCCTGGCAGCCGGATCCGCCAGGTCAGCGTAGCAGTCGCGAAGCATGTCTGCGGCTCGTGCGCGTATCCGGGTGCCAACGGTCCACGGCAGAGCCAGGGTCAGCGAACGGCGACCCTCATCGTCCCCCGCAATGGTCAGCGGGCCAGCGGTTCGCACGCGGTCACTGGCGCACATAGGCATCCTCCCGGGCGGAAAAAACGGCCTCAACCAGCCGCGCCAGCCGTCGTAACGATCCACCGCGCCAGTGCTTGGCCAGAGCCGCGAGCTCCTCCCCCGTCAACGGGAGTGCCCAGCGCGGATCGAGACAACGGTCTGTCACGGCTGAGCAGAGCAGTCTCGACGCCAGTGCTTCGAGATGCTCAGGCCCCGGGTCCGGAAATGGCAATAGGCGGCATCGATCGCGCAGCGGGGCTGGCAGAGAGTTCACCGAGTTCGCCGTGGCAATCCAGACAATGTGCGACAGGTCGACCGGCGCCTCGATGTAGGGGTCATGCCAGCACGCGGCGGACCGCGGTTCGAGCAGACCAAGCAATGCGTCGAGAAGATTGCCGTTGCGCCTCGACTCCCCGACTTTCTCAATTTCGTCCAGGATGATTGCGGGAGACGCCAGCCGGTGTCGCCGTACGAGGCTGACCGGCAAAGAGGGTTCTCCCGTCGACCATCGGCGAGCAGTTCCCGCCAGCGAAGAGTCGCCGACACCGCCGCACGAATAGACCTCGTGTGGCAGCCCAAGAAGTGTGAGAAGGCGCGCGCCGAACGTCGTCTTTCCGCATCCAGGCGAACCGTACAGGATCAGCGGGCGCAGGCGAACATGCGTGCACCCCAACAGTTCGTCCAGAACCGCTGCGATGACCGGATCCGCGTGTGGAAAGTCGTCCAGCAGCGCCGACCAGAGATTCCGCAGGTCCGGGACTTGCACGAGCGGCAGCTGTTGACCGAGTAAGGAGGCGAACTCCTTGCTGACTTGCTTGCCCTCGGTCGTTGCGTCGTTGCCTATCGACGAGAAGACGATCACTCGAGGCGACCCCACGTGATCATCGGCTGCCTCTGCCTCGTCGGATTGTTCGGTCTGGGCCTCAGGGCCCTCGTCGATGATGCCTGAATCGTCCGAGGTCGCACCGTTCCGCCTGGCCTCGGCGGCAGCCTCCTCGGCGTCGATGCGTCGCCGCGTTTCGATGATTCGCCGGACCATGCGCTCGCCGAGGTCCGATGCCTGCGTGCGGGGTTCGAGCCAGGAGGTCCCATGTGCACCGTTGCGGCGCGCCGATGGCAGGTGACCACTCGCGAAGAGAAGCCAGCCGACGGCAGCTTCCGCGAGCTCTATAAGCTGTTCGTCTGGCGTCCCGTGCGCGTAGGCAAGCGAAATGGCTTCACCGGCAACCCGCCAGGCGGATGCGTTGCAGCCGCACGCGGCCGCATAGAATTCGCACCGCCGCAAGCCCTCCACGGGATCGGGGCCTTTCCAGCCTTCGACGTCGATCGCTGCGCGGAACGCATCAATGGCCCCGCTGAACGCGTCCCGGTCGGGCGCGAAAGTCAGTGATATCATGGCTGTGCGGAGCGCTGCCGAGACGAGGTCATCGCCGTGCAGCCGGGGCACCAGGCGCTCAGCGAAGGTCTGAGCATCCACGCCGAGGTCATTGCCACAGAATGGCATGCCACGGAGCAGTTCCACGAAGGTCGGCAGGTGTCTGCCCTGCCCGGCGGCTTTCGCACGGCGCTCCCAGTGGTGCCGGCGCGCCTCATGGTCGCGACCCGCGCGATGCGGCTCAGAGGAACTCATGGCCGTTCTCCGGGGGCGAGGACGCGCCCGAGCCGGTAGTAGCGGGACAACGTGCGCGCCCAGCCAAGGTCAAGGGAGAGGGCCCAGACATCGGAGGTCTTTATGACCGGGCCCGTCAGGAAGGGGTGGCCTTGGTTGCCGCCGACCAGACACGGGAGTTCCCGTGTGCCGAAGCCAACCGGGTCGAGCAGTGGCGCGCGGGCCAACTCCGCGATGCTCGGCCGGTCTCCCGTAGCGAGCCGCTCCAGATCGGTGACAAGCGCCTCCAAACGGGCGACAAGGCCCGCGACGTCGCCGACGATATGTCGGCGACCCACAATGATTGTCATGGGAACCTGCGGTTCTGGATGAGGCCGGGTATCCCCGGCTGACGATGAGAGGACGAGCGGATGGGCGGCTGAACTGCTACTGCAGTTTTGGCGGGGCCAGATCCCCGCGGTTGCGTTGAGCGAGGACCGGGAAGATTTCCTGTCCAAGGCCGGACAGCCTGATATCCGAAACGACGTAGCCAGCGCGGCTCCCCGACCGGATGGGGCGAGGTCGGACCATCCCATCAGGCTGGTTTTCGGCGGCGACACCACGGACGATAAAGTTGTGACTTCGGTCCCAGACCGTCACATACAGATCCACCTTGTACTCCTGGAGCCGCTGCCGCATCCGGACCGCGAATGACCCCCCGGGAATCGCGGACCGAACCTTAGATCGGAGCTGGTTCCTACAGAATAAACCCTTGGATTCGGCCAGTCGGCCGCAAGCCTTGCACTGCAGATCGACGCCGTGCTGCTCACAGCCCACCAGTTTCCAGTTGCGGTTCCTGCAGGAGAGGCACGGGCAATGCTTCTGGATTATTCTGACCGCATGGCATCCGTTCTTCTGTCGAGCCGTCATCATCCTTAGCGCTCCGCAGTTGGTTGCGATGCACAAACCGTCCGATCGAAAAACGACAATGTCCACAACCTTTTTCGCAAGCATACAGATCGTCTGTTCATGGACGGTTTGCGGTGCGCCCGAAGGAAAGGCTAATGGGTTGGAAGGGATACTTTAGGATAGAGAGGCGGCCGGAAGGATTGCTGCGCGCCGATTGCAAGGAATCCTGCAGAATTTCATGCAACTTTGGCGCGAATGAGTTTGAAATTATCGCGCGATACGATACATGCGGCGCGCATCACAAATGCGCGAGCGGGGTTTGGCGGTCCGCCGGAACCCAGGACGGCGATGTCCAGGCTTCGTTCAAAAGGCCATGGCGCCATCGTTCATCCCCATTCAAGCTTTTTCGCACCATGATGATGACCGAATAACGATCCTGTGCGGCGGCTTTGAAAACTAGACACATGGCGATATCGAAATATCCCGGCTGGAGTCTGATGCGGCGCTTGCTGGGTGGCGCGCGCCAAACCGACGGCGCCAGGCACGACCGCACGTACGATCGTCGGGCGGAGGGTTTCTCTGAAGTCTTCGACCCGGCCCCCGTGTCGCCGGAACGCAGGGCGGCTGCACTCGATGCCGCCGTTATCAACGTGGCGCTTGTGACCGAAGGCAAGGTTTCCTTGGCGCCGGTCGATGGCCTGCCGTTCCCGAGCACTGGTCCGCACGGGCACCGGAGCCGGATGCGAGATCGGCTTCTGACGCGAGGGCCCGATGGCCTGGCCGATTACGAGCTGCTGGAGATGTTGCTGTTCCTGGCAATGCCGAAGGGGGATACGAAACCCTTGGCGAAGGCGCTGATCAACCGCTACGGCAGTTTTGCTGGCGTGCTGACCGCCTCACAGCAAGAGCTTCTGGACACGCGCGGCCTGGGCACGCACAGCGTCGCCGCACTTAAGCTGGTGCAGGCCGCAGCGGTGCGTTTGGCGCGCGCCGAGGTGATGGACCGACCAGTCCTGGGCAACTGGGATCGCCTCATGGACTACCTCAACGCGGTCCTGTCGGGCGAGAAGATCGAGCATTTCCGGGTCCTGTATCCTCGATACCCGCAAGCAACTACTCGCCGAAGATGCGCAGGCCCGTGGTACGGTGAACCACACGCTCGTTTATCGGCGCGAGGTGGTAAAGCGAGCGCTAGTCTTACTGTGTCATAAACTTCTTGTACGATTCAGCGACCTGTGTGTACGGATGGAGATTCTCACTCGTGGAGGCGGGTTGTGGGTCTCGAATCCAAGGCACGCGCGGCAGCGAATCACGGTTTGCCGCCTATGTCGAGGCGATCAGGTCGGCGCTCGGTCATGCCGATCGCGCGGCGCCTTTCCAATCGTATTGCGCGGGACTGCTACTGCCCGGCGATCGCAAGAGCGTCGAACCGATGGCCGCGCGCGTGCAGCCAGGGCGCGTGCAGGCAGCGCACCAGTCGCTGCATCACTTCGTGGCGAAGGCCGATTGGTCCGATGGCACGGTGCTCGCGGCGGTGCGCGCCCGTGTCCTGCCCATCATCGAGCGGCCCGATCCGGGCCTTGAGCGTCGACGACACCGGCGTACCCAAGAAGGGCAAGCACTCGGTCGGCGTGGCGCGGCAGTCTTGTGGACAGCTCGGCAAACAGGACAACTGCCAGGTCGCGGTCAGCCTGTCGGCGGCGAACGATCACGCCAGCCTACCGATCGCCTATCGCCTGTATCTGCCGCATGAGTGGGCTGATGACCCCGACCGGCGTGCTCAGGCAGGCGTGCCTGACGATGTCGTCTTCCAGACCAAGCCCCAGATCGCACTTGACCAGCTTCGGGCCGCGCTTGCGGCCGGGATCGAAGCCGAGGTCGCCTTGGCCGGCGCGGGATATGGCACCGACACCGCCTTCCGCGACGGCATCACCGAATCCGGCCTGCCCCATGTCGTTGGCATCCAGTCCTCTACGAGCCTGTGGCCACCCGGCGTGGAACCGCTGCCACCGAAGCAATGGAGCGGGCGTGGTCGTCGGACGTCCGCGATCCGTCGCGACATCGAGCATCAGCCGATCTCGGCCAAGCAACTGGCGCTGGACCTTCCCAAAAAAGCCTGGCGGCGGGTCTCCTGGCGCGAAGGCAGCAACACCAGGCTCGCCTCGCGCTTCGCCGCCGTGCGTGTCCGGCCCGCGCATCGCGATTATCATCGCTCCACGCCCAGACCCGCGGAATGGTGCCTGATCGAATGGCCCGCGGACGAACCCGAGCCGACGAAATACTTTCTGTCCACGCTGCCCGCGAACATCAGCCGCCGTGCCCTGGTAAACACCGCCAAGCTGCGCTGGAGGATCGAGCGGGACTATCAGGATCTCAAGCAGGAACTCGGGCTCGGCCACTACGAGGGGCGAGGGTGGCGTGGCTTTCATCATCACGCCACGCTGTGCATCGCAGCCTCCGGATTCCTGATCTCCGAAACGGGAGCAATTCCCCCCTCAGGACAACGCGGCGCCCTTCTCATCGAAGAACATCCCCTTCCCGACGGTTATCGACCTCGCGGATCCCCCGATCCGACCTGAGCGTCACGTCCTAAATTCAATCACATCTGTCCGTGTCGCCATCGCCCGCGCCATTGCTCGCACCATGCCGCGATGCCCATGCTGCCAGCACCAAACACGCCGTCCTACTTTATGACACGGTAAGACTAGCAGGGTGCGCCGATATCATCCTCCTTACGGGGCGCATCGCGTTTGGCGACGGCTCTGCCCCTGCCCCATTCCCCTCCGCCATGCTCGGCTACGGCCTGACCGAGCGGGAACGGGAGGCGTTATTCGCCACGTTCCCCGACTCGTGGCATGTCGCGGCGCTTGCGAGAGAAGTCCGCGATCCCTGTGCGACCGAGTGCACCGCCACTGAGCTGCAGCAGCGCGCGGCCCTGAAAGCCACGACCTAACTAGACTTTCAAAGCTCCCGGCGCACTTCACGCGCGGGAGACGCGGGCAGGATCAGCCAAAGAATATGGCGCCCGAAAGAGTCCTTATCTCGGATCCCTCGTCAGGCTGCTCTGCGCGTTCCCGGCCCCTCATTCACCCGCGGCTCAGGTTTGCGAAAAGGCCCGCAAGGCCGCGCCTACCAGAGGCTTCATACCAGCGGCCCTGTCCGATGACCGCTCTCGCCCCCCTTGCGGCCGTTCGTTGCACGCGGCGAGCTCGGCCGCTCGCGACCCTTCTCGGACACTCAGGCGACCGTGATCGACGTCAGGTGTTGGCCGTTGGCGGTCCGGCTGCTTTCGAGGTTGAAGGTGAGGAAAGCGGCCTTTCAGCGTTCTAGCTGGGCTGGCTGGACCGACCCCCTTGTCGTCCTGGAGGTCCGGTGATTGCGGCCGATCGCGGGGCTAGTATGATGCCAGTTAGAAATGGAGCGACGAATGGCCAAGGGGGGCGGGGCTAAGCAAAAGGCGGGCTCAGCCAAGGAAGAGGCGAAGCGCCTGCAGCCGTCGAGGGAGGTGCTGCGGAACCTCTATCTACTGTCCGGCAACAACTGCGCCATGCCAGGCTGCGAGCATGTTCTAATCAACAATGCAGGCACGATGGTCGGGAAGATCTGTCACATCGAGGCCGCTGAGAGGGGTGGCCCCCGATTTCGAAAGGATATGTCGAATGAAGAGCGGAGAGCGGCTGCGAACCTGATCCTGCTGTGCTCGCCGCATCATGACGTGATCGACGACATGAAGAATGTCGCCGACTGGCCGGTCAAACGCCTGAAGGAGATCAAGCGGCAGCACGAGGATACGTTCCGCGAGGTGGGGGAGACGCTGGCGAAGGCATTCCGGGCACAGTTTCAGGATAGCACAGCAACGACGGCGGTGCAGAAGGCAAAGAGCCTGGCGCGACTGTTGGCGCATTCGACCTACTCGGACCTGACGACCAAGCAGGTGAAGGCGGCGCAGAAGGGGCTAGATGCCTTCGCGGACCGCCTTCAAAACGTGCCTCAGCACGAGCGAGAGTTCATGCTCGCCATCGTCCAGCGGGCGATCCGGCTGAGGAAGAAGTCCACTGCTGCGGTAAATGTCTACGACGTGCAGAGCGCGCTGGGCCTCGCGCACGAGACAATCAAGAAATATGGCGAAGCACTGGAGCGGTATGAGGTCGGTGGGATCGTTGAGGCCGACGAAAACCAGTACGAGATGCAGATCTATGATCCGAGCGACTATGTCGGCTGGATCGATCTGGCGGGGTTCTGCGCGGATGAAGGGATTGACCTGCGCCAGATCATCGTGGAGCGGCGGCTCAACTTGCTCGATTGAAAGCGTTCAGGCCAGGGTGACGCGGTCCAGCAGCCAATTCGAGAATAGGCCTCTACAAGTGTCTGCTTCTGGGTGTCGCAACTGAAGCAGCGAACGGCATAGTTGGGCGCAGAGCGGACCTGGGGCCGCAAGCTCTCTAAAGCCGCTTTCCACGCGAAGCGGTCAAGGGACAGGGCCGCTGTTATCAGAACTATCACCCGGCACTTAGCACTCGCTCCACGTCCTGGTGTCATTCGGCATGGGGGCCCGACGCCGATCGGCGCGTTAGGCCATTGATTCGGTTGACCTTGCAAGGGTCACCGTAAGGAGCCGATTTACATACGTCCACCTTTGGCTTCCAGAGCTCCTCCGGGTACGGCTCCTGTGGCAGGGCATCCAGCACTTGCTCAATGGTCCAGCGCACGTCGCTCCGGGTCTGCTGGCGCCGCCGCCACTCGAACACGGCGGCCTTGTCGTGCAGGCGCTGGAGCAGATCACGGGCGACCTTTCTGACCTCCAGGTCATGCGCCCTGGTCTGCTTCGGCTCCGGCCTGGTGAGCAGGTCGTAGATCGCCAGTCCCTCCTCGCTCAGCCCCTCCCGGGCAGCGCGTCCCTGCTCCTCGTCGATGCTGCGCATGAAGGCCTTCAGCTTCTCGAACGTCTCGGCGACGTCGGCCGTCGCGGCGTTGTATGCGTCGATCAGCTGCTCCAGCTTCTCTCCCCGGGGGGTTCTGGCGCACTGTCTCCTCCACGGACTTTCCGGCCTGGGCGCGCAGCTGCTCGACGGCGTTTTCGGCGCCTTCAGGAAAAGCTCGGCCAGTCTCCCGAAGTCGATCTTCGAGAGGTCGGTCATCCCCCTCGTGTTGTCGCCTTCGCGCACCGGAGCGGTGATCTCGACGCCGAGGATGTTCTCGTCCAGCAGCGCCTCCACCTTGGCCGCCAAGGCGGAGATGTCGGGCGGTCCGAACTGGTTGCGGACAGCTTGGGCCACCACCGCCATCCGCTTCAGGAACGGGGCGGCACCGTCGTCCGGCAGCACGGCTGCGGTAGCGCGTGTGTCGGCAAAGGCCAGCAGAGCACAGTCTCGGCCGAACTCCGCCAAGCCTTCATCTAGCCCGATCGCGCTAGGGCAAGCCAGGCGCTGCGTCGGCTGCCTCGGGGGTGATCCTTGGCTTCGGCGGCGAACTGCGAAGCTTGACCGGTTGCCGCAACTAGGCTTGTCGCTCAGCCGGCGGAGTCCGGCCCCTTTCGGCGGGCTCCGAGGGATCGTAATGTTTTCCTCGGGTCCGGCTCGGCCGTCGCGCGGCGGATGCCTACGAATGGTCGGCGTTGAGGAGGGCAAGTTGGCCGACTACAGGGGCGCACGGGGGTCGAACACAGGTGACGATTTCCACGAGCTGTGGGCGACTCGGCAAGCAATTGGGCTGCTCGACGCCCAGGGCAGCCTGGAGGCACTGGCGCTCGAGGGAACCCTGGAGCCCGGTGCCGCCGACACTTGGGACGGAGTGGACTGCACCCTTTACTTCGGCGGGGACGGGGCCGCGTCGGCCGAGCGCGTTCGGCTGGAGCAGCTGAAGTATTCCGGCTCATCCCCGGGCGCCGCCTGGACGGTAGCGAGGCTGACCTACGTGCGCCCGACTGCGAAGGCCAACCAGGGTGGAAAAGAGGCCGCTGGCAAGACCCGCGCGCGAAGAGGGTCCCAGCAGGGTACCGCCCCGGGACGCGTGGTCGGCGATGGCTCGGTTCTCTCCCAGATGGCAAAGGCATGGGCGGCGATGCGCGCGCTCCGGCCCGGCAAGCCTCCGCCGGAGGTGGCGCTCATCACCAACCAGCCCATCGCTCCCGAGCTCAAGGCGGCGTTCGACCGGGCCGCTGCGAACCCGGCCACGACGTCGCCGAGCGCACCAGCACGTGACGAGCCCGATGAGGCGAAGCTCCTGCAGGCGTCGGGACTGGCACCCGACGACTTCCGCGAGTTTGCCGCGTGCATGGACCTCGTCTCCGGTACCGGGTCCCGCTTCGACCTGGAGGATCGGGTGCTGCGCGCCATGGCGGAGTGGTCCGACGACGACGCCCGGACCGACATGCTCGTTCTGCGGCAGTTCGTCCGCGAGCGCATGCTGCCGGAGCACGACCGTTCCCCAATCACGCGGGGAGGCGTCATGCTCCACGCACTTGGGGCATCCGACCGCCGTGCACTGTTCCCTTGTCCGCCCAACCTCAAGCACACGGCCAAGCTTGTGCGGCGCGTCGCAGTCGAGCAGGCGGGCTGCCTCCTCGCGACGGAGCCATTCCTTTGCCTTCACGGCGAGGGCGGGGTCGGGAAGACGACGGCGCTCCGCCAGATCGAAGACGACCTGCCGGACGGGTCGGTCATGGTGACTCTCGACTGTTACGGCGGCGGCCGCTATCTCGATCCGGCCGAGCTCCGCCACCGCCCGGCGGACGCGTTCACCCAGCTGGCGAACGAGGTTGCCACGCGCCTCCGCCTGCCACTGCTGCTGCGCCACCACGGGAACACGGACTTCCCGCAGATGTTCATGGAACGACTCCGCCGGGCGGCAGAGGCGCTCGCGGCCCGCAATCCTGGCGGGCTGCTCGTCATGGCCATCGACGCTGCGGACAACTCCCTCACCGCGGCCCGCGAACGACCGGCGCCGGAGACATCGTTCGTCCGTGACTTCGTGCGTCTGGGTTCGCTCCCGGGGAACGTCCGCTTCATCGTGACCGCCCGGACGGGGCGCCTCGACACCCTAGGGCTGCCCGACCGCTACCGGCACTTCCCCGTCCCAGCCTTCGAGGTGGGAGAGACGACGGAGTTCGTGCGCCAGCACCGGGGGGCGGTCCCTGATCGGGAGTGGATAGACGAGTTCCACGCGCTCTCCGGCGGCATCCCCCGGGTGCAGGCGTACGCGTTCGAGGGCGGTGGCGTGGACGATGCAGCCCCGCTGGCCCGGCTCCGCCCCGGCAAGTCCCTCGACGCGATTTTCGAGGAGCGGTTCTGCGAGGCGCTGGCCAAGAACGGTAACCCCGGGGAGGTCGGCGCGGTCTGTGCTGGCCTGATCGCGCTCGCCCGGCCGGTTCCGCTCCCCGCCTTAGCTGCCGTGCTCGGGACGAACGTGGACCACGTCAGGGACGTGTGCCGGGACCTCGCACCAGGTGTGCGCCTCGAGGGAAATGCTGCGGCGCTGGCCGACGAGGACTTCGAGACCTTCGTCCGCGCGCGCGGTGAGCCCAAGCTCACCGAGGTGCGCGGGTCGGCAGCGACATGGCTCCTGTCCCAGACGGCAAGCGAGCCTTACGCCGCCATTCACGTCGGCCCGGCGCTGGCAGCCGCAGAGCGCTTCGCCGAGCTGCTAGAACTGGTCGAGCGGGAGCCAGTGCCGAGGGTAGTGAGCGACCCCATCCAGCAACGCGAAGTAGAGGTGCAACGGCTGACCCTGGCCGTCGCCGCGTCCCGGGCGGCCGGGGAACCATCCAGGGCCCTGCGCTACTTGCTTATCGGGGCCGAGGGACATCGGAAGGACAAGGCGCTCCAGAACCTGCTAGCCGACAACCCCGACCTTGCCGCCCGGTTCGCCGTGGACACCGTCGGACGGCTCTTCCTCTCCGATCCCAGCTACCTGTCGGGCCACGGCCGGATTCTGTACCACCGGCTCGTTGTGCACGCGGAGCGCGGGGACCGCCTGTCGTACCGGGAGGACAGTCGAGCCATCGCTGCCTGGAACCAGGCGAGGCAGCAGACGCTCTGCAAGGACGCCAAGGGGTGGTCCGACCCGTGGCGACTCGATGCCAGTGCCGTGGCGGCGGACACTGAAGCCGCCCTCAAGCTGTTCGAGCCCGTCGCTGCCCTGCAGCAACTTATGAGCTGGTCCCCAATTCAGGCGCACGTCGACGTCGCGCTGGAATTGCCGCCGCGCCTCATTGCCGAGGGACGCGCAGACGACCTGGAAGCTCTCCTCGCTTCGGGCAAGTTGGGACCACTGGCTGGCACTTTCCTCCAGGTTCCATTGGCCCTTGCGGGTCGGGATGTGGACTACGCCAACCTTGAGGTGGGGCTGCTTCGCCTCTCCCGACTTCTGCGAGGCGGCAGGAACCTCGGGGAGTATATGCAGCGGGATGCCCAACTCGCACGCCTCATCGACCTGCTGCTGACGGGTTGCGAGGTCCTCAGCGCACGCGCTCCGGCGCGCAATGGCGTCGACGCGATCCTTGCTCGCCTGCTCGGGAACGGTCGGCGGCGCATCGACCGCAACCACGCCTCTGCGCCGGTGCAGCTCGACGCAATTTTCCGGGCCTACGCCCTGCTGGAGGCGAGGTCCGGTCGTCGCCCCGTGGCCTCGGGCGTCTTCGAGCCGCGGCCCGAGGCACCGAAGGACGTACAAGGCCGGGTCGTGCGCAACGAACACGACGAACGGCACGACCGCGATTTGCAGGATTTCGCCAAGGCGGTATTCCCGTCCTATGCCGCCGTGTCCTGCGCCCTGGCCAAGTTGGCCGTCGGCAACAGCGCCATTGCCGGGCTCCGGTCAGCTGCGGATTGCCTCGGCCGGGAAAGGTGGCGGCTGGAGCGAGAACCCGGTTTCTATGCCATGCGGTCCTTCGTGGCGCGGAACCTACTGACGCTGCTAGCGGCAGGGCATGCACCCGAGACGCTTCACGAGTTGGCGATGGCGGTCGACAACGGTTGGACGGGTGGCGAGGTCGTCCCGGACGCGGCCCTGGTGTCGCGGCTTTCGCTGCGGCCGGAGCTTCACAACGCCCTCATCACCTCGCTCGCCGCGTCGGCGGCACAAACACACGGCATGCGGATCGGGGCGCGATCGAAATCAGAGTGCCTCGTTGCCCGCGCCCGGCTCCTGGTGCCTCTAAGCCCGGAGGACGCCGGGGCGGTGTTTGGCATGGCCGTCGAGGCCGCGGGGGAACTCGACACCGAAATCGGAGGTCAGCTCATCCTCGTGGGTGAGCTTATTCGGTACGCCAACGACGCAGTGGCCGACCGACGCCAGACGGCCTTGTGCCTCGGCGAGGTGGTGGCCGACGCGGCGGTACGGCTCGACGGCGAGCGCCACTTCCCCTGGAAGGAGGCCATGGCGGCTTTGGCCCGGCTGGACCAGCCGATCGCGCTCGCCGCGGCCGCGCGGTGGGAGGCTCGCGATGTTGTCCAGCTCTGGGAAACACTGCCTCCGGCACTTCGGACTGGCTTGGCGGAGGGTGCCCTGACGCCGGGCGAGACTGCTGCGCTGTCTCTGTGCCTCGAATCCGACCACGGATTGCTCGACGAGAGCCTCCGCGCGTCGCAAGGGCTCCCAGCCGCCATTCGGCGGGCGCTCCGCGAAGAGGCAGCCAGGGACATGCTCCTCCGCCTTGGCCGGACCGAGGCGCCTGAGGACATCCGCACTGCGCCTGAAGGGGAGCTCGGGCCCCTGGCCCGGGCCCTCGTCGACCGGGAGCGGTTCGGGCAAGCGCTGCCGCCGTCCCGGACAAAGCACGAGGCGGCGGAGCTGCATCGGAGCGACGCGGTGGCAGCGCCCTATGCCTGGACGGACGCGGTCGCGACGGACAGCGTGGCCCTCACCGCGGCCATCCGCTCGCTCAAGGAGTCCGCGCGGACCAAGCGGACCCACGTGTCCCTCCGATCGGAGCTCTCGGCGGCCAGGGAAGTGGTTCCGGCGCGTGCGCGGACGAGGCACCTGGAAGCGGTCGTCACTCTCGGGGAGGAGCACGATCGCGGAGAGGTGGTTCGGGCATTGATCGAGACGCTTGGCGCCTGGGACAGTCCGGCCGTCACCGCTTGGTGCGGGACGAAACTGCCGGGCCTCGTCAGGGACTGGCTCCCAGCACTCTCGACTGGGCTGCCCTACGGTCGGGACGAGATTTCGCCGTTGCTCGACAAGGCGGGATGCGACCGGGACGCTCGGCGCGACCTGTTGCTCGAGGCCGTCCAGGTGCACGTGGACACACTCGGGCCCGAGGCCCTGCTTGGGCACGTCGGGCTCGTCGCGGCTCTGCTCCCTGCGCCCTCGGTGGCCGACCTGCTGGATTGGTACCTCCAGCGCCTCGCTTCGCGCATCCGTGAAGGAGACCGGGAACATGTCGAGTCGAGGACAATTCCCCAGGACACGGCTGACGCCATCGGCCGCTTCCTTATGGCACAGATGGGTTCCCCAGACAGCCGAGCTCGCTGGCGGGCCGCGCACGCGGTACGGCGCCTCGCCCGAACCGACGACATTCGCGTCGTCGAAGGCTACGCGCGGGAGTTCGGTCGTTCCGAGGAGCCCGCGTTCTCCGGCCCGACCCCGGCCTACTATCCGCTCGCGGCCAAGCTATGGACTGCCATCACACTGGACCGTGTCGCGGGTGAGCGTCCGCACGCCGCGGCCGCGGCCGGTCCGATGCTCCTTGCCACGGCGCTCGACGACAAGTTCCCGCACCTGCTAATCCGCGCCTTCGCGCGCGATGTCTGCATCAAACTTGCTAACGCGGGCCTGCTGACCCTGTCGCCCCAGGACGCCGCGCGGCTTGAGGTGGTGAACCAGTCGGCACTGCCAGCGGTCAAGGCGGACGACCGCCACTCGCGTGAGGATGCGCACCGCATGCGCACGCGCGAGGGCCGCCGCTTTGGCTTCGACACCATCGACACCGTGCCGTACTGGTATGAGCCGATGTGGTCGGCATTCGCCGAGCCCGTCGGCGACCGCTTCCTGGACTCGGCCGAACGGTGGATCGTGGACGTGTGGGGATGGCCGGAGGAGCGAGTGCGCTCCGCGCCGAAGCTCCGTTGGAGGCTTGGCCACGACCGGGACTATGCGGCGCGACGGCACGGCCACGGCTCCCGGCCGGTGATCGAGGTCCTGGATACGCATCTCGAGTGGCACGCGATGTGGTGCGCCGCGGGCGAGCTGCTGAAGTCCGTGCCGCTCGCGGAAGCGGAACTGGACGATTGGCACGCCCTGGATCAGCGGGTTCGGCGTGAACAGCTGTCGGAGCCGCCCCTGTGGGCGGCCGACCTCCGAGTGCCGACGCCGCTTCACCAGCGGCATTGGGCACTCGGTGGGGAACCGCTCGCCGATTGGGTCGCGGCTGTCCGTGAGCCGGACCACCGGGTTGGGATGCTCCCGCCCGAGCGCGAGGGCTTCGTCACGGTCGCGGGCCGTGAAGAGACGACCGGGCCCGATCGCTCCGAGGGGATCACTTTCTCCAGCGCGCTCGTGGAGCCCTCGACAGCCCCCGCGCTTCTGAGGGCGCTCCAGACCATGGACGATTCTTGGGACTACAAGCTGCCGGAGGATGGGGAGGAGCGCTTCGAAATCGACGAACCGCCCCACCGGCTCCTAGGCTGGCTCGTCTGGTCCGGGCGGGACAGTGGCATCGACGAGCACGACCCGTTCCGGGGCAACGCAAGCTATGTCACCTCGGCGCCGGGCGCTTGGGTCCGCGATGCGTGCAGCCTTGCACGGGACGCCTCTGGGGCTGCGCGGTGGTCACGCCCCGGCTCGAACGAGCCGATGTTCGTCTTCGAGGTGTGGGGCGAGCAGGATCGGGACGAGGACCGATACCCGACTGACGTCCAGTCGGCTGGCTGGCGACTGCTCGCGCACAAACAGCAACTGCAGGGCTTCCTGCAGGGCGAGGAACTGGATCTGGTTATCGAGGTGGAGGTGCGTCGCCGTGGCCACAGAACCCGACAATACGCTGGCGAGGAAGGCACCGACTCGCCGGAGGGGCGGTTTGATAGAGTCTACCGTCTCTGCGCCGACGGCGGCCTCGACATCGCCGAGGGGCGTCTTGGATCTTGGTCGGGAGCTTGTCCGCAACCTCGAACTCGGCGATCGGGGCGCGACGCTGGAACGCTGGATGGCCCACCATCTGGCAGCGCTCATCACTGAGGCGGAGGCCGCGAACGGTGACGCCAAAGCGGTGGCCGAGACCCGCGCGGCCGACCTGATCCTGCGCCTGTGGGAAAGGCGCCGTGATCTGCACGAAGCGGGCGACCCTCTTGGTCCCTGCCGCGACGCGGTCGAAGTGCTCTCGCGCTTACGGGCGGAGCGTAACCCGTGGCTGGCCCACCGCGGTCGTGGCGGACCGGAAGGATTGCTGGCCAACATGTTCGACAACATGGCGAGGGTCGTTGTCGGGGGCATCCTCCTGACGCAGGCAGGCAAGCTGCGCGAGATGGCGCCCGCCGAGGAGGCCGCCCTGTCGCCCGAGGAGGTCGCACTGCGCGAGCAACTCGCCTGGTGGGAGGCGGCCGTCACGCCGGAAATACCAGATAACCTGAAAGCCCTACTCCGCATCCGGTTCGTCGCCGCGGCCGGGGCCTCTGGCCAGGACGGTGGCCAGGAGGCATCGACTGACCTGGGTAAGGCTGGTTCGGTCCCGGGGGACGCGGCCGACAAATCGCCCCCCACGAGCGACGAGGCCCAGTACGAGTTCCTCGGCGAGCCTGAGGAGGTCCCACCCAAGACACGGCGGCCGCGGGAACAGGTCACCGAAGCACTGGAACGTCTCCAGGCCGAATTCGCGCGCCTCGTCGACGCCTGGAAGGATGGGCCCGGGCGGGCATGAGCTTCGCATCCCGATCACTCGACGTCGAAGGCCGTTCCTACCCATCGGGCGGAGCGGTAACCGGACCGTCCCCTCAGGTCTGTCAATTGGATGTAAAACGGCACCGAAGCGGGGGCCCCCTCCAAACCTGCCGCAATGCGCTGAAACGACTTGCGAAATCAGCAAAAGGAAAGGGTCCCGATCGGCGCCGATCGGGACCCCACAGCGAACGAAATTTCGCTTGGAATATCAAAGTATTGTGCGCAGTTTGCGGTGGGGTCCCAGTTCGGTGCTGATTTACACCGAAGGGTTTAGAAACCGTGATGACGTTCCTCACACGCCTCGAATACGGCGTCTACACGTAGCGCTTGCGCCGCGACGGCACCTTGCGAGGCTCACGCCGTCGCCCAGCAGCCACAATCCGACCTGGCCTGGTAGGCAGGGACATCACCAAAGACGACATTGCCTGCCGCTCGAGGACCATTCTAGTCGCCCGGAGCAGGGTCGTTTTCATCGGCTAAGGCTGGTGCAGGAAGGCATAGCCGTCCAGCATCTGCCATTTGCCGCGCAGAAGTTTCAGGAAGTCGTCGAAGTCTCCCTTCCACTTGACTTGGTAGCCCATCACTGCTGCACGACACTCCTCGGGCGTCCAGAGGAATGGCTTGTCCCTTGGCCACATGAATCCGCTTGGGCGGATGTCCAGCGACAGGGCATCGATGGCGTGAGCGGCCGCAAGCTTGATCGTTTCACGTCCGCCGATCGAGGCGCCGATGCCGGTCGGCCTGGCTGCCCATTGCGTAGCGTCCCGCAACCGGCACCACCAATTCGTCACTCGTCGCCATGCTGATCCGCCTCATTACCAACCCGACCGATGAATATCGATGGGGAGCAAATGAGGTGAGGCAACGGGTCAAAACCCGGGAGCATTTCAGGCGAGGCAATGCGCCAATGTTGACAAAGACACCCAAGATCGGCGCGGGTGCGTCGGCCGGCGGCGGGGATTGACCGGCTGTGATCAGCGAGTCGGGCTTTCCTTGCCCCCCGTCAGCGTCCGGCTTGCTCGTCGATTCTACCTCCGAGGGAAATGGAGCTAACAGGCCGCCGGGGCACGCGGCGGCGGCGAATCTGCGAGGAGGTCGGGGAGCGAGGCCTCCTGGACCTGTGTCAGATTTGTGCCAGTACAGACGCGATATTCTCGGTTTGTTCCTGCCAGTTTCTGCCGGACGGGGGTTGCACCGGCGCCCCCGAGAGTCTAGGTAGGCCGCGCTTTGTCGCGCCCGGCGCTGCTGTAGCTCAGTGGTAGAGCACTCCCTTGGTAAGGGAGAGGTCGACAGTTCAATCCTGTCCAGCAGCACCATCGAACACCATGACATTCAGCCCGGGTCCGGCGCCCGCGGGCGCCCTGGCGGGATCGGCTGGGTGTGCGATCCGGCAAAATCATCTAAGCATCCCGGCGCGCCCGCTTGCCGTGCGCGGATGAGCGACGGGAGCGCCGGCCGAGCATGCATGACCTCAGGAAGGTGATCGCCTGGATGTCCGGGGCGCTGGTCTCGTTCAGCGCGCTCGCGGTTGCCGTGCGCGAGCTGGCCGGCAGCCTCAGCGTGTTCGAGATCCTGGCCCTGCGCAATCTCGGCGGCATCGTCATCCTCGCCGTCTACGCCCTGGCCGCACGCCAGCGCATCGGCGCGCCGCGGCCGCTGCGGATACACCTGCTGCGCAACGTGTTCCATTTCGGCGGCCAGGCCTGCTGGGCGTTCGGCGTCACCATCCTGCCGCTCGCCACCGTCTTCGCCCTGGAGTTCACGACGCCCGCCTGGACGCTGGTGCTGGCGGTGCTATTCCTGCGCGAGCGGCTGAGCACGGCGCGCATCGGCGCGGTGGTGCTGGGCTTCATCGGCGTGCTGGTGATCCTGCGGCCGGGCGCGGGGTCGTTCCGGCCGGAGGCGCTGGTGGTGCTGCTCGCCGCCATGCTGTTCGCGGTGCAGCTGACCACCACGAAGTTCCTCACCGGCCGCAACAGCGTGCTGACCATCATGTTCTGGATGAACGTCATGCAGTTGCCGATGTACCTGCTCGCCGACCTCGCCGCCGGCAACTCGCTGTGGATCGTGCCCAGGCTGCACGCGCAGGCGCTGCCGGCCATCGCTGCCCTGTGCGTGAGCGGCCTGCTCGCCCATGTCTGCGTCACCAGCGCCTTCCGCCATGGCGACGCGGTGGCGGTGGTGCCGATCGACTTCCTGCGCATCCCGCTGATCGCCATGGTCGGCGTCGCCTTCTACGGCGAGGCGTTCGACCCGCTGGTGCTGCTGGGGGCCGCCATCAGCGCCGGCGGCATCATCTGGAGCCTGCGCGACCGGCCGGCGCCGCGCGCCGCGTCAGCCGTGCGCTGACGCGAGCAGGCAGGCGTCGTAGACCACGCGCCCGATATCGGCGATCACGTCCTCCCGCTCCGCCGGTGTCAGCGGCGAGTCCTTCACGAACACGACCAGCGCCACGGTGCCGCGCCCATCGGGCAGCGTCAGGAAGCCCACGTCGTTGGTGGTGCCCGAGGCGCTGCCGGTCTTGTCGGCAACCGGCACCCCCTTGGGCAGCCGCCCGGCGATGCGGCGCACCCCGGTCGAGGTGCGGCCCATGATGGCCAGCAGCGTCGTCCGCGCCGCGGAGCTGACGCCATCCGCCGCCCACAGCCGGCGCAGCAGCTCCAGCATGCCGCGCGGCGTCGCCTGGTCGCGCGGGTCGGCGGAATAGGCGGGGTCGGGCGCGTGGGCGCGGGCGCGCATGGCCGCCAGCGCCGCCGGCGGCGCCGCGCGCAACGCGTCGCGCACCGAGG
>NZ_JAPDNT010000041.1 GCF_025989185.1 Limobrevibacterium gyesilva
GCCACCGCCGGCGCTGCTCGAACAGCTCAAGCCAGGTGGGCGCCTGATTTTGCCGGTGGGTCCTGCTGAGACGCAGCTTCTCACGGTCATCGACAAGGGCGTGGCTGGAGATATTCGTATTCATGAGCTGATCCCGGTACGGTTCAGCCGGCTCGAGACCATCACCTGATGAAGCCCGTGCGCGTGCCGCTGAGGACACAACACGCAGGGCCCAATCATGGGTCGAAATCGTCACATTTGGTCTCCCGGCCTCGCGCACAGGTCTCATCGGCTTCCAATCGGAGGTCTGGGATTTCAGGCGGCCATCTGGATGATGGCTGGCGACGAAGGCCGTCTGTGCCTGCATCTGGACGACACGGGCGGTGACGAATTGCATCGGGGTCGCCGCACGCGCAGCGACCACAACGCCGAGGGCGAAGATGGCGATCGAGAGCTGATAAACGGCCTTTCGGTCGTAGCGGCCCGCGAGCCAGCGCGTCATAGGCATGATGATGACGCTCGCAGAGATGTACGAAGAAAGCCCAACCGACCTCGTCGTCGGCCATCGACAGCGCGCCCTGGATATGGAGCAAGGTCGCATTGGGCAACGAGATATTGACCGCCTGCATATAGGTCGCCGCCAGAGCCGCGACCGTGATTGCGCGATGGCCGTCGGCTGCAGTGCTCGATGCGAGGGCGGCGCTCACTTGGCCGCCTCCGTCGCGAGCACGGCCTGGAGCGGATGGCGACCGGGTCTTGGACGACGGGCAGCTGTCGATCTATTTCTCGGGCGACGGCCGCCCGCGCGGCTGCTTCGCGACCGGAACAGCAACACCCGAGGCGGTCGAAGATCCTGACATCCGAAGCGCTCTCGCGAAGGGACTGCGTGAGCTCGACACTGATCTCGAAGCGCGTCTCCGACCGGCGCACGAGAGGGGCGAGCTGAAAAATGATGCCGATCCTGCGACGCTCGCGGTGCTCGCATCCGCCACGCTGCACACCATCGCCATCCGCGCCCGCGGGGGCGTCCCCCGTGCCGAACTGATGGAGATTGCGCGCAAGGCGGTGAGTGTGATCTGCGGATGACGGGCGGACACGGGCTGACCGACCTTTCACCCCGTCAAGTCGCCTCTCTCATCCATTGAGTGCCTGCGGACCGCTGACGAACCAATTGCCCCGAACGTAGAATCGCAGCAACCTGTCGGCCGCACGCGTAATGCCGATCCGTTTGCTCTGCCCGATTTCGTCGGACGCCTGACCGTCAGATCCGAGCCACAGCGGACCGGCCCTACAGAGGTCGATCCCGTCCAGCCGGCGATCAATCCCCAGGGCTGCGCTCAGCCGTCCCGGGCCCCGCGCCAGGTCTCGCACCCGCTCGGTGCCGCGATTTCGCTCCATGATCCCGATGCCATCGGTTGGCTCGATCGCCCTGATCAAGACACCCGCGCCCACGCCGGACATCTCGCTCGAGACGTTCAGCATGAACGAGCTGCCATAGGCGAGATAGACATATGCGTGGCCGCGCTCGAGGAAGAGCGCGCGATTGCGCGGGGTCATGCCGCGATAGGCGTGACCCGCGGGGTCGCCGATGTCATATCCCTCGGTCTCGACGATGCGGCCGCCCGCCACGCCTTCGGCCAGCATCCGCACGAGCATCTTGCCGATGAGAAAACGAGCGAGCTGGACGGTATCGACGGGCAGTTCTGCCCGGTCCAGTACGCGCGGGTGCGCCACTGCCGCGCCGATTTCACCCCATCCGCTCAACCCAATCCGCGCGCGAAGGTCCCGGCTCGAACGGGTCGGCAAAGTACTGGGTCTCGCGGGCCACCTTGCCATCCAGGAACTCCATGACACTCACCGAATAGGACGGTCGACCATCATAGGCGAGGATGAATTCCGTGACCCAGAGGTCGCCCGTGCCAACGATTCGGCGCACCCTGAAGCGCTTGCAGTTCGGCTGCGCGAGGCGAGAGGCCCGGATGTTGTGCCGGCCCCTGATGCGCTCGCCCGATTGCGGGTACTCGAGCAGCGCGTCGTCTCGGTATATGTCGTGCTCAACGTCGAAGTCATTTGCATCCGAGGCGGCCCAGTGGCGATTGAGTGCCTCTCGAATCTCATTCTCATCCATCGTGCTACTCCCGTTCCCGGTCATTGAGGCCCGGCCGCACCGTGCCACCGCATGTTGACCGCCCACGCGAATCCGATCACGAACGCCTTGGCAAAGGGAAACACGTCCAAACCGACATTTCCCGGATGGGCGGCCTAGCCGCCCCTTCCGAGAGTAGCTGTAGGTCAGGCTTGACGTGATATTCAACCCGGCATTCCCCTGATGAACGGCCAACTCGACCGTCACGAGGGGATGATAGCCATCCTCGTAACCAGCGAGGCGGCCGAACACGGACTGCCGAAGCAGGCCGGTCAGTGGGTGACGGGTGTTTCTGCCCCTGCGACCGTCCGACAGAACCGCGTCGGCCAGATCGATCAGCGCGAGTGCATCGTCGCGTTCGCCGTAGGCAAGCAATCCAGCGTCGGAGGCGATACGGCTGCAGTGGAATTCCAGCTTCAGCCGCCGGTCGAAATCGACCCGCAGAGCGGCATCATTCGATTCACCGCCGAGTGTTCCATGCGTCCGCCACCATCCCCATGGCGACACGCTGATATTCGTGGCGGACTCGGCAGATTCGTACAAGCCGAAAGGTGCCCATCCGGGTAATCCGGGTTCACGGCGACGACCAAGACCCCGCGACGCGCAAGCAAGGGGATCTCGGGCTTGCGTCTCGTCGAGGCCGTCGGCGTGACGCGATCGACACTGGCGGATTTGCCAAGGAAGCGCCGGAAGATCAACCTCGGCTCTTGCTGGATTTGTGAAGCAAGACATGGCCGATACGCTCCCGGATATCATCGCCGGACGCCTTGTGGTGGTCTTCTGCGGGATCAATCCCGGAATGACTGCGGCCGCCGCAGGGCATCATTTTGCCGGAAGAGGCAATCGCTTCTGGCGCGTGATCCATCTCGCGGGCTTCACACCGGACGAAATCCTTCCCGAGAACGACCGCACGATCCTGCAGCACCGATGTGGCCTGACAGCGGTGGTTAACCGGCCGACGACGCGGGCGGATCAACTGTCGGCACAAGAATTCATCGCTGCCGCTGCGCATTTCGAACAAAAGATCGCGCACTATGCGCCACGCTTCGTCGCTTTTCTCGGCAAGGCGGCCTATTCCGCACTGTCCGGTCAACGAGAAATCGCCTGGGGATCTCAGCCGGTCGCCTTTGGTGGTGCTGCGGTGTGGATTCTGCCCAACCCCAGCGGGCGAAATCGCTCGTTCACCCTCGGTCAGCTGGTCAGTGCCTACCGTCAACTTTATCTGGCGGCAGACCCGGGCCAACGGCCGACATAAATCGTCGAAAGCGTATCGGCCGCTACGTGCCGAGACACAGCCAATAGGTGTGAATTCCAACCAGCAAAAACGGAGGGAACTGATGCAGATTCTCTTCATCAGCGATGTGGTCGACAGAACCGGCGTGGGTGGGATCACCAAGCATCTGCCTTGAGGAGGCTCTGCCGTCATTCTGGGCTGGCGAAAGCTAGAGGGTGTTATGAACCTGCGGCAAGCAGTGCGGCCTGTTTGGGCATGAGGCATGCGAAGGCGACGGTGTGCAGTCCGGCCAGGGTCGTAGCGTAGCGCTCGTAGTCCTTGACCAGTCGCCTGCATCGTGTGGCCCAGGCGAAGGAGCGTTCCACCACCCAGCGGCGGGGCAGCAGCACGAAGCCTCGCTTGGCCTCTGACAGCTTGACCACCTCAAGCTCTATACCGTGGACCTTTGCTGCGGCGGTTGGTTTGGCGCCGATGTAGCCTTGATCGACGAAGGCGATATCGACGGTGTCCCCGGGCGCCTCCTGCACGGCTTCAGCCAGTCAACCAACCGCGGTAATCTCAGTGATGGGCAGCTTGCCCAGGGATGGGAAAGACGTATGCCTCCAGGCTATCGAGGACGTCCTTGCCATGTCGCTCGGTCCAGGTCGGCAGGTTGCGAGCGTGCCAGTCCCGGGCGATCGCCTCGAAGGTCCCGGATAGGTCGCTGCCGGCGGGCCGGCGAAGCCTTTTCTCTAGTCCCGGGTCTTTCCCCGTCCGCAGGAGCGCCTTGACCGCGTCGCGTTGCTCACGGACGTGGGCCACGCCGACGCTCGGATATGGGCCGAACGAAAGGAATTCTTCCTTTCCCTGGAACGTATACCGCATGCGCCAGAGTTTGCTGCCGGTCGGGGTGATGAAAAGCACCAGACCAGCCGAGTCGGTCAGCTTATACGCGCGGTTCTTTGCCTTGGCCGCCTTGACGCCCGCACCAGTGAGCGCCCCCATCTCCTTCCCCGATACCCCGGTCACGCTCATCCGATACCCCGCAAAATACCCGCCGACTGGCGTGATCGGGCGGGTAGTGGGATGATGGAGCAGGGCGATAATACTCGCTAAAGCCTTCAAAAGCCAGGCTTCGCGGGATCTTGCGGGTATCGGCGGGAAGCGGATCTGGCGGAGAGGGTGGGATTCGAACCCACGGTACCCGTAAGGGCACAACGGTTTTCGAGACCGTCCCGATCGACCGCTCCGGCACCTCTCCATTCCAAGCGGGCGCCGCCTTATAGGGAGTGCCGCGCCGGGCCGCAACGCTGCTTGCGCATGATCGCGGCGCCTATTGCGTTGACAGCGCTGATGTCCGCGCTATAACCCGCGCTCCCCGGCGGCAGGACCCCCTGCCCGCCGACGTTATCTACTTGTCCGGGGCAGCGCGCCGGCGGACGAGCGACAGGATGCCAGACCGATGTTCGCAGTGATCCGCACCGGCGGAAAACAGTACCGCGTCACCCCGAACGCCGTGCTGAAGGTTGAGAAGCTCGAGGCCGAGCCCGGCGCTTCCGTCACCTTCACCGACGTGCTCGCCGTCGGCAATGACGGGAACCTCGTGATCGGCGCCCCCACCGTGGCCGGCGCCTCCGTCACCGCGACCGTGATCGCCCAGGACCGGCTGGACAAGATCGTCATCTTCAAGAAGCGTCGCCGGCAGAACAGCCGCCGCAAGAACGGCCACCGCCAGCACGTCACCGTGCTGCGCGTCGCCGAGATCTCCGCGGCGTAAGGAGACACCCCCATGGCACATAAAAAGGCGGGCGGCTCGTCCCGCAACGGGCGCGATACCGAAGGCCGGCGCCTCGGCGTGAAGAAGTTCGGCGGCGAGAGCGTCGTCGCCGGCAACATCATCGTCCGCCAGCGCGGCACCAAGATGAAGCCGGGCCGCAATGTCGGCCTGGGCAAGGACCACACGATCTTCGCGCTGGTCGATGGCCAGGTGAAGTTCGAGCGCCGGGCCGACGACCGCGTGCAGGTGTCCGTGGCACCGTTGCCGGCCGCCGCCGAGTAACGGCGCCGCGCCCCATTTTGCTATCCGGACGGGGGTCGGCGCCAGCCGGCCCCCGTTTTCGTTTCCGCTCCACCTCCGCCCCACCTTCGGCATCACCATGAAATTCCTCGACCAGGCCAAGATCTACTGCCGCTCCGGCGACGGGGGCGACGGCGTGGTCGCGTTCCGGCGCGAGCGCTTCATCGAGTTCGGCGGCCCGGATGGCGGCGACGGCGGGCGTGGCGGCAATATCGAATTCGAGGCCGCCGAGAACCTGAACACCCTCATCGACTTCCGCTACACCCAGCATTTCCGCGCCCCCAAGGGCGGCAACGGCGCCGGCGCGGACCGCACCGGGGCCGGGGCGAAGGACGTGGTGATCAAGGTCCCCATCGGCACCCAGATCTTCGACGACGACAAGGAAACGCTGCTGGCCGACCTCGACACGCCCGGCAAGCGCGTGGTGCTGCTGCGCGGCGGCGATGGCGGCTTCGGCAACGCGCATTTCAAGACCTCCACCAACCGCGCCCCGCGCCGTGCCGACAAAGGCTGGCCGGGCGAGGAGCGCTGGGTGTGGCTGCGGCTGAAGCTGATCGCCGATGCCGGGCTGGTCGGGCTGCCCAATGCCGGCAAGAGCACGTTCCTCTCCGTCGTCTCCGCCGCCAAGCCGAAGATCGCCGACTACCCCTTCACCACCCTGCACCCCCAGCTCGGCGTCATCCGGCTGTCGATGACGCAGGAATTCGTCATGGCCGACATCCCCGGCCTGATCGAGGGCGCGCATGAGGGCGCCGGGCTGGGCGACCGCTTCCTCGGCCATGTCGAACGCTGCGCCGTGCTGCTGCACCTCATCGACGGGTCTGCGGGCCACGTGGTCAAGGCCTGGCGCACCGTACGTGCGGAACTCGCCGGCTACGGCGGCGGCCTGGCCGAAAAACCCGAGATCATCGCCCTCAACAAGGCCGATGCCATGACCCCGCGCGAGATCGCCGCCCGCAAGGCTGCCCTCGAGAAGGCGTCCGGCCGCAAGGTGATGGTCGTCTCCGGCGTCTCCGGCCACGGCGTGCCGGAGGTGCTCGGCGCGCTCTGGGCCGAGATCGAGCGGGCCCGGGCGGAGCGCATGAAGTGATCCCCACGCTCGGCGCCGCCCGCCGCCTCGTCATCAAGATCGGCAGCGCGCTGGTGGTGGATCAGGCGAAGGCCGCGCCGCGCATGGCCTGGCTGAACGGCGTCGCCGCCGACATCGTCGCCCTGCGCGCCCGCGGCACCGATGTCATCGTCGTCAGCTCCGGCGCCATCGCGCTGGCCCGGCGTTCCCTGAAGCTCACCAGGAAGACCTTGCGGCTGGAGGAGAAGCAGGCCGCCGCCGCGGTCGGCCAGATCCGGCTGGCGCAGGCCTGGACCGAAGCCCTGCACGCCCACGGCCTGACCGCCGCCCAGCTGCTGCTGACGCTCGACGACACCGAGGACCGCCGCCGCTACCTCAATGCCCGCGCCACGCTCACCACCCTGCTCGGCCTGTCCTGCGTGCCCGTCATCAACGAGAACGACAGCGTCGCCACCGCCGAGATCCGCTTCGGCGACAACGACCGCCTGGCCGCGCGCGTGGCCGAGATGGTGCAGGCCGACCAGCTCGTGCTGCTGTCGGACATCGACGGGCTCTACACCGCCGATCCCCGCCGCGACCCGACCGCCGCCCATATCCCTGTCGTGGAGGCGATCACGCCGGCGATCGAGGCGATGGGCGGCGAGCCCCCGCCCGGCTATTCCAGCGGCGGCATGCGCACCAAGCTGGTGGCCGCCCGCATCGCCACGGGTGCCGGCTGCGCCATGGCCATCGCCGTGGGGAACGTGGACCACCCGCTGCAGGCGCTGGCCGACGGCGCCCGCTGCACCTGGTTCCTGGCCGCCCCCGAGGGGCGGTCGGCACGCAAACGCTGGATCCTCGGCACACTGCAACCGCAGGGCAACCTGACAGTGGACGCCGGTGCCGCCCGCGCGCTGGCGCAAGGCCGCTCGCTGCTGCCCGCCGGCGTACGCGCCCTCGACGGCGCCTTCGCCCGCGGCGACGCGGTGGTGGTGCAAGGCCCCGACGGCGCGGCCCTGGCCCGCGGCCTGTCGGCCTATGCCAGCGCCGACGCCGCGCGCATCATCGGCCACCGCAGCGTCGATATCGAGGCGATCCTGGGGTGGCGGGGCCGCGATGAGATCATCCACCGCGACGATCTGGTGCTGCTGTAGCGCGCACGGCACAATCGAACGGGGTAACGCCGCATGCATGTTGACAGTGATGGCACCACCGATTGGCTGCGCAGCGCCGCCGTGTCCGCCCGCGCCGCCTCGGTGGCGCTCGCCCGCATGCCGGAAGCCGCCCGCAACGACGCCCTGCGCGCCGCCGCCCGGGCGCTGCGGGCTCGCGCGGCGGAGATCGTGCAGGCCAATGCCGCCGACCTCGTCGCCTTCGATGCCGCCGGCGGCACCGCTGCCTTCCGCGACCGGCTCGCCCTCACCCCCGCCCGCGTCGACGCGATGGCGCAAGGGCTGGACGACATCGCCGCCCTGCCCGACCCACTCGCCCGCACCCTGGCCGACTGGACCCGCCCGAACGGCCTGCGCATCCGCCGCATCGCCGCCCCCATCGGCGTCATCGGCATGATCTACGAAAGCCGCCCGAACGTAGGCGCGGACGCCGCCGGACTGTGCCTGAAGGCCGGCAACGCCGTGATCCTGCGCGGCGGGTCGGACAGCTTCCACTCCGCGCGCAGCATCCACGCCGCCGTCACCGAGGGCCTGTGCGCCGCCGGCGCGCCAGAGGCCGCGGTGCAGGTGCCGCCGAGCACCGACCGGGCCTATGTCGCGGCCATGCTGGGGGCCGCCGGGCTGATCGACCTGATCATCCCGCGCGGCGGCAAGTCCCTGGTGCGGCGCGTGCAGGCGGAAGCGCAGGTCCCGGTGCTCGCCCACGCCGAAGGACTCTGCCACACCTACGTGCACGCCCAGGCCGACCCGGACATGGCGCGGCGCATCGCCGCCAACGCCAAGATGCGCCGCCCCGGCGTCTGCGGCGCCACCGAAACCCTGCTGATCGACGCCGCCGTCGCCCCCGCGCTGCTGCCGCTGATCGTCGCCGACCTGCGCGCCCTGGGTTGCGATTTTCGCGCCGACGCCCGCGCCCGCGCCATCGTCGCGGACCTGCGCGCCGCCGGCGACGCCGATTTCGACACCGAATGGCTGGACGCCATCCTGTCGGTCGCCGTGGTCGACGGCGTGGACTCGGCGATCGCGCATATCCTGCGCCACGGCAGCGAGCACACCGACGCCATCGTCACCGAAGACGAAGCGGCCGCGATGCAATTCCTGCGCGGCATCGACTCGGCGGTGGGCATCTGGAACGCCTCCACCCAGTTCTGCGACGGCGGCGAGTTCGGCTTCGGCGCCGAGATCGGCATCGCCACCGGCCGCATCCACGCCCGCGGCCCGGTGGGGCTCGAGCAGCTCACCACCTTCCGCTACGTCGTCACCGGCAACGGCCAGGTGCGTCCCTGATCCCGCGATTCGGCAGCCGCCGGCGCGGGTGGATCGGCCTGCTGGGCGGGTCGTTCAACCCCGCCCATGAGGGCCACGCGCATGTGGCCCGGCTGGCGCGCCGCCGGCTGCGGCTGGACCAGGTGTGGCTGCTGGTCTCGCCGGGCAATCCGCTGAAGCCCACGCGCGGCATGGCGCCCTTCGCCGAGCGCCTGGCCTCGGCCCGCGCCATCGCCGACGGGCGGCGCATCGTCGCCACCGGCATCGAGGCGCAGCTGGGCACCCGCTACACCGCCGACACGCTGCGCGAGCTGCGCCGCCGCTTCCCACGCCTGCGCTTCGTCTGGCTGATGGGGGCCGACAATCTGGCGCAACTGCCGCGCTGGCACCACTGGCGCGCCATCGCCGCCGACGCAGCGTTTGCCGTCATGCCGCGGCCTACCTACAATCACCGCGCGCTTGCGGGGCTGGCGGCCCGGCGGCTGCGCGGTGCGCGGCATCCGGCGCATACGGCCCCGGCCTTGGCGGGCATGGACCCGCCGGCCTGGGTGTTTCTGCCCGCGCCACAGAATACGGCCTCCGCCACCGCCATCCGCGCCGCCGCATCGGGAGTATAGGACCATCGCCAGAAAGCCGCCCGCTCCGCCCACGGAGCCGCCGAAGAGCACCGCCAAGCTGGCCACGCCGCTGCGCAAGCGGGCATCGCCGCGCAAGCCGGTAGCCGCCGCGCCGCTGCCCGCGACGCCGGGCACCCCGCGCAAGAAGGCCGCCGCCGCGGGTCCCGTGCCCAGCGCGGCCAAGCGCCCGCGCGCAAAGGCCATCGAGCCGTCGCGGCTCGAGCAGCTGCAGCGGGTGATCGTCGCCAGCCTGGAGGACGACAAGGCCGAAGCCATCGTCACGCTGGACCTGGAAGGCCGCGCCGCCTTCGCCGACCGGATGGTGATCGCAACCGGCCTCGCCGACCGCCAGATCACCGCCATGGCGACGCATCTGGAGGAGAAGCTGCGCGAGGCCGGGCTGAAGCGCGTGCAGATCGAGGGCGCGGCCGGCTCCGACTGGGTGCTGATCGACGCCGGCGACATCGTCGTCCACCTGTTCAAGCCGGAGGCGCGGACCCTGTACGGCCTGGAACGGATGTGGGGCGCCGAGCTGGACGAGGAACAGCCCAGCCCTGTCTGACCCGCTCCTGGTCGTGGTCGGCCGGCTGGGCCGCGGCCCGGAGGCCGAGCTGTTCGCCCGCTACAACGACCGCGTGCGCCCGAAGCTGCGCGTGACCGAGATCGCCGAGGCCCGCGGCAGCGCCGCCGAGATCAAGCGCCGCGAGGCCGTGGCCCTGTTGGCGGCCGTGCCGGCCGGGGCGTTCGCCGTCGCCCTCGACCTCGGCGGCCGCGTGCTGGACAGCGAATCCTTCGCCGCCCAGCTGACGCGCTGGCGCGATACCGGCAAGCAGCTCTGCTTCCTGATCGGCGGCGCCGAAGGCCTTGACGCATCGGTGATCGCGCGCGCCGACCAGGTCCTGTCGCTGGGGCCGCTCACCTGGCCGCATCTGCTGGTGCGCGTGCTGCTGGCCGAGCAACTGTTCCGCGCCCGTGCCATCGCCGCCGGCCATCCCTACCACCGGGCCGGCCGGCCTTGAGCCCCCTGTCCCCCACCCCACCGCGGCCCAATCCCATTGTTCACGTGGTCGCATAGCGGTAGGGAACACCCGGCCGTTCCGCAGGAGTCCCCGATGCCCCCCACACCGCGCCCCGTCATGCTCGTGATCCTCGACGGCTGGGGCTGGCGGGAGGACACGGCGGACAACGCCGTGCGCCAGGCCCGCACGCCGAATTTCAGCCGCCTGTGGCAGACCTGCCCGCACGCCTTCCTGGGCGCGAGCGGCCTGGATGTCGGCCTCCCGGCGGGGCAGATGGGCAACTCCGAAGTCGGGCACCTCAACATCGGCGCCGGGCGCGTGGTGATGCAGGACCTGCCGCGCATCGGCCAGAGCGTCGCCGACGGATCGCTGCGCACGCGCCCGGCGCTGCTGGACCTGATCGCCAAGCTGAAGGCCTCCGGCGGCACCTGCCATCTGCTTGGCCTGGTCTCGCCCGGCGGCGTGCATTCCCACCAGGACCACGGCGTCGCCCTGGCGCGCGCCGTCGCCGCGGCCGGCATCCCGATCGTGGCGCACGCCTTCACCGATGGCCGCGACACGCCGCCCCGCTCGGCCGGCGAGGACATCCGCCGCTTCCTCGCGGCCCTGCCGGACGGCGTGCGGATCGCCACCGTCAGCGGCCGCTACTACGCCATGGACCGCGACAAGCGCTGGGACCGCGTCGCCAAGGCCTACATGGCCATCGCCGAAGGCCAGGGCCCCAGCTTCGCGGATGCCGCCAGCGTGGTGGACGCCGCCTATGGCAGCGGCGTCACCGACGAGTTCGTGGTGCCGGCCGTCGTCGCCGACTACCGCGGCATGAAGGACGGCGACGGCATATTGTGCTTCAATTTCCGCGCCGACCGCGTGCGTGAGATCCTCGGCGCCCTGGTCGATCCCGCCTTCACCGGCTTCGAGCGCCCGCGCCGCATCGCTTTCGCCGCCGCGGCCGGCATGACCAGCTACAGCGACGCACTGGCGCGCCATCTCGGCGTGCTGTTCCCGCCGCAGACCATGGACAACCTGCTCGGCCAGGTCGTCGCCCGCGCCGGCCGCACCCAGCTGCGCATGGCCGAGACGGAGAAATACGCGCACGTCACCTACTTCCTGAACGGCGGCGAGGAGACGCCCAACCCCGGCGAGGACCGCATCATGGTCCCCTCGCCCAAGGTCGCGACCTACGACCTTCAGCCCGAGATGTCCGCGCCTGAGCTGGCCGACAAGGCCGTCGCCGCCATCGGGTCCGGCAAATACGATCTGATCGTGCTCAATTTCGCCAATCCCGACATGGTTGGCCACACCGGCAGCCTTGCCGCCGCCATCAAGGCCGTGGAAACCGTGGACGCCGGCCTGGGCCGCATCGCCGACGCCATCACCGCCGCCGGCGGCGCCCTGTTGGTGACCGCCGACCATGGCAACTGCGAAATGATGCGCGACCCCGCCACCGGCGGCCCCCACACCGCCCATACCACCAACAAGGTCCCGGTCCTGCTGCTCAGCAACCCCGGCGCCCCCCTGCATGACGGCCGCCTGGCCGACATCGCCCCCACCCTGCTGCAGCTGCTCCGGCTGCCGCAGCCACCGGAGATGACGGGCCGGCGGCTGACGGAGCCGACTGCGTGAGAGAAGGAAGGCCGGGGACGTCGCCCCCCGGCCTCCTCTTGCTCACATTGCTGGCCACGACCGCGGCTGCCCCGCCGACCCAGCAGCAGGTGCAGGAGGCGGAACGGGCGCGAGCGGCGCAGATCGAGGCACAGCGGGCGGCGGAGGCGCAGGCGGCGGCGGCGCAGGCGGAGGAGCGGCGGCTGGGGGCGGCGCGGGTGGAAGCGGCGGCCCGGCTGCGGGAGCTGGAATCGGCCACCGAGGCGGCGGCGGCGCGGGTGGAGGCACTGGCGCAGCGGCGCGCGGCGGCCCAGGCCCGATTGGCGGCGCGGGCGGCGGACATCGCACCGCTGCTGCCCTTGATCGAGCGCCTGAGCCTGTATCCGGCGGAAACGCTGCTGGCGGTGCCGATGCCGCCGGAGCAGTCGGTGCGTGGGGTTCTGGTGCTCGGCGGCATCGCCCGGCAACTTGAGACGGAGGCGGCGGCGCTGCGGGCCGAGCAGGCCGAGGTCGCGGCGTTGCAGGCGCAGCTCGATGCCGAGATGCCGAAGCTGGCGGCGGCCCAGGCGGCCCAGGCGCAGGCCGAGGCAGCGTTGGATGCGCAGATCGCGGCGGCACGCGAGGCGCGGCGCGTGGCCGAGGATGCAGGCGCCGAGGCGGCGCGCCGGGCGGCGGCCGAGGGGGCGCGGGCGACCAATCTGCGCGCGGCGATCGCGAAGATCGAGGCGGAGCGCCGCGCCGCCGAAGCCCGCGCGAAGGCCGAGGCCGACGCCGCCGAGCGCCAGAAGCGCGAGGCGGAAGCGAGTGCCGCGCGGGCCCGGCAGGAGGCGCTGGCGCGTCCGGCCGGTCCTGGGGTGGGCGCGCCGCGCGGCGTGCTGACGGCGCCGGTGGCCGGAACCGTGGTGCGCGGCTTCGGCGAGCCGACGGAGGCGGGGCCGGCGCCGGGCCTGTCCTACGCGGCGCCGCCAGGCGCGCGGGTGGTGTCGCCCTGTGGCGGGCGGGTGGTTTTTGCCGAACCGTTCCGCAGTTTTGGGCTATTGTTGATCGTGGATTGCGGTGGCGGTTACCATTTTGTCCTGTCGGGGTTCGATCGCCTGGACGTGCAGGTGGGACAATCCGTGCAGGCCGGGGAGCCGGTGGGGGTGATGCCCAACTGGGACCCGCGCGGCTCCGCCCCCCGTCCATCGCTGTATGTTGAGTTGCGCCGGGACGGCCAGCCGGTGAATCCGGCTCCGTTCTTGCGTGCAAAGAGCTAGCATTCTTGCCTATGACTATTCTCAGCCTACCTGAATATGCCCGATACCGCGAGCGGCCTGACCGGTCGCGGCTCTGCGGGAAGCTGTGCTGAACGCACAAGGGGAATTGCATATGAAGCTTCGCACTGGGCTGTTGCTGGGTGCCGCGTTCACCGCGGGTATTGCCCTTGGCCCCATCGCCGGCACACTTGAGCGGCAACTCGGCGTTTCGATCTTTCCGGCAGCGCTGGCCCAGGATGGCGGCCGCGCCGACACCTATCGCCTCTTGTCGCTGTTCGGCGACGTGTTCGAGCGCGTGCGCGCCGAGTATGTCGAACCGGTCAACGACCGCGAGATGGTCGAGAACGCCATCAACGGCATGCTCACCGGGCTTGATCCGCACAGCAACTACATGAACGCCAAGTCGTTCCGCGACATGCAGGTGCAGACCCGCGGCGAGTTCGGCGGGCTGGGCATCGAGGTCACCCAGGAGGGCGGCTATATCCGCGTGATCAGCCCGATCGACGACACCCCGGCCAGCCGCGCCGGCGTCAAGGCCGGCGACCTGATCCTGGCGCTGGACGGCAAGACCGTGCAGGGGTTGAGCCTGAACGAGGCGGTCGACAAGATGCGCGGCGCGCCGAACAGCAAGATCACCCTGACCATCAAGCGGACCGGCGTCGATACGCCGCTCCAGCTGTCGATGCAGCGCGAGGTGATCCGCATCCAGGTGGTGAAGTCGCGGCTGGAGGGTGGCGACATCGGCTATATCCGCGTGACCAGCTTCAACGAGCAGACCGAAGCCGGGCTGCGCAAGGCGTTCCAGACGCTGAAGCAGCAGGCGGGCGACCATCTGCGCGGCATCGTGCTGGACCTGCGCAACAACCCCGGCGGCCTGCTCGACCAGGCGGTGGCGGTGTCCGACGACTTCATCTCGCAAGGCGAGATCGTGTCCACCCGCGCCCGCCACGCCGAGGACAGCCAGCGCTGGAACGCCAAGGACGGCGACATCACCGGCGGGCTGCCGGTGGTGGTGCTGATCAACGGCGGCTCCGCCTCGGCCAGCGAGATCGTGGCCGGCGCCCTGCAGGATCATCGCCGCGCCGTCCTGATCGGCACCCGCAGCTTCGGCAAGGGCAGCGTGCAGACCGTGATTCCGCTGCCCGGCAACGGCGCCATGCGGCTGACCACGGCGCGCTACTACACGCCGTCCGGCCGGTCGATCCAGGGCCTGGGCATCGCGCCGGACATCGAGGTGCAGTCCAGCCGCACCGAGGCGCCGCATTTCGGACCAGAGCGCGAGGCGGACCTGAAGGGGGCGCTGAGCAACACCGGCGGCACCCCGGCCGACCAGGGCCCGCCGGCGCGCACCGACCTGCCGCCGATCGCCAAGCAGGTCCCGAAGCTGCCGCCGGAAGGCGCGCCGACTTACGACCCGACCAAGCCGGAGACCGACTTCCAATTGCAGCAGGCGCTGTCGGTGGTCCGCGCGATGCCGCTGAGCAAGCGCGCATCGCGTTGACCGGCGTTCGGCTCGGCCGGACGTCCGGCGGCGCGTGACGCCGGCGGCGGGAACGATGGAGCAGCAAGGCCGATGGCGATCGGTCCTGGGTGTCCTGGCGCTGTTCTGGGGCAGCGTGGCGCTGCTCGCAGGCGGCGGCGCGGCGGTGCTGCAGGTGCTGGGGCCACCGCCCGAAGCGGTGCCAGCGGCCGCGCCCAAAGCGGCACGCACGACCGCGCGCGCCGCACCGGCACCCACGACACCGGCGCCCGCTACACCGGCGCCGGACGCAGCTGCGCCTCCTGCGCCCGGCCCGGCCAAACCGCCGCCGGCAAGGGCCGCCATCGTCGTCGTGCCGCACCCCGGCGCACCGGTGCCGCCGCCGGATCCTGCCTTGCTGGAGCCCTCGCCCGCCTACCGGGGCGCCAGCCTGCCCCGCATCGGACCAGGGCGGCGGCTGCCGCTGCAGACCTACGCCGCCGGCTACGATCCCGCCGACCCCAGGCCGCGCATCGCGGTGCTGCTGTCGGGCCTCGGCATGTCGGAGCAGGACAGCGAGGAAGCGATCCGGACCTTGCCCCCGGCCGTGTCCTTCGCCTTTTCGCCCTATGCCTTGCGGCCGGACCGGCTGCTCGAAGCCGCGCGCGCCCGCGGGCACGAAGCCCTGCTGTCGATCCCGATGGAGCCGCAGAACTATCCGCTCAACGACGCCGGCAGCTACGCCCTGTTGACCAGCCTGAGCCAGGGCAACAACGCGCTGCGGCTGGAATGGGCGCTGTCGCGCATCGCCGGCTATGTCGGGGCGACCGGCGGTCTGGGCCGGCTGCACGGGGAACGCTTCGCCGACGCGCGCGAGCAGATGGGCGCGGTTCTGGAGGAGCTGGCGAGCCGCGGGCTGCTGTATGTCGATCCCCGGCCCGGCGCCCGCCCCTTCGCCGGCGACGGGCTGCCGCCGCAGCGCAGCGTCGACTTGATGATCGACGCGCCGCCGGTCCGCACCGAGATCGAGGCGAAGCTGGCGCAGCTGGAGCAGCTCGCGCGCGATCGGGGCAACGCGCTCGGCCTGGCCGACACGCCGCTGCCGGTGACCACCGAGCGGATCGCCGCCTGGGCGGCCACGCTGTCGCAGCGCGGCTTCGTGCTGACCCCCGTGAGCGCCCTGATAGCAGCGCCTCCGCACGCCGACCCGCAATCCGGCGAGACGAGTACCCCACGATGAGCCCGATCGATCCCGAGACCCTGCCCTACCGCCCCAATGTCGGGGCGGTGCTGTTCGGCCCGGGCGGCCGCGTGTTCGTCGCCCGCCGCGCCGACCTGCCGAACGCCGAAGGCGCGGCCGGCGGCTGGCAACTGCCGCAAGGCGGCATCGACGCGGACGAGGACCCGCGCGGCGCCGTGCTGCGCGAACTGGCCGAGGAGATCGGCACCGACCGGGCCGAGATCATCGGCGAGCACCCGGACTGGCTGACCTACGACCTGTCGCGCGAGCTGGTCGGCACGGCCCTGGGGGGACGCTATCGCGGCCAGAAGCAACGCTGGTTCGCCCTGCGTTTCCTCGGCACCGACGCCGACATCCGCCTGGACCTGGACCCGCACCCGGAATTCGACGCCTGGCGCTGGGCCGAGCTGGCCGAGCTGCCGGGGCTGGCGATCCCGTTCAAGCGGCCGATCTACGACGTGCTGGCGTTGTCCTTCGCCCGCTTCGCCGGTGGATGAGGCAATGCGGAGCAGGCGATCGCGCCCGGCCCTGCGCAGGGGGCCGCTCGCCGCCGCGCTGCTGGCGGGCCTGCTCGCCCCGGCCCTGGCCGCTGACGGCCCGGCGCGCATCGGCACCGTCGACACCACCTTCCGCCTGGTCGGCCGCAATGACCGGATCGTGGTGGACCGCTACGACGATCCGCGGGTGGATGGCGTGTCCTGCTACGTCTCGCGCGCCGAGACGGGCGGCATCTCCGGGTCGCTGGGCCTGGCAACGGACCCCAGCCGCTTTTCCATCGCCTGCCGCGCCACCGGCCCGGTGACGATCAAGGAGGGGCGGCTTCCCGCCAACGAGATCGTGTTCGGCGAAAAGGCCAGCCCGTTCTTCAAGGAGATCCGGGTGTCCCGCCTGTACGACCAGGAGAAGCGGGTGCTGGTCTACCTGGTCTGGTCCACGTTGAACCTTGCCGCCGGGGGCAGTGCGTTCAACAGCGTGACCGCCGTGCCGCTGGACACGCGGTAGAAACGAAAACGGCGGCCCCGAGGGACCGCCGTCTGGAAAGGAGAGACCGTGCGCCGGATCAGACGCGGCGCCGACGACGGACCACCGCGCCAAGAGCGACCAGACCCACGCCGAGCAGCGAGAGGGAGGCCGGCTCGGGAACGCAGGTCTGCGTCTGATCGCAGCCCGGGGTATAGCCGTATGTCACACCTATAGTTATGTCCGCGGTTGTGTTCAGCGTGCTGTTGACGTTGCCGCCACCGCCTGATGAACCCTGGAACGTCGTTGTGCTGACCCCGATCAGGCTCTCCCCGCCGCCGACGATTTCCCAGCCAGCGTCAATACCGGCACCGGTCAGCGTGATCACGCCAGTGGTGGCGTTCTTGCTAAAGGGGCCGAAGGTCACGACGCCCTGCGAAGGAACGTTGGTGAAGCCTTGTGACGCCGACGGATTCAGCGCCGAGCCGGCCGCGTTGAATGACCCGGGACCACCGCTGATGCTCAGTGCGCTGCTGATCTGGAAGGTGAAGGTTTGCGGGTTCGCGGAGGTGTTGGTAAGCGTGCCGCCGGTATTCCACTGGTCGCTGATCGTGAACGTCACTGTATTCAGAGTGCCCAGCGCCGAATCGAACAGCGGCAGGAGAAGCGTCGTGTTCAACTCCGTCGTCAAAGTCCCCGTCGTAATCGGGTTCGTGTTCGTGCAGGAGAAAAGGTCGCAGGTCAGATTCGGGCTTGCCTGAGCTGAGGCGCCGAACAGGCCGGCTGCGGCAACGATCGCGAGGCTCGCAGTCTTGACCAACATACGCATGAGCTCAGTCTCCCTTGACGCAAAACTCGATCAATCTTGATCACGGCCCGCGAGCGGTGCAGACGACGATCATCTCTGGGTTCCTGTTAGCAAGCGGCGTGCCAGGAATTTTTGGTCAGTTTTTTCAATATGTTGATCAGTTCGATCGGTCTTCGGATCACGGGACTGTAAAAATTCCCGACTCCGTGACGGCCGTGGCCAGCGGCCTCGTGGCGAGGCGTTCGTTCGCGGTTCCGGATGACCGCCGAATCAGGCCGCCTCTCGCGTCCCGACCACCGGGACGGCGGATGGCCCGCTCAGCTCGATCGGATGGGGCGGGCAACGATCAAAATCATGTAAAGAACTCTGACAACGGGACGGCCTCGCGTCCGACCGCCGCACGCACCCGTCTGATCAGGATCCCTTGTCCGGTTCCGGGGCCGGCAGGCGGGCCCCATCCAGCAATGCCCGGCGCCGCTCTTCCGCCCCTCTGTCGACCACCTTCTGCGCACCAGTACGGCCGTGCCGCACCCGGTTCTCCCGCGCGGCCGCGTCCGCCTCGGCGCGCGCCTGCCGCTTGCGCGCCTGGCGAAGGTTGACGATCTCTGCCATCCCGCCATCCTGCGGGCCGAACGACGCCACGACAAGAGAGGACCGCGCACATGGGCAGCTTCATCCACCTCACCGCCGCCGATGGCCACAGGCTCGCGGCCTGGCAGGACGGTCCGGCGGACGCGACGCACGGGCTGGTGGTCGTGCAGGAAATCTTCGGCGTGAACGACCACATGCGCCATGTCTGCGCGGCCTTCGCCGCCGCCGGGTACGGCGTCGTCGCCCCGGCCCTGTTCGACCGCGCCGAGCGCGGCGTGGAGCTCGGCTACACCCCTGACGACATCGCCCGTGGGCGCGACCTGCGCGCCAAGGTGCCGGACGCCGGCGTGGTCGCCGACATCGAAGCCGCCGCCGCCGCGATCCCGGGCCGCAAGCTCGGCATCGTCGGCTATTGCTGGGGCGGCACCGTCGCTTGGTGGGGCGCCACCCGCACCAACCGCTTCGCCGCCGCCATCGGCTGGTACGGCGGCGGCATCGCCGCGAGCCGCACGGAAGCGCCGCACTGCCCGGTGCAACTGCATTTCGGCGAAAAGGACGCCAGCATCCCCCTTGCCGACGTGGACGCCATCCGCGCCGCCCAGCCGGGCGTGGAAATCTTCGTCTATCCCGGCGCCCAGCACGGCTTCGGCTGCGACGAACGCGCCAGCTACAGCGCCCCCGACGCCAATGTCGCCCTGGCCCGCACCCTGACCTTCCTCACCAGACACCTGGCCTGACCCGACCGCCGGCGACGAGGGCGGCCCCCCGCCCCGCCGGCTGTCACCCGCCCGCCAGCACCCGCCCGGCCACCGCGTCGAGCTTCGCCATGAGGGCGGGGTCGCGCTGGGCCGGGGCGGTGATGATGGCGTGGTCGAGGGCCCGGTCGCAGCCGGCGGAGCATGGCCCGCGCTCGGCGCCCAGCGCCGGAACCACAGCCTTGACCAGCGCCCGGGCATTCTCCGCGTTGCCCAGCAGCACCCTCACGACCGCCTCGACCGTCACGTGGTCGTGGTCGGGGTGCCAGCAATCGTAATCCGTCACCATCGCCACGGTGGCGTAACAGAGCTCCGCCTCGCGCGCGAGCTTGGCCTCCGGCATGTTGGTCATGCCGATGACGCTGCAGCCCCAGGACCGGTATAGCGCGCTCTCCGCCTTGGTGGAGAATTGCGGGCCCTCCATCACCAGATAGGTGCCGCCGCGCGTCACCGGCAGACCGAGCCCGCGGGCAGCGCCTTCCAGCGCGTCGCCCAGGCGCGGGCAGACCGGGTGGGCCACCGACACATGCGCCACGCAGCCTTCGCCGAAGAAGCTCTTCTCGCGCGCGAAGCTACGGTCGATGAACTGGTCGACGATGACGAAATGGCCCGGGGGCAGCTCTTCCTTCAGGCTGCCCACCGCCGAAAGCGAAAGCACGTCCGTGCAGCCGGCGCGCTTCAGCGCGTCGATGTTGGCGCGATAGTTCAGATGGCTGGGCGAGAGCGGATGGCCGCGGCCATGGCGCGGCAGGAACACGCAGCGCACCCCGGCCAGCGTGCCTTCCAACAACGCGTCCGACGGATCGCCCCACGGCGTCGTCACGCGACGCCAGGCTTTGTCCTCGAGCCCGTCGATGTCGTACAGCCCGGAGCCGCCGATGATGCCGATCACCGGCTTGATCCGGTCCGGCGCGCGCGTATCTGGCATATGATGTCCCTCGAAACGAAACCGCCGCATCTTGTCGGATGCGGCGGTCGGTGGTCAGGCGATGCGATAGATCTCAGTGATGCACGTCGGCCCAGACCTTGCGCTTCACCGCATAGGTGATGCCGGTCATGAACACCAGGAACAGGACGATCTTCACGCCGATCCGCTTGCGATCCTCCATCTCCGGGCTTGCCATGTAGGTCAGGAAGGTCGCGACGTCGCGCGCCATCTGCTCCTGCGTGGCGGGGGTGCCGTCGGCATAGGTCACCTGGCCGTTCTGCAGCGGCTGCACCATGGCGATCTGGTTGCCGGGGAAGTACTTGTTGTAGTTCATCCCGTCGCCCAGCTTCATGCCCGCCGGCGGTTCGGAGTAGCCGTTGAGCAGGGCATAGATGTAGTCGGCCCCCCCCTCGCGCGCCTTCTCGATCAACGACAGGTCAGGCGGCAGCGCGCCATTCATGGCCGCACGCGCGGCGTTCTCGTTGGGGAACGGCGAGTGGAAATGGTCGGACGGCAGGCCCGGGCGCTCGGCCGGCTGGCCGTCCTCGCCGATCGTGGGCACGCTGACGCTGGCGGCGATGGCGGCGATCTGCCCGTCGGACAGGCCGATGCCCTTCAGGTCGCGGTAATAGCCCAGCTTCAGCGAGTGGCAGTTGGCGCAGACTTCCTTGTAGACCTGGAAGCCGCGCTGCGCGGCCGCGCGGTCATAGGTGCCGAACGGGCCATCGAAGGTCCAGCGCTGGTGCGGCAGCGGCGCGGTGGTCACCTCCTCGGCCCGGGCCGGCCCGATGGAGACCGCCGCGGCAAGAGCTGCGATCGCGGCGAGAGGAAACAGACGCATCAGACCTTCTCCATCGGCTTGGCGGCGGCGCCACCGGGCAGCGGGCCTCCACCGCCTGCGATCACGGGCCGGCTGATGCTCTCCGGCAGCGGCAGCGGCCGCTCCAGCTTGCCCAGGATCGGCAGGATCACCAGGAAGTGCAGGAAGTAGTAAGCGGTGCAGACCCGGCCCAACACCACCCAGATGCCTTCCGGCCGGTGCGCGCCCACCATGCCGAGAACGATGCAGGAGATCACCAGCAGGAACAGGAACTGGCGGTAGATCGGGCGGAACTTGCAGCTGCGCACCGGGCTGGTGTCCAGCCACGGCAGCACGAACAGCACCGCGATCGCGCCGAACATCATCACCACGCCGCCCAGCTTGTTCGGCACCGAACGCAGGATGGCATAGAACGGCAGGAAGTACCATTCGGGCACGATCTCCGCCGGCGTCACCAGCGGGTTGGCGGGGATGTAGTTGTCCGGCGCCGAGAAGAAGTCCGGCGCGAAGAACACCAGCACGGCGAACACCAGCAGATAGACGCACATGCCGACGCTGTCCTTCACCGTGTAGTACGGATGGAACGGCAGCGTGTCCTGCGGGCCCTTCACCTCGATGCCCAGCGGGTTGTTCGACCCGGTGACATGCAGCGCCGCCACATGCAGGAACACCACGCCGACCAGCACGAACGGCAGCAGGTAGTGCAGGCTGAAGAAGCGGTTCAGCGTCGGGTTGTCCACCGAGAACCCACCCCACAGCCAGGTGACGATGCTGTCGCCCACCAGCGGAATGGCCGAGAACAGGTTGGTGATGACGGTCGCGCCCCAATAGGACATCTGGCCCCAGGGCAGCACGTAGCCCATGAACGCGGTCGCCATCATGAGCAGCAGGATCACCACGCCGATGATCCACAGCAGCTCGCGCGGCGCCTTGTAGGAGCCGTAGTAGAGGCCGCGGAAGATGTGGATGTAGGTGACGATGAAGAACATCGACGCCCCGTTGGCGTGCACATAGCGCAGCAGCCAGCCGAAGTTCACGTCGCGCATGATGCGCTCGACACTGTCGAACGCCATGCTGACATGGGGGGTGTAGTTCATCGCCAGGAAGATGCCGGTGACGATCATGATCATCAGGTTGACCATCGCCAGCGCGCCGAAATTCCAGAAGTAATTGAAATTCTTCGGCGTCGGAAAAACCCCGTACTCCTTCTGCATCATCGTGAAGATGGGCAGACGGCTGTCGACCCAATTGATGACGGGGTTGGTGAACTCGCTCTTATGCAAGCCGGCCATATGCATGTGCTCCGGAGACGGCGTGACGCCGGGCGATCGCGTGCGCGACCGCCCGGATCAGCCGATCTTGATCTTCGTGTCAGTCTCGAAAGCGTAGGGCGGAACCGCCAGGTTCGCCGGCGCGGGCCCGTGACGCACGCGGCCCGATGTGTCGTACTGGCTGCCATGGCACGGGCAGAACCAGCCGCCAAACTCGCCACGGTTGTCGGAGGGCTTGTTGCCGATCGGCACGCAGCCCAGATGCGTGCAGATCCCGACCACCACCAGCCACTGGTCATGCCCGGGCTTGACGCGGGCCTTGTCCGCTTGCGGATCGATCAGCTGGCTCAGCGGCACGCTCTCCGCCGCCTTGATCTCCTCCGGCGTGCGATGCCGCACGAACACCGGCTTGCCGCGCCACACCGCGGTGATCGCCTGGCCGGCCTGGATCGGGGTCAGGTCCACGTCGATGGAGGACAGCGCCAGCACGTCCTTGGACGGGTTCATGCTGTCGATCACCGGCCACGCCATGGCGCCGACACCGACGGCGGCCCCCGCGCCCGCCACGAGTTTCAGGAAGTCCCGCTTGGTGACCTCCTGCCCCGCATGGGCACCCCCATGTGACCCGGGTGCGGTCGCAGTCATCGAATCGGCCATCGTTACCTCGTTCCGCCAGACATAGGGCCGACATGCGACGAATCACCGGCCCGGCGGCACCTTGTGGCACCACCTGGCGGCCAGACTCGACCTCTTGCCGGGAAATCCCAACACTAGTGCGCCATTCTAGGCCCCGCACTTCGCCCCTGCAACATGCCGTCTGCACAGTCTAGCTTGCACGCCCGCTTCCCCAGCCAGCCCGGAACCCGCCCCATGCCCGACGCCATTCCCGCCCCGCCGCACATCGCCCTGAAAGACGCCGCCCGCGGCTGGTTCGAGACCCTGCGCGACCGCCTGTGCGCCGCCTTCGAGGCGATCGAGGACGCGCAGCAAGGCCCCCTCGCCGACCGCGCCCCGGGGCGCTTCGCCCGCACCGCCTGGGACCGCCCCACGCCGGACGGCACGCCCGGCGGCGGCGGCGTGATGAGCGTCATGCGCGGCCGGGTGTTCGAGAAAGTCGGCGTCAACGTCTCCACCGTCTGGGGCGAGTTCAGCCCGGAATTCCGCAGCCAGATCCCCGGCGCCGAGCAGGACCCGCGGTTCTGGGCCAGCGGCATCTCACTGGTCGCGCACATGCAAAGCCCGCTGGTGCCGGCCGCGCATTTCAACACGCGCATGCTGGTCACCACGAAAGGCTGGTTCGGCGGCGGCGGCGACCTCACGCCCATGCGTCTCGACACGCCCGAGTCGCAGGCCGACGCCGCCCGCTTCCACGCCAGCTTCCGCGCCGCCTGCGACCGCCACGACCCGGCCTATTACCCGGACTTCAAGGCGTGGTGCGACCGCTACTTCTTCCTGCCCCACCGCAACGAGCCGCGCGGCGCCGGCGGCATCTTCTACGACCACCACTTCTCCGGCGACGCCGCCGCCGACTTCGCCTTCACCCGCGATGTCGGCCAGGCCTTCCTCGACATCTATCCGGACATCGTCCGCACCCGCATGCACGCGCCATGGACGCCGGAGGAGCGCGAGCACCAGCTGGTCCGCCGCGGCCGCTACGTGGAATTCAACCTGATCCACGACCGCGGCACCCTGTTCGGCCTCAAGACCGGCGGCAATGTCGAGGCCATCCTGATGAGCCTGCCGCCGGAAGCGCGGTGGCCCTGATGCCGGCATCGCGCAAAACCAAGAATCATAGCGGGGTCATCCTTTATGACCCCGCTATGATCACGGATGCGGCGCGTCCGCGTCCGGGTGGAACAGCTGCTCGCCGGCCACGACATAGGCGCCGATCGCCGCCTGCCCCACCGGGCCGGCCAGCCACTCGGCCAGGCGCCGCGCCGGTTCCACCTTCACCGAAGGATGTTTTTCCGGGTTGATCTGGATCACGTCGTAGCGGTTCAGCAGGCGCGCATCGCCGCGCACCAGCTCCACCAGGTTGCGCCGGTTGGCAAAAGCCAGCCAGGTGCCCCGGTCGGTCAGCGTCACCGCGTCCAGCCCGGCCGCCACGTTCAGCGCCGCCCCCATGCCGCCGCCGATATCGCGGTACCAGTCCTGCCCGGCGGGATCGATGCCGGCCAGCTTCCACAGCCGTTTCTCCAGCGCATCCGTGCCGCTGTTGTCGCCGCGCGAGACGAACGGGGCGCGGGCGGCGGCCACGGCTTTCAGCGCCGCCACGGCGTCCTTCGATCCGCCGATCCCGGCCGGATCGGATTTCGGGCCGACGAGCAGGAAATCGTTCCAGGCAATCTCGCGCCGGAGGATGCCGTGGCCCGCGGCGATGAAGCCCGCTTCGGCCTCGGGGTCGTGCACCAGCACCAGGTCGGCGTCACCCCGCGCCGCGGTGGCCAGCGCTTGGCCGGTACCCTGCGCCACCACCTTCACGTCGATCCCCGTCTGCGCCGTGAACACCGGCAGGATGCGCGCCAGCAGCCCGGAATTCTCCACCGAGGTGGTGGACGCCAGCACGATCGACTCGGCCTGCGCCGCGCCTACCCAGCACAGCATGGCCAGCGCCGCCAGAATCGCCCTCATCGCTTTCCCTCGCCCAAAGCCAGCACGGTGGCACTCACTGTCACGCTGATGCCGATCAGCACGCAGCCCAGCGCCAGGGCCAGCTCCAGGTTCCCCTTGCTGGTCTCAAGCACGATCGTCGTGGTCATCACGCGGGTGTAGCCGGCGATATTGCCGCCCACGATCAGCACGGCGCCCACCTCGGACACGGTGCGGCCGAAGCCGGCCAGCACGGCGGTGGTCAGCGTGCGGCGGCTCAGCGCCAGCAGATGCGGCAGCGCCTGCAGCCGGCTGGCGCCGCAGGATTGCAGGGTGCGGCCGAACTCCACCCAGCGCGCCTCCAGCGCCCGATGCGCCAGCGCCGCGACGATCGGGGTGGCCAGAATCGCCTGCGCCACCACCATCGCGCCGGGCGTGAACAACAACCCCAGCCGGCCCAGCGGCCCGGCATGCGACAGCAGCAGATACAGCACCAGCCCCACCACCACCGGCGGCAGACCCAGCAGCGCGTTCACCGCCACCACCACGGCGCGGCGGCCGGGAAAGGGAACCATCGCCAGCACGGCAGCCAGCGGAATGCCGAGTGCGGCCGCCAGCGCCGTCGCCCCGAGGCTGACCGCCAACGACAGCCCGACGGTGGGCAGGAACGACTCCATCAGGGACTATTGCAGCAACGATTGCGTCTTCACCAGACGGGAATACAGCCCGTCGCGCTCCATCAGCTCGGCATGCGTGCCCTGCTCCACCGCCCGCCCATCGGCCATGGCCACCACCAGGTCGGCGTCGCGCACGGTCGACAGGCGATGCGCCACCACGATCGTGGTGCGGCCCTTGCGCAGCTCGATCAGCGCCTGCTGCACCAGCGCCTCGCTTTCCGCGTCCAGCGCACTGGTGGCCTCGTCCAGCAGCAGGATGCGGGGGTTGCGCAGCAGCGCGCGCGCCAGCGTCACGCGCTGGCGCTGGCCGCCGGACAGCCGCCCGCCGCCGGGGCCGACGATGGTGTCGTAGCCCTGCGGCAGGGCGGCGATGAAATCCGCGGCGGCGGCGGCCCGGGCGGCCTGCGCCACCTCGGCATCGGTGGCGCCGGGCCGACCCATGCGGATATTCGCGGCGATGGTGTCGTCGAACAGCAGCGTGTCCTGGCCGACATAGGCGATGGCGTCGCGCAGGCTCGCCAGCGTCACCGCGCGCACATCGGCGCCGTCGATCCGGATGGCCCCGGCCGTCGCCTCGTGCAGGCGCGGGATCAGCGCCAGCGCGGTGGACTTGCCGGCGCCGGACGGCCCCACCAGGGCCACCGTCAGCCCGGGGCGAGCAACGAAGCTCAGGCCGCGCAGCCCCGCGCGCCCGTCGGGATAGGCGAAATACACGTCCTCGAATGCCACCTCGCCGTGCCCGGGCGGCAGCGTCACCGCGCCAGGCGCATCGACGATGCGCGGCCGCTCGTCGGCCACGGCGAAGCAGCGCACCAGCCCGGCCAGCCCTTCCTGCAGCGCCGCGTTGAGGTTGCCGAGCGCGCGCAGCGGCCGCGAGGCGATCAGCAGCGCCGTCACGAACCCGGTGAAATTGCCCAGCCCGCTCGCCCCGGTGGCCGCGCGCCAGCCGGCGAAGCCGATCACGGCCGCCACCGCCGCCCCGCCCAGCACCTCCAGCAGCGGGTCCAGCCGCGCCCGCCCGCGGATCATGCGCATCAGCGAGCGGTACAATTGCTGGAACGCCGCCTGCGCCCGTTGCGTCTCGGCCCCCTCCAGCCGGTAGGCGCGCACCGTGCGCGCCTGGCCGAAGCTCTCGTTCAGCAGCGCCGCGGCCTCTCCGGTGGTTTCCTGCATGCGCGCCGAGGCCCCGCGGATGCGCCGGCCGATGCGCTGCACCGGGATTGCCGCCAGCGGATACAGCAACGCGGCGATCAGGCTGAGCTGCCAGTCCAGCCACAGCATCGACGCCGCCAGTCCCACCAGACCGACCGCGTCGCCAACCCCGTTCACCGCGCGGATCATGGCTTCGCGGATGGTCACCGCATCGGTGGTGAAGCGCGCGGCAAGCTGCGCCGGCGCCTCGCGCTCCACCCGCGCGAGGTCGGCATGCACGAGGTGGCGGAACATGGTGTTCTGCAGGTCGCGGATCACCTGCATGACCACGTTCTGCACGGTGATGCTCTGCAGGTATTGCACCAGCGCCTTGATCGCGGTGACCGTCACCACCAGCACCGGCACCTGGTAGAGGATGCGCCGGTCCTTGTTGGCGAACATCTCGAAGGCGCGGTCGATCACGATCGGGTACAGCGCCTGCACGCCGGCCAGCAGCACGGTCAGCACCACCACCACGGCCAGCCGGCCGCGATAGGCGCTGACATACTCGCGCCACAGCCGCAGCAGCAGCGGACGCATGCCATCAGCAACGGCGGGGGGCGACAGGGCAGAGGGCGTGGCATCCATGGCCGGGCCGTGTATCAGTCCAGCGCGCGCCCCGCCAGTTTCGCCATGTGCGGCGCCCACCCCTTCATTTCCGGGACCGAGTTGGGCAGAACGCATGCATGCCCGCCAACCTTCCCGCCAATCCCCGTATCGTCGCCTATGTGGACCTCGACCTCGTCGGCGACGCGCTGATCAAGCTGCCGCTGGTCCGCGCCATGCGCCACGCCTTTCCGGACGGCGAGCTGATCTGGGTCGCCGGCCGCGGGCGCAGCGCCTTCGCCGGCGCGCTGGCGCCGATGATGCCGGGCCTGCTGGACCGGGTGATCGAGCAATGCGGCGTCGGCAAGGGCCTCGCGGACGCGCTGGGCCCGCGCCGCATCGACCTGCTGATCGACACGCAGAGCCATGTCGGCACCACGCTGGCGTTGCGCTGGCTGCGGCCACGCCGCTTCGTCTCCGCCGCCGGCGGCTACCTGCTGTCCGGGCGCTGGCCGCGCCTGGGCTACCGCAAGCCGCGCTGGCTGATCCGCCGCCTGCTCGACCTGCTGGAGCTGGCCACCGGCCGGCCCGCCGTCACCGACGGGCCGTTGGGCCTCGCGCCCGCGGTCACAGCCCTGGCCGCATCGCTGCTTCCCGCCGGCCCCTGCTACGTCGCCCAGGCCACCGGCGCCGGCGGCAAGCACAAGGCGTGGCCGCTCGACCGGCATGTGGAGCTCGCCCGCGCCCTCATCGCCCGCGGCCAGGTGCCGGTGATGATCCTGGGGCCCGACGAACAGGACACCCACGCCCCCCTCGCCGCCACCCTGCCCGGCGCCCGGTTTCCGCTGCAGCAGGCCGCCGCGCTCGGCCAAGCCGCCGGTCCCGACCTGACCATCGCGCTGGCCGGCCGCTGCGCCGCCGCCGTCGCCGGCGATTGCGGCGGCGGCCATATGCTGGCGGCCTCCGGCGTGCGCATGGTCTCCCTGTTCGGCCCCACCGACCCGGCCAAGTTCGCCCCCTGGGCGTCCAGCCTCACCATCCTGCGGGCACAGGACTGGGGAGCGCCGGAGATGGCGGCCATCCCCGTGGCGCCGGTGCTGGCGGCGCTGGAGGGTTAGCGAACGGCCTACGCCTGCAGCCGCCGCTGCAGTTCCGCGCGGCAGGCAGCGGCGTCGGCGGTGCAGCCGCCCTCCATCCACCAGGCCCGCAGGGCGCGCAGCATCGCGCCCATGGCCGCGCCTGCGGGCACGCCGGCGGCCACCAGGTCGCGGCCGCGCAGCGGGAACACCGGCACCTTCATGTCCGCCAGCCGCGCCAGCAGCCCGGCATCGCCGCCGTCCAGCCACACGCGGCCGGTCAGCACCGGCTTCGAGGTGTCGGCCAGCATCCGCCGCAGCGTGGCGTCGTCGGCATCGGGCGCGGGAGCAGGGCCGGCGCGCAGCGCCACCAGCCGGTCGCGCTCGGCCGAGGACAGGCGCAGCCGCTCGGCCACGGCCAGCGCATCGCCCGACAGCAAGGCGGCCAGCCGCAGCAGCGGGTCATCCGGCGCCCCGGTCGCCACCAGCCGGGCGAGGCGCTCGGGGTCGGCCCCTTCCGGCAGCGCGGCATCCAGCACGCCCAGGCGCCGCATCAGCGCGACCGACGCCACCGGATCGGGTGCGGCCAGGATGCGCTTCAGTTCGCTCCATACCCGCTCGGCGCTGAGCCGGGCGAGGCCGGGCACGGCGCCATCGATCGCCGCCAGCGCCTGCGGGTCCGGCGCGCCGGTGCCGAAGCGCGCATGGAAGCGGAAGAAGCGGAGGATGCGCAGATAGTCCTCGGCGATCCGGGTCGCGGCGTCGCCGACGAAGCGCACCCGGCCCGCGCGCAGGTCGGCGATGCCGCCGAAATAGTCGTACACCGCCCCGTCCGCCGTCATCGACAGCGCATTGATGGTGAAGTCCCGCCGCGCCGCGTCCTCGCGCCAGTCATCGGTGTAGGCCACCACGGCGTGCCGGCCGTCGGTCGCGACGTCGCGGCGCAGCGTCGTCACCTCGAAGCCGCGATGCCCGGAGACGGCGGTGACGGTGCCGTGGTCCAGCCCGGTCGGCACGGCGCGCAGCCCGGCCCCGGTCAGCGCGCGCGTCACTGCGTCGGGCGGGTCGGGGGTGGCGAGGTCGATGTCGGCGACCGCGCGCCCGGCCAGCGCGTCGCGCACGCAGCCGCCCACCAGCCGCGCCCGCGGCAGCGCCGCCAGCACCGCGTGCACGGCGGGGTCGGCCACGAAATCGGGCGGCGCAATCCGCAGCGCCGGCGCCTCGGCCATGTCAGCGGGGCGGGTCATGCGGCACCTTCGGCACACCGTGGCCCGGCACGATCCGGCCATCCTCCAGATGCGCGGGCTCGTAGGCCTCGCTGCGGTCGATCCGGCGGTTCAGGCCGTACCACATCGTGCCGGCCGCCATCACCAGCACCGCGACCGCGGCGGCCCAGACCAGCCTGGGCGGCGTGCGCGGGCCCATGATCCGCCACGTCACGAACAGCGCGAAGGGCACCAGGAACAGGCCAAGCTCGGTAAAGCGCAGCATCAGGGCTCCCGCAGGCGGGCGGCCAGATGCACCAGGATGGCGGCCGTTGCGCCCCAGATATAATGCTCCGGATGCGGCCAGACCCAGAATTCCCGCCAGCGGCCACGATAATGCGCGCGCCGGCGCTGCGGCGCCCGGGGATCCAGCAGCACCGACAGCGGCAGCGCGAACACCTCGGCCACCTCATCCGGCGACGGCGCCAGATGCAGCTGCGCGAGGTCCCACCCCTCCGGCAGCAGGCCCAGCACCGGGGTGATGCGATAGCCGGTGCCGGTGACGTAGTCGCCCAGCCGGCCGGCCAGCTCCACCTGCGCGGGATCGAGCGCGATCTCCTCGCGGGCCTCGCGCAGTGCCGCGGCTTCGGCGCTGGCATCGCCGGGGTCGATGCGCCCGCCGGGGAAGCTTACCTGGCCGGCGTGCTTGGTCAGATGCGCCGTGCGCCGGGTCAGCAACACCCCGGGCTCGGCCCCCAGCAGGAACGGCACCAGCACCGCGGCCGGCACCAGCGCGCCGCTGACGAGGTCCATCGCGTCGTCCGACCCGGAAGCGGCGCCGATCGCCGGCGGGTCCTTCACCTCGATCGTGGTGCGCGCGGGGGTTGGCAGGTCGTAGGGCGCGGCCAGCCGCACCCGCAGTTCGGCGGCATCCACGATCTAGGCAGACCTTTCGCGGTCTGCGCCACTCGGGGTCGCTCCGGCCACGATCACTCCGTGCATCCGCAGCCATCCTCGCCCGGCGGCAGTTCGCCCAGCGGAAAGAAGCAGTTGCAGCTCCATACGCCCAGCATCCGCCGCCCGTGCACGACATGCGGCTCGGCCAGGGCCACCAGCTCATAGTACACGGCGCGGCCGATCCGGGCCTCGATCGGCAGCCGGCCGCGGCCGGGGCGCACATGCAGGTAGGGCGTGGGCTCGCAGGTCAACAGATCGTGCGCGATGCGGATCGGATGCTCGGCTCCGGCGGTCACCAGCTGGTCCACGTTGGTGCGCAGGGTCAGCGTCTGCTGCCGCCCGACCCCGGTCCAATCCAGCTCCACCGCGACGAAGGGCGCGTCCTCGACCTCGATGCGGCCGCGCTCGGCCGGGGTCTGCAGCCAGAAGCTGCCGTCCGCCTCGCGCTGCAGCACCGAGGCGAACAGGCACACCAATTCCTTCCGGCCGATCGGGCTGCCGCGATACATCCAGGTGCCGTCACGCTTGATCAGGAATGGCAGATCGCCACATTCGAACGGAACGCGCGGCGGCCGACCGCCCACCGGGGCGGATTTCACGCCGGGCGTCACCTGGCCGCCGGTTGCCGCCCCGCCGCCCATCGCCTCGCTCGTGCCACGTATCGCGTCGTTCAATCCCGCGTTTCCCCGCTCCGCCTGCGACTGGTCGCCGTCCCGCGCCGAACCATTTCCTGTAACAGCCTTACGCCGCGTTTGCCGATATAGGTAGCATCCCCCCGAGAGTGAAAGTGGCACAGTGTTCGCCAGTCCCCATTTGATCAGCGCCGCGCGCGAAGGACCCAGATGATGTCGGCCAGTGCGACCCCTCTGACCCCTCCCCCTTCCGGCGATATCCTCGCCGAGGTCGAACTTCTCGGCGCCCGCATCGCCGCCGTGCGCGCGCAGATCGGCCGCGCCATCTACGGCCAGCAGGAGGTGGTGGACCAGACCTTGATCACCCTGCTGTCCGGCGGGCACGTGCTGCTGGTGGGCGTGCCCGGCCTGGGCAAGAGCCGCCTGGTGGAGACGTTGGCCACCGTGCTCGGCCTCGGCTCCAAGCGCGTGCAGTTCACCCCGGACCTGATGCCGGCGGACATCCTGGGCAGCGAGGTGCTGGACGAGGCGCCGGACGGGCGGCGCAGCTTCCGCTTCGTGCCCGGCCCGGTGTTCTGCCAGTTGCTGATGGCCGACGAGATCAACCGCGCCAGCCCGCGCACCCAGTCCGCCCTGTTGCAGGCGATGCAGGAAGGCCGCGTCGCCGTGGGCGGCGTGGAGCACCCGCTGCCGCGCCCGTTCCACGTGCTCGCCACCCAGAACCCGATCGAGCAGGAAGGCACCTATCCGCTGCCGGAGGCGCAGCTCGACCGCTTCCTGCTGGAAGTCCAGGTCGGCTACCCCGACCTCGCCGCCGAGCGCGCCATGCTGATCGCCACCACGGGCGCCGCCGAGGCCAAGCCGGTGCAGGCGCTGACCGCCGAGGAGCTGATGGCCGGGCAGGCGCTGATCCGCCGCGTGCCGGTGGGCGAAAGCGTGGTGGACGCCATCCTGAACCTGGTGCGCGGCGGCCGGCCGGAGTCCAGCGACGACGAGGCGGTGCGCAAGCATGTCGCCTGGGGCCCCGGCCCGCGCGCCGCCCAGGCGCTGATGCTGGCCAGCCGCGCCCGCGCGCTGCTGGACGGCCGCCTCGCCCCCAGCATCGACGACGTCGTGGCCCTGGCCCCGCCGGTGCTGCGCCACCGCATGGCGCTGAATTTCTCCGCCCGCGCCGACGGCGTGGCGCTGGCAGACATCATCGGCCGGCTGGTGGAGCGCCTGGGATGATCCGCGCACCGGAGGCGCGACGATGACCCGCGCGCCAGAGGCACGACAGTGATCCTCCCCTCCCGGTCCGGGGACAGCGCGGTCTCCGCGCGGCGGGCGGAAGCCCTCGGCGCGCGGCTGCCGCCGCTGCTGGTGGCCGCACAGCGGGTGGCGGCGACCGTCGCGCAGGGCGTGCATGGCCGCCGGCGCGTCGGCCAGGGCGACAGCTTCTGGCAGTTCCGCCCGTTCCTGCCCGGCGACGCCGCCGGGCGCATCGACTGGCGCCAGTCCGCCCGCTCCGACCGCGCCTATGTGCGCGAGACCGAATGGGAAGCGGCGCAGACCGTCTGCCTGTGGCGCGACGGCTCGCCCAGCATGCGCTGGCGCTCGAAGGCCGCCGCCACATCCAAGATCGAGCGCGCCGAACTGCTGCTGCTGGCGCTGGCCTCGCTGCTGCTGCGCGGCGGCGAGCGGGTGCGGCTGATCGGCGCCGAGGCCCGTGCCGTCACCGGGCTCGACCGGCTCGCTGAACAGGTGCAGCACCTGCGCGACGACGCGGCGCCGGGTGCGGCGGGCCTGCCGCCGGACACGGTGCTGCCGCGGCACTCCCGCGCCGTGCTGATCGGCGACCTGCTGGCGCCGCTGGAGCAGGTGCAGGCCGTGGTCGGCCGCATGGCCGCAATCCCGGTCACCGGCCACATGCTGCAGGTGCTGGACCCCGCCGAGGCATTGCTGCCCTATGAAGGCCGGGTGCGCTTCGAAGGGCTTGAGCGCGAGCAGCACACCCTGATCCCGCGCGTCGAGGGCGTGCGCGAGGCCTACGTGAAGCGGCTGGCCGCCCAGCAGGAGGGGTTGGCGGCGATCTGTTCGGCCGCCGGCTGGGGCTTCTCCGTCCATCACACCGACCACCCGCCGGAAGCCGCGTTGCTGGGGCTGTACACCGCCCTGGCGCCGGAGCCGGGGCGCCGATGATCTTCGGATGGCCCATCGTTTTCGCCTCGCCCTGGGTGCTGTTCGCGCTCGCCAGCCTGCCGCTGCTGTGGTGGCTGCTGCGGGTGACGCCGCCGGCGCCGCGGCGCGAGATCTTCCCGGCGATCCGCCTGCTGCTGGGCCTGACCGCCACCGCGGAAACCCCGGCGCGCACGCCCTGGTGGCTGCTGGCGCTGCGCATCCTGGCGGCGGCGCTGGTGATCCTGGGCCTCGCGCGTCCGGTGCTGGATGCCGGCGGCCGGCTGCCGGGCGGCGGGCCGGTTCTGCTGGTGATCGATGACGGCTGGGCGGCCGCCCCCGGCGGGCCGCGCCGCATCGCCGCCGCCACCGCCGTGCTGGACCGCGCCGAG